>NZ_JBHLTG010000001.1:0-1972238 GCF_042434515.1 Lysobacter korlensis
CATGACAAGCGCTAAATCCACTTCGCCGTCACCAGCCCCCGACTCCGTTCAGCTCCTACCGCGAGCCACTCGGTGCCGGGGCGCGCATTCTGCACAACTGTCGGGGCCGTGGGAAGCCCGTTTTTCTGAAAGCTTCAGCGCACGTTAGTCCGCGGCGGTGAGGCTGATGCGGACGAATGTCCGCTTGCCGACCGCGAGGACAGCTTGGAAGCCCGGGGCGAATAGACGCTGGGCGTCTTCGAACACTTCGCCATCGATTCGGACGGCTCGCTCCTTGAGCTTGCGGCTGGCTTCGGAGTTGCTGGCCGTAAGCCCGGCCGCGGTCAGGAGCGCGGCGATCCGAATGCCGTCACGTGGAACCGCCACGGCCGTTATAGGAAGCGCGGAGGTGTCGCCTTCGCCGCGTACCGCCGCGTTCCATCCCGCGACCGCCTGTTCGGCGGCAGCCGGCCCGTGGAACCGTGACGCAAGCTCGTGCGCCAGGCGCAGCTTCAGGTCGCGGGGATTAAGTGTGCCCTGATCGATGTCTCTCCTTAGCTGCGACACCTCGGCCAGCGTGATCTCGAAGCTCAGCAGCTCGATCCATCGCCACATGAGCGTGTCGTCGATCTTCATCGTCTTGGTGACGATGTCGATCGCCGGTTCGCTGATGCCGATGTAATTGCCGAGCGACTTGCTCATCTTGTTGACGCCGTCGAGGCCTTCGAGCAGCGGCATCGTCAGCACGACCTGGGCGTGCTGGCCGAAGTGCTCCTGCAGACCGCGCCCCATCAGCAGATTGAACTTCTGGTCCGTGCCGCCGAGCTCGACGTCGGCCTTCAGCGCGACCGAGTCGTAGCCCTGCACCAGCGGATACAAGAACTCGTGTATCGCGATGGGCTGCTGGGCCGCGTAGCGCTTGGCGAAGTCGTCACGCTCGAGCATGCGCGCGACGGTGTGCTGGGAGGCAAGCCGGATCATGTCGGCGGCGGACATCTGCCCGAACCACTCGGAGTTGAAGCGCACCTCGGTGCGCTCGCGATCGAGCACCTTGAACACCTGCTCGGCATAGGTCTGCGCGTTCGCGAGCACGTCTTCACGTGTGAGCGGCTTACGGGTGGCGTTCTTGCCGGTCGGGTCGCCGATCATTCCGGTGAAATCGCCAATCAGGAAAATCACCTGATGGCCGAGGTCCTGAAACTGCCTCATCTTGTTGAGCAGAACCGTGTGCCCGAGGTGCAGATCCGGGGCGGTTGGATCGAACCCCGCCTTGATCCGCAGCGGACGGTCGAGCTTCAAACGGGCTTCGAGTTCCTCACGCTTGAGTATCTCGTCTGCACCGCGTCCGATAAGGTCGATTGCGTCGGTTACCGGGACAAAAGCGTTGTCGGACAAGGGCGTGCTCACTGTTCTTCCAAATATGAATGCGACGTCGTGGGTATTTACAAGTTAACGTGTCGTTAAAATGAGACGTAAGCAAAAAAACCTGCAGTCTCAAGGGTTTGACGCGACTTGCTCGTGTGTCTATGTTAGCCCCGTTACGCGGCCTACACATCTTCGCGCAGGGGAGGTTCCATTCATGACCACCGCACCGGACAACGAGCGTCGCGAGCGCTTGAAAGCCAAGCGAGAGGCCGCGCTTCACCGTCCAGTATTGGCACGGGAGCTGTCCGCCGGATTTACCGGCCGCTGGTCGCGCCGGCAGTGGGCACAGGCGAGCCTGTTCGCGACGATCGGCATGCTGATCGCCGCCATCGTACCGGGCTTCAACCCGCAGGCGCCGGTGACGACGCAGACGCCGCGCCATTCCATGGCGTTGACGCTTCCACCGCTGCCGATGTCGCGCCTGCGCGGGCAGCATGGTGACAGCTGGCAGATCGTACGCGTGTCGCGCGGGCAGACCCTTGGAAAGATCTTCGAAGAACACGGCGTGCCGGCGACGACGATGCATCGTCTGCTCGAGCATCCGGGCGTGAAGCAGGCACTGACGCGGCTGAAGCCGGGCACCGAGCTCGGGCTCGATCTGCCGGTCAACGGTGGCCTGCGCGCGTTGCGCTTCGATCGCGACGACAGCCACCGCGTCGAGCTGACGCTGGTCGGTAATGACATCCGCGAGACCGTCATCGAACGGCCGACGGAAACCCGGACGGTCGTGCTCAGCGGTGAAGTGGGCCGCTCGCTGTATCGCTCGGCACGCAAGCTCGGCCTGGACGGCAAGCACATCAGCACGTTGACCGACGAGATCTTCAAGTACGACATCGACTTCAACGAGGACGTTGGCGCGAAGGACCGCTTCAGCGTGGTGGTCGAGCAGACCTGGCGCGAGGGCGAACTCATCCGCACGGGCCCGGTGCTCGCAGCGACGTTCACCACCGGCGACAAGCTGCACTCGGGTTTCCGCTTCGAGCGCAACGGCAAGGCCGAGTATTTCACCGCCGACGGCCGCTCGCTCCGCAAGAGCTTCATCCGCATGCCGATTCCGTACGCGCGGCTGACCTCGGGCTTCGGCACGCGCCGGCACCCGGTGCTCGGCACGTCGCGCATGCACAAGGGCGTCGACTACGCGGCCGGGACCGGCACGCCGATCATGGCCGCAGGCGATGCGCGCGTTGCATTCGTCGGCTGGAAGGGCGGCTATGGCCGCGCCGTCATCCTCGACCACGGGCGCGGCTACACGACGCTCTACGGACACATGTCGAAGTTCGGCAACTACAAGGCCGGCCAACGCATTTCACAGGGCGCAGTGATCGGCTATGTCGGCAGCTCGGGCATGTCGACCGGCCCGCACCTGCATTACGAATTCCGCGTCAACGGCGTGCACCGCAATCCGCTGTCGATCACGATGCCGCCGCCGGAGCCGCTCAGCGGCGCCGCGCTGGCGCAGTTCCGCACGCAGACGCGCACCGCGCTCGACCGCATCCGTGAAGTCGAAAACATCATCTACGCCGATGTTGACGGCGACGATGACTCGAGCTCGCGCGTTGCAAAGAAGGCTGCGCCTGTAAAAGGCGGCCCGAAGGCCTGATGCGTGCCTGCGTCCGCTGCGCCTGAAAACGCAGGCCTGTTTGTCGGCCTTATTTCAGGCACGAGCGCCGATGGCATCGATGCGGCGCTGGTGCGCTTTGCCGATGAGGCAGGCGGCCTGCGCTGCGAGCTGGTGCATGGGCTCACCGCGGGCTGGACTCCGGAGCTGCGCACAAGACTGGTCGAACTCGGGCAGGGCGGCGATGCGCGTTCGCTGGAAGAACTGGCGACCCTTGACGTGCAGGTCGGCGAAGCATTCGCAGCGGCAGTGCATGCGCTGCTGGCAGCTGCGGGCACCGATGCCGGCGCGGTGAGCGCGATCGGCTCGCACGGCCAAACGATCCGGCACCGGCCCGCGGGCGCGGCTTACGACGGCCGGCATCCGTTTTCGTGGCAGATCGGCGACGCGAGCGTGATCGCCGAGCGCACCGGAGTGGCAACCGTCGCCGATTTCCGCCGACGTGACGTGGCCGCCGGCGGCCAGGGCGCCCCTCTGGTGCCGGCTTTCCATGCCGCGCTTCTGCACAGCGCTGACGAAGACCGCGCCGTGCTCAACCTCGGCGGAATCGCGAATTTCACGTTGTTGCCTGCGCATGGAGATGTGCGCGGGTTTGACACCGGGCCGGCCAATGCCCTGCTCGACGCCTGGTGCGCGCGCCATACGGGGCAGCCGTTCGACGCCGATGGCGGGCTGGCGGCGAGCGGGAACATCGACAACGCGTTGCTTGCGCGGCTGCTTGATGAGCCGTGGTTCGCGTTGCCGCCGCCGAAGAGCAGCGGACGCGAGCAATTCCATCTTCACTGGCTGGCCCCGCGCCTGAGCGGCAGCGAGACCGTCGCCGGTGTGCAGGCAACCCTGCTCGAGCTGAGCGCGGTGACAATTGCAGGCGCCCTGCAGACGCACCAGCCAGCCACGAAGCGCGTGCTGGCCTGCGGGGGCGGGGTGCGCAATGGCGCGTTGATGCAGCGGCTGCAGGCGCACCTGCCTGGGGTTGCGTTGGAATCGACCGCCGCCTTCGGGCTTGATCCGGATTACGTCGAAGCGATGGCGTTCGCCTGGCTGGCTCGACAGACCCTGCTCGGCCGCCCCGGCAACCTGCCGGCCGTGACGGGAGCGCGCGGGCTGCGCGTGCTCGGAACGCTGCACCCGGCCTGAGGCGCGCTGCATCGAGCGACACGTAGCGACGGCCTGCGGGCGTGCTTCGCGGTGCCCAGCCACGCGCAGCGTCGTGCCCTGACAGCAACGACGGCCGACCTCGGCGCCCCGACCGGCCGGACGCAGCGCTGCAGCGCGCGTCGGGCTACGGCGCGTGGGCGCCCGCCACGTCCTGCGGCTGTGAAGCTTCGCGGATGCGCCCCCACAGCCATGCCAGCAGCAGCAGCGTCGGCACCACCGTGAGCGCGCTGAGCAGGAAGAACGTGCTGTAGGACGTCGCCTCGACGATGTAGCCCGACGCGCCACCGACGAACTTGCCCGGCAGGTTCGCGAGCGACACCAGCAACGCGTACTGCGTGGCGGTGAAGTTGCGGTCGGTTAGCGAGGACATGAACGCGACGAGCACCGTGCCTGCGAACCCCTGCGAGAGGTTGTCGGCGGTAATGGCAGCGTAGAACGCCCAGATCTCCGACGGGTTCTGCGCCATCAGCAGGAACGCGAGGTTCGACAGCGCGACCATGATCGCGGCGAGGAACAGCGTGCGGCGGAACCCGAATGCCGCCACGGCAAGACCGCCCGCAAATGCGCCGGCAATGCCGGTCCACACGCCGTAGAGCTTGGAGACGGTCGCGATGTCGGCCTTGGTGTAGCCCGAGTCCAGATAGAACGGTCCGGCCATGACGCCGATGACCTGGTCGGGGAACTTGAACAGACCGACGAACAGCAGCAGCCCGAGGCCGAGCGCCAGGCCATTCGCGCTGAAAAAGCTCGTGAACGGCTGCCAGAACGCACCGAAGAAGTCGACTTTGCGCGCGACCGTCATCACCGGCGCGACCGGCTCGCGGCTGAGCAGCGTCGCAGCGATCGGCAGCGCCATGAGCGCTGCCATGACGAGGTAGGCCTGCGTCCAGTCGCCGAACTCCGCCAGGTAGAGTGCGCCGGCGCCGGCGACGATCAGGCCGATCCGGTAGCCGAGCGTGTACGTTGCCGCGAGCGCCGCCTGCGCGGACGGCGGGGCGATTTCGATGCGGTAGGCATCGACGGCCGAGTCCTGCGTCGCGCCCGCAAGCGAGGCCACCAGCACCCAGACGACGAGCTCGCTGACGCCGAGCTGTGGCTGCACGAACGCGAGTGCAGCCAGGCTGATCGCAACCACCACCTGGGCCGCGAGCAGCCACGAGCGGCGGCGGCCGAGGAACGCGGTCAGCGGAAACGCGTAGCGGTCGATCAGCGGCGCCCACGCGAACTTGAGCAGGTAGAAAAAGCTCGCCAGGCTGATCAGGCCGATGCTGCCCAGGTCCAGCCCGACGTCACGCAGGCGCGTGGACAAGGTGCTCGAGGCGATCAGCAGGAACGGCAGGCCGCTGCCGAAGCCGAGCAGCATCATGGTCAGCGCCGACGGCGTGCCGAATGCGCGCTTGATGCCGGCCCAGCCCTTGTACGACACCGGCTCGGAACTGCTGTGGTCGGCGGCAGTGCTCATGCGGTCTCGATCTCGTAGTCGACAATGAACGGGGCGTGGTCGGAAAAACGCCGCTCACGCTCGATCGCGCAGGCGCGGATGCGCTCGCGCAGGCTCGGCGTCACCAGCTGGTAATCGATGCGCCAGCCGACGTTGTTCGCGCGCGCGGCGCCGCGGTTGCTCCACCAGGTGTAGTCCTGGCCGGACGGATGCAGCGCCCGGTAACTGTCGACCCAGCCGGACTCGTCACAGCACACGGCATTGAACCAGTCGCGCTCGCACGGCAGGCAGCCGGAGTTCTTCTGGTTGCTGGTCCAGTTCTTGATGTCGAGCCTGGAGCGCACGATGTTCCAGTCGCCGCAGAGCACGTAGTCGCGGCCTGAGGCGAGCCACTCGTCGAGGTGCGCGCGCAGCCAGTCCATGACCTGCAGCTTGAATTCCTGCCGATCCTCGCGGGAGGAGCCGGACGGGATGTAGAACGAGGCCACGCTGAGGTTGCCGAAGCGCGCTTCGATGTAGCGGCCCTCGTCGTCGAACGGTGCCCAGCCCATCTCGGTGCGCACCTCGTCAGGCTCGCGGCGGCTGTAGATCGCCACGCCGCTGTAGCCCTTCTTCGACGCGTCACGGAACGCGACGCGGTAGCCCTCGGGACGGAACTTCGCATCGACCAGCTGGGACTCCTGCGCCTTGGTTTCCTGCACGCACAGCACATCGGCCTGCTGCTGCGCGAACCACTCGAAAAACCCCTTGTTGGCGGCCGAGCGCAGGCCGTTGGCGTTGAAGCTGATGATGCGCATGGAACCACGTGGCGGACGGACGACGGCGCAGCCTAGCCGATCGCAGCCGGCGCGGGGATTAACCGCCGCGGCGCTGGGTGTGACGCGACGCGTGTTTTACGATGGCCGCCCCTCCGAGCCGGTAGACCATCCGTGTCCGAGCACCGCACCCGTTTCCTGCAGCTCGCCCTGCGCGCCGATGCGCTGCGGTTCGGCGAATTCACGCTCAAGTCGGGACGGGTGAGCCCGTATTTCTTCAACGCCGGCCGTTTCGACAGTGGCGCGGCGCTCGCCGAGCTCGTGCGCTGCTACGCCGATGCGATCGACGAACGCGGCGTGGAGTTCGATCTGCTGTTCGGTCCGGCCTACAAGGGCATTCCGCTCGCCAGCGCGCTTGCCTGCGAATACGCGCGGCGCGGCCGCGACCTGCCGCTCGCGTTCAACCGCAAAGAGGCCAAGGCGCACGGTGAAGGCGGCAGCCTGATCGGCGCGTCGCTGGAAGGCCGGCGCGTGCTGATCGTCGACGACGTGATCACTGCGGGCACTGCGATCCGCGAAGCGCTGTCGATCATCGCGGCGGCAGGCGGCACCGCGGCCGGCATCGTGATCGCGCTCGATCGGCAGGAAGCTGCCGGGGGCGTCGAGGTGGGCGATGACGAGCGACGCTCGGCGGCAGAAACGGTCGCGCTCGAGCATGGCCTGCCGGTGATCGCGGTGGCGACGCTGGGCGACCTGCTCGCGTTCGCCGCCACCGACCCGCGACTGGGCGAGCACCGCGACGCTTTGCTCGACTACCGGGCGCGCTACGGCAGCAAAGCGGCGGGATGAGCCACGCAAACGGGCGCTCCCGACGCGCCCATGCGTCGACGAATGTGCCGGCGGTCGTGCTTGGCTCAACTCTTGCTTGAATATGGCCAGTGATCCCGCAAGGATCGACATCCCACGCCCCGATCGGAGGGCACCGGCCCATGCGAAAGACCTGCGCGCTGTTTATTGCCCCGCTGTTCGCCCTGCTGACCCTGCCGGCCGCGGCGCAGTCGGGCAATGCACCGGCAAAGAAGCTGTACTGCTGGAATGAGGGCGGCCGCAAGGTCTGCGGCGACGCCCTGCCTGCGAATGCGGTCGATGCTGCACGCACCGAGATCAGCGCACGCAGCGGCCTGGCCACCGGCCGGGTCGACCGCGCGCTGAGTGCCGAGGAGCGTGCGGCCGAGGCCGCTGCGGCAGAGGCCGAACGCCAGGCGGCGCTCGCGACCCAGGCGCAGCAACGACGCGAGCTGGCGATGGTCGAGTCCTACGCGTCCGAGGCCGACCTGCGCCGCGCATACGAACACCGCCTTTCGTTGAGCGAAGGCACGCTGAAGGCATCGCAGATGGCGGTGACCGGCCTGCGCCAGAGCCTGCTGACGCTGTTGCGCCGCGCCGGCGAAGCCGAGCTGATGGGCAAGCCGGTCGTGAAGCCGCTGGCCGACAACATCCGCCAGCAGCATGCCGAACTGCTGCGCCAGCAGCGCCTGCTCGCCGAACAGCAGCGCGAGGCCGACGCGATCGCAGGTGAGTTCGCGGACACGCTTGCCCGGTATCGCGAGCTCAAGGCCCCGGCCTCGGCGCCGGCGGTGCTGCCGGTCGCGAACGGCAGCTGACGCAGGCCGAGCGGCCGGCGGGTTGCGCACGACGCCGGGCGACGGCGCCGTGCGCGTTCGCTTAGAACGGCAGCGTCAGGCCGGGATCGACCTTCAGCAACTGCTCGCGGAATGCCGCCTGGATGCGGGCCAGCGCGGCGTCCGAATCGGCATCGAAGCGCATGACCAGCACCGGCGTGGTGTTGGACGCACGCACCAGCCCCCAGCCGTCCTGATAGTCGGCGCGTACGCCGTCGATCGTCGACAGCCGCGCACTTTCGAACGTGGCCTGACTGCGGAAGCGCTCGACGAATGCATGCGGATTGCCGGCCGGCGCATCGACCTTGATCTCCGGCGTCGAGATACCGTCCGGCAACGCGTTGAGCGTGTCGGATGGGCCGCCGGACTGGATTGCGAGGATCTCGAGCAACCGCGCGGCGGCGTAGATGCCGTCGTCGAAGCCGTACCAGCGCTCCTGGAAGAAGAAGTGGCCGCTCATCTCGCCGGCGAGCTCGGCATCGGTCTCGCGCATCTTCGCCTTGATCAGCGAATGGCCGGTCTTCCACATCAGCGGGCTGCCGCCGTGGCGCAGGATGTATCCGGGCAACCGGCCGGTGCACTTGACGTCGAAAATCACCAGCGCGCCCGGGTTGCGTTCGAGCACGTCCGCAGCGAACAGCATCAGCAGGCGGTCGGGAAAGATCGTGCGGCCGTCGCGCGTGACCACGCCGAGGCGGTCGCCATCGCCATCGAACGCAACGCCGAGGTCGGCGCCTTCACGTTGCACGGCGGCGACCAGATCCACGAGGTTGTGCGGCTCGCTCGGGTCGGGATGGTGGTTCGGGAACGTGCCGTCGATCTCGCAGTACAGCGGTACCACGTCAGCGCCGATCGCGCGCAGCACGCGCGGGCCCAGCCCGCCGGCGACGCCGTTGCCCGCATCGACGACGACCTTCAACGGCCGGTCGATCTGCACGTCCGCGGCGATGCGCTGGACATAATCCTCGCCGATGTCGCGCTCGCTCAGGCTGCCCGGCGTGGCGGCGCGGTGCAGGCGGTCGCTGGCGATGCGGTTGAACAGCTCGACGACCGCGTCGCCGGACAGTGTTTCGCCGCCGATCACGACCTTGAAGCCGTTGTAGTCCGGCGGGTTGTGGCTGCCGGTGACCGACACGCACGAGCCTGCGTTGAGCTGGTACGCGCCGAAATAGACGACCGGCGTCGGCGCCATTCCGATGTCGATGACGTCGCGGCCGGTCGCGCGCAGGCCGCGGATCAGCCCGTCGCTGAGCGCCGGGCCGGACAGCCGCCCGTCGCGGCCGACGACGATCTCGCGCAGTCCGCGCTCGTGCATCACGGTGCCGATCGCTTCGCCGATGCGTTCGGCGACCTCGGCGTCGAGGTTCTGACCGACGATGCCGCGGATGTCGTAGGCGCGGAAGATGCCGCGGTCGATGTCCATCGACACCGGATCCGGGTCGACCGTGGTCGCCGCGGGTCGGTCGCTGGCCGCGGCCATCGCGTGCGTCGCCGGCGGCTGCGCGGCCAGCTGCTGCAGCGTCTCGGCCAGAGTCCGTTCCGAGTCGCCACCGTGCTCATCGCGGCCCTGCCGGCCCGCACCGAGCCTCGGCGCAAACCACGCCAGCAGCGCCAGCGCGGCCAGCACGAGCGCAGCGATCGCACTGCCCAGTGCATCCAGGCCCAGCGGCCCCCCGGCCATATCCGGGGTCGCGGCCGCAACGCGCAGGTCGCTGCCTTCGATTTTGCGGGCAAGCGCCTCGGCGCCGTTCGCGAGCGCGGTGTCGCCGGATTCGACGACGCTTGCGGTGCCCTGCCGCAGCGCGAGATACGCGCCGTCCGGCACCTGCGCCGATTCGAACGCCGCGCTTACGCGCTGCAGCGGCAGTTCGGCGACGGCCACGCCGGCCAGCAGGCCGTTGGCGCGCACCGGTGCGGCAACTGCAAGCCGCGCGCTGCCGCCATCGCGTACGAGCAGCGCGACCGGCCCGTCCTCGACCAGTGCCGCTTCGAGTACCGCCAGCCGTCCGTAGGTGCCGGGCTTGGCCGAGCCCGATGCCAACGGCGAATACGCCGGGTCGAGATCCGGTGGCACCACCTCACCGTCCGTGGCGCCGGGCCACCCCTGGGTCAGCAACCGGCCAGCGGTGGCGCGATCTTCGCGTGCGATCGCGGCCTGCAATTCGGGCTGCGCGAGCTGGGTCGACAGGCGGCGCTTTTCGGCGGTCAGTGCCACGCGCGCAGCATCGACGGCTGCATCGCGGGCGGCCTTCACGGTCTCCAGTCGGGCTTCATGGCGGTAGCGCTCCCAGGCGCTCCAGGCAAACCAACCCGCCAGCAGCAGGCAGACCGCGGCCAGCACCGCGAGCAGCGGCTTGAGCTGTTGTGCTGCCTGGCGCGAACGCCCGCTCTTCAGATCGACCATCGTTGCACTCCCTCAAGCCTGCGCGGACGCGGGCGCATCCGTCGGTGTCGCTCAGCGCACGCCGGTGTGGCCGAAACCGCCGGCTCCGCGTTCACTGGTTTCGAATTCCGTTACCACCTGCAACCGGGCGCGCACGATTGGCAGCACGACCAGCTGTGCGATCCGGTCCCCCGGTTGCATCGTAAAAACCTCGCGCCCGCGATTCCAGATGCTGATCAGCAGCGGGCCCTGGTAGTCGGCATCGATCAGTCCGGTGCCGTTGCCGAGCACGATGCCGTGCTTGTGGCCCAGCCCCGAACGCGGCAGCACGACCGCGCAGAGGCCAGGATCGCCGATATGGATCGCCAGCCCCGACGGCACCAGTGCTGTGTCGCTTGGAGCGAGTGACAACGGGGCATCGAGCGCCGCGCGCAGGTCGAGCCCGGCGCTGGCTTCGGTCGCGTATTCGGGCAACGGCCACGTGCCGCCGAAGCGGGCATCGAGCAGCTTGACCTCGAGAGTGTGGTGCATGCGTGCGTTCAGTGCGGTCTGCCGGCAGTCTCGCAGATCGCCGCGCGAACCGCGCGTCGACGTGCTGCCTGCCCGCAACGACGCTGCGTCCGCAGCAGCAGCAGCAGCAGCGGCCCCGATCCGCGCTACCTGCACCGATACGTCAACGCGTGATGCCGGCCCAGCGCTCGGCGATCAGGTCCAGCAACATGTCGGCCAGTTCGGCCTTCGGGGCGGGACCAAGCGCCCGGCTGCCGTCGTTCCAGAGCACCGACAGCGCGTTGTCATCACATTCGAAACCGCACCCGGCCACGCCGACGCGGTTCGCTGCGATCAGGTCGATGCGCTTGGCGAGCAGTTTGCCGCGTGCGTATTCCTCGACGCGGTCGGTCTCGGCCGCGAAGCCCACGACGAGCGGCGGGCGCTGCGCATGTGCGGCGACGTCGGCCAGAATGTCGGGCGTGCGCACCAGCTCCAGTGTCAGCGTGTCCTGACCCGGGCGCTTTTTGAGCTTGATCGGCGCCACTTCGCGCGGGGTGAAATCCGCGACCGCCGCCGCGCCGATATAGATGTCGGCCGGCAATTGCGCGAGCACGGCGGCATGCATCTGCGCGGCCGAGCGCACGTCGATGCGCTGCACGTCATCGGGCGTCGGCAGCGAGACCGGTCCGGACACGAGCATCACGCGCGCGCCGCGGCGCGCGGCGGCCTGCGCGATCGCGTAGCCCATCTTTCCGCTGCTGCGGTTGCCGATGAACCGGGCCGGATCGATGTCCTCGAACGTCGGCCCGGCGCTGATCAGCATGCGCCGTTCGGCGAAATCGAAACCGCGCGCGTTCATGCCATCGCCTCCAGTTCTCGAACAATTGCATCCGGTTCCAGCAGGCGGCCTTCACCGGTCTCGCCACAGGCCTGCTCGCCCGCCGCGGGGCCGAGCACCGCAACGCCGCGCTCGCGCAGCGTCGCGACGTTCGCGCGTGTGGCCGGGTGGCTCCACATCAGCCGGTTCATCGCCGGCGCGACGGCGACCGGGGCCTCGCTGGCCAGACACAGCGTGCTGACGAGGTCATCGGCGAAGCCGTGCGCGAGCTTGGCGAGCGTGTTCGCGGTCGCAGGCGCGATCACGATGCGGTCGGGCCAGCGCGCGAGTTCGATATGGCCCATCGCCGCTTCGGCCTGCTCGTCCCACAGGCTGCTGCGCACCGGCTCGCCGCTGAGCGCCTGAAGCGTCGCCGCGCCGATGAAGCGCTGCGCGTTTTCGGTCATCGCCACGCGCACGCGGGCACCGGCGTCGCGCAGGCGGCGCACGAGTTCGGCCGTCTTGTAGGCAGCAATGCCACCGCAGACGCAGAGCAGGATTTTCTGACCGTGCAGGGCCGTCACTGTGGGGTTTTTCCGACGCAGCAAGCGGGCGACAGCTTACCCGAACGCGGCCTCACGCCCGAGGTCCGCGGCGGCCCGGAGGCCGCCAGACTGGTCTGCCCGGCGATCGCGGGCGCCGTGGATGCGGTCGATCCGCCAGGCGTCCCGGCCGCAAACACCCACCCGCCTTTGGAAGCCGAGAACCCATGCACATCCGCGACTGGCCCGTACACGAGCGTCCGCGCGAGAAACTCATCGCGCACGGCGCGGCGGCGCTGTCGGACGCCGAGCTGCTCGCGGTGTTCCTCGGCTCGGGCCTGCGCGGGCGCGATGCGGTCGCGACCGCGCGCGAGCTACTCGGCGCGCACGGCCCGCTGCGCACGCTGCTTGAGCGCACTCCGGCGCAGCTCGCGAAACTGCCGGGCCTCGGGCCGGCGCGCGCCTGCAAGCTTGCCGCCGCGCTCGAACTCGGCCATCGCCATCTGCAGGCGCAGCTCGAGCGTGGCGCGGCGTTGACCGACCCCGGCGCGGCGGGCCGCTATTTCGCCCAGCGGCTGCGCGGGTTGCCGCATGAGGTGTTCGCCGCGATGTTCCTCGACACGCGCCATCGCACGATCGCGTTCGAAGAACTGTTCCGCGGCACGATCGACGGCGCCGAGGTACACCCGCGCGAAGTCGCCCGGCGTGCGCTCGCGCTCAACGCGGCCGCGGTGATCGTTGGCCACAACCACCCCAGCGGCAATCCCGAACCGAGCGCGGCCGACCGGGCCGTCACCGAGCGGCTCAAGCAGGCACTCGCACTGGTCGAGGTCCGGCTGCTCGATCATTTCGTCATCGGCGACGGCGCACCGGTATCGATGGCGACGCGCGGCTGGGTCTAGCGCACGGCCGCGCCGGCGGCTGGCCAAACCTGTCGCGAGCTCTGCACGGCGGCCTCGCGCCCTAGCCGGCGTGGAGGGCCGAAACCTTGCGCGAGCGCGGCGGATCACACCGGCGTCGGTCCCGGCCGCGCGGCCCCCTCGCGTACAATGCCAGCCCTTCTGCAGGTCCCGGATCCGTCGTGAAATCCACTCTCCGCGCGCTGGTTGCGCAGGCCATCGAATCGCTGCGTGCCGCTGGCACCCTGCCGGCCGATCTCGCCACGCCCGACTTCGTGATCGAGCGCCCGAAGAGCCGCGCGCAGGGCGATTTTTCGACCAATGCGGCCATGCTGCTCGCGAAACCGGCGAAGTCGAACCCGCGCGTGATCGCGCAGGCGCTCGTCGATGCGCTGCCTGCAAACGGGGACATCGCGAAGGTCGAGATCGCCGGTCCGGGCTTCATCAATTTCCACGTGGCCGAAAGCGCGTGGCGCCGACAGCTCGCCGACGTGTTCGCGTGCGGCGAACGCTTCGGCCGCAACGAAAGCGGCCGCGGCCACCGCGCCGGCGTCGAATACGTCTCGGCCAACCCGACCGGCCCGCTGCACGTCGGCCACGGCCGCGCGGCGGTGATCGGCGATTGCATCGCGCGCGTTCTCGAGGCGAACGGCTGGGACGTGGCGCGCGAGTTCTACTACAACGACGCCGGCGCGCAGATCAACAACCTGGCCATCTCGGTGCAGGCGCGTGCGCAGGGCCGCGGCCCCGACGACGCCGGCTGGCCCGAGGACGGCTACCGCGGCGACTACATCAATGACGTCGCGCAAGCCTACCTACGCGGTGACACGGTCGAGTTCGAGGACCATGCGGTCACCGGTGCGAAGGACCCGGAAGATCTCGACGCGATCCGCCGCTTCGCGGTGGCCTACCTGCGCCGCGAACAGAACTCCGACCTGGCCGCATACGGCGTCGCGTTCGACGTCTATTTCCTCGAGTCGTCGCTGTATGCGGACAACAAGGTCGAGGAGACCGTGCGCACGCTGACCGAGCGCGGGCACACCTACGAGGAAGGCGGCGCGCTGTGGCTGCGCACGACGGACTTCGGTGACGACAAGGACCGCGTGATGCGCAAGTCCGACGGCACCTACACCTACTTCGTGCCGGACGTCGCGTATCACCTGAGCAAGTGGCAGCGCGGCTACGAGCGCGCGATCACCGAACTCGGCGCCGACCACCACGGCTCGCTCGCGCGTGTGCGCGCCGGTCTGCAGGCGCTCGATGTCGGCATTCCGCAGGGCTGGCCCGAATACGTGCTGCACCAGATGGTCACGGTGATGCGCGGCGGCGAGGAGGTGAAACTGTCCAAGCGCGCCGGCAGCTACCTGACGCTGCGCGACCTCGTCGACGAAGCGGGCAAGGATGCGACGCGCTGGTTCCTGGTCGCGCGCAAGCCCGATTCGCAGCTCACGTTCGACATCGACCTCGCGCGCAGCCAGTCGATGGACAACCCCGTCTACTACGTTCAGGTCTCGCACGCACGCATGTACGGGCTCGAGCGTCAGATGCGTGAGCGCGGCCTGTCGTTCGACCGCGACGCGGGCCTGGCGCAGGCGCTCGACCTCGACGACGCAGCCGCGCACGAACTCGTCGTGACGCTGCTTCGCTATCCGGACGTGGTCGAAGCCGCGGGTCGGGACCTCGAGCCGCACCAGCTCGCGGTCTACCTGCTCGAACTCGCACAGACGTTCCAGACCTATTACAACGACCACCAGTTCCTCGTCGACGATGCCGACGTGCGCAACGCGCGCCTCGTGCTCGCGTTCGCGACGCGCCAGGTGCTCGCGAACGGGCTCGGTCTTTTGGGCGTGCATGCGCCCGAGGTGATGTAAGTGGCAAAGCGTGGCAAGACCCAGGCGCGACGCAACCAGGGCAACGGCGGACTGCCGGGCTGGGCCTGGGGCGTGCTCGGCGTGGTGATCGGCATCCTGCTGATCCTCGTCGCGCCGAAGATGCTCAATTCCGACGGCGACGGCTTCCTGCGTCCACGTCCGAACCCCGATGCGCAGCCGGCCCCGGTCGAAAGCGCCGGGGACGAACTCGGCATTCCCGAGGCACCGGTCGAAGACGTAGGCAACGACGCGAAGGCCAAACCCGAAGCTTCGCGCAAGCAGACCGATTTCGACTTCTACACGCTGCTGCCGGGCCGCGAAGTGCCGGTGAGCGACGCCGAGCTGGCCGAAAGCGCGCGCATCGAGGCCGAGCGCGAAGCAAAGGCAAAGGCCGCGGCCGCGGCGTCCCCGGCTGCCGCCGAGACGCCGGCAGCGCCTGCGACCACGCCGCTGCCGGCCCCGGTCGAGGACACGCCGCGGCCGGCGACCGAACCGGCGACGCCTGCACCTGCACCGGCGCCGGCTGCCCCCCCTGCGCCGACCCCCGCCCCGGACAGCGCCGACGCCACCCGCTACCTGCTGCAGGCAGGCGCGTTCGAAGCGTCCGGCCAGGCTGAGGAACTCAAGGCGAAGATCGCGATGCTCGGCGTCGGCGCACGTGTCGAGTCGGCGCGCATCAACGGCAAGACCGTGTTCCGCGTGCGCATGGGGCCGTACGGCAGCGCGAGCGAACTGGCCGACGCCAAGCGCAAGCTCGCCAGCGGCGGGCTGCCGGCGATGGCAATCAAGGTCGAATGAGCGCAGCCGCGGCCGCCGTCACGCGCCTCGCGGCCGCCCATTGTCGGAGCACGGGGTGCTGACCGATTCGCTCGGCGCACCGGGCCAGCCGAAGCGAATGCTCGCGGCGGCGCTGGTCGCAGTGGTTACGATGATTGCCGGCAGCCTGCTCGTGCAGCTGTTCGGCGCGCAGCTCAACCGCGAGATCGCCTCACCGCTGGGTGCATTGCCGCTCGCCGATGTCCTCGGCGTGCTGCTGGCGATGGCGGCCGGCGGCGCGGTCGCCGGGCACCGTGCGTTCCGCTGGATCGCCGTGCTGCTGCAGTTGGTGGTCTGGGCGGCGATTATCGCGACGCTCTACCTCGCCTACGACGGCTCGCCGGTGTCGTCGCTGCCCTTGGCGGCGGTGCTGCGCCACAACGCGCTCGCACTTACCGCCAGCTTGGTCGCTGCGGGCCTGGGCGCCTGGATCGGCGAGCGGCTCGCGCAGCGGCGACGCGCGACGCCACGGTGACCGCCCGGGCGGTCACGCCGCCCGCGTTCAGCCGCGCCGCTTGAGTTCGATCAGTGCCGACGTGTCGGCTTCGCCGAAACCGCGCTCGATCAGTTCGGCGTAATCGGCCAGCGCCTGCTGCGTCACGCTGACGTAGACGCCGGCATTGCGCGCGATGCCCTGCACGATGCGCAGGTCCTTGAGCATGTGCGCGCACTTGAACCCCGGTGTGAACTCGCTGCGCAGCATCGTCGCGCCACGCTTTTCGAGAAACCAGTTGCCGGCCGCACCCGCCATCAGCGTCGGCAGCAGCTGCTCGGCGTCCAGGCCGAGCTTCTCGGCCAGCGCCAGCCCTTCGCAGACGGCCTCGTTGATGCCGGCCACGAGCACCTGGTTCACCGCCTTGGTCGCCTGCCCGGCGCCAACCGCCCCCATGTGGGCAATCCGCCCCGCATAGCTTTCCAGCACCGGCCGCGCGCGCTCGAGCACGTCGGCCTCGCCACCGACCATCACCGACAGCCGGCCGTTGCGCGCACCCTCGACGCCGCCGGAGACCGGCGCGTCCACGAACGCGATTCCCTGCGCTGCCAGCTGCGCGGCCGCACGCCGGGCGGTTTCAACCGCGGTGGTCGAATGGTCGATCACCAGCGCGTTGCGCTTGAGCACGCCGGCGAGCGCGGCGACGTTCTCGAGCACGTCGGCGTCCAGCGACACGCACAGCACGACGATGTCGCAATCGGCGAAGTTGTCCGCACTGCGCGCGGCGCGCACGCCAAGCTCGGCGGCAAGTGCATCGGCCTTGTGCTGGCTGCGGTTGCCGACCGCGGCCAGCAGGCCGCGGGCATGCACGTGCCGCGCCATCGGCGCGCCCATTGCGCCCAGACCGATGAATCCGACTTTCATGAACTTCTCCTGGTCAATGCAATACGGCCCGGGGCGGGCCCGGTGCCGATTCGAAACCCGCGATTCCACGGCCGCGCCCCGCTCCTGCAATAACGCGGGAACCGCCGTATGCAGGCAGCCGCTTCCCCCGGCTGCCGCGCCCGCCGCTGCCGTCAGTCCAGCGGCGCGTCGTCGAGGTAGGTGTAGCTGGTCAGTCCGCTCTCGAGCGCGGCCTCGAGCCGGCCCGACTCGTCGTCCGGCAGCCCGGCCGCGGCCACCCGGTCGCGGTACGACGCGCGCAGGTCTTCGAGCCGGTAGCCGACGTAATCGAGCATCACGTCGGTGGTGTCGCCGCGGCGTTGTTGCACCAGCGCGTAGCCATCGCCCTCGACCCGCACTTCGACCGCGTCGGTATCGCCGAACAGGTTGTGGATGTCGCCGAGGATTTCCTGGTACGCGCCGACCAGGAAGAAGCCGAGCCGGTAGCTCTCACCCGCCCGCAGCGCGTGCACTGGCATCGAGGTGTTCAGCGCCTCGTTCTCGACGTAGACGTCGATGCGCCCGTCCGAATCGCAGGTCAGGTCGGCGATCACGCCGCGCCGGTCCGGCACTTCGCGTAGCCGTTCGATCGGCACGATCGGGAACACCTGCTGGATCGCCCAGATGTCGGGCATCGACTCGAACACGCTGAAATTCACGAACAACTTGTCGACCAGTCGCTGGTTGAGCTCGTCGAGCACGGCCTGGTGGTTTTTCTGGCCCGGGCTCAGGCGCGCGCGAACCGCGTTCGCGATCGCGTAGAACAGATCGTCGATGCGGGCGCGATGCACGAGGTCGATCTGGCCGAGCGCGTACGCGGCGAGGCCTTCGCTGTGGTGGTGCACGGCCTCGTGGAACAGCTCGACCGCGGGGCGCGCATCGAGCTCGTCGTGGATCGCTCGCAGGTGGCGGATCACCGCGGGCTCATCGTCATGCACGTCCGGCACGCGGCCCTGCGGGGCCTTCTCGACCTCGGACACGTTCGCGATCAGCACCGCGTGGTGCGCGGTCATCGCGCGGCCGCATTCGGTGACGATGCGCGGCTGCGGCAGGCCGTGTTCGGCGCAGGCTTCGGCGAGCGGCTGCACGATGTTCAGCGCGTACTGCTTGAGGCCGTAGTTGATCGAGTAATAGCTGCGCGAGCGCGTGCCTTCGTAATCGATACCGAGGCCACCACCGACGTCCATGTAGCGCACGTTCGCGCCGAGCTTGGACAGCTCGACGAAATACCGCACGGCCTCGCGCATGCCGTTGGCGATGTCGCGCACGTTCGAGATCTGCGAGCCCATGTGGAAGTGCAGCAGGCCGAGCGTGTCGCCCATCCCCGAGTCACGCAGCTGTTTCCACAGGTCGAGCACCTGGCGCGGGCTCAGGCCGAACTTCGCCTTGTCGCCGCCGCTGTTCTGCCATTTGCCAGCGCCGAGGCTGGCTAGGCGCATGCGCACGCCCAGGCCCGGCTTCACGCCGAGCGCCTTCGCTTCTTCGATCACCAGCGGCAGTTCGGACGGCTTTTCGACGACGATGAACGTCTCCAGCCCGAGCTTGCGACCGATCAGCGCCAAGCGGATGTATTCGCGGTCCTTGTAGCCGTTGCAGACGATCACGCCGCCGGGCTGGCTGAGCGCGAGCACGGCCATGAGTTCAGGTTTACTGCCGGCCTCGAGGCCGAACGCGGTGCCGCGCGGCGACGCGCCGCCGCCGTGCTCGGCAAGCGTGCCGGCGACGCCACGGTGCTGGTTGACCTTGATCGGATAGACCGCGGTGTACCCGCCTTCGTAGCCGACATCGTCCATGGCCGAGGCGAACGCGCCCTGCAGCTTGCGCAGGCGGTCGCCGAGGATGTCCGGAAACCGCACCAGCAACGGCAGTTTCGCGCCGTTCGCGCGCGCTTCGTCGACGATCTGCGGCAGCGCCACGGCCGGGCCGTTGTCGCCGCGCGGACGGACGCTGATGCGCCCTGCGTCATCGATGTCGAAGTAGCCCTCGGCCCAGTGCGGAATCGAGTACGTCCTGCGGGCCTGATCGAGCGACCATTCGGTCATCGGTGCGTTACCGGCGGTGTGGGGGACGCGCATTCTAGCGCCCGCACCCGCGCGCGCCGGATACGAGCCGGTCACCGGCGCGCCCGCTACAATTCGCCCCCTTTCTTCGCCCTGATCGACGTGCGATGCCCGGACAGGATCGCGTACGTCTGAATGTGGCCACTGCACTGGACGGACTGGCATGAACGCTGACACGACGTGGCACTACGAAAACTTCGACCCGACCGGTTCGGCGATCGGCTACCGCATCACTCGCAAGCTCGACGAAGTGCAGTCGCCGTTCCAGAAGATCGAGATCTACGAGAGCACGGACTGGGGCAACCTCATGCTCATCGACGGCGCGATGATGCTGACGACGAAGGACAACTTCTTCTATCACGAGATGATGTCCCACCCGGCGCTGCTCACGCACGACAACCCGAAGAACGTGGTGATCATCGGCGGCGGTGACTGCGGCACGCTGCGCGAGGTGCTCAAGCACCCCGGCGTCGAGACGGCCGTGCAGTGCGACATCGACGAGCAGGTCACGCGCATGGCCGAGGAGTGGTTCCCGGAGCTGTGCGAATCGAACAACGATCCGCGCGCGCAGCTGCTGTTCGACGACGGCGTGGCGTACATGAAGAACTGCGCCCCGAACAGCGTCGACATCGTGATCGTCGACTCGACCGATCCGGTCGGCCCGGCCGAAGGCCTGTTCAACAAGGCGTTCTACGAAAGCTGCTTCGCGGCGCTGCGCGAGGACGGCATCCTGGTGCAGCAGTCCGAATCGCCGCTGATGCTGATCGAGCTGATCAAGCAGATGCGCGCGGAGATGGGCAAGGCCGGGTTCCAGTCGTTCCAGACCCTGCCGTTCCCGCAGCCGTGCTACCCGACCGGCTGGTGGAGCTGCACGATGGCGCGCAAGTTGGCGGGTGCGACTTTTTCCCTATCCGAACGTGACGCACGCCCGGATTCATTGGAGACGCTCTACTACAGTGCGGACATCCACCGGGGGGCTCAGGCGCTACCGCCGTTCGTGGCGCGCGCTTTGGGCGATTGACCGGCACCCGGTGCCGGTCCGACGTGGCGCGGGCACGGGCGGCAGCGCGTTGACGACCGCCGCGCTCCCCGCCCTGCTCGTTTCCATCCAGGCGGACTGTCATGCTCGTGCGTCGCCGCAGTCGCTGGTTGTGCCTGGTGTCCGCTGCCGCGTTGGCGGCCGGCCTGGCCGGCTGCGAGCGGTCGTCCCCGACTGAACGCACGGCCGAGGCGTTCGACCGGCAGTTCGCCTGGCTCGACGCCGACGCGACGACGCTGGATCTGAACCGCTGGCGGCGTGAGACCGCGCGGCTCAAGACGCTGGTGCCGCCCGGCGACGTGCGGCGCAGCCTGCAGTACAAGACGCTCGCCTGCCCGGCCGACTTCGACGACGTACGCGCCGGGTTCGCATTCGCCTCCACCGCGCTAGCCGAGGCGATCGCGGCCGGCGAGCGCGCCGCGCAGATCCGCCTGACCTACTGCCTGGCCGGCTACCGCGAACTCGTCGAGCCCTCGAAGGCCGCGCTCGCCGGCTACGAAGAGGGCCTGGAGCTCGCGCGCGAGACGAATGATCCGCGCCTGATTGCCGAGGGGCTGTCGCTGCGCGGCAGCGTGCGTTCGCTGCTGGGCGACCAGGGTCTGGCGCTGCTGGATTTCCTCGAGGCGCAGGCGCTGTACGAGCGCGGCAATTACCGCCGCGCAGCCGAGGCGAACCTGCAGGCGATCGCGATCGCCTACCGCCGCATGGGCGAATACGACAAGGCGCTCGAGTACCTCAATGCGAGCCGCGCGAAGTCCGCGCAACGCAAGGAGTGGGACGTGCTGGTGCTCGACCTGCTGCAGCTGGGCTTCGTGTACGAAAGCCTGGGCCAGCCCGAGCGCGCCCTGCGCATCTATCAGGAAGCCGAGCAGCTGTCGCGCCGCCATGGCTGGCGCTACAACATCGCATCCGCCCACCTCGGCATGGCAGGCGCACTCGTGCTCTTGCGGCGGTACGACGAAGCCCTGCGCATGGCCGAGCAGGCGCGTGGCGAATTCGCCGCACTCGGCGACGGCTCGAACACCGGGATGGTCGAGCTGTACGTCGGCCAGGCGCTGGCCGGGCTCGGCCGGCACGAAGCGGCGATGGCGCATTTCGACCACGCCGAGCGTGATTTCACCGCCACCGGCAACGAGCGCTACCTCGCGATGCTCTATCCCGAGCGCTCGGCAAGCCTGGAGGCAACCGGCCGCGTGCAGGCCGCAGTCGACGACTACAAGCACTTTCTCGCACTGCGCGAGGCGCTGGAGAAAAAACACAGCGACCAGCACACGCAGGTGCTTCGCTACCGTTTCGACGCGGCCCAGCGCGACCTCGACAACCGCCGGCTGGCCGAGGAAAAGGCGCTCGACGAACGCCAGGTCGCCGCGTTGCACGCCGCCCGGCGCTGGCAGTGGCTTGCCATCGGCATTGGTGCGGCACTGATCCTCGTGCTCGGCACGCTCGTCGCACGCCAGGTTCGTCGCTCGATCCGCCTGCGCGGCCTGGCGCTGACCGATGAGCTGACCGGCGTGCCGAACCGGCGCAGCATCGAGCTGTCCGGCGCGTCCGCCGTCGCCACGGCGCGCGCCGCCGCCACGCCGCTGACGGTGCTCACGGTGGACATCGACCGCTTCAAGGCGATCAACGATACCCACGGCCATTTCGCCGGCGATGAAGTGCTGATGCGCACCGCCCAGGCCTGCCAGGCCGCGCTGCGCCAGTTCGACCGATTGGGCCGGATCGGCGGCGAGGAGTTCCTCGTGCTGCTGCCCGACACCGCACTCGACCGCGCGCTGCCGATCGCCGAACGGTTGCGGCAGGCTGTCTGCGCGCTCGAGTTCGAGGACCTGGCGCCTGACCTGCGCGTGACGCTGAGCATCGGCGCGGCCGAACTGCAGCCGGACGATGCGGGGCTGGCGGATCTCATGCGCCGCGCCGACCGGGCGCTGTACCGGGCCAAGCGGCAGGGCCGCAACCGTGTCGAATTCGATGCCTCCGTTCCCGCTGCCGCGCCAACGGCCGCGGATCCCGCGCAGGCGGCACTGTGAGCGTACGACGCCTGCGTCGTGGCGCGGCCTGGCTGCTGGCCGTCGCGCTCGCGCCGTGGATCGCGGCGGACGCCCTGGCAGGCGTCCGGCCCGGCGCCGAGGCGTTCGATGCACTGTTCGCGCAGGTCGACGCCCTGCCGCGCATGCACGGCGACCACGCCGAATTGCGCCCCCAGTACGACCGCCTGCGGGCGGTACTGCCACCAGGTGACGAGGCCCGCGCGCTGCAGCTGGCGGCACTGCAGTGCGGCCTCGGCCTCTTTGGCGACGCCGCGCGCGTGGTCAGCGAAGCCGACGCGGGGCTGGCGAAGGCCGAACGGCTCGGCGACACCGAGTCGCAGGTCCGCCTGCTCTACTGCCGTGGCGACGCACTCGAGGCGCAGCGCGACGAACGCGCCGCGGTCGCAGCCTATTCGCGCGGCATCGAGCTGGCGCGCCAGGCGGGCCTGCCGCGACTGCTCGGCGAAGGGCTGGAGCTGCGCGCTGGAACCGTCTCGATCCTTGGCGAGCATGCAGCGGCGCTGCTCGATCTGATGCAGGCGCAGCGCGTGTACGAGCAGGCGCGGCTCACCGACCTTGCCGAAGGCAACGTGCTCGGCCTGGCCGTCGCATACCGCCGCATGGGCGAGTACGCCCAGGCGCTGGCCTACCTGCGGCGCAGCGAGGAGGCTGGCCGCCGCCAGCAGGACTGGCAGGTTGTCTACACCTCGCTGCTGCAGCAGGGCTACCTGCACTTCGACCGAGACGACGCGGCCGCGTCGCTGGTACCCCTGTCTCAGGCGCTGGCACTGGCCGAGCGCAAGCAGTTCCCGCGCGATACCGCGATCGCGCGCGTCGCACTCGCGGCAAGCCATGTGCAGATCGGCAAACCCGAGCGTGCGTTGCAGCTGCTATCGCAGGCCCGCGCCACACTGGATGCGCTAGGCGACCGCTCCAGCCTGGACACGTTGCTGAGCCTGCGCCGCGGCGAAGCGCTCGCCGCGCTCGGGCGCCACCGCGAGGCGCTGCAGCAGTACGCGCGGGTGGATGCAGCGCTCGCCGGCAGTGACAACCTGCGCTACCGGATCATGCTGCACCGCGCCCGCGCGCCGAGCTTCGAAGCCCTCGGGCAACCGCGTGAGGCGCTGGCCGAGTACCGGCAGTGGCTGCGGATGCAGACCCAGCTCGACCGCGTGAACCGGGGGCAGCGCGAAACGCTGATGCGGCACCAGTTCGAGCTCGGCCGGCGCGACGCCGAGTACCGTCGCTTGGCGGCCGACAAGGCGGTCAACGCGGCGCGGCTGCAGGCCGAACTGCGGTTGCGGCGCTGGCAGCGCGCCGCGCTCGCGGGCAGCCTTGTGCTGCTGCTCGTGCTGGCGGCCTTGGGCTTGGGCCAGCGCCGCAGCGGCCGCCGACTGCATGCGCTCGCGATGACCGATCCGCTGACCGGCGCCGCCAACCGCCGCAGTCTCGAGCGCTTCGCCGCGCTCGCGATCGCCGAGGCCGACCCGCGCACGCGCCCGGTCAGCGTGATTGCGCTCGACGTCGACCACTTCAAGCGCATCAACGACCGCTACGGCCATGCCGCGGGTGACGCGGTGCTGCGCCGGGTTGCTGAAGCCTGCCAGTGCGAGATGCGCAAGTGCGACCTGCTCGGCCGCACGGGCGGCGAAGAGTTCGTTGCGGTGCTGCCCGGCACGGCGCTGCCGGCTGCACGGCGCGTCGCCGACCGCCTGCTGGCCGCGGTCGGCGCGCTGGAGCTGGATCCGGTCGCGCCCGGCCTGACGATCTCGGTCAGCATCGGCGTTGCCGAATACACGATGACCGACGGCGATTTCCGTTCGCTGCTGCATCGCGCGGACGCGGCGCTGTACCGGGCCAAGCAGAGCGGGCGCAATCGGGTCGAATGCGACGACGGCAGCCGCGATGCGCGGACCGCTGGCGACCGGTGCGACGGTGCAGGGTCAGGGTGCGCATCAGCGCTCGCGGCGACTGGGCAGGCCGGGGGTTGATGCTCACGTGGGTGATGCGACGCGCGGCGCGGCGTCACTCAGCGGCTAGGGACGCACGCCTTGCGCTAGCGGCTTATGACTTGCGGCTTGCGGCTTGCGACTTGCGGCTTGCGACTTGCGGCTTGCTACTTGCTACTTGCGAACAGCGATTACTAATAGCGATCGCGAATAGCGAATCGCGGCAACCCTTGCTGGTTTCGACCGAACGCGCGCGCGCGGTCGGGGGCGTTTGATCGCTGCGGCCGCGCGCGTTATCGGTGGCCTCCGCCGCAGCGGCCGATCCGACGCGTTGATTGCATCGACCGCCCGGTCCGCCCCAACCGCTCGGCGTCGACCTCCGGCCTTGCCTGCGCTAGAGCGCGTCGGCGTCGAGCTCGCCGGTGCGGATGCGCACGACCTGCGCGAGGTCCCAGACGAAGATCTTGCCGTCGCCGATCTTGCCGGTGCCGGCCGCCTTGATGATCGCCTCGACCACGGCATCGGCCTGGTCGTCGGTGACCGCGACCTCGAGCTTGATCTTCGGCAGGAAGTCGACCACGTATTCGGCGCCGCGGTACAGCTCGGTGTGGCCCTTCTGCCGTCCGAAGCCCTTGACCTCGGTCGCGGTGATGCCGGCGACGCCCGCCTCGGCCAGCGCCTCGCGCACATCGTCGAGCTTGAACGGCTTGATCACCGCCATGACCATCTTCATTGCGCGCTCCCGGTTGCGGACGCGGCAGGATAACGCGCCCGGCGCGTGGCTTTGCCGCGCCGTTGGGCTAGAGTGCGCGCCGACCGTTCGGATTTGTCCGACAGCGCCGCGAGGCCTGCGCCGACGGCACCATGCCGGTGCCGGCCGCATGCTGAGTGCCTCGCCGCAGGAGCCTGCCATGATCGACCTCGCCCAACTCGATGACCTCGCCCGCCGCCTCAGCTCGCTGGTCCCGCCGGGGCTGCGCGGCGAGTCGACGCAGGAACTGCGCGCCGAACTGCAGCAGAACTTCAAAGCGGTGCTGCAGTCGGGCCTGGGCAAGCTCGATCTGGTGACACGCGAAGAGTTCGAGGTGCAGCGCGCGGTGCTGCTGCGCACGCGAGAAAAACTCGAGGCGTTGCAGCGCACCGTTGCCGAGCTCGAAGCCCGCGCCGGCAACCCGGCGCCCGCCGGCTCGCTGCCTCCGCCCCAGCACTGAGCCCCCCGCCATGAATCTGGCACTCGTGCACAGCCGTGCGCGATCGGGCGTTCGTGCGCCTGCAGTCCGCGTGGAAGTGCACCTCGCCGGCGGGCTGCCGCGGATGTCGATCGTCGGCCTGCCTGAAGCGGCCGTGCGCGAATCCAAGGACCGGGTGCGGGCCGCGATCGTCTGCGCGCAGTACGAATTCCCGGCGCGGGCGATCACGGTCAACCTCGCACCGGCCGATCTGCCCAAGGACGGCGGCCGCTTCGACCTGGCGATCGCGCTCGGCATTTTGGCCGCGAGCGGTCAGGTGCCGCTGGAGACGCTGGCGGGATACGAGTTCCTGGGCGAACTCGGCCTGACCGGAGAACTGCGCGCGGTCGACGGCGTGCTGCCGGCCGCGCTCGAAGCCGCGCGAGAAGGTCGCCGCTTGATCGTGCCGGCGGGCAACGGCGCCGAAGCCGCGCTCGCCGCGCATGTGGAGGCCTATACGGCGCGCACGCTGCTCGAGGTCTGCGCAATGCTCGACGGCCGCAAGACGCTGCCGCCCGCCGAGGCGGTGCCAACTGTGTCCGCCAGCGGGCCCGACCTCGCTGACGTTCGCGGCCAGGCGCAGGCGCGGCGGGCGCTCGAAATCGCGGCGGCCGGCGACCACCACCTGCTGCTGGTCGGCCCACCGGGCTGCGGCAAGACGCTGCTCGCGTCGCGCCTGCCGGGCCTGCTGCCCGATGCGTCCGAGGACGAGGCGCTGGAAACCGCGGCGATCGCGTCGGTGAGCGGCCGCGGCCTGGATCCGGCCCGCTGGCGCGAGCGGCCGTTCCGCGCCCCGCACCACACGGCGAGCGCGGTTGCGCTCGTCGGTGGCGGCGCGCAGCCGCGGCCCGGCGAGATATCGCTCGCGCACCACGGCGTACTGTTTCTGGACGAACTGCCCGAGTGGCAGCGCCACACGCTGGACGTGCTGCGCGAGCCGCTCGAGTCGGGCGTCGTGACCGTCTCGCGCGCGGCCCGCAGTTGCGAATTCCCGGCCCGGTTCCAACTCGTTGCGGCGATGAACCCCTGCCCTTGCGGATGGGCCGGCGACCCGAGCGGCCGCTGCCGCTGCAATCCGGATGCGGTGCGCCGCTACCGCGCGCGCGTGTCTGGGCCGTTGCTGGACCGCATCGACCTGCACGTCGAGATGCCGCGCCTGCCATCGGCGGACCTGCGTCCCGACGCGCCGGGTGGCGAATCGAGCGCGACCGTGCGCGAGCGCGTGCTGCATGCGCGCGCTCTGCAGCATGCGCGTGCCGGCCGGCCGAACGCACGCCTGTCGCAGGCCGAGATGAACCTGCACTGCCGGCTGTCATCCGCCGACCATGCCCTGCTCGAACGCGCGGTCGACGCGCTGCAACTGTCGGCGCGGTCGATGCACCGCATCGTGCGTGTCGCGCGCACGATTGCCGACCTCGCCGGCAGCCAGACCATCGAAACAGCCCATCTGGCCGAAGCCATCGGGTATCGGCGGGTCGACCGCGGCGAGCGGCAGGCCGCATAAAAACACAGCCGCGCAGGCGCGGCGGGCGCGACCACGGCACGAGAATGCACGCCTCACGCGTCGTTATTGATGCAGCACGTTGATGGCAGCGCGACGGGCCGGTACGCCGGCCGGGCCGCGACCGGGCAGTAAAACGTATGTCGCAGGCAGGCTATCCCTCCACCGACAGCGGCGCACTCCACTCGGCCCGGTTACCCCCGAGGCGCTTGGCACGTGCCAGTGCCGCGGCGGCGTTTGCGTACCACGCGTTCCAGTCCGCGCCAGGCGTAACCAGGCAACCGCCGATGCTCAGCGTGCACATCAGCGGAGGCGACTGCGGCACCTGCACGAGGCCGTGCGCGGTACCGATCAGAAAGTCCGCCTGACGCATCACGCCCTCCCGATCGCGCGCACTGACGAGCAGGCAGAACTCGTCGCCACCGAGGCGGCAGGCAACGTCGTCGGTGCCGGCGGCGGAGTTGAGCAGGCTCGCAACGCCCTGCAGCAGGCGGTCGCCGACGCGATGGCCGTAGACGTCATTGAACGCATGGAAGCGATCGCAGTCGATCAGCAGCAGGCCGAGGTTGCCGAGCGCGCCGCTGCGCCGGCGTTCGGCGATGTGCCGGTCGAGGCCACGGCGGTTGAGCAGGCCGGTCAGCTCGTCGGTGCGGATGAACTCATCGTGCTCGTCCGAGGTGTACGCCGGCGTGCGCAGGTCACCGAGCGCATCCTTCAGCGCATCGTGCCGTTGCTGGAGCCGGTCGATCCGTTGGCGCCCGCCGTGCACGGTATGCGCCAGCACGTGCTGCATGAATCGCAGCCCGAAACCGGGGTGGCGATCGATCAGCTGGTCGAAATCGCTGCGCTGCACCTCGATCAGCAGGCTGTCGACGATGGCGACCGCGTCGGCCTGATCGGGGCAACCTTCAATCAGCAGGCCCAGTTCGCCGAAAAACCCACAGGCCTCGACGTAGCGGGCGTCGGGTTCGCCGCCGAAATCGAGCTCGACCGCGCCGTGCGCGACCACGTACATCGCGCCGCCGATCACACCGCGGCGCATCACGATGTCTCCGGCGTGGAACCTGCGCAGGCGACCGACCTCGGCGAAGAGTGCGTACTCGTCCTCGTCGAGCACGGCCGACACCGCCGGGACGGTGTCGTATCGGGTCAACGGTGCTCGGGGGTCCTGCGACATCTGCGCTCCGGGCCGCGGCGGGGCCGGTCGCGATAGTACCGGCCCGCCGGTTGGCGGGACGGTGCCGGCCGCGGCATGAAGACCGCGGCGGGCGTGGGCGGTCCGCGCTGCCGGCGAGGCCGGCAGCGCGTGGGCCGGTCAGGCGGCTGCGCGCGTCACCACGGTCCCCGCTTTCTGCTGGTCATGGAACTGCTCTTCCTCGGTCGAGCCCTTGAGCGCGACGGTCGAGGCCTGCGCGCCCTGGATCGTCTGCGTGACCGTGTCGAAGTAGCCGGTGCCGACTTCGCGCTGGTGCTTGACCGCGGTGAAGCCGCGATCGGCCGCGGCGAATTCGCGCTCCTGCAGTTCGACGAACGCGCTCATCTGGCGGCGCGCGTAGCCGTGCGCGAGGTCGAACATGCCGTAGTTCAGCGCATGGAAACCAGCCAGCGTGATGAACTGGAACTTGTAACCGTAGGTCGCGATTTCCTTCTGGAACTTCGCGATCGTCGCGTCGTCGAGGTTCTTCTTCCAGTTGAAGCTCGGCGAGCAGTTGTACGCAAGCAGCTTGCCCGGGTACTTCGCATGGATCGCTTCGGCGAACTTGCGCGCGAATTCCAGGTCCGGCTTGCCGGTTTCGCACCACACCAGGTCCGCGTACGGCGCATACGCCAGGCCGCGGCTGATCGCCTGGTCGAGGCCGTTGTTGGTCTTGTAGAAGCCTTCAGCGGTGCGCTCGCCGGTGCAGAACGGGCGGTCGTTGTCGTCGATGTCGCTGGTCAAAAGATCGGCCGCTTCGGCATCGGTGCGCGCAACGATCAGCGTCGGCACGCCGCAGACGTCGGCAGCCAGACGCGCGGCAACGAGCTTGTCGATTGCCTCGCGAGTCGGCACCAGCACCTTGCCGCCCATGTGGCCGCACTTCTTGACCGATGCGAGCTGGTCTTCGAAATGCACGCCCGCGGCGCCGGCCTCGATCATCGCCTTCATGAGCTCGAACGCGTTGAGCACGCCGCCGAAACCGGCTTCGGCGTCGGCCACGATCGGCTGCAGGAAGTCGATGTCACCGCCGCCTTCAGCCTGCTGGATCTGGTCGGCGCGCAGCAGCGTGTTGTTGATGCGCTTGACGACCTGCGGCACCGAGTTGGCCGGATACAGCGACTGGTCGGGGTACATCTCGCCCGCGATGTTCGCATCGGCCGCGACCTGCCAGCCCGAGAGGTAGATCGCCTTGAGACCGGCCTTGACCTGCTGCATCGCCTGGTTGCCGGTCATCGCGCCAAGCGCGTTGACGAAATCCTCGGTGTGCAGCGAATTCCACAGCTTCTGCGCGCCGAGCTTGGCGAGCGAATGCTCGATCGGCACGGTGCCGCGCAGGCGCACGACGTCGGCCGCCGAGTACGGGCGCGTGATGCCGCTCCAGCGGGCGTCGGTGGCCCACTGCTGCTCGAGCTGTTCGGCGGTCGGGAGGGACGTGGTCATGGCGAACTCCTTTCGTATGGATGGTCGTATCGGGGGATTGGATGGCCATTGGCGGCCGGATTCGAAAAACACGGGGTGCAGCGGGCCGCTGCGGCGCGAAACCGCAGGGCGAATCGCTGAGCGGAAGGGCCTGCCGCGGCAGGCCCGGCGCGGATTTACTCGAGCCGCGCGTACGCGGGCAGCGTCAGGAAGTCCTCGAGCACGGCAGCGCGCGTGAGCTGCTCGAGCAGTTCGATCGCCTCATTGACGCGGCCGGCGCCGGGCAGGCCCGGCTGCGCAGCGAGCCGGCTCGGCAGGCCGATCAGCGCCTGCTCGAACAGGCATTCATCGACCGGCGTGCCGTCGTCCAGGCACAGGCCGCTCGGGCAATCGGCGGTCGGCGGGTTGGTGTGGTGCAGCCACTGCCACAGCTGCGCGCGGGCGATCTCGGCGGTCGCCGCGTCTTCCATCAGGCCGTGGATCGGCACGCAGCCCAGGCCATCGAGCCAGGCGGCGAGGTAGCGCACGCAGACCTCGACGTTGTTCTCGAAGCCGGCACGCGTGATCGTGCCCCGCGACGGGGTGATCAGGTCGTCGCGAGTCACCTCGACGTCCTCGCGGCGCACGTGGTGCTGGTTCGGCGTCGGCATGTGCTCGTCGAACACCTCGCGCGCGACCGGCACCAGCGCCGGGTGCGCGACCCAGGTGCCGTCGCAGCCGGCCTTCGCTTCGCGCAGCTTGTCGGCGCGCACTTTCTCGAACGCCGCTTCGGTCGCGACCGGATCGCCGCTGACCGGGATCACCGCGGCCATGCCGCCCATCGCATGCGCGCCACGCTTGTGGCAGGTCTGCACCAGCAGGTCGGTGTAGGCGCGCAGGAACGGTTGCGTCATCGTCACCTGGCCACGCTCGGGCAACGCCTTGCCACGGTGCGCGCGGAACGTCTTGAGGTAGGAAAACACGTAGTCCCACCGGCCGCAGTTCAGGCCGGCGATGCGACCGCGCAGCGCATGCAGGATCTCGTCCATCTCGAACACCGCCGGCAACGTCTCGATCAGCACGGTGACGCGGATCTGCCCGACCGGCAGGCCGAGCGCGCGCTCGATGAAGCCCAGCGCGTCGTCCCACAGCTGCGCTTCCTCCATCGACTGCAGCTTCGGCAGGTAGAGGTAGGGGCCGCGGTCCTTGGCGGCGAGCGCATGCGCGTTGTGGAACGCGAACAGCCCGGCATCGAACAGGCTGCCCGACATCGGCTCGCCGTCGACGGTCAGGTGCTTTTCGTCCAGGTGCCAGCCGCGTGGGCGCACCATCAGCACGGCCTGCTCGGCGAACGGCTTGAGCGCGTAGTGCTTGCCGTTCGGCGCATCGAACGTGAGCGTGCCGGCCACCGCGCGGCGCAGCGCCTGCTGGCCGGTGACGAGGTTGTCCCAGGTCGGCGTGGTGCTGTCCTCGAAGTCGGCCATGTAGACCTTCGCGCCGGAGTTCAGCGCGTTGATGACCATCTTCGGGTCGACCGGGCCGGTGATCTCGACGCGGCGGTCGCGCAGCGCCTCGGGCAGCGGCGCGACGCGCCAGGCGCCTTCACGGATCGCGGCGGTGTCGGGGCGGAAGTCGGGGGCGTTGCCGGCATCGAAGAACTTCTGCCGCTCGCGGCGCGCGGCGAGGCGCGCCTGGCGGGCGGGTTCGAACGAACGATGCAGCGCGGCCAGGAAGTCGAGCGCGGGCGGTCCCAGCAGGTCCGGCGGGGCCGACACGGCCGGTGAAAGCCGGATGTTCCGATCCGGGCCCTGATCCATTTCCATTACTGCCGCCATGCGTGCACTCCACAGTCCAGTTACCGCAGACCATGCGCCGGCGTGTGCTATACGACAAACGAGTTTTGCAAATGCGCGTTATAAGTTTTTTAAATACACATCGCCGTCACGTTGAAATGACAAATACCAGCCCCCGTTTTTCCTACAAAGGCAGCCGCCTCAAGCCCCTGCGTGCGTTCTGCCAGGTCGCCCGGTTGGGATCGGTGTCGCGGGCGGCCGAGGCGTTGTTCCTGAGCCAGCCGGCGGTGAGCCTGCAGCTGCAGGCACTCGAGCGCGATTACGGCACGCGCCTGCTTGAGCGCAGCGGGCGCCGCCTGACGCTGACGCGGGAAGGCGCCGAGCTCTACGAACTCGCCCGGCCGCTGGTCGAAGGTCTGGACAATCTCGAGGGCAGTTTCCGCGAGCGAGTGCGCGGGCTGGATGCGGGCGAACTCAACGTCGCCGCCGGCAGCTCGACGATCCTGTACCTGCTGCCGCGCATCATCGAAGCGTTCCGCGCGGCGCACCCCGAGGTGCGGGTGAGCCTGCACAACGTCACCGGCGCGGGCGGCCTCGACCTTTTGCGTTCGGATGGCGTCGACCTCGCGGTCGGCTCGATGCTCGACGTGCCGGCCGACCTCGATTACGCACCGGTCTACCGCTTCGACCCGATGCTGATCACGCCGCCTGACCACCCGCTGGCGTCCAAGCCGGAGCTGACGCTCGAGGACCTCTCGCCATACGGGCTGATCCTGCCGCCGCAGCGGCTGACGACCTACCGCATGGTCGACCTCGTGTTCCAGCGCGCGCGGGTGCCCTACACCGTCGCGCTCGAAGTCGGCGGCTGGGAGATCATCAAGCAGTACGTCGCGATGGGGCTGGGCATCAGCATCGTCACCGCGGTCTGCCTCGGCGAGGCCGACCGCGAGCGGCTGGCGGCGCGCTCGCTGGCGCAGTATTTCCCGTCGCGCAGCTACGGCGTGGTGGTGCGCAAGGGCAAGTACCTGTCGCCGCAGGCGCGTGCCTTCACCGAGCTGATCAAGCCCGAGCTGTTCGTGCGTCGCGACTACTACGCGGCCGGGCACTCCGAGCGCTAGCCGGTTGCGTCAGCCCCGGCGGCGGGTGCCCAAGAAGCCGGCCACCGCGACCGCGTCGGCGGCCATTTCGACATAGCGCAGCGGCGCGACCAGCAGCCCGCATCCGAGCGTGCGCCACCGCGGACCGGAGGCAACCGCCGCGAGCACGGCGAGCCAGACGCCCAGCTCGACCAGCGCGATCCACGCCAGCCACGAGCCGAAGCCCGCAGCGACGGCCACCACGACCGCGAGCGGCAGCAGCGCCTTGTCGAGCGCGGTGCATGCGAACGCCCAGCCCATCGGCCGGCCACGCGCATGCGTGAAACGCGCGCCGAATGGCTGCCGGAACGGCTCGGCATGGCGCCGCCGCTCGCAGCCGTGCGCGGGTTCGGCCAGCGGCGCGCGCCTGGGCATGCGCAGCAATGCGCGAAAGCGCCGGCCGGCCTCGAGAAACGCACGCGTGTACTGCAGGCGTGCCCGTGGCACCGCGGTCACGCCCTGCGCGCTATGAACGCGCGCGATCACCTCGGGCACCTGCACGGTGCGAAAGCCCTCGTGCGCAAGCGCGAAGCCGAGCAACAGGTCTTCATCGCAGGCCGAGCGCGCCTCGTCGTCGGACGCAAGGTACTGATGCGACAGCGCCGCGAGGTAGCGGCGCCGGTACGCGACCGCGCCGCAGGGATGGCAGATGCCGCCGAACGCGCGCAACTGCCCGCGGTGCACGAATCGCTGCTGCACCAGCCCCACGCATTCCCCATGGCGTTCGGCGAGCCAGCGGCTGAAGCACTGCACGCCATTGCGCGGGACCAGTGGATCGCGCCAGCGGTCGCCGCCGAGCCAGCGCCGGAATGCGTCGCTCATCGCCCACCTGCGACGATCGCTGCCACGCAACGGCAGCCGCGCGCCGCAGGCTCCGGCTACGCCCGCGCCTTCGTACAGCGCATGCACGCAGCGCTCGAGATAGTCGGGCGAGTCGATCACCGTGTCGGCATCGAGCACGACCATGACGTCGCCATCGAGCAGCTCGGCCTGCGCCGCGAGCGAGGCTGCGCGGCCGCCCGGCTCGTGCTGTTCGACGACTTCAATGCGAAAGCCGTTCGCCTGAGCGAACTCGCGCGCGAGCACGGCCGTACCGTCGCGCGCGCCACTGCAGTCCTCGACCAGGCGGATGCGGCGCGGACGCAGCGTCTGCGCGTGTAGGCCCGCCAGGCACAGCACGATCGTCGACTGGTTGCGGCAGACCGGAATCACCACGTCGACCGTCGCGGCGCGCACGTCGAAGCCGGGCCCGCCCGCACGCGCGGGCCGGTGCAGCCAACCGGTCGCACCGACCAGCGCGGTCGGCGCAAGCACGAAGCAGCCGGCCGCGAAGACCCACGGCGCTTCTGCGGCGAGCGCATGCGGCAACGGCGGAATCGATACGGCCATGCGCGGTGGATGGCTTCCGGAAGGCGGCAAGGGGACGGCATCTGACGCCCTCGACCGGGCGTCATCGAAAACTGTCACGCAATCTGCGTGCCAGCAGCGGTCAACGCAGTTCAGGGCGTGCCGTGGTGCCTGCCCTGCCACGGCCGGTACCACGCACGCAGCTCGGCGATGTCGGCTTCCATGTCCGCGCTGGTCACGAACGGCCGGCCCACGCCGATCACGCGATCGGGGTAATGGAAATACACCGGCAGCACCGGCACGTCCGCGGCGCGCGCGATCTTCCAGAAACCGGTTTTCCACTGCTCGACCGGCTTGCGCGTGCCTTCGGGCGCGATGCCGACCCAGAAGCGCTCGCTGCCGCGCATCCGCATCGCAACCTGCTCAACCACGCCACGTGCGGCGGCGCGGTTGACCGCAATCACGCCGAGCCGGCGCATCAGCGGCCCGAGCGGGCCCCAGAACAGCTGGTGCTTGCCGAGGATGCGAATGTCGAGCCCGAGCGCGAGCTTCACTGCGATGCCCCAAACGCCGTCCCAGTTGGACGAATGCGGCGCGCCGATCAGCACCAGCTTCGGCAGGTCCGGAAACTCGCCGACCACACGCCAGCCGCCGAGCCTGAGCACAGTACGCCCGAGCCAGCGCGCGAAGCGGTTGTGCTTCATGCGTGGCGCGTTCGGCGGCAACGGCGGCACGAAGCGGTCACCGCGTGGCGCGTCGTGCATCGGCTCAGTCCCAGTCGCGACGCGTGCGCCCTTGCTTGATCGAGCTGCGTTCGCGCTTGGCGCCCAGGCGCCGTTCCTTCGATCCGCGCGTCGGACGCGTCGCGATGCGCGGCTTGGGTGCGTGCAGCCCGCTGTCGACGAACGCAGCGAGCCGCTCGCGCGCATCCTGGCGATTGCGGTCCTGGGTGCGGAAGCGCTGCGCGCTGATCACCAGCACGCCGTCATCGGTCAGCCGGCGATCGCGCTTGGCGAGCAGGCGCGCGCGCACCGCGTCGGGCAGGCTCGGCGAATTGGCCACGTCAAAGCGCAGCTCGACCGCGGTCGCGACCTTGTTGACGTTCTGCCCGCCCGGCCCGGTCGAACGCACGAAGCGTTCGACGAGCTCGTTTTCGGGGATTTCAATGGAAAGCGGCGAACCGGACATGCGCGTCAATGCGGAGCGATCGCGCGATTCTACGGTTACGCCAGCCGCGACTGGCTGCACCGGCGTCACGCCAGGGCGCCGATGGGACGCTGCACGAACCGCGGCCCTGGCCTGCGCGTCGGCCGCGCGGCCTGCCCTGCTCACCCAGCCGACGAGACAAACCGCCGAGCGGTAACCGTGCGCCGTCAGCCCGCCCGGTGCGCGTCGAATAACGCCAGCGCGCGCTCGAACTGCGCATCCGGCGGCGCGATGACTTCAGTGCGCTCACCGCTGCGCGGATGCACGAATGCAAGCCGGCGCGCGTGCAGCAACATGCGGTGGATGCCGTGCATGCGGAAACTGCGGTTGTGGCGGCCGTCGCCGTGGCTGGTGTCGCCGATCAGGTGGTGAGAGAGGTGCTTGAGGTGGCGTCGGATCTGGCGGAAGCGCCCGGTCAGCGGCTGCGCTTCGAGCAGCGCATAACGCGAGGTTTCGAAGCCTGCTGAGGGCCACGGCAGCTCGCAGGTCGCAAGCCGGCGAAAGCGCGTAATGGCGGGCTTCTTCACCGGCTTGCCGGGGCCGCCATCGAGGTCGTGCTCGACCGTGAGCTCGGCCTCGGGCCAGCCGCGACAGACCGCCCAGTAGTCCTTCTCGACCTCGCGCGACATCAGCACCTTGCCGAGTGCGGAGGCGGTGTCGCGGTCGAATGCGAGCAGCAGGCAGCCACTGGTCGCGCGGTCGAGCCGGTGGACGAGGAAGATCGGCCGCCCGAACTGCTCACGCAGGCGATCGGCGGCGAAGTCGGTCTCGCCGCGCGCGAGCGCGCTGTCGTGGACCATCAGCCCGGCCGGCTTGTCGATCACCGCCAGCGCGTCGTCGGCGTACAGCACCGGCAGCGCCGCCGGCACGGCGACGGCGTCATCGAGATCACTCATTGCCGTGCTCAGCGCCGCGGTGGCCAGGCGGCCAGCAACGCACCGATGCCACCGAGCCCGGCAATCCATGCCGAGGCCGGGATCGTCCACCACTGCGGCCCGCCCGCGTCGAAGCCGTACAGCACCGCCGCGACGATCAGCAGGCCGGTGCCGAGGATCGAGGCGACCATGCGCCGCTGCAGCTCCCGCACCGACCGTGCGAGGTCGCGCAGGTCATGCGAATGCATCTGCAGGCGCTGCTCACCGGCCACCTGCTGGCTGAGCCAGGCATGCAGCAGCCGCGGCATCTCGGGCGCGCGCGTGACGAGCTCCGGCAGCTGCTTGCGGAACTCGCCGAGCAGCCGCTTCGGGCTGTAGCGTTCGAGCAGGATGCGCTGCAGCACCGGCCGGGCCACGGCCCAGATATCGATCTTCGGATCGAGCAGCCGGCCGATGCCTTCGATGTTGAGCAGCGTCTTCTGCAGCAGGATCAGCTGCGGCTGCAGCGTCAACTCGTACCGCTGCGCGGTGCGGAACAGTTTGACGAGCACTTCGGCCAGCGAGATCTCGCTGAGCGGGCGCGTGAAATACGGCTCGCAGACCGCACGCGCGGCCGCTTCGAGCTCGTCGATGCGGATGTACGACGGCATCCAGCCGGCCTGCACGTGCAGCTCGGCGATGCGGCGGTAATCGCGATTGAAGATCGCCATGAAATTCTCGGCGAGGTAGTACTGATCCTCGCTCGAGAGCTGGCCCATGATGCCGAAGTCCAGCGCGATGAAGCGCGGGTTGTCGCGCCGGGCCGGGTCGGCGTCGACCCAGATGTTGCCGGCGTGCGCATCGGCGTGGAAGAAGTTGTCGCGGAACACCTGCGTGTAGAACACGCGCACGCCTTTCGCAGCCAGCGCATGGCGGTCGATGCCGGCCGCGTCGAGCGCGGCGATGTCGTCGGACGGGATGCCGCGCACGCGCTCGAGCGTGAGCGCGCGCTCGCCTGTGTGCGACCAGATCACCTCGGGCACGTACAGATCGTCGCTGTCGGCCCAGAAGCGCCGCAGCACGCTCGCGTTCGCACCTTCGCGCTGCAGGTCGAGTTCGGCCGCGAGCGTGCTCTCGATCTCGGCCACGACTTCGCGTGGGCGGATCTTGTCGGCGTTCGGGTGGGTGCGCTCGACCAGCGTCGCCAGCGCGTTGAGCAGCCCGATGTCGGCGGCGATCTGGCGGCGGATGCCGGGCCGTAGCACCTTGACCACGACCTCGCGGCCGGGCGCATCGCCGTCGCCCGGAAGCATCGCCGCATGCACCTGCGCAATCGACGCCGATGCCAGCGGCGTGGTGTCGAAGTGCGCGAACGCCTCGGTGACCGGGCGGCCGAGTGATTGCTCGACGATCAGGCGCGCCTCGTCGCCATCGAACGGCGCAACCCGGTCCTGCAGCAGCGCGAGCTCCTCGGCCACGTCGACCGGCACGACGTCGCGCCGGGTGGAGAGGATCTGCCCGAACTTCACGAATATCGGCCCGAGTTCCTGCAGCGCCAGCCGCAGCCGTGCGCCGCGCGAACGGGCGGCGATGTCGGCCGAGGCGCGCGGCACGAATGGTCGCGCCAGCTGCAGCCAGCGCTCGGCCGGCGTGCCGTCGAGCAGGTCGTCGAGCCGGTAGCGCAGCAGCACGCGGCCGATGCGCCAGGCCCGCGCCGTCGATTGCGCGGTGCGCCTCATTCGGACGTGGTCCGGCCGCCCGGCAGCGGCGGCGCGGCGCCGCGTTGCAGCCTTGCCACGCGCGCGGCGAGCCGCTCGACATCGTCGCGCAACACGTCGACGTCGTCGTTGAACGCGTCCAGCTCGGCACGCGCGACCACGTCGCGCGACTCTTCGGTCACGTATTCGGCCGCGCTGCCGGCGAGCGCGCCGGCGGTGCCGCGCGCCTGCCGCAGCCCGGCCGCGAACGCCTTGGCGATCTGCATGCCGATCACGTCGCCGAACACTGCCGCGAATGGCTGCTGCCAGTCCGGGTCGAACCGCGCGGCCATCCGCTGCAGCCGGCGCGCGAGATCGGCGTCGCCTTCGATGCGCAGCTTGCCGACCGACGGCGCGTCCTCGCGCTTGAAGAACGGCAGTTGCGAGATCAGGCCACCGAGCGTGCCGCGCACTGCCAGATCAGGTTCGTTGGCATTGTCGACCGGGCCGACGCGCAAGCGGTCGCCATCGACGGTGATCTGCAGTGCGAGCGCCGGCGCTGCAATGCGTACGACGACGCGGCGGCCGTCGAGCGCGCGCAATCCGTCGCGGGTTTCAGGATCCAGCGCGAGCGCGCGGTTGAGTGCCGCCTCGAGCGTGCGACCGGCAAGCGGCTTGAGGGAATCCAGTGGCGAGCGTTGATCGTTCATCGGGGCATTCTAGGGCGCCTGCCCGACGCTCGCTTCATGGTGCCGGTGGAGCCTCGAGACCGACCAGCGCTTACCGCGTCACAGCGGAGTTCAGATCAGACTCGACCGTGGGCAGTGTTGCGAACCATATTCCGCAGGCGGGCATGTGCGCTGCGATGCGCGAAGCCGCGCGGATCAGTGTTCGACGTGCGACACATGGGCCGCACGCAGGCGCCGCAGTCCTTCGTCGAACGACACCGCCGGCACGTAGCCGAAGTCGCGTCGTGCCGGGCCCATGTCGTACCAGTGCGTGGTCGCGAGCTGCTCGGCGAGAAAGCGCGTGATCGGCGGTTCGCCGCGCAACGGCAGTGCATGCCACAGGCCTTCGCAGAGCGCGCCGATCGCGTAGGCAGCCGGCAGCGGCAGCGACCGGCTGACCGGTGGCGCACCGACCGCGGCGAGCAGGGCGTTGATGGTCTCGCGCATCGTGCGCGGCTCGCCATTGCTGATGAAGTACGCACGGCCCGCGCAGGCCGCGCCGGGCGCCAGGTGGTCGAACGCATCGAAATGCGCCTGCGCCGCGTTGTCGATGTAGGTCGTATCGATGCAGTTGTTGCCGTTGCCCACCAGGCGCAGCCGCCCGGCATGCGCGCGCTCGGCCAGCCGCGGCAGCAGATGGTTGTCGCCGACGCCCCAGATCAGCCGCGGCCGCAGCGCGACGGTGGCGAGTGGTGCGTCGTTCGCCGCGAGCACGGCCTTTTCGGCAATCTGCTTGGTCTTCGCGTACGGCGCCTTGAGGTCTTCGCCGTACGGCACCTCGTCGGCGCTGCCGCCTTCGACCGGATGCGTCGCGCGGTGGGTGACGCTGGGCGTTGAGGTGTAGACCAGCCGCGTGATGTCGTGCCCGCGGCAGGCGTCGATCACATGCTGTGTGCCGAGCACGTTCGCCCGGTGGTAGCTGTCGTAATCGCCCCAGGCCCCGGCCTTGGCCGCGTTGTGGAACACCGCACCGCAGCCGCGCGCCGCGGCGAGCACCGCATCACGATGCGCAAGATCGCCCTGCACCTGCGCCACCCCGAGCGCATCGAGCGCGGGGTAGCGACCGCGGCTGAGGCTGACGACCTCGTGCCCGCGCGCGCGCAGGCCGCGACACAGCGCCTGGCCGAGAAACCCGCCGCCGCCGGTGACCAGGATCCTCATGGCAATACGGCTCCGGAAGCGTGGCCGCGAGATTTGCTGCCACAAGGCCGGGCCACGCATGGCGCTTCGCCCGCGCAGCGAACACGACGGGACACGCGCGAAGTGGTAACGGGCGCGCAACGGACACCGTGGGTGGGAACGCGGCTCATGGGCGCCCCGCGATGCGCGGATGCCGGCGCGCAACCCAGGCCGCCAGCGCTTCGCGCCCGATCTTCGCGTTGTGGCGGATGTCGACCGGAAAGCGCGGATGGCGCACGAAGCAGGTGATCGACGCGGTGTGCGCATGCATCGCGCCGATCTCGCGAAGCTCGCGTTCGATGCGTGGCCACTGCGCGGGCCTCACGCCGGCCGCCAGCTCAACGCACAGCACCGGCGTCTGCGCGCCGTGCTGGCCGAGGCCAACCAGCGCGGTGCGGCGCACATGCGGATGGGCGTTGAAGACGGGCTCGGCCTGCTCGGTGTACAGCGGGCCGGTAGCGGTCTCGACGCGATGCGATTTGCGTCCGCAGAACCACAAGCGCCCGCCGGTATCGAAGTAACCCACATCGCCCATGCGGTGCACGATGCGTTCGCTGCCATCGGGCCGCGATTCGTGGATTTTCGCCAGGCGAGTCTGCACATCGCGGTTGAAATAGCAGTCGGTCGCGGTCGGGCCGGCGACGGTGATCTCGCCGATCTCGCCCGCGGACAGCACGAGCGCGTCGTCCCACTGCGCGATCGCCTCGTCGGTGATGCGCACGATGCGCACCTCGTTCGGCGCAACCGGGCGGCCCACGCAGGTGCCCGCGCCAGCCTCGGTCGCCGCGCGCGTGGCCTGCAGCTCGCGCCCTTCGATCACCGCGACCGGCAGGCATTCGGTGGCGCCGTACGGGGTCCAGAACTGCGCGTCATCGGGCAGCAGCTCGCGGATGCGCGCCACCACGTCGGCCGGCACCGGTGCGCCGGCCGAGGTCACGCGCTTCACGCCGTTCAACGGCATGCCGTAGCGCGCAAGCACGCCCATCAGTGCCGGCGAACCGAACAGCTGGTCCACGCCGAACCGCGCGATCGCCCGGTGCAGGCGGCGCGGGTCGGCCTTCGCCGGGCGGGTCGGGTCCATGTCGGGAATCACCGAGGTCAGCCCGAGTGCGGGATCAAACAGCGCGAACGGCGGGAACGTCGGCAGGTCGACGCCGCCGGCCGCGATGCCGAACGCATCGGCGAGCATGCGCACCTGCGCGGTGAAATGCCGGTGCCGGTAGACCACGCCCTTCGGCACGCCGGTCGATCCGCTGGTGAACAGGATGGCCGCGATGTCATCGGGCTGGGTGATGGCGAGCTGCGCGCCGGCTCTCGCTCCATCGCACTCGACCTGCGCGAGCGTCGCATCGCTCCAGCGCGTGCGCGCACCGGTCGTGATGCGCACTCGCGCGGACTTCGCCCAGCCCAGCAGCACGCGCGCGGCATGCGCGAGCGGAATGCCAACGAAGGCATCAGGCTGCGCTTCGTCCAGGCACTGTTTGAGCGCCCGTTTGTCGATGCCCGGATCGACCAGCACCGGCACGGCGCCGGCCTTGAACAGCGCGAACATCAGCAGGAAGAACTCCGGCGTCGGCCGCACCATCACCACGGTGCGTGTGCCGCGCACGATGCCGCGTTTGGCCAGCCCCGCGGCGATCGCGTCGCTGCGCTGATCGAGCTGCGCATAGGTCAGCGTCAGGTCGTAGCGCGCAAAGCCGCGCAGGCCCCGCCGGCCCGGGCAACGCATCGCGATGCGGTCGGGCGCTTCACGCGCGAGCCGCGGCAGCGCGGCGGCGATGTTGCATGGCTCGGTGCTCACGACGTGCCCCGGCAGTATCGCTATCGCATCGCGTCAACGCCCGACGCGCGCGGGGCCGCCGCCTGCGCGTCAAGCGGATTCGCATCAAGAAACCCGCGGATCGCCGGCACCAGAACCTCGGCCTTGTCCTCGAGCACGAGGTGGTTCGCATCGTCGAACGCATGCACCTGCGCGCCCGGCAACGCGCGCCGGAAGCCGTCGAGGAAATGCCGGTCGAACACGAAATCGCGCAGCCCCCAGCCGATGAACACCGGCCGGTCGGCGTACTGCGGCAGGCGCCGGCCGGCTTCGACCACGAGCGGCCAGGCGGCATCGCCTTCGCGCAGCGGAATGTCCTGCATGAAGCGCAGCGTGCTGATCGCATTGCCCCAGCCGTCATACGGCGCGATGTACGCGCGCCGCACCGCGGCCGGCATCGGCCGGCTCACGCCGAGCCAGGCCGCGCCGCGCGCGAACAGGTTGAATGCGCGGATCGCAAAACCGCCTGCGCGCGAATCGCGCCCGAGCGAGAGCTGCCACGGCATCGGCTTCGCGTCCGGCAACGGAAATGCCGCGGTATTGAGGATCACGAGCCGCCGCACCTGCGCGGCGTGTGTCAGCGCCCAGCCGAACCCGATCATGCCGCCCCAGTCGTGCACCGCCAGCGTCACGGGGCCTTTGATGCCCAGGTGATCCAGCAGTGCGGCGAGATCATCGATGCGCGACTGCAGCGTGTAGGCATAGCGCGGCGACGCACCGGGAGCATCGTCGGGACGGTCGGACAGGCCCATGCCGACATGGTCGGGCACGATGCAGCGATAACGGTCGCGCAGGCCCAGCACGAGCCGCCGCCAGTAATAGCTCCAGGTCGGGTTGCCGTGCAGCATCACGATGATTTCGCCATCACGCGGCCCCTCGTCGAGGAAGCTCATGCCGATCCCGGGCCGGACCTCGAACCGGTGCGGCGTGAACGGATACTCGGGCAGGTCGGCAGGCATCGTCATCATCGGCGTCCACGCGGCGCGGTCACGCGACGCAAGGCCGGCATTTTACGCCCGCCACGCTGGGCGGGCCGGTCGCGTCAATGCGGATCGGCACGTTCGCAGCCGCTAGACTGCCGCGCATGAAGATCGCCAGCTGGAACGTCAATTCACTCAATGTGCGCCTGCCGCACCTGGAAGCCTGGCTTGCGCAGGCGTCGCCGGACGTCGTGGCGCTGCAGGAAACCAAGCTCGAGGACAGCCGTTTCCCCGACACCGCGCTCGCCGCACTCGGCTACCGCAGCGTGTTCGCGGGCCAGAAGACCTACAACGGCGTGGCGATCCTCGCGCGTTCACCGATCGAAGACGTGCAGATCGGCATTCCGGACTTCGAGGACGAGCAGCGCCGCGTGATTGCCGCGACCGTCGACGGGGTGCGCATCGTCGATCTGTATGTCGTCAACGGCCAGTCGGTCGGCAGCGACAAGTACGCGTACAAGCTGCGCTGGCTCGAGGCGGTGCATGACTGGATTGCCACCGAACTGCGCACGCATCCGCGCATGGTCGTGCTCGGCGACTTCAACATCGCGCCCGACGAGCGCGACGTGCACGACCCGGCCGCGTGGCACGAAGGCCACATCCTGACCTCGAGCGCCGAACGCGACGCGCTGCGGCGGCTTTATGCACTGGGCCTGCACGATGCGTACCGCCTGCACCACGAGGCCGGTGGCGTATTCAGCTGGTGGGACTACCGCCAGGCCGGCTTCCGCCGCGACCTCGGCCTGCGCATCGACCTGACGCTGGTGTCCGACGCGCTGCGCCCGTTGTGCATCGCCGCGGGCATCGACCGCGAACCGCGCAGCTGGGAGCGACCGAGCGATCACGCACCGGCATGGGTCGAACTGGCGCCGCTCGAGGCCTGAGCGCGGCCACCACGGCGCCGGATAGCAAAAGGCCCGGCATTCGCCGGGCCTTTCGTCTACTGCGCGTACTGCGCGCTGGTGCGTTGGATTAACGCACGCGGCCGCGACGGAACAGGTTGACGATCGCGAGCAGCACGATTGCGCCGACAAGCGACATCAGCAGGCCCGACAGGCTGAAGTCGCCCTGGTTGATATCGCCACCGACGCCAAGCATGCCGCCGATCCAGCCGCCGATGAATGCGCCGATGATGCCGACGACGATATTGAGGAAGACACCCTGCTGCGCGTCGGTCCTCATGATCTTGCTTGCGAGCCAGCCGATGATGCCGCCTACGATCAGCCAAACGATGATGCTCATCATGTCAGTGTCTCCTGGGTCCGGTCAGAGGTGAAAAACGCACCCCTGCTTTGGGGGCACGACCAGTCTCTAGCGACATACGTGACGGGAACGTCAGAGGGCTTGACAACACCTGAAAGCTCATTTTCGCGCGGCTTTGACGCGCAATGCGCAACTCAGGCCTGCAGCAGGGCAAGCACTGCGTGGCGCGGTAGCTTGCCGGTTTCGTTGCGCGGCAACACCGGCACGCAGCGCAGCCGACGCGGCAGAAACACCGGATCGACCTGCATCCGCATCGCCTGCACGATCGCTTCGGGGGCAAGCCCCGGGGCCACGGCCAGCGCCGCGATGCGGCGCACGCCGGCCGCGTCGGCATCATCGAGCTGCACCACGACGCCGTCCTCGACGCCGGGCACCGCGAGCAGCTTGCGGGTCAGGTCGCCGAGCGAGGCGCGCTTGCCGGCGATCTCCAGCAGGTCCGCATTGCGCCCGCACAGGATGAAGCGCCCGTCGGGCTGCAGTTCGACCAGGTCGGCCAGGACGACCGGATCGGTCAGATGCGGCGCGTGTACCGCGGTGCCATCCGGCTGCGGCGCCAGGCGCACGCCCGGCAGCGGCGTCCAGGCCGATTCGCAGGCGGTGCGCCGGCGCGCGAGGACGCAGGTCTCGGTCGATCCGAACAGTTCACGGACCTCGCAGCCGAAGCGCGCTTCGGCGGCGGCGGCCAGCTCGACGGGCAGCGGCGCGGTTGCCGAGACGATGCCGGCCAGCCGCGGCAGCACGACCTGCGCCGCGACCAGCGCGCGCAGGTGCACCGGCGTGGTGACGAGCAGCGGCGGCACCGGCGCATCGGCCAATGCGCGCGCCACGTCGTCGGGAAAGAACGGGCGCGCGGTGTGCACGGCGAACGGCGCGAGCAGCGGCAGCAGCACCGACATCTCCATGCCGTACATGTGCTGCGGTGGCACCGTTGCGACCAGTGGCGTCACCGGCGCATGCAGCAGGTCCGCGAGCGCGGCGAGGTTCTGCGCGGTACTCGCCTCGAAGCCCGCCCAGCGTTTCGGGTTCGGCTTCGGCTGGCCGGTGCTGCCGGAGGTAAAACCGATCGCGACGCAGCCCCCGCGTTCGACCTGCGGCGACGGTCCGTCAAGCCGCGGCAGTTCGGCCGGCAGCGGCCAGAACCGCGGCGGCAATGGATCCAGCGCGGCATCGCCGATGCAGTAACTCAGCGGATGCTGCGCGAGCGCATCGTCGATCACCGCCGCCGCGCGCGAGGACGGCAGCAGCGTGGTTTGCCCGCGCAGGGCGACGGCGCAGAACGCCACGAGGAACCGGTAGCGGTCCTCGCAGAGGTTGATCGCAAAACGCGCATCCGGCAGCGCTGCCGCGACGCCGCGCACCTCGGCCTCGAACTGCGCCTGCGTGACAACGCCCGCGCCGTTGAACGCGATCGCCCGCCCGGCATCGCCGCGCATGAGCGGCGAAACCGTCGGTGCATCCAGCAGCAGCCGCTGCGCAGTGGTATCGATGACAGCGGACATGCTCGACGTCTTACTCGCGGCCTCGGCCGCTCCCCTGCGGTAGCTTACGCTGGCGCGCTCCGCCTGCGTATCCGTTCACCGATGAGCCGCCCCGTCCTCGAACGCTCCGACGGCCCGCTGCGCTGGGCCCTGCTGCCGCACCTTGCCCGCGAAGCCGCCGAGCCGATTGCGCGCGCATGGCTTGCGGCGCGGCTCGGCGTCGAGCCAGGCGAGCTGCCGCTGCAACGCGACGCACGCGGCCGACCGGGATTCGGCGAGCGGTTTTCGTTTCACGATTGCAACTGGAGTCATAGCGGCGACCGGCTGCTGGTCGCCGTCGGCGAGGGCGTGCGCATCGGCGTCGACCTCGAACGGCTGCGCCCGCGGCCACGCGCATTGGAGCTCGCGCGGCGGTTTTTCACCGCCATTGAGGCCGATGCACTCGCCTGCGTGCCGGCCGATGCGCGCGATGCGGCGTTCGTGCGGCTGTGGTGCGCGAAGGAGGCCGTGCTCAAGGCCCACGGGCACGGCCTGTCGTTCGGCCTGGATCGGCTCGAATTCGCAGCCGCCGATCGCGCCCCCCGGCTCGTCGCCTGCGATGCCGCGCTCGGCATGCCGGCCGACTGGACGCTGCGGATGTTCGAGCCCGAACCCGGCTACCTCGCGGCACTGGCCTGGCGACACGCGGCCTCGTCCGGCGGTTGAAGACCGCCCCGGCCGCAAGCCGCATACTTTGCGCGCATGAATACCCCTGCTCCCCTGCCCACCGGGCTGCGCCCGATGCTGGAATCCGGCCTCGATGCGCTTTCGATCGATCGCGCGTTCGCAGCGCCGCTGCTCGACTACCTCGCGCTGCTGGCGCGCTGGAACCGCACCTACAACCTGACCGCGGTACGCGACCCGGGCGAGATGGTCGGCAAGCACCTGCTCGACTCGCTCGCGATGCATGCGTTCGTCGAGCCGCTGGTCGCCACCGGGGGCGCACTGGCCGACCTCGGCACCGGCGCCGGCCTGCCGGGCATCCCGCTGGCGATCGTCAAGCCGGGCCTGCGCGTCACGCTGGTCGAAAGCAACGGCAAGAAAGCGCGCTTCATGCGCGAAGCGATCCGTCAGCTGGGGCTGAAGGACGTGCGCGTGGCGGAATCGCGCATCGAAGCGCTCGACGAGACGGGCGCGTATGCGGCCATCACCGCCCGCGCGCTGGCGACGCTGCCGCTGATCCTCGAACTCGGCGGCCACCTGCTCGGCGAGGACGGCGTGCTGCTGGCGATGAAAGGCGTCCACCCGGGCGACGAAATCGCCGCGCTGCCGGCCGGCTGGCGGATGCAGGCATCGCATCCGCTGCAGGTGCCGGGGCTCGACGCCGAGCGCCACCTCGTCGTGGTCGGCCGCACGCCGCGCTGACGGGGAAGTCCGGTCGCGGCGCCCGCCGTTCCGTCGACGCAGGCGCCGACACGGTCGGCGTGCTGCAAGACCCGCCACGCGGATCGCCGCACGCGTCCGGACCGGAGCCCAAGGTCTGGACGGACCCGCGGCCGTGATACCGCATAATCCCCGGTCCGGCCCCGCGCCGGCCTTCCCGTTTCCAGCCCGCAGGACGAGCCGCATGGCCCGCATCATCGCCGTCGCCAACCAGAAAGGCGGAGTCGGCAAGACCACCACCGCGGTGAACCTCGCCGCCGCGCTTGCGCGCGCGCCGCGCCGCGTGCTGCTCGTCGACCTCGACCCGCAGGGCAACGCGACGATGGGCAGCGGCATCAACAAGCGCAGCATCGAAACGTCAGTCACCGACGTGCTGCTTGGCGAGGCACCGGTGGACGATGCGATCGTGCGCACCGCCGAGGATTTCGATCTGTTGCCGGGCAACATCGACCTCACCGCGGCCGAGATTCAGCTCATGGCCCAGGACGACCGCGAGCAGCGCCTGAAAAGCACGCTCGCGCCGCTGGTGGAGCGCTACGACTTCATCCTCATCGACTGCCCGCCGGCCCTGAGCCTGCTCACGCTCAACGCGTTGACCGCGGCCGATTCGATCATCGTGCCGATGCAGTGCGAGTACTACGCACTGGAAGGCATCAGCGCGCTGCTCGATACGATCGAGGCGCTGCGCCAGCGGCTCAACCCGCAGCTGGAGATCGAAGGCGTGCTGCGCACGATGTTCGACGTGCGCAACAACCTCGCCAACGCGGTCTCGGCCGAACTCGTGAACCACTTCGGCGACAAGGTGTTCCGCACGATCGTGCCGCGCAACGTACGTCTGGCCGAGGCGCCGAGCCACGGCCAGAGCATCGTCGGCTACGACAAGGGCAGCCGCGGCGGCATCGCTTATCTGGGCCTGGCCGGCGAAGTGCTGCGCCACCAGCGGGAGCGTGACCAGGCGGCGAAGAAGGCCGCGAAGGAGACCTCCGCATGAGCGCCGCGAAGAAGCGTGGCCTCGGCCGCGGCCTCGAAGCCCTGCTGGGGCCGAAAGCCGCCGCCGAAGCGCCGGCCACCGTCGAAGACGCGCAGCCCGGTGACGTGCTGCGTTCGCTGCCGATCGAGTCGCTGGTCGCCGGCCGCTATCAGCCGCGCCAGCACTGGGACGAGGACAAGCTCGCCGAGCTGGCCGAGTCGATCAAGGCGCAGGGCGTGATCCAGCCGATCGTCGTGCGCGAGATCGCGCGCGAGCCGGGCGGCAGCGGCGTGACCTACGAGATCATCGCCGGCGAACGCCGCTGGCGCGCGTCCAAGCTGGCCGGCCTGCTCGAAGTGCCAGCGGTGATCCGCGAAGTCGACGACCGCACGGTCGTGGCGATGGCGCTGATCGAGAACATCCAGCGCGAGGACCTCAACCCGCTCGAGGAAGCCAACGCGCTGCAGCGGCTGATCGACGAGTTCGACCTGACGCACGCGCAGGCCGCTGAGGCGGTGGGCCGCTCGCGCGCGTCGGTGTCGAACCTGCTGCGCCTGCTCGAGCTGCCGCCGGAGATCCGCACGCTGGTGGAAACCCGTGCAATCGAGATGGGCCACGCGCGCGCGCTGCTCGCGCTGACGCCGCAGGCCGCGATCGCGCTTGCGCGGCAGGCCGCGGAACACGGCTGGTCGGTGCGCGAAGTCGAGCACCGCGTGCAGCAGATCACGGCCGGTCAGCTTCCCGGCCGCAACAAATCCAAGGCCGCGCGCGCCGCGCCGCAGGCCGACATCGCGAGCCTCGAACGCGAGCTGTCCGAATCGCTGAATACCAAGGTCAACGTGATGCACGGCCGCGGCGGCAAGGGGCGGCTCGTGATCCACTACACCGACCTCGACTCGCTCGAAGGCGTGCTCGAGAAGCTGCGCGGCAAGGCCGAGTGACGACTGGGTACTGCGTGTCGCTGCAGCTCGTGCACCCGCAGGCCGACCTCGCGCCGGTGTTCGCGGCACTCCGGCTGCAGCCTTCGCACCTGCATCGCCGAGGCGATGCGCGGCACGACGCGGACGGCGCGCGCCAGTGCGGCGAGTACCGGTTCAGTGCCGGCACCGCGCTGCTGTCCCCGCCCTGTGGGCCGGACGGCCGTCAGCCCGAACCGCTCGATGCCTGCCTCACCCGCGCGCTCACGGCGCTGACCGCGCACGGCCCGCTGCTACAGGCCTGCATCGACGAGGGCGGCCGCGCTCGTATTGCCGTGCGGCTCGGCGAGCGCGCCAGCACCGACTGGGCGCCGGCGGCCGCGCTGGCCGACATGCTCGGCTCGCTCGGGCTTGAGCTTGCGGTCACAACGGATGACGGCACGGCCGGCGTCGATGCCGGCGCGCGCTGACTCGCCCTCTCCGGCCGGCACTCGTTCAGACAGATGAGCAGCTAGACGCGACCGCATTTGCTCGACGCCGACACGGCCCGCATAATGCCCGGCTCGCTGCGTCCGGCGCGCCCTCACGGGTGCCCGGGCGACCGCCGGAAGCGCGATTCCGGCCCGCCATGGTGCAGCGTCCCCGCAGCCTGCTGCGGATCTCCTGCCTGTATCGCGCGCTTCCGCATCCGTGCGTTAGCGGGGCCGCCGCCTCCCTGGCCAAGGGAAGCCCAATACCTTTCGAGGTGCGTATGTCCCGTGTATGCCAAGTAACGGGCAAGCGAACGACGACCGGCAACAACGTCTCGCATGCCATGAACAAGACCCGCCGCCGTTTCATGCCGAACCTGCATGAGCGCCGCTTCTGGGTTGCTTCCGAAAACCGCTGGATCAAGCTTCGCGTGTCCGCGAATGCCCTGCGCACCATCGACAAGAACGGCATCGACGCCGTGCTGGCCGACCTGCGCGCCCGCGGCGAAAAGATCTGAGGACCTGAACCATGGCTTCCAAGCGCGACAAGATCCGACTGATCTCGACGGCCGGCACCGGCCACTTCTACACCACCGACAAGAACAAGAAGAACACGCCCGGAAAGATGGAGATCAAGAAGTACGATCCCGTCGTCCGCAAGCATGTCCCGTACAAGGAAGGCAAGATCAAGTGACCTGCAAGGCTGCGTCCTGCAGCCGGCAGTCCTGATCGGCGTCTGCAAAAAACCCGCCTTCCGGCGGGTTTTTTGTTGTCCGGCGACAGCCGCTCGGCGTGAAGCGGGCCGGCTTCGACAATGCATCAGACCGCGTGCTGCAGCGTCGTCGCGTCATCGCCGGCAACGGCCGGCACCGTATCGGGCTGCTGTTGCAGCGGCTGGTACATCGCAACACGATTACGGCCACCGCTCTTGGCGCGGTACATCGCGGCGTCGGCATGCGTTGCGAGTATTTCGTAGTTGTAGCCCGACAGCGAGGTCGCGGAGCAGCCGATGCTCACGGTGACCGGCAACGCGCAACCGAGCGCCCGCGCATCGATCTCCGCAACGGCCCGCCGCAGCGCCTTTGCGATGTGCAGCGCGCTGTCGGGATCGCAGTCCATGAGCGCCAAAGCGAACTCCTCGCCGCCGATGCGCCCGAACAGATCGCCGTCGCGGCAATGCTGCTGACCGACGCGGGCGACCTCACGCAGCACACGATCGCCAATCCCGTGACCGAGCTGATCGTTGATGCGTTTGAAATGATCCATGTCCAGCGCGAGCAGACTGACCGCCCCGCCGCGCTGCGCACGCTGGGCAAGCGCCGCCTCGACCGCTGCGCGGAAGTGGCGTCGATTGCTGAGGCCGGTGAGGCTGTCGGTCTCTGTCAGTCGCCGCAGCGCCTGGTGGATGCGACGGGCGCGCCAGAGCCACGCGGCCAGTGATGCCACCACCACGAGCAGCAGCGCGATCGCAAGCCGCGCATTCCAGGCTTCCTTACGTGCCACATCGTCGCGCAGCTGCAGCAGGCGGTTGCGCTGCGCGAGCGATTCGGTGTTGCTGGCGATCTGATGCCGGCCGAGCTGGATCGCGTACTCGCGCGCCTTGATCTCGTCGAGCCGCGCCTTGTCGGCCGCGGCGTAATGCTCGTGCTCGATCAGCGCGGTTGCGAGGTCGCCCCGGCGCTTGGCGATTTCGTAGAGCACCCGGTGCGCGCGTACGAGCGGCAGCGAATGCTCGCCACCCTGCCCCGCCAGGCCGTGCACATAACGCGCATGCGCTTCCGCCGCGACCAGGTCGCCTTGCACTAACCCGTACTCGGCGAGCAGGGCGCGCACTTCGCCGATCAGCCGCGTGTACTGCGTCGCTTCGACGGCCGGCAGCGCGCGCTCGAGCAGCCGCCGCGCATCATCGACACGTCCCTGCGCAGCCCAGTGCAGCGCAAGGTCGCGCTGGATCAGCCCGACCGCAATGGGTTCCTTCTGCCGCGCACATTCCTTGATCGCCGCCTCGACATAGGCATCGTCCACCGCGCGCCCGAGATTGAGCAGCGCCTCGATCCTCACCTGGCTATTCAAGCAACGTGAGCGCGGTGACGAGGCCTGTGCCTGCGCCCGTTCGGCATGGTGCAGGCCGAGCGCATATTGCCCGGACTGGTTGTAGAAGATCGCCGCGACGCCATGGCCCATCAGTCGCGTTTCGGCATCTGGGACCGAGTATTGCATCGCAAGCGCTCGCTCGAGGTATTGCACGCCGAGCGGGAAGTCACGTGTAACGGCTGCCGTGTTCGCAACCAGCAGCCCGGCACGGAACCGGATTGCCGGATCCTCTGCGCGTTTGAACAGCTCGCTGGCCTGTTTCAGCGTCGCCTGCGGGTTGCCGCGGATCACATTGCGGTAGGCAACGAGCAGTTCGAGATGATCGCGTTGCGCGGCGGTTGCGCGCTGCTTGTCGGTCTCGAGTTGCTTCAGCAGCGCTGCGAACTGGTTGTGGTCGCTGCTACGCACCCGGTCGGCGCGTTCGAGCAGGCTCTGGAAATCCGGCGCGGCCATCGCGCATGGCAGTGCCAGCGCCATCAGCGCCGCCATCAGCCCAGTTCGGATAGCACGTAAAGCCACGTCAGGACCGCCTTCAATCGATACCGCTCGAGCGCGTTCATCAGCGCGCCTGTTACTGCCTTGGCGCCGCATGACCTGCCGTCCGTGACCTTGCACCGCACCCTCGCTCCGAGCCTGCGGCCATCACAGGCCGTCAGGACCAGTGCAGCGTATGCCCACCGGGCAAGGCTGGGACGACTCCGCTGGTGCGGATCATCACAGAAGCTTCACGGCGCGCATGCTCCAGCCATGCAATCTGCCTGAACCCGTTCACCTAAAGTTGTGTTTTAGCGGGTCAGGCGTGAACGCGTCAGTACTGCAGTCGTGCGGACGTGGCCGCTGGGCTCAGCGCTGCCTGTATCGCCGAGCGGCAGCCGCGGGATTGACTGCTTCTCGGCCGCGCTCAGACAACGCAGGAGCGGCGGCAGCGCCGAAGCGCATCAACTCTGACACCCCGCTCGGTGCCCTTCAGGCAAGCACATCCGACAGCCTGCGCGTATGCGGCCAGACGCATTAGGCGTGCCTCGCGTACTCAGAGGGCACCGAGCACGACCTCGGCACTATCCGATTCACGCCATGCCGTTCCGGCGCCGCCCGCGGTAGGCGGCTGGTAGCGGCAGACGCGGTTGCGGCCACCGACCTTTGCTCGGTACATCGCGGCATCCGCGTGCGCGATCAGCACTTCGTAGTCGTGGCCCGACACCGAGGTACCCACGCAGCCGATGCTGGCCGATACCGGCAGCGTGCAGCCGACGGTGTTCGCATCGATGCCGGCAATCGCGCGGCGCGTCTGTTCGGCGACGAGTTCGGCAACTTCGAGGTCGCAGTCGATCAGCGTCATCGCGAACTCCTCGCCGCCGATGCGACCGAACAGGTTGCCGTCACGGCAATGCAGCCGGCCGACACGCGCGACCTCACGCAGCACCCAGTCACCGGTCGCGTGCCCGCACTGATCGTTGATCTGCTTGAAGTGATCGAGATCGAACAGCAGCACGCTGATCGGCCAGCTGCGCTGCTTAGCGAGTGCGAGCGCCGCTTCCGACTGCGCGCGGAAATGCCGGCGATTGCTGAGCCCGGTCAGGCTGTCGGTCTGCGCCAGCTGACGCAGCGTGCGATGCGTGCGCCGACCGCGCCAGCCCCAGTAGGCGAGCGAGCCCGCGAGGACGACCAGCAGTGCGATCAGCAGCCGCGAGTTCCACATGTCCTTACGCGCCACTTCCTGCTGCAGGCGCAGCAGCTGGTTCTGACTCTTGAGGAGCTCGATCGATTGATTTTTCTGCGCAACCTCGTGTCGGCTTAGCTGGAACGCATACTCACGCGCCTTGACATCGTCCAGATGCGCTTTGTCGGCTTCCGCGTACAACCGATAGTGGTTCAGCGCAGCGGGCACGTCCCCACGCTGGAGAGCCACCTGATAAAGAACTTGCCGCGCGACCACGTTCGCCAGCCAGCGAAAATCCTGCCCCTTGATCGCGACGATCGCGTTGGCATGAGCCTCGGCCTTCGCGGCGTCACCGAGCTCAAGGTGGTATTGCGCGAGCATGCTCCTGACCTCACCGACAAGGCGCGTGTATCCCGTCGCAGTGGCATCGGGCAGTGTCGCCTCGAGCAGGGCCACCGCCTGCTGTTTTTTGCCGACGCTCGCCCAGTATTCGGCCAGCGTGCTGCGAATCGCGTTGAGCGGGATGCCTTCCTTGATTGCTGCACAGTCCGCGATTGCGTCGTGTACGTCGCGATCTTCGTCAATCGCGCGCGCGAGACCATGGAGTGCCCGCACGCGGATCTGCCTGGCGATGCAACGGTTGCGAGGATCGGGCTGACTTGACAGAAGCCGGTTCGCCTGCTCCAAGGCGAGCTCGTAATGCCCGAATTCGTTGTACAGCGTGCCTGCAACAACATCGCCCATATTCCGCAGCGCCGGATCCGACACGGCGTCCTTCAGCGCCAATGCGTGATCGAGGTAGCGCAGACCCATCAAATAATCGCGATTGACGGCTGAGACGTTTGCCACCAGCAGCGCCGACCGGTACTTGAGCTCCGGCTCGGGCGCCTGATCGAACAGGGCGATCGAGTCGCCCACCACAGCCTGATAGTTCCCCTGGATGGCGTTTCGATAGTTTTGCAGCAGCCGGAGGTGGCGACGTTCGGGCTCGGTCGCGCTGTTCTGCTCCCGCACCAGGCGATCCAGCAGCGCTTGGAAGTGCGCGGGGTCGCTTCCACGCACTTTGTCAGCCTCAGCCAGCAGTCCACCGTACTCTGTCGCCACAGCACTCGGCGAGCACACGAATGCCAGCGCCATCGCAAGCAGTACTTTGTGGATCGCGAGCGCTTTCACGCCAATTGCCTCCCTGCATTGCCGACCCGGGGCCAGCAGGCGGCCTGTGACCGTAACGCGGGCCACGGCCGTGCCTGCCTTGCTCAGGCTGCCTTGACGTCGGAATCGGCCGGCGGCTCATCTCCCTCGAACGGCACGTCTTCCGGAGCGGGCTCGTCATTTTCCGGAATGGCGATGACGCAGGCCACGGTGGCGCGTGCGTGCAGTGCCGCCGCTAGCGATATCGGGTCCCGGGCCAGCAGTGCATCGCGCGCTGGCGCCTCGAAGGATATGGTCGCCGATGCGTACTCGGCATCCGTGAGCGCGCGCGGGCTGCGGCCAAGCAATTCCAAGAACTGGATGACGTTCGACATTTTGGCGTCCCTTCTTCAATCAACAGTCTTCAATCAACAGTGGACGACTCGGCCAGTAGAACCGATCGGCCCGCCAGCTGGGTCTCAAGCTGCGCCAGCCGGGCAAGCATCGCCTCGTCCGGCACCATCGTCATCGCTGGCGGCACGACGAGCGTCGAGTGCATATGCAGCTTCACGTCCGCCAACCTTTCAAGCGTGATCCGCTCCATCCGGGGCGATGCGATGGGCAGCGTGGCCGCCTCATAGACGATCAGCCCGTGCCCCGCAGGATAGTCCTCCAACAGGCGCTCAATGAGCAGCCGCCGGTGCGCCTCGGTGGTCGCGAAACGACGGCAGCTGCGATCTCCAACGATTCCAATCTGCCACAGCACCAGGTGGGCCGACGGGTCGACGCGGCGCCGGTAGAACAGGAACTGGCTCGCTTCGTAGTGCTGGCAGCCGACGCGACCGGGGTCGATACCGAGGTCGGCATAGAGACAGTCCTCCGCGGAGACTGCCGCATCCATCGACGCATCAAACCCTTCGGCGCGCGCCTTGGCGATTGCATCGTGGGGCACTGTCGCGAACACGCCAGGATGCCCGTAAAAGGCGCCACACACGGATCGGCCTGCGCGGACCTCGACGAGCATGGCCTCGACCATCTCTCGATACGTTTGCCGACGCGACTTTCCCTCGGCGTAGAAGGGCTGCAGGCTGCGCGCGTCCGGGCGCATCTGCTGCACCCACAGCTCGACGAGCGCGTCCGATGCGGCCACGAAGACGATGTCGGCCAGCTCGATATGGCCGCGTGCACGCGGGCCGAGATGCGCTCCCAACATCATCCCAAGACCCACGCAGGCCAGGCTGCCCCGTCCGATGGCGGCAGTGGTCATAGTGTCGCTCCCCGTTACGACCCGTGCACCCTACCCGGCCGAGCCGCGAAATGCCAACGGACTCAGGCCGCGCTGCGAGCCAACCAACGCGTACGTGGCAGCATCCAGTCGGCAAAGCCCGGGCGCGGATCGGGAGCAGGTATGAAGTCGAACGGCGCGAGCAAGCGGCGTGAGACACGCGTGTTTCGACCGTCGCGACACCCTGCATCGATGTACTCCAGCCCCATGGCGGCGAAGCCGTAGTCAATCGCGGGAGCGAGCGCTTCGATCGAGATCCGGCCGGTCCACGCTTCGGGCGCGAGCATCAGGCCAAGCTCGGCGCGCGAGCCGCGACGATGCAACGCCACCAGCCCGAGAGCATGGCCGGTTTGACGGCCGGCTACGGCCCAGGCGCGATGGCCAGGCGCAGCAAGCGTGTTGTGGCGACAGACGCGGGCGAACCCGGCATCTGCCGCCTCGGCCGTGAGCGGCGGACCGATTTCAGCCATGACCTGCTGACAGGTGTAGAGCCTGCGGTACAGCACGGCATGGTCGGATTCATTCAAGTCCAGCAGCCGCAGCCGTAGATTCGACGTAAGCAGCGTTGCATCGTCCATCGGCGCACTTCACGAATCAACGGACCGGCAAGATAGTCGAAACGAATCGCGGCGGATAACCGGCAGGCAGCCGGCGTTCGCCGCCCTACACTCGCCCTGTCTGCACACCGAGCCCACCCGTGATTCCAGGCTGGTTGCTGTTTCTCGCCTCGGCCGGCTATGTCGGCCTGCTGTTCGCGGTCGCCTACCTCGGCGACCGGCAGCCGGTGCCGCTGCGGCCGCGATGGCTGCGGCCGGCGATCTATGCGCTGTCGCTGGCGGTGTACTGCTCGTCGTGGACGTTCTATGGCGCGGTCGGCACGGCGGCGCGCACGGGACTGGGGTTTCTGCCGATCTATCTCGGTCCGCTGCTGCTGCTCGCGTTCGGCTGGCGCATCCTCGAGCGATTGGTGCTGGTCTCGGACGAGCACCGCATCGTCTCGATCGCGGACTTTCTGTCGTCGCGGTACGGCCGCGCGCCGGGGCTGGCGGCGCTGGTTGCGGGCGTTGCGCTGGTCGCGGCGGTGCCGTACGTGGCGCTGCAGTTCAAGGCGGTCGCGCTGAGCGTGCAGGTGCTGGCGGGCACGCCCGCGCAGCCCGCACCGCTGGCCGATCCAGCGCTGTATGTCGCGCTTTTGCTGGCGATGTTCGCAATCGCATTCGGCACGCGTGCGATCGATGCGACGGAGCATCACCGCGGCATGGTGCTGGCGGTCGCGTTGGAGTCGCTGATCAAGCTGCTGGCCTTCATCGCGATCGGCCTGTTCGCTCTTGCGCATCTGCCCGGCGAAGGCGCTTTGCCGGCGCGCATGGTGCAGGCGGCGCATGTGGTGACGGCGCCGGGGCTGCCGGCGGGATTCATCGCGCAGATGCTGATCGCGTTCACCGCGATCGTCTGCCTGCCGCGGCAGTTCCACGTCGCGGTGGTCGAGTGCCAGGACCCGGCCGACCTGCGCCCGGCGCGATGGATGTTCGGCGGCTACCTCATCGTATTCACGCTGCTGGTGGTGCCGATCACGCTGGCCGGGCAGGCGGTGCTCGATGGCAGCGGCGTGTCGCCGGACACCTATGTGCTCGCGCTGCCGCTCGCGCTCGGCGAGCGCACGCTCGCACTGGCGGTGTACATCGGCGGCTTCTCGGCGGCCACCGGCATGGTGATCGTAGCCAGCGTCGCGCTGGCGACGATGGTCAGCAACGATCTGGTGCTGCCGCTGCTGCTGCGCGGGCGCGAGACGCGCGCGCTCGATCGCACGGTGCTGTGGGTGCGGCGCGCGACGATCCTCGCGCTGGCGCTGATGGCGTATGCGTACCACCGCGGCGCGCTCGGCGAGACGCTCGCACAGCACGGGCTGCTCGCGTTTGCGGCGGTCGCGCAGTTCGCGCCGGCGCTGATCGGCGGACTGTACTGGCGCGGCGCGAGCCGCTCGGGTGCGTTCACCGGGCTGCTGGTCGGCGCGCTGGTGTGGAGCTACACACTGCTGATGCCGGCGCTCGCACGGGGCGGCGACTTCGGCGGCGACTGGCTGCTGCACGGCCCCCTGGGCGTGCAATGGCTGCGACCGGAGGAGCTGTTCGGGCTGCGCGGCTGGGACGCGCTGACGCATGGCGTGTTCTGGTCGCTGCTGCTGAACCTGGCGACGTTCGTATTCGTGTCGGCGCGGCAGCGCCCGCGGCTGCAGGAGCAATTGCTGGCGGCGCCGTTTCTGGACCCATATGCGCAGCGCCCGCCGCTGGGACCGGGCGGCTGGGCCGGCAGCGTGCGTGGCGGCGAGCTGCTCGCGCTGGCCGAGCGCATCCTTGGCGAACGCGTCGCGCGGCGTGCGTTCGACGACTACGCCGCGCAGCAGGGCCTGACCTGGCACCCCGGCACGCCGGCCGACCGCGCGCTCGCGCAGTTCACCGAGCGCCTGCTCGCCTCGGCGATCGGCGCGGCGTCGGCGCGACTGACGCTGACGAGTGCCTTGCGCGGATCGGGCATGGAGCTCGGTGAAGTTGTCGCGCTGCTCGATGAGGCCACGCAGGAGGCGCGCTTCAACCGGCAGGTGCTGACGACCACGCTCGACCACATCAGCCAGGGCGTCAGCGTGGTCGACGGCGAGCTGCGGCTGGTGTCGTGGAACCGGCGTTACCAGCAGATGTTCGATTACCCCGACGGCATGCTCTACATCGGCCGGCCGGTCGCCGACCTGATCCGCTGGAATGCCGAGCGCGGCGAGCTCGGCCCCGGCGATGTCGAAGAGCAGGTGCAGCGCCGTCTCGCGCACCTGCGCGCTGGCACGCCGTATGTATTCGAGCGCGTGCGTGCGAGCGGCCAGGTGATCGAGATGCGTGGCCAGCCGCTGTCCGGCGGCGGCTACGTGACGAGCTACAGCGACGTCACCGATTACAAGCGCGCCGAGCAGGCACTGATCGAGGTCAATGAAACGCTGGAGCAGCGTGTCGATGAGCGCACGCGCGAAGCCGAAGCCGCGCAGCAGTCGAAGACGCGATTCCTGGCCGCAGTGAGCCATGACCTGCTGCAGCCGCTCAACGCGGCGCGGCTGTTCGCCTCGGCGCTGCGCGAAAGCGACAACGTGCCGGAGCAGCAGCGGCTCGCCGAGCGCGTCGACGCGGCACTGCGCGCGGCGGAAGACCTGCTCGATGGCCTGCTGGATGTCTCGCGCCTCGACGCCGGTGCGCTGCGGCCCGAGCGCAGCGACTTCGACGTGGGCGCACTGCTGCGCGAGCTGGCCGCGCAGTACGCGCCGCATGCGGCCGCGCGCGGGCTGCGTCTGAACGTGCATGCGCCGGCCACGCCGCTGCCGGTCCTTAGCGACCGCCGCCTGTTGCGGCGTGCGCTGCAGAACTTCCTGGCCAACGCGCTGCGGTATACGCGGACCGGCGGCGTGCTGCTGGCAGCGCGTCAGCATGGCGACTCGGTCACGCTGCAGGTCTGGGATACCGGACCGGGCATCCCGCCGCACCACCTGCAGCAGATCTTCGAGGAGTTCCGACGCTTCGATCAGCCCGGCAGCGAAGGCGAGCGCGGCCTCGGCCTGGGCCTTTCGATCTGCCAGCGCATCGCGCGTACGCTCGAGCATCCGCTGGATGTGCACTCACGCGTGGGCCGCGGCAGCGTGTTCGCAATCAGCGTGCCGCGTGGATGCGCGTTACCTGCCCCAGAGCCGCTGCCCGCCGCCGGTCTAGGCGAATCGCTCGCCGGCCTGCGTGTGCTGTGCGTCGACAACGATCGCGAGATCCTCGACGGCATGCGCGCACTGCTGGTGCGCTGGGGCGTCACCGCTGTCACTGCGACCACCGTGGACGAGGCACTTGCATCGCTCGAAGCGCCTGACGCGCTGATCGATGTCGCGCTGGTCGACTATCACCTGCACGACCGCCTCGACGGACTGGGCGTGATTGCCGCGCTGCGCGTCCGTGCCGCGCGCGTGCTGCCGGCCGCGCTCGTGACCGGGGACGGAAGCGATGCGGTCAAGCATGCCGCGCGCGAGCATGGCTGCACGGTACTGACCAAGCCGGTGAAACCCGCATCGCTGCGCGCGTTTCTGGCCGCGCAGCGGGCGCGCTAGAGGCGCCCGCCATACATCAGGTCCGCAGCTGCTGGAGGATCTCGTCCAGTCGGCGGATGTCGGCGTCAAGGCGCCTGACGCGCCAGCGCTCGAACCACAGCGAGCCGAGCACGAGCGGAAACACGGCGGCGACTGATAGCCAGAGATTTCCCGCGCGCGCGGTGATCTGCCATCCGGCCGCTTCGGCGGCGGCCAGTGCCGCAAGCGCCAGCCACATCGCGACAGTGACCACGCTGCTCACTCGCCAGTAGCGCTTGGCATTGTGCGCGCGTCGGATCTGCAGTTCGACCAGCGCCTGCGGGCCGGATGCATCGGCGCCCCGCAGCCTGTGTCGCATCCAGATACCCCAGCCGGTGTAACCCAGAAGGACGAACAACAGCACGATCAGCGTCCATTCGAATGCGGACATCCGCGGCTGGGTGATCAGATGCTTGACGGTCACGCCGATCGCCACCGGAACCGACAGCACTTCCATCGCGATCATCGCGCGCATCCGCCGCGTATACGCCGCCGCCTCGCGTTCCACCGCAGCAAGATCGATTGCGGGCACCTCCCGGGAGCGCCAGAGCGCACCCAGCTCCGCCCATTCGGCGTCATCGCGATTCCGCTCATCCATCATCGCTCTCCCAACCATTCGCGAAGCTGCCGACGCGCGCGACTGAGCCGCTGCGCCACCGTGTTTTCATCGACGCCCAGTGCCTGCCCCGTCTCGCGCTGGGAAAACCCTTCAAGCGACAGCACGACCACCTGGCGCTGCCCGAGCGGCAGCCCGGCGATCGCCTCGATCAGGTTGCGACGACGCTGGCTGGTTTCCGCGGCACGGGCCGGGTCGGGCGCCGGGTCGACCCACTCGTCATCCAGCGCGTCCTCGTACCGCGCCCGGTTACGGGCGAGGTGGTCGATCGAACAGTTGTGCGCCACGCGTGCGCAGAACGTGCGCACCGAAGCCTCGCCACGCCAGCGCGGCAGCGCTTTCCACAGCGCGACACTGATCTCCTGCAGCAGATCCTGACAACGCGCGGGATCGGCTTCGTAGCTGGCCGCGATGCGCGAGAGCATGCCTCCATGCTCGGCCAGCACCGCGTCGAGGGTCGGGCTCGCGTCCAAGCTCAGTCTGCCGGGCCTGCAAACACGTCGCGGTACATCGCATAGCCGACGCAGAGTGCGCTCGGCAGCATGACAAGCAGCACCCAAGGCGCCCACAACACCAGCGCCACGAGCACGGTGGTGATCGTCGACATGATCAGCACGGGTTGCCAGTACGCGATGCTGCGCTCCACGCTCTCGACCAATGCCTGCCTGGCGGTGCGTCCGTCCAGCACGACGCGGGGCGCGACAAAGGTCAGGAAAAGCCCCGGCACCGTACCGGACGCGAACACCAGCGCCAGCTCCGGGCGCGACAGCGTCAATGCTCCCATCGCGCCCGTAGCGAGCGCAAACGCTTGGGCGGGCCCGGCGATCATTGCCGCGACGGCAAGCTGGAAGATCGCCACACTCGCGGTCAGGGCCGCTACCGCAAGCAGCGACGGCGGGCGTGCCCGCCCGAACCAGGCGCCGCCGTTCGGACGAAACACGCCAGTGCGCGCCTTGTTGTCCACCAGCACCCAGAGCCACGCGCTGGCAAGCGGCGTGACGAGCTTGGACACTCCGATCCCGACCACCGGCACCACCTGACAGGCCGCTTCGACCAGGATCGGCAGCAACGACAGCAGAAACAGGCGCACCGGGCTGCGGCGGAAGAGCGACCAGCCACCGGCCAGCCAGCTCAGAAGCCGGGCGGACCCGGTGGAATGGAGGGGCACGGGCATGGCAGCGAGCGACATCGGGACCTCGGCAGTGATTGACCTGATCCTTTAGTCCGAGCCACCGCGGAAAACCTGACAGCGCGCGAGAGGTCGGCATCGCCCGGCCTTCGCGCGAGCAGGCAAGCCACCGGGGCCCGTCGGTGCCCGCGGTTTCCGATTGTCGTGCATGCCTGCGCGAAGCCGCCGCAGTACGAGGCGTGTCGCCCGCCGCAGGGTGCGGCACTCCCGTAGCGGTGCGACGCTATTCGCCGTCCTCGGGCGGCAGCGCAATCGCCCCCGGGTCCAGCGCAAGCCGCCCCGCAATCAGCACCGCCTGCGTGCGGTTGTTCGCGCCGAGTTTGCGCAGCACTGCGGTCACATGCGCCTTGACGGTCGCCTCGGACACGTTGAGGTCGTAGGCGATCTGCTTGTTGAGCAGGCCGGCGCCTAGCATCTGCAGCACGCGGAACTGCTGCGGCGTCAGGTCGCGAAGCCGATGCGCGGCGTCGTGCTCGTCGGCGGCCGCGGCCGGTGCGGACAACGCGGCGGGCGGCGCCCACCGATCGCCATCGAGCACCGTGCCGATCGCCTCGCCGAGCGTGGCGGCGTTCGCGGATTTCGGGATGAAGCCGACCGCTCCGTGGTCGAGCGCGCGCCGCATCACCGCAGGTTCCTCGCGTGCGGACACGACCACGATCGGCAGTTGCGGATGCAGGCCGCGCAGGTGCACGAGCGCACTGAAACCCTGCGCACCGGGCATGTTCAGATCGAGCAGCAGCAGGTCGGCATCGGGTTCGGCATCGACCAGTTCATACAGCGCGGCGACGCTGTCGGCCTCGCACAGGTGCGCATCGGGCAGCACGCGCGCGACCGCACCGCGCAGCGCTTCGCGGAACAACGGATGGTCGTCGGCGATCAGCAGGGTCGGCATCGCAGCCCTCGCTTCTCCAGGCCCCGCTCAGCGCCCGCGCCGCTCGCGCACCAGCGATTCGACGACCGAAGGATCGGCGAGCGTGCTCGTGTCGCCGAGCTGATCCGGCGCATCCTCGGCGATCTTGCGCAGGATGCGGCGCATGATTTTGCCCGAGCGTGTCTTCGGCAGGCCGGGCGCCCATTGCAGATGATCGGGCGTCGCGATCGGGCCGATTTCCTTGCGCACGTGGGCGACGAGATCGCGATGCAGTTCGTCTCCCGGGCTCTCGCCGGCCACCAGCGTCACGTAGGCATAGATGCCCTGCCCCTTGAGGTCGTGTGGGAAACCGACGACCGCCGCTTCGGCCACTTTCGGATGCGAGACCAGCGCGCTTTCGACTTCGGCAGTGCCGATGCGGTGGCCGCTGACATTGATCACGTCGTCGACGCGGCCGGTGATCCAGTAGTAGCCATCGGCGTCGCGGCGGCAACCGTCGCCGGTGAAGTACGTGCCGGGATAGGTGCGGAAGTAGGTGTCGATGAAGCGCTGGTGGTCGCCGTAGACGCTGCGCATCTGACCCGGCCAGGAATCGAGCAGCACGAGGTTGCCTTCGGCGGCGCCTTCGAGCAACTGACCATTCGTATCGACCAGCGCGGGCCGCACGCCGAAGAACGGCTTCGTCGCCGAGCCGGGCTTGAGGTCGGTCGCGCCCGGCAGCGGCGTGATCAGGATGCCGCCGGTCTCGGTCTGCCACCAGGTATCGACGACCGGGCAGCGGCCGTCGCCAACGACGTCGAAATACCAGCGCCAGGCTTCGGGATTGATCGGCTCGCCGACCGTGCCAAGCAGCCGCAGCGATGCGCGCGAGGTCGACTTCACCGGCGCCTCGCCTTCGCGCATCAACGCGCGGATCGCGGTCGGCGCGGTGTAGAACAGCGTGACCTGGTGCTTGTCGATCACCTGCCAGAAACGCGACACGTCCGGGTAGTTCGGCACACCTTCGAAGATCAGCGAGGTGGCGCCGTTCGCGAGCGGCCCGTAGACGCCGTAGCTGTGGCCGGTGACCCAGCCCACATCGGCGGTGCACCAGTACACGTCGTCCTCGCGCAGGTCGAACACGCACTCGTGCGTGTAGCTCGCGTAGGCCAGATAACCGCCGGTCGTGTGCAGCACGCCCTTCGGTTTGCCGGTGCTGCCGGAGGTGTAGAGGATGAACAGCGGATCCTCGGCATTCATGCGCTCGGGCTCGCACTGCGCGCTCTGCCCCGCGACCACCGCATCGAACCAGCGATCGCGCGGCATCTGCATGTCGATCGCCGCACCGGTGTGGCGCACTACAAGCACGGTTTCGACCGAGTTCGCACCCGGCATTTTCAACGCCGCATCGACGTTCGCTTTCAATGGCACGCGCTTGGTGCCGCGCAGGCCTTCGTCGGCAGTGATCACGAGCTTGCTGCCGCAGTCCTTGACGCGGTCGGCGATCGACTGCGGCGCGAAGCCACCGAACACGACCGAGTGCACCGCACCGATGCGTGCGCAGGCGAGCATCGCGACCACCGCATCGGGAATCATCGGCAGGTAGATCGTGACGCGATCGCCCTTGCATATGCCGAGGTTGCGCAGCGCATTGCCGAGTCGGCACACGCGCTCATGCAGTTCGCGGTAGCTGATGCGTTGTGCGGGCGTCGCCGGATCGTCGGGCTCGAAGATCAGCGCAGCCTTGTCGCCGCGCGTTTCGAGCTGACGGTCGAGGCAGTTCACGCTCGCGTTGAGCTCGCCATCGGCATACCAGCGGATGCGGAAATCCGCGAGGTCGTAGCTGACATCCTTGACCTGCGTCGGCGGCCGCATCCAGTCCAGGCGCTGCGCGACGCGCCCCCAGAACGCGTCGGGTTGCTCGACCGATTCGGCGTACAACCGTTCGTAGTCATCGCGCGTGATGCGTGCCTGCGCGGCGAAGCGCGCATCGACGGGATAGACGGGGGCGGCTTCGGACATGACGCGCTCCAGCTGTCGCAAGGTCGGGTAGCCGCAGTGTGCCGCATGCATCCGGAAATCCGGCGTCGAAACCCTTAGACCATGGTCGTAGGACGACGCGAAAACCGCCGACGTACGACCAAAGGCGAATGGCGATGCAGCGCGATGCCGCCGCAGGCTGGCCCTGTCACGCAGTGCCGCGTGCCTGAAGGAGGCGTCATGGCTTCACGTCCACCCCGTCGGGGAGTGTCCGCGCGCGTGGCCCGGCGTCCGCTGGCCGCGGCGCTGCTGGTCGCGCTGGCGCTGCCGGGCGCCGCGTTCGCGCAGACCGCGAAAGAACGCGAGCTCGAGGCGCGCGTTGCCGAGCTCGAGCGCATGGTGCAGCAGCTGGTCGCCGAACGCAGTGCGCCGGCCGTACCGGTGGCGGGCCCTGCGCCGCCGGCGGCGCCGAACGCGACGGCGACCGCGGCTACTCCACCAACACCGGTGATCCAGACCGCACCGATCACGCCGGCCGCGAACCCGAACACCACGTTCACCTACGGCGGCTTCATCAAGCTCGATGCGATGGTGACCGACACCACCGGCGGTGAGATCCCCGACGGCAGCGCCGGGCGCCTGTTCTACCTGCCCGGTACGATCCCGGTCGGCGCGCCGGCTGAAGCGCGCGCGGACACCGACGTGCACGCGCAGTTCTCGCGCTTCTGGTTCAGTGCGGACACCACGCTGCCCTCGGGCGACAAGCTCAAGGGCTATATCGAGCTGGACCTGTTCGGCGGCGGCAGCAACGCGCTGCTCGGCAACGAAGTGGCGACGAACACGCACGGCGTGGCGGTGCGGCACGCGTACGTGGTCTGGAACCGCTGGCTAGCCGGTCAGGCGTGGTCGAACTTCCAGGACCCGGTCGCCCTGCCCGACGCGGTGGACTTCGTCGGCCCGACCGAGGGCACGGTGTTCGTGCGCCAGGCGCAGCTGCGCTACACGAACGGACCGTGGTCGTTCTCGGTCGAGAACCCCGAGACCACGGTGACCCCGCTGCTCGGCATCGGCCCGCGTATCAGCAGCGACGACAACCTGATGCCGGATCTCACCGCGCGCTGGCTGACCAAGGGCGACTGGGGCCACTTCACCGTCGCCGCATTGCTGCGCGAGCTGCGTTACGACAACCCGGCCACCGGCATCGACGACACCGCGCGCGGTGGCGGGCTCAGCGTATCGGGCCGCTACAACATCGGCGCGAATGACGATGTCCGCTTCATGGCCACCGGCGGCCGCGGCATCGGCCGCTACCTCGCGCTGGGCGGCCTGGCCTCCGACACGGTGCTCGCGGCGGACGGCTCGCTGGAGGCGATCGACGGATACGGCGGCTTCGTCGCCTGGCGCCACGCGTTCTCGCCGAAGCTGCGCGGCAACCTGTTCTATTCGATGGCGCACTTCGACAACGACGTCGCGCTGACCGGCTTCGGTGTGACCGAGCGTGCGCAGTCCTGGCACGCCAACCTGATCTATTCGCCGCTGCCCAAGCTCGACATCGGCGCCGAGCTGATCTGGGGCCAGCGCTCGCTCGAAGGCGAGGCCGACGGCGATCTGCGTCGCCTGCACACCCACGTCAAATACACGTTCTGACCGGAGAAACGCGCATGTCCGCCACATCCGCCAATGCCGCTGCGCCACCGCCCGGCCAGCTCACCCAAAGCCACAGGAAGGTCATCCTCGCATCCAGCCTGGGCACGATCTTCGAGTGGTACGACTTCTACCTCTACGGCGCGCTGGCCGTGATCATCGCCAAGCAGTTCTTCAGCGGTGTCAACGAAACCACCGGCTTCATCTTCGCGCTGCTCGCGTTCGCGGCCGGCTTTGCGGTGCGTCCGTTTGGCGCGCTCGTGTTCGGACGGCTCGGCGACCTGGTCGGTCGCAAGTACACGTTCCTCGTCACGATCGTGCTGATGGGCATTTCGACGTTCCTGGTCGGCGTGCTGCCCAACTACGCGAGCATCGGCATTGCGGCACCGATCATCCTCGTCGTGCTGCGCATGGCGCAGGGCCTCGCGCTGGGCGGCGAGTACGGCGGCGCGGCGACGTATGTCGCCGAGCACGCACCGAACGGCAAGCGCGGGCTGTACACGAGCTTCATCCAGACCACCGCGACGATCGGCCTGCTGCTGTCGCTGATCGTGATTCTCGCGGTTCGTGAAACCGTGGGCGTGGAAGCGTTCGAAGAGTGGGGCTGGCGCATCCCGTTCCTCGGCTCGATCCTGCTGCTCGGCATTTCGGTATGGATCCGCATGCAGCTGCACGAATCGCCGCTGTTCCAGCAGATGAAGGCCGAGGGCAAAGGCTCGAAGTCACCGCTGCGCGAGAGCTTCCTGTCCAAGAACGGCCGCATCGTGCTGCTGGCACTGATCGGCGCGACCGCGGGCCAGGCGGTGGTCTGGTACGCGGGTCAGTTCTACGCGATGTACTTCCTGACCCAGTCGCTGAAGGTCGACGCGACGACGACCTGGCTGCTGATCGGCGGCGCACTGATCATCGGCACGCCGTTCTTCGTGTTCTTCGGCTGGCTGTCGGACCGCATCGGCCGCAAGAAGATCGTCATGGCCGGCTGCCTGATCGCCGCGCTGACCTACTTCCCGTTGTTCAAGGCGCTGACCCACTACGCGAACCCGGCAATCGCCGAAGCCAGCGCCCGCGCACCGGCCGTGGTCACCGCCGACCCGGACACCTGCAGCTTCCAGTTCGATCCGGTCGGCAAGAAGAAATTCACCAGCTCCTGCGACATCGCCACGGCCGCGCTCGCGAAGGCCGGCGTGCCGTACACGATCCAGCCCGCACCCGCCGGCACCGTGGCCAGCGTCGCGGTCGGCAACGAGCGCTTTGCCAGCTACGAGGCGGCCGGGCTTGATGCGGACGCAGCAAAAGCCCAGGGCGAGGTATTCGGCAGCTCGCTGACGGCGGCGCTCACCCAGGGCGGCTACCCGACCAAGGCCGAGGACGCGCGCATCAACAAGCCGATGGTGCTGCTGATCCTGACGATCCTGGTGCTGTACGTGACGATGGTCTACGGCCCGATCGCAGCCTGGCTGGTCGAGCTGTTCCCGACCCGCATCCGCTACACGTCGATGTCGCTGCCGTACCACATCGGCAATGGCTGGTTCGGTGGCTTCCTGCCGACGATCTCGTTCGCACTCGTCGCGGCCACCGGCAACATGTATTTCGGCCTGTGGTATCCGATCGTGATCGCACTGATGACGTTCGTGGTCGGCTCGCTGTTCCTGCGCGAAACGAAGGATGTCGATATCCGCGACTGAAATCGTCGCGGACTGCATCCCCCGACGCCGGCGCAATGCCGGCGTCTTTTTTTGTGTCGGCAGGCGTGCGATCCGTTTACCCCCGCGCGCCCAACCGCGCCCATTGACCCGCGATGGTTAACCGATAATGCTCGAGCCGGATATGGCACGAGCGCTGACGATTATCGATCCAGCCTCATCCGCTTTTATGGCTCGAGTATTCGCGTGGATTTACGAATCCACGTGATTTCAACGGCCGCTACGGCATGATGACTCGGGTGCCTCGTCAAAACATAATCTTTCAGGGGCACTCCTTCCCAAATAGACAGGAGACACGCCATGAACAAGAAAATAATGGCCGCACTCGGGCTTTCCGTCCTTCTCGCCTCGGGCTGCGCCTCGACCGAGGGCATGCAGTACGCGGAAACCAACAATGGCTTCGCGCAGTGGGACCGCGACCGTAACGGCATGATCGCCAATGACGAGTTCCGCGCAGGCTTCACCCAGAACGCCTCGTTCAACGAATGGGATACCGACCGCAACGGCATGTTGTCGGATCAGGAGTTCGGCGTTGCATCGGCCGAGTGGGGCATCGGCGCGGATTCGTTCGGCGTTTGGGACGCGAATCGCGACGGCATGCTCGACAATAACGAGTTCGGCATCGGCGCGTTCAGCACCTGGGACCACGACCGCGACGGGTTCCTCAATGACGACGAGTTCGGCGTCGGCATGGGCTGGTTCGACTAATCGCCCCCCCGCTAGACCCCAAGCTGCCGTTAGCCGCGAACGCGGCTTCGAGCCTCTACGATGAGCCGGCAATCATTGCCGGCTCGTTGCCGTTTAGGCGGGCGTATCCGGCGGTTCCCGGGCGGCGGGGCCGCGATCTGACGCGCTGTAGATCAGCGCGGCGGCGCGGCGAGTTCGCGCGCGTCGAGTGATCCGTCGCGGTTGCGGTCCTGCCGTGCGAACGCCTCAGCCAAGGCCGCGCGGTGCGCGTCAAGCCTGACCGGCCTGCCGCGGCCGCCCGGCAACTCGGACGTGCTGAGCACGCCATCGCCGTTGCGGTCCATGCGCTCGAACCCGTAGCTGAGCCAGGCCTGGTACTCCGGCAGCGATACGCGGCCGTCGTGGTCGGCATCCATGCGCATCAGGTAATCGCTCGTGGCCCGCACCTGAGCCGATGGCGTCGTCGCGCCGCACACGGATGCGACTGCAAGCACGAGCGGCAGCGCGAAAAAAAGGCCCGCGCGATGCTGCGCGGGCCCTTGTCGGATGACCGACCGCAGCCGGCTCATGCGTGTGCCGGCGCCAGCGAGTAGCCCTTCAGACGCTGCGAGAACAACTGCAGCGAGCGGATGCCACTGGCTTCGGCTTCCGCACACCATGCGTGCAGCTTCGCGAGCGTGACCTGTGCATCGTTCGAGCGCTCGTCGAGCACCTGCGCAAGGCGGGCGCGGTATTCGGCCAGCGTGGCCATCTGCGGACGCTCGTCGAGCCAGGCCTGCAGCCGGGCGCGCTTGTCGTCGTCGAGCCAGCGACCGCCGTCAGCCAGCGCATTGCGCAGCGAACGCGGCAGCTTCTCGTGACGCGCGCGCAGCGCCGGCAGCGTCACCGTGCGGTAGTAGTCGGTCATCGCCTGGAAGCGGATCGCGAGCAGCGCCTTCAGCGTCTCGCTGTCGGGCATCGCGATGTTCGGGCGCACATCGAGCGATGGCGCGACGCGCAATACCTTCGCAAGCCCGACCTTCTCCAGCGTCTTGATCGCGAACCAGCCGATGTCGAATTCGAACTTGCGCAGTGCGAACTTCGCCGACGACGGGAACGCATGGTGGTTGTTGTGCAGCTCCTCGCCGCCGATCCAGAACCCCCACGGGCTAATGTTGGTCGCCTTGTCGGTGGTTTCGAAGTTGCGGTAGCCCCACCAGTGGCCGAGGCCGTTGATGACGCCGGCCGCCCAGAACGGAATCCACGCCATCTGAATCGCCCAGATCGCGATGCCGGCAAAACCGAACAGCGCAAAGCTCACGAACAGCAGCACCACCGGGCCCATCGTCGCGTGCGGGGTGTAGAGCTTGCGCTCTATCCAGTCGTCCGGGCAGCCCTTGCCGTACTTCTCGATGTCCTCGCGCTGGTCGCGCGCTCCGCGGTAGAGCTCGGCGCCACGCCAGAACACGGTCTTGATGCCCTTGACCTGCGGGCTGTGCGGGTCTTCCTCGGTCTCGCACTTGGCGTGGTGCTTGCGATGGATCGCCGCCCACTCCTTGGTGATCATCGACGTGGTCAGCCACGTCCAGAACCGGAAGAAATGCGCGAGCACCGGATGGAAATCCACCGAGCGGTGCGCCTGGCTGCGGTGCAGGTAGAGAGTGACCGAGAAAATCGTCAACTGGGTGGCGACCAGCAGGTAGAGCAACAGCGTGCCCCAGCCGGCCTGGAGGAGGCCGCCGGCAAGGAAGTCGAGCAAAGAAGCGGGCATTTCTGACTCCGGAAAACAAGGATCGACCGCTGGCGGCATATACGCCGGTCCTGGGTCTGGTTTTGATGATGCCATCGGAACGGCATTGCGCGTGTCGACAAGCTCGCGCGCGGTATTTATTGGGTGGGGGGCGTTAAGGCCGTTGCAAGCCGAACCGGCCGTGCGGCCAGATCAGGCACAAGCATGCGATGCACGACCGCAGCGCCGCGCGATTCCGCGCCGCACGGCATTCGACGGGGCCTTCCTGCATTGCAGGAACATACGGCGCGCAGGCTCTAACATCGCGCGATGCCCGAGCTGCCCGAAGTCGAAACCACCCGCGCCGGCCTGGCGCCGCACCTGCTCGGGCGGCGCGTGCTCGGCGCGACCTTGCGCCGGCCCGACCTGCGCTGGCCGATCGCACCCGAAATCTCGACCGTGCTGCCGGGCCAGCGGATCGACGCGGTGCGCCGCCGCGCGAAATACCTGCTGCTCGATACCGCCGCCGGCAGCGCGCTGATGCATTTAGGGATGTCAGGCAGCCTGCGCGTGCTGCCCGCGGCGACGCCGGTGCGTGCGCACGACCACGTCGACCTCGCGCTCGAGCCGCGTCATGGCGAAGCGGGCGCGGTGCTGCGTTTCAATGATCCACGCCGCTTCGGCTGCGTGCTCTGGCAGGCGCCGGGCACGCTGCACCCGCTGCTCGCGGGCCTTGGGCCGGAGCCGTTGTCGGACGTATTCGATGGCGATTACCTGTTCTCGCTCAGCCGTGGTCGCCGCGCGCCGGTCAAGACGTTCCTGATGGATCAGTCGGTCGTGGTCGGCGTCGGCAACATCTATGCGGCCGAGGCGCTGTTCGAAGCCGGCATCGCGCCAGCGCGAGCGGCCGGCCGCGTTTCGCGCGAGCGCTACGTCGCGCTCGCCGATGCGGTCAAACGCATCCTCGCGTATGCGATCACGCGCGGCGGCACGACGCTGCGCGATTTCATCAGCCCCGACGGCGCGCCGGGCTACTTCGAGCAGGAGCTGTCGGTGTACGGCCGCGACGGCCAGGCGTGCCTGCGCTGCGGCCACGGGTTGCGGCACGCGGTGCTCGGCCAGCGCGCCACGGTCTGGTGCGCGCGCTGCCAACGCTGAGCGAGGCTGAATCCGGCCTTGCGCGTGAAGCTCATGCATACGGCACGGAAAAACTTGCACGCTATAGTCCGCGCCACGAAGTCGTATGGAAATTCGATGACTGCCAGCGCTGATATCACGATGCTGCTGGACGCCGCCCGTGGCGGTGACCGCAACTCGCTCGATCGCGTGCTCGCGACGCTGTACCAGGAGCTGCACTCGATGGCGCGCCGGCAGCTTGCCGGTCAGCACGGGCAGACCCTGGATGCGACCGCGCTGGTGCACGAGGCCTACCTCAAGCTGATCGGCCGCCGCGAGGCGAAGTTCGACGACCGTGCGCATTTCTTCGCGTATGCGGCGTCGGCGATGCGTTCGGTCGTGGTCGATTACGCGCGCCAGCGCATGGCGCAAAAGCGCGGCGGCGATCTGCACCGCGTCACCGACCTGCCCGAGGACGTCGAAGGCGGCCTGCGGCTGGACGAGGAAACGCTGGGCCTGGACACCGCGCTGACGCGGCTGGCTCAGGTCGACCAGCGGCTCGCACAGGTCGTCGAACTGCGTTATTTCGCTGGCCTGTCCGAACTCGAGATCGCCGCGCTGCTCAAGCGTTCGGAGCGCAGCATCCGCCGCGACTGGCAGAAGGCGCGCATGTTCCTGCTCGCGTCGCTGCGCGACGAACCGGCAGGCTGATGCCCGCGCCGTTTGTCGGAGCCCGCCCGATGAATCCGCACCTGTTACGTCCCGGTCGCGCCGCAACCCGCCCCGCAGCGCGCATCATTGCGTGCTCCGGATTTTCGGCAGGCTGACGACATGGATGCCGAACGCTGGCAGCGACTGTCACCGCTGCTCGATTCGCTGTTCGAACTCGACGACGCCGAGCGCGCGGCGCAGCTGCGCCAGATGCGTGCGCAGGATCCCGCGCTGGCCGATGAACTCGAAGCCCTGATCGCGCTCGAGGAATCGCAGAGCGATTTTCTCGAGCAGCCGATCGTGCCGCAGATCATCGCGGGCCTAGGCCCCGGCAGCGTGGTCGGGCCGTATCGGCTCGAGCGGCTGCTCGGCGAAGGCGGCATGGGCCAGGTCTGGCTCGCCGGCCGTGCCGACGGGCTCTACCAGCGTCGCGTCGCACTCAAGCTTTTGCGGCCGGGCCTGGCCGATCCGAACCTGCGACTTCGCTTTACTCGTGAGCGCGAAATCCTTGCGCGGCTCGCGCATCCGCACATTGCGCGGCTGCTCGATGCGGGCATCAGCGAGAACGTGCCCTACCTCGCGCTCGAATATGTCGAAGGCGAGCCGATCACCGACTACTGCAAGCGCCACGCGACGCCGGTCGAGGCGCGGCTACGGATGTTCCAGCAGATCTGCGACGCGGTCAGCCACGCGCACGCGAACCTGATCGTTCACCGCGACCTCAAGCCGTCGAACATCCTCGTGACGCCAGCGGGCGAAGTGCGCCTGCTCGATTTCGGCATCGCCAAGCTGCTCGACAGCGAAGTGCCGCTGATCGAGCAGACGCGCACCGGCATGCGCGCGTTCACGCTGCACTACGCCGCGCCCGAGCAGATCCGCGGCGAACCGGTCACCACGATGACCGACGTGTATTCGCTCGGCGTCGTGCTGTACGAACTGCTGACCGACACCAAGCCCTACCGGCTCAAGCGCAACACCGACGCCGAGTGGGAAGAGGCGATCCTGCAGGTCGATCCGTTGCGGCCGTCGCAGACCGTGCTGCGCCGCGGCGAGAGCGAAACCGCCGAGCCGCATGTGGCGCGCCGGCTGTCGCGGTTTCTGTCGGGCGATCTCGACAACATCGTGCTCAAGACGCTGTCCAAACGGCCCGAGCACCGCTACCCGTCGGTCGAGGCGCTCGCGCTCGACCTGCAGCGCTTCGAAGCCGGGCGCCCCGTGCATGCGCGGCCGCAGAGCCTGGGCTACCGGGCGCGCAAATATCTCGTGCGTCACCGCTGGGCACTCGCCGCCGGCACGATGACCGCGACCGTGCTGGGCCTCGCGCTGGGCATCGTCGCCTGGCAGGCGCGCGAAGCGGTCACCGAAGCCAGTCGCGCGCAGGCGATGCAGGACTTCATGGTCGGGCTGTTCGAACACGCTGGCGGCATGCCTGAAGGCGGCACGCTGGACCTGCGCAGCCTGCTCGACGCGGCCGTCGAGCGCGGCGACCGCGAACTCGCGCGCCAGCCGCGCGCGCGCGCCGAGCTGCTCGGCGCGGCTGCGCGGCGGGCTCGGCGATTACCGACAGGCCCATGCGCTGCTCGATCGCCAGGCGGCGATCATCGACATCACCGACGACATCCCGGTCAGCCTGCAGCTCGAATCGCTGGCGCTGCGCGGCGAGATGCTGCGCCGGCTCGGCGAGCCGCAGGCCTGCATCGACCTGATGCAGCCGGAACTGGCGACCACGCGCCGCGAGCAGGCGCAGCTGCCCCCGCAGGCGGCCGAGTTCTACTCCCAGCTCGGTCGCTGCCGGCAGGCGGTCGGCGAGCGCCAGATCGCGCGCGTGCTGTTCGATCGCGCGCTTGCGCTGCGACGCAATGAGGCGGGCTCGACGACCGGCGAGATCGAAAGCCGCCTCGACCTCGCCAGCCTCAGTGCCGAAGCCGGCGACAGCGACGGTGCGGTGCGGGCCTACCTCGCGGCGCGCGCGCAGTTGCTGCGCGAGGCCGGCGAGAGCCATCCGCTGCTGATCCCGATCGGGCGCCGACTGGCCGCGCTGCATCGCGAGCATGGCCGGCTGCCCGCCGCCGAGCGCAACCTGCGCGACGCGGTCCGTATCGCGATCGAAACCAATGGGCCGCAGCACCCGGGCACGCTGACGGTGCGGCGTGAGCTCGGCGAGGTGCTGCTGATGCAGGGGCGCCATACGAAGGCCGCGCGCGAGTTCGATGCGGTCCACCAGGGTCTGGTCGAACGCCACGGCGAAGGCCATGCCGAACTGCGCGACAGCCACCGCATGCTCGCGCAGGCGCACTGGCAGCGCGGCGACACCGAGACTGCGGAAACCCAGCTGCGCGCGGCGCTGGTCATCAGCCGGCGCGGCGGCGACCCCGACCAGGTCGCTGAAGTGCAGCTGGAACTCGGCGAGTTGCTGCACGAAACCGGCCGTGCCGGCGCGGCGCTGCCGCTGGTGCGGCAGGCCGTCGCGCTGCGGCGTGCGCGGCACGGAGCAGCGCACGGCCTGACCGCCGATGCCGAACGGCTGCTGGCCGAAATCGATGCGAGCATTGCCGGCCCCGGCCCCGGCCCCGGCAGCGCACGCACGCGCCTGCAGCGCCCGGTCGAACGCGCGGACCTCGCGCTCGAGCCGCCGCCGGCGGGCGCGAATCAGGCAGAGCTGGTGCTGGCACGGCGCGACATCACCGCCGAAGACGCCAGCGCGCTGGCCAGGCTCGACCCTGGCGCCGGTGAGCCGGCACTGCAGCCGGCGGCGCTGCGCGCACGCGCGTCGGCCGCCGAGGCGCTCTGCAGACGCGGCGGCGACGATGCGGCGCGCGCTGCGCTGCTGCTCGACCTGCTGCTGGCGGACGTGCGCCGATACGAACCCACGGGCGGCACGATCACGCGCGAGGTCGAAGCGATCCGCAGGCAGTGCAGCCCGGTCGACGCCAACCCCGGCGGAACGGTCGCGGCCCGCTGAGCGCCGGGCTTGTGCCCCTGGCCGTTCCATCCGGATCCGGAGTTCGGCTTCCCGACGGCTCCGTGTTGGCGGCCTAGAGCGGCAGCGGCGGCTGGAGCGGCGCGATCGCCCCTTCGCCGCGCATGACCTTCTTGAACTCCGCGCGCGAGACCGACACGTAGCGCTCGTTGCCCCCGATCTCGACCTGCGGGCCGGCCTGCACCGCGCGGCCGTGCGCGTCGATGCGCACGTTCATCGTCGCCTTCTTGCCGCTGTGGCAGATCGTCTTGATCTCGCTGATCTCGTCGGCCCAGGCCAGCAGGTGCTGGCTGCCTTCGAAAAGCTCGCCGCGAAAGTCCGTGCGCAGCCCGTAACACAGCACCGGGACGTGCATCGCATCGACGACTTCGCTGAGCTGCCAGACCTGTTCGCGCGACAGGAACTGCGCCTCGTCGACCAGCACGCAGTTAAGCGCGCCGTGCGCGGCGACGTCCTCGTGCACGAGTTGCTGCAGGTCGCGATCGCGCCCGAACGCGATCGCATCCGAGCGCAGGCCGATCCGCGACGCAACCACACCGACGCCCGCGCGGTTGTCGAGGTTCGGCGTCAGGATCAGTGCGCGCATCCCGCGCTCGCGGTAGTTGTGCGCCGACTGCAGCAGCGTGGTCGTCTTCCCCGCATTCATTGCCGAGAAGTAGAAGTAGAGCTTGGCCATGAGCGCCATTTTACGGCCGGTGCGCCCGGCCGGCCCGGCCCGGCGCGGCGGCCCAGTCATCTGGCGCTGCGGCACGCCGGCTGCGTTCGCCCCGGTGCCGGCCGGTGCTGGTGTCCGCGTCGCAGCCAGGCGCGCGCGGCGCAACGCCACCGGCGCGTGCGATGTCACGGATCGGCGCGAACCCCCGCCGCTAAACTGCGCGCCCCCCGGTTCCGCGATTCCCATGCACGGCCTTAACCCCCCGCAACGCGAAGCCGTCCTGCACACCGACGGCCCCCTGCTCGTGCTCGCCGGCGCCGGCAGCGGCAAGACGCGCGTGATCGTCGAGAAGATCGCGCACCTGATCTCCGAACGGATCATGCCGGCCAAGCGCATCGCCGCGATCACGTTCACGAACAAGTCCGCGAAGGAAATGCGCGAGCGCGTCGCCAAGCGCATCAAGGGCGATGCGGCCGAAGGCCTGACGGTCTGCACGTTCCATGCGCTCGGCCTGCGCTTTCTGCAGATCGACCATGAGAAAGCCGGCCTGCGGCGCGGGTTTTCAGTATTCGACAGCGACGATTCGAACGCGCAAATCAAGGATCTCATGCCTGCGGGCAGCAAGCCCGACGTGATCGATGCGATCCGCGGGCTGATCTCGCGCGCGAAGAACGCAGGGCTTTCGCCCGAAGAAGCGATGAAAGAGGCACGCAGCCCGCGCGAGATCGAGGCCGCGACGGTCTACGACCTCTACCAGCGCCGACTGACCACGTTCAATGCGGTCGACTTCGACGACCTGATCCGGCTGCCGGTGCAATTGCTCGAAGCGCATGAGGAATTGCGCCTGGCCTGGCGCGAACGCATCGGCTACCTGCTCGTCGACGAATGCCAGGACACGAACGACGCGCAGTACCGCCTGCTGAAAGCGATTGCGGGCCCGAAGGGGCTTTTCACCTGCGTGGGCGATGACGACCAGTCGATCTACGCCTGGCGCGGCGCGAACCCGGACAACCTGCTGCAGCTGGGCAAGGACTACCCGACGCTGCGCATCGTCAAGCTCGAACAGAACTACCGCTGCTCCAACCGCGTGCTGCGCGCGGCGAACGCGTTGATCGCGAACAACCCGCACGAGCACCCGAAGACGCTGTGGTCGGATCAGGCCGACGGCGAGCGCATCCGCATCTGGGAATGCCGCGACGCCGCGCACGAAGCCGAGAAGGTCGCCAGCGAGATCCACTTCGTCGCCACCGCCAAGCGCGCGCCGTGGAGCGATTTCTGCATCCTGTTCCGCGGCAACTTCCAGTCGCGCGCGCTCGAAAAAGCGCTGCAGCTGCTGCGCGTGCCGTATCACCTGACCGGTGGCACCGCGTTTCTCGAACGCGGCGAGGTCAAGGATGCGTTGAGCTGGCTGCGCTTGATCGCAAACCCGGACGATGACGCGGCATTTTTGCGCGCGGTGCAGTCGCCCAAGCGCGAGGTCGGTGCGACCACGCTGAGCAAGCTGGCTGAACTCGCGCATGGCGCGAACATGCCGATGTCGCGCGCAGCCGAATCGGTCGGCGCGCTCAAGCAGCTCACGCCGCGCGCGGCGAATGCACTCGATGGCTTCATGGGCATCGTGCGCGACCTGCGCACGAAGTCGCGCACGCTCAGCCCGGCCGAGCTCGTGCGCGAACTCGCCGAGCGCAGCGGCCTGCTGCGCTCGATCCGCGAGCAGTGCAAGGACCAGGCGATGTTCGAGCGCCGCAAGCAGAACCTCGAAGAACTCGCCGAATGGTTCGACGGCGCGCGCAACGCGGGGCCTGGTGAGCTCGCCGCCTCGCTCGCACTGCTGTCGCACGCCGACAAGGGCGATGCCGGCAACCAGGTGCGGCTGATGAGCCTGCACGCATCGAAAGGGCTCGAGTTCCGCTACGTGTTCATCGTCGGCATGGAAGACGGCACGCTGCCGCATGAGGCCAGCATCGACGAAGGGCGCCTGGATGAGGAGCGCCGCCTGATGTACGTCGGCATCACGCGCGCGAAGGAACAGCTGTGGCTGTCGTACTCGAAGATCGCCCAGAAATGGGGCGATACGTTGCGACTGAAGCCGAGCCGGTTTTTCGATGAGCTGCCTGCTGCGGAAGTCCAACGCGACGGTGCGGACCCGGAAGCCGATGCGGTGCGCAAGCAGGAACGCGCAAGCGCGGGGCTGGCGGCGATCCGGGCGTTGCTGGACGAGTGAGCGCGGGCGGCGCGCCTGCCGCGCGCCCCGCCGTAGCGGGACTACGCCCGCTGCCGCTCCGATGCGAATGATGGGATTACGACATCCAGTGCGTGCGGCTGCTGTGTCACCGCGGTATCAGGTGGATGCGGCCGCCGACCGGATCGGAAGGTCCGGACCTTCCCGTTCTCGATCGGTCCCGCGAAGCCTTTTGACCCGCACCGGTGATCGACGGGCGCGGCCGGTATCCCCTGAGCGGCACTGCAGAACGCTCAGCCGCGCAGGCCACCGAGCTGGTCGTACCAGTCGCGGTAGGGCGTGTTCTTGACGAGGTAGCGGTTCCAGTCTTTTGCGCCATCCTGCCACCAGACCGACCCACGTTCGCCGAGCGCGGTCTTTGCCGCATCGACGGCTCGGCGCGCCTGTGCGAGGCGCTCAGGGTCATCGCTCGAGAGCGCCGCCTTGACCTCGCGTCGCGCGCCCATCAGTGCATGGACAAGCGCTTCGCGCTGGTCCGGCGGCAGGTGCGGGTTCGCCACGCGCCACAGCCGGCCGCGAACCACGATGTACCTGCCGTCCGGCGTCAGCGGATGATCCATAGGCGCCTTGTGCCTGGTGTACGCCGCTTCGAAGCGGCCGGGACCGCAGCGTGAGTTTGCCCTGCCGCAACGGCCGTACGCATTTCTACAGGCGCGCCCAGGCCCGTCGCAGCCCGACCAGATGCACGACGCCGAAGCCGAGGCAGATGGCCGAGCTCCAGAACCAGAACGCGGCGCTGTTACCCGGGAAGTACGCCATCAGCGGCATGAACGCGACGCCGCGCAGCAGGTACACGGCGGTGATCGCGCACAGCGCCACGCGGGTCAATGGCAGCTTGCGAATAACGCCTGCGCCCGACAGCGCGTACGCCGACCACACCAGCAGCATGCCGGCGATCACCAGCGTCGCGGCGGTGGGATACCAGTGGCCCGCGAGGTCCATCTGCGCCATCCGCTCACCCGCACCGAGCCATCGGTACCACGGCGCGCCGAACACGATGCAACCCAGGTGCAGCAGCGCGGCCAACGCGCTGAGCACGGCGCCGGTGACGAGAAACTTGTTGGGCGTGCGTTCCAAGTGCTTTCCTCTGCAACCAGGTGATCAGGTGAAGTCGAACCGCGAACGAGATCGGCATCGACCAAGCTGTTACATGCCGCAGCCGCCCGTTCTAATAAAACGCGAGATGAGCGTGTTGATCTGCGCCTTCAGCGGCTGCGGCCCGTCATCGGTCATGTCGTTATGACGCGATCCGGGAATCTCGACGATGCAGATCCCTGTCGAAGCCACTTCAGGCTCCGATGGTAGGACACCTGGATCGGCCTCGAAGTCGCTGGCCCGGATCGACAACACTTTCAATGAACTGCTGCGCGGCAACGGAACACGCCGGTGATCCAGCGTGATCAGCCCGGTCGCGAACCCCGGGGTATCGCGCAGCAGCAGTGACGAGATGTCGCCTCCGTTCGAGTGCCCGATCAGCGTCAGCGCCGACCAGTCGTGGTCGGGGTAGAGTCGCGACAACTCCGCCTTGGCGAACCGAAGGTTTTCGGCGCCCCGCTGCCACGCCGGGGTGCGAATGGTCACCAGATCCCCTTTGCTGTTCAACGGCGGGTCGGACGGCAGGTCGTGCTGGATCGCAACGGCCAGGTATCCCTGCGCAGCCAACGTGTCTGCGATGAACGAATAGCGTGTATGGGGTATGCCATAGCCCGGGCTGATGAATGCCACCGGGCAGGACCTTTGCGCCAGACAGGGGCTGGCCTCGACCGGAAAGTGAAGCCGCACCGACACATGGCGCGCTCGGCTTCGATCGACGAGGGTGATTGCCTCGACATCCAGCTGGGCAGCGACTGCCGAGCCCGCACAGGTGGCAAGGATGAGAACTACGGCGAGTACGGAAGAACGCATCAGTAACCTTTTCGGCGCTTGATCAGGACTGCAAGAAACGACGGGCGGGCGCGCCCCGAAGGACGTGCTTTGCTGTTGCGCACGCTGACCGCGGGTGGCGACTGCTGGTCGGCATGCGCCAGGCGGCCCCCTGCGGTGATGACACGATCAGTGCCACTCGGGAAGTCGTTCGCACACGGTTGGTGGAAGCGACGAACAAGCGGCCGCCGCAGCACATGCAAACAAGCTGCGTCGTCAGACTTCACTGCCTCTGGCGCTTGTGGGATGACCGCACGCAGCTACCGGCTGAGCTGCTTGCACTTGCAGAAGAAGTTGCCGGCTTCGACCGCCGCGACTGCGCTCTGAAAGTTTCGTTGAGGCACGCCGACAAAGGACACCTGCGTTCCCTGGTCTGCTTTGGACACCACAATGCCGCAATACAGAATGTCCGGCTCGCTGGTGTTGCGCATTGCGTACCACCTGGCGCCATCGGCGAGCCTGCCCTTGTCGACGTAAAGGCCGTCCCCGCCGGATGGCCGGGTCAGCAAGCCGCTGCTCAGCCCAAGAGCTGACATGTCGTCATTCGCCGTCCCGCACCCGCTTTTGGTGATGCGCCGGTTGACGGCGGAAAGCGAAAGCGCAATCGGGAAGGTTTCGAGGTCAGCGCGATCCGGGAAATCTGCCGGCAACACCTGGTTTTCACGTCCGGTGGCGGACGTGCTTGCGAAGCACAACAGGGCAATGGCGAGGCTGGTCAGACGCGAGCTCATACGTTTCCTTGTAGTTCGGTCTCACACCTGGGTTAAACCGCGCCGCGAGCCGGCGTCGGCCTGGACGAGTGCCCGGCCAGTAGGCACCCCGCCTCAGCGGCGGGCAGCAAGCTTCCCCTCACTCTTCAGCTTCTCCGCCTGCGTCCACAAGGCCTCGAAGATCTCGAAATAACGTTCGGTGCCCCGGTCGTCCAACGAAGTGTTCGTAAACAGCACTACGCCGACACGCTTGTCTGGATCGGCCAGCATCACTGTTCTGATGCCCGGGTCGGAGCCGTTGTGCCCGATCCTGGTGGTGTCGTACTTCGTGGCCCAGAAGATTCCGGAGTTGACCGAATCTTCCCCCTGCAGGTTGACGTTGCCCGGCTTGTTTGCGCTCGTGAACTGGAACCTGAGCATCTCGTCCGTTGAGCGCTTGTCGAGAATGCGTGCGCCCTCGTATTGGCCGTCATTCAACAAGGCGGTGAAGAATCTGGCGAGGTCGGACACCGAGGTGCGGACTCCGCCGTCCGGATACGTCGTTACCTCGTAGAGCTGGATCGGAATGCCGGGCCCTTCGGCCACATACAGTCGCGCGTGCTTTGCAGGCGGGATCTCGGACAGGGACCAGCCCGAGTTGCCCATCTGCAGGGGGTCGAAGATGTGGCGCCGGCCATAGGTGTTGAGCTTTTCCCCGACGGCGAGCTCGACGATGTAGCCGGCCAGTCCTGCTGCGATGTTCGAGTACTCGTGGTATTCGCCAGGTCTGGTTTTCAGAAAGTTGTCGGTCGAGTAGTGCTTGCCGTTGCGCTCGAAGTAGCTTCGCAGAAACCCATCAAGCGCCTCGGGAGTATCGCCACCGTAGTGGTAGGTGCGGTCGTAGACCTCTGGGCGATCCGTGATCCCCGAGGTATGCGTGGCCAGATGCCTCAGCGTGATGGGCTGGTCGGGCGCATGTGGATTGACGACCTTGAACGGCAGGTAGGTATTGATGTCCTCGTCCAGCGACAGCTTGCCCTCCTGGACCGCGCGCATCAGGGCCGCGCCGGTGAAGGTCTTGCTGATCGAGCCGGTGTTCATGACCGTGTCGGGAGTAAACGCGATCGCGTTCTCCTTGTCGGCGAACCCATAGCCCTTCACCCAGACGATTTTCTTGTCGACGATGATCGCGGCGCCAAGGCCGACGATGCCGCTGTCTTTCATCCGCTGCTCGACGACGTCGTCAATCGCAGACCTCGCGTGCGCCGATTGCACTTGGATGGGCACAGCCGCCGCAGCGTGTCCTGCAGCGAGCGCAGCGACGACTGCGGCGGTTACGGCGAGCGATTTCCTGTAGCGCATACGGTCCTTCCTTGGTGGGTTGCGGCCTAGGTTAAGCCGCGCCGCAAGCGGCGCCTGCCTGAGTGAGATTCAGCGGACTACTTATCGGTGTTCGCGCGATCGGCTTCGGCCTGGGCCTGCGCGAGTGTGGGTACGCCGAGCGCCACGCGATCGGCGTCGGTGACCGCATCGGGGTGGACCGTGTAGAGCACGAACTTGCCCGAGTCGTCCTGTATCGACTGCGTGCCGTACCACTGCGGTTGCTTGAAGCGCAGCATGAGCCTGTCCCACGATGCGGCCATCAGCCATTTGGCACTCGGGTGCTTGGGGTCCAGCGTGGCTGCGATCGTGGAGAGGGAATGCGCGAGCCGGATGTCGTCGGACGACCTTCCGTGCTGCATGACCAGCGCTGCGTTGTAGTAGTCCCACGCCGTGGTCAACCCGCCGGCCTGCAGGATTTCCAGCACCCGCTTGCGGCGCTGCGCGTCGCGCTGCAGCACGTCGGGCCACTTGTCGCTGAGCATCGGGTCGCTGCGATCGGTCTGGTCCGCCTGCTTGAGCGCGCGGAGCTCGGCGTTGTCGGTGGCGAACGCCACAAACGGAAGCGCCATCAGCAGCAAGGCGGTCGCAATCGTTTTGTGCACGGCAATCTCTCCATGGTTGCCTGACACCCGGGTCCGCCAACGCGGTGGGGCGTTGGATGCTGGGAGGCACGCAGCGGTCGGTCAAGCGGAATACGTCCGGCTCGGCCTGGAGTCACCCGGGGGTGGTGCTGTGCGGGATCGCAGGCGCGGTGCATGGACGGTGCGTCGGCCCGGACGGCCGGACGCGGCATCGGTGAGTCGCTTGGGAAGATGGCGCGCCTGGAGGGATTCGAACCCCCGACCAATGGCTTCGGAAGCCACTACTCTATCCGGCTGAGCTACAGGCGCGTGGTGCCCGGATCGGTGACACACGATACGGGCCGAGCATTCTAGCCGGAAACCGCCGAGGCAGGCCAAGCGGCCGATGACGAGGCGGTAGCGCGGCGGCGCGCCGCTCTGGTGATGGGCCATTACGGGGGCCAAACCGCTCGCATCGGCGCCCGCGCTGTCCCACTGCGCCGGTGGCGGACTGGCAGCTGGAAAGGCGCACTGCATCGGCCGCGAACGGCGGCTTGCTACCCTGTTTCGATGAGTTCCGACCCGATTACCGCGTCCGCCGGGCCGCCGCGCTGGCGGCAGAAACTTGCGCTCTACTGGCAGCTGGTCCGCGGCGACCGGCCGATCGGCTGGTTGCTGCTGCTGTGGCCGACCTGGTGGGGGCTGTGGCTTGCGGCCGAAGGTGTGCCGCCGCTGTGGACGCTGGTGGTGTTCAGCGCGGGCGTGTGGCTGACGCGCTCGGCCGGCTGCGTGATCAACGATTATGCCGACCGCTGGCTCGACCCGCATGTCGAGCGCACGAAGGACCGCCCGCTCGCGACCGGCGCGGTGCGCGGGCGTGAGGCGCTGATGGTGTTCGCGGCGTTGATGCTCATCGCGTTCGCGCTGGTGCTGACATTGAACCGCCTGACGGTGCTGCTGAGCTTCGTCGGCATCGCGCTTGCGGCGAGCTACCCATACCTCAAGCGTTACACCTACCTGCCGCAGGTCTATCTCGGGCTTGCGTTCGGCTGGGGCATCCCGATGGCGTTCGCCGCGATACGCGGTGAGGTGCCGGCGATCGCGTGGCTGCTGTATGCGGCGAACATCCTCTGGGCGACCGCATACGACACCTGGTACGCGATGGTCGACCGCGAGGACGATCTGCGCATGGGCAGCAAGTCGACCGCGATCCTGTTCGGCGAGCTGGATCTGATCGCGCAGGGCGTGCTGTATGCGCTGTTTTTGATCGCGCTCGTGCTCGTAGGCCAGCGCGCCGGGCTCGGGCTGTACTGGTGGCTCGGCGTCGCGCTCGCGGCCGGGCTCGTGGTGTACGAGTTCTGGATCGCGCGCAATCGCGCGCGCGGCGCGTGCTTTCGCGCGTTCCTGCACAACCACTGGGTGGGCTCGAGCGTGTTCGCCGGGCTCGCGCTCGACTTCGCATTGCGCTGATTCGCGGCTGGCGCGCCCACAGTTACGGCGTCCGCGCGCACACCCAAGCATCGACGCGCGCCACACCGGCGCGCCGCAATGCGCTCGCCGCGGCCTGCAGCGTCGCCCCGGTGGTCATCACGTCATCGACCAGCACGACATGGGCGGGCAGCCTGGCACCCGGCCGGACGGCGAATGCATCGCGCAGGTTGCGCCGCCTGTGCGATGCCGACAGGCACGACTGCGCGTCGGTGGCGCGGGTGCGTACCAGCGCTTCGGCGATCAGCGGAAGGCCGAGCGCGCCCGCAAGCGGGCGCGCGAGTTCCAGCGCCTGGTCGTAGCCGCGGCGGCGCAGTCGCGAGCGGTGCAAAGGCACCGGGATCAGCGCGTCCGGCCGCGGGGCCGAAGCGAGTGCCTGCGTCATCAGCTGCGCGAGCAGGCGGCCGGCCGCGAGGTCGTCGTGGAACTTGTAACGCGGCAGCAGGCGGTCGAGCGGGCGCGCGTAGACGAACGGCGCGTGCACCGCCGCCACTGCCGAGCCGCTACCGCGACGCGCAAGCCAACCGGAGCGTCGCAGGCAGGCCCCGCAGGCCGGCGCGGGCATAGGCAGCGGGATCGCGCAGCTGCCGCAGGCACTGTGGTTGCGCGGCAGCGCCTGCTCGCAGGCATCGCACAGGTCCAGCGCCTCGCTGCCGGGCTCGCCGCATACCAGGCAGCGGCTCGGCCAGAGCAGCCGGGCCGGGTCGCAGCCGAGCCAGAACCGCAGCCGCGCGCGCACGCCATCGGTCGCATCCGTGGAATGAAGCAGCCCGTCAACTTCGGGCGGACAGGTTTGGTTGACAGGCAGCGGCATGGTTTCCAGACTGCCGGCTCCGTATCGCCACGTCCGTCGGAATTTCCCCATGTCCGTTGTCAGTGAACTGCCGACCGCTGCGCCGGCGCTGCGCCATGACTTCTCGCGCAGCGAAGTGCGCGCGCTGTTCGACCTGCCGTTTCCCGAGTTGCTGCACCGCGCCGCAAGCGTGCATCGGGCGAATTTCGACCCGGCCGAAGTGCAGGTCAGCACGCTGCTTTCGATCAAGACTGGCGGTTGCCCCGAAGACTGCGGCTACTGCCCGCAGGCCGCGCGCTATCACACCGGCGTCGACGCGACGAAGCTGATGAGCACCGACGCGGTGATCGAGAAAGCGAAGCAGGCCAAGGCCGCCGGCGCCTCGCGCTTCTGCATGGGCGCGGCGTGGCGCAGCCCGAAGGACCGCGACATCCCGAAGGTCGCGGCGATGATCTCGGAAGTGAAGGCGCTGGGCCTTGAGACCTGCGCGACGCTGGGCATGCTCGAGCCGCACCAGGCGCGCGCGCTCAAAGACGCGGGGCTGGACTACTACAACCACAACCTCGACACCGCGCCGGAGTTCTACAACGAGATCATCCACACGCGTGAGTTCCAGGACCGGCTCGACACGCTCGAGCACGTGCGCGACGTCGGCATGAAGACCTGCTGCGGCGGCATCGTCGGCATGGGCGAATCGCGCGAGCAGCGCGCCGGCCTGCTGCAGACGCTGGCGAACCTGCCCGCGCATCCGGACTCGGTGCCGATCAACCGCCTCGTGCAGGTGGAAGGCACGCCGCTGGCGGGCACGACCGAGCTCGATCCGTTCGAATTCGTACGCACGATTGCGGTTGCACGCATCCTGATGCCGAAGTCGATGGTGCGATTGAGCGCCGGGCGCGAGGCGATGAGCGATGAGTTGCAGGCGCTGTGCTTCCTCGCCGGTGCGAATTCGATCTTCTACGGCGAGAAGCTGCTGACCACGGGCAACCCCGACACCGAACGCGACCTCGCGCTGTTCGCGCGGCTCGGCCTGCGGCCAATGGCGGTCGTCGAGACCAGCGGCACCGTGCATGCCGACATCGTCGAGACCGCCGGTGCGGCCGGGCTCGATGACGGGCACGGTTGCGCGAAGCGCGCTCAGGCCGGGGGCTGACCATGGCGCGCGCATCGTGGCGTGGGCGCATCGAAGCCGCGCGCGATGCGCGTGTCCAGGCCTCGCGCTCGCGTGTGCGCCGCACCGTCAGCCATCGCGACGGCGCCCGCTGTGAGCTCGACGGGCGCACGCTGCTGAATTTCTGCGGCAACGACTACCTCGGGCTCGGCCAGCATTTCGGCGTCGTCACCGCGCTGCAGGATGCCGCCGCGCGTGAAGGCGCGGGCGGGCTCGCCTCGCACCTGGTCTGCGGCCACCACGCGTTGCATACCCAGCTCGAACAGGCGCTCGCCGATTGGCTCGAAGCGCCGCGCGCGCTGCTGTTCGGCAGCGGCTTTCTCGCAAACCTCGCGGTCGTGCAGGCGCTGCTCGATGACGACGGGCTGTGCGTGCAGGACCGCCTCAACCACGCCAGCCTGATCGATGCCGCGCGCCTGACCGGCTGCCGGCTGCGACGCTATCCACACGCCGACGCCGAAGGCGCGCTGCGGCAGCTCAGGGCCGAGCCGCAGGCGATGGCGATGCTGGTGACCGACAGCGTCTTCAGCATGGACGGCGACGTTGCGCCGCTGCGCGAACTCGCGCTGGTCGCGCGCGTGCAGCAGGCGCTGTTCTACGTCGACGAGGCGCACGGCGTCGGCGTGACCGGGCCCGACGGCCGCGGCAGCGTCAGCGAAGCAGGGCTGACCAGCGCGCAGGTGCCGCTGCGCCTGGTCACGCTGGGCAAGGCGCTAGGCGGATACGGCGCGGCCGTGGTTGGCGATGCCGACCTGATCGCGCACCTGGAAGAAACCGCACGCCCGTACCTGTACACGACCGCGCTGCCACCGGCCCAGGCCGCGGCGGCGCTGGCCTCGGTGGCGCTCGCACGACGCGAAGCATGGCGCCGCGAGAAGCTCGTCCAGCTCGTCGCACGCTTCCGCACGCGCGCGGCGATCCACGGCCTGGATCTGCTGCCGTCGGACACGCCGATCCAGCCGGTGATGTGCGGCGAATCGGCACGCGCGGTCGCGATGGCGCAGGCGCTCGAACAGGCCGGCTACTGGGTCGCGCCGATCCGCGCGCCGACCGTGCCCGAAGGCCGCGCGCGGCTGCGGGTCACGCTGTCGGCGCTGCACGGCCCGTCCGACGTCGACAGCCTCGTCGACGCGCTGGCGCAGGCGCGCGACCGCACGACGCCGAGCGGCTTCAACGACAGCGCCACGGTGTCGGCGTGATCGTCGAAACCCTCGGGCAGGGGCCCGCTCTCGGGCTCGTGCACGGCTGGGCGATGCATGCGGGCCTGTTCGCGCCGCTGGTCGAACGGCTGCGCGAACACTGCACGCTGCACCTCGTCGACCTGCCCGGGCACGGCCATGCGCGCGACGATGCACGCCCGCTGGACCCCGGCGCGCTCGCAGGCGAACTCGTCGATCGCGTACCGGGTGCGGTCTGGCTGGGCTGGTCGCTCGGCGGCCAGGTGGCGCTGCGCGCCGCGCTCGACCATCCGCAGCACGTGCGCGGCGCGATCCTCGTTGCGTCATCGCCACGCTTCGTGCGGGACGAGGACTGGCCGCACGGCGTCAGCCCGACGCTGTTTTCCGATTTCGGCGATGCACTCAAGCGCGATTTCCGCGGCACGCTCGACGGCTTTCTGGCGCTCGAGGCGCTGGGCTCGAGCAGCGCGCAGGAAGAACTTCGCGGCCTGCGTGCACATGCGTTCGCACGCGGCGAGCCTGCACCGCGCGCGCTGCTCGAAGGCCTCGTGCTGCTGGACAGCTTCGACGTGCGCGACGAACTGCCCGGGCTGCAGGTGCCTAGCCTGTGGATCTCCGGTCGCCGTGACCGGCTGGTGCCCGCGGGCGCGATGCCGGCCGCCGCCGAACGCACGCCGCAGGCGCGCAGCGTCGTGATCGCCAATGCCGGGCATGCGCCGTTTCTCGGCGCCGCCGATGAAGTCGCGCAGGAAATCCTGCGCTTCATGGCCGAGGTGGCGCCCGGCCACCGCGCTTCCTGACGCGCCCGCTCGTCACCCTCCTTCCGGCCCGACGCCCGTGTCCACGCTGTTCGACCACCGCCAGATCCGCCGCGCGTTCTCGCGCGCCGCCCAGCATTACGACGAAGCCGCCGCGCTGCAGCGCGAAGTCGCCTCGCGGCTGTCCGAGTCGCTCGATTACTACGAAGACCCGGCCCACCACGGCAGCCCACCGCAGCGCGTGCTCGACATCGGCTGCGGGCCGGGTGCGATGGCGCTGGCGATGCAGCAGCGCTGGCCGAAGACGCAGGTGATCGCGCTCGATCTCGCGCCCGGCATGGCGCGCGAGGCGCAGGCGCGCTTCGGCACGCGCGCGCACCTGCTCGATTTCCGCCGCCGCCCCGCGGCGATCTGCGCCGATGCGCGCGCGCTGCCGTTGCCGGATGCGAGCGTCGATGTGCTGTTTTCGAGCCTTGCGCTGCAGTGGGTCGAAGACCTGCCGGCGGTGTTCGCCGGTTTCCGCCGCGTGCTGCGTCCCGGCGGTCTGATGCTGCTGTCGACGTTCGGCTCGGACACGTTGTGGGAGCTGCGCGAGGCGTTCGCGCATGCCGACGAAGCGCCGCATGTCAGTCCGTTCGCGACGATCGCGCAGTTCGGTGATGCGCTGATCGCGGCCGGGTTCAAGGACCCGGTGCTGGACCGCGACGAGTTCGTGCTCGGCCATGCGGACCTTGCTTCACTGATGCGCGAGCTGCGTACGCTTGGCGCTACGAACGCGATGGAGCGCCGTCGCCGCAGCCTGACCGGGCGCGCCCGCTTCGAACGCGCCGCGCAGGCGTATGAGCCGATGCGCCGCACCGACGGCCTGCTGCCGGCAACGTGGGAGGTGGTCTACGCGCATGCGTGGGGGCCGCCGGCGGGCGCGCCGATCCGCGTCGGCGGTGTCGACGAAGTGCGCGTGCCGGCTACGGGCATTCCGGTACGCCGGCGTTGACCACTGCGCGCAGCCCGCGCGCACTCGCGCTCGCGGCGATCGCGGTCGCACTGCTGTCGGCGCTGTTTTTCACCTGTACGTATGTGCTCAACCGCGCGGCCGCGGTTGATGGCGGCCACTGGGCCTGGATCGCGTCGCTGCGGTACCTGATCACATTGCCGCTGATGCTGCCGCTGATGCGCTGGCAGGGCGGCATCGCGCCGGTCTGGCATGCGATCGGCCTGCATCCGGGGCCCTGGCTGCTCTGGAGCGGCATCGGCTTCGTGCTGTTCTACACCTGCCTCAGCTTTGCTGCCGCCAGCGGGCCGTCGTGGCTGGTGGCCGGCACGTTCCAGCTGACCGTGGTCGCCGGAATGCTCAGCGCGCCGCTGCTGTACCGCAGTCGCGGCATGCGCGATGCGCGCGCACGGATTCCGCCCGCGGCGCTGCTGTGCGGGCTGGTGGTCGTGGCGGGCGTGCTGCTGATGCAGTTCGGCCAGGCCGACGGCCGGCTCGATCGCGGGGCGTGGATCGCGCTGGTCTGCGTCGCCGTGAGCGCGTTCGCGTATCCGATCGGCAACCGCGGCCTGCTGCTGCATCTGGAGCGCACCGGCATCGACCTCAACGCAACGCAACGCGTGTTCGGGATGACACTCGCCAGCCAGCCGCTGTGGCTGGCCGTTGCCGTGTTCGCGCTGCACCGCGCCGGGCCACCGTCGACCTCGCAGGTCATGCTCGCCGCGGGCGTCGCGCTCGGCGCGGGCGTGATCGCGACGGTGCTGTTTTTCCAGGCCACCGGCATGGTACGCCGCAACCCGAGTGCGCTCGCCGCCGCCGAGGCGATGCAGGCTGCGGAGATTTTGTTCGCAACGCTGATCGGCGCGCTGTGGCTCGGTGAGGCCTGGCCTCAGGGCACGGCTCTGATCGGCGCCGGACTGGTGGTCGTCGGCATCGTGCTGTTCAGCGCGGTTGCCGCCCGCGAGCCCGCGGTCGAGCTGCCGGACAGCCGGGCCGCCTGACGCGACGTCGCGCGGCCCTCAAGCCGCCGACGCAAGCAGGCCGATGCGCTCAGCGCGCCAGCGCGAACAGCGCCGGCAGCGCGTCGAGGTCGACGTTGCCGCCCGACAGCACGATGCCGACGCGCCGGCCGGCGAAGCGCGACGGATCGCGCAGCACCACCGCGAGCGGCACCGCCGCCGACGGTTCGACCACGATCTTCAGCCGCTCCCAGATCAGCCGCATCGCGCGAATGATCTCTGCCTCGCTGGCCAGCCCGATGCCGGCGCAGTGCGCGCGCAGGATCGGGAACGTCAGCGTGCCCAGCTGCGCGCGCAGGCCGTCGCAGACCGTGTCGGGCACCATGTCGGTCACGCGCTCGCCGCGCTCGAGCGAGGCGTGTGCATCCGCCGCCTGTTCGGGCTCGGCGCCCCAGACTTCGATCGACGGGTCGATTCCGTGCGCGGCGATCGAGGTGCCCGACAGCAGGCCGCCGCCGGAGACCGGTGTGATTACCACATCGAGCCGACCGGCCTCGTGCAGCAGTTCGAGCGCGGCCGTGCCCTGCCCGGCGATCACGCGCGCATCGTTGTACGGATGCACGAGCTCGCCGCCGGTCTGCGCAAGCACCCGGGCGCAACTGGCATCACGCGCGGCGATCGTCGGCGCGCACGACACCAGCTGCGCGCCGAAGTCGCGGATTGCCGAGAGCTTGATCTGCGGGGTGTTCTCGGGCGCGACGACATGCGCCGGAATGCCGCGCAGCCGACACGCAAGCGCGATCGCGGCCCCGTGGTTGCCCGAGCTCTGCGTGACCACACCGCGAGCGGCGGTGGCGTCATCGAGCCCGAACACGGCATTGGCCGCGCCGCGGAACTTGAACGCACCGATGCGCTGCAGCGTTTCGCACTTGAAGTACAGCTCGCAGCCGGCGATCGCGTCAAGGCTGTGCGAGCGCAGCACCGGGGTGACGCGTGCATGCGGGGCGATGCGCGCCGCGGCGGCGAGCACATCGTTGAAGCCGGGTGCGCCGGCGCTGTCGGGGATGGCGGTCATGGGACGATCCTAGCGTGGTGCGCGACGACGGCCGAGCAGGCTGACCGCGGCCGAGCCGGCGACCGCGAGGCCCGCGCCGGTCCAGCCCAGTGCGGTGATGCGTTCGGCCTCGAGCCATTGCGGCCACAGCGCATGCACGGCGGTCACCGCGGCGATGCACAGCAGCGGCGTGGTCGCGAGCACGGCCGACACGCGTGAGGCCTCCCAGTGCGCGAGCGCCTCGGCAAACGCCCCGTACGCGCCGACGGTGTTGAGCGCGCAGTACAGCAGCAGCCAGGCATGCGTGCTATCGAGCGCGAGCAGCGTGGCGGGCTTCGCGAACGGCAGCAGCACGACGGCGGCGATCACGTAGATCACCGCAAGCACCTGCATCGAGCCGAGCTTCACGAGCAGCTGTTTCTGCACCAGCGCGTACACCGCCCAGACGACTGCCGCGACGACGACGAGCGCCGAGCCGAACGCATAACCCGTGCTGGTCGCAGTGGCGGCAGCATCCGCCTGCAGCAGCTGGTCGCGGAAGAACAGCCCGAGCCCCGCGACCAGCAGCGCGAGGCCCGCCCACTGCGCGGGACGGAACACCTCGCCGAACACAAAGATGCCGCCGAGCGCCATCAGCAACGGCGCGAGCTGGATCAGCAATTGCGCATTGCCGGGCGAGGTGTACTGCACGCCGAGCAGGTAGAACACGTAATTGCCCAGCAGCATGAAACCGGCGAGCAGCAGCAGGGCCCAGCCGCGTCTGCCGAGCACGCCGTAGCCGCGCAGCTTGCCGCGTGCAGCCAGCCACGCACCGGTACACAGCGCGGCGACGACAAACCGGAACCAGGTCAGCGTGATCGGATCCAGCACGTCGAGCACGATCTTCAGCGCGATCGGCAGCGTCGCCCAACACGCGGCGGTGGCCAGGCTGAGCAGCAGGCCGAGCCGCCACTGGCCCGAAGCGCGGTGCAGGGAAGTCATCGATGCATCCGGTCGGAAAGCCGGGCATGCTGGCATCACGCGCGCAGTGCGACAACGACGCGAGGTGGCCGTTCGATGCATACCCACCGGCTGCGAGCTGAACCGCTCAGCCCGTTTGCGCGTGTTCCCGAAAAGTTAAGCCCGAGTTCAAAGCCGCGCGTCGAAGCTGCAGCAGTACCTTCCGGGGGATCGATCATGCTTCGCAAACTGCTTCTTCCGCTGGCCGCCGTCGCAGTGCTCGGTGGCTGCACCACGTCCGGTTACAACTACCGCGGTGGCACCGGTGACTACTACTACGGACGTCCGAGTGTCGAGTACCGCCATCATGGCTCTCCGTACGGCTATTCCCCATACGGCTCGCATTACGGCTTCGGCCTGTCGGGCTTTTATGGCTACCCGTATTACAGCCGCTTTGGGCATCCGTATTACGGGCACCCGTACTACGGCCATTCGTTCTACGGCCATCCCTACTACGGCTACCCGTACCGCCGTCCGATCGTGATCGTGCAGCCGCGTCCAGATGAAGGCACGCAGCGGACCGATAACGGCGACCGCCCGCCGCCGTGGCGCGACTTCAACGCGCGTCGCCGCATGGACCCGGATGTCGGCGCCGCGATGCAGCCACGGCCCGAGCCGGCACGGCCGATGCCGCGCGCTTCGGTCGACAGCGGTTCGCGCATGGAGCAGATGATTCGCCGCAGCCGCCAGAGCGCAGACCCGGGCCCTTCGTCGGTCGAGCCGTAAGCGCGTGGTTGTGCATTCGGGAACGTGAACGACTTGCAATTCGCCCGGCAGTGACATCAAGCTAGCGTCACTGACCGGGCGCGTCGCTTTACGACCCACCGGGCAGGTGCCTGACCCGTCCGCGCCCATGCCGGTGCCCGGTGAGAACCACGGATCCCCCCTGTTCCGTCCTCGCCGGCACCGGCGCCTCGGCGCCGCTTATACGGGCGGGGCCTGATCACGCGGCCGTCGCGTCTGGATCGGGACAAAAAAAGAGGGGCCGAACGTCCCCCGACATTCGGCCCCCCGGCTTCCCCCGCGAGCGCTTGGCCAGCCCCTGTTCCAATTCCGGCCGGCGCAGAGCGCCTGCCCCGCTGGGTGCCTTGGGTATGTCGCAGGAAGCGTGCCAAGCAGGCGCCGGCCCCGTTCCGACGCGTTAACCGTTCAGCGCTGGCGGGCTGACAGCAGGCCTGTAGCCCTTACGCACTGGCGGCCCTGAGCGCTCGCCCTACAATCCGCGCCTGCACGCAGGAGCCCGCCATGAGCGATTCGTTCTACCGCTATGACGTGATCGTAGTCGGCGGCGGTCACGCCGGCACCGAAGCCGCGCTCGCGGCCGCGCGTGCTGGCGCACGCACGCTGCTGCTGACGCACAACATCGAAACCGTCGGCGCGATGAGCTGCAACCCGGCGATCGGCGGCATCGGCAAAGGCCATCTGGTCAAGGAAATCGATGCGCTCGGCGGCGTGATGGCACGCGCGGCCGATGCGGCGGGCATCCAGTGGCGCCGGCTCAACGCGAGCAAGGGCCCGGCCGTGCGCGCGACGCGTTGCCAGGCCGACCGCGCGCTGTACCGCGCGTTCGTGCGCCGCGCGGTCGAGAACCAGCCGAACCTCACGCTGTTCCAGTCGGCAGTCGACGACATCCTGTTCGAAAACGGTTCGTCCGAGGCCGGCCGCGTCACCGGCGTACTGACCCAGGCCGGGCTGCGCTTTGACGCGCCTGCGGTCGTGCTGACGGCCGGCACATTCCTCGCCGGCAAGGTGCACGTGGGCCAGACCACGTTCGCGGCCGGCCGCGCCGGCGATCCACCGGCCACCGCGCTCGCGCAGCGGCTGCGCGAAGGCCCGTTCGTGGTCGACCGCCTGAAGACCGGCACGCCGCCGCGCATCGACGGCCGCACGCTCGACTACTCGGTGATGGAAGAGCAGCCCGGTGACAATCCGCGTCCGGTGATGTCGTTCATGGGCAGCACCGCCGACCATCCGCGCCAGGTCTCGTGCTGGATCACGCACACCTCCGAGCGCACCCACGAGATCATCCGCGCCGCGCTCGACCGCAGCCCGCTCTACACCGGCCAGATCGAGGGCATCGGTCCGCGCTACTGCCCGTCGATCGAGGACAAGGTGGTGCGCTTTGCGGAAAAGGCCAGCCATCAGATCTTCGTCGAGCCCGAAGGCCTGGACGTGGCCGAGATCTACCCGAACGGCATTTCGACCTCGCTGCCGTTCGACGTGCAGCTCGAGCTCGTGCGCTCGATCCGCGGCTTCGAGCAGGCGCACATCACCCGCGCCGGCTACGCGATCGAATACGACTTCTTCGATCCGCGCGGGCTCAAAACCACGCTGGAGACGAAGACGGTCGCCGGACTTTTCTTCGCCGGCCAGATCAACGGCACGACCGGTTACGAGGAAGCGGCGGCACAGGGCCTGCTCGCCGGCGTGAACGCCGCGCGCTTCGTGCGCGGCATTGAGGGCTGGAGCCCGCGCCGCGACGAGGCGTATCTGGGCGTGCTGGTCGATGACCTGATCACGCACGGCACCAGCGAGCCGTACCGCATGTTCACCAGCCGCGCCGAATACCGGTTGCAGCTGCGCGAGGACAACGGCGACCTGCGCCTGACGCCGGTCGGGCGCGCGCTCGGCCTGGTCGACGATGCGCGTTTTGCCGCGTTCGAGACCAAGCGCGAGGAGATCGAGCGCGAGAACGCGCGACTGGCCGCCGTCTGGGCGGCGCCGAACAACCCGCTCGGGCGCGAAGTCGCGGCGACGCTCGGCATCGAGATCAGCCGCGAGACGAATGCACGCGACCTGCTCAAGCGACCCGAGCTCGATTACGCGCAATTGATGCAGGTGCCGTCGCTCGCGCCCGGCGTCGACGATGCCACCGTTGCCGAGCAGGTCGAGATCGGCGTCAAGTACGCGGGCTACCTCGACCGGCAGCGCGAGGAGATCGAACGCGCGCGCCGGCACGAGACCACCGCGATTCCGGACGGGTTCGACTATGCGCAGGTGCGCGGACTGTCGGCCGAGGTGCAGCAGAAACTCGAGCGCGTGCGGCCCCAAACGGTCGGGCAGGCGCAGCGCATCCCGGGCATGACGCCAGCGGCGATCTCGCTGCTGCTCGTGCACCTGACGCGGCAGCGGCGCAGCCGGGTGGCGTGAGCTGTCGGCGGGCGCGTCCGAATACGGCGAGGCGGTGCGAGTGCTTTGCACGCGGATCTCTTCGCAGCGCGCGGCCTGACGCCAGCCGTGATGTCGCTGCTGCTGGCGCACCTGCCGCACCTGACGTGGCAGCTGCTCGGCCGCCGAGGCGGCTGGTGCTGCACCGAGGCGCAGGTTTGGCGCGGACGCGGCCCCGCTGCCCGCGCTCGTCACACCCACTGACGCACGGATAGACGTAACGCTGCGCCCTGCGGTACCGGCAGGCGCGCCGCTCGTTTATGTTGGGCGCATGAAGACTTCCCCGCTTGCTCCGCTTGCCCTGCTGGCCGCGCTCGCCGTCAGCGCCTGTGACCGTGGCCGACCGGCCGACGCTGCTGCCGCTGCTGAATCACCCGCGCCCGCCACGGCGCCAGCGAAGCCCGTCGCAGTCGCGCTGCGTGACTGGCCGCTTCCCGCCCCGCCCGGCGCGGCGCAGCCGGACCTGGTGCGCGCACCCGATGGCAGCCTGCTGCTGTCATGGATCGAGCGCGACGGTAAACAGCATCAGTTGAAGTTCGCACGCTGGCGCGACGATGCGTGGTCGACGCCACGAACGATCGCGCGCGGCAGCGACTGGTTCGTCAACTGGGCCGACACGCCGCACATCACGCAAACTGCCGACGGCGCGCTGTGGGCGCACTGGCTGCAGAAATCCGCCGCCGCGCCGTATGCGTACGACGTCGTGCTCACCCGCTCGGGCGATGACGGCGCGACCTGGTCCAAACCGGTGCACGTCAATGACGACGGCACGCCGACCGAGCACGGCTTCGTCTCGCTGTGGCCGGCATCGCACGACCGGCTCGGCATCGCCTGGCTCGATGGAAGGCGCACCGCGGGCGCCGATGCGCATGGCGGCCACGACGACCATGCGGCCGCGACACCGGCGGCGATGATGACGCTGCGCACTGCACGCTTCGACGCGGGCATGCAGCGCCACGACGAGCGCGAACTGGACCTGTCGACCTGCGACTGCTGCCAGACCGATGTCGCGGTCAGCGCGCGCGGGCCCGTGATCGCCTACCGCGATCGCACGCCGGACGAGATCCGCGACATCCAGGTGGCCACGCTCGACGGCGGGTTCTCGCCCAAGCGCGTGCACGCCGACAACTGGAAGATGCCGGCCTGCCCGGTCAACGGCCCGTCGCTCGATGCTCGCGGTGACACGGTCGTGGTCGGCTGGTACACGGCGGCCGGCGACGTACCGACGCTGCGCCTGGCGCGCTCGGTCGACGGCGGCCAGCGCTTCGCCGCGCCGGTTGATGTCGATGCCGGCACGCACGTGCTCGGACGCGCGGACGTCGCGATCGATTCCGATGCGGTGTGGCTGCTGTCCACGCGCGAGGACGCGGGCGCGCAGTCCGTGCAGCTGCGGCGATTTGCTCCGACGCTCGAGGGCGCGCCGCAGCTGGTCGAGGTCGCGCGCCTGCAGGGACGCGGACGCGGCACCGGCTTTCCCCAGCTCGCGCCGGGCCCGGACGGTATGCACGTGGTCTGGACCGACCTGGTCGAGGGCCAGCCGCGGCTCGCAGGCGCACGGGTCTCGGCCGCGGAAAACGACGCCACCGATACCGGCATCGCGCGTCGCTGAGGTTTGAAAACGCGAACGGCCGGCGCGTGTCCCGCGCCGGCCGTCGCCGTCCTACTGGGTGCGGTTCTACCGCGCCCCGATGCAGTTACTGCAGGCTCTGCGAAGCGGCCTGCCCGGCGAGCTTGCGCTCCTTGAGCTGCTGCATCATCTGCAGGCCGCCCTCGAGCAGCTCCTTCTTGCGCAGCTGCATGCGCTCGCCGAGTTCGATCAGCTGGTCCTTGTCGAGCAGCTCCTTCGCACGCGGGAACAGCTCTTCTTCCTCTTCCTGCGCGTGGTGCTCGACGAGCTCCTTGAGCACTTTCGCGCGCCCGGAGAACTTCTCCGAGGTCACCTCGGTATTGAGCAGATCCGGCAGCACCAGATCGCCCGAGGCGCGGTGCTCTTCGAGCGCTTCGAAATACATCTGCTCGTCGTCCGACTTCTTGCCGGCTTCGCGGAATGCGGGGTAGAAAATTTCTTCTTCGATCGTGGCGTGCACTTCGATTTCAGTCGCGAGCTTCTGCAGCAGCTCGGTGCGGGTCTTTTCCGCACGGCTGGTGGTCTTGGCCAGCTGGCCGAGCAGGTCGCGAACCTTCGCGTGATCGGAAAGCAGCAGTTCAATAGCGTCCATAAGGTGTCCTTGCGGTCTGGCTGGGTTACCCGCGGCTACCGTCGCACCGGCAACGTGACAACAACGTCTGTCGGAGCGCGCGCGCATGACTCTCCGATGACCGCGATTTCTTCGCGCTAAGGCACTCGTGAAACGGCCGCGCTTTCGATCAGCAAACCCGGGGCCATCGCTTTAGAAGTGCACGCGCGATTCACCACTTTTCGCAGTGGCTGTGGGCAGTGCACTGCGCGTGAGACACAAACAAAAAGGCCGCGCCCCCGTTACCGGGGTCGCGGCCGTTACATCAGCGTCGGCATCGCCTTCGATGCCGCTCTCTCGTGTCATTCGTCGTGGTCTTCGAGCATAGAAAAACATCGAGGATGTCTACGAAATGTCGAAATAAAACGTCATCCACATGACCGCAGTTAAACGATTAAGCTCGGCTGGCCGGAGACGTTGCGCTCGTCAGCGTGGCTACACAACCGGCTGCGGACCGCAGCAGTCGCGCGCCCCGTCCGCAACGAACACACAGGCGGTAACAGCTCATAAAAAATAAAGCGCCCCAATGCCCGGGGCGCTTTGCAGCCGACCGTGTCGGCGTAACCGATCGCCTCAGCCCGCCTTGGCTTTGGAGTCACCAAGCGCGCGTTGGTGGATCGCGGCCGTGAACCAGCCGCGCACGCGCTCTTCGTGCTCGAGTTCACGCACATGCGCACGGCTGAATTCGTTGGCGAGTTCTTCCTGGCCGAAGCCGTCCATCAGGCTGACCAGCAACTCCCACGACGCGGTGTCGATGCGCTCCACGGCGAGCAGCGTTTCCAGCGCCTGCGCTGTCGTCGTGCGCGGGTCGTTCATGACCTGCACCAGCCCGAGGGCCTGCACGCCGGTGATGTCGGCGCAGGGCGTCTGCGTGGTCGAATCGCCGCCGAGCCGCTCGATCGCATCGCAGAGCAGTGCGAAGTGCGAAGCCTCGTCATCACGGATCTCGCGTAGAGCCGCTTCGGTCAAACCCGGCGGCAAATCTTCGGCGCCGTCGAGCTTGCGCAGCATCGCCTCATAAATGCGCACGCCCGAGCGCTCGTACGCGGCGCGCTCGCCGAGCTTGTCGAGCAGCACATGCATGCGGTGACCGCCAAGCGCTTCGACGGCGGCACCGAACATGCCCTTGATCGAGGTCGGCGGCGGCACCGAACCGACCGGCTCGGCGTCCTCGCGATACGCGCGTCGCAGTGCGTCGGCATCGATCGCCGGCGCTGGCGCATCGGCCTGCAGATCGAGCTGTTCCAGCAGTTCGTCCGCAAGCAGGGGCGAGGTCTTCAGCCCGGTGCGGTTCATCCCCATCGAAATCTTGTCCTGCATGGTCGAATCCTCGAATGCGTGCTCAGGCGTGGCCGATCTGGTTGACGCGCGTGGACAGCTCGGTGCCGGGGCGCCAGTGGTACCCGGCTGCGACCGCTTCGGTCGGCGAGCCTTCGGAGTTGAGGTGTTCGCGGTAGGCGAGCGTCGCTTCGCTTTCCTGATCGCGCGGCACGTACTCGGTGCCGTTCGCGCGCAGGTCGACTTCGCCGGACAGCACGCCGCGTACGAAATCGCGCTGGCTGTCGAACGGGATCGGGTCCGGCAGTTTTTCCGGCAGCAGCTCCATCGGATCGCGCCGCTCGACCTGCTTGAACAGGTCCATGACGTAGCTCAGGTGGCCCAGTTCGTAGTCGAGGAAGCGCTCCCAGATCGCGCGGATGCGCGGGTTCTTTTCCTGCTGCACGCAACCGAAGTAGTTGTAGACCTCGTTTGCCTCGTGCATAAGCCATTGCTCCATCCACGTCTGGCGCGGATCGATGATCGACTCGTACTGGGTGACGTGCTGCTCCTCGATCGACGCGATCTCCGCATACAGCATGCGCGCGACCGGATCGGTGAACAGCGGGCCCACGTTGAGGTAGTAGTTCTGCGTCTGCTGCTCGGCCGCCATGATCGTCAGCGCATGCAGCTTGCTGAGCGGATGGGCGGTGCGTGCGTCCATCGGCGTGCGCAGGTCATCCTCGGGCGCGCGGTGCTCCATGATGGTCGGGCGGCCCGGCAGGATGTCGGTGTAGCACTGCAGGATGTTGTTCGCGTCCTTGCCTTCGAGCCGGTCGAGCATCGCCGAGTAGCGATACAGATGGTCGAAATCCTCGAGCAGGCCGAATCGGTAGGTCTGCGCGAGGTACTCGTCGGGCTCGCGCTGCGCGACGGCGGCGGTGACCTCGATCGCGACCTGCTCATAGGCGATCGTCGTTTCCAGCGGCGAGTGATCGGCGCCGAGCAGCCAGTTGATCGTCGTGGCCTGGTGCTGCTCGACGCGGCGCAGCTTCGCGAGCGGCGCGCGCAGGTCCTGATTCATGCGTGCGGCCGAGTGCGAAAAGCGCAGGGCCTCCATTTCCAGGCCGGTCAGCAGGATCACGCGGATGCGGGTAAACGCATCATCGTCGAGCTTGCTGATCGGCTTGTTGACGAGTTCGCGCCAGGTGAAGCGTTGCTGGTCGATCGGGCAGCCTTTGATATCGGTCAGGCTCAGGGCCATGGGGGTCTCCGGAAGCGGCGCGGTGCGGATGGGCGTGGTTGTGCGATGCGATGCACTTCACGTGCCATCGGATGCAGGCCCCGCGTTTCGTGCGCGCAACGCGGATATCCGGCGCATAAAGCAGCCGAACGCATGCGCAAAAGTTGCAAGGTGCGCAACCGTTTCGCGCTAGCGCGGCCGTGTCGCCGCCTTCACGTTGCGTGGAATCCCCGATGACCTAGCGTGCTGCCACCGGCCGACCGGCTGGATTGTTATGCGCGCAAGCGCCCCACTGGAGAATTCGGCATGAAAACCAAGAACCCACTGATCCTGTCCACCGCCGTGCTGTCGATGGCACTGCTGGCTGCCTGCGGTGGCGAGCGCGAAGGCGAGAACAATGCGGTCGGCGATGAGGACGTCACTGTCCCGGCCGAAACCAACACGGCCATGGTCGATGACCCGACCGCGACCGCCAGCGTCAACGACCCGCTGCTGGCCGAAGGCGCGCCGGTCGAGTCGACCACACCGGTGGCCGAAGGCGATGCGCTGGGCATGATCATTGTCGTCAACGAGCATGAAGTCGCTGCCGCCGACCAGGCCGTTGCGAAGAAGGTCAGCGCGCCGGTCAAGACCTATGCCGACATGATGCGCACCGAGCACACCGCGAACATGGAGCAGGCGCGCACGGTCGCCGGCACCGCGGGCGTGCAGGTCGGCGACGGCCCCGAAGTCGGCGCACTGCGCACGCGCTCGGAAGCGACGCGTACCCAGCTCAACGGCATGGAAGGCACGGCGTTCGAGCAGGGCTATGTCGATGCGATGATCAAGGATCATCAGATGACGCTGCAGATGCTCGACCAGCGGCTGATCCCGGGCGCGCAGAACGCGGCGATCAAGCAGTACCTGCAGACCACGCGCGAAGCGGTCGCCAAGCACCTCGAAGCGGCCCAGCAGCTGCGCAGCCAGATCGGCGGCGCTGCAGCACCGGGCGCGACCACCCCGGGCCAGGCCCAGCCGACGCCGGCTTCGCAGTCCTAAGCGTTGCCAGATGCGGTGGCCGCACGCGCAGGCGTGTGGTCACCGCAGCATCGGTGCGTGGCGTGATGCTGCGTGCGGATGCATACCCGGCGCCGCCCTTTGGGGCGTCGTCGTCGTTTCAGTGCTTTCTGATCGCAGCGTAGCCGGAAGTGGACACGGGGCACGCTGGGCACGTGCCGCAAGGGCCTGTGCGATAAGCGTCTAGCGACTGCCCGGACCGCCCACGCGCGCAGCCGTCAAACGCTCGAACTCCACCGCGTCGTGCGCGCTGAAGATGCGCACCTGGTCGCCGTGCTGCACGGCAAGCTCGCGCAGCCGCTGCTGGTTGAGCAACCTCGCGGTGCGATCGACCTGCATGACCCGTTGCAGCAGCGCGAGCCCCGGCGTGCAGCGCGGCAAGGCCGGGCCGGGCACGCTGCGCTGCGGAATTTCGTCGCGGAAGAAGTACGCATCGCCCGCGTGCAGCAACCACTGCGCACCGTCGTGCACGGCCACGCCGCAATGGCCGTACGTGTGCCCCACGAGCGGCACCATCAGGATCTCGGGCGGCAGCCCTTCGATCTCACGCACGCAGCGGAAGCCGAACCACGGCTCGCCGTGCGCGACATAGGTCTTCCACTGGATCGTCTGGTCCCACTGCCGCGGCCGATAGCGCTGGCGCGCGATAAAGCCACGCCGGTGCGTCGCGGCGTTGAGTTCCTCGGCATAGACATGCACGTGCGCATACGGGAAATCCTCGATGCCGCCGGCATGGTCGAAATCCAGATGCGTCAGCACGATGTGGCGCACGTCGCGCGTCGCATACCCCAGCCTGCGGATCTGCTCGTCAGCGGTCTCGGCCATCTCAAGCCGCGGCCGAAGCAGCGCGCGCATCGGGCGGCCCAGGCGCTCACGGGCCTGGTCGACATCCTTGCGCCCCAGCCCCGTGTCGACGAGCACGAGGCCGGCGTCGGTTTCGATCAGCAGGCAATGACAGACCGTCGTCGCGCTGCCGAAGCCGCGCGTGCGGTCATCGACCAGCCGCCCGCCGAGCGGGCACATCGTTCCGCAGTTGAGATGATGGACGCGCACCGTCATCTGCGCGAAGCCGCGTCAGTCGCCCAGCGCGCCGGGCGGCTTGCGCCCGGGCGCGGTGTCCTCGCGCGCGGCCTGGTCGGTGTACGGGTTCACATGGCCGGGATTGGGAATCGAGATGTCGCCGCCCTGCTCGGGCTGCGAGGCGTAGTCCAGCGGCTTGCGCAGCTCGCCACGCTCGTGGTCGACGGCCTCGCCCGGTGGGTGGCGGTTCGGGATCTTGCTCATGGCATCGCTCCGGTCGCGGGTGGGGCCATCCAAGCACGTCACCCGCGTTCGATCGGTGAAACGGCGCGCGCTGTTTCTGGGCGCGCTACTTCTCGATGCGGTAGTTCACCGAGCCACGGTTTTCAACCGAACTCGATTCGACCTCGAGCACGAACGCCTCCGAGATCAGGTACTTCAGCAGCAGCACCTGGCCGGTGCCGAGCAGCGATACGCCGTAGCCGATGTAGAGCTTCGGCGAGAGGTACTTGCCGATGCCGAATACGCTGCCGCCGAGCGAGCGGCTCTCGATGGTGCCGGCGTCGTCGAGGCCGATGCGCGCACCGAGCTGCGAGGCGAGCAGGCTGCCGCCGGCGGTCAGTGCGGCGTTCGCGGCATTGAGCTGGTCGCCTTCCTCGCCGGTGACGGTCGACAGCGGACGGCCCAGCGCGAGGTAGGCAAGCGCTTCGGACTGCGAGCCGCCTTCGCTGGACCACACCGACGCGCGTGGCGCCGAGGCGCGGCCGCGCACGTCGACGCCGGCGGTGATGTCGCCGATCTCGCGCTCGGCGCGGATGTCGAGAATCGGATCGTTGACCGGCCCGCCCGACCAGTTGAGCTGGCCGCGTTTGATCGTCAGCTCCTGACCGTACGCCTCATACCGGCCGTCGATCTCGAGCTGGCCGCGCGCGGTCATCTCACGGCCCGGCGCAGTGCGCACGCGCAGCTGGCCGTCGAGGCCGCCGGCCAGGCCGAAGCCGTTGAGCTCGACGTCCTCACCGAGCACCAGCGTGAGATCGAGCACGACCGGGGTTTCGAGCTCGGCGGTCGCGCCGTCGATCGGGTCGAGCACGACCACGTCGGATGATGCCTTCACCGCGCGGTCGAGCCGCTCGAGATTGATCTCCGCCGACGGCACGCGCACGGTGCCGGTCACGGTGATCGGATCGGCGAGCGGCACGGTCACGCGCACGTTCGGATCGATCACCGCTTCGAGCTGGCGCGTGTCGGCAGCGAGGAAATTCTCGCCGGTGACGTTGAGCACCAGCGGCGCGGCGCCCGATTCCAGGCCCAGGCGGCCGTCCAGCCGCAGCACGCCGTCGCCGGAGCGCACGCGCCCGGTGATCGCGGCGCTGCCATCGGGCCGCGCATCGAGCCGCGCCTGGCCTTCGCGCAGCGTGATGCCGAGCGACGGCACTTCGGTGGTGAACTCGTCCAGGCGCGCCTGCCCGCCGATCGTCGGATTCGAGCGCGTGCCGCCCAGCGTGATGTCGCCGCTGAGCCGGCCGTCGGGGTCGACGATGTCCGGCGAGAACAGCTCCATCCAGGTCAGCTCGTTGGTGTTGACGCTGATCGCGCCGGTCAGCGGCGAGTACGCATCCCAGCCGGTCGCCACGCGCGCGGCGAGGCGGCCGTTGCCGGTCAGGCCGGCAGCGAGTTCGGCATTGAGGCGCTCGGGCGTGAACGTGGCTTCGAGGGCAAGGTTGTCGTACCCGAGCAGCTCGCGTTTGGCATCACCGAGCCGCAGGCCGCCGCCGCTGGAGCGCAGCTTGGCCTGTCCGCGCCAGGCGTTGCCGACCGGCTGCAGCTGGGCATCGAGCGCGAAGTCACCGCGCAGGTGCCATTCACGCCCGTCGCGTTCGGGCAGGTAGGGCTCGACGAGGGCGAGCGACAGCCCGCTGCCTTCGACCTCGACGCCACGGCTCGGCCAGTTCGCGCTGGCGCACAGCGTGCCTCCGCCGCCGACGGCGGCCAGGCACGCGCGCTCGAGCGTCGCGCTCTGCCCGGCCCATCCGAACGAGGCCGGCGACTGCAGCGCCCAGGCGTCGCCGGGCTCGGGGTCCAGCCGCAGCGAGCCGATCGTGCCGGTCCAGGCCTGCCCGCGCCTGCGTAGCTGGCCCTCGAGCGCGAGCGCGCCGGCGTCGCCACTGGCCTGCGCCTCGAGCGACAAGGCCTCCACCGCACCGCGCGCCTGCAGCACCAGCGAATCGATCGGCAGGCCGGCCTGCAGGCCACTTGCACGCACTTCGAGTGCGCCCGGGCGGGCGCTCGCTTCCCACGGCAGCCGCCCCTGCGCCGACAGCGAATCGGCGCGCATCGCGCCCCACTGCAGGTTGTTGCCTTCCAGGTCGGCGACCACGCTCGGCGCGGTACGCGGGCCGCTGAGCTGCAGCGTGCCGCGCAGCACGCCGTCGGCGTCGGGCGCGAGGTCCGCAAGCTGCAGCGGCAGCAGGCGCACGTCCACATCGAGCACGTCGGCGATCGTGCCTTCGGCATCGATGCGGCTGTTGCCGATGCGCAGGTCGACATCGCCGCGGTAGCGCACGGGGCGCGCGCCACCCAGCCCCTCGATCGCGACCTTGGCCTCACCGCCCAGCGCGCGCCCACGCAGCGTTCCGCCCAGGCGCTCGATGTCGACGAACGCATCGAGCGGTACCGGATCGCCAGGCGTGACGTCGCGGGCGCGGCCGCGCGTGCTCAGGCGCGCGTCGACCGCGCCGTCCCAACCGTCGAGCACGAGCGAGGGATCGAAATCCGACAGCCTCGCCTCACCCTGCCACTGCAGCTGCGGTTCGGTCGCAAACGTGCCTTCGAGCGCGAGCTCACCATCGCCGAGCGACAGCGCGGCCTCGGTGGCGAGCTGCTGGCCGCGCATCGTCACCACCGCCTGGCCGCCGAGGCGGCGATCGCGCAGCTGCCCGCCGAGGTCGCGCAGCGTCGCAGTGGCATTGAACCCACCGGTTTCGAGCGCGCGGCCTTCGCTGGTCAGGGTGCCGCGCACGGCGCCATTCCAGCCCGGCGCGAAATAGCCCGGATCGAACCCGGCCAGCTGCGCGCGCAGGTCCCAGTGCAGGCGCGGGTCCCAGCCCACGGTGCCGGCCACGTCGAGCGTGCCGGTCGGCATCGCGACCTTGAACGTGGTCAGTTGCAGCTGCTGCTCCTGGCCGCGGCCGGCCAGCTGCAGCGTCGCGGCCTCGCCGTCGCGTTCGAGCCGCGCATTGCCAGCGACCGCCCAGGCGGCCTGCGTGCCGGTCAGGTCGAACGTGGCGTCGGCGGTCACCGGCGTACCGGCGGCATCGCCCCACTGCAGGTCGCGCGCACGCACGGCGTAGCGCAGCTCGCGCGCACCCGGCTCGCCTTCCTCGCCGAAATCACCGCGGCCACGCACGACGATCTCGCCGCCGAATGCGCGCACGACGAGCGGGTCGAACGCGAGCACCTGCTCGGAGATCGTGATCTGCGACGGCAGCAGCGTCGCGCTGAACGCGCCCTGCTCGACCTCGCCCTGCGCCCGCATGACGCCGCCAACGCCGCTGGCGCGCAGGTGCAGCGACAGCGGTGTCTGGCTCGGCGCGTCGGCGCCGGCCAGCAGCGCCGTGTCGAGCGCATCGGCGTCGGCGCGCAGCTGCCAGCGCGCGCGCTCGGTATCGGCCACGCGATCGTCGCCCGGGATCAGCGGCGCGCGCAGCGTCAGCGTGGCACGCACCGGGCCCGGCGCGGCGCCGGCGACCGCGGCATCCAGGTGCGTGAGATCACCACGCGCGACGAAACCCAGCCGCAGCGGCGCGCGGCGTTCCGGTGTCGGGATCACCGCGGCCGCGGTCAGGTCCATGCGGTAGTTGTCGGCCGGCGCATAGGTGCCGTCGGCGGTGAAGCGGCCACGGTTGCTGTCGATGACGAGGTCTTCGACCTCCAACGATCCCGGCTCGGCGGCCAGCCCGCCCCGCAGCCGGTCGATCGCGATCACCCGCTCACGCGCGCGGGTGACGACGAAGTTGTCGATGACGATGTCGTCCGCGCGCAGCGCGAGCGGCGGGTTGATCTGCGGCAGCACTTCCGGCCAGCGCGGCAGCTCGAACGGCTCGTCGCTCGGCGCGAGCTGCAGGTGCGCATCGCGCACGACCAGTGCATCGAGCACGACCCTGCGCCCGAACAGCGGACGCAACGCCGGATCCAGCGTGACCAGCTCGGCGGTGAACACGACCTCGTCCCACGTGAAGCGCACATCGTGCAGCGTCAGCGGTCCCGATGCCGGGCCTTCGGCCTTTTCCCAGGTCAGCGTCGCGTTCTCAGGCAGGCGCGCAGTGATCTGCCGAAGCAGCAGCTCGCGCCCGCCGATCGTCGTCAACAGCCAGTAGCCGAATACCGCGAGCGCAAGCGTCAGCAGCCCGGCGATCAGGCTGCTGCGGATCGCGAGCTTGCGGGTACGCGCATGGCGGCGTGCACGCAGCTCGGCGATGCGCGCCTCGCGCTCTTCCGGCGTCGGTGCGTCCGGGTCGTGCTTCGCGTCAGGCAGCGTCACAGCTCGGCTCCGAGACTGAGGTAGAGCTGGAACGACGAGTCCGGATCATCGAGCCCATGCGCGATGTCCACGCGCACCGGGCCGACCGGCGAGCGAAAGCGCAGGCCGACACCGACGCCGGTGCGCCAGTCGGGCGAATCATTGAATGCGCTGCCGCTGTCGACGAACACCGCCGCACCCCACCGCTCGGTGAAATAGCGCTCGTACTCGACGCTGCCGGTGACGACGTTGCGCGCGCCGATCGCGTACTGGCGTCCTTCCGGGCCGACGCGCGGGCCAACCTCGCGGTAGGCGTAGCCGCGGATGCTGCGGTCGCCGCCGGCGTGGAAGCGGATCGCCGGCGCCAGCGAGCCCACCGGGTCTTCAATCAGGGTGCGGCCGACCTCGCCGCGCAGGATCAACCGGCTGCGCTCATCGAGCCCGCGGAACCAGCGCGCGGTCGCCTGCACCTGCGCGAACGTCGCGTCCGAACCCACGCCCTCGACGCCGCCACGCAGCATCAGCGTGCCGCCGAGGCCGTCGCGCGGCTCGAGGCGGTTGTCGACGTCGATGTATTCGGCGCGGATCGACGGGAACGTAAACGTCGCGTAGCGGTAATCGACCGGCGCGTCGTCGGCCTCGACATCCTCGACGGTGTAGGCCCAGCGCTCGCGCAGCGCATGCACCGCGACGATCGCGGTGAGATATTCGTTGAGCTCGCCGCTGCGGCTGGCGACGAAATCGATGCGGCGCGTGTCCACGTAATCGGTCTGCTCGTCGGCGGCCTGCGCGCTGAACGTGTACCAGCCGTCGAACCACGCGAACGCCGGAATCCGGTAGCGCAGCGTCAGCGTCTTGCGCCTTTGCAGGTAATCGAGCTGCGCGAGCGCCTTGTGGCCGCGCATGTTGAGGTAACGCCGCTCGACGCCGAGCGTGACACCGCCACCGCTGTCGGTGCCGTAGCCGAGGCCGGCGGTGTAGACGCTGCGCTTGGCCGGCACCAGCGTGACCAACACCGGCACCTCGCCGTCCACCGCCTTTTCGGGCATGGGCTCGATGTCGATCGCGGTGAAATAATCGAGCCGGCGCAGGCCTTCACGCAAACGGTCGAGCTTGCCCTGGTGGTAATAGCTGCCCGGTTCCCAGTACACCAGCCGCTCGAGCAGCCGCTCGTAGACGATCTGCCTCGGGGTCTGATTGAATTCGACGTTGCCGATGTTGTAACGCCTGCCGCTGTTCCAGATCAGATCGATATCGGCCGCGTTCTCCGCGCGCGTGACCTCCACGCGCCGGCTTTCGAACGTGGCATCGAAATACCCGCGCTCGGCGAGCCGGCGGCTGATCTGCGCCTTGCTCGCCTCGTACACCGGATGCTCGAACACCTCGCCCGTATCGGGTTCGAACTCGGCAAGCTCCTCACGCAGGTAGCGGTCGTCACGGCCATCGCCCTCGATCGCGACGTTCGTCTCACGCACGCGCACCGGCGCGCCCGGATCGACGGTAATCGTGACGTTGACGCCACCGGCGCCCGTGGAGCGGTCGACGCGGATGCTCGGCGAGTAATACCCGAACGGCTCCAGTGCGCCGCGGGTTTCCTCCTCGGCTTCGCCCAGCAGGTATTCCAGCCGGCGGTCCGACAGATCACGGCCGGCCGCATCGACGAGCGACAGCGACTGGCGCACGTTTTCGGTCATCTCTTCGTCGAGACCGACCACGTCGACGCGGGCGACCTCCGCGGCTTGTGCAATCCCCGCGCAGGGCGCGAGCGCGGCGATCAGTAGAAGTCGGGGCAGGCAGGGCATCGACGCAGCATACGCACCGCATGTCGAGATCCTATTAAGGTCGCGTCCGCTCGCCGCGCCCATGCTCGCGCTTGGCGATGGCGTGTTTCGGGCTTTTTGCATGCCTGCAGGTGACGAGCCCGGCTGCGCCGGGCGTGCGTGTTGCACGCCGGCCACGCGATTCGAACGACGGCGCGATGACGATGCTCGCGCGCCGCCATCGATCATCCAGGGACTTCCGCGGGCCGCCGTTGCCCGCTGCCGTGACCCGCCCGCATCCGGGCGGGCGCAGGTCAGATCGACAGGTGCTCGATCGCCGCCACGCTGCCGAGGCGATCGGACAGGCGCTTGAGCAGCGCAAGCCGGTTCGCGCGCACCGCCGCATCGTCGACGTTGACCATCACCTTGTCGAAGAACGTATCGACCTGCGGACGCAGCCGCGCAAGCCGGCCCAGCACGGCGACGTAATCGCGCTGCTCCAACGATGCATCGGTCTCGGCGATCGCGGCATTGACCGCTTCGGCCAGTTCGCGCTCGGCGGCTTCGGAAAACAATGCCGGATCGATCGCGGTCGGCACGTCGCCTTCGACCTTACGCAGGATGTTGCGGATGCGCTTGTTCGCGGCTGCGAGCGCGGCCGCCTCGGGCAGCGCCGCGAATTCACCGAGCGCCTGCAGGCGTGCGTCGAAATCGGTCAGCGAATCGTGGGCGACGTTGTCGACCGCCTCGAACTGCTCGGCGGCCACGCCGCGCTCGGCGTAGTACGCACGCAGGCGGTCATAGACGAAGCGGGTGACGTCGAAGCTGCCCACGTCCTTGGCCTGCACCGGCTGCAACGCCACCGCGCGCTCGATGAGCTCATGCAGCAGCACGTCGTGGCCGCCCTCGAGCAACGTGCGCGCCAGGCCCAGCGCATTGCGGCGCAGCGCGAACGGATCCTTGTTGCCGGTCGGCCGCAGGCCCGCCGCGAAACCGCCAGCCAGCGTGTCGAGCCGCTCGGCGATCGCGAGCACCTGGCCCGGTTTCGACGGTGCGATCGCATCGCCACCGAAACGCGGCATATAGGCCTCGTCGATCGCGGCCGCGATGTCGTCCGGCGCGCCTGCGGCCTTCGCGTAGTAACGCCCGGCAATGCCCTGCAGCTCGGGGAACTCACCGACCATGCGCGATTGCAGATCGTTCTTGCTCAGCTGCGCGGCGCGGCGTGCCGATGCGGGGTCGACGCCGACATCAGCCGCCACCGCTTCGGCGAGCTGCGCGATGCGCGCGACCTTGTCGGCGATCGTGCCGAGCTTGGCCTGGTAGGTCACGCTCGCGAGGCCCTCGCCCATCGCCTCGAGACCCTGCTTGAGGTCCTCGTCGAAGAAGAACTTCGCATCGGCAAAACGCGGGCGGATCACGCGCTCGTAGCCCTTGCGCACTTCGCTTTCGTCGCGCGATGCGATGTTTGCGACGCCAACGAAACGTTCGCTGAGCCGGCCTTCGGCGTCGAGCACCGGGAAGAACTTCTGGTTCGCCTCCATCGTAGCGATCAGCGCTTCGGACGGCACCGCGAGAAACTCGCGTTCGAACCCGCAGAGCACCGCAACCGGCCATTCGGTCAGTCCGTTGACCTCCTCCAGGATGCCCTCATCGATACGCGCTGCGCCGCCGGCGGCCTGCGCCGCGGCCTCGACCTCGCTCACGATGCGCGCGCGGCGTGCGTCGGGATCGACGAGCACGTGCGCATCCTCCAGCGCCTGCACGTAAGCGTCGGGCGATGCGATCGCGACGTCGCCGGCATGCATGAAGCGGTGGCCACGGCTGGTACGGCCGCTGCGTACGCCGAGCACCTCGGCATCGACCACCTCATCGCCGAACAGCAGCACCAGCCAGTGCACGGGCCGTGCGAAACCATACTCGCGTGCACCCCAGCGCATCGGCTTGGGGATCGGCATCGCCGCAACCGCCTCGCGCACGATGTCGGCGAGCAGGTCGGCCGTCTTCGCGCCCGGCTTGACCGCACGATGCACGAAGCGCTCGCCCTTGTTGTCGCTGACCTTCTCGAGCTGCGTCCAGTCGATGCCGGCCTTGGCTGCGAAGCCCTGCAGCGCCTTGGTTGGCGCGCCATCGGCATCGAGTGCGATGTTGACGTAGGGGCCGAGTACTTCCGAGCGCTGCTCGGGCTGCTCGGTCGCAACCGCCGGCAACTGCACCGCCAGCCGGCGCGGCGAGTACAACGCCTTGGCCTCGCCGCGCTCGAACGCGACGCCGCGCTTGTGCAGCCCGTCGATCACGCCATCGAAGAACGCCTGCGCGAGCGACGGCAGTGCCTTGACCGGCAGTTCCTCGGTGCCCAGTTCGATCAGAAGCGGCTGCATCGTACTCATTCGGATTCCTGGCAAAGCGCGGCTTCACCACCCTCGGGGCCGTAGAACAGCACCCAGGTGGCGAAGTCGCTGCTGAAGTTTTCAAAACGGTGTTCGACACCGGCGGGTACGAACAGCACTTCGTCGGCACAGAACGGCTGACGGGTATCGCCGTTGATGAATTCGCCGTGGCCGGCGATCACGACATAGACCTCGTCGCGCGTGTGCGGCGTCTGCAGGTCGCGCCCGACCGGGCGGTAGACCTCGATTTCCAGCGAGCCATGCGCGAACACGCGCATGAACGGTGCTTCGCCGCCCTGCGAGAGCGCGGCCAACGCGGCCTCGGGAGTGAGGCGATCGCTCATGCCCCGGCCTTGCGAACGCCCGGAAAGCCCAGCTTCTCGCGCTGCGCGAAGTACGCCTCGGCCACGCCCTGCGCAATGCGGCGCACGCGAAGGATGTAGCGCTGGCGCTCGGTCACGCTGATCGCGCGGCGCGCATCGAGCAGGTTGAACGAATGCGAGGCCTTGCACACCTGGTCATACGCCGGCAGCGGCAGGCCGAGTTCGATCAGCTTCAGCGCCTCGGCCTCGCAGGCATCGAAGCGGTGGAACAGCTCGGCGACGTCGGCGTGCTCGAAGTTGTACGTGCTCTGCTCGACCTCGTTCTGGTGGTAGACGTCGCCGTAGGTCACCGGCGTGCCGTCCGGCCCGTAGGTCCACACCAGGTCGTACACGTTGTCGACGTTCTGCAGGTACATGCACAGACGCTCGAGACCGTAGGTGATCTCGCCGAGCACCGGCTTGCACTCGATGCCGCCGGCCTGCTGGAAGTACGTGAACTGCGTGACTTCCATGCCGTTGAGCCAGACCTCCCAGCCCAGGCCCCAGGCGCCGAGCGTCGGCGATTCCCAGTTGTCCTCGACCAGGCGCAGGTCGTGCACCTGGGGGTCGACGCCAAGCGCCTTGAGCGAGTCGAAGTAGAGCTCGACGATGTTGTCCGGGCTCGGTTTCATCGCCACCTGGTACTGGTAGTAGCGCTGCAGGCGGTTCGGGTTTTCGCCGTAGCGGCCATCGGTCGGACGGCGGCAGGGCTGCACGTAGGCGGCATTCCACGGCTCGGGGCCGAGTGCGCGCAGGAACGTGGCCGGATGGAACGTGCCGGCGCCGACTTCGAGGTCGAGCGGCTGGATCAGCACGCAACCGCGCTCGGCCCAGTAGGCGTTGAGGCGCTGGATCAGTTCCTGGAACGTCGGGGACACGCGGTGCGGTGCGGGCATGGGGTCCATTGCGCGGCGCAAAGCGCGCTAGTATAGCCACGGCCCCGAAACCGCCTGCCTTCGCGCGTCGCGACCGGCCTGCACCGTCGCGGTGGCCGCCGATCGCCCAACCTTCGCCGCTGCCAGCGAGTGCTCGTGACCCCGCCTTTCCTGATCCTCGAGACCGGTCAGCCGGTCGCTTCGATGCGCCGCCACCGCGGCTTCCCGCACTGGATTCGCGTCGCCGCCGGACTGCCGGCCGACGAAGCCGTCGCGGTGGACGTGCAGGGCGGACAGCCGCTGCCGTCGCGCGAGGGATTCGCCGGCGTGATCATCACCGGCTCGGGCGCGATGGTGACCGACCGTGAACCCTGGAGCGAAGCAAGCGCGCAGTGGCTGCGTGATGCGGCGCACGCAGGCCTGCCGCTGTTCGGCATCTGCTACGGCCACCAGTTGATTGCCCATGCGCTGGGCGGCGAAGTCGGCTGGCATCCGGCCGGCCGCGAGATGGGCACGGTGGAGCTCGAACTGCACGACAGCGCCACGCACGACCCGCTTTTTGCGGGCCTGCCCGATCGCTTCCCGGCGCAGGCCACGCACCTGCAGACCGTGCTGCGCGCGCCCGAGGGTGCCACCGTGCTCGCGCGCTCGGCGCACGATGCCTGCCATGCGTTCCGCTGGGGCACCAGCGCATGGGGCGTGCAGTTCCACCCCGAATTCAGCACCACCCACATGCGCGGCTACGTGCGTGCACGCCGCAACGCGCTGCGCGGTGAAGCGCGCGACCCGAATGCGGTCGAGCGCGAGATCCGCGCAACGCCGCATGCGCGGCGCGTGCTGCGGCGCTTCGTGCGGCACGCGAGGCATGCACTGCGGTGAGCGCAGGATCAGTTATGCCTTCGGCCCGAGCTGCTAGTGCCGGCACTTGGAAACGTGTTCAGGAGTGACGTGACGATGGAGATTCGCAAGGTTCCGGTCCGGCGAGCCATCACGTGGCTGGCTGAAGCGATTAATCTTGGTCGAGCCAACCCCCGTGCGATCTTTGGGGCCGCGCTACTGATGATTTCGACGCTTTATGGCGTCCTGCTTGTTGTTGCAGTGATTTCAACAGCTGTGTCGGGCGCAAGCTCGTCTTCCAGCCTGGCGACGAAACTGGCCGCAATGATCCCGGCATTCCTTGTGACCGTGCTCGCGCTGCCGGTTCTGATGGCAGGCCTTCTCCAGGTCATCCGGGCAGCTGAGACTGGGCAGCCGGCGCGCGCACGAGATCTGTTCCAGATCCTGAGGCAGCCGCAAGCCAAACGGCTCGCGATGCTCGGACTAATTCATATCGCGCTTGGGATTGCCGGGGCCTTGGCGGTGGCTTTGCTTGCTGGCGGAAGCTACTGGGACGATTACCTGTCCGCTGTCCAGACCGCAGCAGGCGGCGGAAGTCTTGTGCTTCCTGAGCCAGAGCATCCCCAGTTGATCTTTGTGTTGCAGCTCGTATTCAACTACATCAGCTACGCGATCATGCTGCTGGGCGTGCCCTTGATCACCTTTTCCAATGCGGGGCTTGGAGATGCGGTACGCAGCAGCCTGAGAGCCTCGTTGCTGAACATCGGCGCAAATGTGTTCGGCATCGTCGTTTTTTTTGCTGGCATGCTGCTGGCAGCGCTCGTGATCGGCCTCGTTGGCCTGCTGATCGTCGCGGTTGGCAATCTGGTTCACCCGTTGATCGGCAGCGTGTTATCGGTGGGCCTGTATCTAGCCTTCGGCACCATGCTTCTGGTCGTGCTTGTAGGGGGCGCTTACGCTGTATGGCGCGACACGTTCTCAACAGAATCAGACACACCAGCACTGACAGGCTTCGAGGCCTGAGCGTTTCGTAATTTTCCGCAGCGACACACCTCCGGTGACCGGGACGGTCGAAGCCTGATCACGGGTAGCGGATCGAACGACGGGCCGGCACTGCCGGCCCGTTTCCGTTTCGGGGCGCGTTAGCGGACCTGGTCGCGCGGGCTGACCCAGCGCGAGGCGATGATGCCCAGCTCGTACAGCAGCACCATCGGGATCGCGAGCATCAGCTGCGAGACCACGTCGGGCGGCGTGATGATCGCGGCGATCACGAAGATGCCGACGACCGCGTAGCCGCGCGCCTCGCGCAGCTGCGCCGGCGTGACCCAGCCCAGCATCACCGCGATCACCAGCGCGACCGGCAGCTCGAAGCTCATGCCGAACGCGAGGAAGATCACCAGCACGAAGTCGAGGTAGGCGTTGATGTCGGTCATCATCGCCACGCCCTGCGGCGCCATGTGCACGAGGAAGCCGAACACGCCCGGCAGCACGAGGAAGAACGCGAACGCGCAGCCGATGTAGAACAGCATGACCGCCGACACCAGCAGCGGCATCGCCAGGCGCTTCTCGCGCGCGTACAGGCCCGGCGCCACGAACGCCCAGGCCTGGTAGAGCAGCCACGGCACGGTGGCCATCAGCGCGGTGAAGAACGCGAGCTTGACTGGCGCAAAGAACGGCGAGGCGACCTCGACCGCGATCAGCTGGCCGCCGGCCGGCAGTTTCGCGAGCAGCGGCGCGGCCAGCCACGCGTAGAGCCGGTTGCCGAACGGCAGCAGCGCAACGAACGCGACCAGCAGGCCGACGACCGCGCGCAGCAGGCGCGCCCGCAGTTCGAGCAGATGGTCGAGCAGGCGCGGCTCGGCCGCTTCCACGGGCTCGGTCGACGGGTCCATGCCCGGCTGCGGATCAGCGTTCATCGGGGCGCGGTGCGGGCCTTGCATCGGTCTCGGCTGCGGCCGGCGTCACGGCATCGACAGGAGCCGTATCGGCAGTCGCCGCATCGCGGTCGCGAGTGGCCTCGGCCGGCGGATGCCAGTCGGCGTCATCGTCGGCCGCCGCGCCCATCACTTCCCGGTGCAGCGCCTGCCCTTCGCGCTGCACCCGCGCATGCGCTTCGCGCAGCTCGTCCTGGGTCTGCTGCAGGCTACGGCGCAGTTCATCCGCCGCCAGCTCGTTCTCGAGCTCGGACTTGACCGAATACCACTGCGCCCGGGCACGCCGCATCCAGAGGCCCGCGAATCGCGCCGCTTTCGGCAGCCGCTCGGGCCCGAGCACGATCAGCGCGACGACTGCGATCACGAACAGCTCGGAAAAGCCGATGTCGAACATGGCCGCGCCCGCTCAGACGCGCGGATCAGCGCGGGTCGCGACGGTCCGACGAAGCCGAAGGCTCGCGGCTGTCCTCACGCGGGGTCGCGCTGTCACGCCGGGTCTCGTCGCGCAGCTGCGCGGCCGGCCGGTCGTCGGCATCGTCCTCGCGCATGCCCTTGCGGAAGCCGCGCACGGCGTCGCCGAGGTCCTTGCCCACATTGCCCAGCCGCTTGGTGCCGAACACCAGGACCACGATCACCAGCACGATGAGCCAGTGGGTGATACTCAAACTGCCCATGGATAGTGCCCGTCAGACGTAGGAACGCAAGAATACCGCAGGCGTGTGACAGCCGATGCGGCGGACGCGACCATGGCGGTCGCGGCCGGTCACGGCAGCGGTTCGATGCGGGTCGGCTGCTCGACGGTTTCGAACGGCTGCGGTTGCGCCTGACCCGCGGCCGGCAGCGCAGGCTGCGGCTGTGCGACCGCGGCCGGTCGCGTGCTCGCGACGGTGCTGCCGCCGCGGCTCACGCGGGCCGATGCGGTGGCTTCCTCGAGGTGGTCGCGGAAATCGACGATCGCCTCCGACGGCGCAGCGGCGGTGCGGCCTTCGAAGATCATGCGCGGCGTCGTGCCGGCGCCGTAGACGGCCTGGTTCGCGGAGTCGTCGATCGTCAGCACCGCGCCGTCGAGCGCGATGCCGGCAAACAGGCCACGTGCGCGCGACCACGACCAGATCTCGGCCTTGAGCTGACCATCGGTCGCCGTTGCGGCGTTGCGGCCGACCGGACCGGCGGCGACGCCGGCGTCGGCGCCGAGCGTGATCTTGCCGTTGACGATCGAGTCCAGGCCGCGCTCGCTGCGGAACACGAGCACGATGTCGGCCGACTGCACTCCGGCCTGGAAGCCGACGCTGCCACCGGTGAGCTTGACGAAGCTCGGCGCCGACCAGCTGCCATCGGGACGCTTGACCGACAGCAGGCCGTGGCCGCGGCGCCCGCCGAAGACGAGCCCGACCTTGAGCGCATCAGGCACGACGACGATCGCGCGCGCCTCGTCGAGCAGCTTCTCGGGGATCGCCGATTCGGGGATCTCGCGGATGTCGCCGAGCACGCGCAGCGCGTTGCGTGCGCGGGCGTCCTCGGTCGGACCTGCAACGGCGGACGTGGCGACGGTCAGAGCAAGCACGAGGGCGGCGATGCGCGGCAGGCGGGGCATGTGAAACTCCACGGGGGATGAGGGAGGAAACGACTGGTTCAGGCTAGTGACGAGCGAATGAATCCCGCTGCAACCGCCGGTGGCCTCGCATCGGCGCGGCGGTGGCAACGTTGCGTTGCGTGGCCGCACGGGCCGGACGTCGGCGGCCGGGCCACGGCAGCTGTCATCCTATGCCAATGACCGCGACCGCTTCGCCCCGCTCCGACACCGCCCTCGTGCTCGTCAACCTGGGCACGCCCGATGCGCCCACGCCCGGCGCCGTGCGGCGCTACCTGGGCGAGTTTCTGCACGATCACCGTGTGGTCCAGCTCACGCGCTGGCTGTGGTGTCCGCTGCTGCACTTCGTGATCCTGCCGCTGCGCAGCAAGCCGGTCGCACACAAGTACGCAACGATCTGGCTGCCCGGCGACGACGGCGGCTCGCCGCTGGCCGTCTACACGCGTCGGCTCGCGCGCGCGGTGCAGGCACAGCTGCCGCAGTTGCGCGTCGTCGATGCGATGCGCTACGGCAATCCGGCGCTGCCGCGCGTGATCGACGAACTGCGCGAAGCCGGTGCGAAGCGCGTGCTCGTGCTGCCGCTGTATCCGCAGTACTCGACGACGACGACCGCCTCGGTCGGCGACGTCGTGGGGCGCGCCGGCGACGTTCGCACGCGCATGCTCGAGGACTACCACCTCGCCCCCGAGTGGACCGGCGCGGTCGCCGATTCGATCCGCACGCACCGCGAGCGGCACGGCGGGGGCGAACACCTGCTGTTTTCGTTCCACGGCCTGCCGCAGCGGCTGGCCGACGCGGGCGATCCGTATCCGCAGCAGTGCGAGGCGAGCGCGCGCGCGATCGCCGACGCGCTCGGGCTCGCCGCAGGCAGCTGGTCGCTGAGCTACCAGTCGCGCTTCGGCCGCGAGCGCTGGCTCGAACCGGCCACCGACGCGACGTTGCGCGCGCTTGCCGCGCGCAACATCAAGCGCGTCGACGTGATCGCGCCCGGCTTCGCGGTCGACTGCCTGGAGACGCTCGAGGAGGTGTCGCTGATGCTGGCCGAGGAGTTCGCGACGCTCGGCGGCGAACTGCGCTACATCCCCTGCCTCAATGATTCGGCCGCGCATGCCGAAGCGCTCGCACGCATCGTGCAGCGCGAACTGCTCGCCGTGGACTGAGCATGCGCGAGCTCACACTGGACACCGCGTTCGGGCGGCTCGCCGCGCTGCGCTTCGGCCACGGCGGCACGCCCGTGCTTGCGCTGCATGGCTGGCTCGACAATGCCGCGAGCTTCGTGCCGATCGCGCCGCACCTGCCGGGGCTGGATCTGGTCGCACTCGACCTGCCGGGCCACGGCGCGAGCGCGCATCTGCCCGTCGTCGCCGAGTACACGCTGCTCGCGGCCGCGCGCGCCGCGCTGGCTGTAGCCGATGCGCTGGGCTGGTCGCGTTTCACGTTGCTCGGCCACTCGATGGGCGCGGCGACCGCAACGCTGCTGGCGGCAGCCGCGCCGGCGCGCATCGAGCGGCTCGCGTTGATCGAAGCGCTGGGCGGATTGACCGAGGACGAGGACCGCACCGCGCAGCGGCTGCGCGAGGCATTCAACGTGCAGGCCGAACCGGCCGGTGCGCGCCGGCGGCTGTTTCCCGACATCGCCACCGCGGTGCGGGCGCGGCTGCAGGTCGGCGGGCTCGGCGAAGCGGCGGCGCGGCTGATCGTCGAACGCGGCATCGCGCCGGCCGCGGGCGGCAGCGGACTGAGCTGGCGCAGCGACCCGCGGCTGACCCGGCCCACCGCGGTGCGCATGACCGAAGCGCAGATGCGCGACGTGATTGCCGCGATCGAATGCCCGGTGCGGCTCGTGCATGCGCGGCCGGCGTTCCGCTTCTTCCCCGAGGCCGCCCGCGAAGCGCGCGTGGCCTGCCTGCGCAATGCACAGGTCGTCGGTATTGACGGTAACCATCACCTGCACATGGACGAACCGGCCGCGGTCGCAGCCGCGCTCGGCGACTTCCTGCGCGGCGGCTAGGCGCCTGCGCAGAGCGCGTGCAGCGCCGGTTTCAGGCCGCGGCCTCCCTCACGGAAATACGCGCGGTGCATGCGCCAGTCCGGGCAGCGCGCCTCGACCTCGCGCCAGAACGCGGGCGAGTGGTCCATGTGCAGCAGGTGGCAGAGCTCGTGCACGAGCACGTACTCGAACGCGGCCGGCGCGCCGAGCACGAGCGCGAGGTCAAGCGTCATCGCGCCATCGCGCGTCAGCGAACCCCACAGCGACGACATCATCCGGAACCGCAGCCGTGACGGTGCGCGTGGTAGACCGCCGAGGTAGCGCGGCAACCAGCGGCCGACATCGGCGCGTGCCTGCGCTTCGTAGAAATCCCGCAGTGCGCGGCGCAGCGCCGCTTCGCTGGCCGCCTCGGGCGCGGTAATCACGATCGCATCGCCTTCAAGGCCGATGCGCACCAGCCGCCCGGTCTGCCACAGGACCGGCACGGCAACGCCCCGCAGCGGCAGCTGCGCGGTCACGTGTGCCTGCAACGCGGCCGGTGCATCGCCGCGCCGGCCGAGTGCGTCGACCAGCCAGCCGTGGTGCTCGCGCAGGAATTTCGCGGCCGCCGCTTCGCTCGTTCGCAGCGGCAGCGTCAAGCGCACGCCGTGCAGGCCGACGATCAGGCGCATGCGCTTGGCGCGCGGATCGCGCACGCGCTGCACGTCGATGCAGCGCCCGTCGGGCAACGTGACGGCGAGCGTCTCGCGCGTGACCGTGCGCGGCTTCGGCGCTGCGCGAAATCCACCGATCACCGGATCACGTCCTTCATCGCCTCAGCCTCGCGCGGACGGCCAAGCCGGCACCGCGCCGTCAATCACACCCCGCCGTTCCAACGCGGTCCGCGTGGGGTCAGCCTTCCACCTTCGACAGCTTCAGCGCGCCCTCGAGCACAGTGAACAGCCGCCGCAGCTCGCCACTCATCAGCGCAAAGCGCGCATCGAGCTCGGCATGCATGTCGTCGGTGTCGTTCGATTCGAGCTGATCGACCGCACCGTCGAGCAGCTTGAACTTGCGCACGATCAGATCCTCGCCGAGCACGAAGCTGACGTGGTCATCGAGATTCAGCGCCAGCCGCGTGACCTGCTTGCCCGACTGCAGGTGTTTGTCGATCTCGGCGTTGCCGGTCAGCTCCATGCGCTGGCACTTCACAATCGCGCCCTGATCAATCGGATCGCGCAGCTCGCACTCCTCGCCCAGGCTCAGCCCTTCGGGCAGAGATTCGCCGGCCACCCACGAGGTCAGCACCGAGCGCGGCGCGATCTCGGCGTTGAGCGGCAGCGCCGGAAAGCTGCCGATCGCGCGACGGATCTCGCTGACGATGTTCTCGGCGGTCTTGCGGCTGGAGCTGTCGACCGCGACCACGCCGAGCGAGCGGTCGATCAGCGCATCGGTGCGCGACGGCTTGATGAACGCGCGCGGCAACAGCTCGGTGATCAGCTCGTCCTTGATGCGCTTGCGCGTACGGCCGCCAGGGCGACGCCCTTCCTTCGCCTCGATTTCTTCCAACTTGCGCTGCAGCATCTCGTTGACCACCGCGCCCGGCAGCAGGCGGTCCTCACCGCCGACCGTGAGCCACAACGATTCGCCCTGGCGCGCAGCCAGCAGCTCGCTGTCGCGCCCGAACGGGGAGACGAAGCCGCGGCTGGACAGCTCCAGCGGGCCCACGGGCTTGAGCTGTGCGGCGTCCAGGCCGGCATCGAGATCGTCGAATGCGGTGGCGGTCGGGAAACGGAAGAACGTCAGGTTGCGAAAGAACATTCGAGGGCCGGAGTAGGAAGTTCGGGAATTGGAAGCTGCACCGACGCATGCCGCGTCGCGCGCTCACTCGGATGCAGGGTCAGCTGCGGTACTTCATAGCCAAAGGCGCAGGCCGCGTTCGCACGCACTCAACGCCGGCCGTGTTCGATCGACCACGCACGCCGACCGCACGGGAGCGCACCGCATCAATCGACGCGTTCCTAGTCATCGGCCTGGGAGTCACGCGGATCACCCGCAAGCCATGCATGCGCATCCGGCAGCGGCGCGTCCCCAAGCGTGCCAAGGCCGAGGAAGTCGAACAGCTTCGGATCACTGAGCTGCGAGGGGCGGATGTCGCCGAGCGCGCGCGAGATCGTTTCGATGCGGCCGGGACTCTCGCGCTCCCACGCGTCCATCATCTTCTTGACCTGCTTGCGCTGCAGGTTCTCCTGCGAGCCGCACAGGTTGCACGGGATGATCGGAAAACCCTTCGCCTGCGCGTACTCGGCGATGTCGTCCTCGCGCACGTATGCGAGCGGACGGATCACGACGTGCTTGCCGTCGTCGCTCAGCAGCTTCGGCGGCATGCCGGAGAGCTTGGCGTGGAAGAACAGGTTGAGGAAGAACGTGGCGACCAGATCGTCGCGATGGTGGCCGAGCGCGATCTTCGTAAAGCCTTCGGCTGCGGCATACGTGTACAGCGCGCCGCGGCGCAGCCGCGAACACAGCGAGCACATCGTCTTGCCTTCCGGCACGACGCGCGTGACCACCGAATAGGTGTCCTGCTCGAGGATGTGGTACTTCACCCCGATCGATTCGAGGTACTGCGGCAGCACGTGCTCGGGGAAGTCGGGCTGCTTCTGATCGAGGTTCACTGCGACCAGTTCGAAGCGCACCGGCGCTTTTTTCTGCAGTTGCAGCAGCACGTCGAGCATCGTGTAGCTGTCCTTGCCGCCGGACAGGCACACCATGACCTTGTCGCCGTCTTCGATCATCCCGAAGTCGGCAATCGCGCGGCCGACCTGGTGGCGCAGGCGCTTGGCGAGCTTGTTCAGCTCGCGCGCGCGGCGCTGCTCGGCGCGCACATGCGGGCGGGGCTCGAGAAGGGGCAGGATCGTGCTCATGGACCGTGCATTCTACCGGCCGCGCCTGCCATGCCGCTGAAGCGCGGGCGCGCTAAGCTGCGACGCATGCTCGAAAATGCCGATCCCGCCGAGATCACCCGCATGCTGGTCGACCTGCGCCAGCAACACCGCGACCTGGACGCGGCCATCGAGCGGCTGGCCGCGGACGCACGCGCCGACCAGCTCGCCGTTCAGCGGCTCAAGAAGCGCAAGCTCTGGCTGCGCGACTGCATCGCCCGGCTCGAAAGCGCGCTGATTCCGGACGAGCCTGCATAAGCTCGCCAAGCTATCGCTGGCGAAGCGGCGCCGCCGCTCGACCCTGAACCGGTTGAGCTTCGACTCCGCGGAAGCGGTCGCGTTTGCGCCATCGCCCGGCGATGGACCGGCCGTGGGCTCCGCGTGGCAACTGGCCTGACGAGCCGATCGCGACAGCAGTCCCTCCACCCCGACCGGCACCACGACAGTCAGTCGCCGCGCATCAGTCCTGACGCGCGGTGCGCGCCGCGGACGCGGCTTCCGGGCTGACCTTCTCGATGCTATGGCGCAGCTCGCGGCCAAGGATCACCTTCGCATCGCGCGCCCAGGCTTCCAGCCGCTCGTCGAACACGAGCTTGCCGTTCTCGTCGGTGCGCACCAGGCGCAGTTCGCGGGTCTTCTGGATGAAGCCGCGGAACAGCGTCTTGTCGAAAAACTCCGGCGCGGCCGGCGCGTACAGCAGGCTCAGGCGCTGGGCGGCGAGCTGGCACAGCGTCTCGAGCTCGCCCGCGCTGAGCGTGCCCGGGCCGTTCTTCACCAGCACGGACGTGGCGATGTAATAGCGCTCGAAGGCCTGCTGCAGCGAGTGGCCGATCGCGCGCAGGCGGAACACCTCGTCGCTCTGCGCGGAATTACGCGCGAGCACGCCGCTTTCGTCGTCAGGCAGCTGCAGCAGGCCTTCGCTGACGAACAGGCCGATCGTGCGGTCGAGCCGCTGCACGAATTCGTCCTCGCTCCACGGCAGGAACAGCTCGGCCTGCAGGAACGGATACACGCTGCGGCCGAGTTCGAGCACGCGCGTGCGGCTCATGCGGCGGTTGTGCTGGAAGCAGCATGCAATCCACGCCGGCGCGGTGAACAGGTGCAGCACGTTGTTGCGGAAGTAGCTCAGCAGCACCGCCTTTTCGCCGTTCACCGCAAGCACGTCGCCGAGCGGGTGCGCGGTGCGGCTGAGCACGCCGATCTCCTCGCCGTGGGCGACGATCTCGGCCGGCGTATGCGGCGTCACGGTGACGCGGTCCGAATACGGCAGCTCGGCAAGCACGCGCTTGCTCAGCGTGATCTGCGCAAGCAGGTCGGCTTCGCCCATCGCGTGCTTCGGCGTGGACAGCAGCGCGAGCGCGAGCAGGTTGATCGGGTTCACGTCGGCCGCGCGGTTGATGTTGACCTGGATGCGCTGGGCAAGCGTGTCGACGGTGGTTGCAAGCCAGGCCGGCTTTTCGTCTTCCCCGACTGGAGCGCCGTCCCAGGTCGAGGCGTGCTCTGCCAAAACCTCATTCAGCCGAATCGGCTCGCCAAAGTTCACGACTACCTGCCCGTAGTTGCTGCGCAGCACCTTCGGAATGCCAGTGACCAACTGCCAGATCGACTCCTTTTCCTTCGGCTTGCCGGACAACTCATCAAGGTAGCTGCGGCCCTCCATGATTTTTTCGTAGCCGATATAGATCGGCTGAAACAGTACCGGGCGCGTCGGCTGCCGCAGGTAGGCGCGCACCGTCATCGCCAAAGACCCGCCCTTCGGTTGCAGCAACCGGCCCGTGCGCGAACGTCCGCCCTCGATGAAGTATTCGATCGAGTAGCCGCCAGCAACCAGCTGCGCCATGTACTCGCGGAAAACAGCCGAATAAAGCGCATTACCTCGGAAGCTACGTCGCGCGAAGAATGCACCACCCTTGCGCAACAGCGTGCCCACCACTGGCAGGTTGAGATTGACGCCCGCAAAAATGTGGGGCGGCACGATACCCCGTGTGTAGAGCAGGTAGCTGAGCAGCAGATAATCCATGTGGCTGCGATGGCTGGGCACGTAGACGACTTCGTGTCCCGGCGCGTCCTGCTTGAGTTTGTCCAGGTGGTGCACCAGCACGCCGCGGTAGATGCGGTTCCATACCGGCGTGAGGATGAAGCTCAGCGAGCGCACCACCGGATGCGAATAGTCGGCCGCGATTTCGTACGCCATCGCGTGCGCTTTTTTCCACGCCTCGTCGATCGAACTCTTGTCGCGCCGCGCCTGGTCGGCGATCGCCTCGCGCACCGGCTCGGCGGTGAGCACCCGATCGACCAGCAGGCGCCGCGTCGACAGGTCCGGCCCGATCACGGCCGCGCGGATCAGCCGGAAGTGCGTACGCAGCACGCGCGAGAGCTTGCGCACCGTGCGCTCGGACGGCAGGCCCTCGGCGATCACGCCACGCAGCGAAACCGGCGGGCTGAACCGCACCAGCGTGTGGCGGCCGTTGAGCGCGATCGCAAGCAGCCGGCGGAAGCGGCCGACCAGCGTCCAGTTTTCCGAGAACAGCACCGAGAACCAGCCGCTGGCCTTGTCCGGTGCGCGACCGACGAAGATCGACACCGGCACCAGCTGCACGTCGAGCGACGGGTCGTTGCGGTGCGCATCGAGCAGGCGCGCGAGCGAGCCCGAATGCGTCTTCGCCGGTGGCGGCGCGTTCGAGAGCGTGTTCGACAGCGCGGCCGGCAGCGGCGCCAGCGCACCGCCGGCATTGCGGCGCGACAGTGCGACATAGGCGCGCTTGCGGCCGACCGGGTCGCCCGGCAGCGGCTGCAGCGGCGACGGCAGGCCCGCCTCGCGGCAGGCGCGCTCGAGAATCAGCGCGTTCGACAGGCCGTAATCCTCGAGCACGTAACAAACCGGCCCGCCGTTCCAGTCCGGCGCATGCTCGCGCGGCGTCTGCGGCTCGATCTTGAGATCGACCCACGGCGCCATAACGCGGCCCAGCAGGCGCATCCACCAGGCCGGCCGCGCCGCCGGGGCCGGCGGATCGAACGGGCCCGGATGCGCGTCATGGCCGTCGCTGTGCTGCGCGGGCGTGGTGTGCTGCACGGGCGCGCCGGCGTCCGCCGGAGGCAGCGGAATGACCGGCTGCGGCATCGGCAGTGGGCGAGCCTCGTCGGAGATCGCAGCCGCGTGGGTGGCGGCGGATGCCGCATCACCGGCGGCGCTGCCTGCCGGCGCATTCGGATCGACAGCGGCTTCGCGGGCCATGCCGTCGGTGGCAGCGGCCTGGGGCTCGGGGCGATTACCGGCAACACCGGACGCGTGGGGAAACGGCAGGGGCGTTTGCTTGTGCATCGGGCGCATTATGCCGATTCAACCGCCCGCGCCAGCGGCGGGCGCAGGGGGCGTTCTTCAGTGCGGTTGCCGCGCCGCTTCGGTGCGCGCATGGGTGAGCACGTCGGCGAGGTACCAGCGGCCGTCGATGCGCTGCAGTTCGAGCCCCGCGTCGATCGGGCGTTCGGCCAGCCGGTAATGCAGCTTCACGCGGGCGCGGTCGCCCTTGTGCTCGACGAGCTCGACCCGCGCGTCGTCGAGTGCGCGGTCGAAGTCCAGCCCGTAACCGGCGAGCACCTGTTTGAGCGTGCCGAAGAACGGACCGAGCCGCTGCAGGCTGCCGGCCATGCCCGCCTGCTGCCAGGCCGGTGCGCGGTGCAAGCCGGTGCGGCGGGCGGCGGCGGCCAGCCGCGTGATTGCCGGGTTCGCGCGGTCGGTGGCGCCGAGCGGCGCCTGCCGGCCCCAGTCGCTCAGCGCTTCGACGAGCGCGATGTAATGCGCGCGCTCGTCGTCGCTGTAGCCCGGCTCGGCCTTGAGGTGGCGCACGCCGAGCAGGCCAAGCGTGGTGGCGGCCGAGCGCAGTTCGGAATGCGCGCCGGCAAATTCGCGGCGGTAGCTCGCGCGCAGTTTGCGCTCGGCGTCCGGCGCACCCAGCGCGGTGAGCAGGCCGGGCAGGCGGTCATCGAGCGGCAGTTCGGTCAGCGGCCAGCGGCTGCGGTCTTCGCGCCAGGCGCGATCGAGCTCGGCGTACAGCGCCGGCGGCACCGAATGCCGCGCATAGCCGGCCAGGTCGCTGCGATGCAGCTCACGCAGGCGCTGCTGGACCGTCGCCACCGGCCCCGGCGGTGGCAGGCCCGGCACCGGTGCGGGCGCCGTGGCGCGCTCGCAGCCGGCAACGGCGGCGAGCAGGCACAAGGCGGCAGCAATCAGGCGGATCCGGATGCGGTGCAATGGGCGACTCCCCAGGCGCGTGCCGCATCTTGGCCACGGCCGAGGCATGCGACAAGCCAACCCGGTCGCGGTTCGTTGCCCGGGCTGGACAGTAAGCGTCGGGATCTGCCCTGCAGAGCCAGCTGCGGCCGGGCCGCGGCATCGGTTTGACGTCTCGCGCAGAGCGTGCGCTGCGTCTCGGACTGTACGGACGCCTGGCACAAGCGTTTGTGGAATACTTGGCACGCAAGTTGCGACAGGCGTCGCGTACTGGCCAACCGCCCATCACACCGCATCGCGCTGGAGAACGACGTGAACCTGTTCAAAGCCTCCCTGCTGGCCGCCGCCGTGCTGGCGACCGCCCCGCTGGCCGCACGCGCCGAGTCCGATTTCGTCAACGGCTCGGGCGACGCGTCGGCCCGCCTGGATTTCCGCGTGACGATTCCGCGCGTGCTGTTCCTGCGCGTCGGCACGGGCGCTGACGCCACCGACAACACCAACGTCAACCTGATCGAATTCGCGCCCGGCGCGGCGACGCTCGGCGACGGCACCGCCGTGGCCGGTAGCGGCGGCGACCTCGGCGGCGGCGCCGTCACTGCGAAGGTGATCGGCAACAACGGCACGATCACGCTCAAGGCGACGACCACCGGCGCGCTGAGCAACGGCAGCGGCGACAGCATCCCGTTCAGCCAGATTATCACCACGCCGACCGCCCTGAGCAGCGCGACGCCGCTGGCCGCGCCGCAGCTCGCCAATGGCGAGTCGTCGATCACGATCACGCCCGACAGCGGCAAGGTCGTGAAGCAGGACGCGCGCTGGACCTTCAGCTACGCGAACACCGTGACCCCGGCGCCCGGCACCTACGGTGGCGTCAACACGAACAACGGCCGCGTGACCTACACCGCATCGATGCCGTAACCGGCAACGCCGCGAAGCGATGCCAGGGAATCGGCTGCCTCTCGCGGCCGGTTCCTTTTCTTTATGTAACCCCGGGACGACCGTCCGGAGCCCGCGATGAGTCTGCGCCGCACCAAAACCGCGCTGCCCGTGCTGCTGGCCTGCCTGGTCTGCACGTCCGCGCAGGCCTTCGTGGTTGCCATCAGCTCCAGCCCGCGCTCGATGTTCCTGCGCGTCGGTGACGGCGGCGCGGGGACCTTCGAATCGAACAACGGCCGGCCGGGCGAGTCGGCGGTGGTGAACCGGGTATCGGCCGACGTACCGGCGGCGCTGCTGGCGTCGGGCACCGGCTTGCTGCCGATGGTCACCGACGCGACCCAGCTCACGAGCTCGTACGAGGGCTACGCGTTCTGCAACGAGAACCAGATCTACGTCGGCGGCTTCGTGCGCGGCGGCCAGAGCGATGGCGTGCTGCGTGTCGACGCGCCGGCCGGGCTGATCAACACCAGCAGCGGTGACACGATCCCGTTCTCGCGCATCAGCTGGACCGCCAGTGGCAACGGCGACGGCGACTCGGCTCAGCCGATCCCGAGCGGCGTGTTCGACGCCGTCGACGGCCCACAAACGCTGGCGACGTTCGCCCGCAACACGTTCCGCGAGAGCTGTCACAGCTTTTCGCTCGCGATCGCCGACGTGGTGCCGGCCGGCCGCTACGAAGGGCGCGTCACCTATACGTTGTCGGCGCCATGAAGCGCAGCCATATTGCTATTGGGCTACTGCTCGCGACGATGCCGTTCGCGGCGTCGCTGGCGGGCACCGCGTATCCGGTCGATGACAGCGGCAGCCGCGTGCTCGGCGGCGAAGTGCGCATGCGCTGGGACGATGCGCGCGGCGACCGCCACCGACCGCCGACCGTGTCCGGCTCGGTCGCGGTGCAGGTGCGGCTGGACGTCACCGAATGGCAGGGCCGGCAGGGGCGCATCTTCATGACCCTGCCGCCGCAGCCCGCCGGCCGCGTCGATGCGAGCTGGACCACGCGCGGCGTGCTGCTGCCCGGCGCCTTGCGCGACGGCGGCCGCACGCTGGTCTATGCCGGGCCGATCCGCGGACCGGCGATCGAGGACACCCAGCAGCTGGTGATCCAGGCCGACGGCGGGCGGCTGACGCGGCCCGAGCAATTGCAGTTCGCATTCGAAATCGAGTTGGAGTCCCCGTGACCGCACGTTCCTTTCCGCGCGCACTGCTTGCCGCCTGCGGCCTGGTGCTGTCGACCGCCGCGCCCGCGCAGGGTTTTTCCGCGCTGGTGACGCCGCCGCGCTTCGAGGATTCGGTGAAGCCCGGGGCGACGTACCGCAACGTCATCGAAATCACCAACGTCTCCGACCGCGCCGCACGCTACACGCTGCAGACCGCCGACTGGACGCTTGATCAGGGCGCCTCGGCCGTGTTCTCGAGCGAGCTCGCGCCCGGCAGCTGCCGGCCGTGGGTCGGCATCGAGGCGCCGGAAATCTCAGTCGCCCCGAACGCGAAGCGCCGCTACCGCTTCGAGGTCGCGGTGCCGGCCGACGCGCCGGCCGGTGAATGCCGCTTCGCGATCATGATCGAGGGCGACCCGACCGCGGCGTCCGGCCCGGTCGCGGTGCCGGTGTCCGGCCGCATCGGCGTGATCGTCTACGTCGCGATCGGCGATGCCGCGCCGCGGTTCGAACTGCTCGGCAGCGCCACGCGCGAGCACGAAGGCCGCGTGGTTCCGGTACTGCGCGTGCGCAACAGCGGCCAAGCGCACGGGCGCATGGACGGTTTCATCGAAGGCCGCGACGCGAGCGGCCGCAGCTACGCATTCGCGCCATCGAACCAGCCCGTGCTGCCCGGCGAAACGCGCGAGATCGTGCTGATCCCGCAGCACGACACCGAAGGCGCTGCGGCGCCGACGCTCGCATACCCGGTGCGCATCGACGGCGAGCTGGACATCGGCGCGCAGCGGCTCGACATCGAGACGACGATCCCGCGATGAGCCGCTGCGGCTGGCCGCTCCGGCACACGCTCGCGGCCGGCCTGTCGGTGGCGATCGCGGCCGCGTTGGGCGCAGGCCCGGCGTCCGCAGCAAGCGGGCAACCGCCCTACCGGGACCGCGTGATCGCGCCGGACCAGCTCGAACCGCTGCCGCCGGACGACGAGGCCGCGCCGCAGGACCTCGAGGGGCCGCCGCGGTCGCTGCGCATCGAAGTGGCGACCAGCCGCACCGAGCGCGGCGATGAGCGTTTCGACGAGCACGGGATCGCGGCGACGGCGTTCTGGGAAAGCCTGACGCTGGGCAGTTTCTCGCTGGACGGTACGCTGTTCTGGAGCGACCGCGAGCGTCTGCGCGGCGGCGACGCGGTCGGCGGCACCGCTGCGCTGTGGCAGCGCCAGCTGCACGTCGACGGCGGTTGGCGGCTCGACAACGGCATCGGCGTGCTCAACACGCCCGCGCTGCCGTTGGTGCGCAGCCAGCCGCGCTTCTACCTGCCCACCGCGCCGCTGGCCGGGATCAGCACCGACTGGACCCGCGGCGACCTGCAGCTGCTCGGCGCCTGGGGCCGCGCCGGCATCCACACCGGCTCGCGCGTGCTCGGGTTCGACGCGGCCGAGGGCACGGTCGGCACGCTCGGCGCGCAGTGGCGCTGGTCGCCGTGCTGGACCGGCGCTGCGACCGCGCTGCTCACCGACGGACGCATCGTGCCGAACTCGTTCGGCGAGGCCACACTCGAGGACGGCCGCACGCGTGCGTTCCACGCCGCGACCGCATGGCTCGGCGAACGCGACGGCCTGCAACTCAACCTGCTGTCGAGCAGCGGCGATCGTCGCGCGGCGGCGGGCGGCTGGGTCGATGCGACGGCCCGGCGCGGCCGCTACCTGCACAGCTACGGCGTATTCCGGCTCGAGCCCGAGCTCAGCTGGGGCGCGCTGCCGATCAACAACGACGTCCAGGGCGGCTATTACCGGCTGGGTTACCAGTACGGCCGCTGGCTCTGGAACGTCGGGCTCGACCGCATCGGGTCGGTTTCCGGCAACGGCTTCGACGGGCTCTACTCGACCGCATTCGTGCGCCACCAAGCGACGAGCACGGTCGGCTACGGCGGCAGCCTGAGCCTGCGGCACGAGGCCTCGCTTTCGCACAGCGCGCAGACGTTCGTCGACAAGCGCACCGGCTTCGGTCAGACACGCCTGCAGCTGGACCACGCCAACAGCAGCAGCGGTGATTCGGACTGGCAACTCGGCGTGGACCACGCGTTCGCGTTGCGTGGCGGCGCGCGGCTGTCGGCGTCGCTCGCATACGGCGCGCTGTCCGAGCGCGATGGCGACTCCGGCACGACGACGGCCGCACTCAGCGGCGGGCGGGAGTTCGGCGACGGCTTCTCGCTCGACGGCAGCCTGCGGTGGCTCAGCGCCGACGGCGTCAATGCCCGCCGCGGGCTGGACCTCAACACCACCGCGAACTGGCGCATCAGCCCCCGCTGGTCGCTGTCGACCACGCTCTACCAGAACCGCGGGGCGCGACGCTCGCCGTTCGTGATCGATCCATTGGTGACCGAAACGCCATTCATCTCGTTGCCGCGCGAGCGCGCGCTGTTTTTGACGCTGCGCTACGAGCGTCAGGCCGGGCGGCCGCAGGGCGTGATCGGCGGCCTGCCGGGCTCGGCGACCGGCAGCATCGCCGGCGTGCTTTTCCTGGACGACAACGGCGACGGCGTGCGCGCGGCGTCCGAGCAGCCAGCGGTGAACGTCACCGTCGTGCTCGACGGCCGCTACTCGATCCGTACCGACAGTGCAGGCCGGTTCGAATTCCCGCGGGTTGCGGTCGGCCCGCATCGTCTGGACATCGTGTCGGACAACCTGCCGCTGCCGTGGTCGTTCGACGAGGCATCGGCGAACCGCGTCGTCGATGTGCGCGTGCGCGAAGCGGCGCGGGTCGAGGTCGGCGCAGTGCGACCGCGTTGAGCCGGGCGCAAAAAAGAAAAAGGAGGCCGGAGCCTCCTCAAATCCGGCCGGGGCCGGAGGACAAATCGGTGCATGGCGCCGGCCGAAGCCGGACCGCGGCAGGTTAAAGCCCCGTTAAACTTAATGCAACACTTTAAGTTTGCGCGCTGAGTGGTTGCGCTTGCTGACCTTGCCTCAGCCGAGGATCGCATGCGGCACGAAGCGCGAGCCGTCCTGGGTGATCAGCCCTGCGTCCTCGCGCAACCCGATGCCGACGGCCTGATCAGCCACGACCCAGCTGCCGACCAGCGGATACTGGCCGTCGAAGCACGGCAGCGGATGGAACGCCTGCCGGATGCGTGGCGCATCGTCATACGGGCCTTCGCTTGCGATGCGGGTGCCGTCGGGCTGCACTAGTTCGACGTTTGCGCCTTCGCGCGAGAACAGCGGCTTGCGCACCCAGCCCGGCGCAAGCGGCGCGCCGTCGTCAAAAAACGCCGGCAGCAGGTTCGGATGGCCTTCGTGGCGCTCCCACAGCAGCGGCAGCACGCCCTTGTTGCTGAGCACGGCCTTCCACGCCGGCTCGATCAGCTGCACGCCGGACGCCTGCAGCTTCGGCCCGTACTCCTCGACGAACATCCATTCCAGCGGATAGAGCTTGAACAGCGTGCGGATCACGCGGTCGTCGAGGTCGGTGAAGTAACCGTCTGCGCTCATGCCGATCTGCTCGATCGCCAGCTCGATCGTCTCGATGCCGACCTGCTCGGCGCAGTCGCGCAGGTAGCGCACCGTGCCGCGGTCCTCGGCCGAATGCTCGACCGCCGCGAAATGCACCGGCGTGCCGATCCGGCCCTCGCGCGCGAGCGTGGCGAATGTCTCGCACAGCGCTTCCTGCACGCGGTTGTACTGGTCGGCATCGCCCGGCAGCGCGCCGCTGGCGATCAGCTGCTCCAGCCACACCCACTGGAAATACGCGCTTTCATACAGCGAAGTCGGCGTGTCGTAGTTGAACTCGTAGAGCTTGGCCGGGCCGGTGCCGTCGTAGGCCAGGTCCATGCGGCCGTACAGGTGCGGTTCGCGTTCGCGCCATGAGGTCGCGATCCAGTCCCAGAACGCGCGCGGGATCGCCAGCCGCTCGAGCAGCTGCTCGGAGCCGACCACCTCGTCGACCAGCGCCATCGCCATGTCGTGCAGCTGCTGGGTCGGCGTCTCGAGGTCGTCCTCGATCTGGCGCAGCGTAAACGCGTAATACGCCGACTCGTCCCAGTACGGCGCGCCGTCGATCGTATGGAAGACGAACCCCAGCGACTCGGCCTGCGTGCGCCAGTCCGGGCGCGGTGCGATCGCGATGCGTCGCATCAGCCGCCGACCCCGCGGCCGCTGCCGAAGCCGCCGCGCGCGGTCGCACTCGAACCGAAACCCGACCGGGACACGGTCACCGCACGCGCCGGCAGCGCGACCTTGCCCTTGCTGCCGCTGACGTTGCCGATGCGGTTGCCGGCGAAGTCGCCGTTGGGCTTGTAGTAGCCGCCGCGGTAATCGCGGTACAGCGGCGATGCGGCGCCGACCGGGTAATAGCCGCGCGGGCTCAGCGCGCTGCCGATCAGATACCCCATCAGGAACCCGCCCATCGGCGGGTGGTAGACCGTCTGGCCGCCCTCCTCGACCGCGACGCAGTTTTCGAACTGCTGGTCGCATTCAACGCGGCTTTCGAAGCGCGGTGCGATGCGCTCGTGTTCGGCGCGCGCAGCGAGATAGGCCTGCTCGCACTGCTCGACCGATACGGTGTCCTGGCTCCGGCACTGCTCGACCGACGAGAGCACCTGGCCGGTCGGCTCGCTCTCGCAGCCGGCCAGCACGACCGGCACGCTCGCGGCCATCAGCACCAGCCGCAGGTTGCCCGAACGCTTCATTGCAGCCTCCTTACGGCGTCATCGCCGCGGCGTTGATCAGCCCGACGCTGATCGACACGCCGGCCGCGAAGATGCCGCCGGCGATGACGTTATCGGTGATCTCGTGCGAGATCCGCGGCAAGGCCGCGCGCGCGAGCAGGTAGGCGACCACCTGCACCGCGCAGGCAGCCGCGCCCCACATCAGCGCGTCGAGCAGGCTGACCGAATGCTGGATTGCCGCGTGCAGCGGCAGCGCCAGGCCCACCAGCGTGCCCGCGTACGCAGTCGCGGCCGAGGCGTTGCCGGCGCGGATCAGCGCGAATTCCTTGTGCGGCGTGATCAGCGACACCAGCACCGCCGCGGCGATCAGCACGCCCAGACCGGTGCCGAGGTAGGCGAGGAAATCGATGAAGCTCGGCGCGTTGATCGGGGCGTCCATGGCGGATCCTTGTGCGAAGGCGGTCAGGTGATGTCGAGGTCGGCGGTGTTGAGGTCCAGGCCGATCGCGTAGGTGATGACGAACTCGTTCGGGCCGTAGTCCTCGGCGGTGACGAGCAGGAACTCGTCACGGTCGAGCTCGGGCACCGGGCGGCGGTAGAGCATCGCGTAATGGGTGAGGTCGTCGTCGCGGCGCGGCGGGTCGTGGCGGAACAGCACTTCGTCGTAGACCACCGCCGGGATGCGCGCGCCGCCGCTGTCGGCACTGAAGTCGCGGTGCCAGCGGCGGCCGGCGAACTCGATCTCCGGCGCGCCCAGGTGCGGATGGCCGGTGACGAACGCCTGGAACTCGCGCTGGCTCTGCGGGTTGACCGTGTCGACGAACACGAACGCCTTGATGCCTTCGATCGCGCCATTAGCAGTGCTGACCTGCACGTAGGCATCGTCGTCGAGGTAGAAGCGGTGCAGCGCATGGCCGCCGCCGAGGTCGATGTGGCCGTAGCACGGAATGCCCTGGTGGCCTTCCGGCAACTTCGCGCTCAGCGCCTCGGGATGGGCACGGTAGACCAGCGTGTCGAGCGCGACCCGGCCGTTGATGCGAAAGCCGAGCGGCAACGTCTCGGGCAGCGCGGCATTGCGGTCCGGCAGCGGCGGCGGCGAATTGCGGCCGCGGATCCAGTCCAGCCAGTTCATGCGACCTCCGCGGCAGGGGCCGGCCAGGCGAAGCGATCGCTATCGATGCGCCGGTCGGCCAGGTAGTACAGCAGCGAGCCGGCCGGGACCTGCGCCTGCTCGCCGGGGTTGAGCACCGGATCGACGCTGCCCGGTGCGCGGTAGCCGATCCACAGCGCGGCCTGCGCGCGGAATGCAGCGGCCAGGCGCCCGGCTTCGAGCGAGGCCACACCGTCCGGCATCGGCAGGCTGAACTGCGTGGCGCCACCCGCGCAGAGCCACTGCGTGGCGACCAGCGAACTGCCGGCGTCCTGCGCGGCACGCGCGATCACGTCCACATGCAGCGGCCGCGTGCATTCGACCCGCGGGTAGTGACTGTTCACCAGCCGCGATGCGGTCTCGCCATCGAAATGCGCGACCACGTGCGCCGCCGGCGTCGGCCCCAGCTGCGCCATCACAGCAAACACTGCGGCGAGGGTCTGGTCGTCGCTGCCGCAATGCACGATTACGCGCGCGGCGCGGGTCAGTGCGGCGCGCTGGTAGCCGTCGAAATCGGCATACGACTCGACCGCGACGAAGCGGATGCGGTCGGGCAGCGGGTTTTCAGCTACGCCCTCGGCGATCAGCACGATGCCTTCGTCATCGGTGCTGCAATCGCTGAGCAGCAGTTGCACGAGCCGCGCCGATTCGCGCCCGCGCCAGCCCACGAGCACCGTATGGCCGCGCATGTCGGTGTATCCCATCCGGCCCACCTGATGTCGTTTCCAGAAATTCAGCAGCGTCGCGCTGCTCTTGCCGAGCACCGATGCGAACAACGCAACCGCGCCGGGCATCACGAAGAACGCAACCACGTAGCGGCCGGCGGTCGTGCCTGGCGACAGGTCGCCGTAGCCGATCGTCGTCGCGGTGGTCATGTACCAGTACGGAAAGGCGTCCAGCCCGAGCAGCTTGGCTTCACCGGCCGCGGCCAGCAGCAGCCAGCTGCCGAGCATGTGCAGCACGAGCGCGGCGACCAGCACCGCCCAGCTGACGCGGCGCAGGTGCGTGCGCAGCGTGCGGACGATGCGGCCGAGTACGAACACCGACGCAGCCCTGCCGGTTTACTCGCGCCGCACCCGGTCGGCTTCGGTCGGCGTCAGCGTCGCGGTCAGCACCTGCTGGTCATGGCCGAGCTGGCCGGCCGGCTTCTCGCGGAAGCGGTCGAGGATGCTGTCGACGTTGCCCGACGACGGCAGCAGGCCGGCGCTGGCCAGCTTCGCGTCGAGGTCGTTGTCGCCGGACTCGGCCTCGAGCTGGGCGGCGGCCTGTATGCGCGCGCCGCGCTCGGCCTGGCGCTGCTGGATGCGCTCGAGCGAGTCGAGCGCGGTCACGACCTTGCCGTTCGCACCCGAATGCCGCGCGGCCACTGCGCCCTGCGCGCGCTGCACGGCCTCGGTCGCCTTGACCGTGTCGACCTGCTGCTTGACGCGCGCGAGCTTGCGCTCGGTCTCGGTGATCGCGGTCTTCAGCGCGCGGATGCTGTCGTCGTACTGCGCCAGCGTCTGCACGTCGTTCTTGAGGTCGGTCTCGACCGTCGCGAGGCGCTCGGCGACTTCGCGCGCGAGCGCTTCGTTGCCCTGGCGCAGCGCACCGGCGATGTAGTTCTCGTACTCGGCCTTCTTGGCCTGGCGGTCGGCGCTGCGCGTGGCAAGCAGCTGCCGCTGCGCCATGACCTTGGTCAGCTCTTCCTTCGAACGCACCAGGTCGTTGCCGGCATCGCGGATTTCCTGGTCGAGGATTTTCAGCGCGTTCTTGTCGACGACGGCTTGGCCGGCCTCGTGCGCGGTACCGCGGAACAGGGTGAGGATTTTCTGCAGCAGGCTCATTCGGACACCAGATAGGGCTTGAGGGCTTCGATCGCATCGATCGCGTTGTCGGCGAGCGTGCGGACTTCGAGTTCGATCTGCTCGGCGGTCGAGTCGGGCGCCAGTTCGCCGAACACGATGTACGTGTCGCGGTCGTTGATCGTGGTCAGGCCGAGGTTCGACAGCGGGTTGAGCGGGTTCAGGCGCATGCACGCCTCGTTGAAGCCGGCGCGGTCACGCACCTGCTCGGCCTCGACCAGCGGAGTGGACACGAACACCTGCCGGTCGGTCAGCGCGATCGTGATGCCGAGGTCGCCGCAGTCGGGCAGCGTGACCTGCAACGCGCCGTCGGCGGTCGGCACTTCCTCGACCTGACCGGCCCCGAACGAGGCCTCCAGGTATTTGCACAGCTCCTGCGTGGTCCAGCGCGACATGCCCAGCTCCCTGTTGGTGGCCCGCGGCGGGCGGTTGGACACCGACCGGCGACCGCGGTGAGTCCCCGGTTATAGACACAGCCCCCCGCAGGCGCAAGGCGCAGCGGTCACCCCGGCCTGAATCCAGCCGCCCGTGTGTGATCGGGCCGCACGGTCGGTGGTAAACTGCCGCGCTAGGTCGTGCCCGCCCGCGGGAGACCGAACCGACCCGACGCCGCCGGCGCGGGATCAACGACGGCATTGCGCGCCTTGCGGCGCGTGCAACAGGTGGATCGTGCGCAACTACGACCTCGAGTTCCTCAAGAAATTCTCGATGGTGATCGGCTTCCTCATGCTGGTCACCCTCGGCCTGATCCTCGGTGCGGCCTATCTGCACAGCACGCTGCCGCAGGAAGCCGACGTCTCGTTCGCGCGGCGCACGTTCCAGCGCATCGCACCGGTGGGCTCGGTGTATGCGGGGGCGACCGGCGCGGCTGCGCAGGCCGCCGCCGCACAGGCTGCCGCTGAGGCTGCCGCGTCGCAGGTCGCCTACGGCGGCACGCTCGACGGCTCGGTGATCTTCGGCAACCTCTGCGCCGGCTGCCACAAGTCGGGCGCGGGCGGCGCGCCGACCATGGCGCGCGCGCAGTGGACCGGTCGCCTCGCCCAGGGCAACGACGTGCTGTACCGGCACGCGATCGAGGGCTACACCGGCTCGGCCGGCGTGATGCCGGCGAAGGGCGGCAACCCGGCGCTGACCGACGAGCAGGTGACCGCGACGGTCGACTGGATGCTCGCCAACCTGCAGTAAGCCGGTTTCGAACCGCGCTTTTCCGACGCCGCCTCCGGGCGGCGTCGTCGTTTCAAGCACACGCCTCGCTCCAGCCTGCTGACGGCCCATTCACTGCGCTCCGTATCATGCCGGAATGACCTTCCCCGCATTTCCCACCGCCGAGTCGGCGATCTTGTCGCTCGACGGTCCGGCCGGCCCGCTCGAACTCAGCGTCGAACCGCCCGACGCCGACGCGCCGGCGCGCCCGGTCGTCGCGATCGTCTGTCACCCGCTGCCCACCGAGGGCGGCACGATGCACAACAAGGTGGTGACGATGACGGCGCGTGCGCTGCGCGAAAGCGGCGTGGCGACCGTGCGCTTCAATTTCCGCGGCGTCGGCGCGTCGGCGGGGACGTTCGACGAAGGCGTGGGCGAGGCTGACGACCTGCGCGCAGTCGCGCACTGGGTGCGCATCCAGCGGCCCGACGCGCAGCTGTGGCTGGCCGGTTTCAGCTTCGGCGCGTACGTCTCGCTGCGCATGGCGGCCGAACTCGCGCCGTCGCTGCTGATCTCGATCGCGCCGCCGGCCGGGCGCAGCTGGGACTTCCTGTCGATCGCGCCGCCGCCCTGCCCGTGGCTGGTAATCCAGGGCGAGGCCGACGAGATCGTCGACCCGCAGGCCGTCTACGACTGGCTGGACGGCCTGCGCGAGCTACGCTATCCGCCGGAGCTGGTGAAGATCCCCGACACCAGCCACTTCTTCCACCGCAAGCTGATGGACCTGCGCGGGGTGATCAAGAACGGCGTGCGGCCGCACCTGCCCGAGGCGGCGTTTCCATGAGCGAGCAGCGCCACCGCCATCGCACGCCACCGACGACGCCGGGCGCCCCGTCGGGATCGACGTCCGAGCAGAACCCGACCGGCCTGCCGTCGATGGTTTACGCGGCCGGCGTCGCGCGCGGCGACTGGACGCCGGACCCGGCGCAGCAGCCGGCGCTGCGCGAGCTCGATCGGCTGCACGAGGCACTGGTCTCGCCGCCGCGGCGGCGCCTGCTCGATGCGCTGTTCGGCCGCCCTGCACCGGCGCCGACCGGGCTGTATCTCTGGGGCGGCGTCGGCCGCGGCAAGACGTTCCTGATCGACCTGTTCTTCGACAGCCTGCCGATCGAACACAAGCGCCGCACGCATTTCCATCGCTTCATGCGCGAGGTGCATGCGCAACTGCGCACGCATGCCGGCGCGCGCGATCCGCTTTCGGTGATCGCACGGCAGTGGCGCGAGAACCTGCGCGTGCTCGTACTCGACGAGTTCTTCGTCAACGACATCGGCGATGCGATGCTGCTGGGCCGGCTGCTCGAACGCCTGTTCGCCGAAGGCGTCGCGCTGGTCACCAGCTCGAACACCGAGCCGAAGAACCTCTACCTGCACGGCCTGCAGCGCGAACGCTTCCTGCCGGCGATCGACCGGATCGAGCAGCACTGCGCGATCGTCCACCTCGACAGCGCGAACGACTACCGCCTGCGCGCGCTGACGCGCTCGCCGGTCTACCGCACCCCGCTGGACGAGCAGGCCGAGGCCTGGCTGGCCACGCGCTGGATCGAGCTGACCGCAGGCGCGCCGCGCGTGGACGGTCCGCTGGTGATCGAGGGCCGGACGATCCCGGTGCGCGCACTCGCCGAAGGCCATGCGTGGTTCGACTTCGCCGCGCTCTGCGAAGGCCCGCGCGCGGCGAGCGATTACATCGAGATCGCGACCGAGTGCCACACCGTACTGGTCGGCGGCATCCCGCGTTTCGACGGCCGCAACGACGATGCGGCACGCCGTTTCGTGCACCTGGTCGACGAGTTCTACGACCGTCACGTCAACCTGGTCTGCACCGCGGCCGCCGCGCCGGACCGGCTCTATGCCGGCGACCGGCTCGGGGGTGCATTCGAACGCACGGCCTCGCGCCTGACCGAGATGCAATCGGCGGACTACCTCGCGCTCGAACACCGGGGCTGACCACGCCGGCGTGCGGTTGCGCCATCACCGCGCGCTGCGGTCGCGTCTGCTAGAACCGGGCCGACTCCAAACGCCCGGTCACGATGGAAGTTCTCTGGCATCGCAACGCGACGATCTACCAGGTCGATCCGTCGCTGTTCAAAGACGGCGACGGCGATGGCTGCGGTGATTTCCGCGGCCTGCGCTCACGACTGGACCACCTGCGCCTGCTCGGCGCCGACTGCCTGTGGCTGATGCCGTTCTACCGCTCGCCGTTTCGCGACGGCGGCTATGACGTGGTCGATCATCTCGACGTCGATCCGCGCTTTGGCGACATCACCGATTTCATCGCGATGATGGAACGCGCCGACGAGCTCGGCATCCGCGTGATGGTCGAACTCGTGGTCCAGCACACCTCCGACCAGCATCCGTGGTTCCAGCAGGCGCGCTGCGATCGCAACTCGCGCTACCGCGATTACTACATCTGGTCCGACGAGCCGGTCGACACCGGGGTCAGCACGGCGTTTCCCGGCGTCGAGGACGGCGTGTGGACCTGGGACGAGCAGGCGCAGCAGTACTACCGCCACGTGTTCTATTCGCACCAGCCCGACCTCAACATCGCGAACCCGCGCGTGCGCGAGGAGATCTGCCGGATCATGGGATTCTGGCTGCGCCTGGGCGTGTGCGGGTTCCGCATCGATGCGGCGTCTTACATGATGCGCTCGGCAAGCAACGCCGATCCGCGCGATGGCGGCCTGTGGTGGCTCAACGAGATGCGCGATTACGTGCGCCAGCGCAGCCCGTCGGCGATCTTGATGGGCGAGGCCGATGTCGGCGTGCACGAGTATTCGGAGTACTTCAAGGACGGCCGCCGGCTGACCTGGCTGCTCGATTTCTGGCTCAACAACCACATCTTCCTCGCGCTTGCGCGCGGTCGCGCGCAGCCGCTGAACGACGCGATCGAAACGCGCTCGCCAGCGCCGGGCTTCTGCAGCCATGTGCAGTGGCTGCGCAACCACGACCAGCTCGATCTGGACCAGTTGCAGCCCGAGGAACGCAAGGAAGTGCTGGCCGCATTCGCACCCGATGAGGACATGCGCATCTACGGACACGGCGTGCGACGCCGGCTGGCACCGATGCTCGGCGGCGATGCGCGCCGCATCGCGATGGCGCACTCGCTGCTGTTCTCGCTGCCGGGCGTGCCGATCGTGCGCTACGGCGAGGAGATCGGCATGGGCGATGACCTCGCGCGGCCCGAGCGGCTCGCGGTGCGCACGCCGATGCAGTGGAGCCGCCGCCGCAACGGCGGGTTCTCCGCCGCCGCGGCCGATGAACTCGTCGTCGCGCCGGTCGACGACGCCGACTACGGATATGCGCGCGTCAACGTGGAAGCCCAGCTCGGCGTGCCCGGCTCGGTGCTGTCGCAGACGCAGACGTTCATCCGCACGCGCCAGGGCATGCGTGAGCTGATCGGCGATGCCTGCCTTGCGAAATGCGATGCACCGTCGGTGTTCGGCGTGCGCTACGACGAGCCCGAGACCGGGTCGGTCGCGGTGCTGTTTACGAACCTCGGCGCCGAGCCGGTCTCATTCGAATTCGATGCGCCCGATCTGACCACGCTGGTCGACGTGCTCAGCGATCGGCCGTATCCGCCGATCGAGGGCTCACCGCTGCGCATCGAGATGGATGGCTACGGCTACCGCTGGCTGCGCCACGAGGAACTCACGCTGCCGCCGGGCCACCGCGGCCGGTCACAGGACGAATAAGGCGATCACGCGGCCGCAGTGCGGCCGGCGGATCAATCGGCGGCGAACGCGATCGTCGTGATCAGCGCGTTCTCGGCCTGACGCGAATCCAGTCGCGTGTGCTGCACGACGATCGGCACGTCGGACTCGATCACGCTCGCGTAGCCGGTTTCCTTCGGAATCGGCTCGGGATCGGTGAGCTCGTTGAAGCGCAGGTGGCGCGTGCGACGCGCGGCGACGGTCAGGCGATACGGCCCGACCGGCTCGCGGTCTTCGAAATAGATCGTCAGCGTGACCTGCGCATCGCGGTCCGATGCGTTGAGGATGCAGCAGGTTTCGTGGCTCTCCATCGCAGGCTCGGGGCCGTTGCTGTGGCCGGGGATGTAGCCCTCGGCGATCGCCCAGCGCCTGCGTCCAATCGATGTGTCCATGCCGGTCTCCCAGAAATCCGCGAGCGGCCGCGTGCGGCCGATCGGAGTCCGACGCTAGCGGGGCGGACGCGAGCGGTCCGTGATCGGCACGTCGACCGCGGGCTTGCGCCGGCGCAGGCCGACCAGCGCCGCGTAGATCGCGCCGAGCACGACGAGCGACACGCCGATCGCGCCCCATTCGCGTGCGCTCAACGTCGCCAGGATCGCGGCCATCGTGACGATCACCAGCAGCGGGATCGCGGGGCCGCCGGGCAGCACGAACGGTTCGCCCGCGCCGCGCAGCCCACGCGCCTGCGCGCGCCAGGCCGACAGCGCGACCGCGATGAACAGCAGGCAGATCGCGCCGCCGGACACCAGTGCGAGCGCTTCGAAGCTGCCTGCGAGCGCGAGCACGAGTGCGATGCCGGCGTGCGCGGCCAGCGCGACGCGCGGTACCCGGTAACGCGCATCGACGCGATCGAATGCGCGCGGCAGGTAGCCGTCGCGGCCGAGCGCGAACAGCAGCCGGGACGAGGCGAACAGGTTGCCCATCAGAAAGCCGGTCATCGACACCGCCGCGGTTGCCAGCAGCAGCCCGCGTCCGGGCGTCCACAGCGCACCGGCGGTCTGCGCGATCGGCGCAGTGCTGCCTTCGAGCGCAGGCCCGAGCACGCCCTGGCAGACGACCTGGATGCCGACGTAGAGCGCGACCACGAGCGCGATCGCGCCGAGCGTCGCGCGCGGCACGTGCCGCGACGGGTCACGCAGCTCGCCGGCCGGGATCAGCGCGGTTTCCATGCCCGAATACGCGAACACGACGAACACCATCGATGCGCCGAGCGCGCTCCAGGTCGCCGCATCGGAGGTCAGCGGCGTGGCCCAGTCGATGCGACCCCAGTCGACGAACGCAAGCCCGATCAGCGCGAACGCGAACAGCGGCAGCAGCTTGAGCGTGGCCAGCACGTTGATCGTGCGCGAGCCGAGCTTCACGCCGAATGCGTTGAGCGCGAACAGCGCGGCATACGTGGTCACCAGCAGCAACGTGCGGGCGATGCCTTCGCCGAACACCGGCCAGGCATTGCCGGCCTGCTCGGCCAGCGCGGCGGCGACGCCGGCACTGGACGAGACGTTGCTGATCCACATCAGTGCACCGGCGATGAAGCCCGCGAACGGGCCGAACGCGGTGGCCGCGTACATGTACGGCCCGCCAGTGGCGACCACGCGGCTGCCGACGGCCGCAAAGCACAGCGCGACCGGCACGATCGCGAGCGCGCCGGCGATGAACGCGACCGGCGCAGCCTCGCCCATGCGCGCGATCAGCAGTGCCGGCAGCATGAAGATCCCGGCGCCGACGATGATGTTGATGATCGCCGCGCCGAGCGCGAACGGGCCGAGCACACGCACGAGCGCGGCTTCGCCATGCAGCGGTGGACGGGACGCGGTCGTGTTCATCGGCGTGCCGATCGAGGGAGGAAGCGCGAGCGTCGCACGTGCGCGGGCGGGTGTCGAAACCGGCCCGCGCCGCGCTTACATCAGGTGCCGCAGCGCCGGCAGGTACTTCTCCGACGAGCCGGTGTTGACCGCAACGACGCGTTCGCCGCGGTGCAGCAGGCCGCGGTCGAGCAGCTGGGGAATCGCCGCGAGGCAGGCCGCGCCTTCGGGGCTGATCCACCAGTGGGTCTGCTGCCACACACGCGCGAGCTCGGCGGCGATGTCGGCCTCTTCAACCGCAACCGCGGCGCCGCCGCTTTGACGGATGATCTGCAGCACGCGGAAATGGCCGACGCCGCCGGGCACGTTGAGCCCGAACGCAACCGTCTGGCCCGCGTCGAGCGCGGTGGTGTCGTCGGCGCCCTCATCGAACGCGCGCACCAGCGGCGTGGTCTGCGCGCTCTGGATGCACAGCATGCGCGGGCGGCGCGAATCGATCAGGCCCAGCGCCTCGAGCTCGTCCCAGGCCTTCCACATGCCGAGCACGCCGGTGCCGCCGCCGGTCGGGTAGATCACCGCATCGGGCAGCGACCAGCGCGTCTCGCCCGGTGCCGGCTCGGCAAGCTCGAGGCCGAGCGACTTTTTGCCTTCGATGCGCCAGCCCGGTTCCTGGAACGTCGCGACCGAGAAGTAGCCCTGCGGCACGTAGTGCTGCTTCAGGTACGCACCGGCCTCGCGGATCGTCGGGCCGACGAGTTCGAGCTTCACGCGGTCCGGCCATTGCTGCGCGGCGGCGGCGACGCTGCCGAGGATCGGCATCGGCGTGTCGGGCGGCATCGCGACCGCGACCGACAGCCCGCCCTCGAGCGCGTAGCGGGTCAGCGAATCGCCGGCGTTGCCCTGCGTCGGCACCGACAGCCGGTTCAGCCCGAGCCGGCGCGCCTGCGCGGCGACCATCGCCATGCCGCGGTCCTTGAAGCTCTGGGTCGGATTGGCGCCGAAGCCCGGATGCGCCTTGCCTTCTTCCTTGACCTGCAGCGCAAGGCCGGCCTGCGCGGCGAGCGGGTGATGGCGGTAATCCAGCAGCGGCGTCGCGCCGCCACCGATCGGCACGATGTGCGCGGCGTCGGCGGGGTCGTTGACGTCCAGCGCCATCAGGCCGCCGAAGCGCCACAGGTCCTGCCGCGCCGGGTTGTACCAGCGCGCGTCGGGCTGCTCGGCGGCGAGGCGTTCGAGGTCGAGCACCATTTCGACCGGGCGGCCGTCGACCGGGTCGAGGTTCATCGGCACGTCGGCCGAGTACTCGGCTCCGGACGCAAGGCCGCGCAGGCAGCGGACGTAGGACATGGATACGGGCTCCGGCAAAGGACAGCCCCGAAGTCTCGGCGATTTGCCGTGACCCCGCTTTGCACGAGGCCGCGGCAATGCACTGCGCGGGCCCGCGACTCAGCCGCCGAGCGTGTCCAGGTACGCGCGGATGCGCTTGGCGTTTGCGCCGACATCGCTGCCGCCGACGCGCGACAGCGAACGCACGTCGATGCGGCTGCCGGCGCCGTCGGCCTCGACGCGGATCACGACGTCGTCCTTGAAACCGAACCAGAACGTGGTGTCGGTCGCTTCGATGCGGCCGGTCGCCGGGTCGGCCGCGACGATCTCCCAGCCCATCGAACGCGCCGCCTGCAGTGCGCGGTCGAACGCCGCTGCTGGCGGCGCCTCGAGGCGCAGCGGTTGCAGGTCGGGATAGGCGGCCTGTTGCTGCTGCGCGATCTCCGCCCCGCCGTAGGCGACCGGATTGGTCGCATCCTTGCGCAGCGGCAGCACCGCGAGGAACTCGGGCGGGCGCTGCGTATCGGTCGTGATGTCGTGAATCGGCGGCACCGACTTCACCTGGCGCATGAACATCCACGGCACGGCCGCGACCGCGACGCCGAGCACGGCCGCCAGCAGCAGCGCGCCGGTGCTCGCACGTCGCTGGCTCGGGATCAGCAGCAGCACGATCGCAACTGCGGCACCCGCAAGGCCCAGGTAGGCGGCCCAGCGCAGCATCTGCAGGCCGATGCCGAAATGCCAGGCGTCCAGCCGCGTACCGGGACCGGCGACCAGCAGCACGATGGCCGCGATGACGCTCAACGCCAGGGCGATGCGGGCGGGTTTCATGGCGGCTCCGGGCTGCGGTCGTGGGCATGCAGTGTGAGGCCAGGCACTGCAGCCGCGTCAACGGCGCCGGGCCGGACGGGCCCCGGTGCTGCGCGGCACAGCGCGAAACGCCAGCCCCCTTGGCGGGCGCTGGCGTCATCGCAGGACTGGCCGGGGCTGCGCGTGCAGGCGCCGGCGATCGGGACGCAGGGCCGCGTCATCGCGACCCTGCCCCGCGTTGCCGCTTACAGCGTGCGCGAACCGATCCCGGCGCCGCTCGACGGCTGCGGCGGTACCGGTTCGAACCCGGCCACGAGCGTCTCGTCCGCGGTCAGGATCGTCGCCTCGTCCTGGTCGGCGACCACTACCGTTTCGGACACGGACATCACCGCGGTCGTCGAGCCGATCGTTTCGATGTCCTCGGCATTCTGGAGCGACGCATTACGCCGGCCCTTCATCTTGCGGACCAGCGCATCGGTCACAAGGCCGTAGACCAGATGCGCGACCAGGCCGCGGGCGTGGGCCTGCCACGGGTAGGCGGTGGGCTTGGCGGACCAGCCCATCAGCGGGTTCATCCCCTCGTCGTGCAGCAGGAACACGCCGGTGCCGAACAACGCGCCGCGGCCCTTGGTGATCATCGGGTAGCGCGACTGGAAGGCCGAGTACAGCATCGCCGGTCCGATGCCGAGCGTGTAATGCACGGCCTTGCTGACCTTTTTGATCTGCTGCGGCGAAGGATTCGAGCCCAGGCGCTCGGCGGCACGGATCGTCATCACTTCGGCCGGCGGCTTGCCACGCGGGCGAACCGACTCGGTGCGCCGTCGCGCTTCGTCGCTCTCGTGTTTGAAGTTGAACCAGTCGACGCGGTCCATGACCCAGATCGCGGCGGCGCCAGCGACCGCGCCGATCATGAGGTCGGCCAGCAAATTGTCTGACCCGGTCTGTGAGGTGTTGGATTCCATTGTCTGCATTGCGCGCACTCCTGTAGCGGGGGGGCAGGTGGCGGTACCGTCCCGCATGACGCGAGGCGCTGCGGCGCCGCGGTGCGGGGAAAACCACCTGAGTTACATCCCACCGTAGGCGGCTGCGGCGAAAGCCCGGATGACTTCGATGTGATCGTGGTGCTAAGCCCGTCCGTGAGCGGCGCGAACGCCGAGGCCCTGATTGCTGCAGCGGCCGGGGCGTAAAATTCGCAAGAAATCCAGTGGCCTTGCTTCGAAACCGCGCCGATGGCGAACCTTCGAGCGCGTGCTAGCGCGTCGACGAAGCGGCGTCTGCGCGCGAGGCGCAGCCGTAATAACCGCGGTACCCGACGTCGAGCCCCGCAGCCAGCGTCAGCACCGCATCGGCCTCGTGCACCGTCAGTCCGCTCAGGGCCTTGGCCGGTGCGCCCGCGTGCGGATCGATGCGCAGCCTCACGCCATCGGCGGTCAGCACCACACCGTTCGCGAGGTCCTGCTTCGGATCGATCGCACTGTCCAACTCGACCAGGCGACCGTGCAGCTTGATGACACCGCCGGCCGGTGTGAACGCGGCCACGGGGCCGGCCGCGCGCGAGTAGCGGAAGCTGCAATGCGGCCCGCGCCCGAGCACTTTCTCGATCTCGGCCTGATCAAGCTCGGCCAGGTCGGTCTTCGCGATTTCCGCCTGCGTCATCGCCTCATGCGCCGGCACGACACGCGGCGCCGCGGCGGCTTCGTCGAGCGCTTCGACTTCACCGGCGCCGGACTCGATCTGCGCGACGAGGTATTTCATCTCGGCGATCTCGCGGCGCTGCGCGGCGATGATCTCGTCGGCAAGCTTGCGCACGCGCGGATCGGTGATCTGCGCGCGTTCACTGGTCATCACCGCAATCGAATGGTGCGGAATCATCGCCTTCATGTAGTCCACGTCGTTCACCGTGGACTGGCTGCGCACCAGCCACAGCGCCAGCGCGAACACGACCACGCTTCCGGCGAAGATCGCGATGTTGAGCGCACGCCGCGTGTACATGCTCAGCATGAAGCCGAGCATGATCGCGGCCATCGTCGCACCCATCAGCAGCGCCATCCACGCGCGCGTCTCGCTCCAGAACACGTGGTCGATCGCATACGTGGTGAGGTACATCAACCCGAACATCACCACGGTCGAGGTGGCGATCATCGCGGCGAAGCGCCAGTAGGACATCTGCATGCGAGCGCCTCCGTGCGGGTTCAGTGGTGGTCTTCGGCGGAATCGGGGCCGTGTTCGTGCGGCGCATCGTGCGGGTCGGCCGGTGCCTGCTCCGATGCAGCGCCGTGTGCATGCGGCGCGCCTGCGGGTGCTGCGCCGCCATGCGGGTCGCTCGCCTTCTGCGGCCCATGCGCATGCGCCGGGCCGAATGCGCGGTACTGCTCCGGCGTCATCGCCGGCAGCCGCTCGACGAACGCGGCGATGTTCCACAGCGTGGCGTCGTCATGCGTTTCGCCGAACGACGGCATGCCGGTGTACTTCAGGCCGTGTTTGACGATCCAGAACACCTCGCCCGGCTCCCACTCGTCCGCTTCCTCGACGAGCAGCGGCGGACGCGGCAGCATGCCGCGGCTCCATTCGGCTGGATCAGCGCCCGGGCCGCCGTGGCAGTGCTCGCACATCGCCTTGTACTCGCCGGCACCGGCAGCCACATCCGCACGCGCGAGCCACTGCGTGTCGGCCACCTCGGGCGCGCGCGAACGCACCGACGAACGCATCGTCGTATCGAGCAGCCAGTGCACGCCTGCGGTGTGGTCGCGGCTGGCGGCCACGTTGTACGCGCCGGTATAGGCCACCGTGAGCGCGATCAGCAGCAGCGCGAGCAGCGTCACAATGATGCCGATCAGCAGGCCTGCGCCGAGGTGTTTACGTTCCGGGTGCATGGGCATCGCCTCGTAGTCGCTTCGAAGACGCGCGGCGCGGTCGATGCAGCGCCGCGCAGCGTCGACCCGACCCTACGCCTGCGCCGATCAACGCACGGTCACGCGATGCGCGTGCCGCGATGCATGGCGGCGGTGTTTTGGCGGTCGTGGTCGTCTGGGTCAGCGCGCACCGGCCAGCGGTTGACCCGCGCCCGGCGGCGCCCCAGCATCAGCGCTCGTCTTCGGGGGACATACATGGATCGTCGACAGTTCCTGGCCGCGGGCGGCCTTGCAGCGGCGACGCCGGTGCTCGCGCACGCGTTCGGTGCAGCCGGCGCCACGGCCGATGGGTCCGCGCCGCAAGCGGTCAACTTCGTCTCCGACGGACTCGGGCTCGACCCGCGCGAGTACGCCGCCGCGCTGCAGCAGGCCGCGGCCACGCTGACGCCGGACTACTACTCCAGGGGCGGGTTCATTACCGAGCTGGAACATGCGTTCGCGCAGCGGCTCGGCAAGCAGGCGGCGCTGTTCGTGCCGACCGGCACGCTCGCGAACCAGCTCGCGGTGCGCAAACTCGCTGGCACGGATCGGCGCGTGCTGGTGCAGGCCGAAAGCCACCTCTACAACGACAGCGGCGACTGTCTGCAGACGCTCAGCGGTCTGAACCTGATCCCGCTCGCCGCCGGCCGCAGCACGATCGCACTCGACGAGGTGAAGCACTGGGTCGAACGCACGGCGAGTGGCCGCGTGGAGACGCGCGTGGGCGTGATCTCGATCGAAAACCCGGTGCGCCGGCGCGACCACGAGATGGTCGACATGCGCGAGCTCGAACGCGTATGCGACTACGCGCGCACGCACGGCATCCGCCTGCACCTCGATGGCGCGCGCATGTTCAACCTGCCGCTGCATTCCAAGCGCACGCTGCGCGAGCACGCGGCGCTGTTCGATACCGTCTATGTATCGCTGTGGAAGCACTTCAACGGCGCATCGGGCGCGATCCTCGCGGGCGACAAGACGTTCATCGACGGGCTGTTCCACGAGCGGCGCATGTTCGGCGGTTCACTGCCGCAGGCCTGGCCGCAGGTCGCGCTGGTGCCGCAGCACTTGCAGCGCTATGAGGACGATTACGCCCGTGCCTGGCAGGCCGCCGAGCAATGGCTGTCGCAGCTCACCGCCGATCGCCGCTTCAAGGCAGAGCGCGTGCCGAACGGCACCAGTCGTTTCTACCTCACTGTGAGCGGTGTCGCGCCGGATGCATTCGCCGCACGGCTGGCCGAACGCGGCATCGTGCTGCCACCGCCGCATCCGGACACCGGCGCATTCGGGCTTCAGCTCAACCCGACGATCCTGCGCACGAGTCCGGCCGCGCTTGCCCGCGCCTTTGTCGAGGCGGCAACCGGGTAAAGCCTGCGCGGCTCGGCGACGCTACAGCCCGCTCGGGAAGGTTTCCGGCGGCTCGTTGCCGGGCGTCCACTGGTGGCCCGGTTCCAGCGGTTCGAGCGCGCGGGTGGTATCGACATGGATCATCCAGTCGAACTGGCTCGGCAACGCGGTATGGAAGTAATGGCTCAGGCGTTCGGTCTGTGGCCGGTAGATCACGCCGATCGCGCGCTGCAGCCGCGGCGTCTGCAACTCTTCCAGCGACGGATCATCGAGCCGCAGCTGGAACGCGGGCCGGCCGATCTCGTGGAACAGCGCTTCGTAGCTGCCGTCCAGTCCGGGACGCACGCGCTTGAGCCGGGCCGGGTCGCCCCAGTCGTCGGCCGCGGTCACGGTGCCGGTGTAGGTGCTGAACCCCACGAGCACCGCCTGCGTGTCGTAGTGCTGGCGCGCAAGCTGGCCGAGGTTGAGCTCGCCGCGGCGGCCCATCTCGGTCGCACGCGCATCGCCCAGGTGCGAGTTGTGCGCCCACACCACGACCTTCGCCGGCCGATCACCGCTGCCGCGCTGCATTAATGCCTGCAGCGTTTCCATCATGTGCGTGTCGCGCAGGTTCCACGACTCGTCGCGGCCGCGGAACATGCTGCGGTAATACGCTTCGGCATTCGCGACCAGACGCGCGTTCTGTTCGGCGAAGAACAGCTCGTCGTCGCTGTCGCCGGCTTTGGCGGCGCGGCGGCTGAGCTCCGTCAGCTGCGCGATGACCTCGTCCTCGCACGACTCGCCCAGGCCGAAACTCGCCGCATAGCCATACGCCTGCGGGTCTTCGCCGTAGTGGTCGAAGCACGAGTAGCGATGGCGGGCGCGCTGCGCGGCGTCGGGGTCGGTTTCCTGCAGGTAATCGAGCACCGCGTCGACCGAGCTGTGCAGGCTGTACAGGTCGAGGCCGTAGAAGCCGACCTTGTCGCCATCGACGCGGCCGCGGTTGTGCTGCTTCAGCCATTCGACAAAGCCCAGCACCTCGGTGTTGCGCCACATCCAGGTCGGAAACCGCTGGAAGTCGCCGAGCGCGGCGCGGCCATCGGCATCGGGCGACTCGCCACGCACGTAGCGGTTCACGCGGTACGCGTCCGGCCAGTCAGCCTCGACCGCGACCGCGGTGAAGCCTTTTTCCTCGATCAGGCGGCGGGTGATCTGCGCGCGCAACTCGTAGAACTCGTGCGTGCCGTGCGAGGCCTCGCCGATCAGCACCAGCGGCGCGTCACCGATGCGCTCGAGCAAAGGATCGAAGTCCTGCCCGTGGACATCCAGCGGCAGTGCGGACGACTGCAGCGCGGCCTTCAGCGCGGCCGGGACGTGCTTCGATGACGACGCCTTTCGGTCTCCGAACGGGAACATGGGTCGATCTCGGGCGGGCCTTCGATGCTCGCCGGGCCGGGGTGATCCGTTCGCGAAAGCGGCCTGTACGCGTTCAAGTTGCCGCGTGCAGCCACCTGCCCGGGCAATGTCGCGGGCGCGGCACTGGCGCTAGCATCGGGCGAAGCCTTCCGGAGTTCGCCCATGCGCCTGTCCCGCCCCCTCGCTTCCCCCGTCCTGCTCGCCTGTGCATTGGGCGCGCTTGCCCCGAGCGCGGCAGCGCAGCAACGCCCTGAAGTCGACGCTGCCGCGGGCGCGGTGCGCGATGCGGTGGTCGCGTGGCGGCGTGATTTCCACGCGCATCCCGAACTGTCCAACCGCGAGGAGCGCACCGCCGCAACGGTCGCCGACGCACTGCGCAAGCTCGGCCTGAAGCCGCGCACCGGCATCGCCAAGCATGGCGTGGTCGCGATCATCGAAGGCGGCAAGCCCGGCCCGAAGATCGCCCTGCGCGCCGATATGGACGCGTTGCCGGTGACCGAGCAGACCGACCTGCCGTTCGCATCGAAGGTCACCACCACGTTCGCAGGCCAGACCACCGGCGTGATGCATGCCTGCGGCCATGACGCGCACACCGGCATCCTGCTCGGCGTCGCGAAGGCGCTCGTCGCGATGAAGAAGGATCTGCCGGGCCAGGTGATGCTGGTGTTCCAGCCCTCCGAGGAAGGCGCGCCGGCCGGTGAGGAAGGCGGCGCATCGCTGATGCTGAAAGAAGGCCTGTTCAAGGACTTCAAGCCCGATGCGATGTTCGGCCTGCATGTGTTCTCGACGCTGCCGGTCGGCACGGTCGCGGTGCGCGGCGGCCCGCTGATGGCGGCGTCGGACAAGTTCACGATCAAGGTCAAGGGCCGGCAGACGCATGGCTCGCGGCCGTGGGGCGGCATCGACCCGATCGCGGCCGCGGCCGACATCATCGGCAGCGCGCAGACCGTGGTCAGCCGCCGCACCGATATCGCGAAGCTGCCTGCAGTGGTGAGCTTCGGCTCGATCCACGGCGGCATCCGCTACAACATCATTCCCGACGAGGTCGAACTGGTCGGCACGATCCGCACGTTCGACGAAGGCGTGCGCAAGACGATCCACACCGACCTCGCGAACGTCGCCACGCACGTCGCGGCCGCGCACGGGGCGAGCGCCGAGGCCAGCGTGCCCGACGGCGCCGGCAACCCGGTCACGGTCAACGACCCGGAGCTGACCGCGCGCATGCGGTCGAGCCTGGTCGCCGCGCTCGGTGCGGACAAGGTGATCGAGCCGCCGCTGCAGATGGGCGCGGAGGACTTCGCCTATTACGCGCGCGAAGTGCCCTCGATGTTCTGGTTCGTCGGCGCGACCTCGCCAGGCATCGACCCGCTGAAGGCGCCGAGCAACCATTCGCCGAAGTTCCTGCTGGACGAAGCCGCGCTGGATGTCGGCGTGCGCACGATGCTGCAGGTCTCGCTCGATTACCTGCACGGCAAGTCCAACGCGACGGCGAGCGCGGCCGGCGGCTGAACGCAGCAATGACCACCGTCGCCCGCTGCGCCGCGATGCGTAGCGGGCGGCGCGTTGCACGGGGCCCGGCCGCGCGATAATCGCGGCATGAGCACCCAAGACCTTCCGCTCGGCCGCACGGTCGATTACCCGCGTGCGTATGACGCCGCGCTGCTGTATCCGATCGCGCGTGCACAGGGGCGCCGCGAACTCGGGCTAGACGATGGCGCGCTGCCGTTCATCGGCAGTGACCGCTGGAATGCCTACGAACTCGGGTGGCTCGATGGGCGCGGCAAGCCACGCGTGGCGACCGCGACGTTCACGGTGCCGGCCAACTCGCCGAACCTCGTCGAGTCGAAGTCGCTGAAGCTGTACCTCAACTCGTTCAACGCAAGCCGCTTCGACGGCGCCGAAGCGGTGCGCGCGACGATCACGCGTGACCTGTCCAAGGCCGCCGGCGCACCGGTGCATGTCGCGTTCGGCCTGCCCGCGATCGACCGCGGCGTGCCGGCCGAGCTGGTCGACGGGCTCGACATCACGATCGACCAGTACGGCCCGCCGAATGCACAGCTGCTGAAGGCCGGCGGGGAAAGCACCGAGGAAACGCTGGCCAGCGCGCTGCTGAAGTCGAACTGCCCGGTGACCGGCCAGCCCGACTGGGCAACGGTGAGCATCCATTACCGCGGCCCGCGCATCGACCGAGAAGGCCTGCTGCGTTACGTGGTGTCGTTCCGCGACCACTGCGAATTCCACGAGCAATGCGTCGAGCGCATCTTCTTCGACCTCATGCAGCACGCGCGCTGCGAAGCGCTGTCGGTCGAAGCGCGCTACACGCGCCGGGGCGGGCTCGACATCAATCCCTGGCGTGCGACGCCGGGCTTTGCGATGCCGCACGCGGGGCGCGACGAGCGGCAGTAAGTCGGCAACGTTGCGCGTGATGTGCGGACGGCTTCACGCCGGCCCGATCACTGCTTAACGAGGCGGGTGCGATGGTGGCCTTGTCAAAAGGGGACAACGCCATGAACCAGAACCGTCCTCCCGGCACTTCGCAGCCTCCGACCGGGTCCGGCAGCAGCGCGTCGCGCCCGCTGGATCTATCGAACGTCGGCAGCAGCAGCGACACCGTGCCGAGCCTGCGCCCGGACTCGTCGAAGCTCGAAGGCGGCAGCAGCGGTGCACCGCTGACCGCGTCGGACACTGCACGCCGCACGATCCGCGTCGAGCACGGCGACACGCTTGCGGCGATCGCGCGGCGCGTCTATGGCCACCCGAGCCGCTGGCCGCTGATCTTCGATGCGAACCGTGACCGGCTGGATGATCCCGAACTCATTTACCCGGGCCTGATCCTGCTGCTGCCTGATGCCCCACCGGACGCCTGAGCCGCCGATGCCCGATCCGCGATCAATCGTGACCCACACCCGCGTCGCCGCCGCTCCGGCGGCGTTCGGTAGCTTTGCGGGTTTTGAGTTCGGTGATCGCAAGGACGTGGACGTGGACGCGACCGGCCGGCACCACGTCCAACCCGATCACGGGAGGCGACGCCTGCGTCGAATCCCTGGTTTCGCCGTGCGCTGACTCCCTCTCTCCGGTCCACGCACGGACTTGGGCGCGACAGCAACGTCGCGCCCTTTTGTTGTTTCAGCGCCCGGCGCCGGCGGGGAACTCACCATCGACGTAATACCAGCGCCCGCCTTCGCGCACGAAGCGGCTGACTTCGTGCAGCCGCACTGCCGGTGCGCCGCCGCTGCGGGCGCGCGCGACGAACTCGACGGTCGCCGCATCGCCTTCGGCGACGTGGCGGCGTACGTCGAGACCGAGCCAGCGCATCGACGGGTCCAGATCGAGCGCGTCCGGCCGCGTGTCGGGATGCCAGCTCGCGAGCAGGTACGCGGCGTCACCCCGCACGAACGCGCTGTAGCGCGAGCGCATCAGCGCCTGCGCATCCGGCGCTGGCTCGCCTGCATGGAAGCGGCCGCAGCAGGCGTCGTACGCACGATCGGGCGAGCAGGGGCAGGCGGTCATCGGGGCAGGCATCGTCGGCAGGCGCGGCATGGTACGGCGATCCCCGCTGCCGGCGGCATCGCTGAAGCCCAGCGGACACGACGGCCGCTTCGACCTGCGCATCGCAGCCGCGCCGACTACCATGCACGCCTTTCCCCGCCGGTGCCGCCATGAACGCTCCCAGCCACCTCGACGACGACCAGATCGAACGCCTCGCCGAACTGCTCGAGCAGCGCGCGGTGCCGTTCAAGGGCTTCAACCTCGAGGCGCTGGACGGCTACCTCTCCGCGCTCGCGGTCGGGCCCGACACGGTGCCGATGTCGGAGTGGGAACCGCAGGTCTGGGGCACCCCGCCGCGCTGGCGCGATGCCGACGAGCGCGCCCAGGTTGAAGCGTTGCTGCTCGGCCACTGGAACATGGTCACCGCACGCGCGCGCTTCGAAGGCGAGGACATCCCCGACCACCTCGCGCCGCTGCTGTGGCTGCCCGAGGAGGCCGAGGCCGAACAGCCCGACGAGCTCGACGTCGGCCACGACTGGGCGCTGGGCTTCTTCCGCGGCGTCGAGCTGCGCGAAGCGCAGTGGGAGGCCTGGCTCGACGAGCACGACTGGATCGACGAGATCTTCGCGCTGCTCGACCGCCTCGTCAGTGGTGAGGTGATCGGCGAGGACCCGACCCAGCCGCCGGCGCCTGTCGATTACCGCGAGCGGCTGGAGATCATCGCCGGCCTGCCTGCCATGCTCGCCGACCTGCACCACCACCGCATCGACGCGCTCACGCCGCGCGAGCCGATCCGTCGCGCAGCGACGCCGGACCGCAACGCACCCTGCCCCTGCGGCAGCGGCCGCAAGTACAAGAAGTGCTGCGGCGCCGGCTGAGCACCACGACCGCACGCCCGCTGCGCAGGCCGCGTCGCTCGCGGCCGCGCCCTGCATTACCTCGTCCCGTTTCCTTCAAGACCCCCGCCGATCCCGCTGCCATGGCTGTCCACCCGTGCCTGTCCTGCGGCGCCTGCTGCGCGGCGTACCGGGTCGTGCTCCACTGGAGCGAGACCGACCCGTCGCTCGAGCTGCACACGCCGGCAGAGCTCACCGAACCGCTGGACCCGCACCGCGTCGTGATGCGCGGTACGTACTCCGCCCCCGTGCGCTGTCAGGCGCTGCGCGGCGTGGTCGGCCGCGACGCGCACTGCGGCATCTACGCACAGCGCCCCAGCCCCTGCCGCGACCTGCAACCGGCGTGGCTGCATGGCGAGGCGAGCCCGCAATGCGACCGGGCCCGGCAGGCGCATGGCCTCGCGCCTCTGGACCCGTCGAGCTGGCGGGCAGCCTGACCGGCCGCGCTTGCACGGCCGGCGCAGGCGCAAGCGTCCCGCGTCGAGACCGCCCGCTACGTAGAGCCGTGAGGATCCACCGGCGCGCCACTTCTGCTGCCGCTTCGCAGCGTTTGCTGGCGCCTGGGCCTGAGTTCATGACGATCGGGTCTTTTGCCCCGCGCCGGACGAACCGCGACAATGCCCGACCGAGTTGCACGCATCGGCCCCACGCGTGCACTGCCCGGCTTCCGATCGAGGACGCTGCCCGCCCCAGCCGGCGCGGCACCGTTCGTCCCGCCAGACCTGCAAGCGAGCACTACGCCCCCATGTCGAACACGCCGAAGATCATCTACACCCTCACGGACGAAGCGCCGTTCCTCGCCACCCAGTCGCTGCTGCCGATCGTCGAGGCATTTGCCGGCACTGCGGGCATCGATGTCGAAACCCGCGACATTTCGTTGGCCGGCCGCATCCTCGCGCAGTTCCCCGAGCGCCTGACCGATGCGCAGCGCATCGGCGATCACCTCGCCGAGCTCGGCCAGCTCGCCACCACGCCCGAAGCGAACATCATCAAGCTGCCGAACATCAGCGCGTCGGTGCCGCAGCTCAAGGCCGCGATCCGCGAGCTGCAGCAGCAGGGCTATGCGCTGCCGGACTACCCGGAAGAGCCTTCGAACGACGAAGAGCGCGACATCAAGGCGCGCTATGACCGCACCAAGGGCAGCGCGGTGAATCCGGTGCTGCGCGAAGGCAATTCCGACCGCCGCGCGCCGGTGAGCGTGAAGAACTTCGCGCGCAAGCATCCGCACCGCATGGGCAAGTGGAGCAGCGATTCGAAGTCGCATGTCGCGCATATGCGCGATGGCGATTTCTACGGCAGCGAGCGCTCGACCACCGTGCTCGACGCCGGCAACGTGCGCATCGAACTGGTGCGCGCCGACGGCCAGACCGTCGTGCTCAAGGAAAAGACCGCGCTGCAGGCCGGCGAGATCATCGACGCATCGCGCATGAGCGCGTCGGCACTCAACGCATTCATCGACGAGCAGATCAACGACGCGCGCGAAAGCGGCGTGCTGTTCTCGCTGCACCTGAAGGCTACGATGATGAAGGTCTCCGACCCGATCATGTTCGGCCACGTGGTCAAGCGCTTCTACGCGCCGGTGCTGGAAAAGCACGCCATCGCGCTGGAGTCGGCGGGCTTCGATCCGAACAACGGCATCGGCGATCTGTACGCGCGCCTGCCGGCGCTCGACGAATCCGTGCGCCGCGACATCGAAGCGGAAATCCAGGCGCTGTACGCGCAACGCCCGGGCCTGGCCATGGTGAACTCCGACAAGGGCATCACCAACCTGCACGTGCCCAGCGACATCATCGTCGACGCATCGATGCCGGCGATGATCCGCGACAGCGGCAAGATGTGGAACGCGGCCGGCGAACTGCAGGACACGAAGGCGGTGATTCCGGACCGCTCGTACGCCGGCATCTACCAGGCCGTGATCGAGGACTGCAAGCAACACGGCGCGTTCGATCCGGCGACGATGGGCAGCGTGCCGAACGTCGGCCTGATGGCGCAGAAGGCCGAGGAATACGGCTCGCACGACAAGACGTTCGAGATCGCGGCCGCCGGCACCGTGCGCGTCGTCGACGCCGCGGGCAACACGCTGCTCGAGCACAGCGTCGAGGCCGGTGACATCTGGCGCATGGCGCAGACCAAGGACGCGCCGATCCGTGACTGGGTCAAGCTCGCGGTCACGCGCGCGCGCCTGAGCAATACCCCGGCCGTGTTCTGGCTCGACGCGAACCGCGCGCACGACAAGCAGGTGATCGCGAAGGTCGAGCAGTACCTCGGCGAGCACGATACGAGCGGGCTGGACATCCGCATCCTCGCACCGGTCGAGGCGATGAAGTTCTCGCTCGAGCGCACCCGTGCGGGCCAGGACACGATTTCGGTCACCGGCAACGTGCTGCGGGATTACCTGACCGACCTGTTCCCGATCATGGAGCTCGGCACCAGCGCGAAGATGCTGTCGATCGTGCCGCTGATGGCCGGCGGCGGCCTGTTCGAAACCGGTGCCGGCGGCAGCGCGCCGAAGCATGTGCAGCAGTTCGTCGAGGAGAACTACCTGCGCTGGGATTCGCTCGGCGAATTCCTCGCACTGGCCGCGTCGCTCGAACACCTCGCCGAACGCCACTACGACACGCGCATCCGCGTGCTCGCCGATGCGCTCGACGTCGCGAACGGCCGCATCCTCGACGAGAACCGCTCGCCCGCGCGCAAGGTCGGCCAGCTCGACAACCGCGGCACGCACTTCTACCTCGCGCAGTACTGGGCGCAGGCGCTGGCGACGCAGAACGACGATACGCAGCTGAAGGCGAAGTTCGCCCCGCTGGCCGAAGCGCTGACGACGAACGAGGAGAAGATCCTCGGCGAGCTCACCGCCGTGCAGGGAAAGCCGGTCGAGATCGGCGGTTACTACCACCCGGACGTGGCACGCATGGCTGAAGCGATGCGTCCGAGCGCGACGCTGAACTCGGCGCTGGCGTCGCTGGCGGCCTGAAGGCGGTTCGCTTGACGGTCCGGACCTGTGTCCGAGCCGTCAGCCGATAGTGGCCCGCAGCGGCTACGCCTACCCTGCGGGAGGCGTAGCCGCTGCGGGCGCCCACGCGCTGCGCTGCGCCTGTCGTTCGCTAGCGGGCGCAGTAGTCGAATGCTCGGCTTGCACCAGTGCTGCGCTGCTCCGCTGAGAACATTCGTGCGGCGCGCGTGCGATGCACGGCGACGCGCTCACGCGGCGCGGTCATAGCTCGCAAGAAACCTCAGCACGGCGCGCTCGTGCTCGATCGTGGAAAGCGCGGGGGCATCGGCCATATGCAGGGGCGGACACACCGGTGGTGCGGTGCGCGCGCTGCGTACGCCGTAGCGTCCCGTGAACCGCGGGGGGCGCATATCGCGACCGGCCGCGGCAGTGTGCGGTTCGAATAACCACTCGCTCTTGAACAGCTGCATCACGCATCTCCTTGCTGGGCGTCGGCCGGCCCGCTGAGGCGGGTGGTCCGTGGATGGCGCGCAGGCTACGAAGGGCAGATGACCGCTCGGCGCCAGTGGTTTTGCAGCGGTGTGTCGCCGCTGTGGCTGGTGCGCATGGCCCATGCACGCGCGCCCCGGTAGGCTGTTCAGCCCTGTTGCCTGGAGTCATCGCATGAAACGCCTGCTGCTCGCCGCGCTCGTTCCCGCCCTGCTGACCGCCTGCGCCACCAATCCGTCCACGCCGGCGGCTTCGGCCGAGGCTTCCGCATCCACCAGCGCTTCGGCGAGCAGTGCCCCGACGCCGGGCAAGGTGATACTGGCCGACCTCGATTCGGCGATCGCCGGCGACTGGCGCAGCGCCGAGAACCGCGCCCGTGACGCGCACCGCCATCCGCGTGAAACGCTGGAGTTCTTCGGCATCGCGCCGAACCACACGGTCATCGAGATCACGCCGGGCGCCGGCTGGTACAGCGAGATCCTCGCGCCATACCTGCGCAGCGGCCAGTACATCGCGGCCGTGGTCGATCCGGCTTCCCAGAAAGAGGAGCGCGCCAAGGCGTACTACACCAAGTCCAACGGCGAGCTGGCAGCAAAGCTCGCTGCCGACGCTGCGCGTTTCGGCACCGCGCGCACGGTGACGTTCAATCCTGCCCAGCCACAGTTCGGCGCACCGGGCTCGGCCGACGCGGTGCTGACGTTCCGCAACGTGCACAACTGGCGCATGGCCGGCACGGCGGACGCGATGTTCAAGGGCTTCTACGACGTGCTCAAGCCCGGTGGCGTGCTCGGTGTCGTCGAGCACCGCGCGAAGGGCGACATGCCGGCCGACGACAAGTCCGGCTACGTCGGCCAGGCGCAGGTGATCGCGCTGGCGCAGGCAGCCGGGTTTGAACTCGCGGGCCAGAGCGAGATCAACGCCAATCCGCGTGACACCAAGGACCACCCGAATGGCGTCTGGACGCTGCCGCCGAGCAAGCGCCACGATGCCGGCGATGCAGCGAAGTACGAGGCGATCGGCGAAAGCGACCGCATGACGCTGCGCTTCCGCAAGCCGGCGCGCTGAGCAGTCGCGAGCTGATCGTCGTTCGCGCCGCGGCCGCCGGTGGGCTGCCGCGGCACGGTCCGTGTCGATGCGATTCGGGCGCGTAGCCGTTCAACGCGCCAAAGCAACGCCGCGCTATCACCGAGTCACGAGCCCAGCGTGCTGATCGCGTTCAATAAACCCTATGGCGTGCTGTGCCAGTTCACCGACCGCAGCACGCCGCCGCGGCCGACGCTGGCGGGCTTCGGCCTGCCGCCGCAGGTGTATGCGGCAGGCCGGCTGGACCACGACAGCGAAGGCCTGCTGCTGCTCACTGACGATGGCGGCCTCGCGCACCAGCTGACCGATCCGCGCCACAAGCAGCCGAAGACTTACTGGGTGCAGGTCGAGGGCGAACCGGACGAAGCGCAGCTTGCCGCGCTGCGCAGCGGCGTGACGCTCAACGACGGGCTAACACGTCCGGCGCGCGCGCGCCGCATCGATGCGCCCGGGTTGTGGCCGCGCGATCCGCCCGTGCGGTTCCGCAAGACCGTGCCCGATGCGTGGCTCGAACTCGAGCTGCGCGAAGGCCGGAACCGGCAGGTTCGCCGCATGACCGCCGCGGTCGGCCTGCCGACGCTGCGACTGGTGCGCGTGGCGATCGGGCCGCACCGGGTGGACGGCCTTTCTCCCGGCGAATGGAAAGTAATTACTGGATGAGGCTGCAACGGGATTTTCGCTTCGCCTTCACGCAGCGTGCAGGTCTTGTTCATCAAGCTGACCGCGCATCACAGGTGTACAGGGGAGCTTCTGTTAACGTTTGTTCCGTTTGCATGACGGTCGCGCGCCACGCCTGACCCGCCACCAAGGACCTTATGGCCGCTGCTGCCGCCAATTCCGGCCGGATTCTCGTCGTCGATGATCAGGCGGCGAACCTGCGTGTCGTCAGCATGCTGCTGACGCGGCAGGGCTATGACGTCGCGACGGCCGAGAGTGGCGAGCGCGCGATCGCGTCATACACCGAGTCCGAGCCCGACCTGATCCTGCTCGACATGATGATGCCGGGCATGGACGGGTTCGAGGTGCTGCAGGCGCTTCGCAAGCACGAGCGCCCGCTGCGTGCGCCGGTCGTGTTCGTCACCGCCGCGCACGACCGCGACCTGCTGCTGCGGGCATTCGACGCCGGCGTCGTCGATTACGTCACCAAGCCGTTCCTGCCCGAGGAGCTGCTCGCGCGCGTCAACGCGCATATCGGCCTCAAGCTCACCCGTGACCGCCTCGAGCGCGTTGCGCGCGAGCGCGAGGAGCTGGTCAACCTCGTCGCACACGACCTCAAGAACCCGCTGACCAGCGTGCTGTTCGCGAGCGACCTGCTGCGCACCGGCGGCTGCAAGCCCGAGCGCGTGCCGCGATATCTCGAGATGATCCACGAGAGTGCAACCGATGCGCTCGGCTACATCCGCCACTACCTCGAAAGCCGCGCCGGCCAGCAGGCCGCGGCGCAGGCACACGCTTCGGCGAGCCTGGCCGAGACGATCGACTGGCTGCTGCGCCGTTACGAGATCCAGCTCGAATCCAAGGGCCTGCACGTCAAGCTCGTCCCGCCGCCGGCGGATGCGCGCGTGGCGATCGACGAGCGCGTGCTGCGCCAGGTCAGCGAGAACCTGATCACCAACGCGATGAAGTACGCGCCCGGCAGCGAACTGACGCTGATCGGTCGCGCCGGCCCGCCGGGCTTCTGGCAGCTGATCGTTGCTGACCGCGGTCCGGGCATTCCGGCCGGGCGCCAGCGCGAGCTGTTCAAGCCGTTCGTGCGCCTGCATGAGGAATCGCACGATGACGGCATCTCCAGCGGCCTCGGCCTTTCGTTGGCCAAGCAGATCATCGCCAATGCCGGCGGCCAGCTCTGGTACGAAGACCGCAAGAGTGGCGGCGCGCGCTTCGTGATCGAGCTACCTCAAGCCGCCTGATCCGCACACAACGGCGGTGGCGCAGGCGCCACCGTGATCCTGCAACCGCTGATGCGTCAGCGGTCAGTACGTGCTGGTCGAGTTGTCGCTGGTCGCGTCACGTGCAGCACGTGCGGTCGCGGCGCGCTTGCGGGTACCGACCGTCGACGTGGCCTTGCGCCGGTTCGGCACTTCGGTCGCGTTGCGTGCTTCAATCCGCGTGGAGCGGCCCAGGGACGCACCCGTTACGGTGCCGGTTTCGATGTTGCCGCGCTCGGCGCGGGCGCTGCGGCGCTTGGCTGCATACCAGAGCAGGCCTGCACCGGCGACGGTCGCCACGGCCACGGCCGGGTGGCGGCGCACGAACATCCCGGCGACACGTGCACCGGTCTTCACCGCACCGAACTTGGCGCCGGCAGCGAGCAGCGCCTCGGCGCTCGGCATCATCACCTTCAGGCTGTCACCGACGGCCTTGGTGCGGCCGACGACACGATCGGACATGGAAGCTTTTCTGAACATGGACAATGTCCTGCAGCGGGAGCGGAATGCAGTGTCGATCCGCGCTCGTTGAAGCGACGTGAGCAGCGACGCGTCGTGTTGGATGCTCATGGCGGATGCAACCACGTTGCAGCCGATGCAGCTGTCCGTCATCGCTGGAACGAAGTGCGATCGGCAGTGGGATGCCTTGCGCTGGGGTACACGTCGCGAAGTGCACGCGGCGATGACTGCCGCTCAGTGCGCCCGCGGCTTCGCGCGGTGCGTGGCGGTCGCGGTCCACGGGTCGTCGGGCCAGGGGTGCTTCGGGTAGCGGCCTTTCATCTCTTTCCTGACCTCGGGATAGGTGCGCTCCCAGAAACTGCGCAGGTCCTGCGTCACCTGCAGTGGCCGCCCCGCGGGTGAGAGCAGGTGCAACGTGAGCGGCACGCGCCCCTCGGCGATGCGCGGCGTGTCGGCCAGGCCGAACAGCTCCTGCAGCTTGACTGCGAGCACCGGCGGCACCGGCGCGTCGGCCGCATCATCGAACGCGTACTCGATGCGCCGGTCCATTCCGGACGGCACGACGATGCGCACCGGCGCGAGTGTGTCGATGCGCTGGCGCAGCGACCAGTCGATGCCCGACTTCAGCGCCTCGCCGAACGCGGCCTCGTCGAGTGCATCAAGCCGCGTCTTGCCGCTCAGCGCAGGCTTGAGCCACCTCTCGAGCGATTGAAGCAGTGCGGCATCGGACAGGTCGGGCAACGCATCGAACTCCGGCAACCACGCGCGCAGGCAACGCGCGCGCGCGCGCCACTGCATGAGGCCTTCGGTCCACGGCAATGCATCGAGTCCGAGTTGGCGCACCGCGTCGACCAGCGCATCGGCGTAACGCGACGGGTCGGGCTTCGCGAGCGGCCGGCTGTCGATGACGATCCGGTCGAAGCGCCGCTCGCGCACCGCGGCAATGCCCCGCGCATCCGCATCCCAGACCACCCGGTCCTCAGTGATGAAACGCTGCGGGAATTCGCGTTCCAGCCGCGCCTCGTCGAGCGGCGCCGCCCGCAGCACGCGCGCGTCGCGGGCCTCATCACGCAGCTCGCTGATCACGATCCAGCGCTCGCCGAACAGCGCGCTGTCATCGAACAGCTTCGCGCTGCGGCCGTTCGCAAGCTGGTAGCGCAGCGGATCGGCCGGGTGCTGGCGCGCGATGCGATCCGGGAACGCATGCAGCAGCACGTCGCCGAGCGCATGCGCGGGCACCGTAGTCGGCGGCGATGCATCCAGGTGCAGGCGGCGGCGCCACTGCTTCGCGGCCTGGTCGAGCGCGGCGAGCGCGCCTCTGGATGCATCGGCCGGCGCACGCCCGGTGCGGAAAGCCGCAAGCGCCTGCCAGCGCTCGACCAACGCATCCGAGCGCGACCGCAGCGGATCGCGCGCTTCGATCAACGCAGCGAGGTCACAGGCCAACGCCTGCTCGCGCGCATCGGTCGGTGCCAGCAGCATCGCCGCGAGCCGTGGGTGCGTGCCGAGCGTGAGCATGCGCCGGCCCAGCGGCGTGACCGCCACGCCATCGAGCGCGCCGAGCCGCTGCAGGAGTTCGCGTGCGGCCGCGAGTGCGCCGGGTGGGGGGGCGTCGGGAAAGCGCAGGTCCGCATCGCCCCAGGCGGCCAGTTCGAGCGCAAGCCCGGCCAGTTCGACCTGGGCCAGCTCGGGCCGGCGTTGCGGCTCGAGCCGCTGCGATTGGGGCCACAGGCGGTAGGCCCAGCCCTCGGCGACACGACCGGCGCGACCGGCGCGCTGGTCGGCCGAGGCCTGCGCGATCGGCACGACGTCGAGCCGCGCGAAGCCGCTGTTGGGGTCGTAGCGCGGCTCGCGCGCAAGCCCGGAATCGATCACCGCGCGCACGCCCGGCAACGTGACGCTCGATTCGGCGACGTTCGTCGCCAGCACGACGCGTCGCCGGCCATCTGCGGCCGGCTGCAGCACACGCGACTGCTGCTCGACCGGCAGTTCGCCGTGCAGCGTGAGTACCTCAATACCCTGCAGCTCGGTCGAGCCCGCCAGCGCGCCTTCGGCACGCGCGATCTCGCGCTGGCCCGGCAGGAACACGAGCACATCGCCCGGATGCGCCGCGACCGCGTGTTCGACCGCGCGGCGAGTCTGATGCTCGATCCCCTCCTCGCGCCGCGCCGGAAAGTGCTGCACCGACACCTGATAACTGCGGCCGGCGCTGGCGAGCCGCGGCGCATCGAGAAACTGCGCCAGCCGCTCGCCGTCGAGCGTCGCCGACATCACCACGATGCGTAGGTCCTCACGCAGCTGCGCCTGCACGTCGAGTGCGAGCGCGAGGCCGAGGTCGGCCGCGAGGTGCCGCTCGTGGAACTCGTCGAACAGCAACGCGCCGACGCCTTCGAGCATCGGATCGTCCTGGATCATCCGCGCGAGGATGCCTTCGGTGACGACCTCGATCCGCGTCGCGGCCGAGACGCGGTTCTCGAAGCGGATCCGGTAGCCAACCGTCTGCCCGACCTCCTCACCGCGCTGGCGCGCCATGAACATCGCCGCCGCCCGCGCGGCAACGCGGCGCGGCTCGAGCATGACGATCTTCTGCGTGCCGAGCCACGGCGCATCGAGCAGTGCCGGCGGCACCTGCGTGGTCTTGCCCGCGCCCGGCGGCGCTTCGAGCACGAGGCGTGTGTGCGTGGCGAGGCTGTCGCGGATCTGCGGCAGCAGTTCGTCGATCGGGAAATGCGGGGTGCTCACGCGGGAAGGATAGGTGTTGGAGGTGTTCCCGGTCGAAACGAGAGCAGCGCCGCTTTGGTTGCGGCACTGCGCGTGAGGTGGCCCATCAAGGGTGTTGCTGCGCCCTCCTGACGACATCCTGTCTTTAAGTCGGGTCGTGGGCCATCCATGGCCCACTCTCCGCAACACCCTTGATGGGCCACCTCACGCTCACGATTTTCTGCGCGCTCTGGCGACTGCTTTCAAACGACCAGGGCAGAGGAACTGCAAACGCGACAGCAGCGTGGGAGCCGGGGTATTGCGTAAAGCCGGCCATGGATGGCCGGCGCGCGAGTCAGGGCAGGATGAGCATGGACCGCTTGCGCGGCACTGCCGCGCGTCCGTGCGAATGCCCGGTGCGCTGCACCGGGCTGGAGGAGCCGCGACGTGGCGGCCCTGACCGAGCGGAGGGCAAGACCCCGGCTCGCGCGCTGCCTGCAGCCGAAGCCACGCATGCCCCCGTTAGAATTCCTCCATGCAACTCATCGACATCGGCGCCAACCTCACCCACGAATCCTTCGACCGCGACCGCGACGCCGTGTTGGCCCGCGCCCGCGAGGCCGGCATCGTGCAGATGGTCATCACCGGCGCCAGCCGCGAGCACTCGCCGAAAGCGCTCGAACTCGCGAAGGCTCACCCGGGCTTCCTGTTTTCGACCGCCGGCGTCCACCCGCACCATGCGGTCGAATACACCGCTGAATGCGACGCCGAGATGCGGGCGCTGCTGGAACACGACGAGGTCGTCGCGGTCGGCGAATGCGGGCTCGATTACTTCCGCGACTTCTCCCCGCGCCCGGCGCAGCGGCGCGCGTTCGAGCAGCAGCTGCAGATCGCGGTCGATACCGGCAAGACGCCCGACTCTAGAAAGCCACTCTTTCTGCACCAGCGCGATGCGCACGACGACTTCGTCGCGATCATGCGCAACTTCGAAGGCCGCCTCGGCCCGGCGGTCGTGCACTGCTTCACCGGCACGCGCGAGGAAGCGTTCGCGTACCTGGATCACGACTGGCACATCGGCATCACCGGCTGGCTCTGCGATGAGCGCCGCGGCCAGCATCTGCGCGAGATCGTGCCGCACATCCCCGGCCATCGCCTGATGATCGAGACCGATGCGCCCTACCTGCTGCCGCGCACGCTCAAGCCGATGCCGAAGGACCGTCGTAACGAGCCCGCATTCCTTGCGCACATCGTCGAGGAACTCGCGCGCGACCGCGGCGAAACGGTCGAAGCGGTCGCCGCGCGCAGCACCTCAACGGCACGCGAATTCTTCCGCCCGCCATCCCCCTGACGGCACTTCGCCGGTCACATACCGGCCCGTATCCTAGGCGGCTGCGGGCCCAGGCCCGGTCGAAGGAAACGGGGAATGATCCGACACTGGCTGGCGGTGGCAACGGTGTGTGCGGCGCTGGCCGCGTGTGGCAAGGATGCGCAGGAACCGGCCGCGGATGCGGCGCCGTCCTCGCTCGCCGTCACGCTGCAGCCGGCGCGCATGCAGGAGCTCGAGCGCGCGATCGCGGTGTCCGGCCCGGTGACGGCTTGGGAAGAGATGCAGCTCGGCGTCGAGGTCGGCGGGCTGCGCGTGACCGACCTGCATGTCGACGTCGGCGAGCGCGTGCGCAAGGGCGAGCTGCTGCTCGAACTCGACGCCCGCACGATTGCCAGCGAACTCGCGCAGGCGCGCGCCGCGCATGCCGAAGCAGCCGCCGCGGTCGAACTCGCTCAGGCGAACCTGCGCCGCGCCGAGAAGCTTGCCGCCGAGCAGCTGATCAGCGCCGCCTCGCTCGACGAGCTGCGCGCGGCCCGCACGCAGGCCCAGGCCCGACAGGCCACCGCACGGGCCGCGCTCGACGCCTCGCAGCTGCGCATGGACTTCACCCGCCTGCGCGCGCCCGACGACGGCATCGTGTCCAAGCGCCTGGTTGAACCCGGTCAGGTGGTCGCCGCCGGCAGCGAACTGCTGCGTTTGATCCGCGATGGCCGGCTCGAGTGGCAGGCCGAGCTTGCGGCCGATGAGCTCGCGCGGGTGTCGGTCGGCGATCCGGTCGCGCTCGAGGCGCCCGGCGGCGCGGTGGCCGAAGGCCGCGTACGCGCGGTCAGCCCCGGCGTCGACGCTGAAACGCGCACCGGCACGATCTACGCCGACCTGCCCGACCCCGAAGGGCTGCAGGTCGGCCAGTTCGTGCCCGGCCGCATCGCGACCGGCGCCGGCCGTGCGCTGACCGTGCCGGCCGCGGCTGTGGTCGAGCGCGACGGCTATCCATACGTGTTCATCGTCGGCAGCGACGGCGTGGCGAAGCGGCTGCGCGTACGCATCGGCACGCGCGCTGGCGATGCGGTCGAGATCCTCGACGGCCTCAAGCCCGGCACGCCGGTCGTGGTGCGCGGCGCGGGCTTCCTCGGCGATGGCGATCGCGTGCGCGTGGTTGCAGAAGGCGCGAGCCCGGCCACCCCGCAGGCCGCGTCATGATCAACGTCTCGGCGTGGGCGATCCGCCGGCCATTGCCGGCGTTGATGATCTTCTTCGTGCTGTGCGTGGCCGGCCTGTGGGGCTTCTGGAAGCTGCCGGTCGCGCGCTTTCCGGATATCGCGTTCCCGATGGTGACGGTGACGATCGCGCAGCCCGGCGCATCGCCTTCGCAGCTCGAAACCGAGGTCACGCGCCTGGTCGAGGACCAGGTCGCGACGATCACCGGCGTCAAGCGCGTCATGTCGACCGTGACCGAGGGCGTGAGCTCGACCGCGGTCGAATTCGAACTTGAAACCGACCTCGCGACCGCGCTCGATGACGTGCGCGACGCGGTCAGCCGCATCCGCAGCGATCTGCCCCAGGACATCCAGGAGCCGATCATCGGCAAGGTCGACATCGGCGGCGCACTGATGACCTACGCGGTCGCGTCCGATCGCATGGGCGTGGACGAGCTGAGCTGGTTCGTCGATCGCGAAGTCACGCGTGCGATGTACGGCGTGCCCGGCGTCGCGCGTGTCTCGCGCCAGGGCGGCATCGAGCGCCAGATCCGCGTCGACCTCGATCCGCAGGCGCTGCTCGCGTATGGCGTGACCGCCGGCGAGATCAGCCAGCAGATCGCGCGAAGCCAGGTGGAACGCCCCGGCGGCCGCGCCGAACTCGACGCACGCGAACAGGTGATCCGCACCGTCGGCACCGCCGCCGATGCACAGGCGCTGCGCGCGTTCTCGATTCCATTGCGCGACGGTCGCGCGGTGCGACTCGACGCGCTCGCGCGGATCACCGATGGCGCCGCCGACCCCAGCCAGGTCGCGCTGCTCGACGGCAAACCGGTGGTCGCGTTCTCGCTGTCGCGCACGCGCGGCTCGAGCGAGCTCGAGGTCGCCGAAGACGTGCGCGAGACGCTGACCCGGCTCGAGGCCGAGCATCCCGGCATGCGCTTCCAGCTCGTCACCTCGATGGTCGAGGAGGCCGAGCGCTCGTACGAATCGTCGATGACGATGCTGTTCGAAGGCGCACTGCTCGCGCTGATCGTCGTATGGCTGTTCCTGCGCGACTGGCGCGCAACCTGGATCTCCGCGCTCGCGCTGCCGCTGTCGATCATCCCGACGTTCGCGGTGATGTATTTCTTCGGCTTCACGCTGAACCTGATCACGCTGCTCGCGCTCAGCGTCGTGGTCGGCATCTTGGTCGATGACGCGATCGTCGAGATCGAGAACATCGTGCGTCACCTGCAGATGGGCAAGCCGCCGCTGCAGGCCGCGCGCGAGGCCGCCGACGAGATCGGCGTGGCAGTGATCGCAACCTCACTGACGCTGGCCGCCGTGTTCGTGCCGGTCGCGTTCATGCCGGGCATCCCGGGCAAGTTCTTCCGCGAATTCGGCTGGACCGCGGCCGCGGCGGTGCTGTTCTCGCTGCTGGTCGCGCGTTTGCTCACGCCGATGATCGCGGCCTACCAGCTCAAGGCCAAGCCGCATGCGGAAACCGAAGGCCCGCTGATGCGGCGCTACCTGCGCCTTGTCGATGCGGCGCTGCGCCGGCGCTGGCTCACGCTCGGCATCGCGACCGCGTTCTTCTTCGCCTCGCTCGCGCTGATCCCGTTCATCCCGACCACGTTCATCCCGTTCTCTGACCTCGGCCGAAGCAACCTCAGCCTGGAACTGCCGCCGGGCACGCCGATCGAGGAAACCGTGCGCGTCACCGAGCAGGCACGCGCGCGGCTGGAAACAATTACCGAGTTGAAGCAGGTCTATACGACGATCGGCAGCGTGCTCGACATCGGCGATCCGGGCAAAACCGGCGTCGGCGAAGCGCGCAAGGCGACGCTCGTGCTCGACTGGGGCCCGCAGGACGACCGCGAGCGCGACCAGAAAGCGCTCGAGCGCGTCGCGCGTGCGAAGCTGGCCGACCTGCCGGGCGTGCGCATCAGCTACATCAGCTCCGAGCCGGGCGAGACACTGCAACTCGTGCTCGCCGGCGACGATCCGCAGCGCCTGCAGGACGCAGCGACCCAGCTCGAACGCGAGCTGCGCACGCTGCCGGGCCTCGGCAGCGTGAGCTCGTCGGCCTCGCTGCTGCGACCGGAGCTCGTGATCCGGCCCGACCCGGCGCGCGCGGCGGACCTGGGCGTATCCACTGCCGACATCGCCGAGGCCGCGCGCATCGCGACCAGCGGCGATTACACCCAGCGCCTCGCCAAGCTCAACCTGCCCGAACGGCAGGTGCCGATCCGCGTCGGCTTCAACGAAGACGCGCTGAGCGATCCGGCATTGATCGGCCAGCTGCGCGTGCCGGGCACGAACGGGCCGGTGCCACTTGCCGCCGTTGCCGACATCGAACGCGGCAGTGGCGCGGCGCAGCTCTCGCGCTACGAGCGCCAGCGCAACATCACGTTCACCGCCGAGCTCAATGGTCGCCCGCTCGGCGAGGTCATGGCCGAAGTCCGGCAACTGCCGACCGTGCGCGATCCGCCACCGGGCGTGGTGTTCCTCAACACCGGTGACGCGGAAATCTTCGTCGAACTTTTCGCCGGCTTCCTGCTCGCAATGGCCGCCGGCATCGCCTGCATCTACATGGTGTTGCTGCTGCTGTTCAACCATCCGCTGCAGCCGGTGACGATCCTCGCCGCAGTGCCGTTGTGCGCGGGCGGCGCGTTCGGCGCACTGCTGATCACCCAGCACTCGTTGTCGCTGCCGGCCCTGATCGGCCTGCTGATGCTAATCGGCATCGCAACGAAGAACTCGATATTGCTCGTCGACTACGCGGTCATCGCCGAGGACGAACACGGCATGAGCCAGCACGACGCACTCGTCGACGCCTGCCGCAAACGCGCGCGCCCGGTGATCATGACCACGCTCGCAATGGGCGCCGGCATGCTGCCGATCGCGCTCGGCTTTTCCGGCGATTCGAGTTTCCGCGCACCCATGGCCGTCGCGGTGATCGGCGGTTTGATCACCTCGACCCTGTTGAGCCTGATCGTGATCCCGGCGACGTTCAGCGTGCTGGATGATCTGGGCGACTGGTTGCAGGCGCGACTGCGTGGTGGGCGCCAAGGGCCGGTAGTGCCGGCTGTTAGCGAGCATTGAGCCGATGGCACATCGCGACGGCTGGATCTGTCGCACCGCGGACGCGCTCGTCAGGGGGCGCGACCTCAGGGTTTGCGTGCCCGCTTATGACCGCGCGGGAAGAGGCCGCCCATAAGTGGTGCTTTCCAGAGAGCTCAATGGGGCTTTGCCGTCGCCACGCTAGGCTTTTCCTACTTGGGCCCGCGAGCTGGATGAGGCAGTAGGCTGACCACTGAGCCGCGGCGCGCCGCGAACCGACCCTGATTAGGCAGTGGCTTTGCGTAGTCGCCTCCACAAAAAGAAAGCCCGGCATAGCGCCGGGCTTTCGGGTACTGCATGACCTAGGAACTTAGAAGTTCCACTCGGCCGCCAGGTTGAAGCGACGGCCCAGCTGGTCGTACGTACCGATGCCGATCGTCGGGAACGGCGGCTCTTCGTTCAGCAGGTTCGTGACGGCGAAGCGCACGCGCGTCGTGTCGCTGAACTTGTAGTTGACGCCGGCGTTGAACAGCCACTGCCCGTCCACGCGCAGGATGTCGCGGCTTTCGGGCGTGAAGTTCACGTCGTAGTAGCCACCGCTCGTGTAGTTCGCCGAGAACGTTGCGCCCAGCTTTGCGCGCAACCAGCCGAGGTTGAGCTGGTAGTTCTCCGTGACTCCGATCTCGCTCGCCGACTCGTCTTCGACGATGCGGTTGTTCGAGCTGACCAGGGTCTTCGGGAAGTACGCGTTCGCCGACACCGTGAAGCGGCCGAGACCATCGGTGTCGAAGCCGTAGCGGATCTCGCTCGAATAGCCTTCGAAGTTCAGGTAGGCGCCATTGACGTAACCGCTCGTGACGAACGTGATCTGGCCCGGACCTGTGGTTCCCGGCGCATTGCGCGTCAGCAGGCTGCAGAAGCTGTTCGCGTTCGGCACATCGGCCGCGTTGAAGTCGTCGTTGTCGAAGCAGCCGCTTGCGATCTCGTTGCCGTTCAACGAGACGATCGCGTCCGTGATCTCGATGTTGTAGTAGTCGGCCGAGACCACTAGGCCTTCCGCGAACGATGGTGCCCAGACGAAGCCATACGTGACCGAATCAGCGCTCTCGTTCAGCAGGCCAGGGTTGCCGCCGGAAGAGCCCTGCACCGACGCCAAGCGCGCGTTCGACGTGAAGCTCGCCGGGTTGAGCCCGTAGAAGTTGTAGAAGGCGGCGCAGTTCGCGGCGCGCGTGGCGGGCTTGGTGCCGGCGTTCACGAGCGTCGAGTCACACGGATCCTGCACGAACGTGAAGATCGGCGAGACCGGGGTGAACAGCTCGGTGATCGCAGGTGCACGCAGCGAGCGGGTGAAGTTACCGCGCAGCTCGAGATCGTTGAACGGCTTCCACTGCAGACCGTAGGTGTACGTGTCGAACTCACCGTTGATCTCGTTGTCGACCTGGCGGTACTTGCCGGTCAGGTCCAGCTTGCGCAGGCCGAGCCAGTTGTTGTCCGGGCTGACCAGCGGAATCAGGACTTCACCGAACACCTCGTTGGTCGTGAACTCGCCACCGTTCGGGGCAATCGCCACCGACCGCGTCAGGCCCTGGGCCAGGACCGGGTCGGCCACGAACAGGCCGCTTTCGGTACGGCGCTCGTAGCCGAGCGCATACGACAGCGGGCCGCTCCACAGTTCGACCAGCGTGCTGGCGATGTTGAAGTTGTACACCTCCTGCTCGAGCAGCGACTCCGACTGCGTACGCGCGGTCACGTAGTCACGCGCCGCCTGGCTCGGACGGCCTTCGCCGAACAGGTCGAGCGGGACGCAGTTCGGGTCGGCGATCGGGCGGCTGTTGACCGCAAGGTTCTGCGAAGCCGTCAGGTAGATCGCGTTGTTCGCGTTCGGGTTGCAGACGATCTGGCCGGCGGCATTCACCGACACGTTGATCGCGTTGATGAAGTTCTGCTGCAGCAGCGAGGTGCCGAAGAACTGGGTCAGGTTGCGGCCGTAGTTGGCCGACGTTTCCCAGTAGAAGATGCGGTCGGCGAACTCGAAGTCACCGTCGAGGCCGATGACGGCCCGGCCCAGCTCGGTGGTGCTGCTGGCGGCGTTCTCGACGAGGTCGCGCGAGGCACGCGAGAACGCGAACTGCGTGATGCCGTTTGCCGCGAGCGTGGCACGGGCTTCCGGCGTCAGCAGCGGGTGCGTAGCCTGCACGCGCAGCGCGCCGCTGGCGCCGCCGAACAACGGGGCGTTGTACGCGGACTGGTCCGCGAGCTCGGTCGACTCCGCGTTGTAGAACGTGCCTTCGAAGAACACATCGATCGCGTCGGTCAGGCCGAAGCGCGCGGTCGTGTTGAACGTGAAGCGCTCGAGGTCGGACGTGATCTGCCCCTGCTCCACGAGGTTCAGGCCGTCGCCGCCGCTGGCGTTTACGGAGTCGAACAGCGTCCCGGTGTTGTAGGGGACGAGACGGCCGTTGGCATCGAAGCCAAGGAACACGTTGCGCTGCGGGCCAAAGCCGCGCGGCGTGATCGCATTGATCGTCTGCCCGCCGACGATCGGGTAGATGTAGCCGCCGGGCGCGGTGCCCCAGATGCGACGCTGGACAGCCAGCACGGAGTTCGGAATGCCGTCGGCATTACCCGTGTTGAACGGCACAGTCGGGTCGAAACGACCGTCGTTCCCGGGCGTGCGGCCCGGCTGAGCCGTGTTGACCAACGATGCAAGCGGATTGGTCGCGAAGAAGTAGCCGTTCGCGTAGAAGTCACGCTCGCGCTGCAGCACGCCGTTGACGTTGTCGTACGACAGCGAGAACGTCACGTTGCCGCGGCCGTCAGCGAAGTTCTGTCCGGTCAGGGCCCAGACGTTCTGCCGGTGGTTGTCGAACTCGGAGGTGACACCGTAGTTCGCGCCGAATGAGGTGCCCTCGTAGTCCTTGCGCAGGATCAGGTTGACGACGCCCGCGATTGCGTCCGAGCCGTAGGTCGGCGCGCCGCCGACGGCGAGGTTTTCGACACGCTCGACGAGCTGCGACGGCACGACGTTGAGGTCGACCTGCAGGCCGGGCGCTGCCGGGCCGAAGATGCTCGGCGCGTTGCTCGAGACGAAACGGCGGCCGTTGACCAGGGTCAGCGTGCGATTGGTGCCCAGGCCGAAGCGATTGACGAAGTTGACGCCTGGGCCGAACGTCGACTGACCACCCTCGGGCGTGATACCGGCGCCGAAGCCCGGGATCTCGTTGAGGGCGTCGGCAACGTTGGTCAGACCACGCTCGGCGATGTACTCGCGCGTGACGACCGTTGCGGGCTCGAGGGTGTCGAAGCCGGCACGGCGGATGCGCGAACCGGTGACGACGACAGTGTCGAGGTCGGTGGCGGCTTCGGACTGTGCAGCCGCGGGCTGCGCATCTTCTTCGTCGGCCGGTGCGGTCTGGGCGAATGCGGGCGCTGTAAGCGCCATGACAATGCCGAGCATCAGCGGGCTGCGGCGAAGGAAAGCGGAGGTGCGTTGACGCGACATGGATCGGCCCTTGGTAATTACCCGGCCGACCGACATGGTGGGCGGGGGACCGATTAATACTTCTTTAACCAAACGTTTTTCAATACGTAACGTCTGAAACTTGAAGCACTGCCTATTTTGGGCAAGTGGAACGCCTGAGTCGCACTAAAAGCGTGACAGAGGGCACGCTTCCGCCAAGCGCGTGCTGCGGCGCACAATCAAGATGCGCGGTGTTGGCCGGCCCAGCGCTTCGGGACGTAATAAACACAGAGGTTGTGCTCCGGAGTGACGCCCGTATCACGCGTCCTGTGAAGGCGGCGCAACAAAGACCGTCTGTTGGTGTGTCAGCTCTGCAACTTACTTCACGCTTGAGCAATCGCCCCCCAGCGCGCCGAACGCGACCACGATTCAGGGGCAGCAGTCGACTTAAAGGCGGGCAGCCAACTCGACAGCCCGGACGTCAGCGCTTCCTGAGCTCTACGCGACGGTTCTTTGCGCGGCCGTCCTCGCTGCCGTTGTCGGCAACAGGCTGCGTGGCGCCGAAGCCCTTGGCCGAAAGACGCCCGGCATCGATCCCTTCGGCGACCAAAGCCGCAACTACGGCCTTGGCACGCGCGTCAGACAGTCGAAGATTGTGCGAGGGATCGCCACTGTCGTCGGTGTGGCCGCCCACCGCGATCCGCAGCGCCGGGTCGTCGCGCAGCATGCGGGCCGCCTCCGCGAGCTGCGGTTGCGACTCGGCAAGGATCTCAGCCTTGTCCGTGGCGAAGTTGACGTGCAGCCTGACCGTTCCCGTACTGTCGAGTTGCTGCTTCAACTCGGCCGCCGGGAGCAGCGTCGCCGTCGGCGTAAAAGGCCGCGTCTCGACCACCATCCATGACGCCGGGAACTGCGGCGAGTGCCGCAGTTGGATCCAGATATCACGATCTGCACGCCGGATCAGATAGGTGTTCGCGGCACTGAACTCCAGCCACAGCAGCGCACCCTCTAAGCGGTCGCGGATCGCCTGCGGGATCTGCTCGACCGCCGCTGCGGGCACTTCCGACTCCGTGACCTTGACGCCACCGACGGACGCCACGAGTTGGTCGAGGTTCCGGCTCAATTCCAATGGCGAAAACGGCTTGCCGCCTTCGGTTTCGAAGCTCGACATGTATACCTTGCCTTCGACCCATCCCATACGGTCCCCGGTCCAGACCGGAACGCGCTCGTACTCCATCGTCTGCGCGCGCGGCTGCGTACCCCGCTGGGAGCTGGATAAAAGGAAGCGCCCCCAACGGCCGGTCACTGACCGGGACGGCAGAGATGTCGAACGCCTGGCTAGACGGTACCGAAGCGCCCGGCGCTGCGGCGTCCGCAGCGACCTCGGACGCCACCGGCGCGGCCGCTGGAGCGGATGGGGCCGTGCTCTCGCTCTGCTCGGTGCAACCCGCGAGTAGCGCTGCGGCCACGGCGAATGCAATGAAGCTTCTTGCAACCGTGATCTGGCTCCGATGATTGTTTATCGATCAGGTAGCGCGCTACGCCGACCCGGCTACGCGTTCGAGCGCCACGGCACTCCGCTGCCGCGGCGGCGGTACTGAGTGAGAAGGTCCGGCAACGAATGCCGACGCCCGCGGCGAGAAGCCCGCAGGCCGGCGCCCGATGACGTCAATTGGCGACGCGCGGGCCCGTGGCTTCGACGTCGGCCTTCATCTGCTCGGCCGTCTGGCGCAGCTGCGCGCAGACTTCCGCACGCTGCTGTGCGGACATCGCCTGCAGCTTGCGCGTGGACTCGGCTTGGGCGGCGTCGAACTTGCGATCGAAATCGGCGGCAGGGACACCGTTCGCGATCATCTCTGCCCGCGCGTGTTCGCGCGCACGCTCGAGCGAGCCCGAGATATCCCCGCCTTCGCACGCGGATCCGACCACGGCCATAGACGCGACCATCCGGATCATCGGATCAGTGAGTTCCGCGGGCATCGCGTCACCCGACGGCACCGGTGCCGACACGTTGGTGGTGTCCACCGCAGCGGCTTCGGTGCTCAGGTTCGCATTGGCCGTCGGCAGGGGCGCGGCGTCTGTCGCCGACGGTGGCCGGTTGCAACCGGCAGCCAGGGCGACCGCGATGCACAACACGGGCAGGCTCGTCTTCATCAGTCAATTCACATCCTGTGGGGAGCCGGAGTTTAGCCGACGCCGCCCGTGCGCCGGCCGCCGTCAGCTCCGCAATCCCACCCCACGCTTGAGCAGCCACAGCCCCAGCGCGCCAAGCGCGACCACGAAGCCCAGCATCAACGCATACGCGATGCCAACCGGCACGTCGCTGTGGCCGATCAGGCCGTAGCGGAATGCGTTGACCATGTAGAAGATCGGGTTCAGGTGGGTCGCGGCCTCGGCCCAGCCCGGCAGCAGCTTGACCGAATAGAACACGCCGCCGAGGTACGTCAGCGGGGTCAGGATGAAGGTCGGCACGATCGCGATGTCGTCGAACTTCTTCGCGTAGACGGCGTTGACGAACCCGGCCAGCGCAAAGATCGTCGCGCCGAGCAGCACCGTGCTCAGCGTCACCAGCGGATGCGGGATGCGCACGTCGGTGAACAGGAACGCGATCGCAAGCACGATCGCACCGACCATGAGCCCGCGCAGCACGGCGCCGGCGACGTAGCCGATCAGGATCACCCAGTTCGGCATGGGGCTGACCAGCAGCTCCTCCACGTGGCGACCGAACTTCGCGCCGAAGAAGCTCGATGAGATGTTGCCGTAGCTGTTCTGGATCACGCTCATCATGACCAGGCCCGGCACGATGAAATCCATGTACGGCAGGCCGTCCATCGTGCCCACGCGCGAGCCGATCAGGCCGCCGAAGATCAGGAAGTACAGCGTCATCGTGATCGCCGGCGGCACCAGGGTCTGGCCCCAGATGCGCAGGATGCGGTGGATCTCGCGGCGGACGATGGTGCGCAGCGCAATCAGGTTGCGACGCATCGTCGTGACCGGCGCACGCGGAGCAAGGGTGGTGCTCATGGGCAGTTCTCCGGCAGGATCGGCGCCTGGTTGCCGAGCGGGCCCTTGTCGGCGTTCTCGCCGGTCAGGCGCACGAACAGCTCCTCGAGGCGGTTGCTCTTCGTCCGCATCGAGCGGACCCGGATGCCGGACTCGTTCAATGTCGCGAACACGCGATTGAGGTCCATCGCGCGCGGCATCTCGATGTCGAGCGTGTGATCGTTCGCCGCGACGAGCGCCGCCCCCGGGATCGATGGAAGCGCCGGCGGCAGACTGCCGTCGATGTCGAGCAGGAAGCCCTCGACGTCGAGCTTGGCGAGCAGCGTGCGCATTGGCCCCTGCTCGACGATGCGGCCGCGATCGATGATCGCGACGTTGCGGCACAGGCTCTCGGCTTCCTCGAGGTAGTGCGTGGTGAGGATGATCGTGGTGCCGGCGGCATTGATCTCGGTCAGCGTCTTCCACATCCCGCGGCGGATCTCGATGTCGACGCCGGCAGTCGGCTCGTCGAGGATCAGCAGCCGCGGCTGGGTCATCATGGCCCGCGCGATCATCAATCGGCGCTTCATGCCGCCCGACAGCGTGCGACTCATGACCGTGGCCTTTTCCCACAGGTGCGCGCGGCGCAGCTCGACCTCGGCGCGGCGCAGCGCCTCCTCACGGGGGATGCCGTAGAAGCCGGCGTAGTTCACGAGGATGTCGAGCGGCTTCTCGAACATGTTGAAGTTGATTTCCTGCGGCACCAGGCCAATCAGACGCATCGCCGCCGAGCGCTCGCGCACCAGGTCGGTGCCGAAGATCCGCACCTCGCCGCTGCTGGGGTTTACGAGCGAGCTGACGATGCCGATCAGGGTCGACTTGCCGGCGCCGTTCGGGCCGAGCAGCGCGAAGAAATCGCCGGGCGAGACTTCAAGCGACACGCCCTTGAGCGCTTCGACTCCGGTCTTGCCGGGGCCGCTGTAGGTCTTGCGCAGGTCGCGGATCGAAAGCGCCGGCGCAGCGGCCGCAGCCGCCGGGTTCTGGGTCATGGTTGGGCCTGTGCCGCAAGCCGGGCGGCGATGCCGGTAGTATAGGCGGCCCCGTGGCGACGCTCTGGCCACGCAGCGTTGCAGCGACAGCACCCGTGGCGATCCAGCACTTTCCTTTGAAACTCGTCTCGCGGCGCATGCTCGCGCCGACGGTCGGCCATTACGTGTTCGTGCGCGATGACGGTGCGCCGCTGGATTTCATCCCCGGCCAGTTCATCCAGGTGCATTTCCAGTACGCCGACGGCACCGCGACCAAGCGCTCGTATTCGCTCGCGACGATCCATGACCACGCGCTGGGCCCGGGTGAGGCGGTCGAGATCGCGGTCAGCTACGTGCCCGGTGGCGCGGCGACCGCGCTGTTCGAGGGGCTCGAGATTGGCGGCGTCGTCGACGCGAGCGGACCGTTCGGGCGCTTTTGCCTGATGCCGCAGGACACGAACCGGCGCTACCTGCTGATCGGCACCGGCACCGGCGTGACGCCGTATCGCTCGATGCTCCCGGAACTCGAACGGCTGATCCGCGAGCGCGGCATCGAGGTCGTGCTGCTGTTCGGCGCGCGCAACCCGACCGAACTGCTTTACGGCGACGAGTTCCGCGCGTTTGCGGCCAAGCATCCCGCGAACTTCCGCTTCGTGCCGTGCTTCTCGCGCGAACTGCCCGAGGCCGGCTCGCCGCAGGCCCACGCCAACGTGCGCCACGGTTACGTGCAGCAGTTCCTCGACGAGTTCGCGCCCGATGCGCAGGGCGACATCGCCTACCTGTGCGGCAATCCGAACATGGTCGACACCTGCTTCGAGGCGCTGAAGGGGTTTGGCCTTTCGGTGCCGCAGATCCGCCGCGAGAAGTACGTCAGCAGCAAATAGGCTGGCGAATCGGGCAATACGCGGCATTCCAGCGCCAGACGTTGCCGCCGCGCCAGCAGGGCTCCCGCGGGATCGATCGACCCCGGGTGTGCAAGCGCCCTACCGCGTCGCAGATCGCTGAGGATTGCAACCTCGCCCGACACTGGCCACGCCGCAATCGGCGCCCGGCGGTGATCGCACGGATCGGCCGATCCACACGTTACTCGTGCGAATGCGAAGCGGGCGGGTGCTGCGGACCGCGCCGCATGCGGCAGCAGTGGCCGGCATTGGTCGATCCGCTCTGCGCGGCGTCCATGTTCCGCGGGGAGGTTGTGGCCTGGCTTGTGGCCCGCAGCTTACCCGCGCGCCATAACGCGAGGATCGGGACCGCTTCGCGCGGCCGGCTGCGCCCCAGCCCCTGCTATCGGTCAGGTTTTACCCGCTGTGCCCGTCTGTCATTCTGCTTGGGCTTTACCAAGGACGAGAAGGGGACCCGCCCGTGTTACGACCGATTACCGCCGCGCTCGCCGCGGCGCTGCTGCTGTCCGGCTGCAATGACGCCGCTTCGCCCGGGCCACGCGCCGGCAGCGTGACCGAACGCGTGTTCGGCAAGATCCGTTTCAGGCCCTGCTCGCTCACCAGCCCGCAGAGCACCGAGAGCGTGGAGGCGCAATGCGCGCGGTATGCCGTGCCCGAGGACCGGTCGAAGCCCGACGGGCGCAAGGTCATGCTCAACATCGCGTGGCTGCCGGCAACGCAGGAAGGCGCGGCGCAGCCGGACCCGGTGTTCCTGCTCGCGGGCGGCCCGGGCCAGGCCGCGACGGAAGTCTGGGCGCCGATGGACCGCGCATTCGCCGAGGTGCGCAAGAACCGCGACGTGATCCTCGTCGACCAGCGTGGCACCGGGCAGTCCAACCCGCTGACCTGCAAGGACGAGGAGGGGCAGCCCGCTGCGGTGGCCGATCCGGGCACGCGGGGGGCGGAGACGGTGGAGTTCGTAAAGCGCTGCCTCGCCCGGCTCGACGCCGACCCGCGCTTCTACACCACCACCGAGGCCGTGCAGGACCTCGAGGCCGTGCGTGCCGCCCTCGGCGCGCCGCAGGTGAACCTCATCGGTGTCTCCTACGGCACCCGGGTGGCCCAGCAGTACACCGCGCGCCACCCGGACCGCACGCGCACGATCGTGCTCGACGGCGTCGTGCCGAACGAGCTGGTGGTGGGCGGCGAGTTTGCCCGCACGTTCGACCGCGCGCTGGGCCTGCAGGATGCGCGTTGCCGCCAGGATGCAACGTGCAAGGCGCGCTTCCCGACCGAACTGCGCTCGCAGTTGCGCCAGCTGAAGGCGCGGCTGGAAACCGCGCCAGTGCCGGTCGAGTACCGCGACCCCGGCACCGGCGAACTCGAGCAGGGCACGCTGACGGCCGACACGCTCACCGGCCTGAGTCACGCGTTCTCGTACATGCCGCAGCTGGCCTCGCTGCTGCCCGTGGTGCTGGATGAAGCCGCGCAAGGCCGCTACGCGCCGTTGATGTCGCTGTCGAAGCTGACCGAACAGATGATGGGCGGCCAGATGAGCCGCGGCATGCAGCTGTCGGTGGTCTGCGCCGAGGACGCCGACCGCTACCGCGCCGACCCGGCCGACGCCGGCACCGTGCTCGGTCCGGATCTGGCGACGATGTTCTTCTCCGCATGCGAGGCCTGGCCGAAAGGCCGCCGGCCGGCGGATTTCAACCAACCGCTGGCGTCGCCGGTGCCTGCCTTGCTGATGTCGGGCGAACTCGACCCGGTGACGCCGCCCGAGTACGGCGAGCGCGTGCTCAAAGGGTTGCCGAACGCACGTCACGTCGTGCTGCGCGGCCAGGCCCACAACGTCTTCCTGGTCGGCTGTATGCCGAAACTGCTCGCCCGGTTCATCGAGTCGGCCGATGCGAAGGCGCTGGATACCGCCTGCCTCGAAAGCGTGGACTTCGTCCCGCCATTCACGAGTTTCAACGGCTGGGAGCCGTGAGCGCCGCGACACGCCGGTGGCGCCGATCGCTTTTGTCCGATCGCGCTGTGCGTGCCCGTGCTGCCCACCTCCCGCCCCATTCCGAATCCGGTTGCCCATGATCATCGCGAACGATCTGCATAAATCCTTCAAGACCCGCACGGGCCTGGTGCGCGCCGTGGATGGCGTGAACTTCCAGGCGCGCGACGGCGAAATCACCGGACTGCTCGGCCCGAACGGCGCCGGCAAGACCACCACGCTGCGCATGCTCTACACCCTGATGCAGCCCGACCGCGGGCAGGTGCTGGTGGACGGCGTTGACGCGACACGCGACCCCACCGCCGTGCGCCGCTCGCTGGGCGTGCTGCCGGACGCACGCGGCATCTACAAGCGGCTGACCGCACGCGAGAACATCGCCTACTTCGGCGACCTGCACGGCCTGCCGCGCAGCGTGATCGCCGAGCGCACCGCTGCGCTTTCAAAGGCGCTGCAGATGGACGACATCCTCGAGCGCCAGTCTGAAGGCTTCAGCCAGGGCCAGCGCACGAAAACCGCGATCGCACGCGCGCTGGTGCACGACCCGAGGAACGTCATCCTCGACGAGCCGACCAACGGCCTGGACGTGATGACCACGCGCGCGATGCGCGGCTTTTTGCAGCAGCTGCGCAGCGAAGGCCGCTGCGTGATCTTCTCCAGCCACATCATGCAGGAGGTCGCCGCGCTGTGTGACCGCATCGTCATCATCGCCAAGGGCCAGGTCGTGGCCAGCGGCACGGCCGACGAACTGCGTGCGCAGACCGGCGAGGCGAACCTGGAAGACGCGTTCGTGAAGGCGATCGGCTCCGAGGAGGGCCTGCAAGCATGACATCCCTGAAGATGATGCTTGCGGTCATGCGCAAGGAATTGCTCGATATCTCGCGTGACCGGCGCACGCTGGCGCTCGCGCTGCTGATGGGGCCGCTGCTGTATCCGGTGTTGATGCTGGGCATGGGCGCGCTTGGGGAAAAGCGCGCGAAAACGCAGCTCGACAAGGTGCTGGAAGTTCCTGTCGTCGGGGCGGAGCATGCGCCGAACCTGATGGGTTATCTCGCTACCCACGGCATCAAAGTGGTCACTCCTCCAGCGGAGATAGAGGCCGCGATCGCACGTCAGGATGTCGACGTCGCACTCGAGATCCACGGGGACTTCGCTGACGCTTGGCGGGAAGGGCGGCCGGCGCTGGTGGAAATCATCCAGGACACCACGCGCCGCGATGCGGACATTCCGGTCAAACGGCTCAAAGCGGCACTGGTGAGCTATGGCAGCCAGGTCGGAGCGTTGCGCCTGCTCGCGCGCGGTGTCGCGCCGCAGGTGGCCCAGCCGATCAACGTCGGTACGCGTGACGTCGCAACCCCGGAAGCAAAACAGGGGCTGATACTGAGTACGCTGCTGCCATTGCTGCTGATTTTTTCCGCTTTTCTCGGCGGTGCCTACCTGATTCTGGACGCGACGGCAGGCGAGCGCGAGCGGCAATCACTCGAGCCCTTGCTCGCAACGCCCGCACAACGCGGCTCGATCGTGAGCGGCAAGATTGCGGCCGCATGCGTACTCGGACTCCTGACGCTGCTGCTGACGCTGCTCGCATTCAAGCTTAGCGCGCAAGTCGCTACCGGCACGGCGCGAATGCTGGACGTGAGCTTCCCGGCCATCGGCAAGCTGCTGCTGATCCTGATGCCCCTGGTTTTCATCGGGACATCGCTGCTGACGTTGATCGCGGCATCTGCAAAGAGCATGAAGGAAGCGCAGAGCCACATGACCTGGCTGTTGCTTCTGCCGATGTTTCCAACCTACTTCCTGGCAGTGAATCCGCTCAAGATGCAGGCGTGGCATTTCGCGGTCCCCTTCCTTGCTCAGAATCAGCTCATCGTGCACGTGATCCGTGCAGAGGTGATCGACGCCCAGACCTGGGCAATCTATGTGGCCGCCGGCTTGGGTCTTGCCGCACTGCTGTGGTTCGCCGCGGTATACCGCTATCGGCAGGAACGCGTCGCGATCTCGGGGTAGGTGCGTGTGCCCGTGCCTTCATGGGCGCGGGCACGCCACGCAGGTCAGGCACTGACGGCGGCGCAGGCAAGCGGCGATCGCCCGCTCGCGCGCCAGTCGCTGGACGCGCACCCGAACCATGCTCACGCGTACGGACGGTCGCGGGTTTGGCGGCTGCTACAATCACGGGGCTTTGCCCGGCCGTTTTGCTGAATGCGCGGCCGGGCGCTTCGTATCCCGTACGCCATCCCGTGGCCCCCGCCGCGCCGGAGCATCCGCATGACCCAGACCGTCGAACTCACGCCGCCGCCCGCGGACCCCTCGTCCGTGCCTGTGGCCGACACCCGCCCGCAGGTCGATGGCAGCTACACGCTCGACGACAAATACAGCCGGCGCGACGGCCGCATCTACCTGTCCGGCGTGCAGGCGCTGGTGCGACTGCCGCTGATGCAGCGGCTGCGCGACCAAGCCGCGGGCCTGAACACCGGCGGCTTCATCTCCGGCTACCGTGGCAGCCCGCTCGGCGGGTTCGACCTGGAACTGTGGAAGGCGAAGAAGCACCTCGCCGAGGCCGGCGTGAAGTTCACGCCGGGCCTCAACGAGGACCTCGGCGCGACGATGGTCTGGGGCAGCCAGCAGACGAATCTGTTCCCGGGCGCGACGGTCGAGGGCGTGTTCGGCATGTGGTACGGCAAGGGCCCGGGCGTGGACCGCTGCGGCGACGTGTTCAAGCACGCGAACGCGGCCGGCACCGGCAAGCTCGGCGGCGTGCTCGCGCTCGCGGCCGACGACCATGCCTGCCGCAGCTCGACGCTGCCGCACGGCTCCGAGCACGAGTTCGTGTCGGCGATGATGCCGGTGCTGAACCCGGCCGGCGTGCAGGACATCCTCGACATGGGCCTGGTCGGCTGGGCGATGAGCCGCTTCACCGGCCGCTGGGTCGGCTTCAAGACGATTGCCGAGACCGTCGAATCCTCGGCCTCGGTCGACGTCAATCCGCTCGCGCTGCAGATCGTCACGCCCGACGATTTCGAGATGCCCGCGGGTGGGCTCAACATCCGCTGGCCGGATCCGCCGCTGGAGCAGGAAATGCGCCTGCACCAGTACGCGGTCAAAGCCGCGCAGGCGTTCGCGCGCGCAAACAAAATCGACCGCATCGTGCTCGACGCGCCGGACGCGCGCTTGGGCATCATCACCACCGGCAAGTCGTACCTCGACGTGCTGCAGGCGCTCGAGTACCTCGGCCTCGATCAGCGCGCCTGCCGCGAGCTCGGCATCCGGGTCTACAAGGTCGGCATGACCTGGCCGCTGGAGCCGATGGGCCTGCGCGCGTTTGCGAAGGGCCTGAGCGACGTCGTCGTCGTCGAGGAAAAGCTGTCCTTCATCGAAAGCCAGATGAAGGAGCAGATGTACAACTGGGCCGAGCGCCCGAGCGTGGTCGGCAAGTACGACGAGGCCGGTGAGTGGATCCTGCCGAGCACCGGCGAACTCACGCCGGCGCGCATCGCGAAGGTCATCGCGCGGCGCATCCAGAAGTTCCACGACTCCGAGCACATCCGTGCGGTGCTGTCGTGGATGGAGCAGAAGGAATCCGAGCTTGCGCTGCCGCGCGCTCAGTTCCCGCGCGTGCCGCATTACTGCTCCGGCTGCCCGCACAACACGTCGACGAAGGTGCCGGAAGGCTCGCGCGCGCTTGCGGGCATCGGCTGCCATTACATGGTCACGTGGATGGACCGCGACACCGACACGTTCACGCACATGGGCGGCGAAGGCGTGACGTGGGCGGGCCAGGCGATGTTCACCGACACGCCGCACGTGTTCCAGAACCTCGGTGACGGCACGTACTTCCACAGCGGGTCGCTCGCGATCCGCCAGTCGGTCGCCGCCGGCGTCAACATCACCTACAAGATCCTCTACAACGACGCGGTCGCGATGACCGGCGGGCAGCCCGTCGACGGCACGCTGACCGTGCCGCAGATCGCGCAGCAGGTGCGCAGCGAGGGCGTGCAGACGATCGTTCTTTTGAGCGACGACATCGAGAAGTGGTCGGATAAGTCGATCTTCCCGAGTGGCGTCGAATTCCTCGACCGTCGCGAGCTCGATTCGGTGCAAAAGCGCCTGCGTGAGATCAAGGGCGTCAGCGTGCTGATCTACGACCAGACCTGCGCGACCGAAAAACGCCGCCGCCGCAAGCGCGGCAAGATGGTGGATCCGCAAAAGCGCGTGGTCGTGAACTCGCTGGTCTGCGAAGGCTGCGGCGATTGCGGCAAGAAGAGCTTCTGCGTATCGGTGCTGCCGAAGGACACCGAGTTCGGCCGCAAGCGCGAAATCGACCAGAGCAACTGCAACAAGGATTTCTCCTGCACCGAAGGCTTCTGCCCAAGCTTCGTGACCGTTGAAGGCGGCACGCTGAAAAAAGGCAAGAAGGTCTCGGCCGCCGAGCGCCTGGCGAACCTGCCGGCACCGAAGTTCGCGTCCAACCTCGCCCAGCCCTGGAACATCCTGATCACCGGCGTCGGCGGTACCGGCGTGGTCACGATCGGCGCGCTGCTGGGCATGGCCGGGCACCTGGAGGGCAAGGGCGCGAGCGTGCTCGACCAGACCGGCCTTGCGCAGAAGGGCGGCGCAGTCACCACGCACATCCGCATCGCGAAGCAGCCGGCCGACATCCACGCGGTGCGCATCGCGGCCGGTGAGGCTGATCTGGTGCTCGGCTGCGACATGGTCGTGGTCAACGATTACTGGGCGCTGTCGAAGATCCGCTCAGGCCGCAGCAACGTCGTGCTCAACAGCTACGAAGCGATGCCCGGCACGTTCACCACGCGGCCGGACATGCAGTTCCCGGCGGCCGACATCGTCGATGCGGTGCGCCGTGCGCTCGGTGGCAACGAGCAGGCCGGTGAGCGGCTGGCGCTCGTCGACGCGACGCAGCTTGCGACTGCGCTGCTCGGCGATGCGATCGCGACGAACCTCTTCATCCTCGGCTATGCATGGCAGCGTGGCCTCGTCCCGGTGTCGTTCGACGCGCTGATGCGCGCGGTCGAGCTCAACGGCGCGGCGATCGAGATGAACAAGACCGCGTTCGCCTGGGGCCGTCTGGCCGCGATCGACCCGGCCGCCGTCGCCGAAGCCGCGGGCCTGGTGCGCAAGACGCCGACCGCGTCGGAAGCGATGCCGCATGCACTGCCGATGCTGTCGCCGGGCGAATGGGAAGGCCACGAGTCCGGCAGCCCGAGCGCGCCGCGCAATACGCGCGACGGCGTCGAGCTGCGCCACGTTCCGGCGCATGCGAGCGGCGACAACGTCGCGTTTCTGCCGCTCGACGATGCGCGCCTGTCGCGCTCGCTGGACGAGCTGATCGCGCGCCGCGTCACGTTCCTGACCGAATACCAGGACGCCGCGTATGCGCGGCGCTACTCGGATTTCGTGGCGAAGGTGCGCAGCACGGAACGCGAAAAAGCGCCGGGCAGCACCGACCTGACTGAAGCGGTCGCGCGCTACGCGTTCAAGCTGATGGCCTACAAGGACGAGTACGAAGTCGCGCGCCTGTACACGAGTGGCGAGTTCAAGCGCCGGCTCGACCAGCAGTTCGAGGGCGACTACACGCTCAAGTTCCACCTCGCGCCGCCGCTGCTCGCGAAGAAGGATGCGAACGGGCACCTGGTCAAGCGCGCGTACGGCCCCTGGGTGTTCAGCGCGTTCAAGCTGATGGCGAAGCTGAAGTTCCTGCGCGGCAGCGCGCTCGACATCTTCGGCCGCACCGAGGAGCGCCGCATGGAGCGCCGGCTGATCGAGGAGTACTTCCGCACGATCGAAGGCCTGCTCGGCAAGCTCGATCGCGGCAATGTCGACCTCGCCGCCGAAATCGCTTCGATCCCCGAACAGATCCGCGGCTACGGGCATGTCAAGGAAGCGCATCTTGCGAAGGCGAAGACGCGCGAGGCCGAACTGCTGCGCGAATGGGACAACCCGCTGCGGCTTGTCCAGGTCGCGTAAGCGGCCGCGACGGTACGAAAAAGCCCCGCTTCGGCGGGGCTTTTTTCATGCATTGACCGATGTGATCCCCCGCAGCCGACGAGCAGTGTCAGCCGCGATTCACTGTGCCGCGGCAGCGGTCGATGCCGAGCCGCCACCGCCGGGAATCGCCTGCCGCGCCGACGCATAGATCTCGCGCCCGTTGCGCCCGCTGCAGCGGAAATGGCGCGAGCCCGACAGCCACGCATCATCGGGGTAGTACGCGAACAGCATCTGCCCGTGCTTGAGCGTGTCGATCATCTGCCGCGCCACTTCAGGGCGTACGGCCGGGCAGCCATAGCTGCGGCCGAGCCGGCCCTGCCGCTGGGCCTGGGCCGGGTCGACGTATGGCGCGCCGTGCATGACGATCAGGCGGTCGCGCGCGGCGTCGTTCACGCCTGCATCGAGGCCGTCCATGCGCAGCGAATAGCCGTTGCCGCCGACATAGGTTTCGGCGGTCGTGAACAGGCCGAGGCTGGTCTGGTGGCTACCGTCCCGATTGGAAAACGCGCGCGCGTGGTTCTCACCGCTGCCGCGTCCGTGTGCGACATGCTCGCGATGCAGCAGGCGTGCGCGTTCGACGTCGAACACCCACAAGCGCGGCTGCGTGGACGGGCGCGAGTAGTCGATGACCGCGAGCTTGTCGCCCGGCTTGGTGCCGCTGCGCGACGCGCATTCGCGTGCTTGGAGCGCGAGCGCTAGCACGCCGGGGTCGAGGTCGGGGGCGATCGCCTGCAGACGGGTCAGTCGCGTATCGATGGCGGGCTGCGGCCGTGGCGCGGGCGTTACCGTTTCGGTCGGAGACGCAACTATCGCGTTGGTCGGAGGCACCACTATCGGCGCGGCCGGCTCGGGCGCGTGGACGGTGTGGGACTGCGGCGCGCGATGCGATGAGCAGGCAACCGCCGCGGCAAGCGCGGCCGTGATCAGGGCAGGTCGAAGCATCGGCGCAGGATACGGATCGCGCCGCCCCTGCGGCTGAACGATCGATCGCGGCGACGGCAGTCTGTGCCGATATCCACACAATCATGTACGGCAGTTTTGCTGATCGGCGCCGTCATCGCGCTTCGAGCCTCAACCGTGCGAAATCATCCGCGCGTCCACACCAGGCAGCGATTGTTCGCCGGCATTTCGATATCGGCGTGGAGCTGCAGACCGATCGCGCGCGCCTGTGCATCGACCGCTTCGAAATCGCGCACGCCCGCGCGCGGATCACGCTCGCGCAACCAGACATCGAACTGCGCATTGCTCTCGCTTGTGAAGCGGCCGCCGTAGTTGAACGGGCCGTAGGCGATCACCGTCGCATCGGCCGCCAGCACCGCATCGAGTCCCTCAAACAGCGCCACCACATCGGGCCAGCCCATGATGTGCAGCGTGTTCGCAGTGAACGCCGCATCGAACAGCGCCTCGCCGCGTTCGCCCGCGGGCCACGGGCCGGTGGCGACGTCGAGCGTGATTGGCGCGGGTGTGTTCGGCAGCGCGGCCTCGTCGAGCCATGCGCGGATGCCCGGCAACTGTTCGTCGCGATCGCTGCACTGCCAGCTCAGCCACGGCATGGCCGCAGCGAAGTGCACCGCGTGCTGGCCGGTGCCGCTGCCGATCTCCAGCACCGCATGACGCGCGCGCAGTTGCTCGCGCAGCACTGCGAGGATCGGATCGCGGTTGCGTTCGCAGGATGGAGCGTTCGGTTTGGTGGCCATGGCGTTCGCTGCGGACGGGCCTGCCGTTCTACGCGCGCAGGCGGCAGGCCGCAATCACGAGCCGCGCCCTCTTCACGCCTGATGTCCGCACGCTTTGGTGAACTGGCCCAGCCGCGCCGGCGATGGGGCCGGAGCTGGAACCGGAGGCACGATGACACTGCAGCTGGAAACGCAATGGCCGGGCTGGTCGTCGGAACGGACGCTGGTGCTTCCGATCCCACCCGAGGTCTGGAAGCCGCCGCTGGCGCCGCTGGAACTCGACGGACTCGAGTTCGAGCCCAAGGACGAGCTGCACGTGACGCTGGTAGGCCCCGCGCTGGGTCGGCAGATCCACGAAACGCTCGGCGAGCGCTTCCGCACCTGCGCGGTGCGCGCAGCGTTCGATGCGCTGGACTGGCGTTTCACCCGCACCGGTGAACTGCTGCGGTTGCAGAAGACGGTGCGGTTGAAGTCCGGCGATCAGTACGTCGCGAATTCGATCATTGAATTGGTGCAGATGCCGGCGATGGCCAAGTTCCACCATGCGCTCGGCGATCTGCTGGGCCGCAAGCTCACGGTTCCGCCGCCGCACGTGACGCTGTACACGCACGGCCGCGACCGCGGCATCGGCGTGCCGAGCACCGCGAAGATGCGTGCCTGGACCCGGCGGCGCGTGTCGCCGGACGAGATCGTCGAACCGATGATGTCCTGAGCGTTTCTTCGGCCGGGCACATTCGTGGGCCCGGCCGCGCCGCTTTGCAAAACCCGATGAATCCGTAGCGGCCGGCGCGTCGCGTACGCCGCTTTCAGGCCGCCTACCGCATGCCGCGCCCGACGATGTCCAGCGCGAGCGCCTCCGCGGTGCGGATGCCATCGACACCGGCCGACAGGATGCCGCCCGCGTAGCCGGCACCTTCGCCGGCCGGAAACAACCCACGCGTGTTGAGGCTGTGCCCGTCCTCACCGCGCGTGATGCGCACCGGCGACGACGTGCGCGTCTCCACGCCGGTCAACACCGCATCGTGCATCGCGAAACCGCGGATCTGTTTTTCGAACGCGGGCAGCGCCTCGCGGATCGCCGCGATCGCATAGTCCGGCAGCGACGGCGCAAGATCGCCCAGGCGCACGCCAGGCTTGTATGACGGCAGCACCGCGCCGAACGCGCTCGAGGCGCGGCCCTTGATGAAGTCGCCGACCAGCTGACCCGGCGCTTCGTATTCGCCGCCGCCGAGCTCGAACGCACGCGCCTCCCAGTGCCGCTGCAGCGCGATGCCCGCGAGCGGGCCTTCGCCGTATGGCGCGAAGTCTTCGGGCGAGATGCCGCACACGATCGCCGCATTCGCATTGCGCTCGTTGCGCGAGTACTGGCTCATGCCGTTGGTGACCACGCGCCCGGGTTCGCTCGCCGCAGCGACGACGGTGCCGCCCGGGCACATGCAGAAGCTATAGACCGAGCGGCCGTTGCGGCAGTGGTGCACGAGCTTGTAATCGGCCGCGCCAAGCAGCGGATGGCCGGCCTGCGGGCCGAAGCGCGCGGCGTCGATCAACGACTGCGGGTGCTCGATGCGAAAGCCGATCGAGAAAGGTTTTGCTTCGACGAACACGCCGCGCTTGTGCACCATCGCGAACGTATCGCGTGCGCTGTGGCCGAGCGCGAGGACGACGTGGTCGGCGCGCAGCTGCTCGCCGCTGTCGAGCGTCACGCCGCGCACGTGGCGCACGCCTGCGCTGTCGGTCTCGATCAGCAGGTCATCGACGCGATGGCTGAAACGGATCTCGCCGCCGAGCGATTCGATCGTGGCGCGCATTTCTTCGACCATCGAGACCAGCCGGAACGTGCCGATGTGCGGCTTGCTCACATAGCTGATTTCCTCGGGCGCGCCGGCCTTGACGAATTCGTCGATGACCTTGCGCCCGTAATGCTTCGGATCGCTGATCTGGCTCCAGAGCTTGCCGTCGGAGAACGTGCCCGCGCCGCCTTCGCCGAACTGCACGTTCGATTCCGGGTTCAGCACCTTCTTGCGCCACAGGCCCCAGGTGTCCTTGGTGCGCTCACGCACGGCCTTGCCGCGCTCGAGGATGATCGGCTTGAAACCCATCTGCGCGAGCACGAGGCCGGCGAACAGCCCGCAGGGGCCCATGCCGATGACGAGCGGGCGCAGCGGCAGGTTTTGCGGCGCGCGCGCGACGAACTTGTACGAGGTGTCGGGCCTGGGCCCGACCTTCGCAAGCGAACCCCGGCCGCTGTCCCCGTCGCGCGCGAACTCGGTCGATTCCGGGTCGAGCTGCAGGCGCGCGAGGATGTCGGCCTCGCGCGGGGTTTCGACGTCGACCGAGTAGATCAGCACGATCGCGCCGCGGCGGCGCGCGTCGTAGCTGCGGCGCGCGACCGTGTAGCCGGTCAGTTCGTCGGCCGCGATGCCCAGCCGGGCGCAGATCGCCTCGGCGAGCGCCGCCTCGGGATGGTCCAGTGGCAGCTTGATGTCGGTGAGTCGAAGCATGGATCGCATCCGGTCGGGCCGGCATTTTAGCGCCCGTCGGTGGATGGCCTGATCCGGGGCGCGGCCTTGTCGCGGCGCCCGGGCCCGGCGGGCGTCGCTCACGCGCGCAGGGCCCAGCGCGAACCGGCCCCGGGAGTCGGCGCTCCGGGCCGCCTGTCTCACCGGATGAGAATCGGTTCGGGTGCACTGCGCGCTTTCACGGGAGACGCGGATGGCACCGGGACAGGCACTGGCGCAGCAGATCGAGTCCGACGAGCGCGCGCTCGCACTGCTGCCCGGCGCACGCGGCCGCGGTGACGGCGCGGCGCTGAGCCAGGCGCTCGCGCGGCGCTACAAGGACCGTGTTACCGGCAGTTTCACGATTCCCGGCAACGAAGGCCGCTACGCGCCGATCCCCGCCGACGTGCCCGAAGCGCTGGCCGCGGCGCTGCGCGCCCGCGGCATCGAGCAGCTGTACGCACACCAGGCGCAGGCCTGGCACGCGGCGCAGCGCGGCGAGCACGTTGCGGTGATCACCCCGACCGCCTCGGGCAAGTCGCTGTGCTACACGCTGCCGGTGGTCAGCGCGGCAATGACCCAGCGCGCGAAAGCGCTGTACCTGTTTCCGACCAAGGCGCTGGCGCAGGACCAAGTGGCCGAGCTGCTCGAGCTCAACCGCGCGGGCGAGCTGGGGTTGAAGGCATTCACGTTCGACGGCGATACGCCGGGCGATGCGCGGCAGGCGATCCGCCTGCACGGCGACATCGTGGTGTCCAACCCCGACATGCTGCACCAGGCGATGCTGCCGCATCACACGAAGTGGGCGCAGTTTTTCGAGAACCTGAAATTCGTGGTGATCGACGAGATCCACACCTATCGCGGCGTGTTCGGCAGCCATGTCACGAACGTGCTGCGAAGGCTCAAGCGCATCTGCGCGTTCTACGGCGCGAACCCGCAGTTCATCCTGTGCTCGGCGACGATCGGCAACCCGCAGTCACATGCGCAGGCGCTGATCGAAGCGCCGGTGCATGCGATCACCGAATCGGGCGCGCCCACCGGCGATCGACACGTGCTGCTGTGGAACCCGCCGGTGATCAACCCCGACCTCGGCCTGCGCGCATCGGCGCGTTCGCAGAGCAACCGCATCGCGCGGCTGGCGATCAAGTCCGGGCTGAAAACGCTGGTGTTCGCGCAGACGCGGCTGATGGTCGAGGTGCTGACGAAGTACCTCAAGGACGTGTTCGACCACGACCCGCGTAAACCGGCCCGCATCCGCGCCTACCGCGGCGGCTATCTGCCGACCGAACGCCGCGAGGTCGAGCGCTCGATGCGCGCGGGCAACATCGACGGCATCGTCAGCACGTCCGCGCTGGAACTCGGCGTCGACATCGGCAGCCTCGACGTGGTGATCCTCAACGGCTACCCCGGCAGCATCGCGGGCACCTGGCAGCGCTTCGGGCGTGCCGGGCGCCGGCAGCAGCCGAGCCTGGGCGTGCTGGTCGCGAACTCGCAGCCGCTGGACCAGTACGTGGTGCGTCATCCGGACTTCTTCGCCGATGCGCCGCCCGAACATGCGCGCACCGCGCCGGACCAGCCGCTGATCCTGTTCGACCACATCCGTTGCGCCGCGTTCGAGCTGCCGTTCGTCGAAGGCGACATGTTCGGCCCGGTCGAGCCGGACGTGTACCTCGAAGCGCTCGCCGAGACCGAGGTCGTGCACCGCGAGGGCGCGCGCTGGGAGTGGATCGCCGATTCGTACCCGGCCAACGCGGTCAGCCTGCGCTCGGTCGCCGACGGCAACTTCGTGGTCGTCGACCGCAGCGGGGGCCGGCAGTCGATCATCGCTGAGGTCGATTACTCGGCCGCGGCGCTGACGTTGTACGAAGGCGCGATCCACATGATCCAGTCCACTCCGTACCAGGTCGAGAAGCTCGACTGGGAAGGCCGCAAGGCGTACGTGACGCGCACGCACGTGGACTATTACACCGACTCGATCGACTACACCAAGCTCAAGGTGCTCGAGCGCTTCGACAGCATGGATGCCGGCCATGGCGATGCGCAGCATGGCGAGGTGCATGTCGTGCGCCGCGTCGCCGGCTACAAGAAGATCCGCTACTACACGCACGAGAACATCGGCTACGGGCCGGTCAATCTGCCCGACCAGGAGCTGCATACCACCGCAGCGTGGTGGCAGCTGCCGCAGGCGGTGCTGCTGGCGTGGTTCGCGTCGAAGCAGGACGCGCTCGATGGTTTCCTCGGCGCGGGGTACGCGCTGCACATCGTGGCGACGGTCGCAGTGATGGCCGACGCGCGCGACCTGTGCAAGGCGGTCGGCAACGGCGACGGCGCGTGGTTCGCGACCAGCGACGGCGCAGGGCGCGGCCAGCTGCGCGGCGTGGAAGGCAATGCGATCGCGGTGAGCGAAGTGCAGCAGTTCGTGCCGACGGTGTACCTCTACGACAACTTCCCTGGTGGCGTGGGCCTGAGCGAGCCGCTGTGGACGCGGCAGGCCGAACTTGTGCAGCGCGCGACCGAACTGGTCGACCGCTGTGACTGCCGCGCCGGCTGCCCGGCCTGCGTCGGGCCGGTGCTCGCCAGCGACGAGCAGCGCGACGGCCTGACCCCGAAAGCGCTCGCGCGCCGCGTGCTGCGCCTGCTGGCAGTGCGCGAGCGGCGCGAGCCGGAAGAGGCCGTGCTCGACTTCGACGACGGCCCGGTGGGCGATCCATGAGCGTCACGCTGGAAAAGCTCCGCGCGCTGAAGCGGCAGGCCGGTGCGACGGTCGCCACGCCGGCCGCGCACGGGGTGAAGCCGTCGGCGCCGGCGGGCGGCGCGGCGGCGGGCGCCGACGGGCAGGCCGTGACGCCTTGCAGCTCCGGTAACGCCGCGCCGGCGCCACTGGCCGCGGGTGGCCGGGTGCACGCGTCGCCGCATGCTGCGTCTGCCGAGGCAGCGCCGTCGCTGCTCCCGCATAGCGACAGCGTGACCGGGCCATCAACGAACGCCACAGCGGCTGCGCCTGGACCGCAAACGGCCCCGCATGCGGATCGCGCGACCGGCGAGCCGCGGGCTGCAGCCAGTGCACCTCGAATCCCCGCAGGCCCGGCTGCCGTCAACCCCGCGCTGAATTCGCTGCGCCGCCTGCTCGGCGTGCGCGAGCGCAGGCCGTCGGCGCCGATCGTACGCGGCCCGCTCGACCGCGACCTTCCCGGCGACGAGATCGCGCCGGGCCTGCGCCTGATCGAGACGCGGCTGGCATTCGCCTCGCCGTCGGCCGCACTGCCGCTCGCGTTCGCGCGCCGCGACGATGCGGTCGATCCGGCTTCGCTGATGTTCTTCGACACCGAGACGACCGGCCTCGCTGGCGGCACCGGCACACGCGCGTTCATGATCGGCGCGGCCGACTGGCATGCGGGCGGCTTCCGCATCCGCCAGCTGATGATCACCACGATGGCCGCTGAGGACGCGATGCTGCGCGAGTTCGCATCGTGGCTCGCGCCGGGCACCGTGCTGGCGAGCTACAACGGCCGCAGCTACGACGCGCCGCTGCTGAAGACGCGCTACCGGCTGGCACGGCTGTCGGACCCGCTGCACGGGCTGGACCACCTGGACCTGCTGCACCCCACGCGCCGGCGCTACCGCGGGCGCTGGGAGAACTGCCGGCTCGCGACGATCGAGCGCGAACTGCTGAGGATCGTGCGCGAGGACGACCTGCCCGGTTCGCAGGCGCCGATGGCGTGGCTGACCTACCTGCGCGGCGGCGCATCGACGCTGCTGCGGCGTGTTGCGGCGCACAACCACCAGGACGTGGTGACGCTCGCAAGGCTGCTGCTGCAGCTCATCGAGGCGCAGGCGGCCGACCGGTAACCGGCGTGCGCGACGTTTACGTCGTACACACATCCGCCGCCGCAGTCTCAGGCTCCACCGTGAGGAAGCCCCGCCATGATCGAACGCCGTCGCGCCGAACGCCGTCCGTCCCGCCTTGAACGGCAGGGCCTGGCCGTGCCGCTGCTCGTGTTGATTCTGTCGGTGGGCGCCTGTGCCACGATGGGCCCGCCGCCGGCCCCGGCGGCGCCGACCGCGGGAGCGAACATGTGCAATGCAGAGGCGGTGCGCTGGGCGATCGGGCGTGAGCCGACGCAGGACGTCGTCGAACGCGCCCGCATCGAATCGGGTAGCAGCGCGGTGCGCGTGATCCGTCCGGGTGATGTGGTCACGATGGACCACCGTACCGACCGGCTGAACCTCGACGTCAACGCCAGCAACGCGATCACCGGCGCGCGCTGCGGCTGACGCCGCTAGCGGGGCGGCTCGCGCGAGGCGGCGAGCTCCTCGCGCAGTGCGGCCAGCTGGGCTTCGAGCCGCGCCAGTGCGGCCTCATCGGTCGGTGGCGGCGGCGCTGGAGCGTCACGGCCGACAAAGAAGCTCGCCAGCATCGCGGTGACGTAGCCGAACACCGTGAACGCGTACAGCGACAGCAGCACGCACAGCACGCGTCCGGCCGTGGTCTGGGGCCATTGCTCCGACCCCATCGTGGTCATGATCATCGCCGTCCACCACAGCGCGTCACCGAAGCTGTTGATGCCCGATGCGGCCGAGTCGCGTTCGAACGCGAACATGCCGGCGGCGCCGATGAACGTCACCACGACCGTCAGCGCGATCACGTAACCGGCGCCGCGCCGACGCATCGCACGGCCGAGTGCGCGCATGCCGCGGTTGAACGTGCCGACCACCCGCACCAGCCGCACGCTGCGCAGCCAGCCGGCCGCGCGCATGAACCGCGCGACGCGCAACACGCGGAACACCCGCAGCGCCGGCAGAACCAGCGCGACGGCCGACAGCCAGTTGCGCTTGAGGTAGTTGGACTTGTCCGGCGCCAGCGTGAACTCGACCAGGAAGTGGGCGATGAACACGATCCAGATCGCGTTGACCGCCCACTGCAGGCTCGCGTTGAGCCCGCGCACTTCGTCGATCACGAACAGTGCGATCCACGCGAACGACAGCAGCAGCATCGGCAGTTCGAGCCAACGCTCCATGCGCCGCAGCCAGGTGGCGCGCCGGGGAGCGCTCGGCGAAGCGGACGTGCCCTTCATCGACTGATCGCGGAACTGCTCAGGTCGCGCTGCCTGTTCAGATGCGGTCGTCGATGCCGCGCACGCCCGATTCGCGTGCGCAGTGCGCGCAGCAGTACATCACCGCATCGTGTTCGGCGCCGTGGCCGATGATGCGCACGCCACAGCGCGCACAGGCCGGCGCGAGGGCATGGATCGCGCATTCGAACGAGTCGAACGTGCCGCTGCGGTCCGGCATCGTCACGGTGAAGGCCTTGTCGTAGTCGTTGCCGCAGGTGTCGCAGCGCGCCATGGGCGTCCTCCGGGTCGGGATCGTGCAGTGTCGGCCGCGGCACCGCGCGTCACGGTGAAGGCGGTGCGCCCGGCGTGGTCAACGGCGGCTGCGGGTACGCGCTCGTTTGGCGCGTGCGGCGCGGCGACGCGCGCTGCGCAGGAACTGCAAAGTCACGCGCTCCCACTGCCGCACACCGCGGGCGTGTTCGCCGATGCGCTGCAGTGCGCCGCTGCGCCAGCCTTCGAACACCGCCGGATCGATGTACGACTTGCGGCACACCGCCGGCGTGTTTCCGAGCGCGCGCGCGACGCATTCGACAACCTCCTTCTGGGCGGCGACCAGTGCGCGTTCGCTGCAGGTGCCGTCATCACCGACCGGCAGCGGCGTGCGCGAAAAAAACCGCACCGCGGTCAACGTGCCGCCCCAGGTGCGGAAGTCCTTGGCGGTGAACGCCTCGCCCATCGCATCGCGCAGGTAGTCGTTGACCTCGTCCGATCCGACCGGCTGCAGCTGGCCGTCATCGTCGCGGTACTGGAACAAGGCCTGCCCCGGCAGTTGCTGGCAGCGCTGCACGAGCCGGGCCAGGCGCGCATCGTCGAGCACGATCTCGTGCTCGAGCCCGGCCTTGCCGCGGAAACGGAACCGCGCACGGCCGCCCTTGAGGAACGCCACGTGGCGGTTGCGCAGTGTGGTGAGTCCGAACGACTTGTTCGTCCGCGCGTACTCGTCGTTGCCGACACGCACGAGCGTCTCGGCCATCACCGCGATCACGATCGCCAGCACCTTTTCGCGCGGAAAACCGCTGCGGGCCAGATCGCTCCGCAGCCGCCGGCGCAGCTTGGGCAGCGCTTCGCCGAACTCGACGATGCGGTCGAACTTGCCCTCGCCGCGCACCTGCTGCCAGCGCGCGTGGTAGCGGTACTGCTTGCGTCCGCGCGCATCGCGGCCGGTGGCCTGCAGGTGGCCGTTCTCACGCGGACAGATCCACACGTCCGTGTAGGCGGGCGGGACCGCAAGCGCGCCGATGCGCTGGAGCGCCACTGCGTCGGTGATTCGCTCACCACCGGGGCCGAAATACGCGAACGCTTCGCCGATGCGCTGCCGCGTGATGCCGGGCGAGCGGTCGCAGACGTGCACCAGGCCGGCATCGCGTGCGCTGCGGGCGTTCGCCGGATCGGCAGCCGGCAGCGGCGGCGCGAGTGGCACGCGCTTGCGCCGTGCACGCACGATGCGCGCATCGCGTCCATGCGGCTGGCTGGCCGTCTCGAGCGTCAGCGCGGGCATGCGCAGCAGCGCCCGCTCACGCGGGTTCGCGACGGGTGGCAGATGGGACGCCGGGTCGACACGGTGACAGTGGTCCAGACGGTGCGTCGGCCTTCGACCCTAGGCGCCGCCGTGTGACCCGGGTATCAAGCCCGGCCGCTTTCCGTATCCCTGTTCAGGCGGCGTCAGGCTGCGGCTGCAGCACCGGCGCGCGCTGTGGTGCATGCCGACGCGCGACCAGCCATGCGGCCAGCAGGCAGGCACCCGCCAGCGCGAACGGTGCGCCCGGTGCGTGCACCGGCGCCGACGGCGCGATGAACCACGCGAACACGCTGGTGAACACGGTCGGCCCGGCGATACCGGCCAGGCTCACCAGGCTCGACAGCGCGCCCTGGATGCGCCCCTGCTCGGCCGGGTCGATCTGGCGCGTAATCAGCGCCTGCGTGGTCGGCGTGGCCATGCCCCACAACGCAGTGACCGGAATCGCGGCGATGAACCAGGCCCCGGTGGGCGCGATCGCATAGGCGATCGAGCCGAGCGCGCCGGCGCCAAGGCCGACCAGCAGCGTGCGCCGCTCGCCGAACCTGCCCACCGCGCGCTTCACCAGCACCGCCTGCACGAGCACGCTCATCACGCCGACGACCGCGAGCACGCTGCCGACCGATTGCGGGCCCCAGCCGTAGCGGTAGTCGGCAAACAGCACGAACACGCTCGGATAGACGTAATGCGCGAAGTTGATCAGCAGCACCACGCCCGCGAGCCCGAGCACCTGCGGATAGCGCCGCAGCAGCGCCAGCGCGCCGAGCGGATTGGCCTCGCGCCAGACCAGTCGCGTGGTGCGGCGCTCGGGCGGCAGCGATTCGGGCAGCACGAACAGCCCATACGCGAAGTTGACCAGCGCGAGGATCGCCGCGGCCCAGAACGGCCAGCGCAGGTCGATCGCGCCCAGCCAACCGCCGAGCGCCGGGCCGATGATGAAGCCAAGCCCGAACGCCGCCCCGATCAGGCCGAAGCTCTGCGCGCGCTTGTCGGGGCTGGTGACGTCGGCGATGTAGGCGTTCGCAGTCGTGAAACTCGCCGAGGTCACCGCCGAGATCACCCGGCCGACCAGCAGCCACGGCAGCGAGTTCGCGAGCGCCATGAACACGAAATCCAGGCCCAGCCCAAGGCAGGACAGCAGGATCACCGGCCGGCGGCCGTAGCGGTCCGACAGTGCGCCCTGCACCGGCGCGCTGACGAACTGCACCGCGGCGAAGACGGTGCCGAACACGCCGACCCAGCGTGCGGCATGCGCGGTGTCGCCACCGACGAAGCCTTCGATCAGGTGCGGCAGCACCGGGATGACCACCCCGAACGCGAGCACGTCGATCAGCACGGTGATGAAAATGAACGCGAGCGCGGCCGGGCGCGCGGCGCGCAGGGCGGAATCTGGAGCGGTCACGGGACTCGCCGGTCGGCGTGCGGGGCGGCAGTCTAGCGCGCGCTCATTGCGCCGGCAGGCCCCGACCGGGCCTGCGCGTTGTTACGCCACAGCGTGCCTACTGCCGTTTGCGGCGTTCGCGCAGCAGCCGCTTTTCGGCGTCCTCGGGCGAGATGCTCACCGCCCAGTAGAACCCGGCCTGCGGCAGCAGCGCGTTCGTGCCTTCGCCTTCCTCGACCTGCAACAGAACGTTCTCGATCGAATCGGACGGTGCGTCGGGGTTGATGCTCGGGGCGCGGCGGCCCACGAAGCGCAGGTCTTCGGAGGCGAACAGGTCGACAGCCTCGGCGAAGCTCAACGGCATGCCCTGGCCAGCCTCGGCGTACGAGGTGCGCCCATCGCGGATCAGCCACATCGTCGGCATGAGCATTCCTTCAGGTCAGGGTGCCGGGCTCGGCAGGTCGGGCGCGGAAGCCGGCTGGCTGGCGCGGTTCTCACGGAAATTGCGCGGCAGGCGGTTGTGCACGGTGGTTGCGGCGATCGCCGCATGGCCAACCGCGACCGCGATCTGGTTCAGTGCGCTGACCACGTCGCCGATCGCATACAGCCCTTCGACCGACGTCTGCTGGTGATCGTCGACGATCAGCTCGCCGTTGTCGTCGCAGCGCGCGCCGAGCGCGTGCGCCAGGCCGGCCTGCGCCTCGCCGCCGAGCACCGGGTACAGCGTGCTGAAGCGCTGCGGCTCGGCATCGTCGAACTCGACCACCGCGCACTCGCCATCGAATGCCATCGCGTCGGCCGGCGGATGCACGGTGATGCCCGCATCGCGCACCTGGCGCTCACGCTCGCTCTCGAGGCGCTCGTCCTCGAGCGGCACGACGCTGACGTCCGGCGAGAACGTGCGCAGGAACAGCGCGTGCCCGACCGCCTCGTTGACCGGGCCGTAGACCGCGATGCGCGCGTCGCTGGCCTCGTAGCCGTCGCAGACCGCGCACAGGCGCACGACGCCGGCATCGATCGCCGCGGGCAGGCCCTGCAGCGCCGGCATCCGGTCGACGATGCCGGTCGCGAGGATCACGAAGCGCGCACGCCAGTGGCGGCCGTCGCCGGCGATCACCTCGAACGAGCCATCCTTGTCCCGCTTGAGCTGCTCGACGCAACCATCAACGATTTCGGTGCCGTAGCCGGTCGCCTGCTCGCGCATGCGCTGCAGCAGCGTGGTGCCGTGCACGCCCATCGGGAAGCCGGGGCAGTTGTGGCTCGTGGGAATCCAGCGCGCGCGGCTTGCGCCGGCATCGACGACCAGCACGCGGCGGTGGAAACGCATCAGATAGGTCGCTGCGGTCAGCCCGCCCGGGCCGGCGCCGACGATGAGGCAATCGAGCATCTCGGCGGTATTCGTATCCATCGTCATGCCTTATGCCTGCAGCAGTCGCAGGCCGAACCAGTCACGCGCATCGTTCCATCCGTCGACCACGCGCAGCCCGGCCTGTGCCGCAAGCTCCGCAAAGCGCTCATCGGTGTACTTGCAGCTGTATTCGACGCGGATCGCCTCGCCCGCCTCGAACGTGAACTCGCGCCCGGCCACGTGCACGGTCTGGCCGTACTGGCTCACGAGGTCGGTCTCGATCCGTCCGCGCTCGCGCGCGTACACCGCGCGGTGGCGGAAGCCGTCGAGCTGGAAGTCGCTGCCGATCTCGCGGTTGAGCCGCGCGAGCAGGTTCAGCGTGAACTCGGCGGTGACACCGGCCGCATCGTTGTAGGCCGCTTCGATCAGGCTCGGGTCCTTGTCGAGATCGATACCGATCAGCGCCTGTCCGCGCGGGCCCATCGTCTCGCGCATCGCCGCAAGCAGCTCGACCGCCACGTCGTCGGTGAAGTTGCCGAGCGTGGAGCCCGGGAAGAACACCAGCGTGCTACGCGCATCGTGCATCGGTTCGGGCAGCGGCACCGGACGCGTGAAGTCGGCGCAGACCGGCAGCATCTCGATGCGCGGAAACTCCTCGGCCAGCCGCGCGGTGCTTTCGATCACCGTCGTGCGCGAGATCTCGATCGGCGTGTAGGCGATCGGGTGCTGCAGGGCATCGAGCAGCAGCCGCGTCTTGCGCCCGCTGCCGGTGCCGTATTCGACGACGTGGACCTCCGGCCCGATCGCCGAGGCGATGTCGCCGAGGCGGTCTTCGAGCAGCTCGAGTTCAACGCGGGTGACGTAGTACTCGGGCTGGCGGGTGATGCGCTCGAACAGCTGCGAGCCACGCGCGTCGTAGAAGTATTTCGACGATAGGCGCTTGGGCGTTGCCGACAACCCGGCGATCGTGTCGCCGAGGATGTCGCTGGGGGTCGGGCGTAGATCGGTCAGCCGCCAGGTCGGCAGCACGGGTGCGGTCATCGCATTCATGCAAGGTCCTTTGCCAGTCGCAGGCCGGAGAACTGCCAGCGGTCAGGCGGAAAAAAGAAGGTGCGGTAGCTCGCGCGCAGATGGTCGCGTGCGCTGGCGCAACTGCCGCCGCGCAACACCCATTGCCCGCACATGAACTTGCCGTTGTATTCGCCCAGCGAGCCCGGCCACGGCTTGAAGCCGGGATACGCGGTGTACGCGCTCGAGGTCCATTCCCAGACATCGCCGTAGAGCTGCTGCAGGCCGTCGCCCGCACCAGTCGCGCCCTGCGGATGCAGTGCATCGCGCTCGACGAAATTGTCAGCCGGCGACGGGACGCGCGAACCGGCCGCGCGCTCCCATTCGAACTCGGTCGGCAGCCGTGCGCCGGCCCAGCGTGCGAACGCATCGGCTTCGTAATAGCTCAGGTGGCTGACCGGCGCATGCGGGTCAAGCTCGCGCATACCGCCCAGCGTGAATTCGCGCTCGAGGTCCTCGTCCCAGTACAGCGGCCGCGTCCAGCGCTCGTCCTGGATGCGTGCCCACGCGGCGCTGAGCCACAGCGACACGGTCGTGTAGCCGCCCTCGTCGATGAACTGCCGGTACTCGGCGTTCGTGACCGGCCGATTCGCGAGCGCGAACGGCAGCGACAGCATGCGGTGGCGTGGTGACTCGTTGTCGTACGCGAACTGCGCACCGCCGGGCCAGTGCGGCGCGCCGATCTCGACGACCGCCTCGTCATAGCGCTGCCAGTCGAGCGGCGTTGCACGTGCACGCATGTGCACCAGATCGTCGCGGTAGGCCGGGCGCAGCGGGTTGTGTGCGAACGCGTGCTTGATGTCGGTCAGCAGCAACTCCTGGTGCTGCTGCTCGTGGTGCAGGCCGATCTCGATCGTGTGCAGCGTCAGCTCGTCGAACCCGCCACGCTCGAACGCACGCTGCATGCGCGCATCGATCTCGTCGCGGAACGCGCGCACTTCATCGAGCGTTGGACGCGTCAACAGGCCGCGATGCGGGCGCGCGTGAATCGGCCCGACGCTCTGGTAGTAGCTGTTGAACAGGAGCCCCCAGCGCTCGTCGACGACGCGATAGCCCGGTTGCGTCGCGAGCACGAATTGCTCGAAGAACCACGTGGTATGTGCGAGGTGCCATTTGCTCGGGCTGGCATCGGGCATGCTCTGCACCGTCGCGTCCTCGGCCGACAGCGGCGCAGCCAATGCCGTGCTGCGCGATCGCACGTGCCGGTAGCGTTCTGCAAGCACGGCGGCGGTCGACGCAGAGGCGGCGGTGGCATCGAGCAACGACATGGTGCCGAGCTTATGCATGCGCCGCGATGGCCCAGTGACGAAACAGCGATGCACGCTGCCGCATAGTGCGCAGTCTCGCTGGAGCTTCGATGCACGCTTCCGACCTGCACAACGCGAAGGCCGCATTCCTGCTGCCGCCCGAGCTGCTCTACCTCGACACCGCTGCGCATGGGCCGAGGCTGCGTGCAGTGCAATCGGCGGCGCAGGCTGCGCTTGATGCCGGCGCTACGCCGTGGACCACGTGTTGGGATGAATGGGAAGCGCAGGTTGAACGCGTACGAGCGCTCGCGTCACAACTGTTCGATGCGAACGGCGATGCGGTCGCGCTGGTTCCATCGGCCGCGTACGGGTTGTCGATCGCTGCGCGCAACCTGCCACTTACACGCGACGAAGCCGTGCTCGTGCTCGCCGATGCATTCCCGTCCAACCTGTTGCCGTGGCAGCAGCGCTGCCGCGAGGTCGGCGCGCGCATGCATGGCGTCACGCGCGGCGATGACGCGACCGCAGCGGTGCTCGCCGCGCTCGATGGCGATGCGGCGGTGCGCATCGTGTCGCTGCCGCAAGTGCACTGGCACGACGGTTCAAGGCTGGACCTCGACGCGATCAGCGCGGCCGTGCACGCACGCGGCGCGGCGCTCGTGCTCGACCTCAGCCAGAGCTTGGGCGCGATGCCTGCACAGATCGCGCGCTGGCGTCCGGCGTTCGCCGTATCGGTCGGCTACAAGTGGCTGCTCGGCCCGCATGGGCTGTGCTACTTCTGGGCGGATTCGCACTGGCGCGCACACGGGGTGCCGATCGAACAGCACTGGGCGGCGTACGAGGCGCGTGCGGACTGGTCATTCCGTGCTGATGGAGCCAACGACTACCGTCCGGGTGCGCGCCGCTTCGATGCCGGCGAGATCACCGACGTGCAGCGGCTGGCAATGGCCGAGGCAGGCCTGACACAGGTACTCGAGTGGGGCGTCGATGCGATCGCGCATCGGCTCGGCGGCTGGACGGCCGCGCTACGCGAAGCGCTGGCCGATGATGGCTTCGATGCGCCCGCCCAACCCGGCCCGCATATCACCGGTCTGCGTCCGCGGAGCGTCGAGCCTTCGGTGTGCATGCAGGCGCTGCGTGCGGCCGGCATCGTCTGCACCGCTCGTCACGGGGTGCTGCGCATTGCGCCGCACCTGCATGTAGACGCTGACGATATCGACCGCGTCGCACGCGTGCTGCGCGCGGCGGGCTAGGACCCGTCACCCGGCACGAGCCGCGTCCGGTCCGGCCTTACGTGGCGCGGCCCGCTCTTACTCGGGGCGGCGCCAGTGCTGCACCGCATTGCTCTCAGCGGCGATTGCCCTGGATGAACTGCAGGAACTCCGCCCGCGTGCGCGCGTCTTCGCGGAATGCGCCGAGCATCGTCGACGTCGTCATGCTCACGCCGCGCTTGTGCACGCCGCGCGTGGTCATGCACTCGTGCGATGCCTCGACCACGACCGCGACGCCGCGCGGCTGCAACACGTCCTGAATCGTCTCGGCGATCTGCGCGGTGAGCTTTTCCTGCACCTGGAAGCGGCGCGCATACGCATCGACCACGCGCGCGAGCTTGCTGATGCCGACCACCTTGCCGTCGGGCAGGTAACCGACATGTGCCTTGCCGATGATCGGCGCCATGTGGTGCTCGCAATGGCTTTCGAACTCGATGTCCCGCAGCACGACCATTTCGTCGTAACCGGCCACCTCTTCGAACGTGCGCGCCATGTACTCGCGCGGGTCGAGGCTGTAGCCGCCGAACCAGTCCGAATAGGCCTTGACCACGCGCTTGGGCGTATCGAGCAGGCCTTCGCGGTCCGGGTCCTCGCCGGCCCAGCGCAGCAGCGTGCGCACCGCGGCTTCGGCTTCCTCGCGCGAGGGCTTGTCGTTGACGGCCATCGTCGACGGTCCTGTGTAATCAAACGGACGCGCATGCTACCGCGCATGGCACGGAACTGGCATGCAGCCGCATGAACGGGCCGTTCGAGCCATACAGCGCACGGCCAGCCGGCGTGCACGTCGATGTGCGGCGGACGGCCGGCGCCGGCATCCATCGCCCGGCGCGGCCGTCGCGGTCCAGCAGCAGGCTCAGCGTCCGTCGCGGTCGGCGTCGCCCGGCAGCGCGCGTTCGATGTGGTGCCAGCCGTCGCGCACCGCGCTGCGTGCCTCGGTCCACTCCAGGCGCGAGTCGCCCCGGGTGTCGGACCACTCCCGCTCGAGATCGGGTTCGACCTCGTCGAATTCCCGGCCGCGGTACTGGCCGAACGTGCTGTAACCGTAGGTGTAGGCCGGGCCGTAATCGTCCCAGTCGCGTTCGCTGTTGTAGTACGGCGCGTTGCGGTACTCGCGCTGGAAGTGCTCGGTGTAATCGGTCGGGTTGACGGCCTCGGCGATCGAGTCGCCGGCCTTCGCGCCGACCACGCCGCCGGCGACCGCACCGATCACGCTGCCGATCGGGCCGGCCGCGGCGCCGAGCGCGGCGCCGGTGATCGCGCCGGCAACCGCACCGGTGCCGGCGCCGATGCTGTGATCTTTCTTGACGTTGCTCATGGGGTACTGCTCCGTTGCGGTGGGTCGCCGCGCCCTCGGCAGCGGTCGAGCCGAACGTAGGCGCCGCCGGATGCAACAGCAGTGAAGAAAACCGCCCTGAGGCACTACCCCGGTTGAACGTGCTGCACGGTTTTGCTGCGAGTCAGCCTCGACCGCTCAAACGGCCGCGAATACAGGCAGGTTCTGGCCGTGATCGACCGTGCTCACGGTGTTGCCGCCGAGCGCGCTTGCACGCTGCGCCGCCTGGGCCGCGCGCTGCATCAGGCCGGCGACGGGCTCGCCGGTGACAGCGGTCGCGATGCCGGCGCTCGCGGTGATTACGAACGACTGCCGGCCAACGCGGAACGGCGCGCCGGCGATCGCCTCGGTGAGTTGCCGCGCGAGCGCTTCGGCCGCGTTGCGCTCACAGGCGCGGACCACGGCGAAGCGGTAGCGACCGATCCGGGCGACGACGTCGTCCGGCCCGAGCCGTGCGCGCAGCCGCGTGAAGCCCTGCCGCAGCAGCACGTCAGCCACCGCCGGTCCGTGGCGATCGTCGATGAGGGCCAGGTCATCGAGGTCGAGCATCAGCAAGCAGTAACGCCGCGCGCCAAGCCCGCCGAGCTGGCGCCAGGATTCGAGCAGGCGGTCGAGCGCGGGCGCGGTGTGGGCGCCGGTCACCGCGTCGAGGTCGGGCGAGCGTTGCGCATGCCGGATCGCGCGGTCGCGGTTGGCCGCGTGCCGGCCGAGCGCGAACGCGAGCACCGTCGATTCGGCGACCGCGATCAGCGGCAGCGCCGTTTCGGCCCAGGGCGCCATCACCAGGCCGAGCTGGTCGGCGGCCACGAGCGCGGCGCTTGCGACCAGCGGCGTCCACCCGAGCAGGTAGTAACCGGCATAGGTGGCCCGGCGGCGCCAGACCAGCATCGCGATGCCGAGCACCGTGGGCCCGCTGATGATCAGCAGCACGTTGCCGGCCGTGCAGTACCAACCGTGCACCTGCGTGCGTCCGATCAGCAGCGTGGCGAGCAGCGCCACGTGCAGCCAGAACAGCCACCGCAGCAGCTGCGATGCGCGCGGCGCGATGGAGTCGAGCTCGAGGATGCGGCGGGTGAATACCAGCTGCAGGCTCACCGCAAGCGTGGCCACCGCCCAGCGCCCGGTCGCGCCGTGCACGACGAACGGTTCAAGCACGCCCGTCGTGGCAGCGTCGCCGGCCAGCAGCACCACGTAGGTCGCGATGCAGACCAGGTAACCGGCATAGCTGAGGTACAGCAGGTCGCGGAAACGCAGGTAGATCGCGAGCGTCACCAGCGCGATGGCCAGCAGGACGGCGGCCGCGCCGACGGTGAGACGCGCGCCAGCGCGCTGTTCGCGAGCTAGCTGCGCGGCTTCCACCAGCCGCACGCGCATCGGCTCGGTGCTGGAACCGGTCACGTGCAGGTAGGCGACGCTGGCCGTGGGCCAGCCGTGCGGCAATGCGAGCGACCAGCCGCGACGCAGCGCGGTCGCCTGCCCGGGGGCCGCGTCACGCGTGGCCGGCCCGACCCGGCGTGGAGCGGCGCCGGGGGGATGGAACGTGAGTTCGCCCAGATGCTCCGCGCCTTCGACGACGAACACCCAGCCGGCGCCGGCGTCGATGCGACCGTGGCAGGTCAACCGCAGCCAGTGCCCGGTCGAGCGCCGTGGCAATCGCACGCGTAGCGCTTCGCCCCGCGTGGTCGCCTCCGACCGGTGCAGCACCGGCACCGCCACGGGCGGACTGTCGACTGCCTCGGCGGTGTAGAGCAGTTCGGCCTGCAGCCTGCACGCGCCTGCGGGCCCGGTGAACAGCAGGGCCAGCAGCAGCCAGAGGGCAAGCTTGGGTCGATCCATCGTGCTGACTCCTGGGCGCGTCCGTCATGCCGCGGACCGGGCTTTCACGTGATCTTCACACGATTCTATGGGTACACGTGGCCCGCTGGCGGGACCGGACATCTCCCCGCGGTCCGCCCGCAGCTGCGACAATCCCGACCGCATACCCCCTGTTCAGGCGTCGGAGGGCAAGCTGCCCGGCGTTTTGCCTGTCGCCGGGGATGCGACCGGCAGGCCTGCCGCCCGAACCGCGACCAAAGACTCCGAGCCCATGACCGCTTCCGATGCGATCGTCCGCCTCCGCCAGCTGCGCCTCGAGCGCGGCGAGCGCGCGGTGCTGCGCGGCATCGACCTCGACATCGCGCGCGGCAGCGTCGTGGCGCTGTTCGGCCCGTCCGGCAGCGGCAAGTCGACACTGCTGTCGGCACTGACCGGCGAGCTCGCCCCGGCTGCGGGCTCGGTCGAGGTGCTCGGCCAGCCGGTGCCATCTGCCGGTCGCGCGCTGCTGGAGCTGCGCAAGGGCCTGGGTGTGCTGCTGCAGGGCAATGGCCTGCTGACCGACCTGACCGCCGCCGAGAACGTCGCGCTGCCGCTGCGCATGCACACCGACCTGCCCGCGCCGGTGATCGAACGGCTGGTCGCGATGAAGCTGCATGCGGTCGGCCTGCGCGCGGCGGCGGATGCCTACCCGCGCGAACTGTCCGGCGGCATGGCCCGCCGCGTCGCGCTTGCGCGCGCACTCGCGCTCGACCCGCCGCTGATGATCTACGACGAGCCGCTGACCGGCCTGGACCCGATCGCCTGCGGCGTGGTCATGAGCCTGGTGCGCCGGCTCAACGACACGCTCGGGCTGACCAGCATCGTCGTTACCCACCACGTGCACGAGACGCTGCCGGTCACCGACCATGCGGTCGTGATCGCCGACGGCGGCATCGTGTTCTCGGGCACGCCCGCCGAGCTGCAGGGCTCGACCGACCCGCTCGTGCGCCAGTTCCTCGACGGCCAGCCCGACGGCCCGATCCCCTTCGACAGCCGTGGCGCCGGCGCCAACCGACAGGACGCCGCCTGATGCCGTTCACCACCGCCACCCGCTCGGTCGGCCGCGCCGGGCTGTTCGCGTTCTCGGTGCTGCGCGCATCGAAGCCGACCGCCGATTTCTTCCGCGAGCTGATCCGCGAGATCTACAAGATCGGCGCGCGCAGCCTGCCAATCATTGCAGTCGGCGGCGCGTTCGTCGGCCTGTCGGTCACGCTGCTCGGCTATCGCGCGCTCGACACCTACGGCGCGAGCAACCAGGTCAGCGCGATGCTCGGCTTGGGGATGTACCGCGAGCTCGGCCCGGTGCTGACGGCGCTGCTGTTCATCGGCCGCGCGGGCTCGTCGATCGCTGCCGAACTGGGCCTGATGCGTGCAACCGACCAGATCACCGCGCTCGGGCTGATGGCGATCGACCCGGTCGGCCGCGCGGTTGCGCCGCGCTTCTGGGCGGCGGTGCTCAGCGTGCCGCTGCTCACGGGCTTTTTCTGCAGCTTCGCGATCAGCGCCAGCTATTTCGAATCGGTGCACGTGATCGGCCTGGATGCCGGCACGTTCTGGCAGGTGCTCAAGGACAGCGTGGACTTCACGCGCGATTTCCTGATGGCGTTCGTCAAGGCCGCGGTGTTCGGCGCGACCGCCGCGCTGGTGGCCGCGTACGCGGGCTACCACGCCGAGCCGACGATCGAGGGCACGTCGGTCGCCACCACGCGCGCGGTGGTCAATGCCTCGCTGCTGGTGCTGATGTTCAATTTCGTCATGTCGGCGCTGCTGTTCAGGTGATGCGCGTCGTCCAGGCCGCATGTCATCTGCGGACTCTTCAAATAGAGGTGGGTTTCCATGAGTAATCGCTCTCCCCGCATCGAATTCGCCGTCGGCGCATTCCTGCTGCTCGCGCTCGCCTCGCTGCTGGTGCTGGCGCTCGCATCGACGAACGGCAAGTGGGGCTTCGGTGCCGACCGCTATCCGCTGATCGCCCGCTTCACCACGATCGGCGCGCTGCGCCCGAACGCGCCGGTGAAGATCGGTGGCGTGACGGTGGGCCAGGTCGCCGACATCCAGGTCGACCCGGTCAAGTACGACTCGGTCGTGACGCTGGCGATCGACGAGCGCTTCGCGGACCTGCCCGGCGACACCGCTGCCGGCATCTTCACCAGCGGCCTGCTCGGCGAAAGCTACGTCGGCCTGGCGCCGGGCGGCGACCCCGAGCCGCTCAAGCCCGGCGACGAGATCTACCTGACCCAGCCCGCCGTCGACCTCATGCAGCTGGTCGGCAAATACATGTTCAGCGGCGGTGCCGCTGGCAGCGGCGACGATGCCGCCGCCGTGGACGCAGCGACCGATGATCCGGCCGCCGACACCGCGCCCGCCCCCGCACAGGAGTGACCCGATGACCCGCAGCCCCCTCATGATCCCGACCCACCTGCGTTCCGGCGCGACCCGCCGCGGCCTGCTCGGCCTGCTGCTCGGCGCCTCGCTGGTGGCCGCGGCGCCCGGTGCGTATGCACAGAAAGCCGCGCCCGCCGCCGCAACCGCGCAGGCCGGCTCGCCAAGCGCACTCGTGCTCGATAACAGCACGCGCGTGCTGTCCACGCTCGAAGCGCGTCGCAACGAATTCACCAAGAACCGTGCGGCGCTGCGCCAGTTCATCGCCGGCGAGTTCAACCAGATGTTCGACCGCGACTACGCGGCGCGCCTCGTGCTCGGCACGCATGGCCGCGGCGCATCGGATGCGGACGTCAAGCTGTTCGCCGATGCGCTGACCGACAACCTGATGCAGCGTTACGGCTCGTCGCTGCTGGACTTCAACACCCGCCTGAAGGTGCGCGTGAAGTCCGAAACCCCGATGCGTAACGGCGCGATCGTCAAGGTCGATACCGAACTGCTGCGCCAGGGTGGCGAGCCGGTTCCGGTCTCGTACCTGATGCGCCGCAGCGGCAGCGGCTGGAAGGTGTTCGACGTGATGGTCGAAGGCGTGAGCTTCGTGCAGACGTTCCGCAGCCAGTTCGACGGCCCGCTCAAGCGCAAGCCGATCGCACAGGTCGCCGCCGACCTGCGCGCCGGCAAGCTGCAGGCCGACGCCGCGACGAACTGACGTGGCAGCGAGCCCCGACATGCCGGCGCAGCTGCGCCGTGACGGCGATGCGCTGGTGTTCTCTGGCGCATTGCTGCGCGATGCCGTATCCGGCCTGTGGTCGCAGTCGCGGTCGCTGCGGGACGGTGCGCAGCGCATCGACCTGACCGGCGTCAGCCGCATCGACAGCGCGGGGCTCGCGCTGGTCGCCGAACTCGCCGACGGCCGGTTGCCGGTCGACGGCGAGCCGGTCGGCCTGGCCGAACTGCGCGGCGCGTACCGGCTCGGCGCAACGCTGGGTTTCGCGACCTAGCCCGTCCGGCAGGGTCGACCGGCCGCGGCCGGCGTTAAACTTTCGCGATGAACGCTCCCTTCACCCTGATTCCCGCACCCGGCGGTCGCCGCCGGCGCGGCCATGCGCTGCCGGCCGCCCTGCTGCTGGCCACTGCCGGTTTCCTCGCGCCGCCCGCCATGGCCCAGAGCGCCGAGCCGCTGCCGGCCGACCCGCCAGCGACGGGAGCGACCAGCGCCGAGACGCCGCCCGCGGTCGATTCGAACGGCGCTGCGGATGGATCGGGGCCTGAGGCTGCGCCTGCGCAGCAGCAGGACCGCAACGGCGCGGCCGACGTGGCGCCGGCGCTCGACACGATGGCGCTGCCGGCGCCCGGCGAGCCCGTGCACGCGGCGACGGCCGGTGCAGCCTCCGACCAGGCCGAACCGGCCGAGGGCGCGCTCGATCCGGCCACGCCCGATGACACCCGCACCCAGGCCGAACGCGACTTCGATGCGCTCTACGGCCCCTACGATCCGGTAGCCGATCCGTCGCTGCCACCGCCTGCGGAGGTTACCGGCGCCTACGATCCGTGGGAGCCGTTGAACCGGCGCGTGCACCGCCTCAACAGTGCGGTCGACCGGGCCGTTGCGCGGCCGCTCGCGCGCGCCTATGTCGCGGTCGTGCCGCGTCCGGTGCGGCTCGGCGTCGGCAACTTCTTCAACAACCTCGGCCAGCCGGTGTCGGCGGTCAATGCGCTGCTGCAGGGCAAGCCGGAACAGGCCGCGCAATCGCTGGGCCGGTTCGTGCTCAACAGCACGCTCGGCATCGGCGGCATCTTTGACCCGGCCAGCGACGCGAAGCTGCCGAACCGCAGCGAGGATTTCGGCCAGACGCTCGGCGTCTGGGGCTGGAAGCGCTCGCGTTACGTCGAGCTGCCACTGTTCGGCCCGCGCACGGTGCGCGACGTGTTCGGCCTGGTCGGCGACGCGCCGCTGAGCCCATTGCGCCAGGTCGAGGCCGACACGCTGCGCGTGCCCATGCAGGGCCTGCAGCTGGTCGACGTGCGCGCGCAGCTGCTGTCGACCGACAGCCTGCGCGAAGGGGCCGAGGACGACTACGCGCTCGTGCGCGACGCGTGGACGCAGCGCCGCGACTACCAGATCTTCGGCGACCGCATGCTCGAGACCGATGAGAGCCTGCCCGAGTACCTGCGCGAGGAGAACAACCCGACCGTGCCGGTGGACGCGATGCCCCTGATGCCGAGCGACGGCGGCTGAGGTATCTGAAGCAGGCACCGGCCACGTTTCGCGGGTGGTGCCAGGCGCCCTTTCCGAAGCATCGCCCGGCAGGGCGGTCTTACGTCGTCAACGCGGCGTAACCCATGCCGTCGATCAACCTGCGCCGTCAGTGAGCACTAGCGACACGTGGTCCGGCCTGAGAACGCAAGCCTAAGCCTGACCTCGTAGGCCGACGCGGCAATCGCCGCGCCCGCGCTCACTCCTTCTTCGCCCGCTCACCCGGCGTGGCTTCGGTCACCTGCTTGAGCAGCGTCTGCCCGACCGCTTCGATCTCGGTGTCGGCATCCGGCGCGAGCAGCTCGGGCAGCTTGCCCTTGTTCGGCTTCACGCCGAGGCTGACCAGGCGCTTGGCGCGCGGGATCACCGCCATCTTCGAATCGACCAGCCGGCGCTTGGCCGCGCTGAACGTCTCGTCGGCCGCGCGCAGGCGTGCACCGATCTTCTCGAAATCCTCGAGGAACGAGGTCAGCGCATCGAGCAGCAGCCCGCCCGCCTTGTTGATCTCCTCGGCCTGCTTCTGGATCCGCTCTCGCGTCCACAACCCGTCGACCACGCGCAGCAGCGCCATCAGCGTATTCGGCGAGGCGAACACGATGCGGCGCTCGAACGCGTAGGTCTGCAGCGAGCCGTCGGTGCCGAGCGCGCCCGACAGCGCACCTTCGATCGGGATGAAGGCAACGGTGACATCGAGCGCCGCCTCGCCGAACAGCTTCGGGTACTGCTTGTCGGCCAGCTCGCGCACGTGCTGACGTAGCGCGACTGCATGGCGGTGCATCGCTTCGTGGTGCGCGTCGATGTCGTCGGCGTTCATCGCCTGCTCCCAGGCGACGAGGTTGACCTTGCTATCGACCACGATGCAGCGGTCGCCCGGCAGGCGCACGACGATGTCCGGGCGGTGACCGCGGCCATCCTCGCCGGTGACCTGCTTCTGCCGCTCGTAATGCACGCCGTCCTCGAGGCCCGAGCCGCGCAGCACGCTTTCGAGCATCAGCTCGCCCCAGTCGCCGCGCACTTTCGCGTTGCCGCGCAGCGCCTTGGTCAGCGCCGCCGCCTGCGCGGCCATGTCCTGGTTCAGCGTGCGCAGCTCGCCGAGCGCACCGACCAGCGTGGCGCGCTCCTTCGCCTCCTCGCCATACAACGTGTCGACGCGCTGGCGGAACTCGCCGAGCTGCTCGGCGAATGGCTTGAGCAGCGTTTCGATATCGGCCTTGGACTGCACGGTCGCGTGGCGGATGTTCTTTTCGAACACGGCGCCGCGCTCTTCGAACGCCTTGCCGGCGAGCTGCGCGAATGCGTCGCTGAGCCGCGCCTGCGCCTCGTCGACGAACTGCTGCATCTGCGCGCGGGCTTTCTCGGCGTGGGTCAGATGCGCGCTCGCTTGCGAATGCTCGGACTGCAGACGCGCGTATGCACCGGACTGCTCGTCGAACTGCGCGCGCAGGCGCTCGAGCTGGACGCTGCGGTCGTTGAGCTCGGCGCTTGCCGATGCGCGTGCGACACGTTCGGCCTCGAGCGCGGCACGCGCGGTCTCCAACCGCGCGCGCAGTTCGGCGTGCTCGTCGGCGAGCTGTGCATGCGCGTCGGCCGCTGCGCGCAGCGCGCCGAGCGCTTCGCCGTCCTCACGCGCACGCGACCGCGCCTGCTCGAGCTCCGCCGCGAGACGGTCGCGTTCGGCGGTCAGCGCCTGCAGACGCGCATCGGCATCGGTGGGCCGGCGCTGCAGGCGCATCAGCGCGTAGCCGACGAATAGAAGCGCAAATGCGGCCAGCGCGAGGATCGCGTAACCGGCAACGGGCGGGATCGGGTTCATGACGGCCTCCGGTGCCGAAAAACGGTACAGCGTAGGGTCAACACTGTCTCAGCACGTGAGACCGACCAGATCGCCACGGCTGGAATCACCGCCCGCCGACTGCGCCCGTGGCGTAATGCCGGCTCGACCCGAGCGAGGATATCGATGGACAGCAGCATGTTCTTCGAAAACTGGTCGGCGCTGGGCCGCACGCTGATCATCGGCGTGCTGGCGTATTCGATCGTGGTGGTGTTTCTGCGCATTTCCGGCAAACGCACGCTGTCGAAATGGAACGCGTTCGATTTCATCGTGACGATTGCGCTGGGCTCGACGCTCGCGTCGATCATCATCTCCAAGGATGTCGCACTCGCGCAGGGCGCACTCGCCCTTGGTGTGCTGATCGCGCTGCAGTTCGTGATCACCTGGCTGGCGGTGCGGGTGCCGTGGTTGCGCCGCCTGATCAAGTCCGAGCCGGCGCTGCTGCTCGACCGCGGACGCATCCTGCACGATGCGCTCAAACGCGAGCGGGTCAGCGAATCCGAACTGCGCGCCGCGGTGCGGGCCAACGGCAACGTATCGATGGAAGACGTCGAGGCCGTCGTGCTCGAAACCGACGGCACCTTCAGCGTGATCAAGAGCGGCGGTGACGGTTCACGCTCGGCGCTGGAAGGCGTTGCAGGCGCAGGTCCAGCCCGCGCCGAGCAGGCCGAACGCTGAGCGCGCTCAGTCCAGCACGCGGCAGAACACCGCCTTGAGATAGCGCGACTCCGGCACCTGGGCCAGGAACGGGTGGTCGGAGCCAGCGCCGGCGATCTTGAGCACCTGCACCGTGCGGTTCGAATAGAACGCCGCCCGGCGCAGCATGTCGAGGAACTGCTCCTCGCTGACCAGGCCCGTGCACGAGAACGTCGCAAACAGCCCGCCGGGTTTCACGCAGCCGAGCGCGAGCTTGTTCATGTCGAGGTATTTCTTCAGCGCCGGGATCACCTGCTCGCGGTCGCGCGTCATCTTCGCCGGGTCGAGGATCACCACGTCGAACAGATCACCGCGGATGCCGGCATCGCGCATCCACGGAAACACGTCAGCCTGCACGAACTTGACCCGCACGTTGTTGAGCTTGGCGTTGCCGCGCGCGATTTCGAGCACGTCCTCGTCGATGTCGATGCCGACCACTTCGCTTGCACCACGCACCGCCGCATACACGCCGAAGCCGCCGGTGTTGCAGCACAGGTCGAGCACGCGCTTGCCCTCGACCCGCTCGCTGAGCCACTGGCGGTTCTCGCGCTGGTCGGCGAAGAAGCCAGTCTTGTGCGCGCCGGCCGGATCGGCGCGGAATTTCACGCCGTACTCGGTGATCACGCTCGGCGGCACCGCGGGATTGCCGCGGAAATCGAAGCTTTCCTGCTTTTGGACGTGCTCGTCGGCGAAGCTGTAGAAGCGGCAGCCCGGGAACTGCTCGGAAAGTGCCGCATAGATCCACTCGCGGTGGCGGAACATGCCGGCCGAGAAGAACTCGACCACAAGCAGGTCGCCGTAACGATCGACCACCAGGCCCGACAGTCCGTCGCCCTCGCTGTGCACGACGCGCCAGGCGTCGCTGACCTGGTCGAGCTTGAGGAACTCGCGGCGCAGCTCCACCGCCGCGGCGATGCGCCGCGAAAACCACGCGGCATCGACGGTGACCGCCGGATCGCTCTCGAGCATGCGCAGCGCGATGCGCGAGTGGCCGTTGTAGAACCCGCGGCCGATCCATTCGCCGTCCACGCCAACGACATCGACAATCGCGCCGGGGCGGGGTTTCTGCGCGGGCTTGTCGACGAGGCGCTGGAAGATCCACGGATGGCTGGATTTCCAGGCGTTCTTGAGACGGACGGTCGGGTTCGGCGTATTCATCGCGGCATTGTAGTCGCGGCCTTGACCGCGGACCGGAACAATCGCTTAGCATCGGCAACTGAAGGGGAGTAGCTCCCACACAGCGGTGCCGTCATTACGGGCTCGCGGCCGTCTAGGCCGACGCCCCGGTACCGCGGCAGGCCTCCGGCCTGCGAGCGAGACCTTCGCCGATCCGCGGCGAAGGTGCGTCCGAGTGACGCAGGTTCGACCGCGGCCCGTCGTGTCCGCCCGGAGCCCTCGTCATGGAAACCATCGCAAGTCCGTTGTTATGGAGTGCGTTCGGCGCGCTCGTTCTCGCTGCCCTCGTGATCGACCTGGTGCTGATGCGCCACGGCGGTCCACACAAGGTCACGTTCCGCGAAGCGCTGCTGTGGAGCATCGGCTGGGTCGCGCTCGCCCTCGCGTTCGGCGGCTGGCTGTGGTGGTACGTGTCCGGCCAGTCCGGCGCGGACGCAGGCCAGCGCATCGCGCTCGAGTATCTGACGGGCTACCTCGTCGAGAAATCGCTCGCGGTCGACAACATCTTCGTGTTCCTGATGTTGTTCAGCTATTTCGCCGTGCCCGAGGAGCAGCGCCAGAAGGTGCTGATCATCGGCGTGATCGGCGCGATCTTGCTGCGCGCGGTGATGATCTTCGCCGGCGCGCTTTTGCTGCAGAAATTCCATTGGGTGCTGTACGTGTTCGGCGCGTTCCTGCTGCTGACCGGGGCGAAGATGCTGTGGGCGGCCGGCAAGCAGCCGGACCTGGAATCCAACCCGCTGCTGCGCTGGCTGACCTCGCACGTGCCGATGACGCGGGGCTACGTCGGCGCGCGCCTGTCGGTGGTCGAAGGCGGGCGGCGGCTGTACACGCCGCTGTTCATCGTCGTGGTGATGGTCGCGATCACCGACGTGATCTTCGCCGTCGATTCGATCCCGGCGATCTTCGCGATTACCGAAGACCCGTTCATCGTGCTGACCAGCAACGTGTTCGCGGTGCTCGGCCTGCGCGCGATGTTCTTCCTGCTCGCGGGCCTGGCGGACCGTTTCCACCTGCTGCCGTACGGGCTCGCGCTGGTGCTGATGTTCATCGGCACGAAGATGCTGATCGTCGACCTGGTGAAGATTCCGATCGCGGTGTCGCTGGGCGTGGTGGCGGCGACGATCGGCGCGACGATCGTGCTCAGCCTGAAGCGGCCGGCAAAGATGCCCGAGCTGCGCTGAGGCACACGAGCGAGCGGCCGGCTTGCAACGCGGCCGTTCGACCGCCATGTGCGAACCATGCACCTGCCCGACCACGACCTGCCCACCGATTCGCCCGACCAGCGCGCGGCCGATCGCCGCCGCTGGCTGCGCGCGTTCAACCTGAGCCTGGCCGCGGTGCTGGTGCTCGTCGCGGTGTTCAGCGCGCAAGGCGCGTTCGACCTGCGGGCCTGGACCGTGCAGCCGTGGGCGTGGTCGAACTGGCGCGGCCTGCTCGGCGCGCCGCTGCTGCATGGCTCGTTCGAGCATCTGGCTGCGAATGCGATCGCGCTGCTGATGCTCGGCACGCTGACCGGCGGGCTGTACCCGCGCGCGGTGGCTCGCTCGCTGCCGCTTGCGTGGATCGGCTCGGGCCTCGGGGCGTGGCTGCTCGGCGATGCCGGCTCGTATCACCTCGGCGCGAGCGGCGTGACGCACGGGCTGATGTTCCTGCTGCTCGGGCTGGGGCTGCTGCGCCGCGATCGCCCGTCGGTGGCGGCGGCGATGATCGCGTTCATGTTCTACGGCGGCATGCTGCTCACTGTGCTGCCGCGCGAGGCCGGCGTGTCGTGGCAGTCGCACCTGGGCGGCGCGATCGCCGGCTTCATCGCCGCGTGGCTGTGGCGCCGTGCCGATCCGGCGCTGCCGCGCAAACGCTACAGCTGGGAGCTGGAGGAGGAGGCCGCGGCAGCCGCGGCCGAGGCGCAGCGCAACGAGTTCGAGCGCCCGCGTCCGGACGACGTGCCGGTGCTGTGGCACCGCGAGCCGGTGCGGGGCCAGGTGCTGCCATTCCGGCCGCGGACGGGGCCGGGCGAGCAGGGCGACTAATTCCGGGCGGCTGCATGGCGGTACCGGGCCGTTGCGTGCGCGCCCGGCTGCGGATCGGCTGCGGGCCACTTCTCCCCGCGGCAAGTGGCCGACCGGCCTGCGTCATGCCGGACGTGGCGGCTCGGCGTTGTGGTCGCAGGCGCGGCCCGCCCGTAGCTGGCGATGCGCCTGCGGGCACGGCAAGCTGGGCCGATGACCGCTTCCCGCCCGAACCGCCGGCTCCTCGCCCATCCCGCCGTCGTCGGCCTCGCCATCGCCCTGCTGGCTGCCCTGATCGCCCTCGTGCTGGTCGTGCGCGAGCGCCGCGCCGACGCGGTCGACCGGCCTGTGCCGGGCATGGCGGGCACCGCCGCCCAGCGCATCGAGGCCGATGTGCGCTTCCTCGCCGACGACCTGCTCGAAGGTCGCGAAGCGGGCACGCGCGGCTACCAGCTCGCGTCGTTGTACGTGGCCGAGCGCATGCGCGCGATCGGGCTCGAGCCCGGCGGCGAGGACGGCAGCTATTTCCAGCGCGTGCCGCTGCTGCGCGCGCAGCGCCTGGCCGACGGCGGCGAGCTGCGCATCGAGCGTGACGGCGCGGTACGCACACTGCGCTTTCGCGAAGACTTCCTGCCGGCACTGAACTACAACGCAGCCGACGCGCGCATCACCGCACCGGCGGTGTTCGTCGGCCAGGGCGTGAATGCGCCGTCGCCAAAGCACGACGATTTCCGCGGCGTCGACCTCAGCGGCAAGATCGCGGTGCTGTTCGCCGGGGCGCCGGCGAAGTTCGACAACGACCGCCGCGCGTTCTACTCGTCCACGCGCGAAAAGCTTGCCGAGCTCGTGCGCCGCGGCGCGGTCGGTGCGGTGTTCGTCGCGACCGACGAGGACGAAAAGCGCCGGCCGTGGGCGCGCGGCGCCGCGGACTGGGACCAGCCCGGCATGCGCCTGCGGGGACCCGACGGCCGCGGCATCGACACGTTCCCCCAGCTGCGCGTCGTCACGAACGTCAATGCGGCCAGCGCCGCCGCACTGCTCGGCCGCGACCCGGCGCCGCTGTTCAAGGCCGTAAACGACGGCACGCTGGCGCCATTCGAACTGCCCGGCACGCTGACGCTCGCCGCGCGCACGCAGATCACCGCGGACGAGTCGCGCAACGTCGTCGGCCGCCTGCCCGGCAGCCACCGCACGCTCGCCGCCGAGCATGTCGCGTTCACCGCCCACCTCGACCACGTCGGCATCGGCACGCCGGTCGATGGCGATGCGATCTACAACGGCGCACTCGATAACGCACTCGGCATCGGCATCATGCTCGAGGCCGCGCGCGAACTCGCCGCGCGCCCGGTCAGCCCGCGCCGCTCGTCGCTGTTCATCGCGCTCACGGCCGAGGAAAAAGGCCTGCTCGGCGCCGAGTGGTTCGCCAGCCATCCGACCGTGCCGCGCGAGTCGATCGTCGCGAACGTCAACATGGACATGCCGATCCTGCTGACGCCGACCACCGACGTGATCCCGATCGGCATCGAGCACTCCACGCTGCAGCCGATCGTCGAACGTGCCGCGCGCGAGGTCGGCGTCGAGCTGTCGCCTGATCCGTTCCCGGAACAAGTCGTGTTCGTGCGCAGCGACCAGTACGCGTTCATTCGCGCCGGCATTCCGGCGGTGTATCTGGACGGCGGCATGGAGGCGACGCAGCGCGGCATCGATGGCAAGGCCGCGTTGCAGGGCTTTCTCGACGAGCACTACCACGAGCCCAGCGATGAGGCCGACCAGCCGATCCAGTACCGCGATGCGGCACGGCTGGCGCGGCTCAACGCGCGCATTGGCGAGCTGATCGGCAACGGCGCCCAGCGGCCGCGCTGGAACGCCGGCGATTTCTTCGGCGAACGCTTCGCCCCGAAGTCCGCGCCCGCGCAGTGACTGCCGGCACGGGTCGCGCGGGATCATCAGCGCTACCGTAAGGTGGCCACCCCACCTGCGGATCGCATGAAGACACTTGGCCTCATCGGCGGCATGAGCTGGGAATCGACGGTTCCCTACTACCGCCTGATCAACCAAATCGTCGCCGAACGCCTCGGCGGCCTGCACTCGGCCCGGCTGCTGCTCTACAGCGTGGATTTTGCCGAGATCGAGCAGCTGCAGCGCGCCGGTGATTGGGATCGGGCCGGCCGCGTGCTGGCCGATGCCGCCTGTGCGCTGCGCGCCGGTGGCGCCGAGCTTCTGGTGATCTGCGCGAACACGATGCACCTGGTTGCCGATGCGGTCGAAACCGCAAGCGGCCTGCCGCTGGTGCACATCGGCGATGCGACCGCTGACGCCGTAAACGCCGCCGGGCTTACGCGCATCGGCCTGCTCGGCACGCGCTTCACGATGGAGCAGCCGTTTCTGCGCGAGCGCCTGCAGCGCCACGGGCTGGAGGTGATCGTGCCCGACGAGGCGCAGCGCGAGACCGTGCACCGCGTGATCTACGATGAGCTCTGCCGCGGCCGCATCGAGGACGCCTCGCGCGAGGCCTACCGCGCGATCATCGCTTCGCTGGTCGAGCGCGGCGCGCAGGGCGTGATCCTGGGCTGCACCGAGATCGGCCTGCTCGTCGCACCGTCCGATGCCACGGTGCCACTGTTCGACACCGCCGCGCTGCATGCGCGTGCGGCCGCGCTTGCGGCGCTGGCCTGAGCCCCGCGCCTGACTACACTCTCCGTCACTTTCGCCCAAGGATTGCCGCGATGACCCAGTGGTATTTCGTTCCCCCGCATGGCACCGACCGCGTCGGCCCGCTCGACGAGCTGTCCGCGCGCGACTTCGCGCAGCGCCACCCCGACGCGCAGGTCTGGCGCGAAGGCATGAGCGGCTGGAAGCCGGTGCGTGCCGTGCCCGAACTGCTCACCGGCAGCGGCGGCCCGCCGCCGCACATGCCGCCCCCGCCGGGCGCAGGCATGGGTGGCCGCAGCCGCAGCGACGAGATCGATTACCGCATCGTCGGCAACGACATGCCGTTCGTGGAAGTCGAGCTCGACCCGGGCGAAAGCGCGATCGCCGAAGCCGGCGCGCTGATGTACAAGGACGCGAGCGTGCAGATGGACACCGTCTTCGGTGACGGCTCGCACTCCGGCCAGGGCGGCGGCTTCATGGACAAGCTGTTCTCGGCCGGCAAGCGCGTGATCACCGGCGAGAGCCTGTTCACGACGATGTTCACCCACACCGGCACCGGCAAGGCGCGCGTTGCATTCGCCGCCCCGTACCCGGGCACGGTGCTGGCGATGAAGCTGTCCGACCACGGCGGCCGGTTGATCTGCCAGAAGGACAGCTTCCTCGCCGGCGCGCGCGGCGTGTCGGTCGGCATCCACTTCCAGCGCAAGATCCTCACCGGCCTGTTCGGCGGCGAGGGCTTCATCATGCAGAAGCTCGAAGGCGACGGCTGGGTGTTCGTGCATGCCGGCGGTACGCTGATCGAACGCCAGCTCGCACCGGGCGAGCGGCTCGACGTCGATACCGGCTGCGTGATGGCATTCGAGCCGAACGTGAGCATGGACGTGCGCCCGGTCGGCGGCATCAAGAGCATGCTGTTCGGCGGCGAAGGCGTGTTCCTCGCGACGCTGACCGGCCCCGGCAAGGTCTGGCTGCAGTCGCTGCCGTTCTCGCGCATGGCCGGCCGCATGCTGGCGGCCGCACCTCAGGGGGGCGGCGCCGACCGCGGCGAAGGCTCGATGCTAGGCGGCCTGGGCCGCTTGCTGGACGGTGACAACCGCTTCTGATGGTGAGTGCGCGAGCGGGCCCGACGCCCGCTCGCTGCCGGATCGGTCTTCGGCAGGCAACGGCGGCGATGCCACGTTCGACCTGCCGAACCGGCCCGGTCGGATGCGGTTCGGACTGCGATCGCTATCCTGCGACCGCTCGGCAAACCCACGGCTTTCGATGACCGCGACCCGCACTGCGCGCTTTTCCCTGCCGCTGACCGCCGCGCTGCTGCTCGGCGCGTGCGGCGGCGCGAACGTCAAACCCACGCTGCCGGCTGCACCGGCCAAGCCGGTAGTGGCGCCGGCCTCGGTGCCGCAGGTCCGCATCGGCCTTGCCCTCGGCGGCGGGGCGGCGAAGGGCTTTGCCCATATCGGCGTGATCAAGATGCTCGAGGCGAACGGCATCCGGCCCGACGTCGTGTCCGGCACGAGCGCCGGCAGCGTGGTCGGCGCGCTGTATGCGAGCGGCATGGATGCGTTCCAAATGCAGACGAAAGCGTTCGAGCTCGACGAAGCCTCGATCCGCGACGTCAGCCTGTTCTCCGGCGGCGTGGTCAAGGGCGAGAAGCTGCAGGGCTACGTCAACGAACTGGTCGGCCAGCGCAAGCTCGAGGCGATGAAGCGGCCGCTCGCTGTCGTCGCCACGCGGCTGGAGGACGGCCAGCGCACGGTGTTCACGCGCGGCAACACCGGCCAGGCCGTGCGCGCGTCGAGTTCGATCCCGGGCGTGTTCGAGCCGGTGAAGATCGGCAAGGCGACCTACGTCGACGGCGGCGTGGTCAGCCCGGTGCCAGTCGACGCCGCGCGCGAACTCGGCGCCGAGTTCGTCATCGCGGTCGACATCTCCAGCAAGGCCGGTGGCAAGGCGCCCAGCAGCCTGTTCGGCAACGTCAACCAGTCAATCACGATCATGGGCCAGAAGCTCGGCGCGCTCGAGCTGCAGCGCGCCGACGCGGTGATCCGCCCGGCCGTGCTCGACATCGGCGCGACCGATTTCGAGGCGAAAAACCGCGCGATCCTCGAAGGCGAACGCGCGGCGCTGGCCGCCCTGCCGCAGATCAAGGCCAAGCTCGCGAAGCTGCAGCAGGCGCGGCTGTCCGCCGCCCAGGCGAAAGCGCGGACGCAGGCCGCCGAGGCCGCCGCAAAAGCGCGCGCCGAATGCGAGGCCAGGCAGGGCCGGCTCGGCCGCATGCTCGACCGCGACGCCTGCGGCTGAGCAAAGGGTCGGAACCGCATGCATCTCCCGCCGCTCCGGCACCGGGATACGCCCGCACTGTGACCGGCGTTCGCGTTCGCGCGATCACGCGGTATGCGGTGTCAATGCGAGGCGGTGCGCGCCGATAACGTGTACGTGCCGCTCCGCTCGAACCGGGCGTGGAATCCGATCTCATGCGCCCGATCGACATGCTGTCCGCCTACATCATCGCCGGGGTCGGCTCCCTGCTTGGCGCGATGATGATGCTGATCGCGCGTCAGGCCGAGCCCTCGCAGCGCGCACCGCTCAACCAGTGCCTGTACGGTTTCCTGATCCTCGGCGTCGGCCTCGCGCACAACGCATTCACCGACACGGCGGTGCGCTGGCCGATTCTGTTCGGCGCGGCCGCCTCGCTCGTCGGTACCGCGCTGATTGCGCGCGGACTCGGCTGGATGGTGTCGGCGCGCCCGCCGCGCTTCGGCGCGCTGCCGACCGCGGTGTTGCTCGCCGGCCTCGTGATCGCCGCATGGCCATTGCCGCCGCGCTGGTTCGGGATCGTGTTCCACGCGATCTTCCTGATGTTCGCAGCGAGCCTCGCGTATGCGACGCGGCATGCGTTGCTGCGCCCGCGGTCGGCGGCCGAGCGTGCGGTCGGCGTGATCTGCGCGCTGTATGCGCTGACCTGGGCGCAGACGCTGTGGTACGCGATCGGCTACCGCGGGCCCGAGCTGCGCCACCTCATGTACATGCCCGAGCCGATGCTCACGATGTTCGCGGTGACGTACGCGCTGATGCCGCTCCTGGTCGGCGCGCTCGTGCTCAACCTCGCGAACGCGCAGCTCGGCGCACGGCTGAACCGGCTCGCAAGCACCGACGAGCTCACCGGCCTGCTGACCCGTCGCGCGCTGCACGAGCGTGCGCAGCTCTGGCACGCGGAGGTGCGTGCGCGCGGCCAGACGCCGGCGCTGCTGCTCGTCGATATCGACTACTTCAAGCAGATCAACGACAGCCACGGCCACGAGTGCGGCGACGCGGTGCTGCGTGCGGTGTCCGGCCGCATGCGCGGCCACCTGCGCGGCGACGCACTGATCGCGCGCTGGGGCGGCGAAGAGTTTCTCGTGCTGCTTGAAGCCTCGCACTGCCGCGATGCGGCGGCGGCGGCCGAGCGGCTGCGCGCGGCAGTGGGTGATGCACCTTTTTCGATCGGCGCGCTGCGCGTGCCGGTGACCGCAAGCCTCGGTCTGGCCGCGTGGACCGACGACACGCAGTTCGCTCGTGCGGTCGCCGCCGCCGATGCCGCGCTGTACACGGCCAAGCGCGGCGGCCGTAACCGCGTTGCCATTGCCGACGCCTGCGAACCGGCCGACGCGCTCAGCGCGACGGCAGCGGCATCCCGCCGGACGCCTTGACCGTCCGCAGCACGAAGCTCGAGTTGACGTCGGCGACGCCGGCGTCGTTGAGCAGGCGGTCGAGCAGGAAGCGCGAGAAATGCTCGAGGTCGCGCACGACCACGTGCAGCAGGTAGTCCATGTCGCCGGTCAGCGCATGGCAGGCGACCACCTCGTCCCAGCCATTGACCAGTTCGACGAACTGCGCGATCGAGGCCGCGTCATGGCGCGTGAGCTGCACCCGGACGAACGCCTGCAGCCCCAGGCCTAGCCGCTCGGGATCGACCTGCGCGCGGTAGCCGGCAATCACGCCGTCGCGCTCGAGCCGCTGCACCCGGCGCAGGCAGGCGGAGGCCGACAGGTGCACGCGCTCGGCCAGCTCGGCATTGGTCAGCCGCGCATTGCGCTGCAGCTCGGCGAGCAGCAGCAGGTCGGTGCGATCGAGCTCGGCTTCGGGCACTTGATGCGATCTCAACGCGGGATACGCAATGATATTGCGCGCCCGCCGCAGTTATGCGCAACAACGCAACCATGTTGCGTGCGTATCGCGCTAGGTTGTATGTCCATCCTCGATTCCCAGGGAGCGCCCCCATGAACGCCACGCCGGCCCGCGTCGAACACCAGCTCACCGACAAGGGCTACGTGCCGGTCTACACCACTGCGGTGATCGAGCAGCCGTGGAGCACCTACAGCACGACCGACCACGAGGTCTGGGCGACGCTGTTCGCGCGCCAACGCGAGGTGCTGGTCGGTCGCGCCAGCGACGAGTTCCTGCGCACGCAAGCCTCGATGGGCATGACGCCCGATCGCATCCCGAAGTTCGACGAGCTCAACAAGCTGCTGCGCAAGGCCACCGGCTGGGAGCTGATCGGCGTGCAGGGGCTGCTGCCGGAGCTGGATTTCTTCGATCACCTCGCGAACCGCCGCTTCCCGGTGACCTGGTGGATCCGCAAGCCCGAACAGCTGGACTACCTGTCCGAGCCGGACCTGTTCCACGACCTGTTCGGCCACGTGCCACTGCTGATGAACCCGGTGTTCGCCGACTACATGGCCGCCTACGGCCGGGGCGGCGTGAAGGCGCACGGAATCGGCGGCGAGGCACTGACCTACCTGACCCGGCTGTACTGGTACACGGTCGAATTCGGGCTCATCAAGCAGGCCGACGGCCTGCGCATCTACGGCAGCGGCATCGTGAGTTCGAAGGGCGAGTCGATCCATTGCCTCGAGTCGAACGCGCCGAACCGCATCGGCTTCGACCTCGAGCGCATCATGCGCACGCGCTATCGCATCGACACGTACCAGAAGACCTACTTCGTGATCGACAGCTACGAGCAGCTGATGGAAGCGACCAGCCCGGACTTCGCGCCGATCTACGCCAAGCTCGACACGCTGCCGTCGATCCCGGCCGGTGATGTGCTGCAGACCGACACCGTGTTCAACCACGGCACCGGCGAAGGCTGGCTCAGCGACGGCGACGTCTGAGTGCGGCCTGCCCGGATGTGTCCGGCCGTGGCGGAACGGCGGAGCTGCGCCCCGGGCCACAGCCGGGCCGCCGCATGATTCAGTTGTTGCCTGCGCCTGCGTCCTACAATGCCGGCCCGCGCCCGCAGGCCGTCGACGAGTCCGTGTTCTGACTGCTTCCCTGCTCACGCGCCTGCGCGCGGCGACGGCCGAGGTGCATGCGCGCATCGATTCGCAATTCGCGAACGGGCTGCTCGACCCGGCCAGCCACGCGCGTTATCTGTGTGGGATGCACCGCACGATTGTCGCGTTCGAATCCGGCACGGTCGCCTGGCGGGACCACAGTGAATGGCGCCGCTGGCTCGAGCCGGCGCGCCGCCCACTGCTCGAAGCCGATCTGCGCGAACTGCAGCTGACCCCGCTCGAACCCGCCGAACCGACGCATTTCGCCTGTGAGCCCGGGCTGCTCGGCGCGCTATACGTGCTTGAAGGCTCGGCGCAGGGCGCGCGGATGATGATGCACCAGCTGCGCCAGCACGGCGCCGAGACGGGCGTGCACTTCCTGCAGGCGCATGCGCATGACCCGCGCCGCTGGCGCGCCCTGCTGGCCCGGCTCGAGCAGGGCGCCGACACCGATGCAGCAGCCGCCGAGGCCTCTGCGCTGCGCATGTTTACACTGGCCGAAGCGGGCTTCGCGCTTGCCGCCAAGAGGACCTGACATGCAGCCGACCGACGCCGTCGATTACCAGCGTGCGCTTGCGCAGTGTGCGAGCGAACCGATCCAGTACGCGGCCGCGATCCAGCCGTCCGGCTACCTGCTGTCGTGCTCGGCCCCGGACTGGGTGGTGCGGCATGCCTCGGCGAACTGCAGCGAGCTGTTCGGCCAGCCGGCACGCGAGCTGTGCGGGCTGGGCCTGGGCAAGCTGCTCGACGACGCGATGATCGACGCGGTCGCGCGCGCCGCGGCCGACAGCGGCGTCGGCCAGCGGCCGGTGACCGCGTGCGCCGGCAACCTCGGCCCGCGTGCGGAGATTTTCGAGTTCGCCGTGCATCGCGAGGACAACCTCGTGCACATCGAGATCGAACCGCAGGGCATGCGCGCACGGCTCGGCGCGAACGAGCTGTCGCAGCAGATGATCGCGCGGCTGGTGAACGTCGATGACGATGACCAGTTCCACCGCTGCGTGGCCGAGCAGGTGCGCCTGGTGACCGGCTTCGACCGCGTGATGGTCTACCGCTTCCTGCACGACGACGCCGGCGACGTGATCGCCGAGTCGCGGGTCGGCGAGATCGACCCCTACCTCGGCCTGCGTTTTCCGGCCTCCGACATCCCGCCGCAGGCGCGCGCGCTGTACCTGAGAAACCGCATCCGGGTGATTTCCGACGTCGACTACCGCCCGGTCCCATTGGTGCCTGCAACGCTGCCGAACGGGCGGCCGATCGACCTGTCGCAGCACGCGCTGCGCAGTGTCTCGCCGGTGCATCTGGCCTACCTGCGCAACATGGGCGTAGCGGCGTCGATGTCGATCTCGATCGTCGTCGACGGTCGCCTCTGGGGCCTGATCGCCTGCCACCACCGCACTGCGCGCGTGGTACCGCCGGCGGTGCGCGGCGCCGCCGACCTGTTCGGCATGTTCGTGTCGATGCGCATCGCCGCGCGCGAGCTGCAGCGCACGATGACGTACGAGGACCTCGCCGGTGCGAGCCGTGATCACCTCGAGTCGCGTCTGGTGCACGCGCGCATGCCTTCGCTTGCACTCACGACCGAACTCAACCTGCTGCAGCACGCAGTGCCGAGCGAGGGCGTGGCGATGCTGCGCAACGGCGAGTGGAGCAGCACCGGCCGCGTGCCGACCCGCGCCGGTCTGGATGACGTGATGACCTGGCTGCGCCGCATCGGTGCCGCCGGCGTGGTGTCGACGGCCGACATCGCCGAGTGGCACGGGCAGCGCGACCGTCGCAGCGACGACGGCCTGGCCGGCGTGCTCGCGCTGCCGCTGGACACCGAGTGCGGCGACTGGCTGCTGTTTTTCCGTCGCGAGCAGCTCGAGGACGTGCGCTGGGCCGGACGCCCCGACGAGCCGTTCCAGATCGACGCGAGCGGGCTCAAGGTCGGCCCGCGCACGAGCTTCGGCACCTGGCGCGAAACCATGGTCGGCCACGCACGGCCGTGGAGCACGACCGACCTGAGGCTCGCCGAACGCCTGCGGCTGATGCTCAAGCACCGCTGCACGGCGCGCGATACTGGCCCATCGATCGGCACGCTGGCTGGCGAGCGCGCGCAGCTCGAACTCGGCGAGCTGCAGAACAGCCTCGACCAGCTGGCGCTGCTTTCGCATGGGCTGCGCGACCTCGACAGCGCACACGCCGAGCGCCTGCTGCTGCAGGTGCAGCGCCTGCAACAGCAGCTGCAGGTCAGCCTCGGGCTGGAATCCTCGCGCGACACCTGATGCGGCGCGTCTGGCTCGATCGCCGCGCAGTGGCGCGTGGCCCGGTCCGCGTCGGATAGGCCGGGCATGGACATGCACCAGGCGCAGGCAGCCGTGAAAGCGGCCAAGTCCGCCAAGCCCGTTTCCGGGCCGGGCGTGTGGTGGCGCTGGCTGCGCCAGTGGCGGCGCGCGCACCTGCAGGTCGACCGCGCGGCGGTGCTCGAGCACGTCGAGGACGCCGGCGCGCTGCGGCCTCGCTACGGCTTCATGATCGTGATGTCGGCCGGCATCGCGACGCTCGGCCTGCTGCAGAACTCGGTCGCGGTGATCATCGGCGCGATGCTGATCTCGCCGCTGATGGGCCCGATCGTCGAGATGGGCATGTCGCTGGCGACGTTCGACTTCCGCAAGCTGCGGATGGCGCTGACGACGCTTGCCGTGGGCCTGGCCTCGTCGCTGCTGGTCGCGGTGCTGATCGTCGCGTTCTCGCCGCTGCAGGAAGCCACGCCGCAGATCCTCGCGCGCACCGAGCCGACGCTGTTCGACCTGCTGGTCGCGGTGTTCTCGGGCCTGGCCGGTGCGTACGCGACGATCACGCGTAAAGGCGAGACGATCGTCGGCGTTGCGATCGCAACCGCATTGATGCCACCGCTCGCGGTGGTCGGCTACGGCATCGCCGCGAACAGCCCCGGCATCGTCGGCGGCGCTGGTTTTCTGTTCATGACCAACCTGCTCGCGATCGCGCTGTCGGTCACGATGATGGCGCGCTGGTACGGCTTCGGCCACGAGGACACGCCGCGCCAGACCGCGCTGCAGGCGACGCTGATCGTCGGCACGTTCCTCGTGCTGTCGGTGCCGCTCGGGCTTGCACTACGCGATATCGCCGCACGCAGCTTCGTCGATCGCACCGTGCGCACCACGCTCGATGCCGCCGCGCGCGAAAGCAACGGTCGCATCACCACGCTGCGCGTCGACCGCGACGGCCGCACGTTGAATGTCGACGCGGTGCTGCTGACGCCGAAGCACCGGCCGCGTCTGGAGCTGCAGCTCGAGCAACAGCTCGAGCGCGAGATCGGCCAGCCGGTCAACGTGCAGCTGCGCGAAGTGCTGACTGCCGACGATGCCCAGCTGCAGGCGCAGCAGGCCACGCTCGCGCAGCTGCGCGACAGCGTCGAGCAGTTGCAGTCGGCGGCCGTGCGCGACGAGCAGGCGCGCAGCGCACGCGACCGCGCGCTCGATGCGGTGCGTGCACGCGCGCTCGAACACCTGGGCCGGTTCGACGTGCTTGCCGATGGCAGCGTGCGCTGGCAGCTGCAACCGCAGGCCGGTCTCGATATCGCGGCGGCACGCCGGCTCGAACGCAGCCTGCAGGCCGACGCGGCAGTGCCGGTGCAGGTGATCCCGGCACTGCAGGCGTTGCCACCGCTGGTGTTCGATGACGACAGCACCGAGCTCGACGCGCGCCTGCGCGCTCGCATCGCCGACGTCGCCTGGGCGCTCGACCGCTGGCAGGTAGGTGCGGTGCGGGTAACCGGCCACGGCGGCAACAGCCGCACGGCGCTGGCACGTGCGCGGGCCGTCAGTGAAGCGCTCGGGCTGCCGATCGAGGTGCTACCCGAGGCGGCCACCGCCGAGCAGTCGCGTGAGCTGATCGCGCTCGACGGTCGCGATGCGGTGCGCTCGGTGCGCGTCGCGCCGAAGCTGTAGCGCGCGCCGGTCAACCCGGCCCGGCCGCCTGCGGTGCAACGCCCGGCCCGACGGGCCGTCGGCGACGGTAGTGACGGTCAAGCCACCACTTGGCCGCCAATGCGGCCACGAGCGGCCCGAACCATGACGCGTAGTGCAACGCGGTGCCGTTGACGGCCGGCAGCAGCCGCGGCAGTCCGAGCGACAGGAAGGCGATATGCGTGGCCACCCCGGCGGCGAGCACCGCGCTGTAATGCTCCTCGCGCCACCACATCGCGTGCTGCGAAAGGCGCGCGCGCTTGCGCAGCATGTTGGCGCCGGTAAACAGCCCGACCGCGGAAAACCCGATCAGCAGCGGTTGGCCGGCATGCAGCCCGAGCAGCAGCACGGCAGCGCCCGAAGCCATGTTCGCGAATGCAAGCGCGCGGTAGACCAGTCCGGTGTAGCGCTGTACCGAGCCACGGTCGCGCACCGCACGCCACAGCTGCCAGGTCGCGGTGACGGTCAGTACCAGGAGGTAGCCGAGGAATGCGGCGGCGATCGGATGGCCGTCGATCAAACGCTGCGCGACGAGTGGAACGCCGCTCAGCACAACCGCGGTCATCGCGAGCAGATACACCCGGCCGACCAGCCGGTGCGTCGCACTGCCCTTGCGCATCGCCGCGTTGATCCAGAACGTGATCAGCGCAAGGACGCCGGCGGATACGTGCAGGGTGACGAACACTGTGTAGCCGGCCATGGCGGACTCCGATCGACGGGACACCAGCGTCGCGCCCGCGGCGGGTCGATCGCAGTGCCTGCGGTCATTGCGGCGACCTGCCGGAAGTCACTTTCTGCAGCCGCTGCGTTGCGGTCGGCCGCTGCACGGCCCAGCATGGCGGCATGCGCTCGCATCTGGCCTTGCTGCTCCGCCCCCTGAACCTTGCAGGCCTGTGCACGCTGTTCGCGGTCGGCCTGTCGCTGCAGTGGATGCCCGCCGAACATGCGACGACCGGCGCGCTGCTGCTGGGCGGGTTCACGCTCGCGTTCATACTGCACGACGTGGTCGACGTGCGCAGCCGGGCGCTGGGTCATGTGCTGCTGGTGATCCAGCCGCTGCTCGCGATCAGTCTTCTGTGGTTGTCCCCGCGTGTCGGCACCGCGCAGGTGCTGCTGGTGATCTGGGCCGCGGCGATCACGCTGGCATGGCCGATGCGCGTGGTGCTGGTGGCGCTGGTGGTGGCCGGCGGCGCGAGCTACCTCGTGCTCGATCACAAAGGGCACCGTTCAGCGCTGGTGATCGCGCTGCTGTATGCCGGCTTCCAGGCCTTTGCGATGTTGTGCGCGCACTACGCGGCGACCGCGGAGCGCGCACGCGCGCAGCTGGCGCTGGTCAATGCCGACCTGCTGGCAACGCGTGCGCTGCTTGCCGACAGTGCGCGCGACGCCGAGCGGCTGCGCGTTGCGCGCGAGCTGCACGACGTCGCCGGCCACAAGCTGACGGCGATGGCGCTGAACCTGCGCGCGCTGGCCGGCGAGCCCACGTTCGCCGAGCGCGGCGAGTTGCAGGTCGCGCAGCGCATGGCCAGTGAATTGCTCAGCGATATCCGCAGCGTCGTGCATGCGCTGCGCGACGCACGCGGCCTCGACCTCGCCACCGCGCTGCATGCGTTGGCCGCGCCCCTGCCGCGCCCACGTCTGCTGCTCGAGATCGACGACACCCTGCGCGTAGACGATCCCGCGCTGGCGGACACCGTGCTGCGCCTCGTGCAGGAAGCACTGACGAACAGCGCGCGCCACAGCACCGCAACGCAACTGCGGGTGCGGCTGTATCGCGATCGCACGCAGCTTGCGATAACGATCGAAGACGATGGCGTCGTGCACGGTCCGCTGCGCGAGGGCAACGGCCTGGCCGGCATGCGCGAGCGCGTGAGTGAGCACGGCGGTCGCTTCACGCTCGAGCCAATCAATGGCGGACCGCTGCGCATCTGCGTCGAGCTGCCGGCATGAGCGGCGACCGGGCCGAGCGTGACAACGTGCTGCGGGTCGCGCTCGCCGATGATCAGGCGCTCGTGCGCGCCGGCCTGCGTGCGCTGCTCGAACGGCAGGGTATCCACGTCGTGTTCGAAGCCGACCACGGCGGCGCAGTGCTCGAGCAGCTTTCGCAGCATGCAGTCGATGTCGTACTGAGCGACATCCGCATACCCGGCATCGATGGCATCGCGATGCTCGAGCAGCTGCGCGCACGCGGTAACGCGACACCGGTGCTGCTGCTGACGACATTCGATGACAGCGAGTTGCTGCTGCAGGCCAGCGAGGCCGGTGCCCAGGGCTTTCTGCTCAAGGATGCCGAGCCGACGGAACTGCGTGACGCGATCGCGCGTGTCGCGCGCGGCGAAGCCCTGCTGCAGCCGGTCAGCACCGAGCCGGTGCGTGCGCGTTACCGCTACCACGCCGGCGACGCACCACGCGCACTGTTCAGCGAGCGCGAGGTCGCCGTGCTGCGCCTGCTCGCAGGCGGCTATTCGAACAAGGAAATCGCGCGTGCGATGTTTCTCGCCGAAGGCGCGGTCAAGAACTATGTGTCAGTCATTCTTGAAAAGCTCGACACACGCGATCGCACGCGCGCCGTGCTGAAAGCGATCACGTTGCGGGTGATCTGAACCGGCGTGCGCTCGCGCCGTGTTGCGCCGCTGCTACAAGCATCATGAACATCGCTCGCGCCTGCCGACGCGCAGCTAACGCGCGAATACCGATCATGCGCGCCCCGCCTGAGCCGGTCGATCCATGATGAATCCAGCTGCCGATGTCCTGCACGATGCAATGGCCCAGATTGATTCGCTCGCCGAGCAGGCCATTCAGCGCGCAGGTCAGGGCGTCGATCCGTCGATCGAGCGGCGCCTGGATGCCGCCGCGCGCCGTGTGCTGTCCACGCTCGACGATAGCGACCCGACGGCGCCGGCTGCACTGCGCGATACGGTCGAGATGGCCAAGCGGGTCATGGAAGCTGCCGATCCGGAAGCGCCTCGCATGATGCTGGAGCTTGCGCGCAAGGGCCTGACGCGCGCGCTGCGCCGCCATGACGCGCAAGGTGACCTCGCGAGCGCCGCATAAGCACGAAGGCGCAAGCGTAGATCGAACGCTTCACGCCCATCGGCGACAATAGCCGCTTGTCTGTCACTGGTATCCCTGACCATGTCACCAAGCACGTCTGCCGTTTCCCTGACCCGTTTCCTGATCGAGGCCGAGCGCGAAGGCCAGATCCAGCCGGACCTGCGGCTGCTGATTGAAGTCGTCGCGCGCGCCTGCAAGTCGATCTCGATCGCGGTCGGCAAGGGCGCGCTCGGCGGTGTGCTCGGCGATGCCGGCACGCCGGGCGAGGCGAGCATCAACGTGCAGGGCGAAGCGCAGAAGAAGCTCGACGTGCTCAGCAACGAGATCCTGCTCGAGGCCAATGCCTGGGGCGGCCACCTCGCCGCGCTTGCATCGGAAGAGATGGACCACGCGGTGATGATTCCGCAGGACTACCCGCGCGGCCGTTACCTGCTGCTGTTCGATCCGCTCGACGGCTCGTCGAACATCGACGTCAATATTTCCGTCGGCACGATCTTCTCGGTGCTCGCCTGCCCGCAGGACATCGATTCGCCCTGCGACGAGCATTTCCTGCAACCCGGCACCGCGCAGGTCGCGGCCGGTTACTGCACCTATGGCCCGAGCACGATGCTCGTGCTGACCGTCGGCCACGGCACGCATGCGTTCACGCTCGACCGTGAAGTAGGCGGCTTCGTGCTGACCACGCGCGGCATGCGCATTCCCGAGGACACGAAGGAATTCGCGGTCAACATGTCGAACCAGCGCCATTGGGAACCGGCGATGCAGTCGTATGTCGGCGATCTTCTCGCCGGCAAGGAAGGCCCGCGCGGCAAGGACTTCAACATGCGCTGGGTTGCCTCGATGGTGGCCGACGTGCATCGCATCCTGACCCGGGGCGGGATTTTTTCTTACCCGCTCGATGCCAAGTGCGCCGATAAAGGCGGCAAGCTGCGCCTGATGTATGAAGCCAACCCGATGAGCATGCTCGTTGAGCAGGCCGGTGGCGCTGCCAGTACGGGACGTCAGCGCATGCTCGAGGTAAGGCCGACGCATCTACATCAGCGCGTACCGGTGTTTCTCGGCAGCCGGAACGAAGTGGAAATGGCCGTGCGTTACCACCTCGAGCGTGACGCAGCAGCCGCCTGACACCTCGCTTCGCATTGTCGTCACCTGTATCGTGCTTTGGCCGGTTGCGACGGATGACCACGTTGTCCGTCGTTGCCCGGAGGAGTCATTGCGTACGCAGTGACGGGCATGGAGAGGTAGATGTCGAACGATGGAATGAGGGTTTCGGGATATTCCGAAACACATGCGGGCGCATCGACACTGATGGCGCCAAGCTCGAGGTCGGTGCCGCTGGGCAACGACCGTGACGACGACGAGGTCGCGGGGCGCGACCTGATCTATGTCACGCATGGCGGGGCCGGCCGTGTACTGACATTAGGCCGGCTGCAGCACATGGGCTGGCGTTTGCATCGCGCACCGGATGCGCGCGCGACGCTGCGCATCCTGCAACGCAACCCCGAGCGCGCGTTTGCCGCATTGATCGACCTGCGTGAGGGCTTCTGCGCGCAGGATCTGGCCGCGTTCGGTGCGGCGCTATCGCAGAGCAACGTCGGTTGGGTCGCAGGCGTGGAAACGCGCCAGCTCGAGGACGAGCCGGTGCGCCGGCTGATCCGCGACTACTGCTACGACTATGTGACGATGCCGTGCCCGGAGTCGGTGCTCGACACCGTGATCGGTCACGCGCATGGGATGGCGCGGCTCGCCTGCAAGGGCGGTGAGACGGTGTCCGACGGCGACGTGGACGGCATCATCGGTGACAGCCCGGCGATACGGATGCTCGCGCGTACGCTGCGCAAGGCCGCCATGACCGATGCACCGGTGTTCATTGCCGGCGAGACCGGTACCGGCAAGGAGCTCGCCGCGACCGCCGTGCACCGGCAGTCGCGCCGGTCCGCGTATCCGTTCGTTGCGATCAACTGCGGCGCGATTCCGCACAACCTCGTGCAGTCGGAACTGTTCGGCTACGAGCGCGGCGCATTCACCGGCGCGCAGGCGCGCAAGCTCGGCCGCATCGAGATGGCGAACGGCGGCACGCTGTTCCTCGACGAGATCGGCGACCTGCCGCTTGAAAGCCAGGCGTCGCTGCTGCGCTTCCTGCAGCAGGGCAGCATCGAGCGGCTGGGCGGGCACGATCAGATCAAGATCGACGTGCGCATCATCTCGGCCACGCACCACGACCTTGAAGCCGCGGTTGCGGGAGGCCGGTTCCGTGCCGACCTCTACCACCGCCTGTGCGTGCTTCGGCTGCAACAGCCGCCGCTGCGCGAGCGCGGCAGCGACATCGACAAGCTCGCCGAGTACGCACTGCGCCGGTATTCACAGGAGGGGCAGCGCACGCTCAAGGGCTTCGCGCCCTGCGCACGCCACGCGCTGCACACGCACCCGTGGCCGGGCAACGTACGCGAGCTGATCAACCGCGTGCGCCAAGCGGTGGTGATGGCGGAAGGCCGGCTGATCACCGCTGCCGACCTCAACATCGACAGCACGAGCTCGAGGCCGCCGCCGACGCTCGAAGAAGTACGCGATGCGGCGACGCGCGGGGCAATCGAGCGCGCGTTGCATCGCAACCGCGGCCGGCTTATCGACACCGCACGCGAGCTCGGCGTTTCGCGCGTCACGCTCTACCGTTTGATCGGCCGTCACGGCCTGCGCGGTTCGGAAGCCGACGAGCCCACGTCGGTCGGCGCGGCCTGATGATCGCCATGGCCGCTGCGGCGGCCGCTGGCACCGAGTTGCGCAACGGGTTGTGACTTGATGCCGAGCGGGTCGTCAGCCGCTCGGCCGGCTGAAGTCGGGCGGCTCTACTGCGGCTGTGTATCGCTCCGCTGCGCGTGGCACTGCCTGTCGCACTTCTGCCTGTCGCACTGCTGCATGTGGCCCCGCTGCATGCCGCATGCTGCACTCGGGGTTTCGGCCTGTTGTCGTTCCACGTGATCCACTGCTGCGCGACGCGCCGCGGCTCAGCGGTGCGTCTGATCGTGCATGCGCTTAGGTGGCACTGCTGCATGGCGTACTGCTGCACTCGAGCGTGGGCCAGGACACGGGCGAGAACAGCGGGTACACAATTCGGAACGCAGGGGACATGGCGGCGACGCGACCGTCGTGCGGGCGGGAGGGCTGGGCACGCATCCTAAGTCCCCGGGTTTGGCCCCCGATCGACCGGGCTCTCGATGCAGAGCGATTTCCGTGCCAGCTCGGTAAGTAGTCGAATCGCAAAGCTTTACCGGTCCGACGATTAGCGGTTAGCCCGCCTGTTCAGCAAAGCCTTGCAATTTTGCATGCGGCGATCACCTTGATTGACGCCAGCTGAGCCGGTCGCGGTCGCGCTCCTACACCGAGAACGCCGCCGTCACACGCGAAATATCGTCCGCGCAGGCTCGGAGACTCGAACTTGGAGCTGTTGCGTTTTTGGATCGTCCCGCAGCGCGTGCGACCATGGCCGCTCCCCCGGCGTTTCGCGTACCGACTGCCATGACCGACGCTTCCGCACCGTCCGACTTCATCGAAACCTACGACAGCGTGCTTGATGCGTCGTGGTGTGCCGCGCTCGTGGAGCGTTTCAAGTCCAGCGGCCAGGACCAGCCCGGCCTGGTCGGCGGCGGGCTAATGCCCGACCTCAAGGACAGCCGTGACCTGACGATCAGTGGCAAGCCCGAGTGGGTCGAGGTCGAGAACGCACTGAACCGGGCCGTGTTCGGCGGGCTTCTGGCCTATCTGCGGCGTTACCCGCATACGCTGATCGCCCCGTTGATGCTCGAGGTACCGGGCCGTGACGGCGCACGCCACCGGCTCACGCCCGAGCGCGTGCGCGAGATGAGCGACGACGACCTATCTCCGGTCGTGCAGACCGTGTTCCGGCCAGGCGCGATCAACCTGCAGCGTTACACCGCCGGCCGCGGCGGTTACCCGTACTGGCATTGCGAGCTGTACCCGCGCGATCCCCGTGGCGAGACGCTTCACCGCCACCTGCTGTGGACGATCTATCTCAACGACGGGTTCGGCGAAGGCGAGACCGAGTTTCTCTACCAGCAGCGCAAGGTCACGCCACGCACCGGCTCGCTGCTGCTGGCCCCGGCGGCGTTCACGCACACCCACCGCGGAAACCGGCCGCAGGGCGGGGACAAGTTCATTGCCACGAGCTGGGTGCTGTTCCAGCGCGCCGAGCAGTTGTTCGGCGGCGGCTGAGCGATGTGCGAAGCCGGGTCAGCCCCGGCAGCGATCAGCCCGGCTCGCGCGGGTGGTTGAGGACGAGCCAGTACAGGCCGACCTGCTTGACCGCCCAGACGAACTGCTCGAAGTCCACCGGCTTTTGGATGTAGCTGTTCACGCCGAGCGCATAGCTGGCTTCGACGTCGAACGGCTCGGTGCTCGTGGTCAGCACGACGACCGGCAGCGTGCGGGTCGCATCATTGGACCGGATCGCCTGCAGCACTTCGCGCCCGTCGATCTTCGGCAGGTTCAGATCCAGCAGCACGATCGACGGCAACTCCTCGGCGTTGCGCCCGGCGTACGCGCCGCGTGCAAACAGATAGTCGAGCGCTTCGGCGCCGTCGCCGACCACGACAAGCCGGTTCGCGACTTTCGCTTCGTCGAAGGCAAGCCGGGTCAGCTCGACGTCGTCGGGGTTGTCTTCGACCAGCAGGATTTCTTTATGCATCACTCACCTTGTCGGCGGTCGCGGCGGACGGCAGTTCGATCGTGAAAACGCTGCCGGTGTCCGGCTGCGACTCGGCGCGGATCCCGCCGCGGTGGCGTTGCGCGATGCATTGCGCGATCGCCAGCCCGAGGCCATGGCCGCCCCCGTGTTCAACGCCATGCAATCGCTGGAACGGTTCGAACAGCTTGTGAGAATACTGCATGTCGAAACCGCAGCCGTGGTCGCGCACGTGCACCTGCAGGCGCGCGCCGTCGTGTTCGCCGGTGACCTCAATCCGCGCCGGCTCACCGGGCCGCACGAATTTCCACGCATTACCGAGCAGCTGCGTGAACATGAGTTTAAGCAGCCGCTCGTCACCCCAGGCCACCAGCCCCGGCTGCACGTGCAGCTCGGCGTCGCGCTCCGGGTCGGCCTCGCGCAGCTCCGCGCCGACCCACTCGGCCACCAGACTCAGATCGACCGCGGCGGGCCGCAGTTCGGCCTGCATCGCACGCGAGTACTCGCCGAGCGCGACGAGCAGGCTGCTCATGCGCTCGGCCGCGGCGCGGATGCGGGCGAGGTGATTCCGGTCGGTGTCGTCCAGGCGCTCGGCGGCGCGCTTGGCGAGCAGCATCGAGAAGCTTTCGATCGAGCGCAGCGGCGCACGCAGGTCGTGGGCGACCTTGTCGGCAAACAGCTGCAGCGGCCGGCGCATGGCGTCCTCGGCGGCGCCCGCGTCATCGGCGGGATCGAGCTGCACGATGGCCGCATCGATCGCGCCGTCGCTGCCGGTGACCGGGGTGATGCGGGTGCGCAGTCGGCATGTCCCGTCGTCGCCGTGGCGCCACACACGGGCGCTGTCGAAGCGGGCGCCGTCGCGCAGGCAGGCGTCGAGGTCGGCACGCAGGCGGTCACGCTCGTCATCGGCCACGCACAGCGCGGCGGCCGTGCCCAGCGGGCAGGCATCGCGGTCACCGAGCAGTCGTGCGAACGCGGCATTGGCGTCGATCCAGCAACCCTGCGGGTCGATCAGCGCGATGCCGCTGTCGAGGGCCTGCAGTGCGTTCCGGTAACGGTCGCCGTGCATGCCGCTCGACGGAGCGGAAGGGTTGGCCATTCAAACCTGATGCAGCGTGGCTGGCGCGGATTCTAGCCCGATGTCGTGACGGGGCGGTGCATGGGCACTGCATGCGACCTAGCGCACAATGCGCGCCATGCCCCATATCGACCTACAACAGGCGGTGTTCCTGCTGATCCTGGCGGGTGCGCTTTATCTGTTCATCACCGAGCGGCTGCGCGTCGACGTCACCGCAATGCTGACGCTGCTCGCGCTGGTGGTCACCGGCGTGCTCGACGCCAAGCAGGCGCTGTCGGGCTTTGCCAGCGAGCCGGCGATCATCGTCGCGGCGGTGTTCGTGATCTCCGGCGCGCTCGCGGCGACCGGCCTGACCGAGCGCATCGGCCAGGGCATCGGTCGCGCCGCGGGGCAACGCGAGTCACGTGCGATCGCCGTGGTGATGCCGACCGTCGCCGCACTGTCGTCGTTCACCCACCACGTGATGGTGACCGCGATGATGCTGCCGATCCTTTCGCGGTTCGCGCATTCGCGCGGCTTGTCGGTCTCGCGCCTGCTGATGCCGATGTCGTTCGCCGCCTCGCTCGGCACGACGCTGACGCTGGTCAGCGCACCGGCGTTCTTGCTGGCGGCGAACATGATCGAACGCAATGGCGAACCGGGGCTTGGGATCTTCTCGATCACGCCGATCGGCGTCGCGCTCGTACTGATCGGTGTGGCGTACATGCTGGTCGCGCGCTGGCTGCTGCCGAAGCATTTCGGCGGTGCTGGCGAAGGCGACTACCTTCGGCTGGACCGGTACCGCACCGAGCTGCTGATCGTCGAAGGCTCGCGCTGGAGCACGCGGCCGCTCGCCGACCTGCAGAAGTCGCTCGGCGACAAATTCCGCCTGCTGGGCTGGATGCGCGACGGTAAGTTGCGTGCCGACCTCACGCCGACCAGCCCGCTGCTCAGCGGCGACGTGCTGCTGGTCGAGGCGTCAGCCGACGCGCTGGCATCTCTGCACGACGATGAGGACCTCGACCTCTACGCGGTCGCGCGCTTTGGGGACCACGCCGGCGGCGAGGGCGAGCCGCAGCTCGTGCAGGCGCTGGTCGCGCCGGGCTCGGAGTTCATCGGCCACTCGATCGGCGAGCTCAACTTCGCACGACGCTTCCATGCGGTGATCGCCGGGCTGTGGCGTCGCGACGAGTACATTGCGCCGCGCCTGGCCGATGCACGGCTGCGCGAGAGCGACCTGCTGGTGCTCTGGGGCCGGCCGGCACGGTTTGCCGAGCTCGCCGCGCACCACGGCTTTTTGATGCTGGTGCCGTTCGCGGGTGAGGCGCGCCGGCGCGTGCGTGCGCCGCTCGCGCTCGCGATTCTCGCCGTCACCGTGCTGGCGGCAGCGACCGAATGGCTGTCGGCGCCGCTTGCGTTCCTGCTCGGCGCGGTCGCGATGGTCGCCACGCGCTGCGTCGACATCGACCAGGCTTACCGCGAGATCGACGTGCGCATTTTCGTGATGATCGCCGGCGTGATTCCGCTGGGCATCGCGATGGAAAAGACCGGCACCGCGCAGCTGCTGGCGGACGGCTTGCTGCAGGTGGTGGCCACGTGGTCGCCGCTCGCGGTGCTGCTGGTGCTGTTCACGCTGGCAGCGCTGCTGACCCAGATCCTGTCCGACGCGGCGACGACCGTGCTGCTCGGGCCGATCGCGATCGAGCTTGCCGAATCGATCGGGCTGCCGGCGACACCGTTCGTGGTCTGCACGGCGCTCGGTGCGGTAGTCGCGTTCCTGACCCCGATCGGCCACCACGGCAACCTTCTGATCCTCGGGCCCGGGCAGTACCGCTTCAACGATTTCCTGCGCATCGGCCTGCCGTTGACGGTGCTGATCGCGCTGGTGTCGGCGTGGATGTCGCGCTGGCTCTGGCTCGGCGGCCCGCTGTGGCCCGCAGTCGGCGGCTGAGCGCGGCTCGAAGGCGACAGGGCGAAGTCAGAACAGCTCGCCCTGCGGCGAGGGGCGCCGCGGCGGCGTAAAGCGGCTTGCGTCGAGCGCCGGCAGCCGGCCGTAACCGAGGCGCCGGTGGGCCTTCTTGAACCGCTGCTCGATCAACTGCGCGAACGGGCCCTGCCCGCGCATGCGGCGGCCGAACGCCGCGTCGTAGTCCTTACCCCCGTGCATCTGCTGCACCAGGCTCATCACGTGCGCGGCGCGGTCGGGATAGTGCAGTTCCAGCCACTCGCGCCAGACCTGCTTGAGCTCGTGCGGCAGCCGCAGCAGCACGTAGCCCGCGCCGCGTGCGCCGTGCTCGTATGCCGCTTCGAGGATGTGCTCGATCTCCGCGTCGGTGATCATCGGCACCACCGGCGCGACCATGACGCCCACCGGCACTCCGGCCTCGTGCAGCCGGCGCATCGCACGCAGCTTCGCGTGCGGCGCGGCGGCCCGCGGCTCCATCCGCGAGACAAGGCGGTTGTCGAGCGTGGTGATCGAGAAATACACACTGACCAGCCGCTCGCGCGCCATCGCCGCAAGCAGCTCGAGGTCGCGTTCGATCAGCGCGCTCTTGGTCACGAAGCTCACCGGATGCCGGCATTCCGCGAGCAGCTCGAGCACCTCGCGGGTGATGCCGTAGCGGCGCTCGATCGGCTGGTAGGCATCGGTGTTGATGCCCAGCGCGATCGTCGATGGCACGTAGCCGGGCTTGGCGAGCTCCTCGCGCAGGCGCTCGGCGGCGTTGGTTTTCGCGAACAGCCGGGTCTCGAAATCGAGCCCGGGTGACAGGTCCAGGTACGCGTGGGAGGGGCGCGCGAAGCAGTACACGCAGCCATGCTCGCACCCGCGGTACGGGTTGACCGACTGGCTGAAGCCGACGTCGGGCGAGTCGTTGCGCGTGACCACGCTGCGGGCGCGTTCTTCGGTGACCCGGGTCTGCGGCCTGCCGGCTTCGGCAAGGTCTTCGTAGACCGAACCCCAGCCGTCGTCCTCGCCATGCGCGCGCGTGCGTTCGAACCGACCGGGGACCTGCGATGCCGCGCCCCGGCCCTTGATCGGCGACTGTGCTTTGCGGGCGTCGTCCATGGCGCCTAGGCTAGCGCTTGCCGTCGCAGCCGTTGCGACCGCCGCTGCAGATTGCGAAGGAGACGAACGCGTTGGATTCACTGTGGGGTTTCTGGTGGGACGTGGCCAGCACCGTCGACCCCGGCATCTACCTGACGCTGGGCTGGGTCGTCTATGTGCTCGGCCTCGGCCTGTGGATCGTCCTGCAGAAACGCGAGCCCGCCGCAACGCTGAGCTGGCTGGTCAGCCTGGCCGCGCTGCCGTATGTCGGCTTTGTGATCTATTACGTGTTCGGCCCGCAGCGGATCCGGCGCCAGCGCGTCCGGCGCGGCCGCAACCGCGCGGCGCTGCCGGCGCCGCCGGTCGGGCACAGCCCGAGTTCGGACTCGCTGGAGCTCGCGCGGGTCGCACGTGCCACGACCGGGCTGCCCGCCAGCAGTGCAACGCGCGTCGAATTGCTCGTCGACGGTGCAACAAAGTACGACGCGCTGCTGGCGGCGGTTGCCGAAGCGCGCGAGCACGTGCATCTGGAGTACTACATCTTCAGGCCCGATCACACGGGCGCCGCGCTGCGCGATGCATTGGCGGAGCGTGCTCGCGCCGGGGTCAAGGTGCGCCTGCTGCTCGACGCGGTCGGCAGTGGCCGGGTGAGCAAGCGGTTTCTGCGGCCGCTGATCGAGGCCGGTGGCGAGGTCGCGTGGTTTCATCCGATGCGTCTGCACTGGTTCTGGAAGCGTCCGTGGGTGAACCTGCGCACGCACCGCAAGATCGTCGTCATCGATGACCGGATCGCGTTCACCGGCGGGATCAACATCACCGACGAGCAGGACGAACGCTTCGACGGCGAGGCCTACCACGACCTGCACCTGCGGCTCGAAGGCGAGGTGGTCAGCGCGCTGCAACTGGTGTTCGTCGAAGACTGGGCGTATGCGACGCACACGCCGCCACTGCCATACCCGCACGCGGTGCTGACGCCGGGCCCGGTCGCGGCGCACGTACTGGTGTCGGGACCGGATTCGCCATGGGAGCCGATCCACCGCGTGCATGTCGGCGCGATTCATGCCGCCCGTCGGCGGGTGTGGCTCGCAACGCCGTATTTCGTGCCGGGCGAGGCGGCGATGATGGCGCTCACGTCCGCGGCGCTCGGTGGGCTCGACGTTCGGCTGATCGTGCCGAAGGTGTGCGACAGCCGGCTGGTGACGTATGCGACGCGCTCGTACTTCGACGACCTGTTGCAGGCCGGGGTGAAGATCCACGAGTACGGCCCGCGCCTGATGCACAGCAAGGCCCTGCTGTGCGATGACGATCTTGCGATCATCGGCAGCGCTAACTTCGACCACCGCAGTTTCCGGCTCAACTTCGAGGTGTCAGTGCTGTTCCGGGACCACGCGGTTGCTGCCGCGCTCGCGCAGCTACTGGAGCGGGACCTGCAGCACGCCCCGCGCGTACGCGACGATCGTGACCGCCCACTGCTGCGTTGCCGGCTGCCCGAGGCGCTGGCGCGCCTTGTCTCGCCGCTGCTGTAGCCGGACCAGCGGTCGCGCCGACCGAACGGCCGGTGCAGTCATCACGGGCACCGCAGCTACACTCGTCGCGTTCCCGGACAGTAAGGACCGAAGATGCCTTGGCTCTATCTGCTGGTCGCACTCGCTGCGCTCGTGGGTGCATTCAATACGACATCGGTGGCGCTGCTGATGGTGTGCCTGCTGGCGGCGGCCGCGGCGCTGCTGGCCTGGGTAATGGGGCTGCTGGCCCAGCGCGTCGGCAGCCGCAGTCGCGATGAGGCGGCGATGATCGATCCGGTCGAACTGCATCGGCTTCGCGAACAGGCCGAGGCGCGCCGACTTGCGGCGGCTGCGGAGTCGGGCTTGGGCGCCACCGGAACCGGCACGCAGGCCGAACCGCGACGCTGACAGGATGCGCCGCCTGCAGCGTTCGGAACCGGGCTGCAGGCCGCGGCGACTGACGCTACAGTGACGGGATGACCGCCCTCAGCGTCAACGTCAACAAGATCGCCGTCCTGCGCAATTCGCGCGGCGGCGCCGAGCCCGATGTCGTACGCGCCGCAGCGGCTTGCCTCGACGCCGGCGCGCACGGAATCACCGTGCATCCCCGCCCGGACGCGCGCCATATTCGAGCGGATGACGTCTACGCGCTGGCCGCGCTCACCGCGGCGCGGGGCGTTGAGTTCAATCTGGAAGGCAATCCGTTTGCGCCGCCGCGAGCGGGCTATCCGGGGTTTCTCGCGCTCTGCGAGCAGGTTCGGCCGGCGCAGGCGACGCTCGTGCCCGACAGCGATGCGCAGCTGACGTCCGATCACGGCTTCGACTTCACCCGCGACGGCGCGCGTTTGCGTCCGCTGGTCGATGCGCTGAAAGCCCTCGGTTGCCGCGTAAGCCTGTTCGCGGACGCGCACGGCGACAAGGCGCAGCGCGCTTCAATCGCGGAAGCGGCGTCGATCGGTGCCGACCGCGTCGAGCTATATACCGGGCCATATGCAGAGGCGTTCGAGGGCGGGAGCAGTGAGGCGATGCTTGCGCGCTTTGCAGAGGCAGCTCGGATCGCACAGACGGCCGGCCTCGGTGTCAACGCGGGTCATGACCTGAGCCAAGCGAACCTGGAGGCATTCTTGAGCGCGGTGCCGGGCGTACTTGAGGTCTCGATCGGGCACGCGTTGATAAGCGAAGCGCTGTACGCGGGTCTGCCGGCAACAGTGCACGCGTACGTCGCGATCGTTGATCGAGGCCTTGGCGCGAAACGCGCGTAAGGCTTCCGGATCCGGGTCGGCTCTTCGGTTTCACCACCGCGCAGCGGCGACATGCAACTGCGGCTCGCGCATGTCGCGACCGCTGCAGGCCTCGTGGCCACTGTAGACGTCATAAAAAAACGCCGCCCGAAGGCGGCGTTTCCAATCACGACGGTAAGCGAGTCGGCTTACTTCTGGACGAAGCCGATCTTCTGCATGTCCGCATTCTTCGCCGAGGCGAGCACCTTGGCCAGAATGCCGTAGTCCGCATCGCCGCTGGCGTCAATCTCGAGCATCGGCTGGTTGGTCGGGTCGCGCTGGACCTCGACCTCCATCATGTTCGCGATCGTCGGCAGCGGATACGGCGTGTCATTCCAGAACACCTGACCCGAGGCGTCAATGCGCAGCCGGATCGGCTCCGGCGGCGTCTGAGGATTCACCGGAGGGTTGATCGACTTCTGCGGCAGGTTAACGTCGATCGGGTACGACAGCGTCGGCGCCGTCACCATGAAGATGATCAGGAGCACCAGCATCACGTCGACGAGCGGAGTGACGTTGATGTCGGACATCGCAGTGCCGGCACCGGAACCACTACTGAAAGCCATCTTGAATCTCCGGTTGCTTAGCGTTCTTTGACCGCGACGAAGCCGACCTTACGCATGCCCTGGGCCTGCGCAATCCGCACGACTTCATTGACGATGCGGTACTTCGTGGTCTTGTCACCGCGGACGTTGATTTGCGGCTGCGGAGTCTTCTGCGCTTCGATCGACAGGCGGCTCTCGAGCAGGTCCTTCGTGATCGGCTCGTCGTTCCAGAACAGCGAGCCGCTCTGCTGCACCGCGATGTTGATCGGTGGCACCGGAGGTGCCACCGATTCCCAGTCGTTGAGCGTGGCCTCTGGCAGTTCCACTTTGACTTTATGCGTCATCAACGGCGCCGTGATCATGAAGATGATCAGCAGCACCAGCATCACGTCGACCAGCGGCGTGACGTTGATCTCGGCCATTGGGCCGCCGCTGTCATTGCCTGAACTGAAGGCCATGTCCGAACTCCAACTGCAGAAGGTTTACGAGGCTTAGACTCAGCGCTTCGCCGCGAGTTCACCGACGCGCGAGCCGGTGGCGAAGAAGTCATGCAGGTCGTGTGCGAACGTATCGAACTTGTTGTTCGTAACGCGATTGAGGCGCACGAAGAAGTTGTACGCAAGCACGGCCGGAATTGCGACGAACAGACCAATCGCGGTCATGATCAGCGCCTCACCGACAGGGCCCGCGACCGCGTCGATCGACGCATTACCGGTCGCGCCGATCCGGACGAGAGCGTGGTAGATGCCCCACACGGTACCGAGCAGACCGACGAACGGCGCGGTCGCACCGACGGTGGCGAGCACGGTCAGACCCGACTCCAGGCGTGAGCTTTCGCGGGTAACGGCCTGACGCAGGGCGCGGTCGACGAACTCCGAGCGGTTCAGCGACTCGACGAGACGCGAGCCTTCGTGACGCTGGTGGTGGGCAGCAGCCTGCGCGGCATCGAGCGCGATCTTCGAGAACGGCTCGCTGCGCGGCTGCTCTTCCATGTAGCGGATCGCGTCCTGCGCGTTCGGAGTCTCCCAGAACGTGCTGACCACGCGGTCGGAGTTCGACTTCAGGCGCATGTTCTTGATGACGTTCATGACGATCCAGAAGATCGACATGACGGACATGAGCAGGAGCGTGAGGAACACGACCCAGCCGACGAGATCGAAGTTCTGCAGCACATTGGCAAAGCCCATCTGCTGGAACCCTTCGGCGCCTCCAGTGGCAGCAGCAGTGGTGGTGGCTTCCTGAAGCATGACGCTTACCCTTATGTCGTGGAAAGGAAAGAGTTGAACGAAATAGGTGGAGCGAAATTCTTAAAGCAACTCGATTCGATCAGGCCGGCGGTACAAAGTCGACCGGGACCCGCACGCGGCTGGCGACCGGCTTGCCGCCTTCCATTGCCGGACGGAAGCGCCACTTGCGTGCTGCCTCCATCGCTGCGCGGTCCAGATTACGGTTGCGGCTCGACTTCTCGACCGAGACGTCCAGCACGTTGCCTTGGCCGTCGATGCTGATGATCAGCACCACGGTACCACCTACACCCTGACGGGCTTCGGTCGGCGGATAGCGCGGCGGATTCATCGACCGCGACGACGGATCGACCGCGCCTTCGGTGTTGAGGTCCGTAGCCGGCGCTGGAGGCGCTGGAGGCGCTGGAGGCGGCGCCGGGACGTCAATCGGCGTCGGGTCGTCGACGACGATCGGCGGCTCTTCCGGCGGCGGCGGCAACGGGGTCGGCTGCGGCGGCGTCAGCGTCTTCGGCGGCGTCAGCGGCTTGATTTCTTCCGGTGGCGGCGGTGGCGGCGGTGGCGGCGGCGGTGGCGGCTTGATGAGGTTGACCATCGTCACCTCTTCTTCCGCCTCGTCGATCGTGGGAGGGGTAACCGGCGCCAACATCAGAAGCAATGCCGCAACGTGCACGGCGAGTGCGGACGTGATACCGGCGATACGCGCCCAGTTCAACCCGTCTTCTTCGCGGTCGTGTTTCTTGTGGATTTCGAGGTCTTGCGTCATGCGCCGTCAGCTCGGGAGGGGTTTTCCGCAACACCTGATGCGCCGCGGGCTTGCACATTTCCGCGGGTTCAACTCCGCGGGAACTTCCTAGCATATACCAAAGGCCGCGCTTGGTTCCAAGCGCGTTTTGACATTATCGATTCGCTTACTTGGCTGGCAACGCGAGAATCTTCTTCGCATCGTCCGGCTTTTTCAGTCCTTTTGCGATTGCCTGCTTCGCCGCATCCTTGGCGTCGGCAATGCGGTTTTCCTGCCACAGCATGCGCGCAAGATTGAGATACGTCTCGCCGGTTTCCGCAAGCGGAGCAGCCTTCTTGTACGCCTCGATCGCGGGCCCAGTCTGCTCAAGATCATAATGCGCCTGAGCCAGTGCTAGATACGTCTGGTGATCCGGCTTGAGGACACCTTTCTGCAGGCCATCGTTGATGACCTCGACGACCTTGTTCTGCTTGCCTTCCATGTTGTAGTACGCGACGTAGAGGTTGCGATAGTCGCGCTCTTCGGTCAGCTGGCCAGCAGCGCGCAGCTTCTCGTACACCGCCGCGCCCTGATCGAACATTTCGTTCTGCAGGTAGACGGCAGCGAGGTTCATCTGTGCCCGCTTGTCGTTCGGGGTCTTCGCGGCGACGCTCTCGGCAACCTTGACCGCTTCGGCCGACTGGTTGTTCTCCAGGTACGCGCCCATCAACAGCTGCAGCCATTCCGCACGGGGCTCGGGCGAAGCGTCGATTGCCTGCTTGAGGACGGTCACGGCCTCCGGGTAGCGCTCAAGGCGATAGAGCGCGTTGCCCTTGAGCACGAGGTGCTCGGGCTTCTGCGACTTGGTCTCGTTGAAGAAGCGGTCGAACGTAGCGAGCGCGGGCTCGAACTCGTCGTCCTGCAGCTGCAGCTGTGCGAGCGTCAGCAGCGCGTTGTAGTGGTTGTTGTTGTCCAACCCGTTCGCTTCGACTGCCTGCTGCATGTAGCGCTTGGCAGCGGCGGTATCGTCAACTTCCAGCGCCGCCTGTGCAGCGACCTGCGCGGCGAGTGCGCGCTCGTACTCGTTGGCCTTCGGATCGGCCATGATCTCGTCAGCGAGCTTGCGCGCTTCGGCAGACTTGGACTCATCGAGGAAATTGAAGATCTTCTGCAGTTTCGGGCCGATCTTCGCAGACGCCTTTACGGCCGGCGGCTGCCTCGTCGCGTTGGGGTACTGCGCGGCGGGCGCCGTGCTTTCGGACTTGCTGCCGGACTTGCTGCGCGCATTCGCCTTTTCGCGCGCGTCGGACCTGTCGCGGCCGCGATTCCATGCAGACGAGCGCGACGGATCTTCGGTCGCGGACTTCGGCTCAGCTTCGCCAGCGCTCTGGGCGAACACCGCCGGAGCCGGCGCAATCAGCGCTGTGAGCGCAGCCGCCAGCAGGCTATGGCGAATCTTGGAATGCTTCATACGGTCACCTGGGAGTCGGGGACGCCGCGGAGCGGAGTCCTGGAAATACGGGTAGCGGTACGGCCGCGGCCGGTCACGCTAACAGAAACGTTCCGGAGCGGGGAATGGGGACGTCGAGCTCGATCGTTACGGACTAGCCGCAGTTGGGCGCGCGACCGCTCGCCCGGGCCTGCTGATGGACGGGCGTGAGCTCAGTGGCGCGGTTACGCAATTCGTCGAGACGTTCGCGTGGATCGGGATGCGTGGACAGGAACGCGGGACCACGTGCCCCGCCGACATCAATCATGTTTTCCCACAAATTCACCGCCTGGCGCGGATCGAAGCCGGCGCGTGCCATGAGCTGCTGACCGAGGATGTCCGCTTCGCTTTCCTGCGCGCGGTTGTTCGGCAGCAGGAACAGCCCCTGCGCCGCAGCGCCACCGAGCTGGTTCGCTGCCTGGGCAGCGCCTTCGCCATACTGCGAGCCGAGGATCGCACTGCCGATGCCGAGCAGGGTTTGCGTCCCGAGCTGGCGGGTGATGCGTTCGTCGTGGTGTCTGGACACGACGTGGCCGATCTCGTGCGCGATCACGGCTGCGAGCTGGTCCTGATTGCGCGCGACTTTGAAGATGCCGGTGTTGATACCGACCTTGCCGCCAGGCAGTGCGAACGCATTCGGGGACTCGTCGGCGAACAGCGCGACGTCCCACTGGGCCTGCCATTCGCTCGGCAGCTGACGCGTCACCGCATCGACCACGCAGCGTACATACGCGTTCTGGCGTGCGTCACCGCCCTGTCGGTTGCTTGCCTTGGCCTGGGCGAACGCCTCCGCACCCAGACGATTGAGTTCGGCTTGGGACACCGCACCGACGCGCTGGGTACGGCCGGTAGGCGACGTTGCGGTCGCGCATGCAGTGACAAGCGTGGCGATCGCGGTCGCGAGCAGGAGCTGTTTCATGGCGGTTCCCGTGTTCACGATCGCTGGTTGTAGCGGTCGAGACATCAATGCTCCGTCAATTCACGGACGAGGCAGCGGGAACGCCCATCTGGCAATGCACCGGGCCGGTCGATGCCGGCCCGGTGTGCGGCTTCTGCGCGGTGAACGCGCGGCGTCAGACGTCGAGGTTGGCGACCTTGAGCGCGTTTTCCTCGATGAACTCGCGGCGCGGCTCGACGACGTCGCCCATCAGCGTCGAGAAGATCTGATCTGCGGCGACCGCATCCTCGATCCGGACCTGCAGCAGGCGACGGGTCTCGGGGTTCACTGTGGTATCCCACAGCTGCTCCGGGTTCATTTCGCCGAGTCCTTTGAAGCGCTGGATCTGGCGGCCCTTCTTCGCTTCGTCGAGCAGCCACGCCTGCGCCTGTGCAAAAGTCGTAATCGGCTGCGCGCGGTTGCCGCGCTGGATCTGTGCGCCATCACGCACCAGACCGTGCAGCAGCCTCGCGGCCTCGCGCAGCGCGCGCAGCTCGCCTTCGAAGGCCGCAAGCGGCAGCACCTGGGTATGTTCTACGCCCATGTGCATGCGGCGGATCAGCAACGATCCCTGGCGCCCTTCCTCGCCCGCATGCAGTTCAAGCCGGTAGCGCGGCCTGCCAAGTCCGGTGCGGTTCAAGCGCGTCTCCAGCGCATCGAGCTCGACCCGCGCCGCGTCCGCGTCGCCGAAGCGGCTGGCGTCGATCGGCGCCGTGTCCAGCAGCGCTTCGAGCACGCTCGAGTCGAACCGGTGCGCATTGCGGCCGATGGTGTCGCGCGCGGCCGCGTAAGCGAGCAGGAGCTTCTCAAGCGCCTCCCCGGTGATCGCGGGCTCGCCATCGGCAGGAATCAGCGAGGCGCCCTCGACGGCATTGCCGGCGAGATACGCATCAAGCGCGGCGTCGTCCTTGAGGTAGAGCTCGGTCTTGCCCTGCTTGATCTTGTACAGCGGCGGCAGGCCGATGTAGATGTGGCCGCGCTCGATGAGTTCGGGCATCTGCCGGTAGAAGAACGTCAGCAGCAGCGTGCGGATGTGGCTGCCGTCGACGTCCGCGTCGGTCATCAGGATGATGCGGTGGTAGCGCAGCTTGTCCGGGTTGTACTCGTCCTTGCCGATGCCGGTGCCGAGCGCGGTGATCAGCGTGCCGACCTCGGCGCTGCCGAGCATGCGGTCGAAGCGGGCGCGCTCGACATTCAGGATCTTGCCCTTGAGCGGCAGGATCGCCTGCGTCTTGCGGTTGCGGCCCTGCTTGGCCGAGCCACCGGCCGAGTCACCCTCGACGATGAACAGCTCGCTGAGAGCCGGGTCTTTTTCCTGGCAGTCGGCGAGCTTGCCGGGCAGTCCCGCGATGTCGAGGGCGCCTTTGCGACGCGTAAGGTCCCGTGCCTTGCGCGCGGCCTCGCGGGCGCGGGCCGCATCGACGATCTTGCCGGCGATCGCGCGCGCCTCATTCGGGTTTTCTTGCAGGAACTCCTGCAAACGTGCACCGAACGTGTTTTCAACGACCGGTCTCACCTCGGATGAGACAAGCTTTTCCTTCGTCTGGGATGAAAAGCTCGGGTCAGGCACTTTGACGGACAGCACTGCGATCATGCCTTCGCGCATGTCGTCGCCCGACAACGCGATCTTGGCCTGCTTCGCGATGCCGTTTTGTTCGATGTAATTCGACAGCGTGCGCGTCAGCGCGGCGCGGAAGCCCTGCAAGTGGGTGCCGCCGTCCTTCTGCGGGATGTTGTTGGTGAAGCAGAACATCGTTTCCTGGTAGGAGTCGGTCCACTGCAGCGCGACGTCGACCGTGATGCCGCTCTGCTCGCCCGAGACCGAGATCACGTGCGGATGCAGCGGCGTCTTGAGGTGCGCTAGATGCTCGACGAACGAGCGGATGCCACCTTCGTACTCGAAGACGTCCCGCTTGCCGTCGCCGCGCTCGTCGGTCAGGACGATGCGCACGCCAGAGTTCAGGAACGACAGCTCGCGCAGTCGCCGGGCGAGGATGTCGTAATGAAACTCGACGTCGGTGAAAATCTCGACCGCGGGCTTGAAGCGGAGCAACGTGCCGCGGCGAGTCGATGGCTCGACCGGCCTGAGCGGGTATTGCGGCTCGCCCAGCGCGTATTCCTGCTGCCAGTGATGGCCGTCGCGCCAGACCTCGAGCCAGAGCTTCTCGCTGAGTGCGTTGACGACTGATACGCCGACGCCATGGAGACCGCCCGACACCTTGTAGCTGTTGTCGTCGAACTTGCCGCCGGCGTGCAGGACGGTGAGGATCACCTCGGCCGCGGAGACGCCCTCTTCCTTGTGAATATCAACCGGAATGCCGCGACCATTGTCGGATACGGAGCACGAGCCGTCGGCATGCAGCGTGACAAGCACTTCGTTTGCATGCCCGGCCAGCGCCTCGTCGATTGAGTTGTCGACGACTTCGAACACCATATGGTGCAGGCCGGTGCCGTCGTGGACGTCGCCGATGTACATGCCAGGCCGCTTGCGCACCGCTTCCAGGCCGCGCAGGACTGTGATTTTGCTGGAATCGTAGGTCTGCGTTACGGGCGCGGCTGCGTTCGTGTCTTGGGACGGATCGTGTTCAGTCATTCGGCAACAGGCTCCGGCGACACGGCCGGAGGGCGCGCGTCGACATACTTCAGGGGACGTCGCAGGAGTATAGCGGAGCCCGGCTCACCAGCCGCGACGCGGCCAAACGGGTGTTTACTCGTGGGGGCAGCGGTGGCGGATCAGCGCTTGGCTGTCAGCGTATGTTCCACGTGGAACGCGACGGTTCCGCGCGTCGCTAGTTTTCATATGTAGAGTGGCACAGCACTGCTCGGCGGGGAGCCGGAAGCGGCGGCGTCCGAACTCTGCTGACGTGCTGTCTAGCGGCAAGTGTCCTGCCGGGGACTCTAGGATCGCGGAGCGTTCCACGTGGAACGCGGAGTGCCGTGCTCCGCATGCTCGCCCCGGGCCGAGAAACCGCGTTCCACGTGAAACAACTCCCGCCGGGCGCGCTTCGGTCGTCCCGGCGCGCCGAGCCGCCGCGCAATACAGCCTGTTCGCGTTTAGCAGCCCGGAGGCCGGAAAGAAAAGCGCCTTTAACTGAGCAAGGACGGGCCCCGGACGCCATCACGCCCGGCTTGGCACACGACTGCAGGCCGCACCGGCGGGGGGTCAGGCGTCGAGGGCGCGGATGTCCCCGCGAGTGACACAGAACGTTTTCTCCACACCCGCCGACCTAGAAAACCACCTAGGTGCGTCGGTCCCGGTAATGAAGACCTGCGGGTGTGCGGCCGCGAGCCACTCGAGCACGCGCGCCTGATGCTCCTGGTCCAGCTCGGACGCCAGGTCGTCCAAGGCCACGACAGGCCATTCGCCGGCCAGCTCGGCATGACACGCGGCTTGGCCGAGCAGTGCGCAAAGCGCAGCCAGCTTCGCCTGACCTCGCGAAAGATGGGCCCGCGACGCCACGTTCGCGAATTCGATCCGCCAGTCGGCACGGTGGGGCCCGACCGACGTGTGTCCGGTTGAAATGTCACGGTCGCGTGCAAGCAAAAGCGCATCCGCAAGCGGAAGCTCGTCACGGCGCCAGCCGGGTTGGTAGGACAGCGCGGTGGCTCCAAACATGGGGGTGAGGCGCTCGGCTAATGCGCTAAACGCGGGTTCGACCCGCTCAAGGTAGCTTTGCCGAAAGTCCGACAGCGGCTCACCTGACGCCGCGAGCTCGCGGTCCCAGGCCTCAAGTTGCCCCAGCGCCGGCGCGCGTGATTTGAGGAGTGCATTGCGCTGCCGAAGGGCTCGCGCGTAGCGTCGCCACACCGCAGTGAAGGCGGGTTCCACGTGGAACAGCCCCCAGTCCAGAAATCGCCGACGGGGCTCCCCACCGCCGCTGACCAGTGCATGGCTGCCCGGCTCGAACGTTACCACTGCCAAGGCGGCGCACAGGTCGCCTAGCTGAGCGACAGCCTGCCCGTCCAGCCGCCCGGACCACTCCTGCCCGCTGTGCCTGACTCCTGCGCGGCGGGTCCGCGCGCTAGGACCCTGCTCCCGCTCCGACCATTCCACGAACACTTCGAGCGCCTCAGTACCGGTACGGACCAGCCCGTCGCGTACGCGGCCGCGGAAGCTCCTGCCGTACGCCATGAGGTGCAGCGCCTCAAGCACGGTCGTCTTACCTGCGCCGTTGCCACCGATGAGCAAGTTGAACCCCTGCGCCGGCCTGAGCTCCGCGCTGAGCACCGCCCGCACGTTGCGCAACTCCAGCCGTTCCACCCTCATTCGTCGACTCCGCGAAAAACGAAAACGCCCGGACCGGCCGGGCGTCTCCAATTGATTGTTCCACGTGGAACAGACCGCCAAGCGGCCCAACGCATCAGAGCCGCAGTGGCATCACTACGTGTCGGCACCGCTCATTGCTCGCCTCGCGCACGAGCGCTGACGAGTTCGCGTCGCGTAGCGCCAGCACCACTTGCTCGTCCTTCAGCGCCGACAAAGCATCCAGCAGGTAGTTAACGTTGAAGCCCACCGCCAGGTCATCGACTCGCGTGTCGGCTTCGACCTCCTCCTGCGCCTCTTCCTGCTCCGGATTGTGGGCGCTGATCTTCAGCTGACCCGGCGACACTTCGATGCGGACGCCGCGGTACTTCTCGTTGGACAGGATCGCCGCACGCTGCAGCGACGCACGCAGCACTTCGCGGTCAATGCGCACCTCCCGGTCGGCGCCGATCGGAATCACGGCCTCGTAGTCCGGAAAACGCCCGTCGATCAGCTTGCTCGTAAACGTCACATCGTCGCGTTTGACCCGAAGATGCCCGCGGCCCATCTCGAGCTCGAGAACCCGATCCCCGCCCTCGAGCAACCGCTGAAGTTCCTGCACGCCCTTGCGCGGCACGATGATCTGACGCTTGGTCTGCGCGCCCATCCCCTCGAACCCCGACTCGCAGAGCGCGAGGCGGTGCCCGTCGGTCGCAACGCAACGAAGCGAGTTCTCGCGCAGGTCGAACAGCAGACCGTTGAGGTAGTAGCGCACGTCCTGCTGCGCCATCGCGAATGCGGTGCGCTCGATCAGCTCCTTCAACGCCGCCTCCGGCACATGCACGCGCTCGGTGGCTTCGACCTCATCGATCGAGGGGAAATCACCGGCCGGAAGGCTCGACAGCGTGAACCGTGAACGTCCCGCCTGCACGGTGACCTTTTCCGCCGTCTGCGACACCGTGACTTTGCTCCCGTCCGGCAGTGCCCGGACGATCTCGAACAGCTTGCGCGCCGGAATCGTCGTTTCACCGTCCTCCGCATCGTCCACCACCACGCGGGAAATCATTTCGACTTCCAGATCTGTACCGGTCAACGACAGCTGGCCGGCCTGCACCTGGACGAGCAGGTTCGCGAGGACCGGCAGTGTCTGCCGGCGCTCGACGACGTTGACGACCTGCGCGAGCGGCTTGAGAAACACTTCGCGTTGAAGGCTGAAACGCATCTGGACCCCGTCCCCGTACCAATACAAAAGAGTGGATTAAATCAAAAGCTTGGTGGCGGTGGAGGGCCGAAAAAGCCGGGAAAACCGCCTTAAGCCTTTGAATACTAAAGATTTATCGGCGCTGGAAAACCCGGTAGAACTGGGCCTGCAGCACCCGGACAAGCTGTGGACAACTCTACCGCACGGTGAGTGTCCGCGATCTGTCCACAGCTTGTACCCGCTGGCTCCACCGCTTATCCGCCCAAGGCCACCTGATTGCTGCAACGGCGGCCTACTGCCCGTCGATTACTCGCTCAGCTTGCGGATCAGCTTGTCCCAGTCCTCCCGCAACTTGCCGTCGGTCTCCATCAGCGTGCGGATCTGCCGGCAGGCATGCAGCACGGTGGTGTGGTCGCGGCCGGCGAACGCGTCACCGATCTCGGGCAGCGAGTGCTCGGTCAGCTCCTTCGTCAACGCCATCGCGACCTGCCGCGGCCGGGCGAGCGAACGCGTGCGCCGCTTGCTCAGCAGATCCTTGATCTGCAGGCCGTAGTAGTCGGCGACGGTCTTCTGGATATTCGGGATGCCGATCGCCTGCTGCTGTGCGCGTAGCAGGTCGCGCAACGTCTCCTGCGCGAACTCGACCGTGATCGCGCGGCCGGTGAAGTTCGCACGCGCGACGAGCGTATTGAGCGCCCCTTCGAGGTCACGCACGTTGCTGCGCATCTTCTTGGCCAGCAGGAACGCAACTTCTTCGGGGATGTCGGCGCTGCGCTCGCGCGCCTTGCTGAGCACGATCTGCGCGCGGGTCTCGAAATCCGGTGGCTCGATCGCAACCGACAGCCCCCAGGCCAGACGCGACTTCAGACGCGGCTCGAGCCCTTCGACCTCGCGCGGGTAGCGGTCGCAGGTCAGGATGATCTGCTGCTTGCCGTCGAACAGCGCGTTGAACGTGTGGAAGAACTCTTCCTGCGTGCGGTCCTTGCCGGCGAAGAACTGGATGTCGTCGATCAGCAGCGCATCGACCTGCTGGAACTGGCGCTTGAACGCATCCATCGTCTTGTCCTGCAGCGACTTCATCATCGCGCTGAAGAACTGCTCGGACCTGAGGTACATCACGCGCGTGCCCGGGTTGTTCGCGCGCATCGCGTTGCCGGCCGCGAACATCAGGTGGGTCTTGCCCAGGCCGGTGCCCCCGTACAGCAGCAGCGGGTTGTGGGCGCGGTCGCCGGGCTTGAGCGCGGCCTGGCACGCCGCGGCACGCCCGAGCTGGTTGCTGCGGCCTTCGACGAAATTCTCGAACGTGTAATGGCTATCGAGATGACCGTTGAAGGACTCGATCGCCTGTATCGCGCGCGGCGGTGCCGGTTCGGCTGCCGCTGCGGGCTGCGCCACGACCGGGGCCGGCGCGGCCGCGCGCGGCAGCGAGCCGATCTCGAGGCTGACCTCGTCGCTACCGGCAAAGTACGAAAGCAGTTCGCGGATGCGCGGCAGGTAGCGCTCGCGCACGTGCTCGACCACGAATGCATTCGGCGCAAACAGCACAGTCGTGTCGTTGCGGCGCGTCGCCTGCAGCGGTTTGAGCCAGGTGTGAACGTCCTCGATCGGGAACTCGGCTTCGAGGCGTTCGAGACAGCGGGGCCAGGCATCCATCGTGCTTTTTCGTGCTCGCTACGGTCCGCCGTGCAGCGGACGAAAAGCGCCGGTCGCGCGGCGTAGAGGGCCGCGGCGGACTGGCGTCAGGGATGGCGCAGACTATCACCGCACCGGGGCGCGGAACAGGACTTGTCCACAGGCCGTGCGCGGAGTAATCCACAGGCTCGGCGGGCGCACCCGGACCGGAACCACGAGCGCCGCGGGCCGGAGCCAGCCTGGCGTGCGGCAGCGTTATGGTGAGCACGAGCTTTGACCGGTTGACCCCGGCGCAGACATGTCGCTAGACTTCGCGGTTCTCTAACGCCGTCAACGCAGAGCCGAATCATGGCCACCAAGCGCACCTACCAGCCCAGCAACCTCAAGCGCAAGCGCGACCACGGTTTCCGTGCCCGCATGGCGACCGCCGACGGCCGCAAGATCCTCGCCCGCCGCCGCGCCAAGGGCCGCAAGCGCCTCTGCGCCTGAGCCTGACACGCCCCGTGCGAGCGGCTGCCGATTGCGGCCGACCGACGTGGGCGTGAACCGCCGCTTCCCGCGCGCCGCGCGGGTTCGCGTGCGGTCCGATTTTGATCGCATCTTCAAGCACGGCCGGCGCGTGGCGCTGCCCGTGCTTGCTTTGCATTGGCATGCCGACGCGCATGCGAATGGCGACGAACAAGTTGCGGCCAGTGCTGCCGATGGGCCCGTTTCCACCGCCGAGGCCGTATCGCCGCGTGCCGAAGCCCGACTCGGGCTTGCAGTGTCGCGCAAGGTCGACGCGCGCGCCGTCGTGCGCAATCGCATCAAGCGCCAGTTGCGCGACAGCTTTCGCCACCACCGCGCCTGGCTGGCGCCCGGGGACTATGTGGTCGTGGCGCGCCCGGGTGCGGCCGCGCTGGCATCCGAGGCGTTGCGCAGCGCGTTCCTGGGTCTGCTGCGGCGCGCCGGTGCGCTGACCGACCCCGCGTTGCCGCCCGTCTCCCTGCCCGGCACAATGCCCGCCGCGGCTTGCACCGATCGCGTGCAACCCCCATCCCGCTGACCCGCCTCTTCCGATTCCTGCGCCGAGCGATTCCGCCGGCCGAGCCTGCCTGCCCATGAACCAGACCCGCGCCTTCCTGATTATCGCCTGGCTGATGGTGGCGACCCTGCTGTGGATGGAGTGGGGCAAGGAGCGCAGCGCACCGCCGGTCGTGGCGACGCAGAATGCAGTTGGCGCGGTCCCGTCCGCGGACCAAGCCGGCGTGCCTGCTGTGCCGATGGCGCCGGGCACCATACCGACGCCGGTATCGGGCCCGGGGCCGGCGGCTCCGGTAACGGTCACGACCGACGTGCTGCGTGTCGCGCTCGACGGTGGCGAGATCGGCCAGGCCGACCTGCTCGAGCACGGGCGCTCGAACAAAGACGACAGCGAGCCGGTGCGCCTGTTCGCGCAGGACCCGGCGAACTACTTCGTCGCCCAGAGCGGCTGGGTCAGCAACAGCGGCGCGGCGCCGAGCCATGAAGGCGGCTTCGCACTGCAGGCGCCGCAGCGGGAGTTCACGCTTGCGCCGGGCCAGAATGAACTGGTCGTGCCGTTCGTCTGGACCGGCCCGAACGGCGTCACGATCCGCCGCACCTACACGTTCCGCCGCGGTGATTACGCGGTGCAGGTGCGCGACGAGGTGATCAATCGCGGCACCGCGCCGTGGCAGGGCTTCGTCTACCGCCAGCTCAGCCGGGTTCCGCGTGCACTCGAAAATGCCGGGCCGATGAGCGCGGCCGGCTACAGCTTCCAGGGCGCCGCGTGGTACAGCGCCGAGGACAAGTACGAAAAGCGCGACTTCGAGGACTTCGTCGAGGACGGCCCGCTCAACAAGCAGGTCAACGGCGGCTGGATCGCGATGCTCCAGCACCATTTCTTCGCGGCGTGGATCCCCCAGTCGGACGCGACCACGACGTTCTCGCTTGCGACGCCGACCGGCGGCGTCGGCACCGAATACCTGATCCGCTCGCTGGGCCCGGCCGTGTCGGTCGCCCCCGGTGCCAGCGCCGCCACGCAGGCGCGGCTGTGGGTGGGCCCGAAGCTGATCGCCGGCATCCAGGCGCAGAAGGTGCCGGGTCTGGAGCGGGCGGTCGACTTCAGCAGCTACGGCTGGCTGGCGACGCTCGGCGATGGCCTGTTCTGGCTGCTCGCCAAGCTGCACGGCCTGTTCGGCAACTGGGGCTGGGCGATCATCGGCCTGGTGGTCGTGATCAAGCTGATCCTGTATCCGCTGTCGGCGGCGCAGTACCGCTCGATGGCGAAGCTGCGCAAGTTCCAGCCGCGCATCGCCCAGCTCAAGGAGCGCTTTGGCGACGACAAGCAGGGCTTCCAGGTCGCGATGATGGACCTGTACAAGAAAGAGAAGATCAACCCGGTCGGTGGCTGCCTGCCGCTGCTGGTGCAGATGCCGGTCTTCCTCGCGCTGTACTGGGTGCTGCTCGAGTCGGTCGAACTGCGCCACGCGCCGTGGATCGGCTGGATCAACGACCTGACCGCGCGCGATCCGTTCTTCGTGCTGCCGGCGATCAACATGGCGCTGATGTGGGCGACGCAGAAGCTCACGCCGGCGACCGGCATGGATCCGATGCAGCAGAAGATGATGCAGCTCATGCCGCTGGTGTTCGGCGTGATGTTCGCGTTCTTCCCGGCCGGCCTCGTGCTGTACTGGGTGACGAACGCCGGTCTCGGCCTGCTGCAGCAGTGGTGGATGGTGCGCCGCTACGCCGAGCCGCCTGCAAAGCCCGCCGCTTCAGCTGCGAAATGATCCATGACGAAGCCCGCCGCAAGGCGGGCTTCGTATTTGCGTCGCCTATCGCGCCGAAGCGGCCCCGGCGCGATGCAGCGGACCGCCACACCCGGCAGCGATGGGACGACAGCGGCGCGCAGTGCCCCCCGCTCAGGCATCATGCGCCGCGCCCGGGAGGACCATCGAATGCATGACCGCGACACGATCGCCGCAATCGCGACCGCCGCCGGTGCAGGCGGCGTCGGCATCGTGCGTCTGTCGGGCCCGCAGGCAGCGGCGATCGCACGCACGCTTTGCGGCCGCCTGCTCCGCCCGCGCCACGCGCACCACGTGCGCTTCGCCGATGCCGACGGCAGCACGATCGATGACGGCATCGCGCTGTACTTCGCGGCGCCTGCGAGCTACACCGGCGAGGACGTGGTCGAGCTGCAGGCACACGGCAGCCCCGCGGTGCTGCAATGGCTGCTCGCCCGCTGCGTCGCGCTTGGTGCGCGGCATGCGCGGCCCGGCGAGTTCAGCGAGCGCGCGTTCCTTGAAGGGCGGCTCGACCTGGCCCAGGCCGAAGCGGTCGCCGACCTGATCGCGGCAAGCGATCTGCGCGCTGCCCGTGCGGCCCGGCGCGCGCTCGATGGCGAGTTCTCCACGCGCGTGGACGCGCTCGCCGATGCGCTGTTGAACGTGCGCATCCACGTCGAGGCGACGATCGATTTTTCGGACGAGCCGATCGACACGCTCGGCGGCGCGCAATTGCGCGCGGGCTTAGATGCGCTCGCAGGCGATCTGCACGCGCTGCAGGGCGCTGCCGAGCGCGGCCGGCGGCTGCGCGACGGGTTGCATGCCGTGATCGTGGGCCCGCCGAACGCGGGCAAGAGTTCGCTGCTCAACGCGCTGGCCGGTAGCGACCGTGCGATCGTGACCGACGTCGCCGGCACCACGCGCGACCTGCTGCACGAAACCGTGCGTATCGGCGGCGTCGAGTTGAAGCTGGTCGACACGGCCGGCCTGCGCGAGGGCGGCGATGCGATCGAGCGTGAAGGCATGCGCCGCGCGCGCGCCGAGCTCGAGCGGGCGGACCTTGCGATTGTCGTCCTCGACGCACGAGCCCCGGCGGCCGGAAAGGCAGCGGTCGATGCGGCGGTCGCCTGCGTGCCGCAGCGGCTGTGGGTGCACAACAAGGCCGACCTGCTGGGCGCGGCGCCGACCGGCGCGGAGCCCGATACGGTGTTTGTCTCTGCACTGACCGGCAACGGGCTGCAGACGCTGCATGCCCGCTTCACCGCGCTTGCCGGCGCTGCCGATGCGGACGAGGGCGCGTTCACTGCACGCGCGCGCCACGTCGATGCACTGCGACGTGCGGCCGAAGCACTCGCTGACGCGCGCGCTCAGCTCGATCACGAGTTGCTGGACCTGTGCGCCGAGTCGTTGCGGCAGGCCCACGAAGCTCTGGGCGAAATCACCGGACGGGTTCGCGCGGATGACCTGCTCGGCTACATTTTTTCGAGCTTCTGCATCGGCAAATGACGCGCGTCGCCCGCCGACCCGCGTCAACTTCTGCCGCAATTTTGCTGAATGCACCTGACCGCGGTCACAGATCAAAACGCGGTGGCCGCGCGCGCTTTGCGGCGCTTGACAAACGTGCGGCCCTGTCGCGTCCTAACGCATATGCGCTTCGAAAGCGCGGTACCTCTGGGGAGAGTGGTGATGACTGTGCAAATCCAGACCACGGCGATGCGTCGCCGGGCGATTGTGTCCAACCTGACGCTGGCATTGGCGCTCGGCGTGGCGCTGGCCGGCTGCGGCAGCGATGAAGCCGCACCGACCGCCACGCAGGCGGCAGGCAAGGCGGCCCCGGTGGTCACGGCCGAGAACGCGGTCTCGGCGCAGGTTGCCGCGATGACCCCCGAGCAGCTGCGCGAAGCGGCGAGCACGGCCTACCGCGAGAACCGGTTGTACGCGCCGGGTGGCAACAACGCGGTCGAGTACTACCTCGCGCTGCGCGACAAGCAGCCGGGTGATGCGGCGGTGTCGAGCGCACTGACCGACCTGCTGCCGATGACCGTGATCGCGATCGAGCAGAGCGTCAGCCGCGACGACTTCGCCGAGGCCCAGCGTCTGTCAGCGCTGCTCGAGAAGGCCGACCCGCAGCATCCCGCACTCGGCCGCCTGAAGACGAGCATCGTCACCCAGCAGGCGACTGCGGCCAAGCGCGCCGAGGAGCAGAAGCTCAGCGCCGAGCAGGAAGCGCTCAAGCAGGCCGAGGTTGAAAAGCAGCGCATCGCCGACCAGCAGCGTCAGCAGCAGGAAGCCGCGCGCCAGCTCGCCACCCAGCAGGCCTCGCAGAGCCAGCAGCAGGCAGCCGACCGCCGGGCGGCCGAGCAGCGCGCTGCCGAGCAGCAGCAGGCCGCGGACCAGCGTGCGGCCGAACAGCGCGCCGCCGAGCAGCGCGCGGCCGAGCAGCGCACCGCCCAGGCCCGTACCGCCGCCGCGCAGCCGGCTGCATCGACCGAACTGCGTGCACTGTCGACGCCGGCGCCGCGCTTCCCGAGCGAAGCATTGCGCTCGGGCCAGTCCGGCGAGGTGCAGGTCGAGTTCACCGTCGCGCCTGATGGTTCGGTGCTGGACGCACGCGTCGTGCGCGCGAACCCGCCGCGCGTGTTCGACCGCGAGGCGGTCAACGCGGTCAAGCGCTGGAGGTTCCAGCCGGTCGATGCGCCGGTCACCACGCGGCGCACGATCAGCTTCAAGCCGGGCGAGTGATCGACCCGCTCCGCGAAAAAGCCCGGCGCCCGCCGGGTTTTTTCGTTTTCTGGCCGCTTGTAGGCCGGACTGAACGGATACGCGCCTGCGGGCGCCCGCGCCGTGCATCGACGCGAAAGCCGCGGCAGACTCGGGTTTTTACGCCGCGAGCCTCCCATGCGCCGACTGCCTACCGCCCTTGTTCCGCCCGCCGCGCTCACGCTCGGGGTCGCACTCGCGTTCGCCAGCACGTTCGCCGGCAAAGCCCATGCTGCCGACCGCGTCACCGGTGAGCCGTTCGCGACCCGCAGCGAGGTCTACGCGCCGAATGCCATCGCGGCCACCTCGCATCCGCTTGCGACACAGGTCGCGCTCGACGTGATGAAGGGCGGCGGTAGCGCGGTCGATGCCGCGATTGCCGCAAACGCCGCGCTCGGCCTTATGGAGCCGACCGGCAACGGCATCGGCGGCGACCTGTTCGCGATCGTGTGGGATCCGAAGACCAAAAAGCTCTACGGCTACAACGGCTCGGGCCGCTCGCCGAAATCGCTGACGCTCGCCGAGTTCCAGCGCCGCGGGCTGACCGACATTCCGGCCCATGGACCGCTGCCGGTCACGGTGCCGGGCACGGTCGATGGGTGGTTCGCGCTGCACGAGAAGTTCGGGCGCCAGCCGATGGCGCAGAACCTCGCGCCCGCGATCCGCTACGCGCGCGAAGGCCACCCGGTGCACGAGGTCATCGCGTACTACTGGGATCGCTCGGTGCCGCGCCTGTCCAAGTGGCCGGGCTTTTCTGAGCAGTTCACTGTCGACGGCAAGCGCGCGCCGCGCGTGGGCGAGATGTGGAAGAACCCGAACCTCGCCAACACGCTGGAAAAGATCGCCAAGGGCGGGCGCGACGCGTTCTACAAGGGCGACATCGCACGCACGATCGATGCGTACTTCAAGGCCAACGGCGGCTTCCTGTCGTATGAGGATCTCGCCGCGCACCGCGGCAACTGGGTCGAACCGGTCAGCGCCAGTTACCGCGGCGTCGACATCTGGGAGCTGCCGCCGAACGGGCAGGGCATCGCCGCGCTGCAGATCCTCAACCTGCTCGAGCCCTATGACCTGAAGAAGTACGGCTTCGGCAGCCCCGAGCATGTGCACCTGTTCACCGAGGCGAAAAAACTCGCGTTCGCCGATCGCGCGGCGTCGTATGCGGACCCGGACTTCTACCAGGCGCCGGTCGCGCGGTTGATCTCGAAGGAGTACGCCCGCGAGCGCGGCAAGCTGATCTCGCCCGACCGCGCCGCGAACGCGGTCGAGCCGGGCGTGATTCCCGAGCTCAATGAAGGCGACACGATCTACATGACCGTCGCCGACGACCGCGGAATGATGGTCTCGCTGATCCAGTCGAACTACCGCGGCATGGGCAGCGGCATGGCGCCGCCGGGACTCGGCTTCATCTTCCAGGACCGCGGCGAGCAGTTCGTCCTCAAGCCCGGTCACGCGAACACCTACGCGCCCGGCAAGCGTCCGTTCCACACGATCATCCCGGCGTTCGCCACGAAGAACGGCAAGCCCTGGATGAGCTTTGGCCTGATGGGCGGCGCGATGCAGCCGCAGGGCCATGCGCAGATCATCGTCAACCTCGTCGACTTCGGCATGAACCTGCAGGAAGCCGGCGACGCGCCGCGCATCCACCACGACGGCTCGACCGAGCCCGCGGGGCAGAACACCGCGATGACCGACGGTGGCGTGCTGGAACTGGAAACCGGCTTTCCGTACGAGACGATCCGCGCGCTGATGCGCAAGGGCCACACGGTGAAGTTCGCCGACGGCCCGTTCGGCGGCTACCAGGCGATCATGGTCAACCCCGAAGGCGGCTACATCGCCGCCAGCGAATCGCGCAAGGACGGCCACGCAGCCGGTTACTGATCGCGCGGCGGGCCACGCGGCAGGATGCCCCCCGCGTGGCTGAGCCGTGATGACCTGCTGCGCATGTGCGGTGTAGGCTCGCGTCGAACGCTGGGGCGGAGAGGACGCGATGAGGACCGTGCTGGTCGCCGGATCGAAAGGCGGGGTCGGCAAGACCACGGTGGCCACCCACCTGGCCGCATATGCGGCGCTCAACGGGCGCAATACCGCGCTGGTCGACCTCGACCCGCAGCACTCGTCGATGCGCTGGGCGCAGCGCCGCCTGCAGATGACCAGCCCGGTGCTCGGGATCGACGGGGCCGGCCGCCGCAACTGGCCGGACCGTCTGCCGGTGGACACCGGCTATGTCGTGGTCGATGCGCCTGCCGGCGCGATGGCCGACGGGCTCGCGACCGCGCTCGAGCAGGCCGATGTGCTGGTGGCACCGGTGCCGCCGTCGACGCTCGACATCGAGGCGACGGTGACGTTTCTCGATTCGCTCGCGGTGCATCCGCGCGTGCGCCGTGGCGATCTGCGCGTGGGCCTGGTCGGCAACAAGCTCAAGCCCTGGACACAGGCGAGCCAGCAGACCGTCGAACTGCTGCAGAGCTGGCCGTATCCGCTCGTCGCGCAGCTGCGCGACAGCCAGGCATATGTGCTGATGAGCGCGCTCGGCAAGAGCCTGTTCGATTACCACTCGGCGAACGTGCGCGACCACCAGGCCGACTGGCAGCCGCTGCTCGACTGGATCGACCGTTGAGCCCCGCCGCCGCAACGCGGTCGCAGGCGCGGCCTGCGCCCCTGTCCCGATTTCCCGAAGCGAGGTTCCGATGCGCGAATTGATCCTGCTGCGCCACGCCCATGCCGAACCGGCCCGCACCGGCCAGGCCGACCTCGACCGCAGCCTGGCGCCCGAGGGCGTTGCCGAAGCCGAGGCCGCAGGGCGCTGGCTGGCCGAGCAGGGCAAGGTCCCTGACTGCGTGCTGTGCTCGCCCGCGCGGCGCACGCGCGAAACACTCGAGGCCGTGCTCGGCACGATCGGCTACGTCGAGCAACGGCTGGAACCGGCGATCTACGAAGCGACGCCCGGCACGCTGATCGCGCTGGCCGACGCGCACGTGCATATCGGCCGGTTGATGCTGGTCGGCCACAACCCGGGCCTGGAGCAACTCGCGGCGCTGATGCACAGCGGCCAGAGCGGCGACTACCGCGGCATGCCGCCAGCAGGCATCGCGGTGCTGAGTCTGCCGGCCGACGCCGAGATCGAGCCCGGCATCGCGAAGCTCAGCGCGTTCTGGTGGCCGTGATCCGGAGCGCATGCGCCGTACTGCTCGGGCTGGGACTGCTTGCGGGCGACGCGCTCGCCGCCCAGGCCGATCCTGTTGAAACCGCAGTCTCGTTCCAGCTGCGTACGCGCTGGGGCCAGCGCGTCGCCGGCACGTTTCCCGAGCGCGAGGCCACCGTCGAGCGCCTTGCCGACGGTCGCCACCGCGTCCATGTCGTGCTCGCAACCGGATCGGTCGAAATCCTGGCCTCGCCGCGTTACACGCAGCTCGCGCGCGGGCCGCGCTTTTTCGACGCCGAGCGCCATCCGCAGATCACGTTCGTGTCCACCGCGTTCGCTCCGGAGCTGCTCGAGCGCGGCGGGCCGCTGGGCGGCACGCTGACGCTACACGGCGTCAGCCGCGAGGAAACCTTCCAGGTCGAACCTTCGGCCTGCGCACGCCCGGGCCATGACTGCGACGTCATTGCGCACGGCACCGTCCAGCGCGACGATTACGGCCTCGACGGCCTGCAGATGATGCTCGGCAACCGGGTCCACTTCACTTTGCGCGTGCGCCACGCCAAGGGTTCATGAGTCTGCTGCAACGTCTTGCGCTCGCGTCGCTGATCGCCCTGCTGCCTGCCTGTGCCACGCTTACGCCCGCCCAGCGCGAACACGCGGCGCGGCTTGTACTCGAAGCGCGCCCACAACAGGTCGACTGCGACCGTGCCGATGCCTGCGCGCAGCCTTCGCCGTTGCGCGCGCTTGCCGCGGAAGCGTTCGCGCAATCCACGCCCGAAACGCCGCGGCACTATGCGCTGCTGCTCGATCGCGGCACCGATGCGCTGCTCGCGCGCATCAACCTGATCCGCAGCGCGACCACGGCGATCGAACTGCAGACCTACATCTTCGATGAAGACGATGCCGGCCGGCTCGTGCTCGACGAGCTGATCGCGGCAGCGCGCCGGGGCGTGCGCGTGCGCGTGCTGATCGACCAGCTGGCCGCGCTGCGACACGTCGATACGCTCACCGCGCTTGCAGCCGCGCATGCGAACTTCGAAGTGCGCCTGTACAACCCGGTGCTGCAGCGCGCACGCACCAGCTATCCGCAGTACGTGCTCGCCGCCGCCTGCTGCTGGCGCGGGCTCAACCAGCGCATGCACACCAAGCTGCTGCTCGTCGATGGCGCGGTCGGCATCAGCGGCGGGCGCAACTACCAGGACGAGTATTACGACTGGGACCCGGAGTACAACTTCCGCGACCGCGACGTGCTGGTTGCCGGGCCGACCGCGCGCGTGATGGACGTGGAGTTCGACGCGTTCTGGAACGATCGCCGCAGCGTGCCGGTCGAGCGCCTGATCGATATCGGCCGGCGCGTGTTGCGCGAGGGCGTGCCGACGTTGCACCCGGCGCAGTTCGAGCAGCCCCAGCGCGCCGAGGCGATGCGCGTGGATGCGGGCGATGAGGCGCTGGTGCAGCAGCGGCTGGCCGACCGCGCGTTGCCGGTCGGCGAGGTGCGCTACGTCTCCGACCCGCCCGACAAGCACGAGGGCGAAGGCCACGAACACGCCGCGGCGTCGGAATCGCTGCGCACGTTGATCGAGTCGGCGCGCGAGGAAGTGATGCTGCAGACACCATATCTCGTGCTTTCCAAGCCCGCGCAGCAGATGTTCCGCGAGATGCAGGAGCGCGCCGATCCGCCCCGCGTGATCATCTCCACGAACAGCCTCGCATCGACCGATGCGTTCATCGTTTACGCGCTGTCGTACAAGTACAAGCGTCGCTACCTGCGCGATTTCGGCTTCACGATCTACGAATACAAGCCGTTCCCGCTCGATGCGCCGGTCGACCTCGCCGCGACCGGCGTGGCCTTGCCCGCATCGCAGCCGGCCGGTGTGCCCCACGCCCGGCGACCGCGCCATCCGCAGGGCAGCGCGACCGAGCGCGAACGCTACCGCCACCTGTCGCGCGAATACGCGGCATTGCGCTATGCGCGTCGGCGCGCGAACGAGCCGGTGCCGCTCCGGCGCGCCGGCGTGCGCGTGGGCCTGCATGCGAAGTCGCTGGTGATCGACCGCCAGGTGGGCGTGGTCGGCACGCACAACTTCGATCCGCGTGGCGACGAGTACAACACCGAAAGCGCCGTCGTGATTCGCGACCCGGCGTTCGCACGCGAACTGGCCGCAAGCATCGAGCGCGACATCGCGCCGGCGAACTCGTGGGTCATCGCTCCGCGCGACAAGCCGCCCGTGCTGTCAGGACTCGACTACTCGCTCGGCAAGGTCTCCGAGCACCTGCCGGTGTTCGACCTATGGCCGGTGCGCTATGCGACGAGCTACGAATTCATGCCGGGGCCCGCATGCCCGCTGCCGGTGCCGCCGGATACGCCCGGCTTCCGTGCGTGCTACCGGCCGGTTGGCGATTTCCCCGAAGTCAGCCTCGGGCTCAAAGGCCTGACGACGCGGATCTTCACCGCGTTCGGCGCCGGACTGGCACCGATCCTGTAGGCCGTTCGGGCGCGGGCGACCGCAATATCGCTGGCGACCGCCTTCGCAGCCTGAGACGCGCGCGACACCGGCGGTACTCGGACTCCGGAGACGTTGCTCAAGTGTGGTCGACTTGGGTCGTCGGTTTCGAGTCCTTCGGCGCAGTCCCGGTCCGGCCCCAAGCAGCCAAGTGGCACGAGGAAACAAGACCCCCGGCTACGGCCCCGACAGCGGCCGTGTCGCCGCCCGAGGCTGTATTTCGAGCCGGGTATGGAAAGGTCGCCTAACGCTTGAGCCCGGCAGCCCGGCAGCCCGGCAGCCCGGGAGCCCGGCACGCCCCTCAAGCGGCGGCGAAACGCCGCCGAGCCAACGGCCGAGTGCGCCAGTGAGGCGGCCGCCGTGGGACCATCCCCCGCGCCCCACGCCCGGCCGCAGGGCGAACTGACATCCGGCCCGCCGCATCCACCCTGCACTGCCGTGTCCGCGCTCGCGGCCGCGCCGGCCGCTCGGCTAAGGTGGCGGCATGAACGACCCTACGCCCCTCTTCAAGAACCCGCCGAGCCTGGACGCGCTGAACGCGCTGTCGAACGAGACCGCGATGCAGCCGCTCGGCATCGTGTTCACAGAGATCGGCCCGGACTTCCTGCGGGGCACGATGCCGGTCGATGCGCGCACGCGACAGCCCTATGGCCTGCTGCACGGCGGCGCTTCGGTGCTGCTCGCCGAGACGCTGGGCAGCACGGCCGGCAATCTCTGCACAGGCGAGGGCCGCCGCTGCGTCGGCATCGAGATCAACGCAAACCATCTGCGCGCAGTGCGCGACGGCCACGTCACCGGCACCGCCCGTGCACTGCATGTCGGGGGCCGCACGCAGGTGTGGGAGATCCGCATCGAAGACCCGCGTGGCCGGCTGGTGTGTGTATCGCGCCTGACGCTGGCGGTGGTCGCGGCCGACTGAGTGAGCCTCGCGACGGACTGCGTCGCGTGTCTGCCAACCGGATTCAATTACCCGAGGGCCGAAGCGGTAAGCGCCAAGTGCGAGGTGCCAAGCGGCAAGCGGCAAGCGCCAGGTGCCAGGTGCCTAGTGCCTAGTGCCTAGTGCCGAAGCGTGCCCAGCGGATCGATGCTTCTGGCGCCACGGCGCCCGCGCTACACGCGCGCGGCCGCGCCCGCCGCAGCTGCCCAGGCACTTCTCGCGCTCGCCAGTAAGCGCGCTGCGTCAGCGCTGCTGACCGTAAGTGCGCGCTGCGGCCGAGCCCGCTGGCCGCCCCCGCACCCCTCCGGTATCGTTCCGCCGATGACCGCGCCGCCCCCGCCCCCCGGCGCCGCCGTAACGCCTCGCGCGCCGGCCGCCCGCTTCCTGCGTTATCTGATCCGCGTGCCGATGCTGCTCTGGCACGGCCTCGTGCACCTGCCGCTGACGCTGTTGCTGCTGACGCCGCTGACGGCCGGCCTGAACCTGGGCGGCGAACGCCTCGAGCACCGGGTCATCGGCGCGTGGTCGACCGGGCTCATGCGCATCTTCGGCTTCCGTCTGCGTCGTATCGGCACCCCGTTGCCGGACGCGGTGATGTTCGTCGCCAACCACGTCGGCTGGGTCGACATCCCGATCCTGCACAGCCAGCGCATGATGGGCTTCGTGGCCAAGCGCGAAATCCGCAGCTGGCCGCTGATCGGCTGGATGGCCTCGCGCGGGGAGACGATCTTCCACCACCGCGGCAGTACCGAGTCGCTGGGCGGGGTGATGGAGACGATGGTCCGCCGCCTGCGCTCGGGCCGCGCGGTCGGCGTGTTCCCGGAAGGCGGCACGCGCAGCGGCGGCGAGGTCGGACCGTTCCACGCGCGCATCTTCACTGCCGCGGTCGACGCCGGCGTGCCGGTGCAGCCGGTCGCGCTGCTTTACGGCGAACACGGCAATGCGCAGACCATCGTCGCGTTCGCGCGCGGCGAGCATTTCCTCGGCAACTTCCTGCGCCTGCTCGGCGAGCCGGCGCGGCTGGCCGAGGTGCACTTCCTCGAACCGATTCGCCCGGGCGAAGCCGACGGCCGGCGCCGCATCGCCGAGCTCGCCCGCGAACGCATCGTCGCGGCGCTGGGGCCGGCCGTGGGCGGCGCTGCACGACCGCGACGGGCCAGTGCGGCGGTGGCCGCCGAGCCGATCGATTGAGCCACCGATGAGCGGGGAACACGCCGCCGCAGCCGCGGCCGCGACCACACGCGGCCGTCCGTCCGGCCCGCTGCCGACCGCGGCCGATTACCGGCCGCCGCGCCCACTCCGCAATCCACACCTGCAGTCGATGCTGGGCTCGAGCCCGCTGCGGCGCCGGCACGGCGAACAGGCGCTTGCCGCCAGCGGCGCGGTCACGACCGAACACCTGATCGACGCCGGCGACGGAGTCCGCCTGCACGGCCTGCACAGCGCGCGCCCGGGCGTCGCCCCTCGCGGACTCGTGCTGCTGCTGCACGGCTGGGAAGGCAGCGCCGATTCGAGCTACATGCGGCTGACCGCGGTGCAGTTGCTCGCGCGCGGATTCGAGGTGTTCCGGCTCAACTTCCGCGACCACGGCGATACGCACCACCTCAACGAGGAGCTGTTCCACTCCAACCGCATCGACGAGGTCGTGCGCGCGGCGGGCGAAGTCGCGCGGCGCTTCAACTGCCGGCCGATGAGCGTTGCCGGCTACTCGCTCGGCGGCAACTTTGCGTTGCGGCTCGCGTTGCGTGCGCCGGCGGCCGGGCTTGCGATCGCCCATGCCGCTGCGGTCTGCCCGGTGCTGGATCCGGCCCGGACCATGGACGCGATGGAGGCCGGCTGGCCCGTTTACGAACGCTATTTCCAGCGCAAGTGGCGGGCCTCGCTGCTGCGCAAGCGCGCGCTGTTTCCTAGCCGGTTCGAGGTCGACGACCACACGCTCGGCCTGCCGCTGCGCGCCCTGACCCGCTGGCTCGTCGAGCGTCATACCGAATTCGGCACGCTCGAGCGCTATTTCGACGGCTATTCGATCGGCGGCGCGCGCCTGGCGGGCCTTCGGGTGCCGGTGAGCATCATGACCTCCGCTGATGACCCGGTGATACCGGTCGCGGACTTCGCCGCGCTGCAGCTGCCGGACACCGCAACGCTCGAGATCGCCCGTTGGGGCGGGCACTGCGGCTTTCTCGAAAACCTGCGCCTGCACGGGTTCGCCGAGCGCTGGGTCGCCGCGCGGCTGGTGGCGGCCGCGGGGCGCTGAGCGGCGTCGCTACAATTCCCGCCCCAACCCAGCCTGAGTGCCCCATGTACGAATCGATCATCGATGCACTGCGTCGCGGCGAAGCGGCGACCGCCGTGGCGGCGGCTCGGGATGCGGTCGCGCAGCAGCCGCGGGATCCGGTCGCGCACCGGGTGCTGAGCAGCGCGCTGCAGATGAGCGGCGACCAGGCCGGTGCGATCGCCGCGATCGATGCCGCGCTCGCGCTCGCGCCCGAGGATGCCGAGGCGCACCTCGAACGTGCCAGCCTGCTGATCAGCACGCCCGCGGTGGACGAGGCAGAGGCCGCGCTGGCGCGCAGCGTCGGGCTCGATCCGAACCAGTTCCCAAGCTACATCCTGCAGGGCCACCTCGCGCTAGGCCGGGGCGACCTGGCCGAGGTGCAGCGCCTGGCCCGCACGGCGGCGCGTATCGCACCGAAGCATCCGCAGGTGGCCGCGCTCGAAGGCACGCTCGCGTTGCGCCGGGGCGACGCGGACCGCGCGCTTCAGGTCCTGACCGAAGCCGCCCGCGCGCATCCGCTGGAGCCAACCCTGATCCATGCGCTCGGGCACGCCTATCTGGCCAAGGGCCAGCTGGACAATGCCGAGCGGGCGTTCCACGTGGTGCTGCAGTTCGATCCCGATTCGGCTCCGCTGCGCGTGTTCATCGCCAGGCTCGCGGCCCAGCAGGGACGCTTCGGGCAGGCGGCCGCGGTGCTCAAGCCGGCCCTCGCGGCCCCCGATGCTGCGGCCGAGTTGCACCGCTTTGCGGGCGAACTCGAATTGCAGGCCAATCGCCCGGCGGCCGCGCTTACGCACCTGAAGGCCGCGCTCGCGTCACTGCGCGACAGCCGCACGCTGAATGCGCTGGGCGAAGCCTGGCGCCGGCTCCGCGCCGACGAGGATGCGCGCAGCACGCTCGATGCGTCGCTCGCGGAGCATCCGCAGGACGGCGACCTGTGGCGTGCGCGGCTGCTCGTCGAAACCGCCGATCCCACCCGCGCACGCGCCGTCGCCGAGCGCTGGTGCGCCGCGATGCCCGATTCGCTCCCCGCGCTCGAAGCGCACATGGTCACGCTCGACTCGTCGGGTCACCGCGACGAGGCCGAAGCACTCGCGCTGCGCATCACCCAGCTCGAGCCCGGACGGCTGCAGCCGGAGCTCTACGTGATCGAGATGCTGTTGCGGACCGATCCGGAGGCCGCAATCGAGCGCATCAACCGCCTGTTGCAGCGCGCCCAGGACGATGCGGTCAGGTATGCCCTGCGACAGCTGCTCGGACGCGCGTTCGATGCAGCCGGCCGGCCTGAAACCGCGCTTACGACCTGGATCGAACTGCAGGGGGAGCTGCGCGCGCGGCGTCCGGCCCTGCCGCAGCCTGCCCCGCCCGTGACCGAACTGCCGGCGCTCGCACCGCTGCCGGACCCGACGCCGGCCGTGCTGCTGCTGTGGGGCGCACCCGGCTCGCTCGTCGAGCGCGTCGCGGCGACGCTCAATGCCGCCGGCGCGCCGCTGCTGACGGACCGCTACGGTGCGCAACCTCCGCAGGATGGGTTCCAGCGCTACGACACCGCCAGCGAGCTCGCCAGCGGTCAACTCGATGGCGCGCAGTTCATCAGCGAATGGCGCGGCCAGCTGCGCGCACGCGGGATCGCAGATGCGAACGTGTTCGACTGGCTGCTGTGGTGGGACAACGCGCTGCTGGCGGCGCTGCGCCTGCACCTGCCCGAGGCGCTGGTACTGATCGCGCTGCGCGATCCGCGCGACATGCTGCTCGACTGGCTCGCGTACGGCATCTCGGCACCATTCGCGCTCGAATCGCCGCTGGCCGGCGCGCGCTGGCTCGCCGAGGTGCTCGGACAGGTCGCTGAATTGCACGAGGCGGACCTGTTCCCGCACCGGCTCGTGCGCATGGACACGATCGCGGAGGATCCGACGGCTGTTGCCGGGGTGCTGAGCGAGGCGCTCGGCATTGAGATCCGCGCGGTCGCCGCCCGTGCGTTCGGGCCGCCGCGCTTCGCCCCCGGCCATTGGCGCGAATTCGCCGATGCGCTGGCCGAACCGTTCGCGCTGCTCTCGCCGGTGGCGCAGCGGCTGGGTTATCCCACCGCCTGACGCACCGGGCCAGTGGCGCCTGCCGCGCCGCTGACGCCGCCGCAAGTACCGTCTGCCAACCCCCACGGAGGTCACCGATGCGCATCACCAGCGAAAGTTTCGAGCACGGCCAGCGGCTGTCGGCCGAGTACGCGGCCGGCCAGCGCACTGCCGACGGCGTCGGCTTTGCCGCCAATCGCAATCCACAGTTGCGCTGGGACGACGTCCCGGACGGCACGAAGTCATTCGCGCTTTTGGTGATCGATCCAGACGTGCCGACGGTGGCCGAGATGGTCGGCAAGGAAGGCGTCGAGATCCCCGTCGACCAGCCGCGCACGGAATTCTTCCACTGGGCAATGGTCGACATCCCGGCCGACGTGCGCGAGATCGCCGCGGGCGCATACAGCGACGGCGTCGTGCCGCGTGGCAAGGCCGCCCCCGATGGCCCGGCCGGCAGCCGCCAGGGCCTGAACAGCTACACCGGCTGGTTTGCGGGCGACGCGTCCATGGCCGGTGACTGGCGCGGCTACGACGGCCCGTTCCCCCCGCCGAACGACCTGCGCCTGCACCGCTACTTCTTCCGACTGTTTGCGCTCGACGTCGAGCGGCTCGACGTGCCCGATCGCTTCGAGGGCACCGACGTGCTGCGCGCGGTGCAGGGCCATGTGCTTGCGGAGGCCGCGGTCTACGGCACCTACTCGCTGCATCCGGGCGTGACTGGCTGAGCGATCGGGGCCGTGATCGGCGGCCGGACCGCCTGTTCGACCGGTTTGGCCGCGCGGCCGCCGCACCCACCGAGCCGGACCGCAGCGGTCCGGTTCGACGTATCGTCGTGCCGCAGACGGCAGACGGCAGACGGCAGACCGCAGACCGCAGACCGCAGACCGCAGACCGCAGACCGCAGACCGCAGCCGACTGAAGCATGGCGCTTTGCGACTAACGACTAGGGCTGAGGGCTAAGGACCGCCGCGCCGCAACGACGCCGCAGCCACGGCCGCCCGGCCAGCATCGTCCAATGACCGCCCTCGACCGCCTGCGCGAGCGCGCCCGTGCCCTGAAGCGGCAGACGCTGACGGTGTATTTCGTTGCGCGCGACCCGCGGCTGCCTTGGCCGGTGCGGCTGGTCGCGCTCGCGGTCGCCGCCTATGCGCTCAGCCCGATCGACCTGATCCCGGATTTCATTCCGGTGCTCGGCCTGCTCGACGACATCGTGCTGATTCCGCTCGGGCTCGCGCTCGTGCTGCGGCTCACCCCGCCCGCACTGCGCGATGAGGCCCGCGCGCGCGCCGAGGCCGTCGCCGATCGCCCGGTGAGCCGCGGCGCGGCGGTCGTGATCGTGCTGGTGTGGATGGCGCTGCTCGGGCTCGCGTGGCGGGCGTTCGCCAGCCGCTAGCCAGACCGATCAAGCACTGACCCGCGGCCGGGTAACCGCCGCGAGCGTCCCGCCAGTGAGCAGGTCCGCCAGCCCGGATCAGCCGCCGCTGGGCAGCAGGAACAGCAGCGCGCCGCCGAGCACGATGCGATAGATCGCAAACGGCGTGTAGCTGTGGCGTTTGACGTAGGCCAGCAGCCAGCGGACGACGACGAAACCGGTCGCCGACGCGGCCACGAACGCGAGGCCGAGCTCGCCCCAGGCCTCGCCGCGCCCGCCGGACTCGAGCACGTGCTCGAGCAGCGCGTAGCCGCTGGCGGCGAACATGGTCGGAATGCCGACAAGGAATACGAACTCCGTCGCCGCCGAGCGCTGGCCGGTGCCGGCGAGCATCGCCATGAAGATCGCCGCGGCCGAGCGCGAGGTGCCCGGAAACACGCCGGCGACGACCTGCGCCAGGCCGACCAGCACCGCGACCGTCCAGGTGATGCGCGCCGACTCCGGCCGCCGTGCGGCCACGCGCTCGGCGATCAGCATCCAGATGCCGCCGACCACGAGCGCGGTCGCGACCGGCGTCACCGTCTCCGGCAGCTCCCAGCCCGCCAGCCGCACCGGCAGCCCGACCAGCGCGGTCACCGCGAACGCGGTCGCGATCTTGAACAGGTAGTCGCGGTTCTCCGGGTCGCGCAGGTTCGTAGCCAGCGCCCACAGCCGCTGCCGGAACACGAGCGTGATCGCGAGGATCGCGCCGGCCTGAATCACGATGTTGAACAGGTCCGACCGCGCGCCGAGCCAGTGCTGTGCGATCAGCAGATGGCCGGTGCTGGAGATCGGCAGGAATTCGGTGATGCCTTCGATGATGCCGAGCAGCAGCGCGGCGAGCAGGTCGGTCATGGGTGGGTCGCAGCGGAGACGAAAAAGGCGGGCCGGGCCCGCAGCGCGGCGGAGCATAGCTCATGCAATGTGTGCACCATTTCAGTGCGCCGAGCCCGGTCATGCACCAAGGCGGTGCAGCACGATGCTGCAACCGGTGCCATCCGCCCTGATGGCACGGCGCGTAGGCGCGGCTCGAGCTTGGCACGGCCCTTGCGATACCCACCCGCAACGCCGCGGCCAACCGGTCGCCGCCCTGCCCATGCTGCCTGGAGTCGCCATGTCGATTGAGAACGTCGAAAAGCTCATCCGTGACCACAAGGTCGAATTCGTCGACCTGCGCTTCGCCGACCTGCGCGGCGTGCAGCACCACGTGACGTTCCCCAAATCCATCATCGAGCCGGGCCTGTTCGAGGACGGCAAGATGTTCGACGGCTCCTCGATCGTGGGCTGGAAGGGCATCCAGCAGTCGGACATGGTGCTGCTGCCCGATGCGTCGAGCGCGTTCCTCGACCCGTTCACCGCCGACCCGACCCTAGTGCTGGTCTGCGACATCCTGGACCCGGCGACGATGCAGGCCTATTCGCGCGATCCGCGCGGCGTGGCCAAGCGCGCCGAGGCGTTCCTCAAGTCCTCCGGCGTCGCCGAGCAGGCGTTCTTCGGACCGGAGCCGGAGTTCTTCATCTTCGATTCGGTGCGCTACGCGAACGAGATGGGCCATACGTTCTTCCACATTGATTCGGAAGAAGCGGCGTGGAACTCGGGCCGTGAATACGCGGGCGGCAACACCGGCTACCGGCCGGGCGTGAAGGGCGGTTATTTCCCGGTCGCGCCGCTGGATTCGCTGCACGACATCCGCGCCGAGATGTGCAAGACGCTCGAGGCGATCGGCATCGAAGTCGAAGTGCACCACCATGAAGTCGCGAACGCGGGCCAGTGCGAGATCGGCACGAAGTTCAACTCGCTGACCAAGAAGGCCGACGAGCTGCTCGCGATGAAGTACGTGATCAAGAACGTCGCGCACCGCAACGGCAAGACCGCGACGTTCATGCCCAAGCCGATCGTTGGCGACAACGGCAGCGGCATGCACGTGCACATGAGCCTCGCCAAGGGCGGCACGAACCTGTTCTCCGGCGACGGTTACGGCGGCCTGAGCCAGATGGCGCTGTGGTACATCGGCGGCGTCTTCAAGCACGCGCGCGCGCTCAACGCGTTCTGCAACTCGACGACGAATTCGTACAAGCGCCTGGTGCCGGGCTATGAGGCGCCGGTGATGCTGGCGTACTCCGCGAGCAACCGCTCCGCATCCTGCCGCATTCCGTACGTTGCGAACCCGAAGGCGCGCCGCATCGAGATCCGCTTCCCCGATCCGATGAACTCCGGCTACCTGATCTTCGCCGCGCTGATGATGGCGGGCCTGGACGGCATCCGGAACCAGATCGACCCGGGCGCGCCGTCTGATAAGGACCTCTACGACCTGCCGCCGGAAGAGGAAAAGAACATCCCGACCGTCTGCCACAGCCTCGACCAGGCGCTGGAAGCACTCGACAAGGACCGCGACTTCCTCAAGGCCGGCGGTGTGTTCACCGACGATCTCATCGATGCGTACATCGGTTTGAAGATGAAGGAAGTCACCGCCTTCCGCGCGGCGACGCATCCGCTGGAATACCAGATGTACTACGCGATCTAAGGCGCCGCGGCAGCCGGATAACTACGGCTCGGACCGGCGGATGTCCGGCCCGGCGCACCGCGCCGGGCGTTCGGAGCAGGCGCGCGGCAGTGCCGCGCAAGCGCCTGCTCCTCACCCGCTCGAATACCAGATGTACTACGCGATGTAAGGCGTTAGGGCAGCCGGACATCCACGGTTCGGACCGGCGCATGTCCGGCCCGGCAGGGCGCAACAGGCGCTCACCGATCCATCGCACGCACCTAAACCAGCCGCATCACGCCTGATGCACCACCACACGGCCCGGAGCGATCCGGGCCGTGTGCGTTGCGATGCCTGCGGCCCACGTGCCCGTGCGCCGCGCGCGCCAGCCGGTTTCACTATCGCCCGACGTGCCAAACAGTAGCGTCCCAGGCTCCCTCTCCTAAGGCAGGACGCGGCAATGGCAGAGATCAACATCGAACGAAAGAAATCCATCTGGCCCTGGATCATTGCGGCGCTGATCGCCGCGCTGCTGATCTGGGCAGCGATGGAGTTCTTCGACCGTGACGAGCCGGTCGATGACACCGTCGGCGCGGTAACCGCCGATCAAACCGCCGCTGCGCCCGCGGCCGTGGCACCGGCCACGACCGAGCCGGTTGCGCCGGACGCAGCGGCGATCGCGGCAGCTGGCACGACGCCCGCCGCCGGCACCGAAGGCTTTGCGGGTACCTACATCAGCGACAGCATGCAGCTGAGCCTGACCGCAGACGGCGCGTATGTGATGCAGGAAAGCGCCGCCGGCGAAGGGCGCGGCACCTGGATCCACGAGGCGAATGCGAACGCCCTGCACCTGAAGCCGGCCGACGGCTCGCAGGACCGTTATTTCCGCGTCGAAGGCCCCGGCACGCTGATCCCGCTGAACCCGGACGGCCAGCCGGCAGCCCAGATGGCCCCGCTGAACCGCCGCGCCACGCAGTAAATCGCGCCGGCACCAGTTGGACCCAGCACTGAAAAGGCCGGCGATTGCCGGCCTTTTCATTTGCAGAGGCCGCCCGATCCTGTGGCTAACACGTGGCCCGCCCGCGCACTTATGGCGCACGACCGCCACGCCGCCGGCCCCTCCAAGCGGCCCGCCCCGCGCGGCTCGCGGCCCCGCCGACCGGGCGGACGCAGCCAAGCCGAGCCGGCGAATTGCCCCCATTCAAACTGTCGAGTCCGTGTGAAGGCCGCAACAAGGGCGGCAGCTCAGGACCCCGCTACACTCCCCGGTCCTTGCCCGTGGGGAACGGGCCATGCCGAAGTGCTGCCGTGTCTGAAATCATTACCGCGGTCCGTCCCGCGATTGCCACCGGCGTCGATCCCGACGCACTTCACCAGTTGCTGTCTGCGATGGTCGCCATGCGGGACGGCGATTTCAGCGTGCAGCTGCCGCGCCATTGGGAAGGCCTCGAAGGGCGGCTGGCCGATGCATTCAACGACATTGTCTGCCATAACCGGCAACTGGCCGCCGAGCTCGACCGCGTGGGCGACAAAGTCGGCCGCGAAGGCCAGACGCGCCAGCGTGTGCAGTCGGGCCAGGGCGCGGGGGCGTGGGCGCAGATGGAGCGCTCGGTCAACGAATTGATCGACGACCTGGTGCGCCCGGTCGAAACGATGACCGAGGCAATGGCCGCGGTGGCGAAGGGCGATCTGTCGCGCACCGTCCCGCTCGAGGCCGACGGCCGGCCGCTGCAAGGCGAGTTCCTGCGCTCGGCGAAGATCGTCAACCGCATGATCGAGCAGATGGGCGAGTTCGCGTCGGAAGTCACGCGCGTTGCGCTCGAAGTCGGTACTGCCGGTCGCCTCGGTGGCCAGGCCCAGGTCAAGGGTGTGTCCGGCGTCTGGAAGGAACTGACCGACTCGGTCAACCAGATGGCGAGCAACCTCACCGCGCAGGTGCGCAACATCGCCGAGGTGACGATCGCGGTCGCGAACGGCGACCTGTCACGCAAGATCACCGTCGACGTGCGCGGCGAAATCCTGCAGCTCAAGGAAGCCATCAACACGATGGTGGACCAGCTGCGCGGCTTCGCATCGGAAGTCACGCGCGTGGCGCGCGAAGTGGGTACCGAAGGCAAGCTCGGCGGCCAGGCGATCGTGCCCGGCGTCGCCGGCACCTGGAAGGATTTGACCGACTCGGTCAACGCGATGGCGTCCAACCTGACCTCGCAGGTGCGCAACATCGCCGAGGTGACCACCGCGGTCGCGAAGGGCGACCTGTCGCGCAAGATCACCGTGCATGTGCGCGGCGAAATCCTGCAGCTCAAAGAAACCATCAACACGATGGTGGACCAGCTCAACGGCTTCGCATCGGAAGTCACGCGCGTGGCGCGCGAGGTCGGCACCGAGGGCAAGCTCGGTGGCCAGGCCGCGGTGCCGGACGTCGCCGGCACGTGGAAGGATTTGACCGACCACGTGAACTCGATGGCGTCGAACCTGACGCTGCAGGTGCGCAACATCGCCGACGTGACCACCGCGGTCGCAAAGGGCGACCTGTCACGCAAGATCACCGTGGACGTGCGCGGCGAGATCGCCGAGCTCAAGGACACGATCAACACGATGGTGGACCAGCTCAACGGGTTCGCCGCGGAAGTCACGCGCGTGGCGCGCGAGGTGGGCACCGAAGGCCGACTCGGCGGTCAGGCGCAGGTCACCGGCGTCGCCGGCACCTGGGCCGACCTCACCGACTCGGTCAACGCGATGGCGAGCAACCTCACCTCGCAGGTGCGCAACATCGCCGAGGTGACCACCGCGGTCGCGAAGGGTGACCTGTCGCGCAAGATCACCGTGGACGTACGCGGCGAGATCGCCGAGCTCAAGGAAACCATCAACACGATGGTGGACCAGCTCAACGGCTTCGCATCGGAAGTCACGCGCGTGGCGCGCGAGGTCGGTACCGAAGGCAAGCTCGGCGGCCAGGCGCAGGTGCCGGGCGTCGCAGGTACCTGGAAGGACCTGACCGACAACGTGAACTCGATGGCGGGCAACCTGACCAGTCAGGTGCGCAACATCGCCGAGGTCACGACCGCGGTCGCGAAGGGCGACCTGTCGCGCAAGATCACGGTGGACGTCAAAGGCGAGATCGCCGAGCTCAAGCAGACCATCAACACGATGGTGGACCAGCTCAACGGCTTCGCTGCGGAAGTCACGCGCGTGGCGCGCGAGGTCGGCGCCGAAGGCAAGCTCGGCGGCCAGGCGCAGGTGCCGGGCGTCGCAGGTACATGGAAGGACCTCACCGACAACGTCAACTCGATGGCGTCGAACCTCACGACGCAGGTGCGCAACATCGCCGAAGTTGCGACCGCGGTGGCGAAGGGCGATCTGTCGCGCAAGATCGCGGTCGATGCGCAGGGCGAGATCCTGCAGCTGAAAAACACGCTCAACACGATGGTGGACCAGCTCAACGGGTTCGCCGCGGAAGTTACGCGCGTGGCGCGCGAGGTCGGCACCGAAGGCAAGCTCGGCGGCCAGGCGCAGGTGCCCGGCGTCGCCGGCACGTGGAAGGACCTCACCGACAACGTCAACTCGATGGCGTCGAACCTCACCACGCAGGTGCGCGGCATCGCCAAGGTGGTGACCGCGGTCGCGACCGGCGACCTGCAGAAAAAGCTGATGGTCGAGGCGAAGGGCGAAATCGCCGAACTCGCCGACACGATCAACGGCATGACCGAGACGCTGGCGATCTTCGCCGACCAGGTCACGACCGTGGCGCGCGAGGTCGGTGTCGAAGGCCGCCTCGGCGGTCAGGCGAACGTGCCGGGCACGGCCGGCATCTGGAAGGATCTGACTGCGAACGTGAACCAGCTCGCGGCGAACCTCACCACGCAGGTGCGCGCGATCGCCGAGGTCGCAACTGCGGTGACGCAGGGTGACCTCACGCGCTCGATCACGGTGGACGTGCGCGGCGAAGTCGCCGACCTGAAGGACAACATCAACTCGATGATCGGCACGCTGCGTGCGACCACCGAGTCCAACCGCGAACAGGACTGGCTCAAGACCAACCTCGCGAAGTTCAGCGGCATGATGCAGGGCCAGCGCGACCTGATCACGCTGGGCCGCATGCTGCTCGGCGAGCTCGCCCCGCTGGTCAACGCGCAGCAGGGCCTGATGTATGTCGTCGAGACCGGCGGCACGCATCCGCGCCTGCGTCAGCTGGCCGGTTACGCCGACGCGGCGATGTCGCCGCTGATGCATACGATCGAGTTCGGCGAAGGCCTGATCGGCCAGTGCGCATCGCAGGGCCGCATGATCGTCGTCGATAACGTCGCACCCGGCACCGTGCGCATCCAGTCCGGTCTGCTCGACGTGCTGCCGCACAGCGTGATCGTGCTGCCGGTGCTGTTCGAAGACCAGATCAAGGCCGTGATCGAACTCGCCTCGCTCGGCGAGTTCACTGCAAGCCAGCGCAGCTTCCTCGAGCAGCTGTCCGACAGCATCGGCATCGTGCTCAACACGATCGAAGCGACGATGCGTACCGAGAGCCTGCTCGCGCAGTCGCAGCAGCTGGCGGGCGAGTTGCAGGCGCAGCAGAAGGAGCTGCAGCAGACCAACGAGGACATCGCGCTCAAGGCCGCGCTGCTGGCCGAGCAGAAGGCCGAGGTCGAAACCAAGAACCGGCAGATCGAGCAGGCACGCCGCGCGCTCGAGGAAAAAGCCGCCGAGCTCGCGCTGACCTCGCGCTACAAGAGCGAGTTCCTCGCGAACATGTCGCACGAGCTGCGCACGCCGCTGAACTCGATCCTGATCCTTGGCCAGCAGCTGGCTGAGAACCCGGAAACGAACCTCACGCCGCGCCAGGTCGAATTCGCGCGCACGATCCACGGCGCCGGCACCGACCTGCTGCATCTGATCAGCGACATCCTCGATCTGTCGAAGATCGAGTCGGGCACCGTGACCGTCGACCGCGAGGAGGTCGCGTTCTCGCACCTGCGCGAAAACCTCGAGCGCGGCTTCCGCCACGAAGCCGAGCGTCGCGGGCTGGAGTTCTCGGTCGGCATGGCGCCGTCGCTGGGCCGCTCGCTCACGACCGACGCCAAGCGCCTGCAGCAGATCCTCAAGAACCTGCTCTCGAACGCATTCAAGTTCACCGAGCGCGGCAGCGTGCGGCTCAGCGCGCGCCCCGTGCGCACCGGCTGGACGCCGGGCCATCCGGCGCTCGACGCTGCACCGCAGGTCGTCGCGTTCGAAGTGGCCGACACCGGCATCGGCATTTCGGCCGACAAGCAGCGCATCGTGTTCGAGGCGTTCCAGCAGGCCGATGCGGGCACCGCACGCAAATACGGCGGCACCGGCCTGGGCCTGGCGATCAGCCGCGAAATCGCGGGGCTGCTCGGCGGCGAGCTCAAGCTTGAAAGCACGCCGGGCGAAGGCAGCACGTTCACGCTCTACCTGCCGCAGCATTTCACCGGCGACGCGGCAGCGGCGACGGCGCATGCGGACAGGCCCACGACGCTCGCGGCACTCGAGGATCTTGCGCCCGTAGCGGTGGAGGACGATCGCAACCAGCTCGATCCGCAGCGCCCGACGCTGCTCGTGGTCGAGGACGATCCGCGCTATGGCAGCGTGATGCGTGACCACGCGCGCACGTCGGGCTTCAATGCGCTTGTCGCGATGAGCGGCGCCGAAGCCCTGCGGCTGGCGCGCGAGTGCCACCCCGACGCGGTCTCGCTCGATATCTTCCTGCCCGACATGCTCGGCTGGGCGGTGCTTGCGCGGCTCAAGCAGGATCCGGACCTGCGCCACATCCCGGTGCAGATCGTCACCGTTGATGAGGAGCGGCATCACAGCCTCGAACGCGGCGCGTTCGCCTACCTTGCCAAGCCCGCATCCAGCGAGCTGATCGGCGAGGCGCTCGACCGCATCCGCCGTTACACACAGCCGCGCACGAAGCGGCTTCTGATCGTCGAGGACGATGCGCGCGAACGCATGAGCATCGAGGCACTGATCGGCCACGACGATGTCGCGATCGATGCGGCCGGCAGCGGCGCCGAAGCGCTCGCCAAGCTCGAAGAGAGCGAATACGACTGCATCGTGCTCGACCTGCGCCTGCCGGACATGAGCGGCTTCGAACTGCTCGAAAAACTGCAGGACGCACCGGCCGTGCGCCAGGTGCCGGTCGTGGTGTTCACCGGCAAGGAGCTCAGCGCCGAGGAAGACCGCCGGCTGCGGCGCATGGCCAAAAGCGTGGTGATCAAGGGCGTGGAATCGCCCGAGCGGCTGCTCGATGAAACCGCGCTGTTCCTGCATCGCGTGGTCAAGAACCTGCCCGCCTCGCAGCAGCGCATGGTGCGTTCGCTGCACGAGTCCGACGATGCACTGCGCAACCGCAACGTGCTGGTGGTCGACGACGACGTGCGCAACATCTTCGCGCTGTCGAGCGTGCTCGAACGCCACGGCATCCACGTCATCACCGCCGGCACCGGTCAGGAAGCGATCGAGAAGGTCGCCGCCGATCCCTCGATCGACCTCGTGCTCATGGACATCATGATGCCGGGCCTGGACGGCTACGACACAATGCGGGCGATCCGCGCCCAGCCCGATTCGCGCGCGCTGCCGATGATTGCGCTGACCGCGAAGGCGATGAAGGGCGATCGCGAGAAGTGCCTTGAAGCCGGCGCCTCGGATTACCTCGCCAAGCCCGTCGTCACCGACGAGTTGTTGGCGATGCTGCGGCAGTGGCTGCACCGCTGATGGTCGCCATGCCCACCACGCCGGTCGAACCGGTCAACATCCTGCTGGTCGATGACCAGCCGGGCAGGCTGCTGTCGTATCGCGCCGTACTCGAGCCCCTTGGCGAGCACCTCGTCGAGGCGAACTCGGGCACCGAAGCGCTCAAGCGGCTGATGGATGGCGAGTTCGCGGTGATCCTGCTCGACGTCAACATGCCGGGCATGGACGGCTTCGAGACCGCGAACCTGATCCACCAGCATCCGCGCTTCGAAAGGACGCCGATCATCTTCGTCACCGCGGTCAACGTGACCGACATGGACCGCCTGCGCGGTTACAAGCTCGGCGCGGTCGATTACGTCAGCGTGCCGGTGATCCCCGAGATCCTGCGCAGCAAGGTGATGGTGCTCGTCGAGCTCTACCGCAAGCGCCGTGAGCTGCAGAACGCGAACGAGCGCCTGGCCGCGGCGAACGAAGCGCTGCAGGTCGAGAAGGCGCGCGAACTCGAGGCGCTGAACGAGTCGCTGCGACTGGCGAACGCGCAGCTCGCCGCGCGCAACGCCGAGCTGCAGGCGCAGATCGCCGTGCGCGAAGGCGCCGAGGCCAGGTTGCTCGAACTTGATCGCCGCAAGGACGAGTTCCTCGCCACGCTCGCGCACGAGCTGCGCAACCCGCTGTCGTCGATCGGCAACGCGATCAGCATGTTCGGGCTGATGTGCAGCGCCGAGGGGCAGATGGGCGGCGCGGAAACCACCCGCCTGCACGAGACGATGCAGCGCCAGCTCGCGCTGCTGGTCCGGCTGATCGACGACCTGCTCGACGTCGCGCGCATCAACCAGGCCAAGCTCGCACTGCAGCCCGAACCGACCACGCTGCAGGCGGTGCTGGAATCGGCCGTCGAGACCACCGCGCCGCTGCTCGAGGCCGGTCGCCATGCGCTGCAGATGCACGTGCCGGCGAACGCGATCGCGTTGCAGGCCGACCGGCACCGGCTGTCGCAGGTGTTTTCGAACCTGCTCAACAACGCGGTCAAGTACTCCGACGGGGGCCAGCCGATCAAGGTGCAGGTCGAACTCGACGGCGACGAGGTCGAGGTCTGCATCGTCGACCGCGGCATCGGCCTGCGCGCCGAGGACGCACGCGGCATCTTCGAGCTGTTCACCCAGGTCGACACCTCGGTCGAGCGCGCGCGGGGCGGCCTTGGCATCGGCCTGACGCTGGTCCGCCGCATCGTCGAGATGCACGGCGGCGACGTGCGCGCCGAGAGCGAAGGCCTCGGCCAGGGCTGTCGCTTCGTCGTGCGCTTGCCGGTCGCGCAGGCGCAGCCGGTCGCGGCGCCGAAGCCGCTCGCGGCCAGCGGCCCGAGCGTGCCGCGGCGGCGCGTGCTGGTCGTCGACGACAACCACGATTCGGCCGACACGCTCGCGATGATGCTCGAGCTGCTTGGTCACGAGGCACGCCGGCTGTACGACCCGCAGGCCGCGGTCGAGGCGGTCGCGCAGTTTGAGCCGCAGGTCGTGTTCCTCGATATCGGCATGCCCGGCCTCAATGGCTACGAGCTCGCGCGCCGGCTGCGCGCGGCGCCGGGTGGCGGCAGCCTGGTGCTGGTCGCGGTGACTGGCTGGGGCCAGCCCGAGGACCGCCGGCGCACGCACGAGGCGGGTTTCGACCATCACCTCGTCAAGCCACCGGAGGTCGAGGCGATCCAGCGCGTGTGCCTGGCCGTGCCGGACGCGGCCAGAACCGGAGCGCCGGTCGCATGAGGCGTTGGACCGATCGCGTCGCGCACGATCTGAAGGGCCCGCTCGCGCCGATCCAGACCGCGACGTTCCTGCTGCGCAGCGACGTGCTGCCGCCGGAACGCCAGCGCGAGCTCATCGACGTGATCGACCGGCAGACGCGCCGGCTCAACCGCATGATCGAGGAGTTCGGCGACTGGAACCGCGCCGAACAGCAGCGCCTCGTCGGCCAGCGCGTGCGCACGCCGCTCGCGATGGTGCTGGATCTGGCAATCGGCAGCGTGCCGGGCCTGTCGACCGATCCGCGCTTCGCAGCCGGCCTGGAAGCGGCGGAAGTCGAGGCTGACGAGTCGCGGCTGGTGCAGCTGTTCAACACGCTCCTCGCGCACCTGTCCGCGCGCGATCCGGCCCATTCGCCCGAGTTGCACGTCGAGCCCGCGCCCGCTGGCCTGCGCGTCGTGCTCGCAGACCGCGGACCGGCGCTCGACGAGGCCGGGGCCGCCGGCCTGTTCGACGCGCCGCTGCCCGCGCCGGCGGACGAAGGCCTGGGCCTGCGGCTGCTGATCGCCGATGCGATCGCGCGCGCGCACGGCGGCCAGTTGCGCGCGTCCCCCCGCGACGGTGGCGGGCTGCAGTTCGAATGCGAGCTGCCGCTCGCCTGAGCCCGCGCGCCGGGGCGCTCGCGGGGCCATGCACTACCATGGCGCGATGCCCGCGGCCGCGCCCGACTTCGACCAGCTGACCACGCCCGTCGCGTGGCTTGATGCGGCCGGCCTGCTGCGCGACTGCAATCAGGCGTTCGCGCGCTGGCTCGCGGTCAGCCCGCGCCGGCTGCGCGGCGCGACGATTGCCGCGCTCGACGCCGAGGGCCGGCTCGCGGAGCCGCTCGCCCGTATCGCCGCCGGCGAAGCCGCGCCGCTGCGCCTGCGCCGCGTGCGGCTGCGTTATCCCGATACCGATGACCGGTTTGCCGACGTCTGGGTCAGCGCCGACGACGCGGGCGGCGCGCTGCTCGAGGCGCATCCGGTCGACGAGTTCCCCGGCGGCGATCCGGCGCTGCTGCTGCCGTCGGCGCTGTCGGCCTCGCTGAAGGGGCTCGCGCACGAGCTGCGCAACCCGCTGGCCGGCCTGAAGGGTGCCGCGCAGCTGCTCGGGCGGCGCATCGGTGCCGGCGACCTTGAATCGCGCGAGCTCGTCGGCCTGGTCGACAGCGAGATCGCGCGCCTGACCGCCCTGCTCGACCGGCTGCTGAGTCCGGCGCCGCCGCGCCCGCATGCGCCGCTGAACATCCACGCCGTGCTCGAGGGCGTGCTGAGGCTGGCCGAGAACGATGCGGGCTGGGCCGTGCGTCTGCTGCGCGATTACGACCCGAGCCTGCCGGAATTCAACGGCGATGCCGACCGCCTGACCCAGGCCGTCTGGAACCTCGTGCGCAACGCGATCGAGGCCGGCGCGAACCAGGTCACGCTGCGCACGCGCGCCGAGCACGGCCTGCGCATCGGCGACGTGGCACATGCGGTCGCGCTGCGGCTGGAGATCATCGACGACGGCCGCGGCGTGCCCGACGAGCTCGCCGAGCAGCTGTTCCTGCCGCTGGTCTCCGGGCGCGCCGAAGGCAGCGGCCTGGGCCTCGCGCTCGCGCAGCAGGTCGCGCGCGAGCACCGCGGCTCGCTGGCCTACCGCTCGCGGCCCGGGCATACCGTGTTCACGCTGCTGCTGCCGATGCAGCCGGCCGAGATGCGTCGCGACGCACTCGCAGGGGCAGCCCGATGAGCGCCGGCGCGCGCCTTTGGATCGTCGATGACGACCGCAGCATTCGCTTCGTGCTGGCCGCGGCGCTGCGCGAGGCCGGCCATGCGGTCGAGGCATTCGACAACGCCGCCGACGTGCTCGCCGCGCTCGATGCCGGCGCGCCGCCGCCGCAACTGCTGTTCACCGATGTGCGCATGCCCGGCGACGATGGCCTCGTGCTGCTCGACAAGCTCAAGGCGCGGCTGCCGCAGCTGCCGGTCGTGGTGATGAGCGCCTACACCGACGTCGCCAGCACTGCCGGTGCGTTCCGCGGCGGCGCGCACGAGTTCCTGTCCAAGCCGTTCGACCTCGACGATGCGGTCGCACTCGTCGAGCGCACGATCGGCAGCACCGAAGCGGCGGCGATCGAGCCAACCGCCTCCGACCTGCCCGACGCCGCAACGCTGGTCGGCGACGCGCCGGCGATGCGCACGCTGTACCGCGCGATCGGCCGGCTCGCGCAGGCGCCGCTGTCGGTGCTGGTCACCGGCGAAACCGGCACCGGCAAGGAACTCGTCGCGCGTGCATTGCACCGCGAGTCGCCGCGCGCGCACAGGCCGTTCGTCGCGCTCAACACCGCGGCCATCCCGTCGGAGCTGCTCGAGTCCGAACTGTTCGGCCACGAGGCCGGCGCGTTCACCGGCGCGACGCGGCGCCACGTCGGCCGTTTCGAGCAGGCTGACGGCGGCACGCTGTTTCTCGACGAGATCGGCGACATGCCGCTGCCGCTGCAGACGCGCCTGCTGCGCGTGCTCGCGGGCGGTGAGTTCTTCCGCGTCGGCGGCCGCGAGCTGATCCGTGTCGACGTGCGCGTCATTGCCGCGACCCATCAGGACCTCGAGGCACTCGCGGCCGACGGGCGCTTCCGCGCCGACCTGCTGCACCGGCTCGACGTGGTGCGGCTGCGCCTGCCGCCGCTGCGCGAGCGGCGCGAGGACGTTGCGATGCTGGCCGAACGCTTCCTCGCACTGGCCGCCGCGAAGTTCGACGCACCGGCCAAGCGGCTCGCGGCCGAAGCGCTGGAACGGCTGCAGGCGCATGCCTGGCCCGGCAACGTGCGCGAGCTGGAAAACCTGTGCTGGCGGCTGGCCGCGCTCGCACCGGGCGAGGTCGTCACGGTCGACGACGTCGCCGCCGCGCTCGGGCCGGGCGCGGCTGCGGGCGCCGACGCCGGTGCACTGCCATGGGATGCGCAGCTGGAAGCCTGGGCCCGCGACCAGCTCGCGCAGGGGCGCACCCAGCTGCACGCGCTCGCACTCGAACGCTTCGAGCGCGCGTTGCTCGACGCCGCGCTTGCGCACACCGGCGGCCGCCGCGCCGAGGCCGCGAGCCGCCTCGGCCTGGGCCGCAATACATTGGCGCGCAAGCTTGGACCCGACCGTCGCCGCTGAGGCCGGCTCACCCATCGCCGATCGCCGCTGCGCTAGCCTTGCAGGCCCCGAAACCGGAGTCGACCGATGAAAGGCCTGCTGCTCGCCGCCCCCGCCGTCCTCGCACTCGCCGCCTGCACCACGACGCCGCCGCCCTCCGAAGGCGCCGCCTCGGCTCCGGGCTCGACGCCGCCCGCCGTTTCGACCGCGCGCTCGGCCACGGTCAACCTGGCGTCCGCGTCGGCCAGCCTGGTCAGCGGGCGACTGACCGCGGTGCCGATGGGTAACGGCGTGCACTTCACCGGCGAAGTCGGCGGCCTGACGCCGGGCAGCACGCATGCGATCCACGTGCACGAGCGCGGTGACTGCAGCGCGGCCGACGCCAGCAGCGCCGGTGGCCACTTCAACCCGACCGGCGCGCCGCACGGCAAGGTCGACGCCGGCGCCCACCATGCCGGCGACATGAACAACATCGTCGCCAATGCGCAGGGCGTCGCGCAGGTCAGCGCGCATGCCGAGGGCGTGACACTGGGCGGCGGCGCGGCGAACGACGTCGCGGGCCGTGCCGTGATCGTGCACGCCAAGGCCGATGACTACCGCAGCCAGCCGTCCGGCGAAGCCGGCGCGCGCGTGGCCTGCGGGCTGATCAACGCGCAGCGCTGAGCATGGATGCCACGCTGCGGATCCGCGAAGCGAGTGCGCACGATGCCGAGCGCCTCGCGCAATGGGCGATCGCGATGGCCTGGGAGACCGAGCACAAGCGACTGGACGAGGCGGTCGTGCTGGCCGGCGTCGAAGCCGGCCTCGCCGATCCGGCGAAATCGCGCTACTTCATCGCGATGCGCGAGGTCACCGTCGCCGGCCGCGAAACGATCGGCGAAGCGGTCGGCACCTTGATGCTCACGCGCGAATGGAGCGACTGGCGCTGCGGCGACTGGTGGTGGATCCAGAGCGTGTACGTGCCCGAATCGCACCGCCGCCAGGGCGTGTTCGCCGCGCTGTACCGCCATGTCGAGCAGCTCGCGCGCGCCACCGACGGCGTCGTCGGCCTGCGCCTGTATGTCGAACACGGCAATGAAACCGCGCAGCGCACCTATGCCGCGCTCGGCATGCGCGACGCCGGCTATCGCCTGCTCGAGCAGGAGTTCGGACACTGAAGTAGGGCCCGGGCCGGGCGCCGCGACTGCCGGTTGCGGTGTTCGAGCCTTGAACCCCACGCGTTCGACCGCGGCCCGCGAGTGGGGCGCCGTGCGAGAGGTGCGGGTTGGCTTTGCCGCGGTCCGGCTGGCAACCGCCGCTGCCCGATGCGATACGCGCTACAGCGCCGGCGTCTCGCCGCCGCTGTATTCGCGCTTGCGCCCCGCATGCGCATCGAACAGCGCACGATGCGCCCCGTATGACCACGCGTCGCTGCGCGTGTAATACGACGCGACCCAGCCTTGCAGCGCATCGAGCATCGCGTCCTGCTGCGCACGCGACGCGTATTTGTGCGGCTCCCACTCGCGACGGCGGTTGTTCGCCAGGCAGGCGTCGAGCCCCGGATTGAGAAACACGAGCTCGTCGCAGTGGTGCGCGGCGATCTCGACGAGCTCGCCGTAGCAGCCCTCGACGATCCACTGCGGATGCGCATCGACGAACGCCTGCAGCTCGGCGCGCACGACGTCGGCCGGACGCGCGACCGCGATCTGCCCGGGCTCCCAGACGATCGAGTCCAGGTCGAGGTGCTCGAACCCGCGCTGCGCGGCAAGCGCGCGCGCATAGGTGCTCTTGCCCGAGCCGGAGTTGCCGAAGACGACGATCTTCAAGCCGATCAGCCCAGCGCGGCGCGGCAGTCTTCGCCGGCGCTGCAGTGCACGAAATGCACCGCTACGCCATGCGCGCCGAGCACGGCGGCGATCTGGCGCTGGCGGCGTTCGAAATGGCCGAACCGGCGATGCAGCCGTTCGCGCGCCTCGTCGCTGTCGCAGGTCGACTCCGGCGCGTAATGCGCGTGCCAGGCCTGCGGCGAAAACAGCGCGATGCGCGCCTCGCCGCCCGTGTAGCGCACCAGCGGTTCGGGCGGCGCGTCGAGCCAGGTTTCGCCCTCGGGCTCGAGCAGCGCGGTTTCCAGCACCGGCCACAGCGGCGCGAGGCCGGCATGCTCGTACTGCAGCGCCATCATCGCGGCCAGATCGTGCGCGGTCAGGTAGCGCGCGTGCTCGACCAGCAGACCGAACGAGCCCTGCGCGGCAAGCGCGGTCGCCGCGCCGGCCATGCCGCGCTCGAGCAGCTCGCGCTCGAACGCATCGCCAACCGTCGCGACGGTGTCGGCGTCGCCGCCGAGCACGAACGGCACCAGCCGCAGCGGCCCGCCGGTGTAGTCCGGTGACGGCGTGAGCGCGCCGGGCAGCCGGCCTTCGTGGGTCCCGAACGCGATGATGCGGCCGCCTTCGCCGCCCGCACGCGGGGCGCGCGCGGCCAGCTGGTCGAGCTCGCGGTGCAGCGGCCAGCCCGGCCGCAGCAGTTCGACCGGATCGTAATGCGCGCCGACCGTCAGCAGTTCGAGGCCGGCGGCCTCGGGTGCGAAACGCGCGAGGTCATGCGCGATCAGTTCGGCCAGCTCGCCAGCCTCGGCCTGCGCCAGATGCGGCGAGGCCACCGGCGCGTCGCCGCGCAGTTCGAGGGCGAGTGCACCGAGCACGTGCACCGCGGAGGGATCGGACGAAGCTGAACTCATTCGATACGCAGGCGTTTGGTCGCTCGCAAAGGCGGCGCTACACTCCGGCGCATTATGCCCGCGCCGCCCCGCGGGCTGCCGTGAGGAGCTTTCCGATGCTGCAAGGCCGTCCCGTCGCCGTGCTCGGCGGTGTGCGTATTCCGTTCTGTCGCCAGAACACCGCCTACGCCGACGTCGGCAACCTCGGGATGTCGATCCGCACGCTCGGCGCACTGGTCGAGCGATATGGCCTGCACGGCGAGCGCATCGGAGAGGTCGCGCTCGGTGCGGTGATCAAGCATTCGGCCGACTGGAACCTCGGGCGCGAAGCCGCCCTGTCGTCGGGCCTGTCGCCGCTGACGCCGGGCATCACGATGCAGCGCGCCTGCGGCACTTCGCTCGATACGATCGGCCACGTCGCAAACAAGATCGCGCTCGGGCAGATGGAGTCCGGCATCGGTGGCGGCTCGGATTCGACCTCGGACGTGCCGATCGTCTACGGCAAGTCGCTGCGCCGCCGGCTGCTGGCCGCGAATGCAGCGCGCACGCCGCGCGACAAGCTCGCCACGTTCCGCGGCTTCCGCCTCAACGAACTCAAACCCGATTTTCCCGGCGTGGCCGAGCCGCGCACCGGCAAGAGCATGGGCGAGCACTGCGAGGACATGGCCAAGCAGTGGAACATCCCGCGCGAGGCGCAGGACGAGTGGGCGCTGAGTTCGCACCGCAAGCTCGCGGCCGCGTACGAGCGCGGTTTCTTCGATGACCTGGTGGTGCCGTTTCGTGGCGTGACCCGCGACAACATCCTGCGCCCCGACAGCACGCTCGAAAAACTCGCCGCGCTGAAGCCGGCGTTCGACCGCACCAGCGGCCGCGGCACGCTGACCGCTGCGAACTCCACGCCGCTGACCGACGGCGCCGCGGCCTGCCTGTTCGCCTCGCCCGAGTGGGCGCAGGCACATGGCATCGAACCGCTGTGCTGGCTGCGCGACGTGCACGTGGCCGCGGTCGATTTCGTGCATGGCGAAGGCCTGCTGATGGCGCCCACCGTCGCGGTGCCCGAAATGCTCGCGCGGAATGGGCTGACGCTGCAGGACTTCGACATCTACGAGATCCACGAGGCATTCGCCGCGCAGGTGCTGTGCACGCTGCGCGCATGGGAAAGCGAGGAGTACTGCCGCAACCGCCTGGGCCTGGATGCGCCGCTCGGGTCGATCGATCCGGCGAAGATCAATCCGAACGGGTCCTCGCTCGCGACCGGCCATCCGTTCGCCGCGACCGGTGCGCGCATCATCGCCACCGCCGCGAAGGAACTCGCCCAGCGTGGCGGCGGCCGCTGCCTGGTATCGATCTGCACCGCCGGCGGCATGGGCGGCGTTGCGATCCTCGAGCGCTGACGGCTGACGGCTGACGGCTGACGGCTGACGGCTGACGGCTGAGGCGGGCGCGACGCCTGACTACCCGCAGGCGCCGTCGCAAAAATCTGCGCTCCGACCGAGCCCGGCCGCGCACCAGCGGTGTACTCGCGTGTCGAGCCGGTCGCATCCCCGACCGCGTTTGGCGTTACGCATCACCGACGATGCGTACGAGCGCGAATCGTTGGACGCGGCCTAGTGCCATTGCGCAAAGCCGGCCACCGTCGGCAGTCCGCCTTAGCCGCGCAAGCGCGAAACGCTCAACCGCGCAGGCGGGGTACGCCGTGCTCGTCGCGATCTTCGGCCACTACGCCATCGTGCAGCGCACGCGGATGCAGCTCGCGGCCCGGCAGTTCGACCAGCGCATCGCCGCGACCCGCACGCAATGCATTCGCGAGCGCGATGCGGGCCCGGGTGTCGTCGCCGACAGCCGCATAGCCTTCGCCGAGTGCTTCCCATGCCGGCCGGCCCGCGCCCTGCGCGATCGCGCGGTGCAGGTAGTCCTCGCTCTGCGGCCACAGGCCCTGTTCGGCATTGAGCCGGGCCAGCGTCAGCAGCAGGCCGGGGCTGCGCGGATGCGCCTGCAGCCAGCGCTCGGCGCGCTCGCGGCGGTGCTCCAGCCGGCCGATCGACAGGCGGCCGTACATCGCGGCCAGTGACTCATTCCAGTTAGCGTCGAGCGCGTCCTCGATGCTCTTCGCGGCCGCTTCGTCCCAGCGCAGCGCCGCCGCGCGCTCGGCATAGGCGGCCACGATCGCGGGATCGCTGCGCAGCGGCTTGGGCATCGCGTCCCAGCGGTCGGCCAGCGCGTTCGCATCGCCGGCCTCGCGCAGCCCGGCCTCGGCCCAGGTCGCTTCGTGACGGGCGAGCTGCGCCGGAGGCCAGACATGCTGCTGGCGCAGCGCACCTAGCAGGCCGTATGCCTCGCCGGCGCGGCCGAGCCGGGCGAGCGCGTCGGCGCGCAGCGCCAAGCCGCGCGGAGGCAGCGGCTGCGCGGCCGGTGCATCGAGCGCGGTGAGCGCATCCGATGGCCGGTCGTGTGCGAGCGCGAACTCGGCGAACGCCACCGCGCGCATCCCGGCATGCTCTTCGGGCAAGGCATCCAGATACTGCTGGGCCAGTTCCATATCGCCGCGCGAGGCGGCCGCGCGTGCCGCGCCGATACGCGCCAAGCCCGCGCCTTCGTCGTGCTCGGCCGCGCCAAGCAGGGATTTCTCCGCACGCGACCAGTGGCCGTGCTCGAGCGCCTCGAACCCGTCGGTCAGCAGCGCGCGGTTGCGGCGCTCGCGCCGCCGCCGCACTGCGGCAATCGGCAGCGTGACGAGCTTCCAGACCAGCCACAGGCCGAGCAGCACCGCGATGCCGACGAACAGCGCGACCGCGAGCGTGGTCGTGTAGTCGTAGCCGCGATAGCGCACCAGCACCAGGCCGGGGTCCTGCACCAGCAGCTGCGCGGCGAACGCCGCCAGCAGCGCAAGCACGATCCAGAACAGAAGATTGCGGAACAGATTCATCGGGTCACCTGTGCGGCCGGGCGGGCGCGACCGGATCAACGGGCCGGGCGCAATTGCTGAAGCTGAACCAGCGTGCTGCCGAGCGTAGGAAACGCGGGTGAAAGCCTGGTCGCGGCGAGCGAGCGCAGTTCAGCCTGGTGGCGACGGCGTGTGGGCGAGTCCGACCACAGCCGGATGAGCCACTCCTCCGCGCGCTGCAAGGCGGCCCGGTACGCCGCGGCGTCGCGTCGTTCCACGGCGGCGCGGGCCAGCGTGAGCTCGAGCTGCAGCGCGGCGCGGGCGGCGCCGCGCTGGTCCGCCGGGATGCCGGGCTTCGCGTCGCTGCGGCGGATCCGGACGATGCGCGACAGCGCGCGCCGCCACCACGGCTGCGGCCCTGCGTCAGCGGCCTGCGCTGGCGCGGGCTCGTCGGCAAGCGCGTCGCCGAGTGCGGTCAGGCGCGCGAGCACCTTCCGCCGCGGTTCGGCCGCCGGGTCGGCAAGCGCGGCGCGCTCCTGCGCCAGCGTCTGCCGCAGGCTCACGAGGGTCGGGTCGGCGACGCTTTCAATCACATCGCTGGCCAGTGCGTACGCGCGGCGCGCGCCCTCTACGTCGCCGGCCACCTGCAGCCGCTGCAGGCCAAACGTCAGCAGCAGCTCGGCCTCGTCGAGGCGCAGCCCATGAGCCCCGCTCTGGCCTGCCGCCGCGAGTTGCTGGACGCTGTCTTCGAGCAATGCCGCGCGCTGGCCGACCGCGAGCAGTTCGTCCCGCAGCACGCGGTTGGTCGCATCGGCGTGCTGCAACCGCTGGTACTGCGCACGCTGGTCGCGGCGCATCGCATCGAGCCGCTGCTCGAGTGCGCCCAGCCGCTGGTCGGCCTCGCGCAGGCGCGCCTGCTGACGGGCGTCGTGTGTTCGCCAGAACCACGCGCCTACTGCGAGCGCGCCGCCGAGTACGAGGACGAGCAGCCACGGCCACCAGGCCCGACGCTGGGAAGGATTCGAAGGCACGGAGGAAACCACGGCGGCGAAGGCGGAGGCGCGGTGCGATGCTACCTGAACGGATGTTCAGGCCGGGCGCGGCCGTGTTGCGAGGGCATGTCGGACCTCCCCGCGTGATGGCGATCGCGGCGACGCGGCTGCTTCGCAGCCTCAGCCGGCCGCCACCGGCAGCCGCGCCGCCGCAACCAGCTGCCCGGGCCGCGGTCCCGCGGCCACCGTGATATCCCCAAAGCCGAGTTCGCTGGCAAGCGCGGCCAGCCGCGTGCTCGCCGCCAGTACCTGCGCGCTGCGCAACCGGTCCGCGGCCGAGTCCGGCAACGCACGCAGCGCGAGCTGCAGCGCGTCGCCGCTCGACAGCGCGAGCGCAAGCGGCGCATCGACGCGGCACAGCATCGCAACCGCGGTGGGCGCCGGCGCGACCGGCAGCCGTGCATACACATCGGCGCGTCGCAGCCGCGCGCCGCGCGCCTCGAGCGCCGGCGCCAGCAGGTCGCGACCACCGGGCGCGGTCACCAGCCCGACCTCAACCCCGTCCAGCGCCTGCAGCACCGGCAGCGCGAGCACGCCTTCGCTGTCCATGCGCTGCGGCACTTGCACCTCGCGCACCCCGGCGCGGCGCAGCGCCGCCGCGGTGCCGGCCCCGACCGCGCACCACTGCCGGCCAGGCCCGACCGGCAGCGCCCGCAGCTTCACGGCCGCGCGCACGGCCGCCGGACTCGTGAATACCACCGCCGGCGCGGCCAGCGCCGCGGCCAACGCGCGCTGCGTCGCGGCGCCGCGCCGCAGCTGCAGCCGCCACGGCGAAAGCGCGATCAACCCGGCGCCGGCGCGCGCGGCCGCCTGCCGCAGGCCGCCGTGCTCACCGCGCGGTCGCAGCGAGATCACGTACCATCCGGGCCCCTTGCGTGGTCGATCGGCCATGCCTCCAAGCTTCGCACAGGCCCAGACCGCGATGACCGACGCCACCCTCGCCCGCCTCGCCCACCACTACCAGTCGATGCCGCCGGTTGCGCTGATGCAGCTGTCGGTCACCGGCTACGAGGACGGCCGCCTGCGCCTGCACGCGCCGCTGTCGGTGCACGTCAACGACAAGGGCTGCGCGTTCGGCGGCAGCCTCGCGTCGATGATGACGCTCGCATCGTGGGGTCTGGTGTCGCTGAAGGTCGAGCAGGCCGGCCTCGATGCCGACGTCTACGTCGCCGACAGCCAGCTGCGCTACCTCGCGCCGCTGTTCGCCGACCTGGACGTCGAAGCCGAGCTCGCCCCGGAATCGAACTGGAAGGTCTTCCTCGACACGCTGCGCCAGCGCGGCCGCGCGCGCGCCGGACTCGTCGCCCGGGCGCGCCTGCCGGAAGGTGGTAACGCGACCGAGTTCACCGCGCGCTACGTCGCGATCCTGCGCCGCTGAGTTCCGGCCGCGGTAAACCGGGCTAGCATGGCCGCTGGCCCCCGACGCGACCCGCCGATGCCCGTCCGCATGCCCCGACCTGCGCGATCCGCGCTGCTGTTGCCGCTGCTCGCCCTGGCCGGCTGCGCGACGACGATGAACACCACCCAGCGCGATGCGCTCGACCGCAACCAGTACGCGTGGTCGGCGGCGATCCGCTGGGGCGACATCGACGGCGCGGTGACGCTGATCGACCCGGAGCGGCTGAAGACCAACCCGCCGAGCGCGCTCGAGCTCGAACGCTACAAGCAGGTGCAGATCTCCGCCTACCGCGACGTCGGCGAAACGCGTGATCTCGAAGCCGGCACCGCGGCGCGCGAGGTCGACATCGGCGTGATCAACCGGCATACCCAGGCCGAGCGCACGGTGCGCTACCGCGAGAACTGGGGCTGGGACGCCGAGCGCAAGACCTGGTGGCTGACCAGCGGCCTGCCGGACCTGTGGGCCGGGCAGTAGCCGCGCTTTTGCGCCGCCCGGGCGCGTGCGCCACAATCGCCGGCCTTCCGCCCTCCGCGTGATCCCGTGACGCCCGACGAACTGCTGGCCTTTGCCGGCCGCCACCCTTACCTGTCGATCGCGCTGGTCGGCCTGACGATCGCCCTGATCTACACCGAGATCACGCGGCTGTTCCGCGGTTACAAGGCGCTGCGCCCGGCCGAGCTGACCTCGCTGATCAACCGCGAGAACGCGCTGGTGATCGACCTGTCGGCGACGAAGGAGTTCGAAAAGGGCCACATCGCCGGCAGCCGCTCCGTGCAGCCCAGCCAGTTCGACCCTGAAAGCAAGCTGCTGGCGAATGCGAAATCGCTGCCGGTGGTCGTGGTCTGCCGCACCGGCCAGGGCTCGGCCGATGCCGCCAAGCGCCTGAAGAAGGCCGGCTTCGAGCAGGTCTACTGGCTCGACGGCGGCATCATGGCCTGGCAGCAGGCCGACCTGCCGCTGATCAAGGGCCGCGCCTGACCGCGCCCGCCCGGCCTTGCGGCCGGGGTTCCACGCCCCCATTCCGACGCCGGCGCAGGCTTCCGGAGCCCGCGCACACGCGTGCCATAATCGCCCACTTTCTGCCTGCTGGAGCTCCACGATGACCGACGAAACCCTGGGCGGCGCGTCCGCCGCGACCGATGCCGCCGAGAACAACGGCCCCGCGTTCACGGTCGAAAAGCTCTACGTCAAGGACGTGTCGTTCGAAGTCCCCGGCGCGCCGGCGGTGTTCAACGAAGCCGCGCAGCCGCAGCTGCAGATGAACCTCAACCAGAGCGTGCAGCGTCTGAACGACAGCGCCTACGAGGTCGTGCTCGGCATCACCCTGACCTGCAGCGCGAACGAAAAGCCGATGTACCTGGTCGAGGTGAAGCAGGCCGGCGTGTTCGGTCTGTCCGGCTTCGATGCGCAGACGCTCGACGCGATGCTCGGCACCCACTGCCCGAACGTGCTGTATCCGTACGCACGCCAGCTGATCAGCGAGCTGATCCAGGCCGGTGGCTTCCCGCCGTTCTTCCTGCAGCCGATCAACTTCGATGCCCTGTACGCCGAAGGCCTGCGCCAGCGCGCGGCCCAGATGCAGCAGGAAGGCGGCCTGGCCGGCGCCGAGACCGGCGGCACCGCCTGAGTCCTGCGCCACGTGGAGCCTAATGCCGCGCCGAAGCCCGCGGTCGCGGTGCTCGGCGCCGGGTCCTGGGGCACCGCACTCGCTGCACTGATCGCCCGGCACGGCCACCCGGTCGTGCTCTGGGGCCGCAACCGCGAGATCGTCGCGGCGATCGATCGCGACCACGAAAACCCGCGCTACCTGCCGGGGCTCGAACTGCCGCCGACGCTGCGCGCGACCGGCGACCTGGCCGAAGCACTGGCCGGGGCCGAGCTCGTGCTCGTGGTCGTGCCCTCGCACGCGTTTGCCGAGACCCTGCATGCACTGGCCCCGCACCGGCCAGCCGGCGCGGGCGTGGCCTGGGCGACGAAGGGCTTCGAGCCCGGCAGCGGCCGCTTCCTGCACGAGGTCGCGGCCGAGGTGCTTGGTGACGACGTGCCGCTCGCGGTCGTGACCGGCCCGTCGTTCGCGAAGGAAGTCGCGGCCGGCCTGCCGACCGCGCTGACCGTGCATTCCGACGACGCGGCGCACGCGCATCGCGTTGCGGCGGCGCTGCACGGCCCGGCGTTCCGTGCCTACACCGGTGACGACATGCGCGGCGCCGAGCTAGGCGGCGCGATGAAGAACGTGCTCGCGGTGGCGACCGGCGTCGCCGATGGCATGCAGCTCGGCCTTAATGCACGCGCCGGGCTCATCACCCGCGGGCTCAACGAAATGATGCGGCTCAACCATGCGATCGGCGGCCGTTCGGAAACGCTGATGGGCCTGGCCGGGCTCGGCGACCTGGTGCTGACCTGCACCGGCGACCTGTCGCGCAACCGCCGCCTTGGCCTCGCACTCGGCCGCGGCCAGTCGATCGACGAGGCCGTCGCGCAGATCGGCCAGGTCGTCGAGTCGGTGCAGACCGCCGATGAAGTGATGCGTCTGGCCGACCGCTTTGGGGTCGAGCTGCCGATCGCGAGTGCGGTGCAGGCGGTGCTGCATGGCCGGCTGACCCCAGCTGACGGGCTGCGCCAGTTGCTCGCGCGCGAACAGAAGGCCGAGTACCCACGCGACCCGCTGTGCTGACCGCCGCCCACGCAGGCAGGTACAAGAAAAAGCCCGGCCGAAGCCGGGCTCTTGCGGGTCTGGCGGCGCAGCCGCCGCGTCCGGCGATCAGAACGTGATGCGCGGGCCGACAAACATCTGGGTGTCGCCGCTGGCGAACTTGACGTCGCCGGACACGCCCCACATCGGGCTGAACTTCACGTGCGCGCCGACGCGACCGTAGAAGTCACCGTCGAAATCGTCGCCGTCTTCCCACCCGGCCAGCGCATAGCCTTCAAAGTTCGGCGCAAGCGCGCCGCGGACGCCTGCCTCGACGCTGTAGCCGTCGAAGTTCTCACCGGCCACGTCGGCGCGCTCGTAGGCAACGCGGGTCAGCAGGTCGGCATTCGGGGCGATCTGGTGGTTGTAGCCAACGCCGGCGCGCCACAGGTCGATGTCGAAGCCGTCGTTACGCACGCCGCCGACCGTGAAGTCGTCGGTTTCCTGGCCACTGAAACCACCGAACAGGTGGAAGTTCGGCGCAATCGCGATCGAGCCGTTGCCGCCGAAGCCTTCGGCATCGCCGAAATCGGTATCGGTGCGGACGTAGCCGCCTTCGGCGTAGGTGTAGGACAGGCCCTCGGCGGCCGAAGCTGCGAACGGCACCGAAGCGAACAGGGCAAGGGCGAGCAGGGACTTCATGGACTTCATGGCGAGCACTCCGTTTTGGCCGCGTGTTAATAGAAAGTTATCGCGGCGGGTGAGGTGCAGTATTCGCAGCTGGGCCGAATCCAAACTGAATTTTTAACAGTCCAGTTCAGCGCCAGTGGGGCGTTGTTATGGTTGCGTCAACGTCCGGTCTGCGGCGCTGGCTCGCAGTAGACTGCCCCCTTCGCTCGAGTTTCGACCCATGCGCCGCAAGACCAAGGCCACTTCGATCGACATTGCGCACCGTGCAGGCGTCTCGCAGGCGACGGTGTCGCGCGTCCTCAGCGGCAGTCCGCTGGTCAATGCCGAGACCCGCAAGCGGGTCGAGGCGGTCGCGCGCGAGCTCAACTACAAGGTCGACCGGCACGCGTCGAGCCTGCGCACGCAGCGCTCGGCGACGCTCGCGCTTTTGCTGTTCGAAGACCCGACCGCGGACGAGTCGCACATCAACCCGTTCTTCCACGCGATGCTCGGCTCGATCACGCGTGCCTGCGCGCGCCACGGCCAGGACCTGCTGGTCTCGTTCCAGCAGCTGTCCGACGACTGGCATGCCGATTACGAGGACAGCATGAAGGCCGATGGGATGATCCTGCTCGGCTACGGCGACTACCTCGAGTACCGCGACAAGCTGCAGTCGCTGGTCGAGCAGGGCACGCGCTTCGTGCGCTGGGGCGCGGTGATGCCCGGCCAGCCCGGCGTTTCGATCGGCTGCGACAACCACGCCGGTGGCCGGCTGGTCGGCGAGCATCTGCTCGCGCTCGGCCGGCGGCGCATCGCGTTCCTCGGCGATGCATCGAGCCATTACCCGGAATTTTTCGAGCGCTACCGCGGCTGCGATGCAGCGCTGCAGGCGGCCGGGCTGGCCATGGACCCGGCGCTGCAGGTCGATGCGGAAAGCTCGGAAGAGGCCGGTGATGCGGCGGCGCGTACGTTGCTTGCGCGCGGGCAGGGGTTCGATGCGGTGTTTGCGGCGAGCGACCTGATTGCGGTCGGGGCGATGCGGGCGCTGGCCGAAGCGGGGCTGCAGGTGCCTGCGGACGTGAGCGTGGTCGGCTTTGACGATATTCCGATGGCGCGCTTCACGCGGCCGCCGCTGACGACGGTGGCGCAGGACACGACGCGGGCGGGTGAGCTGCTGGTCGAGACGTTGCTGCGGCAGGTGCGCGGTGAGCCGGCGGAGAGCACGTTGTTGCCGGTGACGTTGGTGGTGCGGCGGTCGTGCGGGGCGGGGCAGTAGTCCGGCCGGGATTGGGCGTCGGGCTGGCCGCGTTCGCCATCAGCACGCGGTTGGCGCGGGGTGGGCTTGCTTGGTCGGGTTGGGCGTGCTCGTTTTCCTTGCGCCAGAGGTTGGACGCGACGCTACAGGCAACAGCTTTCGCCTGAAGGCGAGTCACTTTTCTTTGCTGGCTCAAAGAAAAGTAACCAAAAGAAAGCGCCTTTCCCGTGAGGTCAAAATCTTCGGCGCGGTCGGACGCTGCACCGGGATTTTTCGAAAGAACATCCATGTTCCTTCGAAAAACGCTCGACGTCGTGTCGAGCGCCCTTCGGGTCTACGGTTGCTTCGGCGGTTGGAAAGCGGGTGCGACGGCAACGGCAACGCGATAGCCACGGCGCTTGTGCTGCGGGCAACGTGAGGTCCGACGGCGTGTACGGCGAGCGCTAGTCGGCGACGGTGGCGCCTGCGAGCTGTGGCGCCGGATCTGGCGACGAGCGCGGTATTGCCAAAGACTCAACGGCAACGGCAACGGCAACGGCAACGGCAACGGCAACGGCACCAGTACCAATACCAGTACCAGTACCAGTACCAGTACCAGTACCAGTACCAGTACCAGTACCAGTACCAGTACCAGTACCAGTACCAGTACCAGTACCAGTACCAGTACCAAAACCAGCGCTCGCGGCCGGATCACCCAAGAACGTGACGTCTCGCGTGCATCTGCCCCCAGCTAACGTCGACAGCTGACCGCCAAGCGGCGTGACGCCGCACTTCTCAGCCGCTGCGCCTCGCGCGCTGCATTGCGTCGTTGAGGGCCTCGCGCAGAGTTGGGTCGGTGACGGGAGCGTCCAGCACATAGACTTCGACGCCGTGCGCCGGCACCGTGGCGTCGAGCACGCCGTCCGCGCTCACGTCGACCTTCCCACCGGCAAGCGCCGCACGCCACGCTCCGGGCTGCAGGTGCTTGCGGATTTCGAAGCGCGCCGGTGCGTCGCCCTTGTTCAGCAGCACGAGCGCGACCTGCTGGGTCGCGCCGTCCTGCAGCACGCGATAGAACGCGGCGCGGTCGTCCTTGAACTCGAGGTTGACCTGCAATCCGCGCTGCAGCGCCGGCGTCTGCGCGCGTAGCGTGGCGATGCGCTTGAGCGACTCGCGGATCGGGTGGCCGACCGCCGCGTCGACTCGCGGCTGGCCGAAGTAGTTGCGGTTGCCGGCGTGCTCGGCGCTGCCGCGCTCGAAGCCGACTTCGGAGCCGTAGTAGATGACCGGGATGCCACGCGCGGTGAACAGGAAGTTGTGTGCGTCGATGAAGCCCTTGTCGCTCGCATCGATGCGCGGCATGTCGTGGTTGTCGTAGAACGTCATCAGCTCGTACGGGTTCGCGTACGGGCCGTCCGTCAGGTACAGCCGCTCGGCGACGCGTTCGTAGCCCGCGCCCTTGCCACCGAACACTTCGACCAGCCGCTCCTTGAGCGGGAAGTCGAGCACGCTCACGCCCGCATTGCGCGGCAGCGTGTGCTGCGCGATCGTCGCCGCGTCGTGGTCGAACGCTTCGGCGAACATGAAAAAGCCCGGGCGTTTTTCGCGGATGCGCGCGGAGAACGCATTCCAGAATTCGTGCGGCATCCAGCCGATCGTGTCGATGCGGAACGCGTCGGCGCCCTGGTCGATCCACTTCGAATACGCGCCGACGAAGTAATCGAGCACTTCGGGCCGCGTGGAATCGATGTCCGACAGCTGCGCGAGCCCGCCGCCGGTGTTGTACCAGCGGTGCAGCGGGTTGTTCTTCGGATCGAGCTTGGACGGATGCAGGTTCTGGTGATCGGCCAGCAGCTGGCCGTCCGCCCCGTAGATCTCGCCGAACTTCGGCTGGTCGGCCGGCATCGTGTACGCGGGCGAGCCATGGTTGGCGACGATATCGAGCACGGTCTTCAGGCCGCGCTGCTTGAGCCCGGCGGTCAGTGCGCGGAAATCCAGGCCCGGGCTTGGCAGATGCTCGTCGAGCTCGTAGAAGTTCACGCCCCAGTAGCCGTGGTAGCCGGTCTTGCCGCGGTCGGTGTGCATGCCGCCCCACTTGACCGCGTCACCGCCGGTGAATGCTTCATCCGGGTTGTCGACGATCGGGGTCAGCCACAGCGCGCCGAAGCCCATGTCGGCGATGTAGTGGGCGTTGTCGAGGATGCCTTTGAAGTCGCCGCCGAGGTAGCCGATGTTTGCACTGCGGCCCTTCGGTGCGCCGGGCACCGGACGGTCGAACGTACGATTCGCGCCGCCCTGCTCGCGTTGGTCATTGGAGGGATCGCCGTTGACGAAGCGGTCGGTGACGACGAAATACACCGCATCCGATGCGAACGGCTCGGTGGTGCCGATATAGCTTGCCACCGCTTGGGGCTCGGCTGCGTTCGCCTCGAGCGCTGCAGGCTCGGCAGCCGACATCGCGGGCGTGCTCGCGCAGCCGCTGCCGAGTGCGAGTGCAGCGAGCAGTCCCGCGGTCAGCGCGCCGCGCGCGGGGCCCGGCCTCACGAGCCTGCTCCCACGGCTGCTGCACCACCGCGCGGTGCGTACACCGGCTCGCGCACGCGCAGTACGAACAATCCCGAGATGATCATGCTCACGCCACCGATTGCGAGCGCCTGAATCGGCTCGTTGCCGAGCAGGCTCTTGAGAATGAAGCCCAGCAGGCTGGCGGCAACCAGCTGCGGGATCACGATGAAGAAATTGAAGATGCCCATGTACACGCCCATCTTCTGCGCCGGTACTGCATCGCTGAGCAGCGCATACGGCAGCGACAGGATCGATGCCCACGCGAAGCCGACCCCGACCATCGACAGCAGCAGCCACATCGGATCGCGGATGAACAAAAACGACAGCAGCCCAAGGCCGCCGAGCACGGTGTTGACGAGGTGGCTCACGCGCAGGCCCCAGCGCTTGACCATGCGCGGGATGATCACCGCGGCGAGCGCCGCGAAGCCGTTGTAGGCGGCGAACAGCACGCCGACCCAGTTCGCGCCTTCGTTGTACGCGGCCGAGGCGGTGTCGGAACTGCCGAAGTGCACCGAGGTGACTGCGGCGGTCGTGTAGATCCACATCGCAAACAGGGCGAACCACGAGAAGAACTGCACGACCGCGAGTTTGCGCATCACCAGCGGCATGTCGTGCAGGTCGGTCATGATGCTCGCGAATGCGCTATCGCCGCGGATGAAGCCCAGTGCCAGCAGCGCCAGGCCATACGCCGCGATGCCGCCCCCGAGGATGTAGAGCTGCTTGTCGAGTCCGAACGCGGCCACCGCGACGAGCCCGGCGACACCGATCGCAAGCCACACCAGCCCCTGCATGCGAAGCCGCGATGGGTCCGCCGGACGACGCGCGAGCGGCGGCGCTTCGTCGTAGGCGCGCAGCTGCTCTGGCGGATATTCGCGCGTGCGCAGCACCGTCCACAGGATCGACAGCAACAGCACCGCCGCGCCGAAATAGAACGCCCAGCGCACCGTGTCGGGTACTTCACCGGGGCCTGCGGTGTTGCCGACGCCGAACTTCGCGAGTGCGAATGGCAACAGGCTTGCGATCACCGAGCCGATGCCGATGAAAAAGCTCTGCATCGCATAGCCGGTCGCGCGCTGCTTGACCGGCAGCTGGTCGCCGACAAACGCGCGGAACGGCTCCATCGAGATATTGATCGACGCGTCGAGCACCCACAGCAGGCCGGCGGCGATCCACAGTGTCGGCGAGTTCGGCATCGCCAGCAGCGCGAGCGTCGCGAGCACGGCGCCGATCAGGAAATACGGACGACGCCGGCCGAGCCGCGTCCAGGTGCGGTCGGACATGTAGCCGACGATCGGTTGCACGATCAGGCCGGTCAGCGGCGCGGCGATCCACAGCACCGGAATCGCGTCCATCTCCGCGCCGAGCGTCTGGAAGATGCGGCTGACATTCGCGTTCTGCAGGGCGAACCCGAACTGGATGCCGAGGAATCCGAAACACATGTTCCAGATCTGCCAGAACGACAACTGCGGCTTTTGATTCATGAAATGTCCAAACGGCGGGGCAGGCGTAGACGGGACGCCTGTTGGGCCCCGACCGTAACCGATGCTAGTCAGCGATCGCACCGCACCATCGCGCGATGCAAACGTATTCAACCCCGAGCGTGGCTGCGGATCGGCTCGTCACCGGCGCGCGCATGGAATAGTGCGCCTCTGAAAAAAGGAAATGGAACGGTCGATGTCGAAAGCGCAGTCATGGTGGCGCGGTGCGGTGATCTATCAGATCTACCCGCGCAGCTTCCTCGACACCAATGGCGATGGCATCGGCGATCTGCCGGGCATCGTCGAGAAGCTCGACTACGTCGCCAGCCTCGGCGTCGATGCGATCTGGATCTCGCCGTTCTTCAAGTCACCAATGGCGGATTTCGGCTACGACATCGCCGACTACCGCGCGGTCGATCCGATGTTCGGCACGCTGGCTGACTTCGACCGGCTGCTCGAGAAAGCGCACTCGCTTGGGCTCAAGGTCATGATCGACCAGGTGCTGAGCCACACTTCGATCGAGCACGAGTGGTTCAAGCAAAGCCGCGAGAGCCGCGAGGGCAACAAGGCCGACTGGTATGTCTGGGCCGATGCGAAACCCGATGGCACGCCGCCGAACAACTGGCTGTCGATCTTCGGCGGCGTGGCCTGGCAGTGGGAGCCGCGGCGCTGCCAGTACTTTTTGCACAACTTCCTCGCCAGCCAGCCGGACCTGAACTTCCATAGCCCGGCCGTGCAGCAGGCGCAGCTCGACAACGTGAAGTTCTGGCTCGACCGTGGCGTCGACGGCTTCCGCCTTGATGCGATCAACTTCTGCTTCCACGACGCGCAGCTGCGCGACAACCCGCCCAAGCCGGAGGAACTTCGCACCGGGCGCGGCTTCTCCGCCGACAACCCCTACGCGTTCCAGTACCACCACTACAACAACACCCAGCCCGAGAACCTGCCGTTCCTCGAGCAGATCCGGCAGTTGCTCGATCGCTATCCGGATGTCGCCGCGCTCGGCGAGATCTCGTCCGAGGATTCGCTCGCGACGATGGCCGAGTACGTGATGCCCAGCCGCCTGCACATGGGCTACAGCTTCGAACTGCTGACCGACGACTGCACCGCGGCGTACGTGCGCGAGACCGTCGAGCGGCTGGAAGCGCAGATGGTCGATGGCTGGCCCTGCTGGGCGATCAGCAACCACGACGTGCGTCGCGCGGTCACGCGCTGGAGCGCGGCCACCGGCGACGGCGATGCGGACGACGCGCTTGCGCGCCAGCTGGTCGCGCTGGTGTGCTCGCTGCGCGGCTCGGTCTGCCTGTACCAGGGCGAGGAGCTGGGTCTCACCGAGGCCGAGGTGCCGTACGAGCTGTTGCAGGACCCCTACGGCATCGCGTTCTGGCCGAACTTCAAGGGCCGCGACGGCTGCCGCACGCCGATGCCGTGGGACGGCGGCGAGCAGGCCGGCTTCACCGAAGGCGAGCCGTGGCTGCCGGTCGCCGATGCGCATCACCCGCGCAGCGTCGCCAAGCAGGAGAACGATCCGGATTCAGTGCTCAACGCGGTGCGTGCGTTCCTGCGCTGGCGGCGCGAGCAGCCGGCGCTCGTGCTCGGTTCGATCCGTTTCCTCGACACGCCCGAGCCGGTGCTCGCATTCGTACGCGAACATGACGGCCGGCGCGTGCTCGCCGCGTTCAACCTGTCGGCAGCGCCGGTGGAATGTGCGCTGGCGATCGACGCGGCCGTCTCGCCGATCGCGGCGCCCGGCATGGTCCCGGGCGGTTGCGACGGCGCCCGCCTGCAACTGCCGGCCCGTGGCGCGCTGTTTGCCGAACTGGCCTGAGCGCGCGGCGCGGGCTTCAGCCCGGCGCCGCCGCGCAGTGGCGCGCAATGAACGCCTCGTGCGTCGGCATCGCTTGCACGCAGTTGCCGATCACGCCGCGGATGTTCTCCAGGTACTCGCTGATCTTCTCTTCGGAGTACAGGTCCACGAGCGCGTGGTAACCGCGCGGGATCACGCGCTGGCCGTGCAGCACCTGCACCCAGCTCGGCTCAGCGAACAGCTCGTTGCCGTTGCGGAACACGCGGCCGTTGCTGCGGAACAGCTCCATGCGACGGGTCACCGACTCGGGCACGTCCATCGTGCGGCAGTAGTCCCAGAACGGCGTGTCGCTGCGTTCGGTCGCGTGGTAATGCACGATCAGAAAATCGCGGATCGCATCGAACTCGACGTCCGAGTGCAGGTTGAATTCGTCGATGTCGTGCTGGTCGAAGCCGGCCGACGGGAAGAACGCGGTCAGCCGCGCGATCGCGGACTGGATCAGATGGATGCTGGTCGATTCCAGCGGCTCCATGAATCCGCTCGACAGGCCGATCGCCACGACGTTCTTGTTCCAGAACTTGCGGCGCTTGCCGGTGACAAAGCGCAGCATGCGTGGCTCGGCGAGCGCTTCGCCCTCGAGGTTGCGCATCAGTGTTGCGGTCGCCTCGTCCTCGCTGATGAAGCGGCTGGCGAACACATGCCCGTTGCCGACCCGATGCTGCAGCGGAATGCGCCACTGCCAGCCGGCCTCGCGCGCGGTCGAGCGCGTGTACGGCGTGATCGGCCCGCCGTGCGTGCACGGCACCGCGACGGCGCGGTCGCACGGCAGCCAGTGGGTCCAGTCGATGTAGCCGGTCTTGAGCGCCTGCTCGATCAGCAGCCCGCGGAAACCGGAGCAGTCGATGAACAGCTGGCCCTCGATGCGGCGGCCGCCGTCGAGCGTGACCGCCTCGACGAAGCCATCGCTGCCACGCAGCGAAACGTCGACGACCTTGCCTTCGATGCGCTCCACGCCACGCGCCTCGGCGTAGCGGCGCAGGAAGCGCGCGTACAGGCCGGCATCGAAGTGGTACGCGTAGGCGATGTCGGCGAGCGGCGAGTTCGGCCGGTCGGTGACCGCGCGCATGAACTTGTTGTGCCGGCTCGCGAACGTGGTGATCGAGTAATCGTCGAGCGGCGCGGCCTTGCCGGCGGCGTGCATCTTCAGCCAGTACTGGTGGAACGGCACCAGCCCGAGGTCCTGGCCGATCTTGCCGAAGCCGTGAACGTAGCTGTCGCCGACCTGGCCCCAGTTCACGAACTCGATGCCGAGCTTGAACGAGCCCTGCGTCTCGCGGACGAACTGCGCCTCGTCCAGTTCGAGTGCCTGGTTGAACAGCTTGATCATCGGAATCGTCGCCTCGCCAACGCCGACGGTGCCGATCTCCTCCGATTCCACGAGCCGGATCGAGTAGTCCCGGTTCAACACCTTCGACAGTGCCGCGGCGGCCATCCAGCCCGCGGTGCCGCCGCCAACGATGACGACTTGCGTGATGCGATCCCCAACCGACATGCCTGACTCCCATTCCCAGAAGACCCACGCGTGCGCGAGCGCCACCGTGGCGGCCCATTCTGCGTCGGTGATGCGGCGTGCGTCGCGGGCGCGCGTCGCTGGATACGTATTCAGTCCGCTCGGCGTCGCACTTCTGGCCTGCCTCGCGGCGAGCCCGGTCCGCGCGCAGGCCACGCCCGCCGCCACCGCCGCCGATTGCAACGCAACCGAGCGCGCACGCACGCTGGTGCCCGCCGCGCGCACCGGCACCGACGCGCGCGCCTACTGGCTCGACCGCGAGCGGATGCGCTGGCCCGGCAAGCCGGCCGACGGGCGCTATCGCCTCGTGTTCTCGGCCGACGGCCGGCTGGTCGCCGAGCCCGGCCAGCGCGTGCTCGGCGCCGACATCGCACTGACGCCGTCGCAGGCCGGGTCGCTGCCGCCCGACGTCGCCGAGCGGTTCAAGTTCGTCGCGCCCGGCGCCACGCTCGCGCTCGATGCGCGGGCCGCCGCGACCGTCGCAAGCCATACCGCCGGCCAGTGGCTGCTCGTGCACGAGGACGCGCGCGGACACGTGCTCGACGCGACCGGGCTGCAGTGGCCGGGCCTGCTCGATGACGTGTACACCGGCGCCCGTCAGGCCGACCTCGGGCTGCGCGTCGATGATCAATCGGCCCGGTTCGGCGTCTGGGCGCCGACCGCCCGCAGCGTCGCGCTGTGCGTGTACGACACCGGCGCCGCGCCCGCCGCGAACGCCGTACCGCTGCGACGCGACGCGGCCACCGGCGTCTGGTCGGCCACGCTGCCGGGCGACCTGCGCGGCGCGTACTACACCTACCTCGTCGACGTGTTCGTGCCCGGCACGGGGCTCGTGCGCAACCACGTGACCGATCCGTACTCGGTGAGCCTCACCACCGACTCGACCCGCAGCTACATCGCCGACCTCGACGATCCCGCACTTGCGCCGCCGGGCTGGCGCGGCCACGCGCGCCCCGATGCGCCGAAGTCGCTGACCGACATGGCGGTCTACGAGCTGCACGTACGCGATTTCTCGATCGGCGATGAAACCGTGCCGGCCGAACACCGCGGCAAGTACCTCGCGTTCGCCGACACGGACTCGAACGGCATGCGGCATCTGAGCGGCCTGCGCGAGGCCGGGCTCACCGACATCCACCTGTTGCCGGTGTTCGACATCGCGACCGTGCCCGAGGCCGGCTGCGTGACGCCGCAGATCCCGAACGCCGCGCCCGACAGCCCCGCGCAACAGGCGGCCGTGTCCGCCGTCGCCGCGCGCGACTGCTTCAACTGGGGCTACGACCCGTACCACTTCAACGCGCCCGAAGGCAGCTATGCGAGCGACGCGGCCGACGGCGCCGCGCGCATCCGCGAATTCCGGCAGATGGTGATGGCGTTGCACGCCGCCGGGCTGCGCGTCGGGATGGACGTGGTCTACAACCACACGACCACGTCCGGCCAGAACGCGAGTTCGGTGCTCGACCGCATCGTGCCGGGCTATTACCACCGGCTCGATGCAAACGGCACGGTCGAGCGCTCGACCTGCTGCGACAACACCGCGACCGAGCACGCGATGATGGCCCGGCTTATGGAGGATTCGATCGCGCTGTGGACGCGGCAGTACGGCATCGATTCCTACCGCTTCGATCTGATGGGCCACCAGCCACGCAGCGCGATGGAGGCGATCCAGGCGCGGCTGCAGCGCGAGAACGACCGCGAGATTCCGCTGATCGGTGAAGGTTGGAACTTCGGCGAGGTCATGGACGGGGCGCGCTTCGTGCAGGCTTCGCAGAACTCGCTCGGCGGCACCGGCATCGGAACGTTCAGCGACCGCGCACGTGACGCGCTGCGCGGCGGGGGCTGCTGCGACAGCGGCAAGGATCTGCTGAGCCAGCAGGGCTATCTCAACGGACTGGTCTACGCACCGAACGTCCATGCCGATCCCAAGCGTCCGCGCAGCGACCTGTTGCACGCGGCCGACCTCGCGCGCGCGGGGCTTGCCGGCACACTGGCCGATTACGAAACCACGTTCGCCGACGGCCGCACCGCGCCGCTGTCCAAACTCGACTACAAGGGTCAGCCGGCCGGCTACGCGAGCCAGCCCGGCGAAGTCGTGAACTACACCGAAAACCACGACAACCTGACCCTGTTCGACCTCAACGCGCCGCGCCTGCCCGAAGGCACCAGCCGCGAGGAGCGCGCGCGCGTGCAGGCGCTCGGCGCGGCGTTCGTCGCGCTGAGCCAGGGCATGGCGTATTTCCATGCCGGGCAGGACGTGCTGCGCAGCAAGTCGCTGGATCGCAACAGCTTTGACTCAGGCGACTGGTTCAACCGGCTCGACTGGACCTACCGCGACAACGGCTTCGCCGCCGGCCTGCCGAAGGCCGAGGAAGGCGAGAAGGACTGGCCGCTGCTCGCACCGGTGCTGCGCGATGCATCGATCAAGCCGACGAAACGCGAGATCGAATGGACGCGCGATGCGTTCCGCGACTGGCTGCGCATCCGCGCGAGCACGCCGCTGCTGCGGCTGACGAGTACGCAGGATGTGCAGCAGCGGCTGCGCTTTGCGAACACGGGTCCCGAACAGAACCCGGTCGTGATTGCGGGCCACCTGGATGGTCAAGGTCTGCCTGGCGCGCGCTTTTCGCAGCTGCTGTACCTGATCAATGTTTCGCCCGAGCCGCAATCGCTGGTGCTGCCCAGCGAGGCCGGCAAGCGATACGTGTTGCATCCGGTGCAGCGCGATGCCAATGCGGCCGACGCCCGCCCGCGCGAGCAGGCCCGTTTCGACTCCAGAAGCGGTCGCTTCAGCGTGCCGCCGCGGACCGCTGTCGTGTACGTGATCGAGTAAGCACTTCCGCACCAACCGGCCGCCGCCGTGCTGTGCGGTGGCGGCTTTCCAAGTTGACGAGGACACCCGATGCGCCTGTTGATTCTGTTCGCCCTGAGCTTCGCCGCGTTTGCGACGCATGCCGAAACCGTCGCGAGCGTGGAATCGCCGGACAAGGTGCTGCGTGTCGAACTGGACCTGTTCGAAGGCCGGCTCGGTTACCGCGTGACCCGGCTCGGCGAGCCGGTCATCAACACCTCGCGGCTGGGCTTCCAACTGCGCAATGCCGAGAAGATCGAGCGCAACCTTGCGCTGACATCGCAGGCCACGCGCAGCGTCGACGACACCTGGGAGCAGCCCTGGGGCGAGCGCCGCGTCGTGCGCAATCGCTACAACGAGTTGCGTGCGCGGCTGACCGAGACGATCAACAACAAGCGTGCGATCGATGTCGTGTTCCGCGTCTACGACGACGGGCTGGGCTTTCGCTACGAGTTTCCGGAGCAACCCCAGCTCACCGACGTGATCATCGATGACGAGCTCACCGAGTTCGATGTCGCGCAAGCAGCGACCGCGTGGTGGATCCCGGCCGGCGAGTGGAACCGCTACGAATACCTCTACAACGAAACGCCGCTGCGTGAGGTCGGACGCGCGCATACGCCGATCACGATCCGCACCGAAGGCGGGCTGCACGTCTCGTTCCACGAAGCCGCGCTCGTCGATTACTCGAGCATGTGGCTGCAGCGCATCGAAGGCCAGCGGCTGCGCGCGCAGCTCGCGCCGTCGGCGGACGGTTGGAAGGTGCGCCGCCAAGCGCCGTTCCACACGCCGTGGCGCACGCTGCAGATCAGTGACCGGGCCGGCGCGCTCGTCGAATCGAGCCTGATTTTGAACCTCAACGAGCCGAACACGCTCGGCGACGTGAGCTGGGTCAAACCGAGCAAGTACGTCGGTGTGTGGTGGTCGCTGCACCTGGACACTGAAAGCTGGGCGACGGGCAAGAAGCACGGCGCGACGACCGCGAACGTCAAGCGCTATATCGATTTCGCCGCAAAACACGGCTTTCGCGGCGTGCTCGTCGAAGGCTGGAACCCGGGCTGGGATGGGCAGTGGTTCGGCAACGGCTGGGACTTCGACTTCACCCGGGCCACACCGGCTTTCGACATCGAGCAGCTCGGCGCGTATGCGAAGCGAAAAGGCGTGCACCTGGTCGGCCACCATGAGACCGGCTGCGCGGTCAGCCACTACGAGCGCCAGCTCACGCCCGCGTTCGAGCTGTATGCGCGGCATGGTGTGGATTCGGTCAAGACCGGTTACGTCTGCGACGCCGGGCAGATCGAGCGGCAGGAGGCACCCGACGGGCCCGTGGTGCGCGAATGGCATGACGGGCAGTGGATGAGCCGCCACCACCTCAACGTCGTGCAGGAAGCGGCCAGGCACCGCATCGCGGTCAACGCGCACGAGCCGATCAAGGACACCGGGCTGCGCCGCACCTATCCGAACTGGCTCGCACGCGAAGGCGCGCGCGGCATGGAATACAACGCCTGGGGTAATCCGCCGAACCCGCCGCGGCACGAGGTCGACCTCGTGTTCACCCGGCTGCTGTCGGGCCCGATGGATTTCACGCCGGGTGTGGTCAGCCTCAAGGGTCGCAACGGGCAGAAGATCCAGAGCACGCTGGCCAAGCAGCTGGCGAACTATGTGGTGCTGTACAGCCCGATCCAGATGGCGGCCGACCTGCCCGAGCATTACGAGGCGCGGATGGATGCATTCGCGTTCATCAAGGACGTGCCGGTGGACTGGGAGGACACGCGCGTACTCAACGCGTCGATTGGCGATTACGTGACGATTGCGCGTAAGGACCGCGCGAGTGCGGACTGGTATCTGGGCAGCGTCACCGATGAGCACGGGCGCGTGTTCGAGCTGCCGCTTGCCTTCCTGGAGCCGGGGCGGGTGTATGAGGCGCAGGTGTATCGCGATGGTGATCGCGCGGATTGGCAGAGCGCGCCGTTCGAGTTTGTGCGCGAGACTCGGCGGGTGACGAGTGGGGATACGTTGACGGTGCGGTTGGCGCCGGGTGGGGGGCAGGCGGTGCGGTTTCGCGCGTTGGGGCGGTGATTTTTGCTCGGGTGGGAGGAGGTTGGTTGTGATCGTGATTCGAGCGTGGGGGATGGGAGCGGAAGCTTTCGCCTGACGGCGAGTTACTTTTCTTTGCTGGCCCAAAGAAAAGTAACCAAAAGAAACGGCCTTTCCTCGTGAGGTCAAAATCTTCGGCGATTGGCGATGTGGCACCGGGATTTTTCGAAGCGACATCCCTGTCGCTTCGAAAAACGCTCGACGTCCTGTCGAGCGCCCTCCGGGTCTGGGTGGCTTGAGTGGCTTCAGCGGCTGCGGGTAGCTGCGTTGGCGTGCGCGGGGGACGTCGATCGTCAGGAGCGCGGTGTTTGTTGCAGGTTGGGCGCGCGGGTGGGCCGGGAGGTCTTCGATTCCGGTATCGACACGAACACAAACACTGACTCGAACCTGGTGCCGTGCCGTGCCGTGCCGTGCCGTGCCGTGCCGACATCGACATCGACATCGACATCGACACCGATACCGATACCAACACCAGCACCAGCACCAGCACCAGCACCAGCACCAGCACCAGCACCAGCCTCGGCCTCGGCACTCGCACCTGCCCCGCATCTGCACCTGCACCAGCGCGCCCAAGTTCGCACCAGCGCCAACGGCGATTCCGGTAGGGACAGCCACCTGCGCGGGACAATCGCTACGATCCGCGCGACCATCCTGCTCGCGCACTCACGCACTCACGCACTCACGCACTCACGCACTCACGCATTTACGCATCTACGCCCTCACCCGCAGGACCCGCCGCCATGTTCAACCCGAGCCCGCGCATCGAGTGTTTGCCGATCACGCCGCGTCAGGCGTGCTGGGTGATCGACGATGCGCTGCTGGATCCACAAGCGTGGATCGAGCAAGCAGCGGCTGAGGCCGGCGCGTTCCGCGAGGCCGCGCACAACGCGTTTCCTGGTCCGGAACGTGCACTGCCTACGACGTTATCCAATGCGCTCGCCACCTTCTTCGATGCGCATCTGCGCAACCGGCTTGGTGCGCGCCGGACCGTGCGCATGCACGCACGGTTCTCGCTGGTGGCGCGTGCGCCGCACACGCTGGCACCGACGCAGCGCATTCCGCACGTGGACCGGCTCGCGCTCGAGCCCGGCCAACGTGCGTTCGCGAGCGTGTTGTATCTCTTCGACGACCCGGCGCTTGGAGGCACGGCGTTCTACCGGCCGCTCCGGCCGCCGGCGGAGATGATCGGCCTGCTGCGCGATTCGGCGCAGCTCGACGGCGATGCGTTTACGGCTCGCCACGGCATCGGGGCCGGTTACCCGGGCCCGTCGGAGTGGTTCGACCGCGTGCTCGCGGTGCCCGCGCGCTACAACCGGCTGATCGCCTACGACGGCACGGTGTTCCACGCCGGCCAGATCGATTCGCCACTGCGGCTGTCGGCCGACCCGCGCCAGGGCCGGCTGACGGTCAACGGCTTCTTTGTGTGCCGAATGCCGGCCGCTGCCTGAGCCCGGTGTCGTGGCGCGAAAACGCTGGTCGCGCCTCGTGCGGCGCCGCGCTGGTCGCGCCGCGCGCGTCGATCAGGATGACCGACGACCGACGACCGACAACCGACAACCGACAACCGACAATCGACAAGCGACAAGCGACAAGCGACAAGCGACAAGCGACAAGCGACAAGCGACAAGCGACAAGCGACAAGCGATAAGCGACAAGCGACAAGCGATAAGCGATAAGCCGGTCTGCCGGCTGTCAAAGGGCCACACACGGACGCCGGGATCGGAGAGTTTGACTTGCCGCGCCGCTGCCCGGGAACGCTAAGACGCCGACCGAGGGACGCGCCTTGCTGTTGGCGCGTGACGCTCGGCGATCGGACTACCGACCGCAGGCCTGTCGAAGGGCCGCACGCAGCCGCGGACCGGGAGCTTGGCCTGCCTCGCCGCCGCGTGGCAGCGGCACGTCTTCGACCGAGGGACGTGCGCTGCTTAGGGCCGCGCTGTTTGCGCGTCAAATTCGTCGATCAAGGCAACCGATCCGCAACCCTGCGTGCAGGCTCCCGCAGGCACCTGACCGGAAGCCGTGCCGCCCTGCCGAAGTGCCGAAGTGCCCAGGTGCCCAGGTGCCCAAGCGCCGCAGTCCCGAGCCGCAGCATCGACTCAACTTCGACCGAAGTCGACCGAAGCTGCGGGCCTCCTCACTCGCCGCAGACTCAGCGAGCCGGCCCCAGCAGCACGCTCGCCGAATCCATCACCTTCGCATCGCCCGCCTGGCCACCGCCGAATGCCGCAGCCCCGGCCTGCGCCTTGAGCGGCCGGTAGCCGCCGTCGTAATCCCAGGTCGTCACATGCACGCGCCCGCCGGCGAGCGTCGCCGGGTCGCCAAGTGCGCTGGCCGGAAACGTGAACGTCAGCGTGCGCGCCTCAGGGTCGACGGCAAGGTCCGCGACTGGCGCGACCGGCGCCCCCTCATGGTCTGCGCGCGCGCCGTCGGCGGCGAACAGCGCGTTCGACCAGCCGTGCGCGCGCCAGCGGCGGTGCCAACGCATGCCGCCGGGCAGCGACGCGTCCTGCAGCGGCATCACCGTGCTGCCGCCGTCGCGGCCGGGTAGCTCGATGAAGCCGGTGACCGCGACATGGTCGAAGCCGTTCGCGGGGTTCCAGGCACGGCTCAACGCCCGCAGCGTGACCTCCACGCGCAGCGCGCCGCCGGCGGTCCAGGCGCGCACGCGCTCGATGTCGGCCGGGCGCAGCTCACGCCAGCCGGCGTCGAGCGGGTAGGTGTAACGGCCGTCGGGCCCGGCGTCATCGCCGACCGGATCGGCCGTCTCGCCGGCCGGGCGCCAGTCGAGCGCGACGCGGAATGGCTGCGACGCAGATGCCGCGCCGCGCACGGGGTCGTACGCGACCACGCGATGCTCGATCGCCGGGTCGACCATCGCGTCGGTGCGCACGCGCGCCTGCCAGCGGCCGTCGCGATCGACCGTGATCGTGTTCGCACGATCGAGCCGGCCGTCGACGACGAGCTGCACTTCGCGCGCCCCCGGCGCCTGCCCGCCGACGTCGAAGTCCGCGGTCACCGGAGACGCCGGCAACGCTGCCAGTTGCGGCGTCGGCGTCGCGGCAGGCGCTTCGACGCGTTCGCGCTCGACCTGCCAGACCTGCCCACCGCGCGGCGGCAACACCAGCGTCAGCGTGCCATCGGCACCGACCACCTGCCGCGTCGGCATCCCATCGATGCCGAACGCACCGCGCAGCACCGTACCGCCCGGCAGCCCGGTCGCCAGCCGATCGAGCAGCACCGGCGCATCGGCGCTGTTCAGCACGACAAGCGCCGTTGCTGCCTCGCCGGCGGGCGCCTGCGCGCGCGTGTCGCTGGCCGGGTCGTAATCCATGCGCCAGGCGATCGCGCCGGCCTCGGCCGTGTTCGCGGTCAGCACGCGCGGTGCGCCGCGCGACAGTACGGGGTTCGAACGCCGCAACGCGATCGCGTCGCGCAGATAGCGGTACAGCGGCGCCGCAGCGTCGAAGTGGTCGCGCCCGCCACTGCCGTGGCCGCCGGCAAACATCGACGCGCGCTGCGCGGTGAAGCCCTGCTCGGTGCCGTAATAGATGACCGGGATGCCCGGCAGCGTCAGCATCGCGAGCAACGCCTGCTTCAGCGCCGCCTCGCTGCCGCCGGCGAGGAAGCGGTCGACGTCGTGGTTGTCGACGAAACTCGGCATGCGCCACGGATCGGCATGCAGCGACATCATCGACTCGACGCGGTGGCGCAGCTCCGCGGTCGGCCGCCCGCGCGCGAACACGTCCGACAGGCTGCCGTACAGCGGGAAGTTGATCATCGCCGGCAGCCCGCCCGGCGTGCGCATGTACGCATCGAGCTTGCGCGCCTGCACGTCGCCGAACGCCTTGTCGGCGCCGAAGCCTTCGCCGAATGCGAGCAGGTCCGACCGGCCGGTGGCCGCCGCGACCTTCGCCACGCCCGGCGCAGCGGGATCGGCCGAATGCAGGAAGTCGGCGAAGAACTCCGCCGGCACGTGGAACGCGGTGTCGACGCGCAGCGCATCGACACCGGCCTCGCGGATCCAGAACCCGTACGCGTCGCGCAGCGCCGTGCGTACGACGGGGTTTTCGGTGTTCAGGTCGTCGAGCCCGGCGAGCTGCCACTCGAGCTCCTGCGTCCGGTCGGTGTAATCGCGGATGTCCGGCGTCCAGTGGTAGATGCCGGCCGCACGATGCGCGGGGTTGCGCACATCGTTCAGCGAGAACGGCGCCTGCACCGGCGCGGTGCGGCCGTCGGCGGTCGGGTGGACGACGAAGTGTCTGGTCGGGTCTTTCTGATCCCACGTGCCCGAATAACCGGTGTAGTTCGCGACGTGGTTCACCACCACGTCCTGCACCAGGTACATGCCGCGCCCGTGCAGCGCACGCGAGAGTGCCCGGTAGTCATCGAGCGTGCCGAAGTGCGCGTCGATCGACTTGAAATCATGCGCCCAGTAGCCGTGGTAACCGCCGTACCCCGAGGCCGTGTTCCACCACTGGTTCGCGACCGCCGGCGTGGTCCACAGCGCGCTCGCACCCAAACCCTGGATGTAGTCCAGTCTGCGTACGAGCCCGGCCAAGTCGCCGCCGCTGAAGCGCGCGCCGTCGTTCGGGTCGTACTCGCCCGCGCCCTGATCGTTATTGCGCGGATCGCCGTCGTCGAAGCGGTCGATCATCGCGAAATAGATCACCGCGTCGCGCCAGTCGGGCGAGGGGACGTGCAGTGGGCCGGGCCCGGCTGCGAGCGCGGTCGACGTGGCCAGAGTCAGCGCGACACCACAGGCAACCCGTCGTACGCGCGGCGTGGCGCACGCACGCAAAAGCGCACGCATCGAACTTGGACTCGGCATCGGCTCTTCCTCGGCGAAAACGCCCGACCTACGGGCGCAACTCCGCAGAAACTATTCCACGCGTGTGAGGCTTGCGGCAGTGCACAACGCACGGAAGTGCATGAATACGTTTGCAGCGGAACTTGCAGGGCGTAACTGAGGATTAACATCGATCTGCGCTCGCGGTGCGTGTTTTGCACCGGTTTGTCGCCCCGATTCCGTGGCCCCGCCGCACGGCCGGTCCATCAAACTTTGCAGTGGGAGTAGCACCGTGGTTCTCAAACGCAATCTGCTCAGCGTCGCACTCGCTTCGGCGACATGGATGATCGCTTCGGGCGCCCAGGCGCAGGTGCAGGCCCCGCCTGCCGACCCCGTCAGCGCAGAAGCCGAAGTCGCCGCGACGACGCTCGACCGCGTCCAGGTCACCGGTATTCGCAGCGCGATCGAAAAGTCGATCGACACCAAGAAGGACGAGACCGCGATCGTCGAAGCGATCTCCGCTGAAGACCTCGGCAAGCTGCCGGATGCGTCGATCGCCGACTCGATCGCACGACTGCCCGGCCTGACGGCGCAGCGCTTCGGCGGCCGCCCGCAGGAAATCAACATCCGCGGTTTCTCCGGCGATTTCTCGACGACGACGCTCAACGGCCGCGAACAGGTGAGCCTCGGCAACAACCGTGGCGTCGAATTCGACCAGTATCCGTCCGAGCTGATCCACCAGGTCGTGGTCTACAAGACCCAGGACGCATCGCTGATCGGCCAGGGCCTGTCGGGCACCGTCGACCTGCGCACCGTGCGCCCGCTCGAATACGGCGAGCAGACCGTTGCGGTGAACGTGCGCGGCGATCTCAACGATGCACGCGGCGGCGAGGAGTACGGCAACCGCTTCAGCATCTCGTATATCGACCAGTTCGCGGACAACACGGTTGGCCTCGCGCTCGGCTATGCGCGCTTGAACAACCCGATCCAGGAGGCCCAGTTCGAGGCATGGGGATACGCTGACGGCGTGCTCGGCGGCGGCAAGCTGTACGAGAACGACACCGAGAACGAACGCGACGGATTCGTCGGTGTGCTCGAGTTCAAGCCGAGCGACATCTATGCGACTCGACTCGACGTGTTCTACTCGAAGTTCGACAAGATCCAGCGCAAGCGCGGCATGGAGTTTGGTCTCGTGTTCGGCCCGCCGGGCGCGCCGGACAGCCGCACGGACAACGCCAACGGCACGGCGGTGCAGGCAACGTTCGATAACTTCCGCCCGGTGATTCGCAACGACTACAACGCGGCGAAGGATGACCTGTTCTCGCTCGGCTGGAACCACGACCTCAAGCTCAGCGAAGCGTGGACGCTCAACGCGGACGTCAGCACCTCGAGCGGCGTTCGCAACGAGCGGATTCTGGAAACCTATGCCGGTCTGCCGGCCGGGGTAAGCGACACCGTCGGCATCACGTTCAATCCGGACGGCTATTTCGAGCTCGACACCGGCTTCAACTATGCCGACCCGAACATCCTGCGACTGACCGATGCCGGCGGCTGGGGCCAGGACGGTTACATCAAGGATTTCGAAGTCACCGACACGATCAACTCGGTGCGTCTGGACCTGGAGCGCACGTTCGAGTCCGGCTCGTTCAGCAGTCTGGAGTTCGGCGTCAACCTCACCGAGCGCACGAAGTCGCGCGCTTCAAACGAGAACTTCCTGTGCCTGCGCGCCGACTGCGCGACGGGCGCTGAAGTCGCGATCCCGACGCAGTTCGGAACCGACTCGGGCTTTACGTTCGGCAACCTGGGCGGCCTGTACGGCTACGACGCGCTCGAAGCGTTCAACGCGCTGTATTTCCGCCGGCAAAACGTCAACAACGGCGACATCAACCAGAAGAACTGGGAAGTCGACGAGCGCATCGTCACCGCCTACGTGCAGGGCAACCTCGACTTCGACGTCGGCGCCGTCCGCGTGCGCGGCAACGTGGGCGTGCAGGCCATTAACGTGGAGCAGAGCTCCAGCGGTGTGTCCACGTTCCAGGGCGTCACGCTTGATCAGCCGGCAACCCGCGGCGCGAACTACACCGATTACCTGCCGAGCCTGAACCTCAACTTCGAACTGCCCGCCGACCAGCTCGTGCGGTTCGGCGCCGGCAAGCAGCTGGCCCGCCCGCGTATGGACTTCCTGCGCGCAAACGCAGGCTTCAGCATCAACCCGAACCAGACGAACCAGGAGACCTGCCAGGCGCTGGGCCTTACGGCGCCGTGCGTGGTGTTCGAAGGCGGCGGCGGCAACCCCGAGTTGCTGCCGTACGAGGCCTACGCGTACGACCTCTCGTACGAGAAGTATTTCGCGGAGAATCGCGGCTACTTCAGCGCTGGCGTGTTCTACAAGGACTTCAGCACCTACGTGCTCGAAGTGCGCACGCCATTCGACTTCAGCCAGTTGCCGATTCCCCCGGGCGTCACCGGCCCGCAGCCGACGTCGCCGATCGGGCCGTACACGACGCCCGTGAACCTAGACGGCGGCAAGTTGCAGGGCTATGAGCTGGCCGTGTCGCTGCCGTTCGATATGTTCTGGGCACCGCTCGAAGGGTTCGGCATTCAGGCGAACTACTCGTACGTCGAGAGCGAGGTGGTTCCGTTCGAGGGCGAAGACCCGATCACGTTCCCGGGCCTGTCGAAGCACATCTCGAACGCGACGGTCTACTACGAGCGCTTCGGCTTCTCGGCTCGCGTGAGCCACCGGCGCCGTTCCCGCTTCCTCGGTGAAGTGCAGGGCTTCGGCGGCGACCGCGCATTCGAGCAGTTCCAGGGCGAAGGCGTCACCGACCTGCAGCTCGGTTATGAGTTCGAAGAGGGCCCGCTCGCGAACCTGTCGCTGTTGCTGCAGGTCAACAACCTCGAGAACGAGCCGTTCCGTGGCAATTTCGACAACCGCGAGGACCGTCCCCGCAAGTACTTCGAATACGGCCGCACCTACCTGCTCGGTCTGAACTACCGGTTCTGAGCCGGCTCGGAACTGTAAACGGCTGACCCCGGGGCCCCTGTCGGTTCAAGCGAACCGCGGGGGCCCTTTTTTATTGCGCGGCGGCCGGCGCCGCATGAAGATCGACGCCGGCCGCCCAGGAGCATTGCCATGCGCATCGACCCGATCCAGCTTGCCGTCTTTCTCGGTCTCACGGCGCTCGTCGCGCTCGCCACGTGGTGGCGATGCCGGCGCGAACCGCGAGGCGCGAGTGAGTCCAAGGACTACTTCCTCGCCGGCGGCACGCTGGCCTGGCCGTTCATCGCGGGCTCGCTGCTGCTGACCAACCTCAGTGCCGAGCAGATCGTCGGCATGAACGGCGCGCAGGCGATGCTGGTGGCTTGGTGGGAGTTCGGTGCGGCCGCGGGCCTGCTGATCCTCGCCCACGTGCTGGTGCCGATGTACTACCGCTACAAGTGCACCACGACGACCGAGCTGCTCGAGCGCCGCCTCGGTGACCCGGGCCTGCGCCGCGCGGTGTCGGTGCTGTTCATGCTCGGCTACATGTTCATCCTGCTGCCGGTCGTGCTCTACACCGGCGCGGTGTTCATGAAATCCATGTTTGGCGTTGACCTGTCGATCCTGACGATCGCGATCCTGTTCGCGCTCGCCGGCCTTGCGTACGCCGCGTTCGGCGGGCTGCGCGCGATCGCGATCTCCGACACCTACAACGGCCTTGGGCTGCTCGTGCTCGGCATCGCGGTGACCGCGTTCGCGATGCATGCAGTCGGCTGGGACCTGTCGGGCGTGCCGGCCGAGCGTTGGACGCTGGTCGGCAGCACGCAGTCCGACATCCCGTGGCACACGCTGCTGACCGGCATGGTGTTCATCCACGTCTTCTACTGGGGCACGAACATGGTGATCGCGCAGCGCGCGCTCGCCGCCGGCTCCGTGCGCGAGGCGCAGAAGGGCATCTACGCGGCGGCCGCGTTCAAGCTGCTGACTCCGCTGATCGTCGTGCTGCCGGGCATCATCGCGTTCAAGCTCTATGGCGACGTGGATGACGTCGCGTACGGGCGCCTGGTCGGCGACGTGCTGCCGGGCTGGATGTCCGGTGCGTTCGCGGCGGTGATCGCCGGCGCGGTGCTGTCGAGCTTCAACTCGTGCCTGAATTCGGCCGCGGCGCTCTACACCTGCGACATCCACCTGACGAAGATCAACCCGAACGCGGACGCTCGCCGCATCGGCCAGATCGTCGCGCTGGTGTTCGCCGTGGTGTCGGTCGCGATGGTGCCGCTGTACCAGCATTCGCAGAGCATCATCGCGACGCTGCAGCAGCTCAACGGCCTGTACTCGATGCCGGTGCTCGCCGCGTTCGTGGTCGCCGTGCTGTTTTCGAATCTCGATCCGCGCGCGCTACGTGGCGGCCTGCTGTTCGGCGTCGCGCTGTATTCGGTGTTCACGTTCGTCTGGAGCCCGCTGCACTACATCCACCTGATGTTCATCACGCTGGTCGCGACGATCGCGGTGATGTGGGGTGGCAGCCGGTTGCTCGCGCCGCGGCAGACGCCGCACGTGGCGGCCGGCGCGCGCTGAGTCGCAGGGCGGGCAGGCGAATCATCGCCTGCCCGGCCGTCGGTCGCTCAATCAATCAACCAATCAACGAGTACGCAGCCCGGCCGCTTCGCGCGCCAGCGCACCGATGCGCGACCAGTCGCGCGCGGCAAGCGCATCGTTCGGCACCATCCACGAGCCACCGACGGTGACCACGTTGCCGAGTGCGAGATAGCCCGGCGCCTTGCCCGCATCGATGCCGCCGGTCGGGCAGAACTTCGCCTGCGGAAACGGACCGGCGAACGAGCGCAGCGCATTGATGCCGCCGCTGGATTCGGCCGGGAAGAACTTGAAGCGCCGGTGGCCGCGTTCCAGCCCACGCATCAGCTCGCTTGCGGTCGAGACCGCCGGGATCCACGGCAGCATGCTGGCGTCGGCCGCATCGAACAGCGCATCGGTCGCGCCCGGCGAAATCGCGAACGTGCCGCCGGCCTCGCGCACCGCATCGAGGTGCACAGGTGTCAGCACCGTGCCGGCGCCGACCGCGGCCTCGGGCACCTCCACCGCGATGCGGCGGATCGCCTCGAGCGCGTTATCGGTGCGCAGCGTGACTTCGAGCACCGGCAGGCCGCCGTCGACCAGCGCACGCGCCAGCGGCACCGCATCGTCGACATGCTCGATCGCGAGCACCGGCACGACCGGCGCGCGGGTCAGGATCGCGTCCACGCGCTCGGCGCGCAGTTCGGGGGTGGTCCAGTGGGCAGTCATGGCAGCTCCTTGCTTGCCGGCTGGCGCAGCGCCACCGCCGCGCCGAGCAGGCCGGGATTGGAATGGGTGATGACCTGGATCGCGACCGATTCGAGATAGGCCGCGAACCGGCCCTTGGCGAGGAAGCGCTCACGGAACGCGCTTGAACGCAGGAACGGCACGAAGCGCGGCACGATGCCGCCGGCGATCATTACCGTGCGTGCGCCGTGGATCAGCGCCGCGTCGCCGGCGACGCTGCCGAGCACCGCGCAGAACCGCGCCAGTGCGCGCCGCGCCGCGACGTCGCGGCCGGCCAACGCGAGCCCGACGATCTCGGCCGGGTCACGCAGTGAGTCGACCTGGCCGGTATCGGCATGGGTCGCGCCGCGCAGCACCGCATCGACGTGCGACAGCCCCTTGCCGCACAGCACGCGCTCGTTCGAGGCGCGGCCGTGGTGGGCGGTCAGCCAGCGTGCGATCAGCGCTTCCTCGTCACCGATCGGCGCATAGGTGACGTGGCCGCCTTCGGTTTCGACCACCTGCCAGCCGCGCGCTTCCGAGCCGACCAGCATCGCCACGCCCAGCCCGGTGCCCGGGCCGATCACGGTCACCGGCCCGCGCAGTGGCGCGCCCGGCGGGCCGTGCAGTGCGATGCAGTCCTGCGGCTGCAGCGCGGGCACCGCCCAGGCGACCGCACCGAAATCGTTGAGCAGCAGCAGCTGGTCCAGATCGAGCGCCTCGCGCAGCTCGCCGCGGCTGAAGCTCCAGGCGCGGTTGGTCAGGCGGATCTCGTCGGCATCGACCGGCGAGGCGACCGCAATCGCCGCGCGCCGCGGCTGCACGCCGACACTGTCGAGGTAATGCCGCGCCGCGTGCTGCAGGCTCGCAAACCCTGCATTGAGCAGGGTCTGCGCGTGCAGCACCTCGGTGACGGGCGCATTGGCATCCACGAGGGCGAAGCGGGCGTTCGTGCCGCCGATATCGGCGATCAGCTCGTACTGCACCGCTGCACTCATGCGGCGATATCCGGTGAAGCGGCCAGCGCCGCCTGCTTCGCGGCATCGTTCGTGAAGAGGCTGCAGGCGCCTTCCTCGGCCGTGCCGGACTGCGCGCGCATCAGCGCGAACAGCTCGCGGCCCATGCCGAAGCCATAACGTGACAGGTCACCGGTCTCGATCATGCGGGCATTCCAGGTCGTCTCATCGACGTGGGCCTGCATTGTGCCGGCATCGGCGTCGATCTCGACAATGTCGCCATCACGCACGCGGCCGATCGGACCGCCGTCGAGCGCTTCGGGGCTTACGTGGATCGCCGCAAGCACCTTGCCCGACGCGCCGGACATGCGCCCGTCGGTCAGCAGCGCGACGCGCTGGCCACGGTCCTGCATCACGCCCAGTGGCGGGGTGAGCTGGTGCAGCTCGGGCATGCCGTTCGCCTTCGGCCCCTGGCCGCGCACGACCGCGACAAAGTCGCCCGTCAGCGTGCCGGCGCGGAACGCTTCGAGCAGGTCATCCTGCGAATCGAACACCCGCGCGGGCGCCTTGATGCGGCGGAACTCGGGCCCGACCGCGGAGATCTTCGACACCGCGCGACCGAGGTTGCCCTGCAGCAGGCGCAGGCCGCCTTCGGCATCGAACGCCTCGCTCATCGGGCGCACGACGTCCGGGTCCAGCGACTTCGCCGGCGGCTCGCGCCAGCGCAGTTGCAGGTCGTCGAGGTAGGGCTCGAGCGTCTGCTGGCGCAGGTCGCCGCCATGCACGCAGAGGATGTCCGGGTGCAGCAGGCCGCCGTCGATCAGCTCGCGGATCACGAAGCCCAGTCCACCTGCGGCCTGGAAGTGGTTCACGTCCGCCGCGCCGTTCGGGTAGATGCGCGCCAGCAGCGGCGTCACGCGCGACAGCTCGTCGAGGTCATCCCAATTGATCACCACACCGGCCGCGCGCGCCATCGCGACCAGATGGATCGCGTGGTTCGTCGAGCCGCCGGTCGCGGCCAGGCCGACCATCGCGTTGACGATCGACTTCTCGTCGACCGCCTTCGCAAGCGGACGGTAGTCGTCGCTCATCGCGGTGATGCGCAGCGCCTGTTCGGCCGCGGCCACGGTCAGCGCATCGCGCAGCGGCGTGTTCGGATTGACGAACGCCGTGCCCGGCATGTGCAGGCCCATGACCTCCATCAGCATCTGGTTGGAGTTCGCGGTGCCGTAGAACGTGCAGGTGCCCGGGCCGTGGTAGCTGCCGGACTCGGCCTCGAGCAGCTCGTCGCGCGTGGCCTCGCCGATTGCATAGCGCTGGCGGACGGCGGCCTTTTCCTTGTTCGGCAGGCCCGAGGTCATCGGGCCCGGTGGCACGAAGATCACCGGCAGGTGGCCGAAGCTCAGCGCGCCGATCAGCAGGCCCGGCACGATCTTGTCGCACACGCCCAGCAGCAGCGCCGCGTCGTACATGTCGTGCGAGAGCGAGACGGCCGTGGCGAGCGCGATCGTGTCGCGCGAGAACAGCGACAGCTCCATGCCGGTGCGGCCCTGCGTCACGCCGTCGCACATCGCCGGCACGCCGCCGGCGACCTGCGCACTGCCACCGGCGGCGCGCGCCGCGGCGCGGATCAGCGTCGGGTACTGCTCCATCGGCTGATGGGCCGAGAGCATGTCGTTGTACGAGGTCACGATCGCGATGTTGCCGCCGGTGCCGGCGCGCAGCATCGGCTTGTCGGGGCCGGCGGCGGCGAAGCCGTGCGCGAGGTTGCCGCAGCTCAGGCGGATACGCGCCGGGCCGTTGTGGCGGGCCTCGTCCATGCGGCGCAGGTAATCGGCTCGCAGCGCGCGGCTGCGTTCGACGATGCGGTCGGTGACGCGGTCGACGACGGGGTGCAGGGACATCAGGGACTCCAGTGCAGGTGCAGATGCGCCTGCGGCGCCTGCAGGACGATCGCGATCGGATGCGCGTGCACGTCACCCGATGCGAGGGCCCGTTCCAGCACGCCGCGCTTGGCGTCCCCGGTGATCACCACATGCAGTTCGCGTGTGCGCAGCAGGCGCTTCGCCGTCAGCGTGATGCGGGCGAATGGCGCCTCCGGTGGCAGCGGATCGGGATCGATGCGCAGCGCATCCTCGTGCGTCTGCAGATCGAGCGCGGCCGCCAGCTGTGCGGCCCCGGGGAACAGGGAAGCAGTGTGGGCATCGGCGCCCATTCCAAGCACGACCGCATCGAACGGCTGCGCGCGTGCGTTCAGCTCGCGCTGCGCGAACATCGCCGAGGCCTCCGCATCGCCGTCCGGCCGCGTCAGCGTGATGATGCTGATGCCGTTTGCATCATGCAGCGCGTTGCCGAGCTCGCTGAGGTTGCAGGCCGGATGCTCGTGCGGCACGCAGCGCTCGTCGGTCGGCACCGCGACCACGCGGCCCCAGTCGATGCCCGGCATGCCGGCCAGGTGCCGGTACGCCGGCAATGGCGTGCGGCCGCCCGCGAGCGCGAGCCACGCCAGTGCGCGTTCGTTCAACGCATCGACACAGATCGCCGCGAGCTTTTCCGCCAGCCCGGCGCCAAGCCGCTCGGCCGAGCTGTACTCGTGCCACTCGGGCGTCGCGCGTGCTCCGGTGGAGCGTGGGTCAGTCGAGCCAGTCATGGCCGTGCTTCTCGGTCAGGGTGTGGGCGCTGGCCGGGCCGTTGGTGCCGGCCGGGTACGGTTTGGGCGTGATGCCGGCGCGGCGCCAGCCGTCCTGGATCGCATCGACCCATTGCCACGCGGCCTCGGTCTCGTCGCGGCGCACGAACAGCGTGCCGTTGCCTTCGATCGCATCCAGGTACAGCCGCTCGTAGGCCAGCCGGCGACGCGCCGATGCGAACTCCTCCTGCATGTCCATGTCCAGCGCGACCTGGCTCAACTGCAGGCCGTGGCGGTCCAGCCCAGGCGTCTTGTTCATCAGCCGCAGCTCGATGTGCTCCTCGGGCTGCATGCGGATCACCAGCGCATTCGGTGCCAGCTTCGAGGCGCCCGCATCGAAGATCGAATGCGGCACCGAGCGGAACTGCAGCACGATCTCGGTGCGCCGCTGCGGCATGCGCTTGCCGGTGCGCAGGTAGAACGGCACGCCGCGCCAGCGCCAGTTGTCGATGTGCGCGCGCAGCGCAACGAAGGTTTCGGTCGTGCTCGCGCGGCCGAGTTCTTCCAGGTAACCGGGCACCGCCTTGCCCGCGACCGCACCGGCCGTGTACTGCCCGGTCACGGTCTCGCGCGCGACCTCGTCACGGCCGATCGCGCGCAGCGAGCGCAGCACCTTGATCTTCTCGTTGCGCACCGCGGTCGGCTCGAAATGCGTCGGCGGCTCCATCGCGACCAGGCAAAGCAGCTGCAACAGGTGGTTCTGCACCATGTCGCGCATCGCGCCGGATTCATCGTAGTAATCGCCGCGGCCTTCGACGCCCACGGTCTCGGCCACCGTGATCTGCACCTGTTCGACGTGGCGGGTGTTCCACAGCGGCTCGAACAATGCATTGCCGAACCGCAGCGCGAGCAGGTTCTGCACCGCTTCCTTGCCGAGGTAATGGTCGACGCGGAAGATCCGCTCCTCGTCGAACACGCGGCCCACGCCATCGTTGATCGCGATCGCACTGGCGAGGTCACGGCCGATCGGCTTTTCCAGCAGCACGCGCGTGCCCGGCCCGCCGAGGCCCTGCGCACCGATCGCATCGCAGATCGGCGCGTAGAAGCGCGGCGCCGTGCTCAGGTGATAGACCACGTCGCGTTCGTCGCGCAGCGAATGCAGGCGCTGGCCGAGCGCCTCGAACGAGGCCGCATCGCCGAGCGCCGCGGCCTGGTAATGCACGCGTGCCAGCAGCCGTGCCAGGCAGTCCTCGTTGCGCTCGGACTCGGGAATGAAGCGCGCGATCGCCTCGGCCACCGCATTGCGGAAGCTCCCATCATCGTGCTCGCTGCGCGCGGTGCCGAGAATGCGCAGCCCCTCCGGCAGCATCCCCTCGCGCTCGAGGCTGTACAGCGACGGCAGCAGCATGCGCTGCGCCAGGTCACCGGTAGCGCCGAAGATCGTAAACAGCGAGGCAGGCTGGCGATTCATGCACGGTCCCGTAGAGGTTGTCTGTCAGCTTAGCCAAGGCACCCATTAAACGAGGGTGCATACGTTTGCACCGGTGGGCGCAGCCGTCTTGGCTTTTGCAGCGGGGGCCGGGGTGCCCGGGGACACTGAAACAGATCGGTGTCAGCCGTCTTTGGTCCGGCGTATCCGCACCGAGGCCTACCGCTGAAACGCTTGGGTCAGCAACCTTAACGCAGCTTCGGGCCTTATTCGACGCGGGCGTCTCTAACGCCGTGGTGACAACTCCACTGCCCACACAAGCGCTCGTCGGGACCGTAAGCCCGAGCCTCTCTCCACACTCATGTATGGCTCAGGCTGCCCGGCCGTTTGAGAAGGTGGCTAGGTGCCGGAAGCGGCTGGCTCGTGGCGGCGTTCAAGCCGAGCAATGCGGCCCATGCCATCGCGCCCCGTCGCCTGGGCCTGCAGGCGCTTCGCGCCCGGACAGGTAAATCGGGCCCCTGCGCCGATCGCACGACAGCAGGAGCGCACAGCCGGCCGTGGCCGACTGTGCGCTGTGAATGGATCAGTGGCCGACCCAGCGGAACGACATGTGCGTCAGGCATCGTTGACGCCGGACGCGAACACCCGGACGTTGAGCTTGAGCGTGGTCGGCTTCAGGAAGAACTCGCGCGCCTGGGCGTCGGTCAGGCCGTAGTAATCGACCAGGTTGCGCCGGGTGAGGTAGCCGCCGATGCAGGTGCGGGAGGAGGTGTGACGCGTGATCGTGCGCTCACCATTGTCGAGCAGGGCATCCACGCCTGCGCTGGAAGCGTAGATCTCGAGCTTGCCTGCGAGCGGCGCACCGGTCTCAGGATCGATCAGGCCGGCCGCGTTGAGCACTTCGTTCTCGACCGTGATCGTCGGGTACACGCGTACGTACGCGCCGCGGTTATCCCAGCCGCTGGTGTTGGACAGCGACGCATGGATGGTCGGCGTCTGCCAGTGGCACAGCATGGATTTCATGCTGCGGCCCGGCAGGGTCATCCGCGCAACGTCCTCGAACCTGCCCGAGCCCGAGCCCATCTGCGGATCGACCGGAATGCACAGCGTCTCGGGCGGCTCGCCGGGGTAGGGGGTGCAATTCGGACCCGCGACGATCGTCGGCCCGGCCATCAGGCCCAGCCACTTCACCGGCTGCCCGAAGGAATCGGCACCACCGACGTCGAGCGCCTGCTGCCGCGCCGCACGTGCCTCGAGCTTCGCGATGTCCTGGCGCCACTGCTATTCCTTGCCCGAGGGCGCATCAAGCGAGGTGCCAATCTCCTCCCTCAGGTCTTGCATCTGATGGCCCTTGGATACCGAGCCGCCCGCCCACGCGCCGACGGCGGCCGCGGCCGCCATGGCCGCGACAACCAAACTGGTTTTACGCATTGCTGCTCCTTGAATTCCCCTGGCGGCGTCGTGCCGCCGGCGGACTATAGGGGCAGCTTGAAAACTGCGAAAGCGGTCGCGCTTCGGCCGCCGACGGCCGGCATCGGGCGTGTTCCGGCTCGGCGCGGCTGCGCGCTCAAAGGCCGCAGAAAACTATGCACGGCGGCGAAAAGGTAGGAACGGCCGGGGCCAGGCTGCAGGGACCACCGGCTCGCTGATCGGAAGGGCGGCGACAGGCAGCGCGTGCGCCACTGCACCGTCACGCCCCGCCCTCATACCCCATCTGTCGCCACGCCTCGAACACCACCACCGCAACCGCGTTCGACAGGTTGAGGCTGCGGTTACCCGGCCGCATCGGCAGGCGCAGGCGCTGGTCTTCCGGCAGCGCATCCAGTAGTTCGCCTGGCAAACCGCGGGTTTCCGGGCCGAACACGAACGCATCGCCGGGCCGGTAGGCGACGGTGTCGAAGCGGGTGCGGCCGCGCGTGCTGAGTGCGAACACGCGTGGCGGCGCGCCATTCGCGGCTTCGATCGCGGCGAGCGCGGCCGGCAGGTCGTCGTGCACCTGCAGCGTCGCGTACTCGTGGTAGTCGAGCCCGGCGCGCTTGAGCTGGCGGTCCTCGAGTTCGAAACCCAGCGGGCGCACCAGGTGCAGGTGCGCGCCGGTGTTCGCGCACAGGCGGATCACGTTGCCGGTGTTCGGCGGAATCTCGGGCTGGAACAGGATGACGTCGAACATCGGCGGTCGGCTTACCAGGGCATCGGGTCGCCGTTGTAATCGAAGAAGCGCCCACTCTGCTCGAGCTCGGCGTCGTCGATCACGCGCAGCAGGCCTTCAACCGCCTGCGTGGGCGGGATCTGCGCATCGGGGCCGCCCATCTCGGTCTGCACCCAGCCCGGATGCAGCGCGAGCACGACGATGCCGCGCTCGCGCAGCGCGTTTGCGAGCAGGCGCGTGGCCATGTTCTGCGCGGCTTTCGAGATCGCGTAGGTGGGCGTGTAGAAGCCGGTCGTGTTCTCGATCGAGCCTAGCTGCGAGGAGATGTTCGCCACGCGCGCGCCGTCTTCGAGCGCTTCGCTGAGCGCCTGGGTCAGCAGGAACGGGCCGCTCGCGTTCGTGCGCAGGCTGTCGTCGAGATTCGTCGAGGTGACGTGGCCGAAGCGCTCGCCCGAATGCAGCACGCCGGCGTTGTTGATCAGAAGGTCCAGGCGGCCGTCGACGACCAGCGGCAGTTCACGCACGAGTTCGGCGATCGACTTCGCCTCGGTCACGTCCAGCGGCAGCACGTGCAGGCGGCCGGGGTACTCACCGGCAAGGTGGTTGAGGTCGTTCGCGCGGCCGGGGCTGCGCGCGGTGGCGACAACTTCGGCGCCGCGTTCGAGCAGTTGCCGGCAGAACTCCAGGCCGATGCCGCGGTTCGCGCCGGTGACCAGGCACTGGCGGGGTTTGGAGGACGGAGCCATGGGAACCTCGTGGGGGCGGGGCAGAGCGGCGAGTGTACGGGCGCGTTGCGATGGGGGCTGTCGAGGGCGCAGGCCCCGGTCGAGACGTTGAGCGCACGTCGCGACTGCCCGGCATCGCAGCGTTCGGTCCTGCCATCGCGCGCTGAAGCCCTGCACCGGCGACCCCCACCATGACCTGTGGCCCACGGGCGCTGCGGCCGCGGCCGCTACGATGCACGGTCGCCTGGACGGGGTTCCGGGTCTTCCACCTTCAGGAGTGCCGCATGTCCGCAGCTTCGTATCCGCGCGCCGTCGCCCCGCGCGCCACCTTCTCCCGCCGCGTCCTGGCCGTCTCGCTTGCCGCCGCGCTGACCGGTGGCGCATGCATGCCCGCGTTCGCCCAGGCCCAGGCTGCGAAGGCGCCGGCAACGGCGAGCGTCGACATCCCGTACGAGGAGTTCACGCTGCCCAACGGCCTGCGCGTGATCGTGCATACCGACCGCAAGGCGCCGATCGTCGCGGTCAACCTCTGGTACCACGTCGGCAGCAAGGACGAGCCGGCCGGTCGCAGCGGCTTCGCGCACCTGTTCGAGCATCTGATGTTCAACGGCTCGGAAAACCACCCGGGCGAATATTTCGAACCGTTCGAGATGGTCGGCGCGACCGATATGAACGGCACCACGAACACCGACCGCACGAACTACTTCCAGAACGTGCCGACCACCGCGCTGGACATGGCGATGTGGATGGAATCCGACCGCATGGGCCATCTGCTCGGCGCGATCGACCAGAAGCTGCTCGACGAGCAGCGCGGCGTGGTGCAGAACGAAAAGCGCCAGGGCGAGAACCAGCCCTACGGCCAGGTCTGGGAGAAGCTCAACCGCGCGCTGTACCCGAAGGGCCACCCGTACCACCACAGCGTGATCGGGTCGATGAACGACCTCAACGCGGCCTCGCTCGAGGACGTCAAGAACTGGTTCCGCACCTGGTATGGCCCGAACAACGCCGTGCTCGTGCTCGCCGGTGACATCGACGTAGCGACCGCGAAAGAAAAGGCAATGAAGTACTTCGGCCACATCCCGGCCAGCCCGACGATGGCGCAGCCGAAGGTCGACGTCGCACGCCGTCCGCAGCCCACCCGCGAAGTCATGCAGGACAAGGTGCCGCAGACGCGCGTCTACCGCGCGTGGAACGTCGCGCCGACCGGCACCGTCGACATCGATCGCCTGCAGCTGCTCGCGCAGGTGCTCGGCGGCAGCAAGAGCTCGCGGCTGGATGCGCGCCTCGTGCACCGCGACAAGCTGGTCGACAACGTCAGCGCCGGCGCGTACGCCTCGCAGCTGGGGTCGAACTTCATGATCATGGCCGAGGTCAAGCAGGGCGTAGACCCGAAAAAGGTCGAGGCGATCATCGACGAGGAGCTCAGGAAGCTGCTTGCCGAGGGCCCGACCGCGGCCGAGCTCGAGCAGGCCAAGACCGTCGTGCGCGCCGGCTTCATCCGCGGCATCGAGCGCATCGGCGGCTTCGGCGGCAAGGCCGACGTGCTGGCCGAGTGCGAGGTGTTCACCGGCGATGCCGGCTGCTTCCGCGAATCGCTGCAGACGGTTGCGAACGCGACGCCGAAGCAGCTCGCGCAGGCCGGTAAGCAGTGGCTGACCGGCAACGGCAGCCACACGCTCGTCGTCGAGCCCGGTGAGCGCACCCCGCTGGCCGAAGAGCCCGCCGCGACGCCCGCGCCGCTGACGCTGCCGCCGGTCGACAAGAAGTACACGACCACCGCGAGCACGGTCGATCGCTCCAAGGGCGTGCCGGTGCCGAACGAGTACCCGCAGCTGAAGTTCCCCGACCTGCAGCGCGCGACGCTCGATAACGGCGTCAAGGTCATCCTCGCCGAGCGCCACGACGTGCCGGTGGTGCAGTTCAACCTGCTTGTCGATGGCGGCTACAAGGCAGACACGCTTGCAAACGGCGGGGGCAACAAGCTCGGCACCTCGAGCTTCGCGATGAGCATGCTCGACGAAGGCGCGGGCGAGTACGACGCGCTCGGCTTCGCGAACCGCGCCGAAGCGCTGGGTGCGAGCCTGGGCGCGGGCGTCTCGCTCGACGGCGGCACCGCGTACCTGTCGGCGCTGAAGGAAAAGCTGGACCCGTCGCTGGATCTCTTCGCGACGATGCTGCGCGAGCCGCGCTTCGATGCGAACGAGATCGATCGCGTGAAGGCAAGCTGGATTGCCGGCATCAAGCAGGAGAAGGCGCGTCCGAACACCGCCGCACTGCGCGTGCTGCCGCCGCTGCTGTACGGCGAGGGCCATGCGTATGCGATCCCGTTCACCGGCTCGGGCACCGAGGCTTCGATCGCCTCGCTGACGCGTGATGACCTGCTCGGCTACCACCGCACCTGGATGCGCCCGGACAACGCGACGATCGTTGTCGTCGGTGACACGACGCTCGGCGAGATCGTGCCGCTGCTCAACAAGCACCTCGGCGACTGGAAGGGCGAAGGCGCGTCCACGCCGAAGGTCGACGTTGCGAACGTTGCACTGCCGGCCAAGCCGCGCGTATTCCTGATTGACCAGCCCGGCGCGGTGCAGGCGAACATCTTCGCCGGCCACCTGATGCCGCCGACCACGGACAAGAACGCGACGAAGCTCGACATCGCGAACGAGGTCATCGGCGGCTCGTTCACCGCACGGCTCAACATGAACCTGCGCGAGAACAAGCACTGGTCGTACGGAGCACGTACTTCGCTGAGCAACGCGCTCGGTCAGCGGCCGTGGCTCGCGGTCGCGCCGGTGCAAATCGACAAGACCGCCGAGTCGATTGCCGAGATCCAGCGCGAGGTCAGCGAGTACGCGACCGGCAAGGCGCCGCCGAGCGAAGCCGAGATCAAGAAGATCCAGGCCAATGAAGTACGCAGCCTGCCCGGTGCGTACGAGACCGCGTCGGCGATCGCCGGCACGATCGTCGGCAACGTGCGCTACAACCGCCCGGACGATTACGTCGTGCAGCGCGTCAACGAGATCCAGTCGCTGACGCCGGCGCAGGTCGCCGAGGCCGCGAAGGCGATCGACCCGAACGCGTTGACCTGGGTCGTGGTCGGTGACCTCAAGCAGATCGAGCAGCCGGTGCGCAAACTCAACCTCGGCGAGGTGCAGGTGCTCGATGCCGATGGCAAGCCGGCCGCGCGTGGCGCAGCGCCCGCGAACGGCGCGCCCGCGGCCGGCAAGTCCGACGCGAAGCCAAAGGCGGACAAGCCCACGACCGGCAAGTAACGCACTCAATCAGGCTGCGTCGCCGGCGCCACCCGGCGTCAGCGCACGCCCCGCAAGCGGTCATCGCAAACCTGCGCAGGCCGGGCCACAATCCCGGCCTGCGTCTTTTCCGAGGTCTCCTGCATGCGCATCGTCCTGCTCGCCGCTTTCCTGACCGTCGCCACCGGCTGCACCTGGGTGCACATGGCGCCGGGCGCCTCGTCGGTACGCGTGCTCTCGGCAGGCGCGGCGCCGACCGGCTGCGAAAAGCGCGGCGAGATCGCGGTGTCGGTCAAGGACCGGGTCGGGTTCTACGAGCGCAACGAACTGCGCGTGCGCGAGGAGCTCGAAACGCTCGCACGCAACGAAGCGCCGGGCGTGCAGGCCGATACGATCCAGCCGATCGCGCCGCCGTACGAAGGCGAGCAGCGCTTCGCGGCATGGCGCTGTGGCGCGCGCACCGGTGCGGCCGCGCCGGCCACGACGCCGGCCACCGGTACTGCCCAGACCTACCCGCTCGGCGGCGGTCGCTGAGCACGGCCGCGCGGCGGCATTCGGACGCGGCGCGGCAGGCTTAACCGCAGGCCAGCACTGGGGCTGGCCCCGTTCAGTCTTGGGCTGCCATACATGCACGTACGGCGCGAAGCAGATAACCTGTCGCGCTCGCTGCTTGCAGGACCGCCCAATGCTGTTCCAACACGTCGCCATCGCCGGTCTTGCCCATATCGATGCGCCGCGCCGGTTGGGCTCGGACGAGATCAACGCGCGCCTGAAGCCGACGCTGGATCGGCTGGGCATCAAGGCCGACGTGTTCGGCGACATCGCCGGCATCCAGGCACGGCGCCTGTGGGACGGCGAGATGCAGGCCTCGGACGCAGCCACGCTGGCCGCGGTCAAGGCACTTGCCGACGCGGCGATCGAGCCCGACCGTGTTGGCCTGCTGGTCAACACTTCGGTCAGCCGTGACTACCTCGAGCCGTCCACCGCCTCGATCGTCAGCGGCAACCTCGGCCTGCCCGATACCTGCCAGAACTTCGATGTCGCGAATGCGTGCCTGGCGTTCATCAACGGCATGGACATCGCTGCGCGCATGATCGAGCGGGGCGAGATCGACTACGCACTCGTCGTCGACGGCGAAACCGCCGACCTCGCGTACGAGAAGACGATCGAGCGCATGAGCCGCGCCGACGTCACCGAAGAGGACTTCAAGAACGAGATGGCCACGCTGACGCTCGGCTCCGGAGCGGCGGCGATGGTGATGGCGCGCGCCGAACTCGCGCCGGGCGCACCGCGTTACCGCGGCGGCGTCACGCGCGCGGCGACCGAGTGGAACAAGCTGTGCCGCGGCAACCTCGACGGCATGGTCACGGACACGCGCGTGCTGCTGATCGAAGGCGTCAAGCTTGCGCAGAAGACGTTCCAGGTCGCCAAGCTCAAACTCGGCTGGGTGGTCGAGGAGCTCGACGAGTTCGTGATCCACCAGGTCAGCAAGGTGCACACCGCCGCGTTCACCAAGGCGATGGGCATCGACCCGAAGAAGGTCATGACGATCTTCGGCGAGCACGGCAACATCGGCCCCGCCTCGGTGCCGATCGTGCTCAGCAAGCTGCGCGAAATGGGCCGCCTCAAAAAGGGTGACCGCGTCGCGCTGCTCGGCATCGGTTCGGGGCTGAACTGCTCGATGGCCGAAGTGGTCTGGTAAGCCGGCCGGACGGTTCGCCCGCCGTCATGATTTCCGGTGCGCAGCGCCTGCTGCGTGCCCTCTGCGCTCCACACACGCCAAGGGAATGCCCGTGACCGAGCCCCGCAGCCACCTCGACATCGCACTGGCCTCGATTCCGGTGTTCAGCAACGACGGCCTGCTCGACATGGCTGAACTCGACCGCCTGCTCGCACTCGCCGAGCGCGATGGCTCGTTCGACGAGGACGAAAAGCGCGTGCTGGGCCGCATCTTCGCGCAGGCCGAGCAGACGCGACTGGATCCCGCGGTGGGCGCCCGCATCGCACGGCTGCGCGCCGAGCTTGGCATCGCCTGAGGCGGCTGACGTAAGGCCGGTCCTGCCGTGACCGGCCCGGCCCCAGCGCAGTGATAGCGGGCCGTGGTGGCGCAAGCGATCGTGACGCGCCGCCAGGCCTGTGGTGGTGTAGCTCGCAGCGGTCGCTGCGGTGCAGGTTTGACCCTTATCGATCTTCAACGCGTTCGGGGCTGAAATGGATTTCCACCAACTGGACCGGCTGCTCGCCGACACCGCGGCCGATGGCGTGCTCGACACCGACGAGAAGCTCGAGCTGCGTGAAGTCGGGGCAACGCTGGATTCCGAACGCCTGCGTTACCTGCGCAACCGTGCGTTTGCGATCACGCGTGATGTCGTTGCAGCCGATCCAACGCGGGCACTCGATTCGCTGCGATGGCTCGAACAGGTGGTCCGCACGCTGGATCTGTCCGCCGCGGTTGCGGTCGCGAGCAGCAGCGTGTTCTTCTCGCCCGGTGACAGCTGCCTGCGCAAGCTGCGCGAGCTGTGTCGCACAGCGAAGCGTCAGCTCGACATCTGTGTGTTCACGATCGCCGATGACCGGCTCACCGAGGAGATCCTCGACGCGCACCGGCGCGGCGTGGCGGTGCGCATCATCAGCGATGACGACAAGCGCATCGACGACGGCAGCGACATCATCCGGCTCGCCGCGCAGGGCATCGAGATCCGGCTCGACGACAGCCGCTTCCACATGCACCACAAGTTCGCGGTGTTCGACGGCCGGATCCTCGCGAACGGCAGCTTCAACTGGACCCGCACCGCGAGCACGAGCAACAACGAGAACCTCGTCGTCAGCGAGGACGCGTACCTGGTGCGCTGCTTTGCGGGTCAGTTCGACACGCTGTGGGACAGGTTCACGCGGCTGCGCTGAACCGCCGCGTGAGCCGGTTCACTGAACCGGTGGAAATCGCCCGGCGCGCGTGAAGCCCGCTGCGGCGGCGCCTACAATCGCCCGATGAGCATCCGCCCCTACCTCGATACTGTCCCCGCCCTCGGCGAGCGCGTCTACGTCGATCCCGCCTCGACCGTCATCGGCCGCGTCACGCTGGCCGACGATGTTTCGATCTGGCCGACCTGCGTCGTGCGCGGTGACGTCAACACGATCGCGATCGGTGCGCGCACGAACGTGCAGGACGGCACCGTGATCCACGTCAGTCACGACGGCCCACACGCGAAGCTCGGCGGCTATGCGACCGTGATCGGCGCGGACGTCACGATTGGCCACAAGGCGATCGTGCATGCCTGCACGATCGAGGATGCGGTGCTGGTCGGCATGGGCGCGATCCTGCTCGACGGCGCAGTGGTGCGAAAGCACGCGTTCATCGGCGCCGGTGCGCTGGTAGCGCCCGGCAAGGTGGTCGGTGAAGGCGAGCTGTGGCTCGGCAACCCGGCCAAGAAGGTGCGCGTGCTCAGTGACGTCGAGATCGAAGGGCTGTACTACAGCGCGCAGCATTACGTGCGGCTCAAGGACCGTTACCTGCAGGCCGGCGAGGCGTGACCGACGCGGGCGCCTGGCCCCGCATCATCCCGCAGGCGGCGCGCGCGAACCTCGCGCTCTACGGTGCCCTGGCCGGCGCGGTGTCGCTGTTCGGGTCGGTGCTGCTGGCCACGCTTGCGGGCGCCGCTGCGGACGGCGCCGGCTTCGCGGATGCGACGCAGGGCCTGCCCGACTGGGACGCGAATCTGCTCGACCTGTTCGGCCTGGTGGTGTTCGCGCCGCTGGTAGAGACCGCGTTGCTCTCGGCGCTGCTCGCCATCCTCGGCCGCTTCATCCGTCAGCGCGTATGGATTGCCACGATTGCCGCGCTGGTCTGGGGCGGGCTGCATGGCGCAGTCGCGCCGCTGTGGTTTTTCGGGACGGTCTGGGCGTTCTTCGTGTTCGCCTGGAGCTACCTCGCCTGGCGTCCGCGCTCGTATTGGCATGCCTTCGCGGCGGCCGCGATCCCGCACGCGCTGCAGAACTCGGCCGCGTTCGTGGCGATGGCGCTCGCGCCCGCGACCTAGCGCCGCTCAGTCCGGACGCGTGGCCTGCTCGAGTGCATCGAGATGCGACACCGCGTGCTCGCGGGAAGTGCCACACATGTCGGCGCTCGGGCGCAACGCGCCGCACACGGCCGGGCGCTCCGGCTGTCCGAACAGCCGGCAGCGCAGTGCGTCGTCGAGCTGCACGCACGGAACGCCCGCCGGCTTGCCATCCGGCATGCCCGGAATCGGTGAGCTGATCGACGGCGCGATGCAGCAGGCGCCGCAGCCATCGCGGCAAGACGGCTCTACGCGGATCGGCACGTCGAGCGCGCAGCCCTCATCGCGCAGCACGGCCGCCAGAACACGCCTGCCCGGCCGCGCCACATCGCCCGCGGTGCCGTCCGAATCGGTCATTAGCGGGCCGCGCATTCGATCGGCGCGCAGCTGCATTCAGCCGCCGTCGTCTGCGCGCAGCATCGCGTAGACGGGGTCGGTGTTCGGTCGGATGCCGTGCCAGCGCATGAAGCTTTCGGCGGCCTGTTCGACCAGCATGCCGAGCCCGTCGACTTGCACGCCCGCACCGGCGTCGCGTGCCCAGTCGAGGAACGCGGCCGCGGCCGCGCCGTAGCCGAGATCGACCGCGGCGCTGCCCGTGTGCACGAGCGAGGCGGGCAGCGCGACGAGTCCATCCCCGCGCGCCGCCGCTGTCGCGTTGATGACCAGGTCGAACGCGCCAAGCATCGGCAGCGAATCGAGACCGCATGCGCGCGCCGAAGCGGGCGCGTCGATTGCATCGAGCAACGTACGCGCGCTTGCAGGCGTGCGGTTTGCGACGACGAGCGCGCCGATGCCTGCATCGAGCAGCGCGGGCGCAACGCCGCGCGCGGCCCCGCCGGCGCCGATGATCAGCGTGCGCCGGCCATGCAGGTCCAACCCGTGGCGCGCCTGCAGGTCGCGCACGAGGCCGACTCCGTCGGTGTTGTCGCCGTGCCATGCATTGCTGGCGCGCACCAGAGTGTTGACGGCGCCCGCCCGGCGCGCGCGGTCGCTGACCTGCTCGCACAGCGCCGCCGCGGCGAGCTTGTGCGGCAGCGTCACGTTCGCGCCCAGGCCACCGGCGCGTCCGAATGCGGCGACCGCTCCAGCGAAGGCGTCCGGTGACGCATCGATCTTGGTGTATTCGAGTTCGATCGCGCATTGCGCGGCGAACGCGGCATGGATGCGCGGCGAGCGTGAATGCGCGACCGGATGGCCGAAGACCGCGTAGCGTTTCATTGCGCCGTCCCGCACTGGATCAGCTCCTGGCCGGCACCTGCCGTGTCGGCCGCGGCGGCACGCATGCCGCCGGTCATGCTCAGCTCGCCTCGCGCAGCCAGCGCGCGGCGTCGAGCGCGAAATAGCTCAGCACGCCATCGGCGCCGGCGCGCTTGATGCTCGCCAGTGCTTCGAGTGCGCAGGCGCGCTCGTCCAGCCAGCCGTTCGTGGCCGCGGCCTTGACCATCGCGTACTCGCCGCTGACCTGGTAGACGAACGTCGGCGCGCCGAACTCGTCCTTCACCCGCCGCACGATGTCCAGGTACGGCAGGCCCGGCTTGACCATCACCATGTCCGCGCCCTCGGCGAGATCGAGCGCGACTTCGCGCAATGCCTCGTCGCTGTTGGCCGGGTCCATCTGGTACGTGTACTTGTTGCCCTTGCCGAGCGCAGCCGCGCTGCCGACCGCATCGCGGAACGGGCCGTAGAACGCGCTTGCGTACTTCGCGCTGTAGGCGAGGATGCGCGTGTGCACGTGGCCGCCGTGCTCGAGCGCGGTGCGGATCTCGCCGATCCGCCCGTCCATCATGTCGCTCGGCGCGACCACGTCGGCGCCGGCGCGTGCATGGCTCAGCGCCTGTTTGACGAGCGCGTCGACGGTTTCGTCGTTGACCACGTAGCCGGATTCATCGACAAGGCCGTCCTGGCCGTGCGAGGTGTACGGGTCGAGCGCGACGTCGGTGATCACGCCCAGCTGCGGGAAGCGCGACTTCAGCGCGCGCACCGCACGCTGCACGAGGCCTTCGTCGTCCCAGGCCGCGGCCGCGTCGAGCGACTTCGCCTCGGGCGCGGTCACCGGAAACAGCGCGAGCGCCGGCACGCGCAGCTCGCTGGCCTGCTCGGCCACGCGCAGCAGCTCGTCGAGCGAAAGGCGCTCGATGCCGGGCATCGAGCCGACCGGCGCGCGGCCCGCGAGTTCGTGCACGAACACCGGGTAGATCAGATCGTTCGCGGTCAGGACCGTCTCGCGCATCAGCCGGCGCGAGAACTCGTCGCGGCGCATCCGCCGCGGGCGCGTGTAGGGGTAGCTCATGGCGCGCATGATACGCGCGCGGCCGGCGGCCCCGGCGCGCGCGGACGGCTTGCTTGGCACGCGCAGTGGCGCAGGCGAGCGTCGCGCGACGCTCGCCCGAACGCTGGGCCGAGCCCTCACAACCACGATGCAATTCGATGGACAGGTCCTGCAGCGCGTCGCGTAGCGTGCCGCGGTAGCGCGCGCAGCCCGTCTTCGGCCGCGCGGCCGCTGCCGACCGCCTGCGGCGCCGATCGCAGCAGCGCCGATCGCGATCGCAGTCCCGTTCCATGCCCGCATGCGTCGCACCGGCCTGGCCCCGCCGCTACGATGCGCGCGATGCGATCGCTGCGCTCCCTTCCTCCCGTCGCCCGCGCCTGCCTGGCCGGGCTCGCCGTGCTTGCGCTGCTGTGCTGGCTCGGCCCTGCGCTGGCGGCGTTCGATCCGCACACGCCCGACTGGGACGCGCTGTCGGTCGCGCCTGGCGTGGCCGGGCACTGGTTCGGCACCGATGCGATCGGCCGCGACGTGTTCGCGCGCACGCTGGCCGGTGGGCGGCTGTCGCTGACTGTGGGCCTGCTCGCCAGCGTGGTCGCGCTCGTGCTCGGGCTTGGCTACGGCGCGATTGCCGGGCTTGCCGGCGGCCGCGGTGAACGCGCGCTCGTGCGCGTGCTCGACGTGTTCAGTGCGATCCCGTTCCTGCTAGTCGTGATTCTGCTGCTGACGCTGTTCGAGCGCTCGCTCGCGCTGCTTCTGCTCGCGATCGGCGGCTATGTGTGGATCGATCTTGCGCGGGTGATGCGCGCCGAGGCCGCGCGCCTGCGCGAGGCACCGTTCGTGCTTGCCGCGCATGCGGCCGGTGCGCGCTTTGATCAGCGCCTGCGCTGGCACGTCTTGCCGAACCTGCTGCCGCTCGCGTTCGTCTACCTCGGCCTGATCCTGCCGCAGGCGATCCTCGTCGAAAGCTTCCTCGGCTTTCTTGGCCTGTCGGTCGATGAGCCCAGCGCGAGCTGGGGCACGTTGCTCGCCGAGGGCGTGCAGGAGCTCGACTCGGCGCCATGGACGCTGCTGTTTCCCGCGGGGTTTCTGGTGCTGACGCTGGCGCTGTTCCAGTTCCTCGGCGACGGCCTGCGCGACTGGCTCGATGTGCATGCATCCCGTGGCAGCGCCGCCGCATGAGCGCGCTGCTGACATTGCGCGAGCTGACCGTGCGCACGGGCGAGCGGGCGCTGCTCGGCCCGCTCGATCTGGAACTGCATGCAGGCCAGTGCCTGGGCATCGTCGGCGAGAGCGGCAGCGGCAAGAGCCTGACCACGCTGGCGTTGCTAGGCCTGTTGCCGCCGGGATTGCAGGCGCGCGGCGCGCTCGAGGTCGATGGCACGGCGGTCGCGATCGGCACGCGCGCGCATGCGGCGCTGCGCGGTCGCGGGCTGGCCTGGGTGCCGCAGGACCCGCTCGCGGCTTTGCATCCGCTGCGCACGGTCGGCGCGCAGCTGTACGAGACGCTGCGCGTCGCACGCGGCCTCGCGCGCCAGGCCGCGCGCAACGAAGCGCAGGCGCTGCTTGCGCGCGTCGAGCTGCCGGGCCCGGCCGCCGCGCTCGACCGCTACCCGCACCAGTTCTCGGGTGGGCAGCGCCAGCGCATCGCGATCGCGCTGGCGCTCGCATTGCAGCCGCGCGTGCTGATCGCCGACGAACCGACATCCGCGCTCGATGCCCGCATCGCACGCGGCATTCTCGAGCTGCTCGACGCACTGCGCCGCGAGCACGGCCTCGCGCTCGTGCTCGTCAGCCACGACCTGCCGCTGGTTGGGGTCTATGCGCAGCGCCTGCTCGTGCTGCAGCGCGGGCACGTGGTCGAACGCGGCGCGACCGCCGATGTGTTCGAGCGACCGCAGCATGCGTATACGCGCGAATTGCTCGCAGCCGACCGGCTTGCGCCGGTGCCGCCTGCCGCGACCGCGCCTTCGCTGCTGCTGCGCGCGAGCGGGCTGCGCGTGCGTTACCGCGGCGCGGCGCGCGATGCGCTGCAGGACGTGTCGATCGAACTGCACCGCGGCGAGGGCCTTGCGCTGGTCGGCGAAAGCGGCAGCGGCAAGAGCACGCTCGGCCGCGCGGTGCTGCAGCTGCTGCGCGGCATGCACGGGCAGGTGCACTGGTTCGATGGCGAGCGCGCCGTCGAGCTGACCGGACTGCGCGCTCGCGAACTGCGCCGGCTGCGCGCGCGCATCGGCGTGGTGTTCCAGGACCCGTTCGCCTCGCTCGATCCGCGGTTGCCGGTTGCCGAGATCGTCACCGAGCCGCTGCGCATCCACGGCATCGGCGATGCGCGCGTGCGGCGCGAACGCGCGTCCGCGTTGCTGCATTCGGTCGGTCTGGGCGATGACGCGCTCGACCGCTATCCGCATCAGTTCTCCGGCGGCCAGCGCCAGCGCATCGCGATTGCACGCGCCTTGGCGACCGACCCGGACCTGCTGGTCTGCGACGAGGCGGTATCCGCGCTGGATGCGCACCACCGCGCCGCGATCCTCGCGCTGCTGGCCCGGCTCAAGGTCGAGCGCGGGTTGGCGCTGCTGTTCGTGACGCATGACCTCGGCGCGGCCGCCGCGGTCGCCGAGCGCATCGCCGTGCTCGAAGACGGCCGCATCGTCGAAACCGGTGCAATGCAGGACGTGCTGCGAGCGCCGCGTCATCCGCACACGCAGGCGCTGCTCGCGGCGCGGCCGGCCACGCGCGTCGAGGCCGTGCCGGCAGGCGTCGAGGGCTGACGTTCGGGGTCGTGCGCGCCGCCGCGTGCGCCGGGTGGGACGCGGCTACCACGCAGACCGACTCAGATCAGGTCGGCTCAGTTCAGGCCAGCTCAGATCAGGCCGCCACCGATGCCAAGCCGGGCGATGCCGACGAGGATCACGATGACGTTGAGCACGAGGCCCGTCTTCGCACGTCCGCGGTGGCCCGGGCGGCTCATGCCGATGCCGATCGCGGCAATCACCGCGCCGATCGCCGCGAACGGGATCAGGAACCAGTTGCCCCAGCCGAGAAACGGGATCAACGCGATCACCATCCAGATCATCGCGACGATGCCCCACAGCAGGCTGATCAATCCCATGGCGGTGCTCCTTGTGGTGGAGCCAGCAGCTTAACGCGATCGCAGCTCTGGCTCTGCCGGAACGCGTGCATGGGCGACATCGTGTGGCTAGCGGTGGACGCCGTCGATCTCCACGCGCAGCTCGCGCCGGCACACCGCGGCATGCAAAACGATGCGCGGCACGTCGGGGCCGAGGCGCGCATCGAGCGCGGCGGCGACGGTTTCGAGCTCGTCGCGATCGCGCACGTAGACCTTCAGGCGCGAATCCGGCCCGAACCGCGCCGGCAGCGATGGCCGGCGCGCGCGCGCGGTCGCCAGCAGGCTGTCGAAGTTCGCGAGCGTCTCGTCGATCTGGGCGATGACGCAGTCGGCATGCAGCGAGCGGTGGCCGACGATCGAAGCCGTGCCCGACAGCAGCAGCGGCAGGTCCCCGGGCGGCAGCATCGCGCGCGCGAAGCTCGGCGGTTGCGGGCCGTATTCGCGCGGGTAGCAGTACGCGCTGAGCTGACGCGGGTTTTCCAGCGGCGTGCCCGGCACGCGTGCGGCCAGCCAGTAGACCTGCAGACGTGATCCCGCCGCGCCCGGACGCGGGCGGCCGATCGCGGTCGCGGCCGGCAGCGGCCCCTCGATCGCCGTACCGAGGCCGTAGCCGCGGCCCAGGCAGAACCGCTTGTAGCGCTCGTCGTCGCCGTCGCCTTCGGTGATGCCGTCGAGGTAGTTCCAGACCCGCAGCAGATGCGGGTAGCCGCTCGCGGCGGTGAATGCGAGCAGCTGCCGGTACGCCTCCTGCGAGGCCGTGCCGATCGCATCCGGGTCGTCGCCGGCTTCTTCGACTTCGAGCGCCCCGAACTGCAGCGCGCCATCGTGCGACCACGCGATCGCACCGTCGCGTCCGTGTTCGACCGCGCGATCGCTGCGCCAGACCTCGAATGGCGCCGCGCCGTGCGGCGGCAGCTGCACGCGCAGGTAGCGCGGATCGGCATGCACCGGCGCGGCGTCGCCGAAGCCGAACGCGGCCAGCACGCGCGCATCGCCGAGCACCTCGGCCAGCGGCTGCGTGAGGTAGTCGACGCGCAGCACCGGCGCGTTTGTTTCAACCAGCGGGGCGGCGCTCATGCGCGTTCGGCCGCCGCGCCCGGTTGCAGCGTCTCTTCGGTGAACACCACGCGCGCCTGCCGGCGGCGATGACGCCAGTCGCCGAGCGCCTGCGCGGCACCGCCGAGCGCGGTCAGCAGATAGATCAACCGGAACACGCGCAGCCGCCAGCGCACCGCGGCGCTGTCGAACACGTCGCCGGCGAGCATCGCGATCACCGCATCCTCGACGCGCAAGGCGTTACGCGGGTTCGAGAACAGGCGCTTCATCGTCGGCGTGGTGAAGCGGTAGATGAACCACTTGAACTCGCCGAGCCCGCGCGAGAGATGCCGTTCGAGCCGCGCCATGCGCGCGCGTTCGCAGGCTGGATCGCGCAGCGCGGCATCGACCGCATCGGCGCCGAGCTCGGCGCTGTTCATCGCCAGGAATACGCCGGACGAGAACATCGGGTCGACGAATGCCCACGCATCGCCGAGCAGCACCCAGCCCGGCCCGCTCATGCGCGTGCATTCGTACGCGTAGTTGCCGGTCACGTGCACCGGCGCGACGCGCGCAGCGCCCTGCATGCGCGCGGCCGCGGCCGGCACCGACTGCAACGTGCGCATGAGGAAGCCTTCGCTGTCGCCGCGGCGCTGGCGCAGCGCATCGGGCGTGCAGACCGCGCCGACGCTGGTCACGCCATCGCGCAGCGGAATCATCCAGATCCAGCCATGCGCGTGGCGGATGATCGTGACGTTGCCGGCATCGTCGCCGGGGCGGGGCTCGACGCCCTCGAAGTGGCTGAACACCGCCGCCGACTGGTGGCGCGGATTCTTGCGCTTGAACTTGAGCTGGCTGCCGATCGCGGTATCGCGCCCGCTTGCATCGACGACGAAGCGCGGCGCGAACACCAGCGCCTCGCCATGCTCGCCGGTCGCGTGTACGCGCTGGGGGCGGCCGTCATCGCCGAACTCGATCCTGCCGGCGCTGGTGCGCTCGCGCGCATCGACGCCGGCCTCGCGGGCGTGCTCGAACAGCAGCGCGTCGAACTCCTCGCGCCGGACCTGGAACGCGTAATCGCAGCGCGCGCCGAGTGCGCGGTCGAAGCGGAACGTGTTGTAGCGGCCGTCGTCGAGCGGAAAATCCGCGCCGCGCTTGAGCACGCCGATCTCGCGTACGCGGTCGAGCACGCCCAGTCGCTCAAGGATCGGCATGTTCATCGGCAGCAGCGATTCGCCGATGTGGAAGCGCGGATGCGCGGCTTTTTCGAGCACGGTCACGCGCCAGCCGCGCCGCGCGAGCAGTGTCGCCGCAGTGCTGCCGGCGGGCCCGCCGCCGATCACGAGCACGTCGGTCTCGATCGGCGCACAGGCGGGGGCGGCGCCGACCGCGGTCGCGTCCATGGGGCAGAAGCTGGAATCCATCACGCCATGATATCCGGGGCGCTTCGCGCGGTTGCGCCGGACCGCGCGATGCCGGATCGTGGCGCCTTTCGCAGCCTGCCCTGGATCACCCGATGTCCGCACAAACCCCCGCCGAAGCCGAACTCGCCCAGCTGCTGGTCGACAGCCTGAACCTCGAGGGCGTCGAGCCGGGCGGGATCGACCCCGAGGCGCCGCTGTTCGGTGCCGGGCTTGGGCTGGATTCGATCGACGCGCTCGAACTGGCGCTCGCGATCAGCAAGCGCTACGGCTTCCAGCTGCGCAGCGACAGCGACGAGAACCGCCGCATCTTCGCGTCGCTGCGTTCGCTTTCGGCGCATATCGAACAGCACCGCGTCAGCGCCTGAGCCGACCGACGTGTCCGGCACCGCCGCCGCGCAGGTGCTCCTCGCGGTGGCCTATCCGTTTCTGGCCCACTGGGCGAGCGAGCGCGGCGGTGGCCTGCCGGCCGCGCTGACGCTGGCTGACCTTGCGCTGCTGGTGCTGATCGGCCCGCTCGCGCGCGGCAGCGTCTGGGCGTGGGTGCTCACCGCCGGGCTCGGCGCGATGCTTGCCCTGAATGTGGAGTCGCGCTGGCTGCCGGTGCTGCTGCTCGCGCCGCCGGTGGTGTTCACTGGGCTGGTTGCGTGGTGTTTCGCGCGCAGCCTCGCGCCGCCGCGCACGCCGCTGATCACCAAGATCGCCGCCGCGATCGAATACGACGACCCGGCGCAGATGCCGCCTGCGCAGCAGCGCTACACGCGTGCGCTGACCGCGGCCTGGGCCTGGCTGCTCGCCGGGCTCGCGCTCGCGAACCTGCTGCTGGCGCTGATCGCAGTGCCGGATGGCGTGCTCGCCCGGCTCGGCCACGTGCCGCCGATCGCGATTTCGCAGACCACCTGGTCGTGGTTCGCGAACCTGCTCAACTACGGCGTGGTCGGCGGCTTCTTCGTCGGCGAATACCTGCTGCGGCACCGATTGTTCCCGCAGCGCAACTACCGCAACTTCGGCGAGTTCCTGCGCCGCATGGCCGGGCTCGGGCCGCAGTTCTGGCAGCGCCTGTTCGATTGAGCCCGCTGATCGGCCGCTGATCCGGTTAGAACCGGCGGCTGCCGCCACGGCCGGCACACGCTCGCTTATCCTGTGCGGCCTTGCTCGACCCCTGCGCCCGATGCGCTTTTCGATCGCCCCCGACCATCCCTGCCTGCCCGGGCATTTTCCGGGGCGTCCACTGGTGCCGGGCGTGGTGATCCTCGACCGCGTGATCGAAGCGGTCGAGGCCGCGCATGGCCCGCTTGATGCGCTGCGCCTGCCGCAGGTCAAGTTCCTGCAGCCGCTGCTGCCGGGCGAGACCGCCGAGATCGAACTCACCCCGGCCGCCGACGCGCCGCGCTGGCGTTTCAGCGTGCGCCGCGGCGAAACCGTACTCGCAACCGGCGAAGTCGCCGCCGGAGCCGCGCCATGACCGCCGACTGGACCCGGCGGCCCGAAGGTGGCGGCAGGTTCGCGCTGTGGCTGATCCGCTCGATCGCGCGCTATGGCGGTCGCGCGCTGGCGCGCCCGCTGCTGTGGCCGATCACTGCGTATTTCCTGATCAAGCGCGGGCCCGAGCGGCGTGCATCGGCCGCGTATCTGACGCGCGTGCTGGGCCGGCGCGCAGGCCTGCCGCAGGTCGCGCGCCACATCCATACGTTCGCCTCGACGATCCTCGACCGCGTGTTCCTGCTCAGCGGGCAGCTGCGCCGGTTCCGCATCGGCATCGACGGACTCGAGGCGCTGCATGCGCAGATCGACCTCGGGCGCGGCGTGCTGCTGTTCGGCTCGCACCTGGGCAGCTTCGACGTGCTGCGCGTGCTCGCGCGCGAGCGCCCCGACGTGCAGGTGCGCGTCGTGCTCGACAAAGGGCACAACCCCGCGGTCACGCAGCTGCTCGATGCGCTGAATCCGGAGATCGCACGCAGCGTGATCGATGCCGGACAGGACGGGCCGTCGATCGTGCTCTCGATCAAGCAGGCGACCGATGCCGGCGCGCTGGTCGCGCTGCTGGTCGATCGCACGCGCCCGGGCGAGGCGTCGGTGGCCGCGCCATTCCTCGGCCACACCGCGCAGTTTCCGACCGCGCCGTGGCTGATCGCCACGCTGCTCGGCGTGCCGGTGTGCCTCGCGTTCGGACTGTACCGCGGTGGTCGCAACTACGAGCTCGCGTTCGAGCCGTTCAGCGACGGGCTGGCGGCGGACCGGCATAACCGCCAGGCATTGCTGCGCGATTGCGTGCAGCGCTACGCCGCGCGGCTGGAGCACCACGCCCGCCGCGCGCCGTACAACTGGTTCAACTTCTTCGACTTCTGGCATGCCGATGACGCTCATTCCCCGTCGCCCGACCCTGCGCCGGCTCGCAGCACTGCTGCTCGCCGCGACGCTGCCGCTCACGGCGGCTGATGCGCACGCGGCGCCGGTCGCCGCCGACTGGATCCTGTCGCGGATCGCACGCCCGGCGCCGATGCGTACGCCGTTCGTCGAGCTGCGCGGCTCGGCGCTGCTGAAGACGCCGCTGCGCATCGCCGGCGAATACCAGCGCCCGGACGCGCACACGCTGGTGCGCGACGTGCGATCGCCCTACGCCGAGACGACCACGATCGCCAGCGGCACGGGCGGGGGCGGTGACGTCACGATCGCGCGTGCGGGCAAGTCGCCGCGGCGGTTTGCGCTGGCGCGCGCGCCCGAACTGGCCGCGCTGCAGGCCAGCTTCGGTGCGCTGCTGGCCGGCGACCGCGCGCAGCTCGAACAGCACTACCGCATCGGCGCGGCCGGCATGCGCGAGCGTTGGACGCTGACGCTGACGCCGAGGGACGCGGCGCTGGCGGCGAAAGTGCAGGGCATCACGCTGTACGGCCGTGGCGCCGAGCTGCGCTGCATCGAGACGCAGATGCCGAAGCAGCCGCTGCAACGCACGCTGCTCGCCGGCGCCGCGCGTGCCGCCACCGAGGTGCACGATGCGGCCGCGCTCGCGGCGCTGTGCCACGGCCGCGGCGCTTGAGCCCGTCCGCGCGCCGACTGGCGCTCGCGTTCGCCTGGCTTGCGCTGCTCGCGCTGGCAGGCCTGTGGATCGGCCGCCAGCTGGAGATGACCGGCGACCTTCGCCGGTTCATGCCGGCCGCGCGCACGCCGGCGCAGAAGCTTCTGATCGACGAACTCGGCGAAGGGCCGGGCTCACGCCTGCTGCTGGTCGCGATCGCAGGCGATGAGCCGGCCGCGCTCGCCGCGCAGTCCGATGCGCTGCGGCGCGCGCTCGCGACCGATCCGCGTTTTGCGGTGGTCGCGAACGGCGACGACGCCGGGCTCGAAGCGATTCCCGAGCGGCTGCGGCCGTACCGCTACCTGCTGACCCCGTCATTCGACGCGCGTGCGCTCGATGCCGACCTGCTGGCCGAAGCGCTCGAAGAGCGCGTGCAGGACCTGGGTTCGCCGGCGGCGGCGCTGATCGAGCCGCTGCTACCATCGGACCCGACGCTGGAGACGCTCGCGCTCGCCGACGCCTGGCAGCCCGAACACCTGCCGCAGCGCCTGCACGGCGTGTGGTTCGACCGCGCGGGCCGGCAGGCGCTGCTGCTCGCGCAGACGCATGCGGCCGGCTTCGACCCGACCGGCCAGGCCGAGGCCGTGCACGCATTGCGCGCGGCATTCGCGCAGGTGCGTGGCGACAGCGCGTCGCAGCTCGAGCTCAGCGGGCCCGGCGCGTTCTCGGTCGAGATCGGCGGCCGCACGCAGCGCGAGGCCAGCCTGATCGGCACGATCGACAGCTTCGTGTTCATCGCGCTGATGTGGCTCGCCTACCGCACCTGGCGCGCGCCGCTGCTCGGAGGGCTGCCGCTCGCTAGCGGCGGCCTCGCCGGGCTGGCCGCGGTCGCGCTCACGTCCGACGGCGTGCACGGCATCACCGTCGCGTTCGGCTTCACCCTGATCGGCGTTGCGCAGGACTATCCGATCCACCTGTTCAGTCACCAGCGCCCGGGGCTGTCGCCGTGGACAAACGCGCGCGCGCTGTGGCGCACGCTCGGCACCGGCGTGGCGTCGACCTGCATCGCGTACCTGACGTTCTTCGTTTCGGGCGTGGAGGGCCTGCGCCAGCTCGCGGTGTTCACGATCGTGGGCCTGGCGACCGCCGCGCTCGCCACGCGCTTCGTGCTGCCGGCGCTGATCGATGCCGACGGCCCCGGCGCGTTCCGCGACGTCGCGGCCTCGCGGCGACTGGCGCGCCTGTGGGACCGCGTCGAGCGCTGGCCGCGGCTGCGCGCGCCAGGGTATGCGGCGCTTGCCGCACTCGCGATCGCGGTGGCCGCGCTGATGCCCGGTTCGTTCTGGCAGAACGACCTGTCCCGGCTCACGCCGGTGCCGGCCGATGCGCTGGCGCGCGATGCGCGGCTGCGCGCCGAGCTGGGTGCGCCCGACGTGCGCTATGTGATCGTGCTGCAGGGTCGAAACACTGAAACCGTGCTGCAGGCGTCCGAGCGGCTGCGGCCCGCGCTCGAGGCCGCACGCACCGAAGGCGCGCTCGAAGGCTACGACCTTGCCGCGCGCTACCTGCCCAGCGCTGCGACCCAGCGCGCGCGCCAGGCGCGTCTTCCGTCACCCGAGGCGCTCGACGCTGCGCTGTCGCAGGCGCTCGCGGCCAGCCCGTTCCAGCCCGATGCGTTCGCGCCGTTCGCGGCCGACATCGAGCGCGCGCGCACCGCCGCGCCGCTGCGCGCGACCGACCTCGCCCGCACGCCGCTCGCGAGCACGATCGACGGCCTGCTGCTGCAGCGCAGGGGCCACGCGACCGCGCTGGTTTCGCTCAACGGCATCGCCGACGTGGCCGCGGTTGCGCGCATCGCCGAGCGCCACGGCGCGCAGCTGCTCGACCTCAAGCACGCATCCGAGTCGCTGGTGGCCGCCTATCGCGAGCGCGTGCTGTGGGCGCTCGCACTCGCGGCCGTGCTGCTCGCGTTGACGGTCTGGGCCTCGCTGCGCACGCCGCGCCGCGTGCTGCGCGTGCTCGCACCGATGGCACTGACCACGCTGCTGATCCTGGCGGTGTTGCGCGCGTTCGGCGTCGAACTCAACCTGTTCCACCTCGTCGCACTGATCCTCGCCGCCGGGCTCGGGCTCGACTACGCATTGTTCTTCGACCATGCCGGCGACGAGCGCGAAGAACAGCTGCGTGCGCTGCATGCGACCGCGGTCTGCAGCCTGACCACGATGCTCGTGTTCTCCCTGCTCGCGCTGTCGACGATTCCGGTGCTGCGCGCGATCGGCAGCACCGTCGCGCTCGGCGTGGTCTGCAATTTCGTGCTCGCGTTGCTGATCGTGCGGGGGCCGGCCCAAGGCGCGCACGCGACGGAGACTTCCCGATGACGACACCGACCGCCGCGTTGCAACGCGATGCGATCGCGGCTTTGATTCCGCATCAGGGCGCGATGTGCCTGTGGGACGAAGTGCTCGACTGGGGTGCGCAGTCGATCCGCCTGCGGGCATCGAACCACCTCGATCCGGCCCATCCGCTGCGCAGCGGCGACCGCCTGCATGCGGTGCATCTGTGCGAATACGGCGCGCAGGCGATGGCCGTGCATGGCGGGCTGCGTGCGCAGCAGGCCGGCGGAGTCGCGCGCCCGGGCATGCTCGTCGCGCTGCGTGGCGTGCAGCTGCATGTGGCGCGCATCGACACGCTCGTTGCGGCGATCGAATGCGAGGCGCAGGTGCTGGTCGAAGGCGACGGTGGCTGGCAGTACGCGTTTCGCATCACGCACGAAGGCGCGTTGCTCGCCGAAGGCCGCGCTGCGGTGCTGCACGGGCCCGTGCCCGGCTGATCGGATGCGTTGAAGTCGCGGCGCGCGGTCCGCTCCGCGACAATCGCGGTTTCGATTCAGACGGACACCGCCATGACTTCACCGACCTTGCGCCGCGCCCTCGTCACCGGCGGCAGTGGCGATCTCGGCAGCGCGATCTGCATGCGCCTGGCCGCCGCCGGCCTGCACGTGATCGTGCATGCGAACGGCAACCTTGCACGCGCCGTGCAGGTCGTCGACACGATCCGCAGCGCCGATGGCAGCGCCGAGGCGATCGCGTTCGACGTCGCTGACGCGGACGCGGCGCGTCATGCGGTCGAGTCGTTGCTTGAAGCCGGACCGATCCAGGTCGTCGTCAACAATGCGGGCATCCACGACGACGCGCCGATGGCCGGCATGAGCCAGGTGCAGTGGAAGCGCGTGATCGACGTGTCGCTGCACGGCTTCTTCCACGTCACCCAGCCGCTGCTGCTGCCGATGGCGCGCACGCGCTGGGGCCGCATCGTCAGCGTGTCATCGGTTGCGGCGGTGCTCGGCAATCGGGGCCAGAGCAACTACGCCGCGGCGAAGGCGGCGCTGCACGGCGCGAGCAAGTCGCTCGCGCGTGAGATGGCCGCGCGTGGCATCACGGTCAACGTCGTCGCCCCCGGCGTGATCGAAGGCCGCATGGCGAGCGAAGCGTTCCCGCCCGAGGCGATCAAGCAGATCGTCCCCGCCGCGCGTGCCGGCCGCCCCGAGGAAGTCGCCGCGCTGGTGGGTTTTCTGTGCTCCGACGACGCCGGCTACATCAACGGCCAGGTGATCGGAATCAATGGAGGGATGGGGTGAGCGGCCGCGCTTGCGATGGTCCGGTGGACCATCGCGCGGCCGCGAACGCCCGCCGCCCCGCGGCGGGCCGGGGCGTACACCCCACACCCTGCGATGCCTGACGCGCTTGCGATGGTCCGGTAGACCATCGCGCCCTCGCGAACGCCCGCCGCCAAGCGGCGGGCCGGGACGTCCAGCTCACATGCGGCAATGGCTGACGCGCTTGCGATCGTCCGGTGGACCACCGCGCGTCCGCGAACGCCCGCCGCCAAGCGGCGGGCCGGGACGTCCACCTCGCGCCCTGCGATGCCTGCGGCACTCGCGAGGCGTGTCCTTCCGGCGGCCGACCCGAAGCCTTGAACAAGCTTCCGGGGCAGGGCTCAACGACCATGCACAGCAATCATCGGCGTTATTGGAACAGCTCGTTTACCAGCCCGGCGATGCGCTTTTCGCCGCTTCCAAACTTGTCGAGGCGACCGCCACCAGCTCGGCCGTCGTAGAGAGCCTTGCCGGCCTCCGCGCCGTCGCGGTACACGACGATCTCGGCGTAATTCAAGTAGATCGCGAGGTCCCATGACCAGCGCCCGGTATAGGTGCTCGTCAGCCTGCAAGAGTCGACTGCGCTGCCTTTTGGAAGCATGCGGACCGTAAAGCCGCGCGCCTCCAGTTCCCGACGGTACGTTTGCAAGAAGCCTTCTCGGACGGCGGGGTCTTCGATAAGGCAGATCTCCCTTTCGCTCGCGACGGTCGATACCGGTCTGACCTCGCGAGTGATCGAGCAGCCGGTCGCCACCATTGCGACCAAGGCAACCGTCAGCAGCTTGTAGCGCATTGTTCTGTTCCCTGAAAGAGTTGGGAGTCGCACGAGTACCGCTGTCGAAGCACGCTGTCGAAGCACAGCGCTTTTGCAAAGCGATCAGTCGGAATGAGCGCCTCCGAAGCCGCTCATTCCGCTGACCGCTCGGCTCCAACTCTGTTACTGCACCCCGAAGTCGTACGCGACTGCGGCGATGCCCGGCTGCATGAAATACGCCCAGAAGCCCATGCCCGACGGCAGCTCGGGCGAGACGATGAACGCGTATTCCTGGCCGGCCTGCAGTGGCTTTTCGGGCTTGATCAGGTAATGGCCACCGCCGAGCTCCTCGCTGACGACGTTGATCTCGCGATCGCTGCTGTTGCCGTCGAACACGACATAGCGGCCGCCATCCTTGTTGTCGGCCATGTGCAGCAGGCGCACCTTCAGCGGATCGACGCTGGTGACGAACGACGGCTGGCCGTCAGTGCGCACGCGCGCCTTCGAACCCTGCACGGTCATGAACGTCTCGGAGTTCAGGAACGCGCCGGCGACCGGGATCCAGCGGCGGCGGTTGGACACCTCGGCGGTGACGCGCACCGGGCTGATGTTGACTTCTTCGCCGGTGGCGTTGCGCCAGGCCAGGCTCTGGCGGCTGGAGTCGCTGGTGCGCGCGACCGGGCCCGACGACGCGGTGCCGGCCTGCACCATCTTCTGTACGAGGCTGGCCGGCACGCCGGCCTTCTTGAGCTCGCCGAGTGCCTTCGGGCTGGTGTCGAAGCGCGTGCGCGAGCTTTCGATCTTCGCCGCGATCACGCCCTCGTCGAGCCCGAGCTTGACCATTTCGACCACGGCCGCGTTATCGACCGGCTCGTTCGCATGCGACTGCGTTGCAACCAGCAGCCCGAGTGCGAGCGTTGCCGTCAGGATCCTTCTGTTCATCCGTGTAGTCCATGTGGTCAGGAGGCGCGGAATTTGGCATCCAGCTCGAGCATTCGCAAGCGCTGGCCCTCCACGTTGCGTACAGCATCGCCGTGCCAGCCTCGAAGCCTCCAGGCGATGCAGCAGGCTCGATATGCGAAACGCGATACTGGCGACGTTGCTGGCGGTGGGCCTGAGTGCCTGTGCCAGCACCCAGAAAGTCATGCTCGGCGCCGCGCGCCCGGCGATTTCGCCGCAGCAGGTGCAGGTCTACCAGGCGCCGCCGCGACGCTACGAGGAGATTGCGCGGCTCGATTCGTCGAGCGCGGTCGGCTTCGGCACGCAGGGGCAGACGAACGCGGCGATCGACCGCCTCGTGCGTGAGGCCGCGGCGCTTGGCGCGAACGGCGTGCTGCTGCTCGGTGTCGACACCGTCGGCTCGCCGGTCAGCCTCGGCGTCGGTGGCGGCTCGTTCGGACGCAGCGGCGGGGTGTCGGTCGGCGCAGGCGTGCCGACCGCACAGCGACGCGCGGCCGGCATCGCGATTCACGTGATCGAGCCCTGACCGATCTCGGGTAAACCCGCGACGGCATCCGCCGTCGCACGAAGGCGCTCAGGCCAGCTCGGCGGCCACTTCGCGCTGCGGCAGCGCATACCACTCGGGCGACAGCAGCGGCGCGGTCGCCTCGGCGTCGGCATCCGTGCCCAGCACCGCAGCAAGCGGCGCAGTATCGAGGCCCGGGTGCTGTGCGCGCGCATGTTCGAGCAGTTCGCGCGCAAGCCTGCGCATCAGCTGCACGTTGGCACGGATGCGCTCGACGAATGCGGCCTCGTCGAGCCGGTCGTTCAACGCGCGGTTGAGCTCGTTGAACCAGCCGATGCGGTACTGGTCGAGCATGCGACCGTCGAGCTGCGAAGTCGCCGGCCGCTCCGCGCGGTTGCATTCGCCCCAGGCACGCAGCAGCGGCTGCATCTCGCGGTTCAGCGCGCTTGCGAGCGTGAACTCATCGCGCAGCCGGCCCAGCACCGCGAGGTCGCACTGGCGCTGATCGAAATACAGCGGCGCGAGCAACGCCCAGTAGAACGTGTAGTCCCAGATCACTTTCAGCGGCATGACCTGCGCATCGCCGAACAATGCGTACTGATCCTGGTACAGGCTCAGCGTGTTTTCGTAGAACGACACGTACAGCTGCTCGTACATCGACGCATACGGCGCAAACGGCGTGCCGGCGCGGTCGCGCGCGATCAAATCGCAGATGTAGGTATTGCTGAGCGCGATGAAATCGCTGCCCGGCGAATAGAACGGATCGAGGAACAACCCGGCCTCGCCGGTCAGCGCCCAGCGCTCGCGCGAGAACAGCTGCGCGCAGCCGTAGGAGAAATGGCGCAGGAACATGAAATCCTGCAGCCCATGCTCCGGCGCGGCGAGCGCGCGTGCCAGCCGCGGCTGGTGCTGCTGCAGCCACGCCATCGCTTTCGCGTGCGTGTTCATCGTCTCCAGCGGGTGCATGCCCGCATCGCAGACGATGCCGATCGAATGCGCGCCGGACGACAGCGGAATCATCCACACCCAGTAGCCCGGGCCGCAGAGGTGGTTCGTCGAACGCCAGCGGTCCGGCGGCGTGCAGCGGGCATGCCAGGCCGCGTCGCCGGACCAGTCGTTCGGATCAAGATGGCCGTCGACGCGCCACCAGGCTGCGTTCGCATCGTGCGCGTTCGGCTGCGCCAGCCCGAGCTTGCGCTTGACCAGTCCCGCGCGCCCGCTCGAATCGACCAGCCAGCGCGTGGCCAGCGCATGCGACTGGCCGTCGCGCTCGTAGCGCACGCCGTGGTCCGCATCGCCGCTGGCAGCATCGAGCCCGCGCACGATTGCGCCGTCGATGAAATCGATGCCGCGCTCGCGCACGAGACCGCCGAGGTAGTTCTCCAGCCGGCCGCGGTCGATCTGCCACGACGGCGTGGCCAGGATGCGGCTGACGCCGATCTCGGTGCAGCGGTCGATGTCCTCGCGGCCTTCGCTGAAGAAGAACCGGAAACCGAACTTGCGGATGTGCTCGCTGTCCAGGTGCGTCTGCAGGCCGAGCACGTCGGCGAGGTAGTGCGCACCGATCTCGACGGTCGATTCGCCAACCTTGAACGCGGCCTCGCGCACCGGATGACGGTGCCGTTCGAGCACGACGATGCGCAGCGCGCCGTCCTGCTGGCGCAGCTGCAGTGCGAGCGTCAGCCCGGCCAGGCCGCCGCCGAGAATGACGACGTCGGCCCGCGAGGCGGTGTCCGTGCTCACGGCGAGCGCGCGTGGACCTGCGTGCTCGGCACGCGCGTGAACTCGCCGCTGGGATCGTCGATCACCGGCGGGTGGGCGCGGACGCGGCGGTAGATGGCCAGCATGCCGCCTTCGCGCAGCACCTGCATCACCACGTGCGAGGTGATGCGCCACAGATCGCGCAGCGGATGGAAATGGCTCTTGCGGAACTGCTGCGGCGAGTCGCTGCACTGGTAGCGCGATTCGATCGGCACCGATACGCAGCGCACGCCGAGCTTGCGCGCGGCGGAGATCAGGATCTGCGCCTCGTAGACGAAGTCCTCGCCCGGCACATCGCCGAGCGCGGCGACCGCGGCCGGATACAGGCGCTGGCCGCTCTGCGTGTCCGCGATCTGGAAGCCGCAGCCCCAGGCGATGCCCCAGTCGCCGAACTCGTTCGCGAGCCGGCGGTGGGTCGGCTGCAGCGAGCGCTTGCGCAGCCGTGCGCCGATCACGATATAGCCCGGGTAGCGGTTGGCCGCATCGATCAACCGCGGCAGGTCGCTGCCGGCGTGCTGGCCGTCGCCGTCCATCGTCAGCACCGCGGCAAAGCCGCGCCGCAGCGCCTCGGCAAAGCCGTCGCGCAGACTGGCGCCCTTGCCCATGCGGCGCTCGTGGCGCAGCAGGATTACCGGCAGGTCCTTGATCTGCTCGCAGGTGCCATCGGTCGAGCCGTCATCGATGACGATCACGTTCGGGCAATGCGCCAGTGCGTCCTCGACGACGCCGCGGATGCGCAGCTCCTCGTTGAGCGCGGGAATCACGACGGCGACATTGTGCGAATCAAGCCGTACGACTGCGCGCCCGGTCTGCGAATGCTGCGCCACCGGCTGTTGAACCGTTTCAGACATCGACCACCTCCACCTGCAGCACCCGCCCCGGACCGGCCTTCAGCCGGGTTCGTGGTTCCCCGCCCGCGAGCGCCTCGAACAGCGGCAACATCGGAGCCATTGCATTGCCGCCCGCCACCGTAGCAAGCGCGCCGCCAACATCGGCTTCACCGTCCTCCAGCCACGCCCGCAGCGCGGGCGCGCCCGGGCGCCCGGTGCGCGAAAGCACCAGTGCGCCGCCGAGCAGGCCTTCGCTGCGCGAGACCTGCGCGAGCGGGCCGGCCGATGCGCCGTCGAAGCCGACCAGCAGCACGGCGTCGGCGCCGGTCGCGAGCTGCACCATCGCATCGAGCAGGCCCTGCGCGAAACTCGCATCGAACGCGCTGATCGCCGTCGCCGCGCACATCGCGCCGGCGCCGATTGTCCAGTAGCCGGCCGCGGCGTTGTGCACCGAGTTGTGGAAGCGGATCGGCGAGACCGTCGCCGGCGCGGTCGCGAGCGTCGAACAGATGTAATCGGTGATCGTCAGGTCGCCATGGGTCGAGGCGAACACCGACGGCAGCGTGGCCGGATCACGGCCGGCCATGGTGCAGGCCGACAGCGCGACGTCGAGCGCGACCGCGACCGTATCCGGCGCGCGGCGGCGCTCGTTCGGCGCCAGCAGCTGCGGCGACGGGCGCGACGGCGCCTCGCCCGGGCGCACGCCGTCGCGCACGAATGCGCGCGCCGCGTCCCAGCCGGGCAGGCCGCGTGTCCAGAAACCGATGCCTTCGAGCGAGGCGCACAGCACGGTCATGCGTTCAGATCGTCCGCGCAAAGGCCGCCGGCAGCGGCATCGAAAAAGGGCGGACGCGCACGATGTGCGCGCGATGCATGCGGCGCCTGCTCATGCACGCGCGAACACCAGCGAGCAGTTGTTGCCGCCGAAGCCGAACGAGTTGTTCATCGCATAGCGCAACGAATCACTGCGCGCATTGCCGAAACGGATCTGCGGCCCACAGGCCGGGTCCGGCTGCGAACTGCCGAGCGTGCCGGGCAGCTCGCCGTGTGCGAGCGCGAGCAGCGCGAACACCGACTCGACGATGCCGGCCGCGCCGAGCGTGTGGCCGGTGAATGCCTTCGTCGAGCTCGCATGCAGCGTGTCCGGAAACAGCGCCGCGACCGCGATCGCTTCGACGCGATCGTTTGCCGGCGTCGCAGTGCCGTGCAGGTTCAGGTAGCCGACGTCGCCCGCCGCGATGCCCGCGCGCGCGAGCGCTTCGCGCATCGCAAGCTGCGCGCCGAGGCCTTCGGGGTGCGGCGCCGACATGTGGTGCGCGTCGCTGGATTCACCATAGCCGCGCAGCTGCAGTTCACCGGTTTCGCCAGCGGCGCGTTCGAGCACCGCAAAACCACCGGCCTCGCCGAGCGACAACCCGACGCGGGTGGCGTCGAACGGGCGGCAGGGTTCGGATGCAACCAGCTGCAGCGAATTGAAGCCGTACAGCACGCTGCCGCAGAGCGTGTCGACGCCGCCGACCAGCGCGGCATCGACGATGCCGGTCTCGATCAGGCGCGAGGCCTGCGCGAAGACTTTCGCGCTCGACGAACAGGCGGTCGCGACCGTAATGCACGGCCCGCGCAGGCCGGTCACGTGCTGCAGGAAGCCGCCGAGGGAATGCACGGTATGCACGTTCGGCCGCGCCATGCGCACCGAGAACGCGGCCGCGTCGCCATCGCCTTCGAGGCCGGCATACGCGTCTTCGGTTTCGCCGATGCTCGAGGTCGAGGTGCCGACGACGATCGCGACGCGCTCGGCGCCGTGGCGGGCGACAAGTGCGTCCAGCGCCTCGGTGATGCCGTCCTGCTGCAGCGCGAGCCACGCGAGGCGGTTGTTGCGGCAGTCCCACTTCGCCAGTTCGGCCGGCAGCGCGAGGTCGTCGAGCCCGTCGACGCGGCCGATCCAGCACGGCAGCGGCGCGCCGTCGGTATCGGGACCCAGGTCGTTGCGGCGCAGGCCGCTGCGGCGCGAGCGCAGCCCGTCGAGCTGCGCCTCACGTCCCCGCCCGAGCGCGGTGGTGGCCGTGTATGCGCGCACGGCAAGCGGCGCGATCGGCGTCAGCGCGGGCAACGGCGGCAGCAGGGTCACGCGAGGCTCCGGAACAGCGGGTCGGCAGTATAGCCAGCGCCTGTCGCGCGGCCCCGCGGCGCACGCGCCGAGGCTGAACGAGACAGCGGTGGCGGTGGGGAAAGCGGGACTGGAGCAAGCCGCGAAAGGGCCGCAGCTGGAGCCGCAGAGGAGTGCAGAACCGGAACAGCACAGCGCCGGGCGCGCCCGCTCCAGAGCCGCGGTGCGGGCTCGTCGCTCGACCTTGAGTCCGCAACGGCTTATGCGTCCGTGACCGCGCCGCATGCACCGTCGTGACCGCCGGCGCATTTCGCACCGCCGCGGCGGCCGTAAACTCGAGCCCGGTTCCACTGCCTCTGCGTCGATGACGACCCGCGCCACCCACCGCATGCGCCTGTTCGGCGATCTCGATGTGCTGCACTCGGGCATCGTTGCGATCGCTGCGTGCGTGCTGACCGCGGGGCTGGTCTACGTCGGCTACCTGCTGCACGTCTGGCGCACGGCGCGTCGCGCGCCCTGCCTGCCCGAGCGCGGCGAGTGCGTGCTGCTGTTCGGCAAGCACGCCCCGCAGGGCCGCATCGACCGCGACTTCGAAGCGCGCCTGGACCGTGCGGTGTCGCTCTGGCAGTCCCGTCCGCCCGCGCACGTCGTGCTGCTCGGCGGTGGCGCGCAGGGTGAGCCCAGCGAGGCCGAGGTCGCACGTGCCGAGCTGATCGCGCGCGGCATCGCGGCCGATGCACCGCTGCAGCTCGAAGCGGCCTCGCGCGATACGTTGCAGAACCTGCGCAATGCGCGCGGCCTGCTCGGTGACACGCTCTACGTCGACGGCATGCGCCGCCGCGTCACCCTGCTCAGCAGTCGGTATCACCTGGCGCGTTGCGCCCTGTTCGCACGCCAGCTCGGTTTCGACGTCGAGCTCTGCGCCGCCGAGCCCAGACTCCAGCTCGGCCCGCGCATGGTCGCCCGCCTCGCAGGCGAGGCCGCCTATGTGTGCTGGAGCGACCTCGGCACGCGCTGGGCACGGCTGATCGGGCACCAGCGTATGCTGGCGCGCGTCACGTGACCGGCCGCGCCGGCTGACCGCGGCATCGCCCGGCACGGACGCCAATCATTCGGGGACAACCAGGGAAAAGGGGAACCAACGATGCCGATGTTGCGGGTGTTGCTCGCTGTACTTTCGCTGTTCGCATTTGCCGGTGCCGTGCATGCACGCAGCGCCGAACTCGTCGATCCCGATCCGGTCGCGATCCCGACGGGGCTCTCGTCCGAGCAGGTCGCCAAGGACATCAAGCGTGCGCTGCTCGCGCGCGGCTGGTCGGTCACTGCCGAGCAGCCCGGCCAGGTCGAGTCCACGCTGAACCTGCGCGACCACGTCGCGCGCATCCGCGTCACCTACGACGCGTCGCAGGTGCGCTTTGCCTACGTCGACAGCAGCAACCTCGACTACCGGCAAAAGCGCGGCAAGACGTACATCCACTCGAACTATCTGGGCTGGGTCGGCTTTCTCGTCAACGATCTGTCGACCAACCTGCAGCTGTCCAGCCAGGGCTGACCGCGGCTCGGGATAGCGGGCAGCGGCGCAACGCCGCGCCGCGGCCCGGCTGCCCGGAGCGAATGGACGTGGCGACAGCAGGTCGCCACGTCCTCACCGGTGTCAGCGCTTTGCTTTCTGCGCCGGGATGAACTGCTCGCGCACGGCCCGGGCCAGCAGGTCCGGTGGCAGCAGGCCCTGATCGAGCAGGAAATCGTTGAACGCCTTCCGGTCGAATTTGTCGCCGAGCGCGAGCTCGGTTTCCGCGCGCAGCGCGAGGATCTTCGAGCAGCCGTAGAAGTAGCTGCCGGCTTGCCCGGGCGAGCGCACGGTGTAGCGGTCGACTTCCTGGCGCGCCATCGCCTTCGACAGCCCGACCTCCTCGGTCAGCACCTTGAACGCGGTCTCGCGATCGATCAGCCCGAGGTTGAGCATCGGGTCGAGCATCGCGCGCGCGGCGCGCAGCAGGCGGAACTGCAGCGCGAACAGCTGACCCTCGAGCGGCTCGTACGGCACCATCTCGGCTTCGGCATACAGCGCCCAGCCTTCGACGTTGACCGAGTTGAACGCGTACAGCGTGCGCGCCAGCGAGATGCCGCGCTCGACCATCGCGGTGAACTGCAGCTCGTGGCCCGGGCGGCCTTCGTGCGCACTCAGTGTCCATGCAACGGCCGGGAAGTTGAAGTCGTCGTAGGCCCCGTCGAGGCCGGCGTTCGGGTTGCCGAGCGGCAGCACGAACGTGCCCTGCTGGCCGGTGTTGCCGATCAGCGGCGCGGGTAGGAAATGCGGCGCCGGCTGCGCGGCGCTCTCGGCCGCGGTGCCCAGGCGCATCTGCATCGGCCGCTGCGGCAGCGTGACCACGTCGTGCTCGCGGATCTTTTCCTCGAGCGCCGGCATCACGACCTCGCGGTAATGCGATTCGAGCTTGTCGTCGGGCAGCGTTTCGCGCTTGAGCGCGCGCATCACCGCGACGTATTCGGTGTCCTTCAGGCCCTTTTCCTTCGCAACCAGCGGCGCGAGCTGCTGCATCGCCGAGCGGGTTTCCATGTAACCGACGCGTGCCCGGTCGACCAGCACCAGCGGATCCACATCGATGCCGACGTTCTTGAGCTGCAGCGCATACAGCTCCGGCGGCAGTTCGTAGTTCGTGCGCGCACTCGGCAGCACAGTCGTGCGCGACCAGTCCGCGTATTGCCCGAGCTGCGTCCGCAGCGCGGCTAGCGCGGGCTTGGCCTCGGCAGCCAGGCCGTACTTCGCGAACAGCTCCTCCAGACCCTTGAGGTAGGTCGGCAGGTTCGCGAGTGATTGTTCGACTTCGATCTTCGTCGGCTGCAGGCGCTTGGGGTCGCCTGCAGCTTCGGCATAGCGCTCGCGCGCGAGCGTCGCGAGCGGCTGCGTGTCCGCGGTCAGGCCGGCGTAGCGGCGCAGGCGCTCGACCGCGTTGCGACGGCGCTCAGCTGGCACCTGTTCGCTGAGCAGGCCCTTGATGCCCTGGAACACCGTCTGGCCGACATCCATCCACGGCAGCGTCAGCCGCTCGTTGATCTCACTGGCCTCGATCGCGTCGTTCGCGGCCTGGATCAGGATCGCCAGGTCCTGCTGCACGTTCGGATCGCGCTCGGTCTTGGCCTTGGCGACGAGCTCGTCGCGGGCCTTCGCGGTCGCCGCGCGGAAACGTTCGGCGTGGCCGGGCCGGAAATCGAACACGTGGGTGTCGAAGCCGGGCACGCCGAAGAACGACATCTGCTCGGGCGTGAACGGTGCCTGCGCATCGAGCAGGATCTGCGCGTACTCGTTGCTCTGCTTCACCCAGGCCGGGGCCGGTTTCGCGGCCGGTGCCGGTGTGGCGGGCGCGGCCTTCGCGGCCGGCGCGGCGGCTTGGGCGAACGCGGGAAGCGGGCTGAGCAGCGCCAGCGTGACGGCGAGGGCGAGCGGCTTGAGCATGGCAACCTCCGGAGGGAATCGGGTCAGCATCACCGCGGACGCGGGCGCCGCCATGCGTCGAACGTCACGGCTGCGGCATCGCGCCTCGCGCGGTCAATCGAGCGGCCGCAGCAGACTGCGTGGCCGCCGATATCGAGGCGGCGAACGTAGTGCGCCGCTCGTTTTGGTCGTGCGACGGTTCGTTCGTGCCGATGCTGGTCTAGGCCCGGCCCGGTGGCAGTGGGCCGGCGGACCGGCGGACCGGCGGACCGGTGAACGGCGTACCCACAGCGCCAACCCGGTACCGCCAGCACGCCCGCATCGCCCCAGCGCCACGTAACTCAACTCAACTCAACTCAACTCAACTCAACGCGCGCCCTTCCAGCGGCCCGCTGCAGGCCGCCGGTGCAGATCCGCATTACGGCTTCAGGCAGCGCGCGAAGAAGTCCTCGGTCACGCGCAGCCGGTGCAGCAGATCGGCGCCCTTGAGCCCGTGCTTCGCGCCCGGGTAGGTCATCAGCTCGAACGGCTGGCCGCGCTGCTGCAACGCGCTCATCACCGCCGTCGCGTTCGAAAACAACACGTTGTCGTCGGCCATGCCGTGGACCAGCAGCAGCTTTGGTGCGTCGGGGCCGACCAGGCCGTCGATGTGCTCGAGCACGCGCGCCTTGCGGTAACCCTCGACGTTTGCCGCCGGCAGGTTCATGTAGCGCTCGGTGTAATGGGTGTCGTACAGCGCCCAGTCGCTGACCGGCGCGCCGGCCACGCCACAGGCGTACGCATCGGGTGCCTGCGCGAGCAGCATCAGCGTCATGTAGCCGCCGTTCGACCAGCCATGCACGCCGATGCGTTCGCCATCGACCCACGGCTGCGTGCGCAGCCATTCGACGCCGCGCTTCTGGTCCTGGACCTCGACCGTGCCCTGACGCCCGTACAGCGCGCCACCGAATTCGGCCCCGCGCCGCGGAGTGCCGCGGTTGTCGAGTGAGAACACCACGTAGCCGTTCTGCGCGAGGTACTGGTTGAACCAGTGATCGCCGCGCCCCGGCCAGCTGCGCGAGACCGTCTGCGCGGCCGGCCCGCCGTAGACGTACACGACGACCGGATACTTTTTGGACGGATCGAACCCGGCGGGCTTGATCAGGCTGTAATGCAGCGGCGTCTTGCCGTCGGCCGCGGTCAGCGTGCCGAACTCGACCGGCAGGTGCGCGGCGCGGAACGGCGCGTACGGGTGCTTGGCATCGGCGAGGTCGTTTTCGACCAGCGCGGCGATCTTCGTGCCGTCGTTGCGGTGCAGGGTGAGCTGCGGCGGCGTGCCCGGCCCCGACCAGCTGTCGACGTAGACGCTTGCATTGCCCGCGAAGCTCGCCGCATGCATGCCGTCCTCGCGCGAGACGCGCTCGATCGCACCGCCGGCCAGCGGCACGCGGTAGACCTGCGTGTCGAGCGGTGAATCCTTGCCGGCTGCGAAGTAAACCTGGCCCGCCGCCTCGTCGACCGCGAGCACGCCATCGACCGGCCAGTTGCCCGAGGTCAGCGCGGTCGCGTTGCCGGACGAGTCGACCAGGTACAGGTGCTCGAAGCCGCTGCGTTCGCTGTTCCACAGCAGCCGCCCGTCCTTCAGGAAGCGCAGGTCGTTGTGCAGCGGCACCCAGGTCTTCGAGGTCTCGGTCACCAGCGTGCGCTGGCGGCCGCTGGCGAGTTCGGTTTCGATGAGCTCGAGCTTTTTCTGGTCGCGCGACTGGCGCTGGAACGTCAGTCGCTGCGGGTCGCGCCAGTCCACGCGCGCGAGGTAGATGTCGGGGTTCTTGCCAAGGTCGACCCAGCGCGGCTTTGCGCCGGCTTTCGGCGCGATCACGCCGAGCTGGATCGCCACGTTCGGATCGCCGGCCGCCGGGTAGCGCTGCTCGATCACCTCGGTGCGGTCGGGGTAGACCTCGTGGCGCCTCTGCACCGGCACCTTGGATTCATCGATGCGCGCGAACGCGATCGCCGAGTCGTCGGGCGCCCACCAGTAGCCGGTGTGGCGGTCCATTTCCTCGTCGGCAACGAACTCGGCCACGCCGTTGGCGATCACGTCGCTGCCGTCCGAGGTCAGCTGGATCTGCTTGCCGTTGGCGAGATCGATCACCCATAGGTTGCGATCGCGGATGAAGCTGACGAAGCCGCCCTTCGGCGACAGCTTCGGGTCGGTCGCAAAGCCTTCGCCGTTGGTGAGCTTGCGCACCGCGTCCTTGCCGGACTTCGACAGGTCGTAGAGGTAGAGCTCGCCGCCGAGCGGGAACAGCAGCGACTTCGCATCCGGCGCCCACTGGTAATCGACGATGCCGCTCAGCGCGGCGATACGCTGGCGCTCACGACGCGCTTTTTCCTCGTCGCTGAGCACTTCCACGCCCGGCAGCACGTCGTTGGAATCGACGAGCATCGCGCTGCGGCCGGTGGCGATGTCGTAGGCCCACAGGTCGAGCCGGTTCTTGTCGTCGGGCTTGCCGCGCAGGAATGTCACGCGGCTGCCGTCGGGCGCGATCTTCGGCTTGAGCAGGCTCGGGCCCGACAGCGACACGTCGCCCGTGATCGCCTCGAGCGTGAGGCGGCGTTCGGGCGGGGGCGGAGTGGCAGCGGCGGCATCGGGCGTCGGGGTCATGCAGGCGAGCACCGTGGCGAGGGCAAGGGCGGGGGCGGTCCAGCGTCGGGTCATCGGCAATTGTTGCGACGGTGAAACTCCCGAGTGTAAGCGTGGCGGCGTAGAAGCACGTTGCCATGACGGGCCATTGCGGATGATGGGGGCGGCCGCACAACCGATGGGCAGGCCCATGCAAGGACAGGATCGGACGACCCCGGGACTGCTTCCCGCACTTGCGCTAGCGATGGCCGCGTACCACCTCGGCGCGCAGTGTGGAGGACGCACGACACGGGCACTTGCGCAGGAACTGGCGCAGCTGCGCGCGAGCAACGCGCGGCTGCAGCATGCCGAGCGCCTGGCTGGCATCGGCCAGTACGTCTGGAACGTCGACACGGGCACGCTGTGGTGGTCGCAGAACTGCTATCGCATCTACGGGCTCGACCCGGACGATGGCATCCGCATCGAGCGCGCGTTCGATGCGATCCATCCCGATGACCGCGACACCGCGCAACGCGTGACCGAAGCGGTGCTCAAGGGCGGCCGCCCGACCGAGATCGAACTGCGCATCGTCCAGCCGGACGGCTCGGTGCGCCACATGCTGTCCTCGGGTGAGGCGTACGTCGAAAACGGCGAGCGCCATGTGTTCGGCGTAATGAAGGACGTGACCGAGCTCGAGGACGCGCGCCGGCGACTGCTCGATGCACAGGCCAACTACCAGTTCCTGTTCGACCACAATCCGATCCCGATGTGGCTCTACGACCGCGAGCAGCTGACGTTCCTCGCGGTCAACGAAGCCGCGCTTACGCAGTACGGTTACTCGCGAGAGGAGCTGATCGGTCAGTCGCTTTCGATGATCCGGCCGCCCGAGGAGGCCGCCGCGGCGAAGCAGGCCGCCGCACGCGCGAGCTCGCAGCAGCCGCAGGGGCGCGTCTGGACGCACCTGCTCAAGGACCGATCGCGGCGGCGGATGGCGGTGTTCACGCATGACATCGAGTTCGAGGGTCGACCGGCACGTCTGGTCGCGGTGCAGGACGTCACCGAGCGCGAGCGCAGTGAGGAACGCTTCCGGCTGATCGCGCGCGCGACCAGCGACGCGGTGTTCGACCTGGACCTGCGCCATGGCGAGCTGTGGTGGAGCGATTCGCTGTACGCGCTGTTCGGCTACGAGCCCGATGCGCTGCACATCAGCCGGGCCACCTGGCAGGCGCTGGTACACCCCGATGACATCGATCGCGTGACCGCGAGCTTCGAAAAGGCGCTGGCGTCGACATCGGGGGAGTGGCGAGCGGAGTACCGCTTTCTGCATGCGCGTGGCGAGTACGTGCAGGTACTGACGCGCGGAATGATCCAGCGTGATTCCGATGGCGCCGCCGTGCGCATGGTCGGCGGCATGCTCGACGTGACCGATACGCGCCGGTATGAGTCGATGCTGCGACTGCTGCAGCGCGCGGTCGACGCGGCCGACAACGGCCTGCTGATCACCGATGCATGCGCGCCCGATCATCCGGTGGTGTACGCGAATCCCGCATTCGAACGCATGACCGGCTATGCCCCCGACGAAATCCTCGGGCGCAACCCACGCGTGCTGCAGGGCGACGATCGCGACCAGCCGGGCAATGCCGCGATCCGGGACGCGCTCGCCGGCGAACGCGAGGTGCGCGCGTTGCTGCGCAACTACCGCAAGGACGGCACGCTGTTCTGGAACGAGATGTACCTTGCGCCCGTGCGCGACGAAACCGGCGCGCTGACCCATTTCGTCGGCGTGCTCAACGATGTCAGCGACCGCCAGCAGTTCGAGGACCGGCTGGCGCACCGCGCGACCCACGACACGCTGACCGGCCTGCCGAACCGCGTCCTGCTCGAGGACCGGCTGCAGCAGACACTGCTCGCGGCCGACCGCGCCGGCGAGTGCGTCGTCGTGGTGTTCATCGACCTCGACGATTTCAAGCTCGTCAACGACAGCTTGGGCCACGGCGCCGGCGACCTGCTGCTGCGCGAGGTCGGCCGCCGCCTGCAGGCCGCGGTGCGCGAGGCCGATACGGTCGGTCGCTTCGGTGGCGACGAGTTCGTCGCCGTGCTCGGTGCCACCGGCGGCGCCGAGCAGCCGGCCGAGCTCGTCGCCCGCCTGATGCGCGCGCTCGTCGCCCCGATGCAGCTCGGCGACGTGCGCCACCTGCTGAGCGCGAGCACCGGCTACTGCGTCTATCCGGGTGACGGCCACGACGCCTCCACGCTGCTGCGCCGCGCCGACCAGGCGATGTACGAGGCCAAGCGGCGCGGTCGCAACCGCGCGGTGGCCTATCGGCCCGCGTTCGACGCCACGCTGTCGCGACGGCTGCAGCTGATCCACCAGCTGCGTGACGCGCTCGAGCGCGACGAGTTCGAACTCGCGTTCCAGCCGCAGGTCGCGGCCGATGGGGAGATCGCCGCGCTCGAAGCACTGGTGCGCTGGCGCCATCCCGCACGCGGGCTGCTGCTGCCGGCGGAATTCATCGCGGTCTGCGAAGACAGCGGGCTCATCGTCGAGCTCGGGCGCCGCATCCTGCGCGATGCGGTGTGGTGCCAGCGCCGCCTGGCCGCGGCGGGCTTCGGCCACATCCGCATCGCGGTCAATGTTTCCGCCGCCCAGTTCACCGATGACCTCTACGACGATGTCGCGCAGGCCCTGCATGGCCGCCCGCTCGCCGACGGCGGCCTCGACCTCGAGCTGACCGAGCGGGTGATCATGGACAGCCCGGCGCACGCGATCGAGCTGATGCAGCGGCTGGCCGGCCTGGGCGTGAGCTTTTCGATCGACGACTTCGGCACCGGTTATTCGAGCCTGGCCTACCTGAAACGCTTCCCGATCCAGCGGCTGAAGATCGACCGCTCGTTCGTACAGGACCTCGGCCAGGACGCCAGCGACGCCGCGATCTGCCAGTCGATCATCAGTCTCGCGCGCGCACTCGACCTGCACACGGTCGCCGAAGGTGTGGAAACCGAGCAGCAGCGCGACTGGCTGCGCGAGCGCGGCTGCGAGGAGCTGCAGGGCTATCTCTGGGGAAAGCCGCAGCCGTTCGAAACGCTGCTGCCGGCCCTGCAACACGGCCGCTGGGGAGCCCGGCCGCATGCATGACCGCGCCGCGCACGGCGCGTTGGACAGCGCATACGGGCGCTGCCGCACGAAATCGACACCACGTTTCGCTGCCGGTCGGATAGAGTCGGCTCGAGCAGGCGCTGCCGCGCCGCGCCGCATCGGCGTCGCGCTGCATGGGCCTGCGGGAGCATCATGCAACCATCAGGGGGAGGGCATGTGCAGGCAATAGAGTTCGGTCTAGCGGTGCTGGTCGGCGTACTCGCGATCGTGGCGATCGCGCTCTACGCGTACCGCCGCGGCGCCCGCCAGGGCCGCGCGCGCGAGGCGGCGCTGACCGGCCGGCTGGCGGAACTCGAATCGGCGAACACGCGGCTGCGTCACGCCGAGCGCCTGGCCGGCATCGGCGAATACGACTGGAACGTCGAGACCGGCGCGCTGTGGTGGTCGGAAAACTGCTATCGCCTCTACGGCATCGACCCGGCCGGCGGCATCAGCATCGAACGCGCGTTCGGCGCGATCCACCCGGACGATGCCGAGCTCGCGCGAACGTCGACCGACGCGCTGCTGGCCGGCGGGCCGCTGACGGAGCACAAGCTGCGCATCGTGCGCCCGGACGGCTCGGTGCGCTCCATGCTGTCCGGTGGCGAGGTGTACCGCGACGGCGGCCAGCTGCACGTCTTCGGCGTCATGAAGGACGTCACCGACCTGGCGGACGCGGACGCGCGGCTCGCGCGTGCCGAGGCCCAGTACCGCTTCCTGTTCGAGCACAACCCGCTGCCGATGTGGGTGTTCGACCGCGAAACGCTGCGCTTTCTCGCGGTCAACGACGCGATGCTGCGGCACTACGGCTATGCGCGCGAGGAGCTGCTCGCGCAGTCGCTGGAGTTCATGCACCCGCCTGACGAGGCCGAGGCCGTGCGCGCGGCGGTGCGCTGGGAAAGCGCCGAGCGGCCGCAGGGCCGGGTCTGGACTCACCTGCGCAAGGACGGCCGCCGCGTGCGCACGGCGATCTATCCGCACGACATCGAATTCTGCGGGCGCCCGGCGCGCCTGGTCGCCGCGCAGGACGTGACCGAGCGCGAACGCAACGAGCAGCGCTTCCGCCTGATTGCGCGCGCCACCAGCGACGCGGTCTACGACTACGACATCGAGCACGGGCGCCTGTGGTGGGGCGAATCGTTCTACGCGCTGTTCGGCTACAGCGCGGAAACCCTGTCGCCCACGCTCGACGCCTGGGCCGAGCTGCTGCACCCGGACGACGCGGTGTGGACCAGCGCCAGCTTCGCCGCCGCGCTCGAATCGCCCGAGGCCGACGAGTGGACCGCCGAGTACCGCCTGCGCCGCAGCGACGGCCGCTACGCGCAGGTGCTCGAGCGCGGACTGTTTTCTCGCAACAGCGAAGGCCGCGCGGTGCGCATGGTCGGTGGCCTGCTCGACGTCACCGAGCAGCGCCGCTCCGAGGCCGACCTGCGGCTGCTGCGCCGCGCGGTCGAGGCCGCGTACAACGGTGTGGTGATCGCCGACGCGCGTGAGCCGGACCTGCCGATCGTCTACGTGAACCGGGCCGCCGAGGCGATGACCGGTTACAGCGCATCGGAGATGCTCGGCCGCAACTGTCGCTTCCTGCAGGGCGATGATCGGGATCAACCCGGCATCGACGCCATACGCCAGGCGTTGCTCGAGGCGCGCGAGGCCCGCGTGCTGGTGCGCAACTACCGCAAGGACGGCACTCTGTTCTGGAACGATTTCCAGATCGCGCCGGTCCGCAACGAGCGCGGCACGCTCACCCATTTCCTTGGCGTGTTCAACGACGTCAGCGAGCGCCAGCGCTACGAAGAGCAGCTCGCGCACCGCGCCACCCACGACGAGCTGACCGGGCTGCCGAACCGGTTGCTGCTCGATGACCGCCTGCAGCAGGCGATCCTCGGCTCGCAACGCTACGGCCGCGGTACGACGGTCGTGTTCATCGATCTCGACGACTTCAAGCTCGTCAACGACAGCCTCGGCCACACCGCCGGCGACGCCGCGCTGCGCGAGGTCGCTCGGCGGCTGGAAGGGGTGGTGCGCGACACCGACACCGTGAGCCGCTTCGGTGGCGACGAGTTCGTCGCGGTGCTGACCGAGCAGTCCTCAGCGAACGGCACGCTCGAGGTGATCCGCCGCATCAGCGCGGCGCTGGCGCAGCCGATCGCACTGGGCGAGGTCTCGCACACGCTGACCGCGAGCATCGGCTACTGCGCCTATCCGCAGGACGGCGAGGACCCGGAAACGCTGCTGCGCCACGCGGACCTCGCGATGTACCAGGCCAAGCGCCACGGCCGTAACCGCGCGATGCCGTACCGCGAGGAGTTCGATGCGAGCGTCGCGCACCGGCTGCAACTGCTGAACCAGCTGCGCGACGCGCTCGAGCGGCGCGAGTTCGTACTCGCGTTCCAGCCGCTGTTCGCGCCGGACGGCCGCCCGGTCGCGCTCGAGGCGCTGGTGCGGTGGCAGCATCCCACCCGCGGCCTGCTGCTGCCGGGCGAGTTCATCGGCATCTGCGAGGAAAGCGGGCTGATCGTCGAGCTCGGCCGGCGCATCCTGCGCGAGGCCGCGCGCCATTACGCGCTGCTGGTCGAGGCCGGCCTCGGCGAGCTGCGCATCGCAGTCAACGTGTCGGCCGCGCAGTTCACCGACGAGCTGTTCACCGACATCGAGTCGACGCTGCAGGAGTTCACGCTGCCACACGGCGTGCTCGAGATCGAACTGACCGAAAGCGTGATCATGGAAAGCCCGACGCGTGCGATCGAGCTGATGCAGCGGCTCGCCGCGCTCGGCGTGAGCTTCTCGGTCGACGACTTCGGCACCGGTTATTCGAGCCTGGCCTACCTCAAGCGTTTCCCGATCGACCGGCTCAAGATCGACCGCTCGTTCGTGCAGGACCTCGGCGTCGACGACGACGACGCGGCGATCTGCCAGTCGATCATCGGGCTGGCGCATTCACTCGACATCCGCACCGTCGCAGAAGGTATCGAGACCGAGCAGCAGCTCGCCTGGCTGCAGGCGCGCGGCTGCGACGAGCTGCAGGGCTACCTGCTGGGCCGGCCGCAGCCGTTCGAGACCGTGCTCGCACTGCTCCGCCGCAGCCACGGGAGTGCGGCCGGTTAAACTGCCGGCATGGATGTCTCCCACCTGCTCGACGCGCTGAACCCGGCGCAGCGCGAGGCCGTCTCCGCGCCTCCCGGTCACTATCTGGTCCTCGCCGGCGCCGGCTCCGGCAAGACGCGCGTGCTGACGCACCGCATCGCCTGGCTCAACGAGGTCCACGGCGTGCCGACCCACGGCATCCTCGCCGTCACGTTCACGAACAAGGCCGCCGGCGAGATGCGGCACCGCGTCGACGCGCAGCTGCGCGGTGGCGCGCGCGGCATGTGGATCGGTACGTTCCACGGCCTCGCGCACCGGCTGCTGCGCCTGCACTGGCAGGAAGCGAAGCTGCCCGAAGGCTTCCAGGTGCTCGACTCGGATGACCAGCAGCGCCTCGCCAAGCGCGTCGTGCAGCAGCTCGAGCTCGACGAGACGCGCTTCCCGCCGCGGCAGCTTGCGTGGTGGATCAACGCGCAGAAGGACGAGGGCCGCCGCCCGCAGCACCTGCAGGGTGGCGCGGACGAGTGGAGCGACACGATGCGCCGCTGCTACGCGACCTACCAGGAGCGCTGCGACCGCGCGGGCCTGGTCGACTTCGCCGAACTGCTGCTGCGCGCGCACGAGCTGCTGCGCGACAACCCGGCGTTGCTCGCGCATTACCGCCACCGCTTCGGCGAGATCCTCGTCGACGAGTTCCAGGACACCAACGCGATCCAGTACGCATTCGTGCGCGTGCTGGCCGGCGAGAGCGGCCACGTGTTCGTGGTCGGCGACGACGATCAGGCGATTTACGGCTGGCGCGGCGCGAAGGTCGAGAATGTGCAGCGCTTTTTGCGCGACTTCCCCGGCGCGCAGACGCTCAGGCTCGAGCAGAACTACCGCTCCAGCGCTAACATCCTCGAAGCCGCGAACGCGGTCATCGCGCACAACCCCGACCGGCTCGGCAAGAAGCTCTGGACCGATACCGGCACCGGCGAGCCGATCGATCTTTACAGCGCGTACAACGAGATCGACGAGGCGCGCTTCGTCGTCGAACGGTTGCGCCAGTGGGTGCGCGACGGCGGCAGCTTCGGCGAGGTCGCGATCCTCTACCGCAGCAACGCGCAGTCCCGCGCATTCGAAGAAGCGCTGATCGGCGAACAGGTGCCGTATCGCGTCTACGGCGGGCTGCGCTTTTTCGAGCGCGCCGAAATCAAGGACACGCTGGCCTACCTGCGCCTGGTCGCGAACCGCAGCGACGACGCCGCGTTCGAGCGCGCAGTCAACACGCCCACGCGCGGCATCGGCGAGCGCACGCTCGACGAGGTGCGGCGCCTCGCGCGCGGGCTCGGCCTGCCGCTGTGGCAGGCCGCGCAGGCGCTGACCGGCGGCACGGTGCTCGCCGCGCGTGCACGCAATGCGCTGGCGGGGTTCGTGAACCTGATCGACTCGCTGCAGGCCGACGTCGCCGAGATGCCGCTGCAGGAGAAGATCGATCACGTGCTCGCCCGCTCGGGCCTGCGCGAGCATTACGCGAACGAGTCGCGCGGCCAGCTCGATTCGCGCACCGACAACCTCGACGAGCTCGTCTCGGTCGCCTCGCGTTTTATCCGCAGCGATGACGACGACGCGGCCGCGATGCCCGAACTCGTCGCATTCCTCAGCTATGCCGCGCTCGAGGCCGGCGAAGGCCAGGCCCGCGCCGACGAGGACGGCGTGCAGCTGATGACGTTGCACAGCGCGAAGGGGCTCGAATTCCCGCTGGTGTTCCTGGCTGGCATGGAAGAGGGCCTGTTTCCGAGTTCGAAGTCGAACGAGGAGGCGGGCCGGCTCGAGGAAGAGCGCCGCCTTGCGTATGTCGGCATCACGCGTGCGCGCCAGAAGCTCGTGCTCACCTACGCCGAGGCGCGCCGCATCCACGGCCAGGACATGTACGGCATGCCCTCGCGCTTCCTGCGCGAGATCCCGGCCACGTTACTGCATGAGGTACGGCCGAAGGTGCAGGTGTCCCGGCCGGTCTACACGCCGCGCCCGCGTCGCGACTGGGGCCATGCGCAGCTCGAAACCCCGACGCTGCCGCTCGGTGCAAGCGTGCGCCACCCGAGCTTCGGCACCGGCACCGTGACCGATTACGAAGGCAGCGGCGCACATGCGCGCGTGCAGGTCAATTTCGACGACGCCGGCAGCAAGTGGCTCGTGGTCGCGTTCGCAAACCTGCAGCCGGCCTGATCGCGCGACGGTGTCGCAAAAAAAACGGCGCCCGAGGGCGCCGTTTTAGTTATCGCTGGAACACGATCGCTGAAGCAGGCCTCAGGCCATCGCCGGCACACCGTCCGCGTCGCCAGCCTTCGGGTCGGCGCCGAAGCGGTTGTCCCCACGCGTGCCTTCGCTTGCGTACCAGACGATCAGCACGATGAAGCCGATGACCGGGATCAGCCCGATCAGCATCCACCAGCCGCTGCGGTCGATGTCGTGCAGGCGGCGTGCGCCGACCGCGAGACTCGGGATGATGATTGCCAGCGCGTAGATCGAGCCGAGCGTGCCCATCGTGCCACCGAGCATCGTCAGGCCTGCCATTACATCGACGATGCCGAGCACGATCGAAACGATGACGCTGAACAGCAGGAACATCCAGTATTCCTTGCGACGCGCGCGACCGCTGAAGTCGAAATACTGCTTCAGCACTTTCAGGTACCAGTCCATCGTTTTCCCCTTCAGTTGGATGAGTGCCTGGCCGTTTCCCCTTCCAGGCCGGCTGATCGTAACAGCGCCGGGCCGGCACGCACGCTGCGACGCGCCATCACTCCGGAACCACCTCGCCCATGCGATGGATACCGGCCCCACCGGTCATGAGTCCACGCGATGCCCGTCAAGATCCGCACCACCGGCTGCCTGTTCAGCATCATTGCTTCGATCGCGCTGACGGTCGTGCTCAATCTCGCACTGCGCGGCTGCGCCGGCTGACGTCGCAGCGGTGCGTGGCGACACGCATGCGTCGTACCGATGGTCGAAGCGACGGACTGTTACCCGCGCGAGCGCGCCACGCGCCCCGACACGCGGTAGGCGCTGAAGATCAAGAACGTGCGGTCGCCCATGCTTACGGGCGCGTCGTGCAGCCACCAGGCCGGTGTACGTAGCAGGGCCAAGCGCGGCCGATTGGCGGCGTCGCGCAACGACACCTGCGGCAGCGCATGACCGGCCTCAGGCAGGCGCCGAGGTCCGGCTACGCCACGCTCGAACGACTTACCAGCCGAACAGCTTGTAATAGACCGGCGAGATACCTTCGTTGTCGCCACGCGTGGCATCGACGCGGCCGTCGCCGTCTTCGTCGATCAGGTAATAGGTGACGCCGACAGCCGGCGTGACCTTGACGATCTGCAGCAGGCCGGCAACCCGGTATTCCTCGATCAGATCGCCGTTCGCTTCGGTGCGGGTCGTGACCTGCGCACCCTCGAGGCGGGTGGTCGGGTCATCGGCGAGGTCCGCGGAGGTCGCGCAGCCGGCTATCAGCGCGACGGTCAGGGCAAGGGCGGCTGGGCGCATGACGCGTCTCCGGTTCGGGTCTACAGGATACGTCCGCCCGGTGAAGCAGCCGCGCACGCAGCCGCTGCGGACACGCCGCGTAGAATCGCCGGCATGAAACGACTCGTGCTGATCGACGGTTCCAGTTACCTCTACCGTGCGTTCCATGCGCTGCCGCCGCTCACGAACGAGCACGGCGAGCCGACCGGCGCGCTGTTCGGGGTGGTCAACATGCTGCGCTCGACGCTGGCCGAGCGCCCCGATTACGTCGCCTATGTGGTCGATGCGAGCGGCCCGACGTTCCGCGAGGAGCTCGACCCGCAGTACAAGGCCAACCGTCCGCCGATGCCCGACGAGCTGCGCGCACAGGTGCAGCCGATGTGCGACATCGTGCATGCGCTCGGGCTGACGATCCTGCGCGTACCCGGCGTCGAGGCCGATGACGTGATCGGCACGCTTGCGGTGCAGGCGGCCGACGAGGGCATCGACGTCACGATCTCGACCGGCGACAAGGATTTCGCCCAGCTCGTGCGCGACCCGGCCGAAGGCTGCGGGATCTCGCTGGTCAACACGATGACCGGCGGGCGGATGGACTGCGTTGCGCGCGTGGTCGACAAGTTCGGCGTGCGACCCGACCAGATCGTCGATTACCTGTCGCTGGTCGGCGACAGCGTCGACAACATCCCCGGCGTCGACAAATGCGGCCCGAAGACCGCCGCGAAGTGGCTCGCCGAGTACGAAACCCTCGACGGCGTGATCGCGAATGCCGGTTCGATCAAGGGCAAGATCGGCGAGAACCTGCGCGCGGTGCTCGAGCGGCTGCCGTTGAACCGAGAACTGGCGACGATCCGCACCGACGTCGAACTCGAGCAGCGCGCGACCGACCTCGTGCTGCGCGAGCGGGACCTCGATGCGTTGCGCGGGCTGTATGCGCGCTACGGCTTCAAGCAGGCGCTGCGCGATCTCGACGGCGGGGGCGGCAGCGACGACGCGGGCAGCATCCGCAACACCGCGGCCGGCTATGCACGCGCCGCCACACCGGTCGCAGAGCCGCTCGATCCCGCGCTGGCTGCGCCCGGCGAGTACGAGACCGTGCTCACGCGCGAACAACTCGACGCATGGATCGAGCGCGTGCGCGCGGCCGATGAATTCGCATTCGACACCGAGACCGATTCGCTCGATGCGCTGCTGGCGAACCTCGTCGGCATCAGCCTCAGCGTCGAGCCCGGCGCCGCCTGCTACATCCCGCTCGCGCACAACTATCCCGGCGCACCGGCGCAGCTGGACCGCGATGCCGTGCTGGACGCGTTGCGGCCGCTGCTCGAGGACGCCGGCCGCCGCAAGATCGGCCAGCACGGCAAGTACGACCTGCACGTGATGCGCCGGCATGGCGTCGACGTGCGCGGCTATGCCGATGACACGATGCTCGAAAGCTTCGTGCTCAACGCGACCGCGACGCGGCACGATATGGACTCGCTGGCCAAGCGCTACCTGGGCTACGAAACGGTCAAGTACGCCGACGTGGCCGGCAAGGGTGCCAAGCAGATCCCGTTCCCGCAGGTCGCGCTGGACGATGCGACGCGCTACGCCGCCGAGGATGCGGACGTAACGCTGCGCCTGCACCGCGCGCTGTCGAAAAAACTCGAGGCCGAGCCGGCGCTCGCACGCGTCTACCGCGAGATCGAGATGCCGCTGGTATCGGTGCTCGAGCGCATCGAGGCGAACGGCGTGCGCGTCGATGCCGATGAGCTTCGCCGCCAGTCGAACGACCTGAGCCGGCGCATGCTCGAGCTTCAGCAACGCGCGACCGAGCTCGCAGGCCGCGCGTTCAATCTCGATTCGCCGAAGCAGGTCTGCGCGCTGCTGTACGACGAGCTCAAGCTGCCGGCGGCGGTGAAGACGCCGACCGGGCAGCCGAGCGCGAACGAAGAAGCGCTGGAGGCGATCGCCGACCAGCACGAGCTGCCGCGCGTGATCCTCGACTATCGCGGCCTGGCGAAGCTGCGCAGCACCTACACCGACAAGCTGCCGGAGATGATCAACCCGCACACCGGCCGCGTACACACGAGTTACCACCAGGCCGGCGCCGCGACTGGCCGGCTCGCCTCATCGGATCCGAACCTGCAGAACATCCCGATCCGCACCGAGGACGGCCGCCGCATCCGCACCGCGTTCGTTGCGCCCGAAGGCCGTCGCATCGTCGCCTGCGATTACTCGCAGATCGAGCTGCGGATCATGGCGCACCTGTCCGAAGACCCGGCGCTGCTGCGGGCATTCACGTCCGGGCTCGACGTGCACACCGCGACCGCGGCCGAGGTGTTCGGCAAGACCGTCGAGACGGTCGAGGCCGGCGAGCGCCGCGCCGCGAAGGCGATCAACTTCGGGCTGATGTACGGCATGAGCGCGTTCGGCCTGGCCACGCGCCTGGGCATCTCGCGCGGCGAGGCGCAGGACTACATCGGGCTCTACTTCGCCCGCTACCCCGGCGTGCGCGACTACATGGAGCGCACGCGCCAGCAGGCGCGCGACCAGGGCTATGTCGAGACCGTGTTCGGCCGGCGCCTGTATCTGGACAACATCAACGCGCGCAACCAGGGCCTGCGCTCGGGCGCCGAGCGCGCGGCGATCAACGCCCCGATGCAGGGCACCGCGGCCGACATCATCAAACGCGCGATGGTCGCGGTCGATGCGTGGCTGGCCGACCACGGCGAGCGCGCGTTGATGGTGCTGCAGGTGCACGACGAGCTCGTATTCGAGGTCGACGAGGCGTTCGTGCCGGCACTGATCGAAGCCGTCACAGCGCGGATGGCCGCTGCCGCCGAGTTGCGTGTGCCGCTTGAGGTCGAAAGCGGGGTCGGCGAGAACTGGGATCAGGCCCATTGAGCGTCCGCGCTTATCCCGATCCGGCCCGGAATTTAGCCGGATCGGGGCGAATGAATCGATTCTGAATCTTACAAAGCGTTAACGGTCGTCTTCACATAACGTGCATGTTGCCGATGGTCTTATAGCCCCCGACAGATGCAACGTCTGTCGCAGATCTCTCCCCTCCCCTGGAGTGATCCGGAGCGAAGGCCCCTCCCCAGGCCCAGCTCCCCAGCCCCGCCGGCCCCCCCTGCCTGCGGGGCTTTTTATTGCCCGAAATTCGGCCTTTGCTGGGTCAGGCGCACGATCCCCCGGCCGCCCCCGAGCGGCCTGCGCCAAGGCCAGGCGAGTTACGGCAGGGCAGGGCAGGCCGGATCGGTACCGGCAAATCGTGCACATACCTTCTGCCGGCACGCGACGCCGCGCGTGGTGTTCGCCTTCGGACAGGCGCGCAACAGGGACTGCACATCCTGCGACGCACCCGCATGGTCGCCCTGCTTGAGCCGATCCTCGCGACGGATCTGCACCAGCTCGTCCATCGGCGTCGGCCGCCCGCGGCCGTCACGCGGCGCCTCGGACTGTTCGATGTTGTGCACCAGCGTGGCGAACAGGTCGGACTGCGCCGAAGGCGGGGCGCAACGCGCAACATGGCCGGCGCAGAGTCCTCTATAACTCTGCCCGCAGCGGCGGTCGCGCTCCTGCGTCGTTATTGGCGGCTATCACCCTCCTCGCGAGGTCACCAGTCACCAGAGTTCCCACTCTGCTGCACTCGGGGAACAACCTACTGAGAGATCACAACTAGTGCGCGGGCTCAATCACCTGCTGGCTACTGCGCGCGCTCTGCAGGAGGTCAATGCATCCAAAGAGGGCCGTCATCCTGACCCGGCTGACCTACCTCGGCGGCCTGAGCAGCCACAGCGACGTCCCGGTCGGCATTGCGTGTGTGCTGATGCTCGACTTCGTGGTCGCGCTTGGAGCGCTGGGGCTTTGTTGCTCAAGCGTGGGGCGGCGCTGCGTAGCTGACGGCGGTCGACCCGCGGGCGGCGTCGGCTAAACTCCGGCTCCCCACAGGATGTGAGTTGACCGATGAAGACGAGCCTGCCCGTGTTGTGCATCGCGGTCGCCCTGGCTGCCGGTTGCAACCGGCCACCGTCGGCGACCGACGCCGCGCCGCTGCCGGCGGCCGATACGGACGTGAGCACCGAAGCCGCTGCGGTGGACACTACCAGCGTGCCGGCACCCGTGCCGTCGGGTGACGCGATGCCCGCGGAACTCACTGATCCGATGATCCGGATGGTCGCGTCAATGGCAGTGGCTGGCTCTGCGTGCGAAGGCGGAGATAGCTCGGGCTCGCTCGAGCGTGCGCGCGAACACGCGCGGGCAGAGATGATCGCGAACGGTGTCCCGGCCGCCGATTTCGATCGCAAGTTCGACGCCGCCCAAGCCGAGTCCACGCGCAAGCTGCAGGCGATGTCGGCGCCACAGCGTGCGGAAGTCTGCGCGCAGCTGCGCCAGACGGCCGAGCAGATGAAGGCCGACATCGAAGCCACGGGCCCGCGCGTCGCCAATTGACGTCATCGGGCGCCGGTCTGCGGGCTTCGTACCGTGGGCGCGGCTGCCTGTTGCCGGACCCCGCACTTCCCCGTGCCGCCGCCGCGGCAGCGGACTGCCGCGCCAGGTCGAAACGCGTAGCCGGGTCGGCGTAGCGCGTGCCTGATCAATCAACAGAGCAATTGGAGCCAGATCATGGTTGCAAGAACCTTCATCGCGTTCGCCGTAGCAGCAGTGCTACTCGCAGGTTGCACCGAGCAGGGCGAGAGCGCGGCCCCGCCTCCGGCGACGGCCGCGCCGGTGGTCTCCGAGGTCGCTCCGGACGCCGCAACACCCGCCGCTTCGGCACCGACCAGTCAGGCATTCGATGTCTCCGCCGTGCCCGTCAGTGACCAGCCGTTGGGATCGTTTCCTTTTATCCAGCTCCCGGCCGGTTACTCAGCCACGGGCGCGCAAACGATGGAGTACGAGCGTGTTCCGGTCTGGACCGGGGACCGCATGGAATGGGTCGAAGGCAAGGTCTACATGTCCAGCTTCGAGAACGAAGAAGGTAAGCCGTTTTCAGCACTGGAGTTGAGCCGGAATCTCGAGCAACTTGTGACGTCCGTAGGTGGCGTCAAGGTCACGGAGTCGGAAGTGCCCGCAGCGGCGGTCGAGCAGATCCCGCAGGCGACTCGCGACCGGTTGGAGGGTGCACTGCTGTGGTTGGAATTCAGTACGGCGAACACGTATCTGATCCGGCGTGCAGATCGTGATGTCTGGATCCAGCTGAGGCACTCGCCGCAGTTCCCGGCGTCATGGATGGTGGTCGAGACCCGGCCGTTTACGGCGACGGCGAAGCTGCTCCCGGCGGCCGAGTTGAAGCAGCAACTCGACAGTACGGGAACGGTCAGGCTGCACGTCAACTTCGCCACGGACAAGGCTGAGATCCTTGCCGAGTCGCAACCGCAGCTCGCGGAGGCGGCCCGCATGCTGCGCGACGACCCGGCGCTGCGGATCGCGGTGGGCGGCCACACCGACAACAGTGGTGATCTCTCGCACAATCTTCGACTGTCTGACGCGCGTGCCAAGGCCGTAGTTGCGGCTTTGGTCGCCGAAGGAATCGATGCCGGGCGTCTTTCGGCCAAGGGCTTCGGCGCCACCCAGCCTGTTGCCGACAACGGCAGCGAGGACGGCCGCGCAAAGAACCGGCGCGTTGAGCTCTCGAAGCGTTGACGCCTAGCGCTGTCGATCTGGCCGCTCGCCTTTGATGGGTGGAACTGCGGCCCCTGCGCCTGTGTCCGCCCTGGTCAGCCAACGCAACCGGGCTGGCCGCTGCGCCGGTTCTCCGCAAAACGCACGCTGAATGTGACCTACGTCTTGCTAATGACATTTACTGTCGGTACATTCGGAACTGCCGGAGAAACTGACGTTGTGCGTCAGGTTTTCGGTAACCCGCCCAACTTGGTCATCACAACGGATGTGACGATGTCTTGCGCAGTGCAGTCTGCGCGGTGCATGGCGCGCGCGTCCGCATAAAGGAATATCACCATGCGCATTGAACGTCGTTTCGGCTCCCGCAATCGCCAGTTCGGTCAGGGCATGACCGAATACATCATCATCGTGGCGTTGATCGCCATTGCCGCGATCGGTGTCTACACCGCGTTCGGCAAGGTCACCCGCGGTCAGATGAGCGTGATGACCAGTGAGTTGGCTGGCCAGACCAGCGCCAGCGGCCGCACTGCGACCACGCAAGGAACGACCAAGGCCAATACGCAGGCTGCGGCGGAAAAGAACCTGTCGAACTACGAAGCAAGCAACCGCGGCAACTGATGTCGTGACCGAAGCGGCCGCAGGCATCGCCGCGCGGCCGCTTCTGCTTCGTTCGAGGGTCCAGCATGGCTCGCAGACTGTTTGTCGCAGCCCGTTCCCACCAGGGGCAGGCGCTTCCTTTGATTCTGGTGTTCCTGATCGTGCTGTGCGTCGGCGCGCTGATCACGTTCAACACCGGCCAGGTGGTCAACAAAAAGGTCGAACTGACCAATACTGCGGACGCCGCCGCGTACAGCGTCGCGGTCGAGCAGGCCCGCGCGTGGAACCTCGCGGCGTACCTGAACCGGGGGCGCGTCGCCAACGAGGTCGCGATCGCACAGGCTGTTAGCCTCAACTCGTGGCTGACACAGATCAACGTCTCGGCACATAACTTCAAACAGGTCGCGAGGGTGTTGTCCGCGATCCCGGTGATCGGTCCGGCGTTCGCGGCCGTGGCCCAGGCGTTCGAAGCCGCCGACCAGGCGCTGCGGGGCATCCGAACCGGTGTGCGCACGGGATCACAGGGGCTGATCGGAGGCCTGGACACGGCTAACGCCGCGTATGCCACCGCCGCCTATGGCGTGGTCGAGGCGCTTTCGACTGCGAGCTCGGTGCAGACCGCACGCGACGTGGTCGCGGAGAACTCCCCGCGCGCCGACATGCGCGCGATCGCCACCACCGCGCTCACCGCTCAGTTGCTCAGCGCGCGTACGACATATCTGGATGCGTTCGACGTCCCATCCTCGTCCGGCCGTGGCGCGCGCCGCACCAGCGTGGGTGGGGAGCGATACCGGAACGTTGTCATGGAGTCCCGCGATGTGTTCACGCGCAACCGCAAGGATGATTGGCGCGTGCTCGACGCCAACGGGGGCACGGATCTCGTGGAGTACGATCGCTGGGCCGCGGTTGACGTCAACGAGATCGATTTTTCTTACGGCCTGGATGCGTTCAAGATTCCGGTCGGCTGGGGCGGAGCCCAAGCGCTCGGCAACACCAGCCAGCCCCGTTTCTACCCGGGCATCCGGACGCGCGGGCGCAACGGCTGGTACTCGGACTACAGCAGGCGCCGCTTCCGCCCGTATAACGGCGTCAGCCGATATGGCATCGCCGGGCGTAAAGTCGAAGCCGACCCGGGCGGACGCCTCGTCGGGGATAGCAAGCGCGACGCGTACTTCAGCACCTACAGGAACGGCATCGCGCACCGCTACCACGACGTACAGCGCGGGCGGGCCGAGACGCCGGAGGACGGCCCGGTGTTTACCGTCGAGGTCCAAACGGGCATGGGCGATGCTCGGACGACGACCGCGCTGGGCGTCGGCAGCGGCCGCATGGCAATGCGCGAACAGCCGCGTGGCAACCACATGCGGGCGGTCGCCAGCGCACAGGTGTACTTCAATCGCCCGCACCAGTACGCGGCGTTCCGACGCATCGTCTGGGGCCGCCGGGACAATCGCTTCGAGGCGGGAAGCCTGTTCAGCCCTTACTGGCAGGCGCGGCTGGTGGACACGCCGCCCGCATTGCAGACCTCCTTCGCTGCAGCGCCGTGATGACGCGCACGCTCGCCCGCGCTTCCATGCTGTCATGCGCTATCGCGCTTGCAGGGTGCAGCTCTGACGCGGCCCAACCCGAGGATACCAAGCCCGGAGCGGCCCCGACCGAGGCTGCCGCGCGAGACGACGCACGCACGGAGCGCACCGTGCCGGTCAGCGTCGAATTGCTTCTGGAAGAGCTCGAGGATGGCCGCAACGCCCCACAGCAGAACTACCGCCTGACGGAATCTAGATGCCGTGAAGCGGGATGGCCGGTTCGCTCGCTGTCGGGTGAGCAGATCGCGCGGCTCGGCACCGCGACGCTCGAACTTAGCCTCGACAGTAATCGCCGACTCGCGCGCGAGACGCGCTGGAGCTGGACGTCGCCGGGCAAGCAGCTCGAAGACCTGTGTCTGTTCGAGTTCCGGGAACAGGTGGTCGAGAACTACATCGACCGACAGGTAACAGGTCATAGCGGTGACGAGTTCACTCCCGGCTGGCAGCAGGAGCCGGTGACCGCAGACGAGTTCGAGCTTCTACCAATCGATGCGGCACAGGCCGCCGAGGGCCACGCGATCGCGGCCCAGGCCGGCTGGCAGGATCAGGGCGCGATGTCGGTCGCCGGCCAACCATGCAATCGCTGGAGCAAGGACGGCGTCAGCGTCTGCATGTGGGCCGAGGGTGCGCGCATGGGCCTCTCAACCGATCCCGTCGTGCACTCCGCTTCGACGATGCCCGACAACTCACCAAGCGGAATCGTGCTCGCGCAGGAGCCGGCAAACGGCAATGGCACCCGCGTCACGACACGCCGCTTCACCGCGGGCGAGTCGTTGCCCCCGAGTGCATTCGTTCCGGTCACCCGCAGCCGAGGTGGACAATGACCCGATATGCCCCATGCCATCCGAGGCGCCAGCGAGGCCAGGCACTGACGGAACTGGCGGTTGCCGCCGCGGTGCTCGTGCCGCTGTTCCTGCTGGTGCCCATCGTGGCGAAGTACGGCCATATCAAGCAGATGGCACAGCAGTCCGCGCGAAATGCAGCTTGGGAGGCCACGGTCTCGCGCAACTACCGGATGGCGTCGGCCGCCGCGATCCAGGCGAAGATGCTCGATCGCAGCTTCGCCCGCGCCGACGCGGCGATCGTCAGCACGACGTCCGGCAGGCGGCAGGGCCGCTTCGACGACCCGATGCTCGATACCTTCTCGGGCCGCGCCCTGCTCGAGCGCGATAACGCACGCGTAACCCGGTGGCGCGAACGCACCGCGCCCGGCGCGGCGAGCCGCGCCGTGAGCCGCATTCCCGGGCTCGTGCCCGGCGCGTTCCCCCCGAATCGGAACGGCTACGTGACCGCAGAGGTCGAGCTGCGTATCCGCGAGCTTCAGACCAGCGATGGCGGACGCGCCCGGTACCTCGCGCCCATGGATCAGCTCAACCTGGTGCTGCGAAGCCGGCAGTCGCTTGTAGCCGACGCATGGAACGCGTCAGGCCCACGCTCCGGACGCCGCAGCGTGACGTCGCAGGTCAGAACCCTCGCGCCGACCACGTTGCTGGCGCCGCTCAGCCGCGTCTTCGACACGGTCGGCAGCCTGCCGCTGCCGATCATCGGCAAGCTCGATGATCTGGACATCGGCACTGTCGAGCCCGACATCGTTCCGCACGACCGCCTCAGGCGCTACCCCGTGCGTGCACGCTGACATGAAATTGCTGATCCGACTGGCGGCGGCGATCGTCCTGCTCTGTGGGGGATTGCCCGCCGCCGCCCAAGACTGGCCATCCGTGCCGGTACCCGCCGACGCCGCGGGTTACTGGGTGACCGAGCACATGCTCTACAACGGGCTGAACATGCGCGCGAGCCGCTTCGAGATCGCGCAGCCGCTCGCCAAGGTCGAAGCGTTTTATCGCGACGCATGGGGCGCCCGTATGGCGCGCACCCCATGGCGCAACAAGACGATTCTCGGCCGCGCCGAGGGACGGCACTACATCACTGTCGAGTTGACGCCTGCGGGCAATGCGACGCGCGGGCAGATCGGCGTGATGGAGATACCGCGCGAGGCGCCCCGCACTCCGCCCGGCAGCGGATTTCCAATGCCTTCGCAGACGAAGGTATCCGAAGACATCGTCTACCTCGACACGCCGCAACGCACGAGAACGCTCAACATGGAGAATGCGTTTTCGCCACTCCAGAATGCGCAGTTTTACTCGCGGACGATGAAGGCCCGCGGCTACGTGCCCGAGCGTGGCTCTACGCCCTGCACGGCTGCCAGCGATCAATGCATCTCGTTCTACAGCCGCCATGACGCGAAGCTGATGCTCTCATTCAAGCGCGTCGCCAGCGGCAGCAACCTGGTCGCGGTGCAGAGCCGATGAAGTCTTGCAACGTTCCCCCGCCGCGATGCGCCGAGCAGGGTCAAGCGACCGTCGAATACACCATCGTGGTCCTGCTGTCGGTCACGGTGCTGGTCGCGCGTCCGGACGTGATCGTGGAGCTCGTCCGCGTACTGCGTGATATCTACCTCGCGTTTGTCTACGCGATCTCCCTCTCGTCATTGCCAATTTGAATCGAGCCGTCGTGAAGCCCATCAGACCCAACATCAACCGCAACCTGATCTACATGATCGTCGCGCTCGTGCTCGCGGCCATCGCATCGCTGGTCGCGGTTCGCTATGTCCAGACCGTCGTCGCCGAAAAGACACGCGACGACCAGGTGCTGATGGAGGTGACGGTTCCGAACGAAGACCTGCCCCAGGGCACGATCCTTCGAGAGGACCAGCTTTCCCTGCGCGCCGTGCCAGCCGACTTCGTGCCAGCCGATGCGCTTACGCCAGAAAACTATGAGATGTATGCAGGCCGCGTGCTGCGCAACGCGGTCCGTGCCGGCGCACCGTTGAGCGCGGGCGCGCTGTCACCGCTGTACGACCAGTTTTCGCGTGTCATTCCGAAAGGAAAGGTCGCCTATACGCTCAGCGTGGACGAGAACAACTCCATCTCCGGAATGATCGCGCCCGGCGACATGATCGACATCCTCTTCCTGAAGGATGGCGAATCCGGTCGCGAGGGTGCGCGTTTGTTTCCGCTGTTGCAGCAGATCAAGGTGCTCGCAACCGGCACGCGGGTTGGCGAGAAGGTCACGCCCGAAGTCGAAGGCGCGCCGGACGTGGAAGGCTACTCCAGTGTCACGTTGGAACTCGACCACTACCAGGCCAAGCAGCTTGCGGTTGCATCCAAGGCGGGGAACCTGCGCGTGCTGCTGCGCGAGATCACGGACAACTCGCCGGGCATGGCAAATGGCCTGAGCGAGCGTGATCTGTTGCGCTCGCTCGGGGGGGAAGGATCAGCGCCGGCCCGTGCACGGGCGGCGCAGGCGAGCGGTATCGAATTCATCATCGGCGGTCGGGGCTGACATGCAATACATAGCAACAGGTGGCGCCAACGCGCGCCGCCACGGGGTCGCGTTGTCCATTATTTGCGCGGCGCAGCTCGCGCTCGCGACCGCGGCCGCGCAGCAGCCAGCCGATGTGCAGGTGCCCGTCATACAGGCGACGCCAGTCCAGGCGCCGGTCGCGACACCTGAAGAAGGAAGCAACGCCACCCTTGATCCGACACAGGCCCGGTTCGACGAAGTCCTCCTGCAGCAGCCCGCTGCATCCGCGTTGCATGGGGACGGGCGCGCGTCGTCCGCCACGCCGCTGCCGGACGTCCTACGCCTGTTCGCCGGACAGGCGGCGGTGCACCGCGTGCCCGGCGCCCTGCGAAGGGTCGCCGTCGGCAATGGCGAGGTACTGAGCGTCCACACCGTGGGCCGCAACGAGGTGGTGCTCATCGGCACGCGTGGCGGCGAGACCACACTTCATCTGTGGTTGAGCGACGGCACCCAGCGCAGCATTCCGGTCAGTGTGTCCGCCGACAGCAGCGACGCGGTAGCGGCGACTGTCCGGACATTGCTCGGGAACGTCCCTGGGCTGACCGTCATGCCGGTCGGTGCGAACGTCGTGGTGTCCGGAAACGAGCTTGACGAGGGGACCGGCCAGCGGCTCGCTGCAATCCAGAAACTGTATCCGCAGGTGCTCAATTTCGCGAGCGTGGACCCTGTGGGCATGCGTCCCATGGTGAAGATGGACGTCCAGATCATGGAGTTCAACCGCAACGCACTCGAAGAGCTCGGGATTCGCTGGGACACCGCGATCGCCGGGCCGCTGGGTGGCGTGATCAAGGACGTGACCACCAACCCGTTCTTCCGCGTGCTGCCCGGGAGCAACCGGACGTTCGACGACCTGCGCGACACCCTCCCGCCCCGGCTGCCCGGCACGCAGGCGTACTTCGGCATCGCATCGACCATCGCCTCGTCGATCAACCTGCTCATGAGCCAGGGCAAGGCCTGGGTGCTCGCGTCACCGCAGCTCAGCGTGCGTAGTGGCAGCGAGGCGACATTCCTCGCGGGTGGCGAAGTGCCGATCGTGGTGCCCAGCCTGCTCGGTACCACGCAGATCGAATACAAAGAGTACGGCGTGCGACTCAACATCCAGCCGTCGGTGAACGACCAGGGGCAGGTCTTCACGAGCGTCATGGCCGAGGTCAGCCGCATCGACCCGTCGGTTTCCGTCCAGGGCGTTCCGGGCTTCCTTACCCGGCGCACGCAGTCGGAGATCAATGTCCACACCGGCGAGACCATCGTGATCTCGGGGCTGATCGACACCTCCGCAGCGACCTCGGCCGACAAGTTCCCGCTGCTCGGCGATATCCCGGTGCTCGGCCGCCTGTTCCGCTCCGACGGTTTCCGGGGCCAGCGAACCGAACTGGTCGTGTTCGTCACGCCACGCGTCGTGTCTCCCGCGTCGCCGGAGAACCAGGAAAGCCTGAGGCACGGTCAGCGCATACGTGATTCGGTCGACGACGAGATCAGCCGTCGCCAGAAGAAGATGATCGGAACGGGCGGCTGAACATGTTCGACGTCCTCATCCACGCACCGGGCCGTGAGCCGCGCCGCGTACAGTGCATGCATCGTGAGTGCGGCATCGGTCGCGACGACGCGAACCTGGTGATGCTGCAGGGGTGGACGATCGCGAGTCGGCACGCATCGCTCAGCCGCGAGGACGACGGTGTTTACATCCTCTCGCTCGGCGGCCAGGCGCCGATCATGGTCAACGACACGCGCGTGACCGCACGCCACGGGCCCCTGCACAGCCGCGACGAGATCCGGATCGGCGACTATCTGCTGCGGATCTCCGGCGACGAAGCATCGCGCGTGGTTCAGACGCCGCCACTCGCCCGTGATTTCAATGTCGGGCTGTCGGCTGCGGCCCCCGCATCGGAGCCGCTGGCCGTCGGCGCGCCCAGTCTCTCCACCGCGCTCGCGGTGCCCGTGCAGCCGCCGCCGGATCTGAACGCGTGGCGCGCGAAGGTGCATGCCGCGCTCGTGCGCCAGATGGACCTGCGCCGGGTCGACGTGCGCAGCATGAGCGACGAGGCGCTGCGCGACAGCACCGTCAACATGGTCGACGAAATCCTGCAGCGTGATTTCAGCGACCTGCCCAAGCACATCAATCCGCGTCGCCTCGCGAAAGAAGTGCTCGACGAGGCGATCGGCCTGGGGCCGCTGGAGGACCTCATCGAGGACCCGACGGTCACCGAGATCATGGTCAACGCGCATGACGAGATCTTCGTCGAGCGCGGCGGCCGCATCGTGCGCTCGGACGTCACGTTCACCAGCGAACGCGCGGCACTCGCGGCAATCGAGCGCATCGTGACCCCGCTTGGACGGCGGATCGACGAAAGCTCGCCGCTTGTGGACGCCCGGCTGAAGGACGGCTCGCGCGTGAATGCGGTGATTCCGCCGGTGGCGCTGCGAGGACCGAGCATCAGCATCCGCAAATTCGCGAAGCGTGCGCTGGTCGGCCAGGACCTGCTCAGCTTCGGCTCGCTCGACCCGGCGATGCTAGAGTTCCTCGAAATCGCGGTGCGTGAACGACGCAACATCGTGGTCTCCGGCGGCACCGGGTCCGGCAAGACCACCCTGCTCAATATCCTGTCGAACTTCATCCCCGACCACGAGCGAATCGTCACGATCGAGGACGCCGCCGAGCTCAAGCTCGTGCAGCCAAACCTCGTCGCGCTCGAGGCGCGCCCCGCGAACATGGAGGGCAAGGGGCAGATCACGATCCGAGACCTGGTGAAGAATGCGCTGCGCATGCGACCCGACCGCATCGTCGTAGGCGAGTGCCGCGGTGGCGAGTCGCTGGACATGCTTCAGGCGATGAACACGGGCCACGAGGGCTCGTTGACGACCGCGCATGCGAACAACCCCCGCGAAACGCTCTCGCGACTTGAAGTGATGGTGATGATGGCGGGCATGGACCTGCCGATGACCGTCGTGCGCGAGCAGATCGCGTCGGCCGTTGACCTGATCGTGCATCAGAGGCGCTATCCGTGCGGCACCCGCAAGGTGAGCCACATCACCGAGGTAACCGGCGTCGAGAGCGGCACGATCCAGCTGCAGGACGTGTTCCTCTTCAAGCCGACGACCTACAGCGGCGGCGACGGCAAGGTCGTCGGTAATTTCGTCGCGACCGGCGCCGTGCCGGAGTTCTACGAGGAGCTTGCGCAGCGCGGCGTATCGGTGGATCTCGGAATCTTCAGGAACGGACGGGGTGCGCCTGCATGAGTCTTTGGCTGGTGGTTGCACTGATCTTCGCCTGCTTCGCGGTCGGCGGCTTTCTCGTCGTGCAGGCCGCGGATCGCTTCATGAAGCGTTACCGCGAGAACTTCCTCGACCAGGCACGTCTGAACCTTGCGGACATGTTCCTGTTCATGGATCCGACGCAACTGTTCATCTTCAACATCGTGCTGCTCGTGGCCGTCCCGGGCCTGCTGTGGCTCATTACCGGCAACCTGTTCGTTGCGATCGTGATTTCGGTGTTGCTCGCCGTGCTGCCCCGCCGGGTCTACGCGTGGATGAAGCAACGCCGGCTCGACCGCATCCAGGAACAGCTCCCTGATGCTTTGCAGATGATCGCGGGCAGCCTGCGCGCGGGCGTCGGATTCAACCCTGCGCTGGAAGTGATGGTGCATGACGGCCAGCCGCCGCTGGCGCAGGAGCTCGCGCTGGTGCTTCGTGAGCAGCATCTCGGCGTTCGCACCGAAGAGGCGCTCGAGCACTTCAGCCAGCGCGTGCCGATCATGGACGCCGCTCTGTTCGTCGCGGCAGTGAACGTTTCGCGCGAGGTCGGCGGCAACCTGGCCGATACGCTGTCGACGCTTGCCGAGACGCTGCGCCGACGACTCATCATGGAAAACAAGGTCAAGTCACTGACCGCCCAAGGCCGCCTGCAGGGCATCGTAATGGCGATGCTGCCGGTGTTCCTGATCGGATATCTCAGCCTGGCGTACTCCGAGACAATGCGGCCAATGTTCAGCGCCTGGCATGGCTGGGCCATCCTCAGCATTGGTGTCGTGATGGAGTACCTCGGCTATCGCATGTGCCGCAAGATCATGACGATCGACGTATGAACTGGATGCTCGCCCTCGTTGCGGTTACCGCTGCCGCTGCTGTGCTACTGGTGCTCGTGGGTTCGCGCGGCATGTTGCGCGAGGTCGAGACCAGCGACCGCAGTTACCAGGATCCGCTTCCCCGAGCGCTACAGCTGTTATGGCCGCTCGTCACTATCGCAACACGTTTCATCGCGCCCCGGCTGAAGACGGTGCATTTCGAGCGTACCCATCGCCAGTTGCAGGCTGCGGGCCAGGACTACCTGCTTACACCCGAAGAGTTCTACGGTTTACGTATCGTCAGCCTGGTCATCGCGATTTTGTTCTTCCTCGCGTGCGTGGTGATGCTCGACGCGCTGGGTCCGCGCAGCGTCTTCCTGTCGCTCGTTCTCGGCGGCATGCTCGGCTGGGTCTATCCGCAGATCTGGTTGGCTGATCAACGCAAGCTGCGACAACGCAGCGTGGTGCGCGACCTGCCGGTGTTTCTGGACTTCATCACGATGGCGGTCGAGGCGGGCCTGAACATTACCGGCGCGATCGAGCAGTCGGTGTCGAAAGGTCCGCGCGGCCCGCTCTCTCAGGAGTTTTCGCGGATGCTGCGCGATCTGCGCGCCGGACTGTCGCGGGCCGACGCGCTCAGACGCATGGCGGACCGCATGGACATTCCGCAGATCAGCAACTTCACAAGCGCGTTGATCCAGGCGGACAAGGTGGGGGCGAACCTAAGCGAGACCCTGCGCGCCCAAGCCAGCCAGCGTCGTGAGGAGCGCTTTCTGCGCGCGGAAAAGCTCGCGCTGGAGGCACCGGTCAAAATGATGCTGCCGCTTGTGATGTTCTTTTTTCCGCTGATCTTCCTGTTCATCGGGTACTTCATCTATTTGAAGATGCTCGAGGAGGGATTGCTGTGAAATTCCTGAGTGCCCGCTCGGGCCGCCTCGTGCGGGAACAGGGCACGGACATCCCCCGAGCCTGGCTCGCCGACCGCTGGTGGCCCCGATTCCGGGGCCTGCTCGGGCGCCCGCCACTAGCCCGGGACGGCTCGCAGGCCCTCGTGCTCACACCTTGCGCGAGCGTCCACACCGTCGGAATGCGCTATCCGCTCGACCTCGTTTTCCTTGACCGGCATCAGTGCGTACTCGCTTGGCGCGAATATGTAACACCGTGGCGCGCGCGCGCGTGCAAAGGCGCAGTAGCGACTATCGAATTACATGGCGGTGCGCTGCGGGACCTCGCACCCGAACTGCACGAGCGCTGGGTCTGGCAGCCCGATGTCGTAACCACCGAAGGAGGTATTGCATGACGCGCCGTCTCCGCGGTCCCGCACGTCGTTTGGCGACCGGCCAGGGCATGGTCGAATTCGCCATTGTCGTGCCGGTACTGATGTTTCTGATTCTGTCGGTCGTGCAACTGGTGTTGCTGTACCGCGCCAAGGCGACGGTGGATTACGCCGCGCTCGAAGCCGCGCGCGCGGGCGCAGTGCACGGTGCGTCCAAGGACAAAATCGAGGCCGGTTTCGCCCGCGGCATTACGCCGCTGTTCGCCACCGATTCCAGCGTCGGGGGCGCCATGGCAGCTTGGGGGAGGGCAAAGGGCGAAACTTGGCGGTATGCGGACATCGAGATCATCAGCCCGAGCCGCGCGGCATGGAACGAGTTTCGAGAGCTCCAGCATGACGGGCGGTACGCGTTGCCGAACGACAGCCTCGCGTTCCGCAGCAATAGAGTGGGCCGCAGCGGCGTAAACGTGCAGGATGCGAACGTGCTGAAGATCAAGGTGACATACCGCTATCCGCTAGTCGTTCCATTCGTCGGGTGGGTGCTTAAGGGTAAGTCTGAACGGATCAAGGTTGACAGCCCTGTCGAGCGTGCTCGGATGCAAGCGCTTATGTACGACGACCGCCTTCCGATCGAGTCCTATGCGATTGTGCGTATGCAGTCGCCGATCGGCGAGCGCGCGGCGCAGAGACTACCGTGAGCCGGGCGCGCGCTGCAGCGATGGCGTTGCTTTTCGCCGTCGCCATGGACCTGCGTGCCGCCACGCCTGTGGAGGGAAGCGCGGAGGTCGTCACCAACGCGCTAAGCGTGCTCTCCGGGCGCGCCAGGGGGGAATTGCAGACGGTCAATGTGTATTTCCGCGACGCCCAACTCCGCATCGACTTCGTCGGCGCGCGTGGTGGGACATACAGTCTGGTTCGCCCGACTGTCGGCGGCCCATTCCTCCTATTGGACACACGAGGCGGTGCAATTCCGCTGCCAGGACACGACTTCCCGCTTGTGTTCGATCCAGTCCGCCCCAGTTCGGGTATGGGCCTGATGAGCGACTGCCGCAAGCTGCGGGAAGGCATATACGCCGGCCGCAACGCGGTGCAGTGGCGATACCGGGGCGCTCGCCGCCGCGGGCCGGGCGGCAGTGACGCCGGAAGCATGTGGCTGGACGCTCAGACCGGTCTGGTCCTCGCTTACGACGCCGAAGGAACCGGGCGAAACCGGCCTAGCTGGGATGTTCTCAAGGTCCAATATAAGGCGCAGCCCGACGCCGTGTTTGCACCGGGGCCCGCCGAGCCAAGACCACGCCGCGGGTAACGCATCTGAGCCCCGTCCATCGTAGCTGCGACACAGCGCTGCGAGTTCTTGGGCGGCACACGGTAGATCGGCCAAACCGTCTGCGTCACGTGAGCCCCTGCTCGGCGTCTTAGATGCATGGCGCCGTTTGCTGCTGCGCAACCGCCGAAGGGCGCCGACACGACTCGCTGTGTAAACCCAATACGTTGTTCATGTCGGCGGTGCGAAACATGGGCTGCTGATCAGTCAAGCTGGCGCGGGGGCCGGTGGTGGTGGTGGAGCCGGTGCGGTAGGCAAGCGGTTCGCTGGTCGCTGTGCTCATAACGTCGTCCATAGGCGCACTCCCGCAATGCGGTCTCGATGAAGCGCTCGGTCTTTCCGTTCGTGCGCGCGGGGTGTAGGCCCGTGTGCGGATGTGGCGCAGGCCCAGCCTCCGCAGTAGGCGGCGGGACGGACGTGAGCGGTAGCACGAGCTGCCGTCGCTCATAACGCAGGTAAAGCGTACGCCCAGACCGCGGCAACCGTGAAGGCTGCCGATCACGGAGCGGCAGGCACTCATGCCGCTTTCGTTGGACAGCACGCAGCCGTGTTCGGCCCGCGATGCATCGCCCCATGAGATGGCACTGCCCGGCCGCACTAACGGCCGGACAGTGCCGACGTCGCACACACGTCAGAACGTCACACCCCAGCTATCAATCCGCCCGGTGTCACCCGCGTAGTTGTCGTTCACACGCAGCTTCCAGGTGCCGTTGAGCGGTTCGCTGGAGAGGTTGACCGTGTAGGTCGTCGCGATGTTGTCGGCGCTGCCGCCGGAGCGGTTGTGCAGGATGTAGACCGAGCCGTCCGGGGCAATCAGGTCGACTTTCAGGTCGCCGATATACGTATGGACGATGTTGACCGCGACCTTCGCGTCGGACGGCGCGTTGCCGCTGCGACCGGAGACCGACACCGGGCTTTCGACCGTGGCGTTGTCGCGGATCGCGTAGTCGGCGCCGTTGCTGTAGGTCTGCGTCGCGCCGCCGCTGCCGTAGCTGCCGCTGAGGCTGAGGCCGGAGAACGCGCTGTAGCCGTAGACGAGCACGTGGTAAGTGCCGGCCTGGGCAGTGGTGATCGAACACGACTCGGCATTCGTGCTGCCCTGAGAGCGGCAGTCGTAGCTCGTCGTGCTCGCCTGGCTGCCGAACTTCACGTACAGGTCCGCATCGCCCGAGCCGCCGCCAGTGACGAACTTCAGGCCGGATGCGCCGGCCGGGACCTGCATCGTGTAGCGCAGCATTGCACCACGCGCGCCGGACAGACCGGTCACGGCGACACCGTTTTCAAGTGTATTGCCGCCACCGCCGCTGCCGCCGGTCTTGCCGAGCTCGCCGAGAAACGCGAGCCCGAGCCTGGCGAATTTGACGCTGTGGCGCGCGCTGTCGCCCATGTTCGAGAGCGTGTCGTTCGCGGTGTGGATTTGCGAGAACGGCCGCCCACTGCTGTCGCCGCCTTCGAACATCATCGCCGCGGGGTAACCGGCGTTCGTCCACGAGGCGTGGTCGGAGCAGCCGTAGCCGCAGGTGTAAGTGCCGCGGGTGTGGCCCATCGGGGCGAGGTAGGTGTCGAACAGGTTGACGACGAAGGTCTTGAGGTCGGCGTTCGAGTAATCGGTAACGAGCTGCATCTCCTTGGGCGCGCCGGCGTTGTAGTTCGTCATGTCCAGCTGCAGCACGCCGACGACGTTGCGGCCCTGGGTCTTGAACGACTGCGCGATCGCTTTCGAGCCACGCAGGCCCACTTCCTCGGCGGCGTAGCCCATGAACTTGACGGTGCGTTTGGGCTTCCAGCCGCTGGCGAGCGAGACGCGGATGATCTCGGTCAGCGTTGCGATGCCGGAGGCATCGTCGTCCGCGCCGGGCGCGCGCTGGCTCGTGCTGCCGCCGGCGCTGGAGTTGATCGAATCCAGATGCCCACCGATCACCACGATTTCGTTCGGCAGCTCGCTGCCCTGCACGGTCAGGATGACCGACGGCTGGGTGGAGCAGTCGCCGCACGCGGTGAACAGCTCGGTCGTCACGTCGCTGCGCCCGGCGGATAGACCCTGCCAGGCGTTGCGGATCCACTCGGCCGAGGACTTGCCGGTGCTGCTGGTGTAGTAGCGGTTCTGGTAACCGGACAGGTGGTTGATCGTGTCGTAGATGTTGCGTTCGACGACCTGCGACAGCCATGGATCGACGGTGGCGCGGTTGTCGATCGGATAGCTTGCGAGGAAGGTGCCGTTGACCGACTGCGCGGCGGCGTCGGAGCGGATGAACGCATCGGCCTCGGCCTGGCTGTTGAATGCGAAATAGCCGCCGCAGCGCTTTTCATTTTCGTGCACGAAGCGGGTGATGTCGTCGAGCTGGTGCGCGCGGACCGGCAACATCACCAAGTCCTGGCCCAGGCTGTCGCGACGGCCGATCGCGGCGCCGTTGCCGGTGATGGACTGGATGCCGCGGCGGTAGAGCTCGCGTGAGGTCACGATGTAGACCTGCGCGAACGGGTCGGGGCTGCGACCGGGCGCGGCGGTCGTGTGGACATGGTCGTTGTAGGGCGCATGCGTCTGCGCTGCCACGGGGGCGCTGACGAGCATCGCGAGCACGGCCATGAGCACGGCGGGGCGCGGCAGTTTCATCGGGTCGACTCCTTCGCATCCGTCCGATGGGACGGTCCTTTGGGATGGACGCACAGCCACGCGGGCACGCGTCCGGCTGGATGAAGCGCTGATGCCTGCGCCCTGCAGGCAGGGCGCCCCCTTGTCGCACCAGCTTTGGTCGGCGTGGTGACGCGGCGGGTCGCCGCGTACCGGATGCATCGCGCGGATCGCCCGCGCAATGCGGTGACTCGGATAAGGACCGCCACGGCCTGGGCCGCGGCGGTCCGCTTACGCATCAGAACGTGACGCTCCAGCTGTTGATGTAGCCGGTGTCGGCCGAGTAGTTGTCGTTCACCCGCAGCTTCCAGGTGCCGTTGAGCAGCTCGGTCGACAGGTTCACGGTGTAGGTCGTGTTGATGTTGTCGGCACTGCCGCCCGAGCGGTTGTGCAGCACATAGACACTGCCGTCCGGCGCGACCAGGTCGACTTTGAGGTCGCCGATGTAGGTGTGCACGATGTTGACTGCGACCGGCGTCGAGCTCGAGCCGTATCCGCTGCGGCCGGAGATGCTGATCGGGCTTTCGACCGTGCTGTTGTCGCGGATCGCATAGTCCGCGCTGTTCGTGTACGTCTGGCCGCCGCCTCCGCTGCCGCCGCAGCCGGACGGCACGGTGCCGGCGTTGACGCCGACCGCGCTGAACGCGGAGACCACGTCCGAGCCGTTGTAGCCCAGGTCGCAGGCCGCGCGCACGACATCGGCGGCGCCGCTGTTGAAGTTTTCGGTCGAGCTCCAGTACAGGTCGTTCGCCCGCGCGAATGCCTTGAAGCCCCTGGGCACATCCCAGCCGGTCTTCTTCGACAGCAGACAGAACGCCTTGTTGTACACGCCGCTGGAGTAGTGCACGTTCATGCCGGTCGTGTAGTTCGCGGCGTTGTCGATCGACCTGCCATCCTGCGGCGGGTTGCACATGTAGCGCAGCGAGCCGCTGCCCTTCACGATGTCGTAGCCGATCAGGTAGTCGTTCGCGCCGCGGTCATAGAACTCGGCGGCCTCGCCCGAAATATCCGAGAACGCTTCGTTGATGCCACCGGACTGGTTGGAGTACTGCAGTCCCGAGTTCTGCTCGGTGTAGCCATGGCTGACTTCATGTGCGGCGACGTCGAGTGAGACCAGCGGGTAGAACTTCGTCGCGCCATCGCCGAACGTCATCGACGAGCCGTTCCAGAACGCGTTCTCGTAGTTGTTGCTGTAATGCACGCGCATCGTCAGCTGGAACGTCAGCGGCGCCTGGTTCATGTACGCGCGGTACATGTTGAACACGACCGCGCCGAAGTGGTGGGCATCGTTGAGCGGCGAATATGCGCCGTTGATCGCCTTGACCGTGTTGGTCGGGCAACCGAACGAGAACGCGGTGCTGCCGCTGGTGCCGTGATTGAGGTTCACGGTTTTCACGTTCGTGTTGTTCATCGTGCAGGTGCTGCCGGACTGCGCGACGTTGAGATAGGGCAGCCCGCTGCCGTAGGTGTACTGGCCAACCTTCTGGTTGCCGCCGGGGCCGCCGGCGCTCGCATGCGTCAGGCCTTCCCAGCGCTCGATGATTTCGCCGGTGTTCGCATCGATCAGCGCATGCGGGCGCGTCGGGTGGCCGTCATTGTCAAGGAAGTACGAGGTCAGGTACGCGAGCCTTGCACCGTTGCCGCGCGGCACCACAAACAGTTCAGCGCGCTGGTTGATCGCGGCCTGCATCTGCCCCGGCGGGACGCCGTGTGCCTGCATCAGACGCCCGATCGCCTGCGCGCCGCGCAGCTTCGGTGCCACCGATGCGAGGTCGAACGCGAGATCGCGTGCGATTTCGCCGTGTGCGCTCAGCGCATTGCCGCTGGCGTCCTGTTCGACGGTCACCACATGGCCATACACCGGCACGCCGCGGTACATCTGCTGCATGCGGACGGTGCGCGTGCCCTTCACGGTCGGCGCCGACTTGCGCGCCTGCAGGCTGGCCTGCGGGCCCAGGCCCAAGCGTTCGGCGAGCAGGTTCTGCGGGACGGCGTTGAGCGGCTGCGAACGCAGTGCAACGCGCTCCGCAGCGCCCGCCTGAAGGGAAACAACCAAGCCGATTGCGACGGCGAGCATCGAGACTGCGGTGGTGCGGGGATGAGCTGACATCACGAGCGACTCCTTGATCGATGGTGGGACGCACCGCGGCGCGGTGCGAACGTCCGGCGGTCCGCGCCGGTCCTGCCATCCACTCGATCAGCCGGGCCGTGCCCGTGCGTTCAGTGCCCACCCGGAACTTCAGGCGGCCACCCGCAGGTCGCTGGCGACCGTCGAGGGGATCCTGTCGGCTCCCCCCGGTGCCAACAGGCGCAACACTAGGCACCGATTGCGCACGCATGCACGAAGCAGGGTTGCGAGGCCGGCTTTCAAACCGCCGCCCGCAGGTTCTGCAATTCGAAAAAGCCTTGATGCAGCAAGTCTTAAAGCGCGCGGGGCGCTGTCAGCCCGGCGACCACGCCACAAAGATGAATGCGACGTTCATAGTGCGCCGCAACATGAAAGTCCGGTGATGAGCCGCGACCGGCGTGCGCCAACCGACTCTGCGGTGCCAGATGCCGGTCTGTAGCGCTGAGAGCCCCGGAGCGCTGGAGATCGACCTTCACTGCGCGCATCCAGGCGCGAGCGTCCCGCGAACGCGCCGCTCCGGTCAGCCGGGTCCCGCGGGATCGGCGAGCCAGTCGCGCGGGCTCAGGTACGCGGCCAAGCGCGCCTCGTCACTGTCCGGCCCCGGCGTATAGCCGTACTCCCAGCGCACGCGCGGCGGCAGGCTCATCAGGATCGATTCGGTGCGCCCGCCCGATTGCAGGCCGAACAGCGTGCCGCGGTCGAACACGAGGTTGAATTCGACATAGCGGCCGCGACGGTAGAGCTGGAACTCGCGCTCGCGTTCGCCGAACGGCATGGCGGCGCGGCGCTGCACGATCGGCAGGTAGGCATCGAGGAAGCCGTCGCCGACCGCGCGCAGGTAGCCGAAATCGCGCTCGAAATCCTCATGCAGATCGTCGAAGAACAATCCGCCGACGCCGCGCGTCTCGTTGCGGTGCTTGAGGAAGAAATACTCGTCGCACCAGCGCTTGTGCGCCTCGTAGCGCGCCGCGCCGCCGAACGGCTCGCACAGCTCGCGCGCGGTGCGGTGCCAGTGCAGCACGTCCTCATCGAACGGATAGAACGGCGTCAGATCGAACCCGCCGCCGAACCACCACGCCACCGTTTCGCCGTCGCGCATTGCACGGAAATGCCGCACGTTCGCGTGCGTGGTCGGCAGGTAGGGATTGAGCGGGTGGAACACGAGCGACACGCCGACCGCACGCCATGAGGCGCCGGCCAGCTCCGGCCGAGCGGCGCTCGCCGAGGGCGGCAGCTTCGTGCCCGATACGTCGGAAAAGCCGATGCCCGCCTGCTCGAACACCGCACCATCGCGCAGGATGCGCGTGCGCCCGCCGCCGCCTTCGGCGCGCGTCCAGGCGTCCTCGACGAAGCGCGCGCGGCCGTCCGCGGCTTCGACCGCAGCGCAAAGCCGGTCCTGCAGGCCGGTGAGGTAGTCGCGGACGCGGTCGAATTCCGGTCCGGGCGCGGTCGCATGTTCGATCATGAGGCGCATTCTACCGGCGCCATTGCGGCGCCCTGAAACGCATTCGGGCGACCTGGGCCGCCCGTTTGCGTCGCGCCGTCGAAGCGGCCGGGGTTACTTCTTCACCGCCTCGTCGAACAGCTCATAGATGCGACGGTACTGGTCGTACCAGGCTTCCGGATGCGCATAGGCATGGCGTTCGAGCGGATAGCTCGCGAGCTCCCACTTGTCCTTCTTCAGCTCGATCAGCCGCTGCGCGAGCATCACCGAATCCTTGTAGAACACGTTGTCGTCGATCATGCCGTGCGCGATCAGCAGGTGGTCCTGCAGGTTGTGGGCGAGTTCAAGCGGCGAGCTGCGCTTGTAGGCTTCCGGGTCGAGCACGGGCGTATTGAGGATGTTGCTCGTGTACTCGTGGTTGTACTGCGACCAGTCGGTGACCGGGCGCAGCGCGGCACCGGCCTTGAACGTGCCCGGCTTTTTGAACAGCGCCATGAACGTCATGAAGCCGCCGTAGCTGCCGCCGTAGATGCCGGCACGGTCGCGGTCGCCCTGCTTGTTCTTGACGATCCAGTCGAGGCCATCGAGGTAATCGCGCAGCTCGGGCGTGCCCATCTGCTGGTAGATCGCCGTGCGCCAGTCGCGGCCGTAGCCTTCCGACGCGCGATAGTCGAGGTCGAGCACGATGTAGCCGTCCTGCACGAGCAGGTTGTGGAACATCTGTTCGCGGAAATAGACCGGGTACTTGTCGTGCACGTTCTGCAGGTAACCGGCGCCGTGCACGAACATCACGACCGGATACTTCTTGCCCGGCTCGAGCGTCTTCGGGCCGTAGTACTTGCCCCAGATCGCGCCGGCGCCATCGCTGGACGGGATCTGCACGTACTCCGGTTCGATCCACGTGCGCGCCTTGAACTCGGCGGAGCGGGTGTCGGTGAGCGTGCGCGCTTCACCGCCGGCAGCGTCGACCACCGCGAGCTGCGGCGGCAGGTAGCTGTCCGAGTGCCGCACGAGCAGCTTCGAACCATCCGGCGAAAGCGTGAAGTCCTCGACGCCGTCGAGCGAGGTCACCTCGCGCACGGCGCCGCCGGCCGCATCGACCGCGCAGACTTCGTAGTCACCGGGCCAGGCGCGGTTACAGGTGAAGTAGAACGTGCGCCCGTCGCGCGAGAGCTGCGGCGAGGAGACCTCCCACTTGCCCGAGGTAAGCGCGCGCGGCTTCGCACCATCGGCGAGGTACAGGTGCGAGTAGCCGGTGTGTTCGGACAGGAACCACAGCCGGTCCGCGCCGTTCGCACCCGGCAGCCAGCCGAATTCGTTGAAACCCCAGTTGATCCAGGCCGCGTCGGTGAGGCGGTGGCGGGGCTCGAGCTTCTGGCCGGCCAGATCGACCGTCGCCAGCCAGCGGTCCTTGTTGTCGACCGCGCGCACCAGCAGCGCGGCCTGGCGGCCGTCGTCGCTCCAGTGGATCGCGGGGCCGGTGCCGTCGCCATCGGTCTCGATGCGCGCGGCGCGGTTGCCCTTGAGCGGATCCTGCTTGGCGGCCTTGCGCATTGCCGCCAGCGGATCGACATCGATGCCGGGCAGCGCGTCGAACTTCAGCTCGGTCGCCTTGCCCTGCGCGACGTCGACCAGCCACAGCCGGTGCGCGAGCGGGGCATTGCGGCCCACGCGCGTGCGGACCTCCTCGAACTCCTCGTAACCGGACTCGGTCACGTACTTCGGCATCTTGCCGCGCTGGCCCGCGTCGGTGCCCTTGGGCTCGGTGACCACGAGCATCCAGCGCGAGTCAGGCGACAGCGCGCTGTCGACGATCACGACGTCATCGCCGAGGTAGACCGCTGCCGGTGCGCGGGTGGGATCGGCGGCCCGCCACTGCTCGTCCTGCACGCGTGCGGCGTCGCGGCGGTCGCGGTCGTTCTTGAGTGTTTCGATCAGGCGCAGCTGGCGGTCGCGCAGGTCGTCGGGCTTCGGCGCCGCGGCCGGGTCCTTCTCGGCCTTGACCAGCGCAGCCTGGCGCACGGTTTCGCCGGCCTTCCAGCGGTACCAGTCGTTGCCGGTGCGGAACACGAGCTCGCCCGACTCACTCCACTGCGGCAGCGCTTCGGCCGCATCGGTGCGGGTGACCTGGGTGAGTGCGCCGCTGCGCAGATCACGCACGAACACGTCGCCGTTGCGCACGAACGCCATGCGCGCGCCGCGCGGGTCGTAGACCGGCTGCGAAGCGTCGGCCTCGGCGCGTACCGCGCCGTCGAGCTTCTGCGCGGCGCCGCCCGTGATCGGCTGGCGGTAGGTGTCGCGGATCGTCGCGCCTTCGCGCTTGAGCGTGTAATACGCATCGCGGCCATCCCATGACCACCATGCCATCTCGACCGGAGCGCCGATCCAGTCCGGATCGGCCATCGCCTGGTCGAGGGTGATCGGCGTGGGTGCGGCATCGGGCGCCTGCGCGAACGCGGCGGTGGACGACAACAGCAGGGCAAGCGGCAACAGGCGCATTACGGACTTCCAGCAAGCGGGACCGCAGGGAGGTTAGCAGTCGCAACCGTGTAGGGACCGGCGCGGCCATGCCGAGTTCCGCACCGGCAGCTTCGGCAAAACCCGGCGTCATCGCGCGTTCAATCGCCGCGTTGCATCCGGCAGCGCATGGAGTGAAGAAGTCCGCCATGCGCCGCAGTGCACAATCCCCGCGCGGCGCTTCCCCGCGCGCCGCGGAGGCGCAATGCGTGGATGCTCTGCTGCTCTCGCGGATCCAGTTCGGCTTCGTGATTTCGTTCCACATTCTGTTCCCCGCCTTCACGATCGGCCTCGCGAACTGGCTCGCGTTCGTGGCCTGGCGTGCGCTGCGCACCGGCGATTCGACGTGGCGCGACCTCTACTTCTTCTGGCTGAAGATCTTCGCGATCTCGTTCGGCATGGGCGTGGTGTCGGGCATCGTGATGAGCTTCCAGTTCGGCACGAACTGGGCCCAGCTCACCGAGCGCGCGGGCAACATCATGGGCCCGATCATGAGCTACGAGGTGCTGACGGCGTTCTTCCTCGAAGCCTCGTTCCTCGGCGTGATGCTGTTCGGCTGGAAGCGCGTCTCGCAGCGCATGCATTTCTTCGCAACCTGCATGGTCGCGCTGGGCACCTTGATCTCGATGTTCTGGATCCTTTCGGCGAACAGCTGGATGCACACGCCGGCCGGCTACAAGATCGTCAACGGCGTGTTCGAGCCGGCGAACTGGTGGCAGATCGTCTTCAACCCGTCATTCCCGTACCGGCTCACGCACATGGCGCTGGCCGCGTTCATCACGACCTGCTTCGTGGTTGGCGGCGTATCGGCGCGCTACCTGCTGCGCGGCGAGCACATCGAGCAGGCCAAGCGGATGCTGCGCTACGCGGTCGCGTTCGCGGCAATCACGGTGCCGATGCAGATCCTCGTCGGCGACCTGCACGGGCTTGAGGTGCACGAGTACCAGCCAACCAAGCTTGCCGCGATGGAGGCGCACTGGCGCAGCGAAGGCGAGGGCAAGGGCGTGCCGTTGGTGCTGTTCGCAGTGCCGAACGAAGCGGCGGAACGCAACGATTACGAGATCGCGATCCCGCGCCTGGGCAGCATCATCCTCACCCATTCCTGGGACGGCGAGATCCTGCCACTCACCGCGGTGCCACCGGAGCTGCGGCCGCCGGTTGCGCCGGTGTTCTACGCGTTCCGCGTGATGGTCGGCATCGGCTTTGCAATGCTCGCGCTGGTCGCGGCCTCGGCGTGGGCCTGGCAGCGCAAGCGCCTGTTCGAATCGCGCTGGATCCTCAAAGGCTGGCGGCTGATGACGTTCGCCGGCTTCGTCGCGATCCTCGCCGGCTGGTACACGACCGAGATCGGCCGGCAGCCCTGGGTGATCTACGGGCTGCTGCGTACATCCGATGCACTGAGCCCGAACATCACCGCCGCAGCGGTGCTGTCGTCGCTGATCGCCTACATGCTGGTCTACGCGATCGTGTTCGGCGCCGGCACCTGGTACATCTTCAAGCTCGTCCGCAAAGGGCCGCAGCCGCACGAGCCGGCACCGACCGGCGAAGGCGGCAACAAGCGCCCGATGCGGCCGCTGTCGGTCGGCAACGAACAGCCCGATGAGATCCGGGAGGCACGGTCATGAACTGGGAAACCGTATTGCCGGTGCTGTTTTTCGGCGTGATCGGTTTCAGCACATTGATGTATGTGCTGCTCGACGGCTTCGTGCTCGGCCTCGGCGCGCTGGCGCCGTTTGCCGAAGACGAGCACCAGCTCGACCACATGATGAACACCGCCGCGCCGATCTGGGATGGTAACGAGACCTGGCTCGTGCTCGGCGGCAACGCATTGCTCGCGGCGTTCCCGCCCGCGTTCGGCATCATCATGTCCGGGCTGTACCTGCCGGTGCTGCTGATGCTGCTCGCGCTGGTGTTCCGCGGCGTCGCGTTCGAGTTCCGCTTCAAGGCCGTGCGCGGCAAGCGCTTCTGGGGCGGGGCGTTCGCGCTGGGCTCGATGTTCGCGGCATTCGCGCAGGGCGTGATCCTTGGCGCCGTCGTCGAAGGCATGCCGGTGCAGGAAGGCAAGTACATCGAAGGCGTGTTCGGCTGGTTCAGCCCGTTCTCGATGCTGACCGGCGTCGCGCTCGTGTTCGGCTATGCGCTGCTCGGCTCGACCTGGCTGATCCTCAAGACCGAGGGGCGACTGCAGAAGCTTGCGCGCCATATGGCGCGGCCGCTGGTGCTGGTCGTGGTCGCGTTCATGGGCCTGGTCAGTACCTGGCTGCCATTCCTTGACTCGCGGATCATGGCGCGCTGGTTCGAAGGCGGGAATTTCTGGTGGCTGTTTCCGGTGCCGGTACTCGCGCTCGTGAACGCGTGGCTGCTGTGGCGTGCAGCGATGCGCGAAGGGCGCGACGCGGCGCCGTTCGTGCTGACGCTGACGTTTTTCGGACTGGGTTTCGCCGGCCTCGTGCTCGGCATCTGGCCGAACATCGTGCCGCCGGACCTGACGATCTGGGAGGCGTCGTCGCCGCCGTCGTCGCAGATCTTCGTCGGTGTCGGCATGGTGATCCTGCTGCCGGTGATCCTCGGCTACACCTGGTGGGCGTATCGCGTGTTCGCCGGCAAGATCGCGGCCGACGTCGGTTACCACTGAATCAACCTGCGCAACCGCCGGCGTCCGCGGTGCGGAGCTGACGGTATGCTGTGCTACGAGTCACGTTTTGCGGAGCCGCGGCGCCCATGCAAGCCTACGTCTACAAGAGTCTGCGCAAGTACGACACCTACGTGTTCCTTCCCGAGCGTGACGATTTCGCGCGCCTGCCCGAACCGGTGCGCGCGCAGCTCGGGCCGCTGCAGTTCGTGCTCGATGTCGCGTTGACGCCGGGCCGCCGCCTGGCGCGCGCAAGCGCCGACGAGGTCCGCGCGAACATCGATGCCCACGGCTTCCACCTGCAGATGCCGCCGCTGCCGGCGGCCGATCCGATGAGTGACGACTGGGGCACGGATGCCTGAGTCCCGGGCGAGCAAGCGCAGCGTCGCGTTGCTGATCGCCGGTGCCGGCGTGGCGGCACTGACGGGTCTGGGCGGCTGGGTGGCGGCGCTGGCCGGTATCGGCGCACAGCCGCTGTTCGCGTTGGCGGTCGCACCGAAGGACAGTGCACGCGAACATCGCCGTGATGGCCTGGCGTTGCTGCTGCTGTGGGCGCTCGCGTTCGCGCTGGTCGCCGCCGCCGCAATGCTGCCGCTTTCGCAGCTGATGCGCACCGGCACGCTCGGGGCCGCATTCGCGCTGAGCGCGGTCACCGGTCTGGTGTTGCTTGCGCTGTGGCGGCTGTGGCCGCTGTGGCGCGGGCTTGAACGCGACGGCGGCGCGCTGTCGCGGCACCTGCCTGCGCTGCAGAGCGAAGACGTGGGCGCGTGGCGTGGGCTCGGCGCGGCGGTGGTCGTGGTAGCGCTGCTTGCCACGGTGCTCGTGCTCGCCTGGCCCGGGCTTCTCGACGGGACCGCGCGCTGGATCATCGGCGTGTCGCTCGCGCTGGTATCCGCGCCGCTGCACCTGCTGCTGCAACGCATCGCGCCGCCGGCTGCGGCGGAGCCGTGGCAGCCGGTCGCCGAACACTTCGATGCCCGAGCCGACGCACAGGCGCTTGATGACACGCCAGCGGTTACCGAAACCCCTGCCGTCGAAGCCCGACCGCCGGCCGACCCGGCCGAACTGGCAACGGCGCTGTATTCGGCCGCACGTACCGGCCGCGTCGAGCGCGCGCTCGAGCTGGTCGAAGCCGGCGCCGATCTGCGTGCGCCGCCTCCGCCGGGACGCGACCAGCGCAGCCTCGCGGTACTCGCCGCCGTGCTGCCGGACCTGCGGCTGCTGCGCGCGCTGATCGCGCATGGCATCGATCTCAATCGCTCGCACGCGGGCATGACGCCGCTGATCGCGGCCACGCGCGACAGCTGGCATGGCCGGCCGGATGCGGTGATGACGCTGCTCGCGAACGGGGCCGACCCGCGCACCCGCGACGCCGACGGCAACACGCCGCTGCACCATGCCGCGCGCAGCTCGGACCCGGGTGTGGCCGCGCTGCTGCGCGACGCGCAGGCCGAGCTCGAATCGCTGAACCACGAGGGCCTTTCGCCGCTCGGGGTGGCCTGCGCGGCCGGCAACTGGAGGCTCGCAAAGTTCCTGCTCGAACGCGGCGCCAGGCCCGAACCCGCAGACGGGCAGCCGGCGCTGCTCGCTGCGGCGGGCGGTGAGGATGACGATCCGGCCGGCGTGCAGCTGCTGCTTCGCTACAAAGCCCGTGTCGGCGCGCGCGATACCCGCGGGCGCAGCGCGCTTCATGAAGCGGCGCTGGCCGGCCATGTCGAGATCGCGAATGCACTGCTCACCGCGGGCGCCGATGCGACCGTCGCCGATGCCGAAGGCCGTACGCCGTTGCTCGAGGCCGCACGCGGCGGCCATCTCGAGCTGCTCGAACTTCTGATCGCGCACCTGCCGCACGGCATCGCGGCCGAAGCCGCCGCCACCGATGCGCGCGGCCGCAACGCCCTCGCACTTGCGTGCGCAGCCGAGCAGGCGCCGCCGGAACTGATCGCGCGCCTGCTCGAGCTCGGCGTCGACCCGCAGCAGCGCGACGCCGAAGGCCTCAGCGCCGTCGACGTTGCCGCCGCGGCCGGGCGCTGGACGCTGGTGGCGATGCTCGATGCGGGCTACGCATTGCCGACCTCGGTCGCCAGCGCGGAAGCGGCCGATGCGCCACTGCCGAATCTCGCGCCGTTCGCGCTGCTGCGCGAAACGCTGCGCGAAGGCCGGCCGGATACCAGCCTGCTGCCGCTGGTGACGGCGGACGAGCTCGGCACGCTGCTGCATGACGACGGGCTGGCGATGACGCCGGCCCCAGTCGAGTGGCTGCTCGCCCACGGCGCCGATCCGTACACACGCGACCGTCGTGGCGACACGCCGCTGTTCGTGCTGCTCGGCCGCGGCAGCCGCGCGATTGCGTCGCTCAACGTGATGCTGCGGCGCGCGGTCGCGCCCGCGGGCGCCGGTGGGCTTGCGCGTTTTCTCGCCGGTTGCGTGGGCGATGGCAGCACGCCGGGCGCGGAAGCGTTCGCGCTCGACCTGCTCGACCGCGGCGCCGATCCGTTCGCGCGCTCTCCGGCAGGCGACCCGCCGCTGGCGCTGGCCGTTCGGCTGGGCTGGATGGGACTGGTCGACAGGCTGCTGGAGACGGGCGTCGGGCTCGACGCTCGCGACAGCCACGGCATGAGCGCGCTGCACTTGGCCGCCGCGCTCGGACGCGCGCCCGCACTGAAGGCATTGGTACGCCGCGGCGCATCGCCGGACCTGCTTGCGGCCGATGGCCAGACCCCGCTCGGGGTCGCGCTGTCGGCCGGCCGCCGCGATCTGGCCGACTGGCTCGACTGGCGTGGCTGGCCGCTGCCGCGCCGCGCGCTGCAGCCGGCCGACGTGCCGTCCGCCGCGATCGTCGGCGACGCCGACGCCGTGCGCCGCCTGCTCGATCTGGGCCTGTCGGTCGATGCCGTCGACAGCCAGGGCTGCAGCGCGCTGCTGCGTGCCGCGGGCGGTGGTCATCGCGCGGTCGTCGACCTGCTGCTCGCGCGTGGCGCCGACCCGCAGGCCACGGCGAACTCCGGCGCCACGGCGTTGTCGGCTGCGGTCAGCATGCGCCACGCCGAGATCGTCGACCGGTTGCTCAGGGCCGGCGCGCCGCTCGAACAGCGACTGCCGGGCGGGCTGACCGTGCTGATGGTGGCCTGCGCACTCGGCCTGCCGGATCTCACGGCGCGCCTGCTCGCGTCCGGCGCGGACGTGCAGGCGACCGATGCCCAGCAGCGCACGCCACTGCACTGCGCGGCGATGTACGGCTTCGGGGCCCGCGACCGCACGCGCCTGGTCGCGCTGCTCGACACGCTGCTGCTCGCCGGTGCCGAGGTGGATGGCGTCGCCGATGGCGCAACGCCCTTGCTGCTGCTGCTCGGTGCACGTGCCGAGCCCGGCAGCGCTGCCGACGAGGACGTGCTGATCACCGGCCTCGAGCGCCTGCTAGACGACGGTGCCAGCCTCGACGCGCAGGACCCGCGCGGCTTCGGCCCGCTGCACCTCGCTGCGTTGCACGGGCTGGTGCGCGTCGTGCAGCGCCTGCTGCGCGCCGGCGCCGACCCCGAGCGCCGCGACACGCTCAATCGCACGCCGCGCGATATCGCACTGATGCGCGGCTTCATCGACATCGCGGCCGAGCTCGTCCCGGTGGCCGGCGGTCAGGTGTCGATGGCGCGGTTCCTGCGCGAGAACCGCTGACGCGGGTCCCTAGGGCCTCTGCCATGCAGCGGTCGCGTCTTTCGCTGCCGTCGCCATGCCTTGCATCCGCCCACGGCCGGGCATCGCTGCGGCAAGCGCGTGGGCGGCGCTATGCTTGTGCTTCGGACCCGAGAATGGATTTGCCCAATGAGCCGATGGATCGCGTTGATTGTCCTGTGCCTTGCAATGGGGGCGGCCGTGTCGGCCAACGGCCCCCGCGCGGTGCGCAAGCAGGCCGAATCGAGCCTGCTGGTGAAGGGCTCAATCGATATCACCGCCGACGGCGAGGTGCTCGCCCACACGCTGGAAGGCGGCGATACGGTGCCGCCCGCCATTGCTGAAATGATCGGTAAGCGCGTCTCAGAATTGCGCTTCGAACCGGTCGTGCTGCAGCCGGGCACGAGTCGCGCGCGTGCGCCGATGACCGTGCGCGTGGTCGCCAAGAAGCTCGACGATGACCGCTATGCGCTGCAGGTGCGCGGCATGCAATTCGGCTCGCACGCGCCCGGGGAGACCGTCTCGTCCAAGAGCTTGCCTCCGCCGAGCTACCCGGAATCGGCGGCATGGGGCGGCGTCGGCGGTACGGTGTACGTGGTCGTGCGCATCGGGCGCGACGGACGGGTAGAGGATGCGATTGCCGAACAGGTGAACCTGCGCGTGATCGACAACGAGTCCGCAATGACCAAATGGCGGCAGGTGCTTGCGCAGTCGGCCCTGCAGGGGGCGCGCAAATGGACGTTCACGCCGCCGCAGCGTGGCGAGGCCGCCGACGCTCCGTACTGGTCGGCGCGTGTGCCGGTCGATTACGTCGCACCGGGCCAGTCCGTGCCCAACGAGTACAAGTGGCACGCCTATATTCCCGGTCCACGGACCGCGATCCCGTGGGAGCCGGAAGTCTCGGCGGCAGGCGCGGATGCGCTGGCAGCCGGCGGAGTCCATCCGATCGGGCAGGGCCTGCGCCTGCTGACACCGATCGGCGAAGGCTGATCGAGCCGCAGCGATGCTGGGGCGTTGCTGCATCGGACAATCCTGCTCGAATCCGCGCCACGCTGGTGATGACGGTCACGCTCGCGGCAGCGTGTCGGCTCGCGCCACGGCGCACAGGCCGAAATGGCCGTCGCCATAGGTGACTCAGCGTGAGCTGATAGATGCCGGCGCGTTGCCGACCGGGGGCGAGTCCGCCGGTGCCGCGCCAGCGTCGCCCCGGTCGCAGCGGCGCTACTCGCAAACGCCTCTCGCAATCGCCGCCCGACCGGCTGTTGGGCTTCACGCCCTTGTCGAGCGCCGCGCTCATGCCGTAGGACGCCGCCTGCCGCTCGCGGCGGTCGGCACGTCGGCTTGCGTACAGGGTCAAGCGCGAGGGCCGCGACCGGGCCGTGATCGACGACGTCAAACCGGCTGCCGGCTGAAGCCCGAACTATTCCGATTCAACTCCCCGGCCGGACGGCCGATACCTGCTCCGAGTGCCCCGGGTCCGCGGGCGCAGCGGCAGGCGATGCGATCGCCGCCGTCGTCAGGATCGATCGAGACCGCCCCATGCCGTGGCAACGCCTGCAATCCGATTTCCGCTTCGCGCTGATCACGCTGTTCGGCGCACTGGCGACCGTGTGCCTGCTGCCGATCGCGGGGTACCGGTTCGCCACCGGGGACGTCGCGGCGGGCGTGATCGATCTCGTCGTGGTGGCGGTCATCGCCGGCAGCGTCGTCTACATGTGGCGCGGAGGCAGTGTCGAGTGGGCCGGGCGCGCGGCCGCGGGCATCGGCGCGATTGGCGTGATTGTGGTGGCGTCGCTCGTCGGTCTGTCGGGCCTGCTATGGACCTATCCGGCCGTGGTGGCAGGCTTTCTGCTCATCGAGCGCCGCCATGCGATCGCTTATGGCGCGGTCACCGTGCTGATCGTCGCAGCCACCGGGCAGGGGTTCGACAGCGGCTTCATGCGGGTCGCGTTTGCGGTCACCGGCTTGGTCGTCGGCCTGTTCGCGTACATCTTCGCCCACCGCACCGAGCACCAGCGCATGCAGCTCGAACGGCTCGTCACGCGCGACACGCTGACCTCGGCGGCGAACCGGCGCGCGATGGAGCAGGAGCTGCCGATTGCGGTTGAAACGAGCCGCCGCGGCAACGTACCGGTCAGCCTGGCGGTGCTCGACATCGACCACTTCAAGCGCATCAACGATGGCCACGGGCACGAGACCGGCGACCGAGTGCTCGTCGACTTCGCCCGCGTCATCGGCGCAGCCACGCGGCGGGGTGACCGGTTGTTCCGCTACGGCGGCGAGGAATTCGTGCTGCTGCTTCCCGGTATCGATACGACCGCGCTCGCATCGCTGTGCGACACGCTGCGTGCACGCGTGGCGGACATGGTCGAGGTGGACGGGCGGCCGATCACGGTGTCGATCGGCGCGGCCGAACTCGGTGCGCGTGAAAGCGTCAGCGAGTGGCTCGCGCGCGCCGACAGCGCGATGTATCGCGCCAAGCGCGACGGCCGCAACCGCGTCGTCGTCGCACCCTCGCAGGTCGAGGCGACGGTCGTCGACCTGCTGCAGCGGCAGGCGGCGCTGCGCGACTGAGGGACGGCTGATTCAAGCTCCGCGATCACGCGATCACGCGATCACGCGATCACGCGTCGCGAGTCGCGAGTCGCGAGTCACGAGTCACGAGTCACGAGTCACGAGTCACGAGTCACGAGTCACGAGCGCGCAGCGCCCGGCACGTAACGCCCGGGGCCTCAATGCATGGCCGTTGTGCCGGACTGCACCGCAAGCGGGCAGGCTTGGCCGCTTGCCTCCGCGACGTCGGTTCCGCGCGCGGCAATGCCGCCGAGCACGCGTCGCATCGCATCGAAACGCCGTGCAAGCTGCGCGAACAGCTCGGCATGGCCAGCGCGTGCCAGCAATGAGACCTCGCCATACGCCGCCTGTCCGAGCGCGGCGTAGTAGCCCGGCTGCACGTTGCGCCGGCGCGCGAGCCGCGGAAACAACCCCGCGATCAGCAGGCAGCGGTCACCGACATCACGCAGCGCGTCGGTCCGCGCACGGCCGACCAGCTCGAGGCCATGCAGGCATTCCAGCGCCATCGTGCGTCCGCCCAGCAGCGCGTCGTGCTGGTGCCGATGCAGCACGAACACCAGGTAGCTTTCGACATCATCCGGCAGGCGCACGTGCATGCGCGCTTCGCCGTCGCGTACAAGCTCGTACCACAGCTCGGTGGTGGCTCCGGTGTGCAGGGTCCGGTCCGGCATGTCGTGCTCCCCTCGCTGGCCGATGGCGTAGGGCCAGAGTTAGCACGCAGCGAACACGTTAAACGGCGCCGCCGATCACAGAGCAGCACGCAAACGAAAACGCCCCGCAATGCGGGGCGTAATCGTTCATGCAAAGCGGGTTTAACGCTTCATCGAACTGAAGAACTCGTCGTTCGACTTCGTGGTCTTCATCTTGTCGAGCAGGAACTCCATCGCCGCGATCTCGTCCATTCCGTGCAGCAGCTTGCGCAGGATCCAGATCTTCTGCAGCAGCTCCGGCTCGATCAGCAGGTCCTCGCGGCGGGTGCCCGAGCGGTTGATGTCGATCGCCGGGTAGACGCGCTTTTCCGCGATGCGACGGTTCAGGTGCACTTCCGAGTTGCCGGTGCCCTTGAACTCCTCGTAGATCACCTCGTCCATCTTGCTGCCGGTGTCGATGAGGGCCGTGGCGATGATCGTCAGCGAGCCGCCTTCCTCGACGTTGCGCGCCGCGCCGAAGAAGCGCTTCGGCCGGTGCAGCGCGTTCGCGTCGACACCGCCGGAGAGGATCTTGCCCGAGCTCGGCACGACGTTGTTGTAGGCACGTGCCAGGCGGGTGATCGAGTCGAGCAGGATCACTACGTCCTTCTTGTGCTCGACCAGGCGCTTGGCGCGCTCGATCACCATCTCGGCAACCTGCACGTGGCGCGCGGCCGGCTCGTCGAACGTCGAGCTCACCACTTCGCCGCGCACGGTGCGCTGCATTTCGGTGACTTCCTCGGGACGCTCGTCGACCAGCAGCACGATCATGTGCACGTCCGGGTGATTGGTCGTGATCGCCGTGGCGACCTGCTGCATCAGCATCGTCTTGCCGGCCTTCGGCGGCGAGACGATCAGTGCGCGCTGGCCTTTGCCCTGCGGCGCCATCAGGTCGAGGATGCGGCCGGTGATGTCCTCGGTCGAACCATCGCCGCGCTCGAGCCGGAACTTGCGGCGCGGGAACAGCGGGGTCAGGTTCTCGAACAGGACCTTGTTCTTGCTCGCCTCGATCGGCTCGCCGTTGATCGTGTCGACGATCGACAGCGCGAAGTAGCGCTCGCCGTCCTTCGGGAAGCGGATGCGGCCCGACAGATGGTCGCCGGTGCGCAGGTTGAAACGGCGGATCTGGCTCGGCGAAATGTAGGTGTCATCCGGACCGGCGAGGTAGCTCGCCTCGGCCGCGCGCAGGAAGCCGAAGCCGTCGGGCAGGATTTCCAGCACGCCATCGGCGGCAACACCTTCGCCGTGGCGCGTGAGCACCTTCAGCAGCGCGAAGATCACATCCTGCTTGCGCGCGCGGGCGACGCCTTCCTGGATGTTGAGCTGGTCGGCGATCTCGAGCAGCTTCGGCGCCGGCATGCGCTTGAGGTCGCCGAGCGAATACGCCGGGAAGCCCTCGGGCACCTGCGGGTGCGGGCGCGGTACGAAACTGTCCTGACGATCGCCCTCGTCACCCATGCCGCCATCACGGCCACCGCGGTCACGGTTGCGGTCGCGGCGGTTGCGGAAGCGGTCGCGGCGGTTGCCGCGATTGCCCTCGAACTCGCCGCGCTGGCCGTTCTCGCCCTGCGCCTGGCCCTGGTTCTGGCCGTTCTGGCCCTGCTGCGCATTCTGGCCGGACGACGCATTCTGGCCGGACTCGGCGTTGCCGCCGTTCGACTCGCGGGGCGCTTGCTCACGGGAGCCCTGCTCACGCGGGGCCTGCTCGCGCGGCGCTGCGGCTTCGCGCGGCGCAGGGGCGGATTCGCCGGCTGGCGCAGCGGCAGCGCGCGGCGCGGCCGGCGCGTCGAGCGGAAGCTGCTGCGGCTTGCCTTCGGCGGCCGCGGCGGTGTCGGCTTTCGGGGCGCGCGGCTTGCGCACGCGCTTCTCGGCGATTTCGCCGGCGTCTGTGGTGTTATCGGACAAGCGTGGAATCCTCGCTAAGCGGCGAGCGCTCGCAGGCGCGAGCGGGGCGTCAGGGACGGTATCGAAGACGGGGTGCGGCGGACGAGTGCGCGCCGGATGTCGCGGAAGCTAGCACCGCCATTGCGAATTACGCAAGCGGCGGCGCCAGGCGGCCATGGGCCGATTCATGCAGCCGGCGCGGCCAGCCCCGGCTGCAGGCGCTCAGAGCGCCTTGTCGAGCATCTGGCTCAGCTGCGCCTTGCCGACCGCGCCGATCTGCGTGGCCTGCACCTGGCCATCCTTGAACAGCAGCAGCATCGGGATCGAGCGCACGTGGTACTTCATCGCCGTTGCGCGGTTGTGGTCGACGTTGACCTTCACGATCTTGACGCGGCCGTCATAGCTTTCGGCCAGCTCGTCGAGCGCCGGCGCGATCATGCGGCAGGGGCCGCACCATTCGGCCCAGAAGTCGACGAGCACCGGCTCGGACGACTGCAGTACCGCGGATTCGAAGTCGGCATCGCCGACGTGCTTCACTTTCTCGCTCACGGGGATCTCCTGTGGGGACGGAATGGATGCCCGGGCGCGCCGGCCGCTGGCACGCAGGGGCATACGGTAGACTGGGGCTCAACGCGGCATTGGCCGGCGATTTTCGCCCGTGCCGGCCGACCGATATCTTGCTCGCGTGGCACCTGACCGGCCCTGGCAGTCTGCGTCGCCGCCGCCACCCACGCAAGCCACGATCCACGCCGCGCACCGCGCGCTGACAGAACAGGCCATGAGCGACAAGCCTTTAACCGACATTACATTCTCCTCATTCGACCTCCATCCGACCCTGCTGGCCGGGCTCGAGGCCGCCGGGTTCTCACGCACCACGCCGATCCAGGCGCTGACGCTGCCGCTGGCCCTGCAGGGCCGCGACGTGGCCGGGCAGGCCCAGACCGGCACCGGCAAGACGCTCGCGTTCCTGGTCGCGGTCGTGAACCGCCTGCTGACCCGGCCCGCGCTGGCCGACCGCAAGCCCGAGGACCCGCGCGCGCTGATCCTCGCCCCGACGCGCGAACTCGCGATCCAGATCCACAAGGACGCTGTGAAGTTCGGCGACGAGCTGGGGCTGAAGTTCGCGCTGGTCTACGGCGGCGTCGATTACGACAAGCAGCGCGAGCTGCTGCAGAAGGGCGCGGACGTCATCATCGCCACGCCGGGCCGGCTGATCGACTACGTCAAGCAGCACAAGGTCGTGTCGCTGCATGCGTGCGAGATGTGCGTACTCGACGAAGCCGATCGCATGTTCGACCTCGGCTTCATCAAGGACATCCGCTTCCTGCTGCGCCGCATGCCCGAGCGCACCACGCGCCAGACGCTGCTGTTCTCCGCAACGCTGAGCCATCGCGTGCTCGAGCTCGCATACGAGCACATGAACGAGCCCGAGAAGCTCGTCGTCGAGACCGAATTCATCACCGCGGCGAAAGTGCGCCAGAAGGTGTACTACCCGTCGGATGAGGAAAAGCTCCCGCTGCTGATCGCGTTGCTGTCGCGCTCCGAGGGCGCGCGCACGATGGTGTTCGTCAACACCAAGGCGTTCGTCGAGCGGGTCGCGCGCTCGCTGGAGAAAGCCGGCTACCGCGTCGGTGTGCTCAGCGGCGACGTGCCGCAGAAAAAGCGCGAGTCGCTGCTGAAGAAGTTCCAGGCTGGCCAGCTCGAGATCCTCGTGGCAACCGACGTCGCCGCGCGCGGCCTGCACATCGACGGCGTGTCCCACGTCTACAACTACGACCTGCCGTTCGATGCCGAGGACTACGTCCACCGCATCGGCCGCACCGCGCGCCTGGGCGCCGAGGGTGACGCGATCAGCTTCGCCTGCGAGCGCTACGCGATGAGCCTGCCGGATATCGAGGCCTATATCGATCAGCGCCTGCCGACCGAGCAGGTCACGGCCGACATGCTGGTGGCGCTGCCACGCGCGAAGCGTGAGGCGATTGCGGACGAAGCCGGGGCCGACGAGGGCGAAAGCATCGGTGCGATCTTCAAGGAAGCGCGCGAGCAGCGCGCGGCCGAGGACGAGCGCCGTGGCGGCGGTCGCAGCCGCGCCGGCGGCCCGTCGCGCAGCGGGTCCGGCGGACGTGGCGAAGGCCGCGGTCGCACGGGCGACAAGCCGCGCAGCCCCCGCCCGCCGCGCGAGCCTGTTGCTACGACGCCGGCCGACGAGCCGGCCACCATCGTCGTCACGCCCGAGCAGGTCACCGAGACCACCGGAATCGACGCGACCGAGCGCGCACCCCGCAAGCGCCGCCGGCGTCGCGGTGGCCGCAAGGTCGCCGAAGGCGCCGAGGAGGCTGGCATGCTGCAGCCGGCCGCGGCGATGGATGGCCGGGCGGCCGGCACGATACCGACCAACCCGCCCAAGGCGCCGCGCGCGCGCAAGGCGGCCGAGCCCGCCGCCAAGACGCCTGCCCCCGCATCGGCGGCCGAGCCGGCCAAGCCCGGCCTGCTGCGTCGACTCGGGCGCGGGCTCAAGTCGCTCGTAACGCGCGCACCGCGCTCGCAGCACTGATCGGGGCTAGCGACTGTGGCGACCGCTTGCGGTCGCTGCGGTCGACCAGAGGCTGATCGGGCCGCAGCGCTGCCGTTGCGGGCCGCCGCACGTCGTTTGCGGCGGTGTCGAACGGCGACGTGGCAGTGCCGCTCGCCGGCCGGCATCCGAGCACCGTGGCTTCGGTGTACGGCCGGTCGATGACGGGCATCGGATCGGGCCCAAATTCGAATTTCCGGTTCCGCACTCCGCACTCCGCACTCCGCCCAGCGTCTGGCACGTCGGCGTGCAACCGCTGCGATCTCCCGCCCCGGCGCAGCTTCGACCTGCGAGCTGCACCGGTGTGAGGCCCATTCGTGGGGCGGCCGGCCATCGGCTTCTGCGATACTGCCGCCTCTTCGCTTGAGGCACGCTCCCCCATGCCGCTCCTGCGTTTCGACAACGTCAGCAAGCGCTACGCGAACCGCGAAGCTCTCGTCGACGTGAGCTTTTCGGTCGAACCCGGCGAGATGCTGTTCGTGACCGGCCACTCCGGTGCCGGCAAGAGCACGCTGTTGCGCCTGATCCACCTGACGGAGCGGCCCAGCCGCGGCACCGTGCTGCTCGCCGATCGCAACCTCGGCAAGACGCGCGGGCGGCGGATCGCGCTGCACCGGCGCGAGATCGGCGTCGTGTTCCAGGACCACTGCCTGCTCGCCGACCGCAGCGTCGCCGACAACGTCGGCCTGCCGCTGCTGCTGCGCGGGCTGCCACGTGCGGACACCGCCAAGCGCGTGCGCGTAATGCTCGACAAGGTCGGTCTCGGTGACCGCGGCGGAGCGTTGCCGCACCAGCTTTCGGCCGGTGAGCAGCAGCGCGTCGGCATTGCGCGCGCGGTTGTCGGCGAGCCGACGCTGCTGGTCGCCGACGAGCCGACCGGCAACCTCGACCCGACGCTGTCGGCCGAAATCCTGTCACTGCTCGAATCGCTCGCAGAGCGCGGCACCGCGGTGCTCGTTGCCAGCCATGACCTCACGCTCGTGCGCCGCATGCGCAAGCGCGTGCTGGTGCTCGACAACGGCCGGCTGGTGGACGACATCGCCCCGACGGAGCTGGCGCCATGAGCGCCGCGACGCGCACCGCCCTGCCACGCCGTTCCGGGTTCGGCACCTGGTTTGACCACCACGTCTACAGCGTCGTTGCGAGCATCGGCCGGCTTGCGCGCCGGCCCTGGGCGACCGGGCTGACGGTCGGCGTGATGGCGATCGCGCTCGCGCTGCCGCTCGGGCTGTCGATCGTGCTCGCGAACGTGGCGCGCTTTGCCGGCGATGTGCAGGAGTCGCGCGTGATCGGCGTTTACCTCGACCCAGGGCTGCCGGCCGGACGAGCCCGGGCGATCGCGGCGACGCTGCGCGAGCGTGCCGACGTCGCCCGGGTCGAATACCGGTCGCCCGAGGACGGCCTGCGCGAGCTGCGCGATCGCGGCGGCTTCGGCGAGGCGCTCGAGGCGCTGGACGCCAATCCGCTGCCGGGCCTGCTGCAGGTGACGCCGGCCGGGGACGGCGCCGCCCTGGCGGCCCAGCTCGCCAAATTGCCCGAGGCCGACCTGGTCCAGCACGACGTGGTCTGGCGCCAGCGCCTGCGCGACTGGCTGCGGCTCGGCACGCGGTTGGCGGCCGTGCTCGCGGCGCTGCTCGGCGTCGGCGCGCTGCTCGTGGTCGGCAACACCGTGCGGCTGGACATCCAGTCGCGGCGCGAGGAAATCGCCGTGCTGCAGCTGCTCGGCGCGACCGACGGTTTCATCCGGCGCCCGTTCCTGTACCTCGGCGCGTGCTACGGCGCACTGGCCGGGCTGATCGCGCTGGCGCTGCTGACCGCAGCCGACCTTGCGCTGCGCGCGCCGGTCGCGCAACTGGCGCGCAGCTACGGCAGCGCGTTCGAACTGCAGGGCTTCTCGCCACTGCACGCGGCCGCCGCGGTCGTCGGCGCTGCGCTACTGGGCTGGCTTGGCGCGGGGCTGGTTACCGGCCACTATCTGCGCCAGACCCGGCCGACTTCGACCTGAGCCCATGACGACCGGACCGACCGACCTGCGCCACCTCGCCACCGACGCGCCCCGCATCATGGTGGTCGACGGCTCCCGGCTGGTGCGCAAGCTGATCGGCGACGTGCTGGTGCAGGAAGTCGCGAGCGCGGTCGTGGTGCCGTGCGCGGGCATTGCCGAAGCGCGCGAAGCGCTCGCCGCCGGGCCGGTCGACCTGGTCACGACCTCGCTCGCGCTGCCCGACGGCGATGGCATCGCGCTGGCGCGCACCGTGCGCGAGACCGGCAGCCAGGCCTACGTGCCGGTGATCGTGGTGTCGGCCGATGCGCAATCGCATCTGGAGGCGCGGCGCTTCACCGAGGATGTCACCGACTACTTCGACAAGTCGCTCGGCTTCAGTGCGCTTGCCGCGTTCATCCGCGGCTACGTGCAGCCGCAGCCGATCCCCGGCGCGCGCGTGCTGTACGTCGAAGACAGTCGGGTGGTCGCGCTTGCGACCAAGCGCATGCTCGAACGGCATGGCATGACCGTGCTGCATTTCGTCGGGGTGGAGGAGGCGCTGGTCCACCTCGAATCCTGCCGCGGCAACGACGACCCTGGCGCCGACCTCGTGCTCACCGACGTCTACCTCAAGGGCGAGCTCAGCGGGCACGACCTGCTCGAGCGGCTGCGGGGCGACTTCGGCTACGGCAAGCGCCGGCTGCCGGTGCTCGTAATGACCGGAGATGCGAATCCCGACAACCAGAGCGGCCTGCTGCGTGCGGGCGCGAACGATCTCGTACTCAAGCCGATCGAGGAGCGCCTGCTGGTCACCAAGACGCTGTTCCAGCTGCGGCTCGCGCGACTGACGGACGCCGCATCGCCGGCGGACTGAGCCATGGCGAGCGACCGCGTCCAGCTCGAGTCGTCATGGAAGGCGCGCATCGGCGACTGGTTCGAACGCGAGGACATGCGCGCGCTGTCGGGCTTCCTGCGCGAGCGCCGCGCGGCAGGGGCGACGGTGTACCCGCGCGGTCCGGACATCTTTGCCGCATTCGAGGCCTGCCCGTTCGACGCGACGAAGGTCGTGATCCTCGGCCAGGACCCCTACCACGGCCCCGGCCAGGCGCACGGGCTGTGCTTCTCGGTCAGGCCTGGCGTCGACGTGCCGCCGTCACTGGTCAACGTGTTCAAGGAGCTCGAGCGCGACCTCGGCATCCCGCGTCCCGACCACGGCTGCCTGTTGCCCTGGGCTCGCCAGGGCGTTCTGCTGCTGAACGCGGTGCTGACCGTCGAGGCCGGGCGCGCAGGCGCGCATCAGGGCCGCGGCTGGGAAGGGTTCACCGACCGCGTTGTAGAACTGCTCAACCACGAGCGCGAGCATCTGGTCTTCCTGCTCTGGGGCAGCTACGCGCAGGCCAAGGGCAAGGTTATCGACCCGCGCCGCCATCGCGTGTTGAAGGCGCCGCATCCTTCGCCGCTGTCGGCGCACCGGGGGTTTATCGGATGCGGGCACTTCTCGGCGACGAACGAGTACCTGAAGCGCACCAAGCAGCGACCGATCGACTGGCGACTGCCGCCGCGTGCCGCACTCGAGCTTGATAACGGTTGTGCTACAGCTGGGGCGGCCCCATCTGGATCACGGCCGAGTTGATCCGGCGGTTACGTCTGCTTTGACACAATCCTGTAGTCATGGAGCGCGCCATCGTTCTATGAATGCAACATTGCAGGACCTTTTGGCCTATTTAGCAGTCCCATGTCTCGACTGCTAAGATGACGACCATGACCCAGACCCCCGCTGCAAACGCTCTGATTGCGAACAACCTGCCGATCCCGGCCTTGAACGGGCTATCGGCGCTGGGCTCGCTTGATGCCTATATCAGCGCCGTCCACCGCATCCCGGTGCTCAGCGTCGATGACGAGCAGGCGCTGGCGCGCCGCTACCGTGACGAGAACGATCTCGACGCGGCGCGTGAGCTCGTGCATTCGCACCTGCGCTTCGTCGTGCACGTCGCGCGCGGCTACAACGGCTATGGCCTGCCGATGGGCGATCTGGTCCAGGAAGGCAACATCGGCCTGATGAAGGCGGTCAAGCGCTTCGACCCCGATCAGGGCGTGCGTCTGGTCAGCTTCGCCGTGCACTGGATCCGCGCGGAGATGCACGAGTTCATCCTCAAGAACTGGCGCATCGTGAAGGTCGCGACGACGAAGGCGCAGCGCAAGCTGTTCTTCAACCTGCGCAAGTCCAAGACCCGGCTGGGCTGGATGAACGCCGAGGAAGTCAGCGCGGTTGCGCGCGATCTCAACGTCTCCGAGCGCGAAGTGCTCGAGATGGAATCGCGCCTCTCCGGTCGGGACATCGGCTTCGACCTGCCTGACGATGCCGATGACGACCATGCACCGCCGTCGCCGGCTGCGTACCTGCGCGCGAACGAGGAAGACCCCTCGCAGATCTACGAGCGCGAGGACGAGGAGGAGAACCAGCTCGACGTGCTGCGCGAAGGCCTAGCCGAGCTCGACAACCGCTCGCGCGACATCGTCAAGCGCCGCTGGCTCGACGGGGAAGGCAAGGTCACGCTGCAGGAACTGGCCGACGAGTACGGCGTATCGGCCGAGCGCATCCGCCAGATCGAGGCGAACGCGTTGAAGAAGATGCGCGCGCTGTTCGCGGCCTGACGCAGGCTGCACTGCAGTAAAGCCGGGGCCCGGTCGGAGACGATCGGGCCTTTGCGTTCGCGGGGTCGGTCGCGGGTCGCATCGGCGAAACGCGTGGCCAGGTAAGTGCACGCGTTGCAGCGGTCACCAGTGATCCAGCGTCGTACGACGCATCGCCAGCATCGGGCGAATCGATTGAGTGGGTGATTCGCACCCCGGCTACTGGCAGGGATGCAGGACCGCCAGCAAGAAGCTACTGCGCCGCGACGGTCGGTCGATCCCACGCCGCCGGCGCCGTTCGGTGCTGTTCCGTACGGGCCTGCAATCATTCCGGCCGAAGCCGGACGTGCGCTCAGCGGCTGCGCGTCGCCGCGCCTGCGGTCGGGCCGTCGGGCTTGGTGGTCGCCTTCGCGAGGCGGTCCGGCGTCGCTTCACGCACGGCCTCGGCCATCGGGCCGTCGTTCGGGCAGGTCGCATCGGGGAAGCCGAACCGCTGGCTGAGCCGCGCGCCGCACTGCGACTGCTCCTCGAAGCCTTCGCCGGGATCCTTCAGGCACTCGCGCTCGAACGCGTATGCGAACGCATCCCGACGCTGCACGAATTCCTTGCCGCAGCGGCGCATGACGACGATGCGGTTGAGGTCGGACTGCGCGGCGTTGATGCCGTTGAGCCCGTAGAGCTTGAGCTCGTCGGCCGTCAGCAGACGCAGGTCGCGGTTGGGCACGGTCATCATCAGATCCGCGAGCGCGGCAGCGCCGCCGTTGCGCTCGAGGTATTCGGTGACATCGCCGTGCACCTGCTTGAGCTCGGCGCGCAGTTCGGCACGCGAATTCGCCTGCGAGCGGTCACGGATCAGCCGGTGGATGCCGACCTTGCCGGTGATCGATCGCGTGTCGCCACCGGCGAGCACGAGCACACAGGCGCTGTGGCAGATCGCGTCCTCGCGCACCCAGATGTCCCAGCGCGTGTTCGCCATGACGTCGCCGGCGCGGATCGCTTCCTCGACGTGGCCACCGGTCGAGGAGATGTCGAGCACGCGGGTCTTGATCTCCATGCGCTCGGCCATCGCCGCCACGCGCTGCAGCAGGGCAGTGAAGCCGGCGCCGATCTTGCCGTCGTAGCGCACACGTACGCGGCCTTCGTCGCGGCAGGGCGAGAGCGCGTCGACGAGCGCGAAGAACGTCAGCGATTCGAGCTTCTGGCCTTCGCCGTCGGCCTCGTAGTCGAAGCTGCAACTGATGCGCGCGGTGCCGGATTCCAGGGTCGCGTCAGGCCAGTACGTGCTGGTCATGACGTCTTCGGGCGCGGCTGCGGGCACCGGGTCGACCACGACGTCGGGCGTGCCGTCGGCATCGTTGCCGAACGTCACCGGCGGGCGCCCGTCGCTGCCATTGCCGCTGCATGCCGCCAGCGCCAGGCACAGCCACAGGCTCCACGATTTCATCCGCATGCGCTCAATTCCGGTCACTCCTGCATGGTGCGCGATCCAGCATCTGCGCTGTGTCGTTGCCGCGGGGCGGGCCCGGCGCAGCGCGTGTCCATTGAACCGCGTTCGACACACGAGTGCGTCAGATCGGTTTTACGTGTTGGGCCTGCAGACAGGCAAACGCAACCGTACTACGTGGCGCATGCGGTCGCTGGATTCGTGAACCCCGCCGCGAAACGCGCGCGCATTGCAGGTCAGTACAGGTCGACCGGATCGACGTCGAGCGACCAGCGCACCCGCCGCGCCTCGGGCGTTTCATAAAGCGTCGGGATCGCCAGGTCGAGCGCGGCGTGCAGCGACGGGCGGTCCGGCGCAGAGACCAGCAGCTGCAGCCGCTGGTAGCCGGCGCGCCGCGGCATCGGTGCCGGCAGCGGGCCATGAAGCTGGACTTCCGACAGCTCGAGGGCCTCGCGAGCGCGCTTGAGGAACGCATCGGCGAGCTCGATGCGCTGCGCCTCGGCGCGCAGCAGCGCGAGATGCCCGAACGGCGGAAACCCGGCCGCTTCGCGCTGGGCCAGCTCGGCCTCGGCGAATGCGTGGTACCCGCCCTCGAGCAGGATGTGCAGCAGCGGATGGCCCGGGTGGTGGGTCTGCAGTAGCACCTGCCCGCTGCGCTGCGCGCGGCCTGCGCGACCGGACACCTGGATCAGCAGCTGCGCGAGCTTCTCGGGCGCGCGGAAGTCCGCGCTGAACAGGCCTTCGTCGATGCCGACGACCGCGACCAGTGTCAGGTTCGGCAGGTCGTGGCCCTTGGCGAGCATCTGCGTGCCGACCAGGATGCCGCGGCCGCTGCCGAACCCGGCCAGATGCTGCTCGAGCGCATCACGGCGCTGGGTGGTGCCGCGGTCGATCCTGAGTACCGGCACGTCGGGAAAGCGCTCGCCCAGCAGTTCCTCGATGCGTTCGGTGCCCGCGCCCTGCGGCTGCAGCGCCAGGCCGCCGCAGTCCGGACATGCGTTCGGGGCGGGTCGGCGCGCGCCGCAGTGGTGGCACTGCAGGCGCCGGCCGTGGGCGTGCACGGTCATCGGGCTGCCGTGGGTCGGCGTGCTGCACCGGGCGCACTGCGCGTTCCAGCCGCAGTCGTGGCACAGCAGCACCGGCGCGTAGCCGCGGCGGTTCTTGAACACCAGCGCCTGGCCATCGGCCGCGAGCGCCGCGTCGATCGCTTCGAGCAGCTCGTTCGACAGCCCTGCATGCAGCGCGCGCTTGCGCACGTCGAGCACTCGCACGCGCGGCGGCCGGGCCAAGCCGGCGCGGTGGGTCAGGCGCAGGTGGTGGTAGCGGCCGAGCTCGGCGTTGCGCAGCGACTCCAGCGACGGTGTGGCGCTGCCGAGCACGACCGGAACGCCGAGCGCCTTCGCGCGCACCAGCGCGAAATCGCGGGCGTGGTAGCGCAGGCCGTCGAGCTGCTTGTAGCTGCCGTCGTGCTCTTCATCGACCACGACCAGCCCCGCCTGCGGCAGCGGCAGAAACACGGCCGAGCGCGTGCCGACCACGACCCGCGCTTGCCCGCGCAGGCACGCGGCCCAGGTGCGCGCACGTTCGCCATCGGACAGGCCCGAATGCAGCGCGTGCACCGGCACGCCGAGGCGGGCCCGGAAGCGCGCCAGTGTCTGAGGTGTCAGGCCGATCTCCGGGACCAACACGAGCGCCTGCCGGCCCCGGGCGAGGCAGTCGGCGATCGCATTCAGGTAAACCTCGGTCTTGCCACTGCCGGTCACGCCGTCGAGCAGCAGTGCGGCGAAGCCGGCATGTTCGGCGACGATCGCGTCTACAGCGACCCGCTGCTCGTCGTTGAGCTCGGGCCCGGGCTCGGCCGGGAGGGCGGCGTCGGCCGACGCTACTTCGACCCGTTCGGCCAAGCCGCGTGCGGCAAGCGTGCGTGCGGCAGCGCGCCAGCCCGCAGCGGTCTCGTCGAGCTCGGCTTCGCCGACGGTGCCGGCGCCGAGCCGCGTGGCGAATTCACGCGGGCGCCCCGGCCGCAACGTGGCCTCGCGCCCGGCCTCGGTGAGCCGCCAGCCCCAGCTGCGCGTGTCCGGTAGCGCTTCTCCATGCCGCAGCAGAGTGGGCAGCGCGGTCGCGAACACCTCGCCGAGCGGCGCGTGCAGGTAGCGCGACAGCCAGCGCAGCGAATCGAACAGCTCGCCGGCGAGCAGTGGCGTGTCGTCGAGCAACTCGAGCGCGGCCTTGAGCTCGGCCTCCTCACGCTCGGGCGGTCCAACGGCGGCGATCACCCCGACCAGCTCGCGCTTGCCCAGCGGCACCCGCACGCGCCGGCCGACGTCGTCCGGCCCGACCGTGTGGCCATCCGTCGGGCGGTAATCGAAGCGGCGCGGCAGTGGCACCGGCAGCGCGACACTCCAGACGAGGCGGGGGCGTTCAGCCATGCCCCAGTCTAGCGCCGCAGTGCGTGCAGGCCGACGCGTTCAGTTGCATCGAACTGTTGGGGCCTACGTCACAAAAAAAGCGCAAGTCAGCGTCAGTAAAGCTTTTTCCGCGTTATCCACATCCGCTGTGGATAAGTCTGTGCATCGCATGTCGGCAGTTGGACGGGAGCACGCTGGGACCGGGCTTTCCATCAGGTTGGTCAAAAAAACGCCATATGCCTATTATCCTTATTATTCAACAGCTTAGGCTATGGGGCTTGATCCTTCGGCCGTTCTGTGCGTGGTTAAGGCTGTGTGATGAGGCGGCAGTACGACGCTGTGCACAACGAGATCATGCTCGAGCCCGCGTGGGGCCTGGGAGAGCACGCAACGGCGCAAAGTCAAGTGAAGCCCCGCCGCGGGGGTGCTCCGGCTATGATGCGCGCCGATTCCGAGGCAGCCCCGATGAGCACTCTTTCCGTCGACGTGGGCCGGCCGGCGCTGCCCGGCGCAGTCACCGCGTTTCTGCGTGGCGTCGAACGTCGGGCCCTCGTGCTCGCCGAACTGCAGGCGGGCGGGGCCGCGCGCGGGGACGCAGCGGTCACCGCCACCGCGCGGGAGTTTTCCGGATGGGCCGTCCAGCGCCCGCTCGCGCAGTGGCCGCTTGCATTCTGGTCAAGCCTGCTCGGCAACCCGCTGCTGCACGGCGCGCCCGCCCCGGTCGACGGCGCGGGCTGGACCGGGCTCGCGGCCGGTCCGCGCGCCGCGCTGCTGCTACGGCTCGCGGCGGGCCTCGACGAGGCCGATGCCGCGAGCGTGCTCGGCGTCGGCCTGCCGGCTTATCGGCTGGCGCTGCAGCGCGCGGTCGAGCAGCTCGGGGGACCGGAGGCGCTCGAAGCATTCCACGCGCAACTGCAGGCCCGCATCGAGGCCGTGGCGACCGAGCGCGTGCAGTTACTTGCCGGGCCCGACGCCCAGACGTCGGCTGAGATGCCTCCGGCCTCGACGGAGGCTGCAGGCCCGCGTGCGCCGCGCGCGGTGCTGCTCTCGCTCTGGGCGCTGCTGGCGGCCTGCATTGCCGCGTTCATCGCCACGTTCTGGTGGGCGCCGGCACCGGCCGGACGGACGCAGGGCCCTGCACGCATCGAACCGCTGCCTGCGCCGGCCGCGCCCGCGGCGCGCTACCGGCCGGATGCGGCGCTGCTCGTGCACCGCGACTTCGCGCTGCTGGTCGATGCCAGCGCGGCGCCGATGCTCACCGAGCTGGAGTTCTACAGCTGGCTCGCTGCAGGCGCAGGCGCCGGCACGGCCGCAGCCATCGATGCCTCGCTCGCCAGCGCCAGCGGGCTGCCGCCGGCCATCGACACAGCGGCCGGTACTGCCGGTGAACTGGAGACCGTCGATGCGCCGCTCTAGCCGGGGATTGCTCGCGCTGTGCATGCTCGGTGCGGCCGTGACGGCCGCCTTCGCCGCGGCGCCGGATCTGTCGGATTTCGAACGCGTGCTGCCGCTGCTGCAACCGGCCGAGCGCAGCCGACTGCAGCAACGCGCCCTGACCTGGCGCCAATGGAGCCCACACGAACGCGCCGCGCACGCCGCCCGCACCGCGGCATGGGACGCCCTGCCGGCCGCCGAGCGTGGCGAACGGCGCGAGCGCTACCTCGCTTGGCGCGCGCTGCCGACCGCCGAGCGGACCCGCATCCTGCACGCACGCGACGCATTCGCCACGCTCGACCCCGCACGCCGCGAAGTGCTGCGGGCGCAGTTCGCCGCGCTCGACGGCAGCGAACGCCGCGGGTGGCGCCTCGGCCCTTCGCTGGGCGCCGATTACCCCGCGCTGCAGCCGCTGCTCGCGCAGGTGCCGTCCGATCAGCACGAACCGCTGCTGCGCGTATTGCGCGCGATGGAGCCTCGCCAGCGCATCGACCTGGCGGCCCTCGCGCAGCGCACGCCCCCGAACGAGCGCGAGGCACTGCGTCGTGAACTGCTGTCGACCTCGGCGGCGAACCGCGAGGCTTGGCTGCAGGACCGGCTGATGCGCTGACACCATGCGCTGCCGCGCCTGGCAGCGCATCGGGCGGGCAGCCGCTACAGCGGCAGGGATGCCAGCACGCGGCGGTTTGCGCTGAAGCGATCGCCAAAGCGCGCGACACCGTCGGCGCGCAGCCTCGGCGCGTGATCGCGCAGGTAGGCCTCGAGCGCGGCCGCATCGACGAGCCGGTACTGCACGCAAAAGCCCACGCGTCCTGCGCTTGGCGGCGGTTCGCGCAGCTCGAAGCACGACGCACCGGTGAAGCCATCGAGCGCACAGATCTCGTCGATATGCGGGCGCAGCCAGGCCAGGTAGTCGTCGCGCAGTTCGCGTTCGACCTCGACGTTAACCTCGTAGACGATCATCGATTCAGCTCCCACTGGTAAGACCGGCCAGCACCGCATACAGCGTCACCAGCAGCACAAGGCCCAGATACACCCCGCCGAGCACCAGGTATTTGAGCGTCGTTTTCGGCCAGCCCTGGCGGTACACGTTCTTTTGCATCAGCAGCAGGTACAGCGGCAGCGACACCGTCGCGAGGAACTGCAGCAACCCCCACACCGGGCCGAGCACCGGCACGCGTGATGCGGACTCATCGCCGATGCCGAGCAGCACCAGCGCCGCGACCCCGAGCAGCAGGAACACGTGGCTGTACAGGCCGACGACCAGGTGCTCGAGGTAACTCCAGCCGGCGCGCACGTACAGCAGCTTGAGCAGCAGCGCGAACACCGGCACGAGTACGAACAGCGCGGCCGGCAGCGCCGCGAGTATCAGGCGCGCCGCATGGCCGGCGTTGGCCTGCATCTCGTTCGAATTGCGCACCGCATTCGCGGCGCGGTGATTGAACCAGCGGTCGGCGAAGTCGGGCAGCCAGCCGACATCCACGAGGTTCGATCGTGCGTCCCAGCCGCGTGCAGGATCGGCAAGCCGCCCGCCGTACCGGGTCATCACCATCGCGATGGCGTCGCCTGGCGCGTTCCAGCCGCGTTCGGGGTCCGCTGCTTGCACTGAGCGGATCTTCGCAGCCGGCGCGCCGAGCTCGGCCATGCGATCGGCGGCGCGACGCCGGATGCGCGCCTCGGCAGCTTCGAACGCGGCATCGACACCCGTCAGGCCGGCCGTATCGCTGCGAATCACCTCGAGCCGGGCCAGTTCGCTGTCCAACGCGGCCTCGACCGCCTCGACCGTCGATGCGCGCGCGAATGTTGGCAGGTCGTCCGCCGCTGCGGCCCCGGTTCGGTCCGACGGCGTCGCCAGCCCGGCCAGGAAGAACGTCGCCAGCGTCGTGATCACGAACATCCGCAGCGGCGCGATGTACCGCGCGCGCTGGCCGGCCAGGTAATTGCACGCGACCCGGCCCGGCACGAACAGATCGCGCAGCGTGCGGAACACACGGCCGTCGAGATGCCAGAACGATTCGAACACCTCCTCGACCGCATGGCCGAGGTGGCGCAACGGGTTGCTGGCCGATTGGCCGCAGGCATGGCAGTAGCGGCCCTGCAGCGCAGCCGTGCAGTTCTCGCAACTGGCAGGTAGATCGGTGGCGTGCATTGCGGTCCCTGTCGCGCCAAAGCCGCTTGCATTGCATCACGTCTCGGCGCATGCGTCAGCGGCACGGACGAGCAAGCCTCTGGCCGCCGCTAAGATGCATGCCCGCGCGCCCTCGCTGCGCCCTGCACTGCGTCCGATGACCGCCACCGATTCCAGCCCGCGCCGTTTGTCGGCCGAGGTCCGCACGACTGCGGTGCTCGCTGCGCCGCTCGTGGCAGGCCATGTCTCGACCGGGCTGATCAGCTTCGTCGACAGCGTGATCGCCGGTCGCCACGGCACGCAGACACTCGCTGCGGTCGCTGTCGGCACCGCGCTGTTCTGGCTGCCGGTGATCGTGCCGATGGGCACGCTGATGGCGTTGCCGCCGTCGGTCTCGCAGCTCGACGGCGCGGGCCGTCGCGGCGAGATCGGCGCGCTATTTCGGCAGTCACTGTGGCTCGCGCTAGCGCTTGGCCTCGTGCTGTTCGGCTTTTTGACCGCAGTCGTGTACGCGCTCGCGCCGATGGGCATCGCACCGGAAATCATCCCCGGCGCGACCGCGTTCCTGCACGGCATCCGCTGGGGCGTGCCGGCGCTGACGCTGTTTCTGTGCATGCGCTATCTCGCTGAAGGCATGCACTGGACGCTGCCGACGATGGCGCTCAGCGCGGCCGGGCTGTTCGTGCTGCTGCCGCTCGGTTATGTGCTGACCTTCGGTGAGTACGGCCTGCCCGAACTCGGTGCGGGCGGGCTCGGGATCGCATCGGCCGCGATGCTGTGGCTGCAGGCGATCAGCTTCGCCGTCGTGCTCAAGCGGGCGCGACGGTTCGACGACCTCAATCTGTTCGAGCGCTTCGACCCACCGCAGTGGCCAGCGATGCGCGGGCTGCTCGGCACCGGCCTGCCGATCGGCGTCACCGTGCTGATGGAGGGCAGCCTGTTCATCGTGACCGCGCTGCTGATCGGCCGCCTCGGTGACGTGCCCGCCGCGGCGCACCAGATCGCGATCAACGTCGCTTCGCTGAGCTTCATGGTGCCGATGGGCCTGGCCGAGGCGACCACCGTGCGCGTCGGCCATTCCCTTGGCCGCGGTGACGTGGCCGGTGTGCGGCGTGCCGCCTGGGCGGGCCTGGTGATCGTGATCGGCACGCAGGTGCTGTCGGGCACTGCCTTGCTGCTCGGCAACGAGTTCGTGGTCGGCTTCTACACGCAGGATGCGGCGGTTGCCGCGCTGGCCGCCACGCTGCTGCTGTATGCAGCGGCGTTCCAGTTTCCCGACGGCATCCAGGTGCTTTCGGCCGGCGCGCTGCGCGGGCTGCGCGACACGCGCGTGCCGATGGTGCTGGCCGGGCTCGCGTACTGGGGCATCGGCATGCCGCTCGGTGCCGGGCTCGGCCTGGGGCTGGGCTGGGGGCCGACCGGCATGTGGCTGGGCCTGATCGCCGGGCTCAGTGTCGCGGCAGTGTTACTTGGGTCACGTTTTCTGCGTGCCAGCGCTCCGGCCCGGCTTGCAGCGCAGGGCAATGCCCCCAGTTCGGCTGAACGGTAAAGTGCCGGTGGGGAATTCGATGACCAATGGCGGGTGACCGCCTGTTGCGTGGCCGTTACGCTGCCCCGGTCGTCTAGGAGTCTGTGCAATGAATGATGTCCGTCGCCGCGGCCCGGTCGCGCGTTTCTTCGTCGGCCTGTGGGACACGGTGAACTTCACCCGCCGGCTGGTCTTCAACCTGCTGTTCATCGCGCTGCTGTTCCTGGTCGTCGCGCTGATCGGCGCCGGTGACCGCAGCGCGCCGCTGCTCGAGCGCACTACGCTGGTGATCGCGCCGGAAGGCCGGCTGGTCGAGCAGTACAGCCTCGATCCGGCCACGCGTGCGATCAACCGCACGCTCGGCGACGAATCAAGCGAAGTCCAGCTGCGCGATCTGCTGCGTGCGCTCGATGCGGCGCGCACAGACAAGCGCATCGAACGCGTGGTGCTCGACCTCGACGGCCTGCAGGCCGATGGCATGGCGTCGCTGCGCGAGGTCGCGAACGCGGTCGCGCGGCTGCGCGCGAGTGGCAAGCAGGTGGTCGCGTTCTCCGAGGCGATGGACCAGAAGCAGTACCTGCTGGCTGCGCAGGCGAACGAGGTCTATCTCGACCCGATGGGCGGCCTGCTGCTGGAAGGTTTGGCGCGCTACCGCCTGTATTACCGCGAGGCGCTCGAGGACAAGCTCGGCGTCGACATGCACCTGTTCAAGGTCGGCGAGTTCAAGTCCGCGGCCGAGCCCTACGTGCTCGATTCGGCGTCGGATGAGGCGAAGCAGGCCGACCTGTTCTGGATGAACGACGTGTGGCAGCGCTACCTCGTCGATGTTGCGAAGGCGCGCAAGCTCGATCCGCAGTGGCTGGCCACGCAGGTCGAGCAGCTGCCGGCCGAGGTGCAGGCCGCGAACGGCGACCTCGCGCAGTACGCGCTGAGCCACAAGCTGGTCGACGGACTGAAGACGCGCGAGGAGTTCGACGAACTGCTGACCGAGCGCGGCGTCGCCGATGTCGACGAGGACAGCGGCTTCCGTCAGGTCTCGTTCGAGGGCTACCTCGGCCATATCGACCGTGCGATCAAGGCAGCCGACCTGCGCCCGCAGGTCGCGGTCGTCGTCGCGGAAGGCTCGATCACCGGCGGCGAGCAGCCGCCAGGCACGATCGGCGGTGAATCGACCGCGGCGCTGCTGCGCGACGCGCGTGACGACGAGAACGTCAAGACCGTCGTGCTGCGCGTCGACTCCCCGGGCGGTGAGGTGTTCGCCTCCGAGCAGATCCGCCGTGAGGTGGTCGCGCTCAAGGCCGCCGGCAAGCCGGTCGTCGTATCGATGGGCGACCTGGCCGCGTCGGGCGGTTACTGGATCAGCATGAACGCCGACCGGATCTACGCCGATCCGTCGACGATCACCGGTTCGATCGGCATCTTCGGCCTGATCCCGACGATCCCGCGCGCGCTCGACAAGATCGGCATCCACGCTGACGGCGTCAGCACGACCGGCATTGCCGGCGCGTTCGACGTGACCCGTCCGCTCGACCCGACAGTCGGGCAGGTGATCCAGTCGGTGATCAACAAGGGCTACCGCGACTTCACCGGCAAGGTCGCCGAAGCGCGCGGTCGCGAGATTGCGCAGGTCGACGCGGTTGCGCGCGGCCGCGTCTGGAGCGGTGCGCAGGCGCGCGAGCGTGGCCTCGTCGACGAGCTCGGCGGCCTGCAGACCGCGATCGACGATGCTGCGGCGCGCGCCAAGCTCGGCAAGCCCGATGACTACCGCGTGCGTTACGTCGAAAAGGCTGCAACGCCGTTCGAGCGCTTCTTCGCCGACGTTGCGCAGAGCCGCATCGGTGGGGCGCTGCTGCGTGACTCGGACCTTGCACGCGGCCTCGTCGCCCGCATGCTGCCGCAGGCAGCGGATGACCTGGCGTTTCTCGAACGCGTGATGCAGGCACGCCGCTCCGGCATGCCGGTCAAGGCGCTCGCGCACTGCTTCTGCGCGCTGTAACCGCGCCGCCGCATCGACGCGGCGTGCGGTGACCCGAAGGGTTGCGGTGGCTCGGCTACCGCAACCCGTTCGTTTTCTGGCGGCGCCGAAAAGCGCCGTTACACACTGGAACTAGTTCCGATCAGCCGCCCGCGGCGTCGACCTGGGCGCCAAGTGCCTGCGCGCCATCGTCGAGCGTGGCCTGCACGCCCTTGGCGCGGTCGAGTGGTGCATGGAGTGCGTCACGTGCCGAGGCGCCGACCTGTGGGTCCGGCGGCGCGGACTTGTCCGGCGGTTGCGGGGGGCGGTCGCAGGCCGCGAGCACGGCGACGACGGCAAGCATGAAAGCGATGCGGAGCATGGGCGGTTTCCTCCCGGGAGCTGCCGCTATGCTACGCGCCGCGCGGTGACTGCCGCGATCGATGCCCGACGGCAACGCAGGAGATGCGATGGACCCGAACCGCTGGCGACTGGACGGACAGCTCGCGCTCGTGACCGGCGGCAGCGCCGGCATCGGTCGCGCGATCGCGCGTGAACTGCTCGGTTTCGGGGCCGACGTGTTGCTTGCCGCGCGTGACGCGTCCGCGCTCGAGTCCACGCGCGCCGAGCTGGTCGAAGAGTTCGGTGATCGCGACATCCAGACGTTCGTTGCCGACGTCGCCAGCGACGAGCAGCGACGCGAGCTGCTCGACTGGGTCGAGGATTTCGGCGACGGGCTGCACATCCTGGTCAACAACGCCGGCGGCAATCTCAGCAAGCCGGCGACCGACTATGCCGACGATGAGTGGCGCGAGATTTTCGAGGTCAACCTGTTTTCCGCGTTCGAACTGTCGCGTTATGCGCATCCACTGCTGACGCGCCATGCCGCGTCGAGCATCGTCAACGTCGGCAGCGTGTCGGGCCTTACCCATGTGCGCACGGGCGCGCCGTACGGCATGAGCAAGGCCGCGCTGCACCAGATGACGAAGAACCTCGCGGTCGAGTGGGCCGAGGACGGCATCCGTGTCAATGCGGTCGCGCCGTGGTATATCCGCACGCGCCGCACCTCCGGCAAGCTGGCCGACCCCGACTATCTCGATGACGTGCTGATGCGCACGCCGCTCGGCCGCATCGGCGAGCCCGAGGAGGTCGCCGCTGCAGTCGCGTTCCTGTGCCTGCCGGCGGCGTCATACGTGACCGGCGAATGCATCGCGGTCGACGGCGGATTCCTGCGTTATGGATTCTGAGCGGCGCGCTGGCGGATCATAAAAAAACGCCCGCTGATGCGGGCGTTTTTTACTTGAGGGCAGTCAGCCTCAGCGGTTGTTGCCGCCGCGGTTACCGCCGCCGTGCGAGGCTTCGCCGCCCTTGCGGCCGATCTCGGACATGTGCTGACGGTCCTGGCTCACCGCTTCGCCGCCCTTCTGGGCGATCTTGCGCTGCTGGTTGTCATCCATGCTCGCAAAGCCGCGGTTCGAATTGCCGTTGTTGTTGCCGCCCTTGTTCTGATTGTTGTTGTTAGCCATCGTGGTGCTCCTTCTTGTCTGGCGATGCTCGCGGCGCACTGCGCTGCGCGATACATACGTCGGTTTGGGGTGGCTCTCGGCGCAAACGTGTGTGCACCGGAGCAGGGTCGACGTTACGCAGGCGGCAGTTAGCGATGCGGGTAGCCGTGGTGAAAGCGGCCTTAGTCCAACCCGAGCGTGGCGAACTCGAGCGATAGGGACAGGCGCTGTTCATCAGCTCGTCGTGCAGCGCTGCGGCTGCCGCAACGCGGACTCGGCGTCATCGGTAATTGACATGCAGCGCCGTGAAACGCCGACGGCGCATGCGCGGTGCGCTCGCGCTACGAGGCGAACGCACCGCTCGAGCACGGGCTCAGAGCCCGCAGACGCTGTCCTCGACGATCGAACGTACGCGGTCGATCTCGACCGTTGCGGTTTCGCGCTCATCGAGACGACCGAACGTCAGCGCCGCGTCCATTTCGCGCAGGCGCTGGCGCCAGCGGTCGCAGAGCGTTCCGGCGGCGACCGGTTCGCACCGGTCGATGACCACTTCGCACGCCGTGCCCGCGGCCGGCGCGGTGCCGCCGAGGCCGGTGGTCGTCAGCGGGGCGCAGCGCGGTGCCGGCGTCGCGACTTCGCTGAGGTAGACGCCCGTGTCGGGCGTCCGGCATTCGAACAGCGCCGGCGGTGGCCGACGGTCCGTCTCGGCCGCCACCGGCGCCACGCCCAGCGCGGACGGGGCCGGCACGCCGGTGGTTTGCGGGGGCACCGTGAGAGTGGCCGGCGCCGTGGTCGGAATCGCGGTGGTCAGCGGCACCGGCGGCAGCGTCTGCGACGGCGGCCCGGCGGTCGGTGCGGACACGGGCTGAACTGCCGGGGTTGTAGCAGGCGCGTCGTTGCGCGCGGCGGCCGCGGTCGCGGCGGGTGGCGCGGCGGCGGGCGCAGGCCGGATCACCCGCCGGTCATCCTGGGTGGTGCCAGACGGACAGGGGCGATCGTTCTGGACGATCACGGCGCCGTCGGCGCCGGTGCAGCGGTAGATCACCATCCGCTCCTGCGCAGCCGCTGGCGATGCGCCCGCAGCGAGCAGCAGCAGCGGCAACAGTCGATTCGTATGCATCAGTTCGCTCCACAGTCGGTGGCCAGGCGGGCGTCGATGCCGCGCTGTTCCGTAGTGATGCGTACACGCTCGCTCTGCAGTGCGCTGTGATAACGACGGTCGAGCTCGTAGCGGCGGTCGCTGAGCCGTGCGCAGACCTCCTGCGGCGGCAGCGGATGACAGGCATCGCGCACCCAGGCGCCGGCCGGGTAGGCGATCTGGAGTGGCGGGACGGGGTGATGGTGGTGGCCGCCGTCACCGATGCGTACGTCGTAGCGGCCGTCGCGACCGATCCGTCCGCCAACGCGCGCCTGTACGCCCCCGTGCACATACGGCCGGTAGCCGTCGCCATGCCCGAGCGGATACCCGAGCGTCCACAGGGGCACCCAGCGCGGCTGCCCGGCATCGTTCTCGCTGGTGTAGTGCTCGCCGTCGGGCGTCACGCATTGGTACAGCGGCCGCGGCGGCGTCACCACGACGATGCGGGTGCGCTCGGCGGGCGCGGCTGGCGGTGCGCTCGCTGCCGGCGCGGCTGGCCGCGCCGGCGGGTCGGTCGGCCGCTGCATCGTCCGCGCCTGCTGCTGCTCGCCCTTGCGGCAGGGCGTGTCGCGCAGCGTCAGCCGGCCGTTCGCGTCAGTGCATCGATAGATCACCAGCTCGGCCGCAGCGGCGCCACCGCTCGCGGTCAGCGCCAACAGCAGACCGGCCACACGCTTGAGGTTCATGGCTGCATCCTGCACCTGCGCAGCGGAGGCTGGAAGTGGCGGGCCTGCGCGATGCCGGCTGCGCTTGCCGCGCGTTCAGCCTGCAGGCGCCCCGCAGAGCTGGAGATGTGCCGGCCAGCAGCCCTCAGGTCGCGCGCCTTGGAGCGCACTTGTAAGCGAAACCGCCGCACTAGAGCCGCAACACTGCGCCGCTGCGCGCGTCGCGGATCGCGGTCGGTCGCGCGAGCCCGCCGGTCTCCCCACCCACGATGCCGTCAAGCGACGTCCGCAGCGCCGCATCCAGCGCGTCCAGCGTCGCCGGCGGCGGGGCGCCGGCCGGGTTCGCGCTCGTCGACACCAGCGGCCCGCCGAACGCCGCGCACACCGCCACCACCACCGGGTGCGCGCTGACCCGCACGGCGACGCCCGCGTGCACGCCGGTGATCCAGCGCGGCACGCGCGACGTGGCAGGCACGACCCAGGTATTCGGGCCGGGCCAGCTCGAACGGACTTCATCGGCGCAGGCGGGCGGCAGCGCATCCCAGCCCAGCAGCCCGTCGAGCTGCTCGAACGCACCGGCAATCAGGATCATGCCTTTTTCGACCGGCCGGTCCTTGAGCGTGAGCAGGCGCCGCACCGCCGCTTCGTTGAACGGGTCGCAGCCCAGGCCCCAGACGGCCTCGGTCGGATACGCGAGCACCGCGCCACGGCGCAGCAGCGGCGCCGCATCCGCGGGCGACAACAGATCAGGATGTGTGTCCATGCGACGAGCTTAGCGTCGCAGTGCGCGCCGGCACAGTCGGCCGGCGACCCCTGCATCCGGAGCTGCAGGAGGCGAAACCGGGACACGCCCGGCTCCGACTCGCTCAGCGGGCTTTCGCGGCTTTCTTCGTCGCAGCCGGCTTTTCGGTTGCAGCCTTCTTGGCGACCTTCTTCGTAGCCTTTTTCGCTGCCTTCTTGGCGGCTTTTTTCGCCGGGGCTTTCTTTACCGCCGCCGACTTCGGGGCCACCTTTTTCGCAGCCGGTTCCTTCCTGGCAGCGGCCTTCTTCGCGAATCGCCCGCGCATCGGCTTGCCGGTGTCGGCAAGCATCTGCGTGACTTCCTCGAGCGTCAGTGACGCGGGCTCGCGGTCCTTCGGGATGCGGCCGTTGAGCTTGCCGTCACTGATGTACGGTCCGAAGCGGCCGTTGAGCACCTGGATATCGCTGCCGTCGAACGACTTGATGATGCGGTTGCGCGCGATCTCTTCCTTCTGTTCGATCAGGAACACCGCGCGGTCGAGCTCGATCGTGTACGGGTCGTCTTCCTTCGGCAGTGACGCGTACGTGCTGCCACGCTTGGCGAATGCACCGAAGCGGCCCACACCGACGCTGACTTCCTCACCGTTGCTCTGGCCGAGCTTGCGCGGCAGCTTGAACAGCTCCAGCGCATCCTCAAGCGAGATCGTATGCATGCTCTGGCCGGGGCGCAGCGACGCGAACGTCGGCTTGTCCTCGGCGTCTTCCGCGGTGCTGCCGATCGCGCAATACGGTCCGAACCGGCCCAGTCGCACGCTGACCGGTTTGCCGGTTTTGGGATCGGTGCCAAGTTCGCGCGCGCCGGTCGCTTCATTGCGGTCGACCGACTCCTTCTTCTCATCGACGAGCTGCTTGAATGGCGCCCAGAACCGCTCCATCAGCGGGATCCAGTCCTCTTCGCCGCGGCTGACCGCGTCGAGTTCGTCCTCGAGCTTGGCAGTGAAGTCGTAATCGACGTACTGCGCGAAGTGGCCGGACAGGAACTTGCTGACCGCGCGACCGACATCGGACGGACGGAAGCGCCGGCTCTCGAGTTCGACATATTTGCGGAACAGCAACGTCGCGATGATCGACGCGTACGTCGACGGCCGGCCGATGCCGTATTCCTCGAGCGCCTTGACCAGCGAGGCTTCGGAAAAACGCGGCGGCGGCTCGGTGAAATGCTGGTCGGCGTGGATGCGGTCGAGCGGGATGCGGTCGCCGGTCTTCATCAGCGGCAGCTTGCGACCCTCGTCGTCCTCTTCCGAGGTCTTGGTGTCCTTGCCTTCCTCATAAACCGCCAGAAAGCCCGGATCGACGACGGTCGTGCCCGAGACGCGGAAGCTGTGCTCGCTGCCCGCGGCGAGGTCGACCGAAACCGTGTTGAGCGTGGCCGGCACCATCTGGCAGGCGACGGTGCGCTTCCAGATCAGCTCGTAGAGCCGGCGCGCGTCGTCCTCGAGATAGCGTGCAACCTGCGACGGCGTGCGCAGCGCGGAACTCGGGCGGATCGCCTCGTGCGCTTCCTGCGCATTCTTGGATTTGGTTTTGTATTCATTGGGCTGGTCCGGTACTGCACGCGCACCGAAGTCGCGTGCGATCACGTCGCGGATCTCGGCCACGGCATCCTGCGACAGGCTTACCGAGTCGGTACGCATATAGGTGATCAGGCCGACCGTGCCTTCCTCGCCGATCGACACACCCTCGTAGAGCTTCTGCGCAACCTGCATCGTGCGCTTGGTCGAAAAGCCGAGCTTGCGCGCGGCTTCCTGCTGCAGCGTCGAAGTTGTGAACGGCGGCGCCGGGCGGCGCTTGCGCTCCTTGCTGGAGACGTCGGTGACCTGCAGCGCACCGTTCGCGGCCTTGACCAGGCGCTGGCGCGCGGACTCGGCGGTCTCGCCGTCAGTGATCGTGAACTGCTCGAACTTCTTGCCGTCGAGTTTGGTCAGGCGCGCGGTGAACGGCTGCGATGGATGCAGGCACTCGGCTTCGATCGACCAGTATTCGCGTGCGACGAACGCTTCGATCTCTTCCTCGCGCTCGACAATCATGCGCAGCGCCGGCGACTGCACGCGACCGGCCGACAGCCCGCGCTGCACCTTGCGCCACAGCACCGGCGAGAGGTTGAAGCCGACGAGGTAATCCAGTGCGCGGCGCGCCTGCTGCGCATCGACGAGCGGCGCTGCGATCGAGCGCGGCTTCGTCATCGCTTCCTTAATCGCGCGCGGCGTGATTTCGGTGAACACCACGCGCTGCAAGGACTTGTCCTTGAGCAGGCCGCGCTCTTTCAGGATCTCCGCGATGTGCCAGCTGATCGCCTCGCCCTCGCGGTCCGGGTCGGTCGCCAGGAACAGGTGGTCCGCCGACTTCGCTGCCTTTGCAATGGCATCGACGTGTTTTTCGTTCTTGTCGATGAGGTCGTAGCTCATCGCGAAGCCGTGCTCAGGATCGACCGCACCTTCCTTCGGCACCAGATCGCGCACGTGGCCATAGGAGGCCAGCACGGTGAAATCCTTGCCGAGGTACTTGTTGATCGTCTTCGCCTTGGCCGGCGACTCGACGATCAGGAGGTTCTTGGCCATGTCAGCTCCGCGGGCACTTCGGGCCCGCATTTCATTTCGCAAAGAAGGCAACGCCCGCGGCACGGTCGGCGCGGGCGTTCGGAAGTCGCTTTTTCTAGTGGAATCATGCCGCGGCCGCGGCGTCAAGCGCCGGCTGCGACTTTCCCGCCGATCCGCCTGCCGGCGTCGCATCCCCGGGCCGGCGTTGACGGCCACGCGGGTCCCCAAGCGGCCATTCTGCCGCCTGGCTGGGCCTTATGTCCCGTCCGGCGTTCGGTGCCGGGCCGGCCCGGTGAAGCGTCAATGCACGCTTTCGGGCTCGTCCTCGAACATCTGCGTTTCCATCCAGGCATACGCTGCCTCGCTGCCGGGCTGGTTGAACAGCACCATCAGCACGACCCACTTAAGGTCATCGAGGTCGAGCTGGTCCTGGTCGAGCGCCATCGCGCGGTCGAGCACGAGCTCGCGCTGGTCGGGCGTCAGCACGCCGTGCTGTTCGAGAAATAGCAGGAAGCCGCGGCTTTCGACATCGAGCTTGTCGAGTTCCGGGCCATGGAAGATGCGCACCGGGCCGTTCGCGCGCGCGGGCACGGACGCCGGGCGCTGCTGCGCCAGCGCATCGAGCCAGTCGAAGGCCTTGTTGATCTCGGCGGGGGAAAACCCGGCCTGGGCCAGTTCCTTGAACAGCGGGCCGCTCTGCAGCGAATCCCGGTCATGGGCCAGATCGGCGTCCTCGGTCGTGAAGTAATGCTCGAACAGGTAAAGCAGGACGTCCAGGATGCTCTCTTTCATTTCCCTCGGCCTGCGCCGCACGCGGCGCGGTGGGCGGAACCTGCTGGCAAACCCCTGCGATTTTCATCGAATGCGGGAATAACGGCCGTGCTGCGTCACGATCCGGCCTTCAAGCTCCATGGCCAGCAGCATGGAGGACAGGCCGGCAGGCGTCAATCCAGTGCGGACCACCAGCTCGTCCATGGCAACCGGGTCGGTTCCAAGGGCGGTCCAGACGCGGCGCTCATCCGTACCGGCAGGTGGTGCGGAAGGCCCGACTGGCGATGCATCGTCGGTGTCAGTGTGAATGGGGGTGCCCAGCCGCACCCGCAAGTCCGCGGCGAGCTGGGTGGCCACGGCGGCCAGCGCCGCAGTCACTTCGTGTTCGGCTTCCACCAGCGCAGCGCCCTCGCGGATCAGCCGATGGCAGCCGCGCGCGAGCGGATTGTGGATCGAGCCCGGCAACGCGAACACCTCGCGCCCGGCTTCGGCCGCCAAGCGCGCGGTGATCAGCGCCCCCGAGCGCTCGGCGGCCTCGATCACGACCGTGCCGAGCGACAGGCCCGCCAGGATGCGGTTGCGGCTGGGAAAGTGCTCCCGGCGCGCGCCGGTGCCCGGCAGGTGCTCGCTGACCAGCGCGCCCGCGGTCGCGATTGCGGCATGCAGGCCGCGGTTGCTCGGCGGGTAGGCGATGTCCGGCCCGGTGCCCAGCACCGCGACCGTCAGACCACCAGCGTCGAGCGCGGCGCGATGGGCCGCCGTGTCGATGCCGGCCGCCAGCCCGCTACCGACCGCGAAGCCGGCCTTCGCGAACGCACGCGCGAAACGCGCGGCGTTGTCGCGCCCGCCCGGCGTCGCGCCGCGGCTGCCGACCACCGCAACGGTCGGGTGCCACAGGTATGCAGGGTCGCCGGCTACGAACAGCGCCAGCGGCGGCGAGGGTCCGCGCCGCAGCAGCGCGGGGTAGTCCGGGTCGTGCCAGCCGATCAGGTGGTGGCCCGGCTCGGCCAGCCAGGTCCGCGCGCGTTCGATCGCCGCGGGCTCGGGTGATCGCAGCAGCGCGACCTGCGCCTCGCCCAGCCCGGCCGCGCGCCAGCCACAGGGGCCGAGTGCGAGTGCCGCGGCCGGCGCTGTCGTGGTTTCAAGTAGCCGGCGACGCGGCGCAACCGGCCCGCCGCAGGCGATGAGCGCAAGCAGCGCAGTGGAATCGGAGTCATGCATCCGCGCAGCGTGGACCGGATACGACGACGGCGCCCGAGGGCGCCGTCGCATGGGCGGGTAGGAAAACCCCGCGCTGTGTCAGTACGGCGCGTCCGGATGCTTGAGCTCGTAGCCGACGCGGGTCGGCCGGATGCCATCCATCACGAGGGCATAGCTGACCTTGTCGAACGTACGGAACACCATCAGGTGGCTCGCGAACTCGTCCGGCAGGCGCACGCGGTCGGCGCGGCCGAACGTATCCTCGCTGCGATCATCACCACGCTTGGGACGGTCGGCGACCGTATTGCCGACGCGCCAGGCCGAGAACACCGTGCCGTTGTCGACGCCGTCGCGTGCACCGACCGACAGCGCGACCACGTCGCGCGGGCCGCCGGTGGTCAGCATGTCGGTGACCGCGAGCACGCGCGCCTTGCCGTACTCGATCGCCTGCTTCGGTGCATGCGGTACGAAGTACGGATCGTACGGCTGTGCCTCGACCGGGATCAGGCGATCGCCGACGCGGACTTCGCGTGCTGCGTCATCGAGCAGCAGCGTGGCCGCTTCGATGCCGCCGACCGCACCGCGGCTGACCGTGCCGACGTTCTGCTGTGTCAGCTCGATGCCGAGCAGTTCGCTGTTCTTCGACGGTCCGGCCTGGTACGCCCAGTACGGCGGCACGCCGGCGTCGGCGCGGCCGCGGAAATCGAGATCACGCACGTCACGGCCATCGCAGCACTGCTTGCGGTCCAGGCGCGTGTAACGCACGGTCGGGCGCACTACCGCGTAACGCTGGCCCGGCTGCGCATTCTCGAGTCCCTTGACGTAAACCACCTGGCCCTGCACGGCGCGCAGCTGGTCTTCCTCAATGGCGACCACGTACGGCATGCCTTCGATCGAATCGACGACGCGCAGGTTCTTGAGGAACGGTTCGATCTGCGCCAGCGGAACGCCCGGCACCGGCGCTTCGGTGCGCGCACCCGGCTGCTGCACCGCGACCCGGTCGAGGTATGCGAGCGACAGCACATCGCCCGGATAGATCAGGTGCGGGTTGCGAACCTGCGGGTTCGCCTGCCAGATCTCCGGCCACAGCCAGGGGCGCTGCAGGAACTGGCCTGCAATGTCCCACAGCGTATCGCCGCGCTTGACCACATATGTATCCGGATGATCGCCGCGCATTTGCGCCGCCACCGTGAAAGTTGCGATCGTCAACATCGCAGCGGTCAATACCGTGCGGATGGGTCTGAACATGGCGGCCCCTCTGCCTAAAATCCCCTGAGCAACACCTGACGCAGTGCGTCAGACGGGGGCACTATAGCCCAGAAAAAGCTCGCGCTTGCAAGCGTTTCCGGTGCTTTCCGGGGCTACAATCTGACCGCATCTTGTGGATGTGACCTGCACCCCCATTTACCCGTCATGACCCTGCTCACGATCCTTGAATTCCCCGATCCGCGCCTGCGCACCGTCGCCGCGCCGGTCGATCCCGCGCAGGTCACCACGCCTGAGTTCCAGCGTCTGCTCGACGACATGTTCGAGACGATGTACGACGCGCCCGGCATCGGGCTGGCTGCAAGCCAGGTCGACGTGCACCAGCGCTTCATGGTGATCGACCTGTCCGATGACAAAAGCGAGCCGCAGGTGTTCATCAATCCCGAGATCGTCGAGCGCGACGGTGAGCAGGTCTATCAGGAAGGCTGCCTGTCGGTGCCGGGTATCTTCGCCGACGTGACGCGTGCGAACTCGATCCGTGTGCGTGCGATCGGTCGCGATGGCCAGCCGTACGAACTCGATACCGATGGCCTGCTCGCGGTCTGCATCCAGCACGAGATGGACCATCTGGCCGGCAAGCTGTTCGTCGATTACCTCTCGCCGCTCAAGCGCGAGATGGTGCGCAAGAAGCTGGCGAAGGCCAAGCGCAGCGCGGCCTGACCGGCGGCGCAGGCCGGGGCGGGGTTCGGGGACAGCGGGTTCCGGCGCCGGTCATGAGCGCTGCATCGCCAATCCCGACCCCTGAATCCCGAGCGACGCCGCATGAGAATCGTTTTTGCCGGAACCCCCGACTTTGCCGTGCCCTGTCTGCGCGCCGCCGCGCAGCGCGGTGAGGTCGTTGGCGTCTACACGCAGCCGGACCGTCCCGCCGGTCGCGGGCGCGGTCTGACGCCATCGCCGGTCAAGCGCGAGGCCCTGCTGCGCGGCCTGCCGGTGCTGCAGCCGGAAAACTTCAAAAGCGCCGAGGCCAAGCGCGAGCTGCGTGCGCTGCAGCCCGACCTGATGGTCGTAGTGGCCTACGGCCTGATCCTGCCTCAATCGGTGCTCGACATTCCAACGTACGGCTGCTGGAACGTGCACGCCTCGCTGCTGCCGCGCTGGCGGGGTGCGGCGCCGATCCAGCGCGCGATCGAAGCCGGCGATACGCAAAGCGGCGTATGCCTGATGCAGATGGAAAAGGGCCTCGACACGGGCCCCGTGCTGCTGTCGCAGTCGCTGCCGATCGGCGATGCCGACACCGGCGGGCAGTTGCATGACCGGCTGGCCGAACTCGGCGCGCAGGTGCTCGCCGACGGCCTTGGGCTCCTGCGCGCGGGCATTCGCCCGGTAGCGCAACCACAGCCGGACGAAGGCGTGACGTATGCGCACAAGCTCGAAAAATCCCAGGCGCGGCTGGACTGGTCGCGGCCGGCCACCGAGCTTGCCAATCGCGTGCGTGCCTTCAATCCGTGGCCGATGGCCGAGGCGATGATCGAAGGCGAGCGCGTGCGCGTGCATGGCGCAGTTGCGCAGCCGCTCCAGCACGCTGCAGCACCGGGCACGCTGCTCGCCGCTGGGCGTGAGGGCCTCGACATCGCCTGCAGTGAGGGCGCGCTGCGGATCCGCGTGTTGCAACGCGAGGGCGGCAAGGCGATCACCGCGGCCGACTACCTCAACGGCCGTCGCGACCTGCTCGCGCGAGCCTGACATGGCGAAGCCCGACGCTCCCGCAGCCGGTGTAGCGTCGCGCGTGGCGGCTGCGCGCGTGCTCGATGCCGTGTTGCATCGCGGCCGTTCGCTGAAGGCCGAGCTCGCCACCGCGCTTCCGCAGCTTGCCGACCCGCGTGATCGCGCGCTGGTCGAGGCGATCTGCTTTGCCGCGTTGCGTCGGCTCGGGCAGTTCGATGCCGCGCTCGCCGCATGGATGTCGCGCCCGCTGCCGAAGCGCGACCTCGAGCTGCGCGCGCTGCTGTACGTCGGTCTAGCCCAGCTCGAACCGATGAGGCTGCCCGCGCACGCCGCGGTCGCTGCGACCGTCGATGCCGCACGCGCGATCGGCCGCACCCACCAGTCCGGCCTCGTCAACGCGTTGCTGCGCAGGGCGCTGCGCGAAGGCCTGCCGGCGGTCGATAACGCAGCGGCATGGCCGGCGTGGCTGCACTCGCGCCTGCTCGCCGACTGGGGCGATGAGGCGGGCAGCATCGTCGCCGCGAGCATGAACGAGCCGCCGCTCTGGCTGCGCGTCAATCGCCGCCAACTCATGCGCCACGAGTACCGCGCGCAGCTTGCCGAGGCCGGCATTGAAACCGACGTCGACGATGCGCTGGCCGACGGCTTGAAGCTGGCCGCGTCGATCGCGGTGGCCGCGTTGCCGGGCTTCGCCGATGGCGTCGTCAGCGTGCAGGATGCGGCCGCGCAACTCGTCGCCGATGCGGTTGCACCCGCGCCCGGCGCACGCGTGCTCGATGCCTGCGCCGCGCCGGGCGGCAAGAGCGCGCACCTGCTGGAACGCGAGCCTTCCCTGGAACTCACCGCGCTCGACGTCGACGCGCGCAGGCTGCGCAGCGTCGCCGAGACGCTCGGCCGGCTGAAGCTGCTCGAACGCGCGCGCCTGCGGGCCGCTGACGCGACCGACGTGGCGGCATGGTGGGATGGCCGGCCGTTCGATGCGGTGCTGATCGATGCGCCGTGCTCGGCCACCGGTATCGTGCGTCGCCAGCCCGACGTGTTGCTGCATCGGCGCGAGTCGGACCTTGTTGGGCTGCTCGACACGCAGGCGCGGCTGCTCGATGCGTTGTGGTCGACCGTCGCACCTGGAGGCGTGCTCGTCTACACGACCTGCTCGGTGCTCAAGGCCGAGAACGAAGCGCAGGTTGATGCGTTTCTTGCGCGTACCGGCGATGCGCAGGCCGAGCCACTCGACGAGCGCTTCGGCCGCGCTGCAGGTCCGGGTCGGCAGCGCCTGCCGGGCGAGCGCGGCTACGACGGGTTTTTCTACGCGCGGCTGCGCAAGGGCTCATCCGGAAGCACGTGATGGTCCCAGTGCCTGATGCTGTGTCCGGTCGCGCCATATAGACGAGATGTTCCGGCCGTGGTTCCTCCACGACGGGCGCGGCCATGCGTGCTGCTACGGAGCACCGAGCATCGAGCAACAGGCAACAGGCAACAGGCAACAGGCAACAGGCAACAGGCAACAGGCAACTGGCAAGCGCTCGCTGCTCTGCATCCAGTCGGTCGAGCTCAGTACGCCGAACCCCACGCCTGCGGAGAAGCTCAGCGCCCCGCCTCGCGCAGCAGCGTGTACTTCAGCCGGGCATAGCGCATGTGCATCACATGGAAGCGCAAACCGGGGAGCCCATCGATCAGGCCGCCGCGCACGATGAGGTTCTTGATCGCGTACGCGAGCGCGGCCATCGCGCCACGACCGGGCAATGCACTGCGGCCACGCGCGGCCTGCTCGTCGGCCCACAGCCGCGCATAGCGCTGCAGCTTGCGCCAGTACTCATCGGGATTGCGTGCAGTGTCGTGTTCGAGCCGGACCGACGAGCGGGTTTCGCGTTGGCCCTGCACGTCGAGATACTCGTGCACCGGCCGGATCGCATGCCGAAGATGTGAGCGGAACAACCGCTGCACCGGCTCACGCGCAAAGCTGCCGCCCCGCATCGCATGGCCGAGGTAGTGCGTGCGCCGCAATAGCAGCCATACGTCCGACGCTTCGATATCGCGATCGAACAATGCACGCACCGCCTGCTGCGCGTCGGGTTCGAGCCACTCGTCCGCATCGAGCAGCATTACCCATGGCTGCGATGCAAGCGCGATCGCGGCGTTCTTCTGTTTCGCGAAGCCCTCCCACGGCCGCTGCTCGACGCGCGCGCCGGCCGCCCGCGCGATCGCGGCGGTGCCATCGGTCGAGCCCGAATCGAGCACGATGACCTCATGGCAGACCGGCACCAGCGACGCGACGCAGCGCTCGATGCGATCGGCTTCGTTGAACGTGATCACGACGCCGGACAGCGCGGGCTTGGACAGCATGGGCAACTCCTTCGACGCGAAAGTATAGGCCGCGCCAAGTGGCACCCGGCCGTGCAGCCGCCTGTGGGAAACTGCGGCCCCGCCGCGTCCGATCCACTTGTTCCCATGCCGCCATCCTCCACGCGCGATGCAGCATTACGGCCTGCCGATGCATTGCAGGGCAGTCCGGCGCGCCGCGTGCGCGTGCTGCACTTCGTGACCGGCGGATTTTCCGGAGGCGCGACCCAGGTCGCGATCGCGCTCGTCAATGCAGCGCGCGACAGCGACACGATCGAGCCTTTACTCGTGCTGCGCCGCAAACGGCACACCGACCCGACGCGAATCGCCGAGCTAGAGTGCGCGGGTACGCCGGTCGCGGTCGTGCCCGGCGGGCTCACGCTAGCGACGGTCTGGGCGCTGGTGCGGCTGTGCCGGCAATTCCGGCCCGATGTGCTGGTGGCACACGGCTTCAGCGAGCACCTGTGGGGCCGGTACGCCGGGCTGCTCGCGCGGGTGCCGCAGCTCGTGCATGTCGAACACAACACACGCGAGCGCTACACGCGCTGGCGGCTCGCACAGACGCGCTGGCTTGCGCGGCGCACCGCGCGCATCGTCGGCTGTTCCGAAGGCGTGCGCCTGCGTCTGCTCGAACTCGGCATGCCCGCGGCGCGGACGATCGCGATCCCGAACGGCATCCGTCTGGAGCCGTTTGCCGACGCCGATTCGATTGATTTCATGCAGCGCTTGCCCGGCATCGTGATGGTCGCGCGCTACTCGAAGCAGAAAGACCACGCGACGCTGCTGCGTGCGGTCGCGTTGTTGCGCGAACGGGGTCTGAAACCGGAGGTCTGGCTCGCCGGTGGCGGCAAGGCGCTGCACCAAAAGCCGGTCGAGCGCCTGGCAGCCGAGCTCGGGTTATCGGAGCAGGTGCATCTGCTCGGCGTGGTGCGCGACGTGCCGCAGCGGCTGATGGCGCAGCGCATCTGCGTGCTCAGCACGCATTACGAGGGCATGCCGCTTGCGCTGATCGAGGGCATGGCTGCCGGTTGCGCGGTGGTTGGCAGTGCGGTGCCCGGCGTGCGGGAGGTGATCCGCGATGGCGAGGACGGGCATCTGGTGCCCGAGGGCGATGCGGCTGCGCTCGCCGACGTGCTCGAACGGCTGCTGCGCGACGACGCACACGCACAGCAACTCGGCCGCGCCGCGCGTGCAGCCGCGATCGAGCGCTACAGCCGCGAACTCATGAACCAGCGGTACGAGCAGCTGTTTCTCGAGCTTGCAGGCGGCGTCGACGCTGCTTAGCGGCGCGCAGCTGCGCGGTCACCAGCGCAGCGGCCGCTTTGCGAGCATCTGCGCAAGCGATGCGTGCAGCGCGCGCGCCTGCGTTTCGGGCATGAACCGGATCCGCAGCGGAGGCGCGAACGCGCCTGCGCCCGCCGTGTCGAGCCACAGTGTTGCCGTGCCGCAGCGCCGATCCAGCGGCGAACGGGTCAGCTGCAGCGACTGCAGCTTGTCGATCTCTGCAAATCGCCAGTAACGCGACCACCAGCCTTCGCGCACCGCGACGATGGCCGGGTTGACGGCATAGCCCGCCCGCTGCGCCCGCGCGCGGGCCGCGAACCACGACACCGGCAACCACGCGAGCACGAGTGCGCCCCAGCTGCCCAGATACCAGCCAAGCACGGCCGAGGCGAGGACGGTAAGAAGCGCGTCGGGCATCCAAAGCCGCCACGCATGCGGCGGCAGCGACTGCCAGTCGAGCGCATGCCAGTCGCTGTGCGGCAGCAGGTGGGTGATCAGTGCACCGCAGGCCTCGGGCGTCGCAATCGGCGCCAGCTCGCGTAGAGCGCGCTGTTGCTGCTGGTCCTCGGCAACGGCGGTGTCGACTTCGAGGCTGCGGCGGCCCAGCATTCGGTGCATCACACCCTCGCGCAGGGTGAAGGCCTGGATGCGCCGACGCGACGCGCTGGTGCGCCAGCGCGCAAGCAGGCCGTGTTCGACCGTGAGGCGGCGCCCGTGCTCGCTGAGCCGGAAGCCCGAGTACTGCAGCAGCGCCAGCACGATCGACAGCAGGCGCAGTGCAAGCACCGCAAGCACGAACAGGCTCGCGGCGCCGAGTGCGTAGGTCGACAGCGAGGCCTCGCCCTGCATTGCCCAGCCGAATGCGCGCTCGCCCCATTGTTCGAACAGGTTCGGCAGCGCGCGTGGCGTCATTTGCGACACACCGGCCACGGCCGCACCGACGACGATCAGCCCGCGGTTGGACACCAGCCCGAGCCGGACGACTTCAGCGGTCGGCAGGCTGAGCAGGGGCGGCGCGGCCTCGGCACCGGCCGCCACGTCGGCAGTCGTGATGCCGCGGCGGCGGATCAGCGATTCCAGCGCAAGTGCATCATCGAGCCTGAGCACGCGCATCTGTGCTTCGGGCTTGCGCCCGCCCGCCGACTCCAGGCGCACCTCAGCGACGCCGAACACGCGGTGCAGCATTGATTGCTGCAACGCGACGTTGTGGATGCGTGAGAACGGGATCACCCGCAGGCTGCGCTCGAGCAGGCCGCTGCGCACCACGAGGCTGTCATCGGCCACGCCGTAGCGGTAGGTGAAGTACTGCCACAGCGAGGTGAGCGCGAGCACGCCGACGCCGATCAGCGGCCACAGCTCGTTACGATCGCCCTGGCCGAACACGAGCAGTGCGATCAGTGGTGCGATGAACTGCTTGAGCTGCTGCAGCAGCACGAACAGCCACGACATTGGATGCAGCCGGTGCTCGGCCGCGGGTGCACCCGCGATCGCCTCGCCCGCGACGGGGCCGGGCTCGGTCGCAGGCGCGCCGGGTGTCACGGGCTCAGGCGCCGTCATCGTCGATCTGCCCCGACAGCCGTTCGCGCAGCCGCTCGGCATCGTGTTCGTCGAGGTTCGGAATCGTGACCGCGCTGTTGCGCGTGCCGGCGGTGTGCACGACGAGCGTGGCCAGCGCGCGTCGGCGCTGCAACGGGCCGCGTTTGAGGTCCAGGTGCTGCACGCGCGTGGCCGGCACGCGCGTTTCACGCTGCCACAGGCGGCCGCGCTGGATTGCGAGACCACTGTCGTCGAGCGTCCAGCGCACGTGGCCGAATTGTTTGATGCCGAGCCAGAAGCCGGCCAACGCGCCGATCACGAAACCGACCAGCGCGCCGAGCAGCAGCGCATCGGCGGTCAAATGGCCGATAACGCCGCCGAGCGCGGCCGCCGGCAGCGCGAACGACGGCGCGACCGCAAGTACGAACAACGGCCGTGCACGCCGCGGAAGCGGCTGCCATCCGGGCGCTGCAGACGCGTCGTGCACGGCGGTAAGGTCGGGCGCGGTGGCCTCGATCATGCGGGTGGATCCTCAGTAGCAATCAGGCCAGTACGGATTGTCTTCGCCGCTGCCGGGTGGGCGCAGCGAGTAGCGCTTGTAGGTCCACTGGTACTGCGCCGGATCGCGGCGCGCCACGCGTTCGACCGCCAGGTTCAGCGCTGCAACCGAAGCCTGCACGTCGGCGTCGCCGATTGCCTGGGGCATCGCTTCGACGTGCAGCGCGAACTGCGGGCCGCGGGCATCGATGCGCTCGCAGTACGCGATCAGCACGGCTGCGCCGGTGCGCGAGGCCAGGCGCCCGAGCAGGGTCATCGTCAGCGCCTGCACGCCGAAGAACGGCGCGAATTCACCGTCGCCCTGCTTCGGTTGCTGGTCCGGCAGGATGCCGACGACGCCACCGCCCTTGAGTCGGCGCAGCAATTCGCGCACTGCCGTGCCTTCGGCCCGTACCTGGGTCACGCGATCGGCATCGCCATGCGCGGCACGAACGCGGTTGAGGAATGCCTCGCCGACCTTCGATTCCGGCGGTGCATACAGAATTGCCAGCGGCGTACGCACGGCCAGCCACTGGTTCAGCAGCTCCCAGTTGCCGTAATGGGGCGCCGCGATGATCACGCCGGCGCCGCGCGCGATCGCGGCATCGAGCAGTTCGGCCCCGTGCACTTCGCGGATCAGCGCGAGGTTCTCCGCATGTGGCCGGGTCCAGAAGCGCAGCGTCTCCAGTGCCTGCCGCGACGTGCCGCGCACGATCGCCTGCTGCAGCTGCGCGCGCTCGGCCGGCAGCAGGTCGGGGTAGGCCAGTTCGAGGTTGTGACCGGTGACGCGCGCCTCTCGCGAATTGCGGCGCAACGACCGCATCGCGATCAAGTCCGCGAGTGAAGTCAGCCAGCGCCACGGCAACCGCATCAGCCAGGCGGCCAGGGCATGCAGCAGGCGGGCGGCGGTCGCGTCGTTCATCGCCGCAGTGTAAGCCCAGCGCCTGCGCGGCCCGGCCGCCATGCGGGTTGACCGGGGCCGGGGTGCACGACACGATCGCGGCCCTTTCGGCGGAAGTCAGCGATGCTCGTCCTGATCCAGCGCGTCACCGAAGCCGCCGTGCGCGTCGATGACGCGATCGTGGGTGCGATCGGTCCCGGCCTGCTGGCACTGGTCGGCATCGAGCCCGGGGATGGCGACGCCGAGGTGGCGCGCATGGCCGATCGACTGCTCGGTTACCGCGTGTTCGCCGACGCTGCGGGTCGCATGAACCTCGGCCTTGGCGATGCCGGTGGCGCGCTGCTGCTGGTCAGCCAGTTCACACTTGCGGCCGATACGCGCAGCGGCATGCGCCCAGGATTCAGCACTGCTGCGGCTCCTACTGACGCTGAACCGGTCTTCAACCGGTTGGTCGAGGCCTGCCGTCTGCGGCATGCCGGAGCGGTGGAAACCGGCCGCTTCGGTGCCCATATGGTCGTAAGCCTGGTCAACGACGGCCCGGTGACGTTCCTGCTGCGGGCCTGACCGCGCGCCAGCCCCGTGGGGTCGGTCCGCAGTGCCGCCTGCTATACTGGAACGTTCAGTATCCCACTTCCGAGCGGTAGCACAGCCCATGGCCAACGAACGTCAGGCCCCCCAGTCCGACATCAAGCAACTGATCAGCAAGGGCCTGGAGCAGGGTTACCTGACCTATGCCGAGGTCAATGACCACCTGCCCGACGACCTCGTCGATCCCGAGCAGATCGAAGACATCATCGGCATGATCAACGGGATGGGCATCGAGGTCCACGAAGTGGCGCCCGATGCCGAGACCCTGTTGCTCGCCGGCGAAAGCGGCAGCGGCCGCGAGGTCGACGATACCGCGGCCGAGGAAGCCGCCGCGGCGCTGACCGCGCTCGACACCGAGGGCGGCCGCACGACCGACCCGGTGCGCATGTACATGCGCGAGATGGGTACGGTCGAGCTTCTGACCCGCGAAGGCGAAATCGCGATCGCCAAGCGCATCGAGGAAGGTCTGACCCAGGTCCAGGCCGCGCTGGCTTCGTTCCCGGCCACGATCGCGTCGATCCTCGAAGACTACGAACAGCACAAGGCCGGCAAGAAGCGCCTGGCCGAGATCGTGGTCGGCTTCAACGATCTGATCGAAGAGGCCGAGGCGCCGCCGGTTCCCGAGGCCGACGTCGATGTCGAAGCGACCGATGACGACGAGGAGGAAGACGACACCGCCGATACGGCGGACGAGGCGCCGACGGGTCCGGATCCCGTCGAAGTCGCGACGCGCATGGAGGCGATGGCCGCCGACTACGCGAAGTTCGTCAAGGCCTACGCGAAGCACGGTGCGGGCCACAAGGCCGTATCGAAGCTGCGCGAGGACATGGCGGCGGTGTTCGTCACCCTGAAGCTGCCGCTGCCGCTGACCGACGTGCTGGTGCGCAGCCTGCGCGAGACCGTGGCGCAGGTGAAGGAGCACGAGCGTCGCATCCTCGACCTGGCCACGCGCCAGGCGAAGATGCCGCGCAAGGATTTCATCCGCGCATGGGAAGGCAACCAGACCAACCTCGAGTGGGTCGACGAGCTGCTCAAGCGCAAGCAGAAGTGGTCGTCGGCGCTGCGCGACGTCAAGGACCAGATCATCGCCGAGCAGCAGGCCACGATCGAAGTCGAGCAGAAGGCCCAGCTCACGCTTGCCGAGATCAAGGACATCAGCCGCGCGATGGCGTACGGCGAAGCGAAGGCGCGCAAGGCCAAGAAGGAAATGGTCGAGGCGAACCTGCGCCTGGTGATCTCGATCGCGAAGAAGTACACGAACCGCGGCCTGCAGTTCCTGGACCTGATCCAGGAAGGCAACATCGGCCTGATGAAGGCGGTCGACAAGTTCGAATACCGTCGCGGCTACAAGTTCTCGACCTACGCCACGTGGTGGATCCGCCAGGCGATCACGCGCTCGATCGCTGACCAGGCGCGCACGATCCGTATCCCCGTGCACATGATCGAGACGATCAACAAGCTCAACCGCATTTCGCGTCAGATGCTCCAGCAGTACGGCCGCGAGGCCACGCCGGAGGAGCTGGCGAAAGAGATGGACATGCCCGAGGACAAGATCCGCAAGGTCATGAAGATCGCGAAAGAGCCGATCTCGATGGAGACGCCGATCGGCGACGACGAAGACTCGCATCTGGGCGATTTCATCGAGGACACCAATGTGGAGTCCCCAATCGATGCGACGACCAACATCAACCTGACGGAAACCGTGCGCGACGTGCTCGCCGGTCTGACGCCGCGCGAAGCGAAGGTGCTGCGCATGCGCTTCGGTATCGACATGAACACCGACCACACCCTCGAGGAAGTCGGCAAGCAGTTCGATGTCACGCGTGAGCGCATCCGCCAGATAGAGGCGAAGGCGCTGCGCAAGCTGCGTCATCCCTCGCGCAGCGAGCAGCTGCGTTCGTTCCTCGATATCGAGTGATTCGAAGCGCTAGCTGATGGTTCAAAGGCCCCGCGTCTGCGGGGCCTTTTTTTTTACGCGGTGCCGGCGTCGCGATGCCTTGCGCGGCCTGCATCGGCCCGGACTCGAGCACCTGCTACCGCGGCGGGAGCCGGGCGCGAGCAGGCAGGTCCACTCGAGAACGCACCGAGACGCCGATCGCCTGCTGGCGCTTGCCGCCCCAGTCGCCGCCGCGAAGGCCCGCCCCTGCGCTACCATGCCCGCACGGGCCTATAGCTCAATGGTTAGAGCAGGGGACTCATCGAAAGGTGCCGCCACGCGGAAACGCGTGGACGGGAACGGGATGAATTCAGGGAACCCTCAGCGGCGCGCATTGCGCGGACGGTGGCAACCCTGAGCCAAGCCGGCGGTACACCGCCGGAAGGTGCAGAGACTACCTGGGGGCTTCAGCGCCCTTGATCACAGGCTCGAGCGTCCCGCACCCTCCCAGCCTCGCGCTGCGGGTGAAGAGATAGTCCGCGCCGTCGGGAAACCGATGGACCACGCGAATCCCTTGGTTCCAGGTTCGAGTCCTGGTGGGCCCATTCCCGTCTTCCCGAAACGGCCACGCGGCCTTGCAGCCGCGGCATGGGCCGCCGCGTCGTGCCTTGCATCGCTTCCACGACGCAGGACACGGTTTGCGGCCGCGGTCTCAAGGAAATTGCACATAGGCCCGATAACGCTTGATATCGAACCTTGGCGCATGCGGCCCGGGCAGACAGCGATAAGGGGAGACGCTGTGGGGACCCTGTTGAAGATCATGCCCGGCCAGAGCCCGGCGCCTACCCGGCGCGGCTTCGGCAGCTTCCTGCGCTACCTGCTCGATGCGCAGGACATTCCTGCGTTCGCCGCTCGTGCGGGCGAATACCTGAACGACCAGGGTCTGACCGGGGTCATGCTCGGCTGGCGCCTGGGCGCCGGCGAGCTGGACTTCCTCGATCAGGCCGCACTCCGGCCCGAGGACCGGGGCCTCGCCATCGCCGCGCGCCGCAACGGGGGCTGGGCCTGCGACGATGCGGCTCGCCGGGTCGCGTGTCGCATCCAGGCCGATGAAGGCCGCTACGCGCTGGGCCTGCTCGCTGACGGTACGTCGGCGTCGCGCGATGAGATCGAAGCCCACGCCGACCTGCTCGCACCGCTCGCCGCGGCGATCTTCGAAAAAACCCTGCTACGCGGTTCGCTTCATCAGCTTGCCCACTCCGAGCAACTGCAGTCGGCGCTGTTCACGATCGCCGACATGGCCAGTTCCGACATGGACCTGGGCGACATGCTGCGCGAGCTGCACAAGATCGTCGGCCGCTTCATGTACGCCGAGAATTTCTACATCGCGCTCTACGACGAAGGCGTCGACGCGCTGCGCTTCATCTACCTGCTCGACACCACCGATCCGATCATCCGCGATGCGAACCAGTTCACCCCCATGTCCGAAATGGAAAAGGGGCTGACCTGGTACCTGGTGCGCGACAAGAAACCGTTGATGGGGTCGATCGAGTCGATCCGGGGCCAGGTCTCGGGCGCGATGCGCGAGATCGGTGTCGGCTGCTTCGACTGGCTCGGCGTGCCGGTGATCTTCGGCGACCGCGTGCGCGGCGTGCTGGTCGTGCAGAGCTACATCGACCGGCCGCGCTATACGCAGGCCGACCAGGCGCTGCTGGGCTATGTGGGCAGCCACATCCTGACCGCGGTGGACCGCAAGCTCGCGCAGGAGGAGCTCGAACGTCGCGTCGAGGAGCGCACCCAGGCATTGCAGCTGGAAGTGATCGAGCGCCAGCGCAGCGTGCGCGTACAGGAAATCCTGTTCCGCATCGCCGAGCTGTCGCACACGGCGACGAACCTCGACGAGTTCTATGCCGCGGTGCACGGCATCGTCGGCGAGTTGCTCGACGCGCGGAACTTCTACATCGCTACGCTCTCCGACGACGGCGAACACCTGGATTTCCCGTATTTCGTCGACCAGTTCGGCACCTGGGCGCAGAGTCGCCGGCTCGGGCAGGGCATCACCGACTACGTGATGGAACGCGCCAAGCCGTGGCTGATCGATTCGGACGATGCCGTGGCCCGTGGCGAACTCGATGCGCTCGTCGACGCCGGACGCATCAAGTGGTTCGGCCCGGAGTTCGTTGCGTGGCTTGGCGTGCCGCTGATGGTCGGCGACCGCGCGATGGGGCTGCTGGCAGTGCAGAGTTACACCGCCGGTGTGCGCTTCAGCGAGCGTGACCAGGAGCTGCTGACGTTCATTTCCTACCAGATCGCGAACGGGCTCGAGCGCCAGCGCGCCGCGGCCGAGCGCGAGCGCACCGCCGCTGCGCTGCGCGACGCATATGCGGACCTCGAACGGCGCGTTGCCGAGCGTACGGTCGAGCTGTCCGAGCAGATCGAGGTGCGCGAGCAGATCGAGCAACGCCTCAAGCACGAAGTGCTGCACGATTCACTGACCGGGCTGCCGAACCGCGCTTACCTGCGCGACCAGCTGGTGCGCGCGCTGGCCCATCGCGAACGCGATCCTGAGTACCAGTTCGCAGTGCTGTTCATGGATCTGGACCGCTTCAAGGTGATCAACGACAGCGTTGGCCACCTGGTCGGCGATGGCCTGCTCAAGGAAGTCGCACGCCGGTTCTCGGGCTGCGTGCGTGGCGGCCGCGACATGGTGGCGCGCCTGGGCGGCGACGAGTTCGCGATCCTGATGGAGCTCGACAACAACGAAGGCGCGATGCGCATGGCGCAGCGCGCGATTGCCGCGCTGCGCGAGCCGATCCGCGTCCAGGGCAAGGAGCTGTTCACCGGTGTCAGCGTGGGCATCGCACTCAGCGCCGCGCATTACACGTCGCCGGAAGAGCTGCTGCGCGACGCGGATATCGCGATGTACCGCGCGAAGTCCGGCGGCCGGCACCGGTTTGAGGTCTTCGACGAAGAACTCCATGACCAGGCCCTGCAACTGCTCGAAACCGAGAGCGACCTGCGGCGCGGAATGACGCGCAACGAGTTCGTGCCGTACTTCCAGCCGATCGTGCGCCTGACCGACGGCGGTGTGGTGGGCTACGAGGCGCTGATGCGCTGGAACCACCCCGAGCGTGGCGTGCTGGCGCCGGGCGCGTTCCTGCAGGTCGCCGAGGCGAGCGGCATCACCGAATCGCTCGACTGGCAGATTTTCGAGCACGCGATGCGGATGATCCCGCGGCTGCTCATGCCCGGTCAGTACGTCAACCTGAACTTCTCGCCGCGGCATTTCCGCTCGCCGGATCTCGACGAGCGCTTCCTGCGCCTGGTCGAGGCGACCGGCGTGGCGCCCTCGCAGGTGCGCATCGAGGTGACCGAAGGCGCACTGCTCGAAAATCCCGAGCAGATCGGCGCGGTGTTCAGCCGGCTGCGCGACCGCGGTGTCCACGTTGCGCTCGACGACTTCGGCACCGGCTATTCGTCGCTGAGCTACCTGCACCGTTTCCGGATGCACACGCTGAAGATCGACCGCTCGTTCGTCAGCGACCTGCGGCCCGAGGAGGAAGGCGGCAGCTGCGCGGTCGTGCGCGCGATCCTCGCGCTGTCGCATTCGCAGCGCATGGACGTGGTGGCCGAGGGCATCGAGACCGATGCGCAGCGTCGCGAGCTGCTGGCGTTGGGCTGCGAACTCGGGCAGGGGTATTTCTTCGCGCGGCCGCAGTCGCTCGAGACGATCCTGTCGGCGCGCCGGCCGGTGGGCTCCACTCCGGATTGATGGGCCCGGCCATCGTCGCTGCGTGAGCGGTGGCGATCGGGAAGGGCCTGCGCTCGCCGCATCGCGCGCTACGCCGCAGGCCGCCGCATGTCCGTAGGCAACGCACGCGTCGCGCCCGCGGCCCGATTGCTGCTGACCGGCAGCCTGCATCCACGTCACATCGCACTGCGTAACTTCGACTGTGCCCGCGTGGCGCGCTTCGGCTCTGCTTGCAGCCGGCGCGTCGAACAGCCCCTTTGTCGAGGCGCCAGTCGATCCGGATGGACGTGTTCCGCCCCGCTACCGCCAGACCATGCCGCCGCCCGGCGCCCGAGTGGTCGCTGCTGCAGGTCGTTACGGTGCTCGTCGCGTTGGTGTTTGCCCTGCAGGGCCTGGCTACCGCGGCCAAGCGGATGTGGGCGCCGACCCACTACCACGTCGACGTCGTGATCGCGTCGCCCGCGTCGCCCGCGTACGGAGTGGCCGAGTCTGCAAGCGAGCATGTCGATGTCGATGTCGATGCGCCAGCAGGTCATGCGGTTTCTGCAGCCGCGCCAAGCGCCGCCGTGACATCCGCACAAGCCGTCGACGCGGGCCGCGTGCACGCTGCTGCGCATCGGCACCGGGCGTCGCACCGCCATCCGCATCCGCACACCGATTCCCAGCCGGATCGCGAAACCGCCGATCACGTCCCTACTCACGCCAGCCTGTCGGTGGATCCAGCCCACGCTGCCGCAGCAGATGCAACGGCCAGCGCGCACCGTCACGCCGCCAGCAACGGACACCGCCACGCAGCCGGTCGCGCCGACGTCGTGATCGTCGACGAGGGGGCCACGCACAGCAGCGCCGCGAATACCGTGTCCGGCCTCGAGAACGTGTGGTCGCTGCTTCCAACCGGCGTCGAGCTCCCAGCGCCCGCGCAGGGCCTACTGCGCGTCGCGGCGCGCCCGGTCGCGTACGTCGCGCACCGGCTTGACCGGCTCGACCGCCCTCCTCGCGTCTAGGCCAGCGACATTCGGCGATCCCGGCTGCCCACCGGGCAGCGCGCGCTTCGATGCCGACCGAGTCGGTAGTCGAGTGATATCCCGCGCGAAACGGGTCGCCCGCATCCGCCCCTATGCCGCCGGTGACCTGCGCCGGCCGACGCCACCCGTGGCGCGACGCGCATGCGCCGCGCCGGGAGAACCCAATGAAATCCACCCAACCCCGCATGGCCGGCGCCCCTGCGCGGCGATGCAGTACCCCCGCATGGCAGGCCCTGTCCGCCGTGCTGCCGTTCGCGTTGTCTGCTGGCCCCGTGGCCGCGCAATCCTCCGGCGCGGCTTCACTCGCCGCGACCGACCTCGACCGCGTGACCGTGGTCGGCCGCCGCCTGAACCTCGTCGGCGAGGCGGTCAGCGCGTCGGAAGGCTCGGTCAGCCAGAGCGACATCGCCGACCGCCCGATGCTGCGCACCGGTGACCTGCTCGAATTCGTGCCCGGCCTCGTCGCAACCCAGCACTCGGGAAGCGGCAAGGCAAACCAGTACTTCCTGCGCGGATTCAACCTCGACCACGGCACGGACTTCGCGACGTTCGTCGACGACATGCCGGTCAACATGCGCACGCACGGCCACGGCCACGGCTGGACCGACCTCAACTTCCTGATTCCCGAAGCGGTCGAGGAACTGACCTACCGCAAGGGCACGTATTACGCCGATGTCGGCGATTTCTCATCGGCAGGCACTGCGCGCTTCCGCATTGCCGACGAACTTGCCGACGGGCACGTCGCCCTGACCGTCGGCGAGCACGGGTACGGGCGCGTGGTCACGGCAGATTCCAACCCGCTTGCAGGCGGCCAGCTCCTGCACGCCGCGGAACTCCAGGTCTACGACGGCCCATGGCAGGACATCGACGAGGACGTGCGCAAGGGCAGCGCGCTGCTGCGCTACAGCGCGCCGATCGGTGGCGGGCGCGGGCACGTGATGCTGATGGGCTACCGCAACGAGTGGAATTCACCCGATCAGATCCCGCAGCGCGCAGTGGACCAGGGGTTGATCTCCACGCTTGGTTCGCTGGACACCACGGTCGGCGGCGAGGCATCGCGTTACAGCCTGTCCGGCGGCTGGAGCGGCGCTGCGTTCGGCGGGCAGTTGCGCGGCAGCGTGTATGCAATTGACAGCGCGCTGGACCTGTGGTCGAACTTCACCTACCTGCTCGACGATCCCGACAACGGCGACCAGTTCCAGCAGATCGACGAGCGCCGGGTCTACGGCTTTGCGTTGTCGCAGCAGTGGGAGCGCGGACGCAGCCGCTGGCGCATCGGCGCACGCGGTCGCTTCGACGACATCGATCGCGTCGCGCTGCTGCGCAGCGTCGCGCGGCAGCCGTTCGCCACCGTGCGGGACGACCGCGTCGAGGAAGCCAGCCTTGGCGTGTTCGTCGCGAACGAATGGCGCATCAACGACCGCTGGCGCAGCTATGTCGGCGTGCGCCATGACGAGTACGACTTCGACGTCGACAGCTCGCTGCCGGTCAACTCCGGGCGCGCTCGCGCCGGCCAGACGTCGTACAAGGCGAGCGTTGCCTACGAGCCGCGCGACGGCATGGAGCTGTACGCCAGCGCGGGCACCGGCTTCCATTCCAACGACGCGCGCGGCACGACGATCCGCATCGACCCGGTCACGCTCGAAGCGGTGGAGCCGGTCGATCCGCTGGTCGAGTCGGTGGGCGCCGAGCTTGGTGCGCGGCTGTTTTTCAGCGAGCGGTTTCACGCCACGGTCGCGTTGTGGGCGCTGCGGCTGGATTCGGAGCTGCTGTTCGTCGGCGATGCCGGCACGACCGAAGCCAGCCGCCCGAGCCGGCGCGAAGGCATCGAGCTGGGCATGTACTGGTTCGGCAGCCGGTATCACACCGCGAATATCGAAGCGTCGTATTCGCGCGCGTCGTTCCGCGACGACGACCCGGCTGGCGATGCGATTCCCGGCTCGATCCCGCTTGTCGTCAGTGCCGGCGTCACCGGGCGCTACGCACGCGGCTGGACCGCAAGCGCGCAGCTCAAGCACTTCGGCGCCTATCCGCTGATCGAGGATGCAAGCGTCAAGTCCGATGGCTCGACCATCGTCAACCTGCGGGTCGGCCGCGAATGGAAGCGCTTCGGCGCGTTCGTCGACGTGCTGAACCTGCTCGACAGCGGCGATCACGACGTCGATTACTTCTACGCGTCGCGACTGCCCGGCGAGCCGGCCGACGGCATCGAGGACATCCATTTCCACGTGTTCCCACCGCGCAACCTGCGGTTGACGCTGGAGTACCGCTTCTAAGTTTGTGTGGCGGCGCCCATGCCTTGCGGCACCGGGCCGAAGGCCCGGCGTTTGCGGCCTGGTGGGCTTACTCGCCCTTGGCGGCCCGCTTCGGCGCGCCGCCGTCGAGTTCGGCAAGCCGGGCCTGCGCTTCGCGCTTGCCGATCGAGCGCAGCCCGGCCAGCACGGCGAGCTGCGACTTGCGGGGTACGGCCTTGCCGCTCTCCCAGTTGTAGACCGACTGGCCGCTGGCACCGGCCAAGCGGCCGAAGTCCGCAGCCGACAGGCCCAGTCGTGCGCGCAGCGAGCGCAGCCCCTTGGCGACGAAGCGCGTAGCGGCCGGTTCGGCGTCGTCGTCCTTGACCGCCGGTGCCGGCCGGCTCGCGGCCTTCGTCTGCCGCGACAGTTGCGCGACCTGACGCTTGAGCTCGGCGATCTCGCGCCGGTAGCTGCTGTTGGCCTTTTTCAGCGGTTCGACCTGCGCCTTGATCTCCTTGCGGGCCAGGCGGGTGATTTCGTTCTTGAGTGCGGAACCCAGGCTGGACATTGCATTCCCCGGTGTCGAAACGGTCGAGTCTAGCTTCCATCCGTGCACGGGCGCGCGTATTTCCCGCGTACGGCCGCTTCCGTCGAGCCGCCGACGCGCCCTGACACGGCACTCGCGACTCGCGGTCGCAGGCGTCGCTGCACTGCGCCGCAGCCCAAAAACGCAGCTTTTTCAGCTGAGTAAGCGCAGGGATCGCACGCTGCGATCTCGCCCGGCACTGCCCGCCCGGCTGGCCACGACCGCCCCTTGCCCCGACAATGACCGAATGAATACTTCGCAGAACGCATTGCTCGAAACGCTCGAGCACGAAACCGGCCCGCAGCCGCAATGGACCGTGCTGTGGCTGCATGGCCTTGGTGCGGACGGCCATAACTTTGCGCCGATCGTGCCCGAACTCGTCGGCCGGGACTGGCCGGCGGTGCGGTTCGTGTTTCCGCACGCGCCGGTGCGGCCGGTCACGATCAACAACGGCGTGCGCATGCGCGCGTGGTACGACATCCGCGACTTCAACCTCGCCAACCGTGCCGATCGCGAAGGCGTGGAGCAGTCGATCGCGCAGGTCGAGGCGCTGATCGCGCGCGAGGTCGAGCGTGGCATCGACCCGTCGCGCATCGTGCTGGCCGGCTTCTCGCAGGGCGGGGCGGTCACGCTGGCGGTCGGGCTGCAGCGCACGCAGCCGCTGGCGGGGCTGGTCGTGCTGTCGGCGTACCTGACCGCGGTGCCGAACGCCGACGACGTGCCCGAAGCGGCGCGCCGGCAGCCGGCGTTCATCGCGCACGGCAGCCACGATCCGGTGGTGCCGTTCATTGCCGGGCAGCAGAGCACGGGCGTGCTGCGCGAGCTGGGCTTCGATGTCGAATGGCATGCGTACCCGATGGCGCACCAGGTCTCGGCCGAGCAGATCGCGGACCTGCGCGCCTGGTTTGTGAAGCGCTTCGCAGGCTGAAGTCCCACGCCGAACGCGGCCGGGTGTCCGCGGCCGCGTTCAGCGCTACCATCGAGCCGGTTCCATCGCATGGGGCACGGCATGAACGTGGTGATTGCGGACGACGAGCCGCTCGCGCGCGAACGGCTGCGGACTCTGCTCGGTGAACAGCCTGGCGTGCACGTGGTCGCGGCGGTCGCCGACGGGCCGGCGGCATTGCAGGCCTGTGCCGAGCACCGGCCCGACCTGGTGCTGCTCGACATCTCGATGCCCGGTATGGACGGGCTCGAGACCGCACGCCACCTCGCTGCGTTCGAGCCACGCCCGGCGGTGGTGTTCTGCACCGCGTTCGACAAGCACGCACTGTCGGCGTTCGAGGCCGAGGCGATCGATTACCTCGTCAAGCCGGTGCGCGCCGAGCGCCTGGCGGCCGCGCTCGACCGCGTGCGCCGCTTCGCAGCCGGGCGCGTGCGCGCCGGTGACAACGTCGGCGGGCGGCGCAAGCACCTGTGCGCCCGTCTGCGCGGCAGCCTGCGGCTGATTCCGATCGAGGACGTGCACTACCTGCAGGCTGAGGAGAAATACGTCGTCGTGCATCACGCGCGCGGCGAGGACCTGATCGAGGAGTCGCTCAAGTCGCTCGAGGAGGAGTTTGGCGACCGCTTCGTGCGCATCCACCGCAACTGCCTCGTGGCGCGCCATGAGCTGGTCGAGCTGCGCCGCAGCAACGACGGCCACGTGCAGGCGGTACTGCGCCACGCGAAGCAGCCGCTCGAAGTCAGCCGCCGCTGCCTGACCGCGCTGCGCGAGCAACTGCAGCAGATCTGATCCGGCCCCTGCGTTCGGCCGCTGCCCGTGCGGCCGTGCCGCGGGTCTGCACCCGGCCCCCGTCGCAATCATGCGATTGCACGGCGTGCCGGTCCTTGCCCCCCAATGGCCGATAATGCGCGCATGCAGATCCTGCGCATCGCCACCCGCAAGAGCCCGCTCGCCCTCTGGCAGAGCGAACACGTTGCCGCCGCCCTGCGCGCGGCCCACCCGGGTCTCGAGGTCACGCTGGTGCCGATGAGCACGCGCGGCGACGAGGTGCTCGATCGATCGCTCGCCGCGATCGGCGGCAAGGGGCTGTTCCTCAAGGAGCTCGAGCTTGCGATGCAGCGCGGCGAAGCGGACTGCGCGGTGCATTCGCTGAAGGACGTGCCGATGGAGCTCGAGCCGGGCTTCGTGCTGCCGGCCATCCTCGAGCGGGCCGATTACGCCGATGCGTTCGTGAGCAACCGCTATAACGGCATCGATGAGCTGCCGCAGGGTGCCATCGTTGGCACTGCCTCGCTGCGCCGCCAGGCCCAGCTGTGCGCCCGCCGACCGGACCTCGTGCTGCGTGACCTGCGTGGCAACGTCAACACACGGCTCGGCAAGCTCGACGCGGGCGAATACGACGCGATCGTGCTGGCCTGCGCCGGCCTGCAGCGGCTTGGCTTCGACGCACGCATCCGGGCGCGGCTCGATTCACCGCAGTGGCTGCCCGCACCTGCGCAGGGCGCGATCGCAATCGAGTGCCGCGACGACGATCCCGCCACGGCGGCGCTGTGCAGCGTGCTCGACCATGCGCCGACGCGCACCTGCGTCGAAGCCGAGCGCGCGATGAATCGTGCGCTGCACGGCAGCTGCCACGTGCCGGTGGCGGCGTTCGCCGAGCTGCGAGGTGAGCGCTTGCACCTGCAGGGGCTGGTCGGCTCCGCGCACGACGGCCACAGCGTCCGGGCGCAGGATGAAGCCTCCGCGCAACACGCTGAGCGCCTCGGTATTGCGGTTGCGCAGGCGTTGCTCGACCAGGGCGCGGGCGCGCTGATCGCAGCCGAAGCCGAACCCGATACCGGGCCGTTCCGCTCCTGATCGGCGGTGCCTGGCAGGCGTGGCGAGCGCGGGTCAGGCGCCGTGCATGCCGACGGGACTGGCGGGCTGCATAACCGCTGACGCAGCTGCACTTTCACCCCGCGGACTGCATAAGCAGAGCCGCGCCAAGCGCAAGAACCGCGGCAAGCGAACCGGCATCAACGCCGGAAAGCCGCGGAACTGTAGTGCCTGAAAGCTGCACACCGGGACGCCGCTGTCGCGCACGAGCACGCTCGTGCCGCCGCCTCGCAATGCTCGACCGCGCTCAGTAGTACAGCGTCACCAGATGGCGTGCCTGGGCAAAAAACAGCCAGCGCTCGACGAACGTGCCCAGCAGCGCCGACACCGCTGCAAGCGGCAGCGCGATCACGGCAGCGGCCGGCAGCAGCAGCGCGATGATCGCAGCGATCAGCGGCACCGCGCCGAACAGCACCCGCGCGATCGCGCGCAGCCGCTGCGCATGTTTGCGCGCAAGCACGAAGCCCATCTCGCGCGTGAGGTAGTTGTCTTGCGTGTGCGGGCGTTCGAACACGCTCGGGTCGCGGCCGGGCAGGCCGATCGCATCGCCGCGCGTGAGCGGCAGCGGCGCCGCATCGATCGCGCGCCAGTAGCCGTGCTTGAGCGCGAGCGCCACCGGCGCGGCAATCACGAGCAACGCCGCCCATCCGCGCGCATCGCCTCCGCCGATCGCAACGCCCGACGCGATCAACGCCGCGCCACACAGCAGCGCGAGCAGCAGATACACCGGCAGCACCGCGCGGTGGCGCCATGCCGGCACCGGTTTGAGCGAGGCGTAGATCATGGCCGTGCAGACGACAGTCGCGATCGCGCCCAGCAGCGCCAGCACCGCCGAAGCGATGCCGAGCGCACTGCCGCGCGCTACGGTTGTCGACGCATCGCCCGCGATCGCCTGCGGCAGCAGCGCCGCCGCGAGCGCGAACGCGGGCACGTACGTCGCCACCGCGCATACGCCTTCGCGCGACAGCCACGAGGTGCGCCACTGCGAAAACGCGCGCCATGCGCGCTGCGGCTTGCCGAGATGCCAGAGCGAGCTCAGCAGGCCGACGGTAATCAGAACGAGCGCGAGCGGCAGCAGTGCGAGCAGCACGCGCGCCGGCGCGGCTTCGCCGAGCACGGCCAGCGCAATCAGCGCGAGCAGGCCGTAGCCGGCCCCCGAAAGCGTGCTGAACAGAATGACCGAGAACGCCGGATGCATCAGCCGCCCGCCTGTTGCATGGCAGCGCCTGCATCGGACGATGCAAGCCGATGCGACGTTGCGATCGGCAGCCGCTCCCAAACGCGCGCCGAGCTCATCGCGACAGCACCCGGTCCAGCCAGCGCAGCACCGGCGGCAATGCGTTCGCATCCAGCGCTTCGGTCGGCACTTCGGCCTCGTCCGCCGGCCCCGTACGACGTGGGCGCGGTGGCAGGTACTTGTTGACCGGCTGATAGCCGAGCTGTGGCATCAGGTCGACGCCGCCGCGCTCGGCCACGAGCCTGGACACGTTCGAGTCGGGATCGCCGAGGTCGCCAAAATGGCGTGCGCGCGTCGGGCAGGCCTGCACGCACGCGGGCTGACGCTCGGCTTCATCGAGGTGCTCGTTGTAGATGCGGTCCACGCACAGCGTGCATTTTTTCATCACGCCTTCGACTTCGCTGTACTCGCGTGCGCCGTACGGGCAGGCCCACGAGCACAGCTTGCAGCCGATGCACTTGCTCTCATCGACCAGCACGATGCCGTCCTCGGCGCGCTTGTAGCTCGCGCCGGTCGGGCACACGGTCACGCAGGCCGGCGTCTCGCAATGCAGGCAGCTGCGTGGGAAGTGCAGCGTCATCGCCGGTTGTGCGCCGAGTTGCGCGAGCGGGGCAGGCGAGCTGCAGGCATGCGTGTTCGAGGTCGACATGCCGAGCGCATCGTGTGCGCCGGGGTCATGCGCGGGCGTTGCGAAATCGGTCGCGGCCAACTCGTAGCTGTGCACGCGGTTGAACCACACGCCGGTTGCGTCGCGGCCGTAGGGTTTCTCGTCGGTCAGCGGCGCAGCGAAACCGGCGGCATTCCATTCTTTGCATGCGACCGCGCACGCATGGCAGCCGACGCAGGTGTCGAGATCAATCACCAGGCCGAGCTTTTTCTTCGACGGCGGCGGCAGCGCAGTCATCGCCGGCGAGGACCCTTGATCAGCCACAGCCCGAACGCGAACAGCAGCAGCGGCACCAGCAATGCGGAGACGAACAGCATCAGCAGGTCCGACGAGCTGCGCACATTACCGAGCCCCGGGGGATCGACGAGGCCGGTAGCGAGCAAAACGACTACGACGAACGCGAGCGCGATACAGGCCCAGCCCAGCAGGATGCGATTGGGGTTCACGGTTTGTCTCCAAGCGCGCGGGCGCGGCGCAGGTCGGCGCCGTAGCGCAGCGGCCGCTCACCGGCGGTGCCAAGTTCGAGCGGCGCGAACTGCGGCTGGCTTGCAGCGGCTGCGGGCGCCTCGGCCCGTTCAATGTGCACGCGCAGATCGAACCACGCGGCCTGGCCGGTGACTGGGTCGGCATTCGCGTAATCGCCGCGGGGGGTGATGTCGGAAATTAGATGGTTGAGCAGGAAGCCCTCGCGGCCTTCCGGCGCATTTTTTTCCAGCCGCCATGCACCGCGCCGCTTGCCGATCGCGTTCCAGGTCCAGATCGTGTCCGGCTGCACATTGGACGCGAACTTCGCCTGCACGGTGATCGCGCCGATATGCGAGCGCACGGTGATCCAGTCCTCGTCGGCAATGCCGAAGCGCGCGCCGGTATCCGGATGCAGGTACATCCAGTTGCGTGCGGCGATCTGCCGCAGCCAGGCATTCTGCGCATGCCAGGCGTGGTACATGAACATCGGCCGCTGGGTGATCGCCGACAGCGGGAAGCGCGTCGGTAGGTCCTCGATCTGCGCGCCTTCGAACGGCTCGTACCAGATCGGCAACGGATCGAAATACGTCGCCACGCGATCGCGGTGTTCGGCCGGCGGTTGCTGCGCGCCGAAGCCCTGCGCCGCGAGGCGGAATTTCTGCAGCGTCTCCGAATACAGCTGCAGCACGATCGGATCGCCATGGCCCAGAAAGCCCATGCGCTGCGCCCAGTCGAGGTAGCCGCGGTTGGCCATCTTGTAATAGCGCGCCGATTCGGGGATTTCGCTGCGCCAGAAGCTGCCGTTCTCGATGTAGCGATTAAGCTGCTGAGGGTTCGGCGCGCCCTTCGCTTCAAGCGAACCGTCCTCGCCACGCCAGCCCGCGAGCAGGCCGACGCCCGGTGCGCGCTCATGGCGCACGAGATAGTCGGCGTAATCGCGGTATTTCGGCGAGCCGTCGGCTTCGACCAGACCCGGCAGGCCGAGCCGTGCACCGAGCTCGATCAGCACCGACTGGAAGCCGCGCACGTCGCGCGTCGTGCCGGGCGTGGGCCCGGGCTGCGTGGCCGGATCGAACACCGGATGGCGGATCGCGTCGGCCGCGCCGTCGGCATCGGAGATCGGCCGGTCGAGCAGGCTGATCGCATCGAAGCGTTCGAGATACGTCGTGTCGGGCAGCACGAGGTCCGCGTACGCGACGGTTTCGGATGCGTACGCATCGGCGTAGATGATGTGCGGGATGCGGTACTCGCCGTCGTCGCCTTTGTCGGTCAGCCAGCCGATCGTCTCGGCGGTGTTCATCGACGAGTTCCAGCCCATGTTGGCCATGAACATCATCAGCGTGTCGATGCGGTACGGATCGCCAGCCCAGGCGTTGCGGATCACCGTGTGCATCATCCCGTGCGCACTGAGCGGGTACGCCCACGAGAACGCATGGTCGATGCGGCGCGGCCGGCCGTGTTCGTCGACGAGCAGATCCTCGGGGCCGTGCACGAAGCCCAGCGGCGCGGCATCGAGCGCGCCGTTGGCCTGACGCGCCTTGCCGGGCCGGTTCGGCGGCGGGATCGGCTTCGGGAACGGCGGCTGGTAGCGGAACGAGCCCGGCGTATCGACGGCGCCGAGCAGCATCTGCAGCAGGTGCAACGCGCGGCAGGTGTGGAAACCGTTGCTGTGCGCGCTGATGCCGCGCATCGCATGCATCGACACCGGTCGGCCCGGCATGCTCGCGTGTTCGCGGCCGTGCGCATCGGTCCATGCGATCGGCAGCTCGATCGTCTGCTCGAACGCGGTGTCGGCTAGCTCGCGCGCAATGCGACGGATCGTCGCGGCTGGGATGCCGCAGCGTTCGCTGACCGCATCGGGCGAATACTGCGGGTCGAGGTAGCGCTCGGCGATCAGGTGGAACACCGGTACTGCGCGGCGGCCGTCGGGCAGCGCGACTTCGCCGACCACCGCCGGATTGACGTCGATCGAATCGGCACGCGCCGGCGCGTTGCGTGCACGATCCCAGCAAAGCGGGGCACCGCTTTCATCGCGTGCGAACAGGCCGTCATCGGCCTGGCCTTCGTTGCGCACGACCAGCCAGTGCGCATTTGCATAGCGCACGAGGTAGTCGAGGTCGATGCGGTCCATGCGCAGCAGCTCATGGATCAGTGCGAACGCGAACAGCCCGTCGGTACCGGGCCGGATGCCGATCCATTCGTCCGCGATCGCGCCGTAGCCCGTGCGCACCGGATTGACCGCGATGATCTTCGCGCCGCGCGTCTTGAGCTTTCCAAGGCCGAGCTTGATCGGGTTGGAGTCGTGGTCTTCGGCCACGCCCCAGAGCATCAGCAGCTTGGTGTGGTCCCAGTCGGGTTCACCGAATTCCCAGAAGCTGCCGCCGAGCGTGTACAGCCCGCCTGCGGCCATGTTGACCGAGCAGAACCCGCCGTGGGCCGCGTAGTTGACCGTGCCGAACTGCTGCGCCCACCAGCCGGTCAGCGCCTGGCTCTGGTCGCGGCCGGTGAAGAACGCCAGCTCGTCGGGATTGCGCGTGCGGATGTCGCCGAGCCAGCCGGCCGCGATGTCCAGTGCCTCGTCCCATTCGATTTCGCGGAACTCGCCCGAACCGCGCGGGCCGACCCGTAGCATCGGTTTTTCGAGCCGGGCCGGCGAGTAGTGCTGCATGATCCCGGCCGAGCCTTTCGCGCACAGCACGCCGCGGTTGACCGGGTGCGCTGGGTTGCCCTGGATGTAACGGATCTGCCCGTCCTGCAGCCACACCTTGATGCCGCAGCGGCAGGCGCACATGTAGCAGGTCGTGGTGCGGACCTCGTCGCCTGGAGTCGGCGAGAGGTCGAGCTCGGGCTCGCGCATGGAAGCCGCGTCGGCGGGAACGGCGAAAGAGGCCGACAGCTTAGCGGATTCGCGCCCATACCCGACGCCATTGCACCGCCACGGTCAGCGGACAAGCCGGTTGATGAAGCCGGCGTGCGATGAGGAAGCGCCGCGAATACCGCGTCATTACGCGTGCTGCGTACTGCCGGGGCTTAATTGCAGACCGTGGCACCGGGAGGTCTTAGCAGGGCCCGCATGCGACATCGGATGCGTGGATCACGCTGCGCAGTATCCCGAGCCCGGGCGCGGACGGCCGCAAGCGCGGCAAGACCTTCGTGCTCGCCAAACTCGGCCTGTGCAGGCGCCCCGTGACGGGCGACAAAGGCGCCGCTCGTGGTCGATCGCCTGATCGAGCCGGCGGTCATCACCGCCGGTCACGTAAGCGACGATCTCGCTGCGATAGCGTTCGCAGTCATCCCCGTAGTCGCCGCCGATCATCCGGCCGACCGCGGCCACCACGTCGGCCGCCGAGACCGGTTTGCGCATGCGGAAGCGCTCCGGCGACGGCGGGGCGGTCGGCAAGCGGACCGGCGGCCGGTACCTCGACCGGTGCATTGGCGTGAATCCAGGCATCGGTCGAGGCAAGGATCGCCGCGCTCGTTGCCGTGCTGTCGGCCGGCGCCGTCGGGTCCGCTTCAGGCTCGGGTAGGCGGGCATCGCGCGGCGGGGCGAGGACGTCCTGTGCCTGCAACGCCGAAGACGTGCGACGCGCCGACTGTCGAGGCACCGGCACGGCCGGGCGATGCGGTGGGCGAGGCGCGGGCGCGATCCAGACCACCTCCACTGCCGTGTCCGGCGGCGCTGGAGGCCCGTGCCTCAAACGAGGCAACAACACGCCGCCCAGCGTATGCAGCGCAAGTGCTATCGCGAGCGCGACTGCCGCGTCGCGCCGTTCTCCGGTCCTGCCGAGCATCCATGTCTCCTGGTCGGAGGCGCAGCATGCATGAGCTTGGATTAAATGCGGGTTACCCGGCCGCGCTTACGGTGGAGGTTCGACGTCGATCGCGGCGTCGTTGAAGCGCGAATAGCGAACCAGGGTGGCGGCCCCGTCTGGCGTCTCCTGCGTGAGGATCTGCACCGGGTAGCCCGTGCCCGCCACCCACAGCAGCACGCTGGCCTCGCCGGCGGGGTCGCGCTGGATGCGGAACTTGCGTGCCTGCACGCCGGCGACCGTCTCCTCGCTCAGCACCACGACTTCCATCCGGTCGGCGTGCTCGGCCAGCCGCGCCGGGTCGCGCCAGCGCGTCAGCACGTCCTGCGGCAGCGGCGCCTGCACGGCCTTGCCGTCGAGCTGGCGGTAGAGCTGGTCGCCGATAACCACGAGCTGCTCGCCACCGGTGCGGATGCGGTAGCGCCCCGGTGCCTCGAACTCCAGTTGCTGCTGCACGCGGCCGTCCGAGCTGACCAGCGAGGCGTGGTAGCTGCGCGCGGTGAGCAGTTTATCGATCGCTGCATTCACCTCTTCGCGCGGCCCAGCGCTCCACACTGGGCTCGACAGCAGCATGCCCACGAGCGCCGCAAGGCGACGGGCCCGCGGGCGTCGGACACCGGGCCGGCGCGTACTGTTTGCCAAATCCAGCATTGTGGTGCGGTGTCCGTGCAGTAGCGGCCGGGATGAGGCCGATGCCATGCTTAACGCAGGACGTTGCTCCAGCCAGCCATCGGGAACGCCATGGAACGCATCGAACGCATTCACGCCTTGCATCGCATCCTCAGCGCCGCCCGCTATCCGGTCACGGTGCAGCGGTTGCAGGAAGAGCTTGAATGCTCGCGCGCGACTGTCTACCGCGACCTTGCCTACCTGCGCGATTACCTGATGGCGCCGGTGGTCGGCAATGGCGAGGCCGGGTTCCGCTACGACACCAGCGAAGGCAACCGGTTCGAATTGCCGGGCCTATGGTTGAGTTCGGAAGAACTGCATTCCCTGCTCGCTGCCCAGCAGTTGCTCGTGCGCAGCGGTGGTGGCGTGCTGTCGAACGCGCTTGCGCCGCTGCAGCAGCGCATCGAGAAGCTGCTCGATGAACACGCCGGCGGCCGCCGCGTGCCGGTCGAGCGCGTGCGCGTGGTGCCGCACCGGTTGCGTCGGCTCGACGAGGCGGCGTTCCGCAACGTCGCGACCGCCGTGCTCGACCGCAAGCAGCTGGTGTTCGATTACCGCGCGCGCTCGACCGACGAAAAGACGCGCCGGCATGTCTCTCCGCAACGGCTGACCCATTACCGCGACAACTGGTACCTCGACGCTTGGGACCACGAACGCGAAGGCCTGCGCAGCTTCGCGGTGGACCGCATCGCCACCGGCCGCGTGCTCGACGAGCCGGCGCGCGACGTGCCCGATGACGAACTCGACCGTCAGCTCGCGTCGAGCTACGGCATTTTCTCGGGCACGCCGAAAGGCTGGGCCACGATCGTGTTCAGCCCGAAGGCCGCGCGCTGGGTGGCCGACGAGCACTGGCATTCGCAGCAGCAGGGCCGTTTCCTGCCCGACGGCCGCTACGAGCTCAAGGTGCCCTACAGCACCGGCCGCGAGTTGCTGATGGACGTCATGCACTACGGCAGCGACGCCGAGATCATCGACCCGCCGGTGCTGCGTGAGCAGGCCCGCGCATTGCTCGCGCTTGCGCTGAGCAACTACGAGCGTTGATGGCCGGCGCCGACGCGCCACGGATCGAGCCCGGCGAAGCTGTTGCGCTCGTGCTTGGCACCGGCGGTGCCCGCGGGCTGGCGCAGATCGGCGTGATCGAGGCGCTGCGTGCGCGCTCACTGAACATCGTTGCGATCGCGGGCTCGTCGAGCGGCGCCCTTGTGGGTGCGCTGCATGCGGCCGATCGGCTCGATGCGTTCCGCGACTGGCTGCTTGGGATGAGCCGTCGCGAAATGCTGTTGCTGCTCGACCCGACGTTCGGTGCGCCCTCGCTGCTCGCCGGGCGCCGGCTCATGGCTGCGCTTCGCGAGATTGCGGGCGACCCGCGCATCGAGGACCTGCCGGTGGACTTCACCGCAGTCGCCGTGGACCTGATGCGCCAGCGCGAGGTCTGGCTGCGCGAGGGCAACCTCTGGGACGCGGTGCGCGCGTCGATCGCCATTCCGGGCGTGTTCGCGCCTTACCGCATCCATGGGCGTGAACTCGTCGATGGCGGCCTGCTTGCGCCGCTGCCGATCACGGCGACGCGGCTGTCGGACGCGCACCGGCTCATCGCGGTCGACATGCACGGCTGGCCGCAGCGACCGTCCGGTGCGCCGGCCGATCCGCAGCGCGAGGACGCCGAGGTGGCGCCACCGCGGTCGCGCCTGTCGCGATGGTTCGCGCGCCAGTTGTCGGGCCCGGCGTCGAAGGCCTCGCCGTTCGGGTTCTCCGAACTGATGGCGCGCTCGCTGGACACGATGCAGGCGCAGATCGCGCGCGTGCAGCTTGCACTGGATCCGCCCGAACTCGTGATCCGCATTCCGCGCGACGTCTGCCAGTTCTACGAGTTCTGGCGCGCGCGTGAGCTGATCGACATCGGCCGCGCCCAAGCCGACCGGGCGCTGGACGCGGCCGGCTACTGAACTGCGGCGGGATTGGCTGGCTTGGGCCGCTTCCTGCGGCCGAGCCCGGCCAAATCCGCGCGTCAACGAACCTCCCGCCGCGGTCGCCCGATGGCGAAACGCCGCCACTGCGGGCCTTGTTTAGCGGTCGCAACGGATGAGATGAACAGGGGCGAAGGTCGCTCCACGTCCTCACCTGGAGCCGCCATGCACCCGATCCCGTCGCCTGCCACCGCCCGTGCCGAAGCTGCGTCCGATGCGGTCGATCCGCGGCTCGATGAACTCCTGCGCGGCGCCGTCGCGGTCGGCCTCGCGCTGGTGCTGCTGCTACCGGCCGCACGCGGTACGCACGCCGTGATCGGCTGGTTGCCGCTGTGGCTGCTGGTGATGCCTGCGAGCGCCTGGTGGGCGCTGCACCGCTTCCGGTTGCCACGCCCGCAGGCGAGTCGCGCTGTGCCTGCGCCGGCGACGCGCTCTCCGCGGCGTGCGCCGGTGCAGGCGCGTCGGCGTGCCCGCGTCGCCACAGCAGCGCGCATGCCTCACGCCGCCTGATCGCGCCGGCGCTCGCCACGGCGCGCAAGCTCGTCGTTCGCGACGGCATGCTAGGTTTCCGGCTTTCCATCATTCGCCGGAGTTGCCATGCCCCTGCCGTCCCAGGCCCGCGTTCCCGTCTGGATCCATGCCGGCGTCGCCGCCGCGCTCGCGGTCGCGACGCCCGCATTCGCAGCAGGTCCGCAGGCGGCCGGCGCCAAGGAGGCGCAAGTGAATCAACCGTCCGACCGCTACCAGTGGCTCGAGGACGTCGGCGGCGAACGCCAGCTTGCCTGGGTACGCGAGCGCAACGCCGCGGCCGAGGCCGAGCTCGCCGCAACGCCGCAGTTCAAGAAGCTCGAGGGCGAGATCCGCTCGATCCTCGACTCCGACGCGAAGATCCCCGCGGTCGAGAAGATCGGCCCGTACTACTACAACTTCTGGAAGGACAAGCAGCACGAGCGCGGCCTGTGGCGGCGCACGACGCTGGAGGAGTACCGCAAGGACAAGCCGAAGTGGGAAACGGTGATCGACCTCGATGCACTCAACAAGGCCGAGGGCGAGAACTGGGTCTGGCACGGCGCGAACTGCCTCAAGCCCAAGTACGAGCGCTGCCTGGTCGCGCTCTCGCGCGGTGGCGCCGACGCCGACGTGACCCGTGAGTTCGACATGACCACGAAGAGCTGGGTCAAGGACGGCTTCTTCCGTGACGAAGCGAAGGGCGCGCTCGGCTGGATCGATCGCGACAATGTCTACGTCTACACCGATTTCGGCCCAGGCTCGATGACGAGTTCAGGTTACCCGCGCATCGTCAAGCAGTGGACGCGCGGCACGCCGATCAGTGCGGCGAAGGTGGTCTACGAAGGCAAGCCCGATGACATGTACATCGCGGCGTTCCATGACGACACACCGGGCTTCGAACGCGATTTCGTCAGCCGCACGCTCGCGTTCTACAACGACGAGATGTACCTGCGCGGTAAGGACGGCACGCTTGCGAAGATCGACGCGCCGAACTCGGCGAACAAGTCCGTACACAAGGACTGGCTCGTGCTCGAGCTGCGTGAGCCGTACCAGGCCGGTGGCAAGACCTATCCGGCCGGCAGCCTGATCGCCGCGAAGTTCGATGACTTCATGGCCGGGAAGCGCGAATTCACCACGCTGTTCGAGCCGACCCAGCAAAGCTCGCTCGCCAGCTTCACCTGGACCAAGAACCACCTCGTGCTCAACGTGCTCGAGGACGTGAAGAACAAGCTCAGCGTGCTGACGCCGGGCGAGGGCGGGTGGGCGCGACGCGAGTTCCCGGGTGCGCCGACGTTCGGCACGATCGGCGTGAATGCCGTCGACGCCGACGAGAGCGATGCGGTCTGGATCACCGCCACCGATTACCTCACGCCGAGCACGCTGTCGCTGGCGCAGATCGGCGAAAAGCCCGAAGTGCTGAAGACGATGCCGACGTTCTTCGATGCGTCGACGCACGAGATCGAGCAGCACTTCGCGACCAGCAAGGACGGCACGAAGGTGCCGTACTTCCTCGTCAAGCCCAAGGGGCTCAAGCTCGACGGTACGACGCCGACGCTGCTCTATGGCTACGGCGGCTTCGAGATCTCGCTGACGCCGGGGTATTCGGGAAGCGTCGGCAAGGGCTGGCTCGAGAAGGGCGGCGTCTACGCGGTTGCGAACATCCGCGGCGGTGGCGAATACGGCCCGCGCTGGCACCAGGCCGCGCTCAAGCAGAACCGTCACAAGGCGTATGAGGACTTCGCGGCGGTCGCGCGCGACCTGATCGATCGCAACATCACCTCGCCCAAGCACCTCGGCATCCAGGGCGGCAGCAACGGCGGCCTGCTGACCGGCAACATGCTCACGCAGTACCCGGAGCTGTTCGGCGCGGTCGTCGTGCAGGTGCCGCTGCTCGACATGCAGCGCTACCACAGGATGCTCGCGGGCGCGTCGTGGATGGCCGAGTACGGCAACCCCGACACCGACGACTGGAAGTTCATCCAGACGTTCTCGCCGTACCACCTGTTCGATCCGAGCAAGGACTATCCGCCGACGCTGTTCACGACCTCCACGCGCGATGACCGCGTGCATCCGGCGCACGCACGCAAGATGATGGCGAAGATGCTCGATGCCGGTAAGGACGTGCGCTACTACGAGAACATCGAAGGCGGCCACGGCGGTGCGGCGAATAACGCCCAGCTCGCGCATATGAGCGCGCTTGCGTTCACCTTCCTCTGGAACCAGCTCAGCGATCCGTCCTGAGTCTTGTATCAGGCTGGCCACCCGCACGCTGCTGTGCGCGTGGCCAGCCGCGGTTCTCACGCCCGGCGTGCATCGTTTCAGCTCCGCGAGCGTCCGCGCAAACCGAGCCAGGATGCTGCCGGCGGTTGCGTCATTCTCCGCTGAGAGCCGCGCTGCGCCGCTTGTGAATATCGCCTCGGCAAGCGCCGCGCGGATCGAACGTGTAATGGCGCGGCCTCTAGCCATCCAGCCCAAGAGACAACGGTCATCTGCCTTGCCGACACACCGGCCTGCGGGACAACACGCACGCGTTGTTCCTATGATGAGGCCCAGCTTCACCGCGCCCCGTCGGGTCGCGGTTGCACTCCGAGTATCCGGACCCCATCGATGAAAGCCTCCCCCTTCCTGTTTGCGGCCACGTTACTCATGACTTCCGTTTCTGCTTCCGCTACTCCACCCACCCCGCCCGATGCCGTCCAAAAGCCGTACGAGGTCAAGGCGCCGCACGGTGCGACGCGCAATGACGAGTACTACTGGCTGCGCGATGACACGCGCAAGAACCCCGACGTCATCGCCTACCTCAACGCCGAGAACGCGTACGTCGACACGACGATGCAGCGGCTCAAGCCGCTCGAGGACAAGCTCTACGAGGAAATCGTCGGGCGCATCAAGCAGGACGACAGCTCGGTGCCGTACCGCGAGCGTGGCTGGTGGTACTACTCGCGCTTCGAAACCGGCCAGGATTACCCGGTCTACGCACGCCGCCAGGGCACGATGGACGCGGCCGAGCAGGTGATGCTCGACGTCAACGAGATGGCGAAGGGCAAGGACTACTTCAGCGTCGGCGACTGGGTGGTCAGCCAGGACAACAAATTGCTGGCCTGGGCCGAGGACGACGTGGGCCGCCGCCAGTACACGATCCGCGTCAAGAACCTCGAGACCGGCGAAATCTATGAAGACCGGATCAGTGGCGTGTCGCCGAACCTGGTCTGGGCCGACGACAACAAAACGCTGTTCTACATCGAGAAGGACCCGGAAACGCTGCTGACCAAGCGCGTGAAGAAGCACGTGCTCGGCACGCCGGCGTCGCAGGACGAGCTCGTCTACGAAGAAGAAGACGAAAGCTTCTACATGGGCATTGGCCGCACGCGCGATGACAAGTTCATCTGCATCGGCGTGGAAAGCACGGTGTCCAGCGAAAGCCGCTGCGCGCCGGCCGCGAACCCGGCCAGGTTCACCGTACTCGCCCCGCGCGAGCGCGACGTCGAATACAGCGCCGACCACCACGACGGCCGCTGGGTGATCCGCACGAACGAAGGCGGCGCGAAGAACTTCAAGATCATGACCGCGCCGACCGATGCGACTTCGCGCGCGCAGTGGAAGGACTGGATCGAACACCGCAACGACGTGTTCATCGAAGGCTTCGAGCTGTTCGATGGCTTCACCGCCATCGCCGAACGCTCGAATGGCCTGGAGCGGCTGCGCCTTCTGAAGGGCGAGGGGCAGGAGGAATACGTCAAGGCCGACGAGCCGGCCTACAGCATGGGCCTGGCGACGAATGCCGAGCCCGATACCGACTGGCTGCGCTACACCTACACCTCGCTGACCACGCCGGCGACGACGTACGAGGTCAACACCAAGACCGGCGAGCGCAAGCTGCTCAAGCAGCAGCCCGTGATCGGTTACGACCCGGAGAAGTACGTCACCGAGCGCGTGTGGGCTAACGCGAAGGACGGCACGAAGATTCCGGTTTCGATCGTCTACAAGAAAGGCTTCAAGAAGGACGGCACCGCGCCACTGCTGCAGTACGCGTATGGCAGCTACGGCAACTCGATGGACCCGGCGTTCAACCTGCCGGTGGTGAGCCTGCTCGACCGCGGCATGGTCTATGCGATCGCGCACATCCGCGGCGGCCAGGAGATGGGCCGCGACTGGTACGACCAGGGCAAGCTGTTCAACAAGAAGAACACGTTCACCGACTTCATCGACGTCACCGATTTCCTGGTCAAGGAAGGCTATGCGGCGAAGGATCGCGTAGCGGCCTATGGCGGCAGCGCCGGCGGCCTGCTGATGGGCGCGATCAGCAACATGGCGCCCGACAAGTACCGGCTGATCCTGTCGCAGGTGCCGTTCGTCGACGTGGTCACTACGATGCTCGACCCGACGATCCCGCTGACCACGAACGAATACGACGAGTGGGGCAACCCGGAGCAGAAGGACTACTACGAGTACATGCTGTCGTATTCGCCCTACGACAACCTGAAAAAGCAGGCCTATCCGGCGATGTTCATCGGCACCGGTCTGTGGGATTCGCAGGTGCAGTATTTCGAACCGGCCAAGTACGTCGCGCGCCTGCGTGACCTGAACACCTCCGACAAGCCGGTGCTGTTCCGCACCAACATGGACGCCGGCCACGGCGGCAAGTCCGGCCGCTTCCGTCGCTACCGCGAGCTTGCCGAGATGTATGCCTTCACGCTCGATCAACTGGGGGTCGAGGGCGGGAGCGCAGAGGCTGCGGCGGCCGTGAAGTAGTCGGTCCGCTGCAATCTGGCGTTGCGCAGGCGGCTCGGCATTCGTTTCGCCTCACTGCGGCGTTGACGCCACTGATCGCCTGCAAAAGCCACGCCGCCTGTCCCGAGCCCGGGGCCGGCCGGCGAGGCGTATTGCTCTCGGCTCGGTCGGGCCATCCTGGCCCGACTCGCCGCGCCGGCCATCCATGGCCGGCTCGTCGCAATACACCCCGTCGGCCCGCCCCTCGGAAGAATTATGGTGGGTGCGGTTCAAGAGCTTCTTCGCGCTGCCATTCCGCTCATCAACTTGAGCGGTGAACGATCTGATTTGAGTCCGCGAGCAGCATTCCGTGGATAGGTTTTTACGTTCAGCATGGCGTCCCGGAACTCGACGGCGCCGTCAATCTCGCGCTTGAAGAATGGCGTTTGAAGCTCCGCTTTTCTTCAGGACGCCTAGGCAATATCCGAGGGTTCGGGCGGCGGAGCAAATGCGTGAAGCGGGCCATGGATGGCCCGAGCCGCGAGTCGGGCAGGATGCCCGACCGAGCGGAAAAGCGTTCCTCCGGCGCCCGGACCCGGGCCGAGAGAGCCCGCACACGAGTGCTTTAATCACCCAACCCGAAGCGAGAAATGTCACCACCCGCGCCGAACCGCTTCCGCTGGGCCTGGTGGCTGCTCGCCTACGCCGCGCTCGGGCTCGGAATCATCGGCGTCGCCGTGCCCGGTCTGCCGACGGTGCCGTTCGTCCTGTTGTCGGCGTACGCGGCGGCGCGTGGTTCCCAGCGCCTGCATGGCTGGCTGCTTGCGAACCGCCGCTTCGGCCCGATGATCCGCGACTGGCAGGCACACGGGGCGGTGGGCGCCGGCGCGAAGCGCGCGGCGATTGCGTCGATGGCGGTCGCCGCGGTGGTCATGCTGCTGACCGCGCCCCGCATCTGGATGGCGGCCACCGGAATCTCGATCATGGCGGTGGTGGCTGTCTGGCTGTGGCGGCGTCCCGAACCTCCGCACTGACCGAGTGCTTCGACGCGGCACGTGACCGCGGGCGCTTGGCAGCCGTGGCAAGCCCGCTACACTCCGCGGCATGACTGCCAAGACCTTCGCCGTTCTCCTTGCGTCGCTGCTGTTGGCCGGCTGCGGCAACAAAGGCCCGCTCGTGCTGCCATCGGTGCCGGTGCCCGAAGAAGGCCCGCTGCCGGAAGCCGCGCGGCCCGTGCCCGATCCCGACGCGCTGCCACAGGTCGAGCCCGAAGCCGATACCGGCGTCGATGCGATCGAGCCGAACGACATTCCGGCCGATCCGCCGATGGCGGGCTGAGCTGATGACCGCGGCGTTGTTGCGCTTCACGAAAATGCACGGGGCCGGCAACGACTTCGTCGTGCTCGATCTGCGCGGTGGTGCGCCGTCGCCGGACGCCGACCATTGCCGTGCCCTCGCTGACCGCCACACCGGCGTCGGCTGCGACCAGATCCTCACGATCGAAGACGCCGAGCAGCCCGGTGCGGTCGCGCGCTACCGCATCTGGAACAGCGACGGCACGCCCTCGCAGCAGTGCGGCAACGGCGCGCGCTGCATCGCGGCCTGGCTGGTGCGCGACGGCGCGGCAGGGTCGGGCGAGTTCATGCTCGACAGCCCGGCCGGGCGCCATGCGGTGACGCCGCTGGGGCAGGGGCAGTACCGCATCGCGATGGGCATGCCGCAGTTCGATCCGGCGCAGGTGCCGTTGCACGGCTTTGCGACCGCGCAGGACCAGTACGCACTCGAAGTCGACGACACATTGCTTGCATTCGGTGCAGTGTCGATGGGCAACCCGCATGCGGTGATCGAGGTCGACGACGTTGGCGCGGCGCCGGTCGCGTTCGTTGGTGCGCGGCTGCAGGCGAGCGGCGCATTCCCGCAGTCGGCGAACGTCGGCTTCGCGCAGGTCGTCACGACCGATCGCATCCGCCTGCGCGTGTACGAGCGCGGCGCCGGCGAGACACTCGCCTGCGGCAGTGGTGCCTGCGCCGCAGCCGCCGTGCTGATGCGGCGCGGCCGCGTCGGGCGGGACGTGACCGTCGCGCTGCCGGGCGGCGAGCTGCGAATTGAATGGCCGCACGATGGCGCAGTGCTGTCGATGACCGGGCCTGCGGCATTCGTATTCGAAGGGGAATGGATCGATGATCGACATTGACAAGCTGGGCGCGCACGAAGTCGCCGCCTGGCTTCGCCGTCACCCGCGCTTCCTGCAGCAGTTCCCCGATCTTGCGCTGACGCTCGTCGTTCCGCGCGAACAGGGATCGGCCTCGTCGCTGGCGAGCTACCAGCTTGAAGTGCTGCGCGACAAGAACCGCGAACTGTCGCGGCGGCTGCATGAGCTGTTCGCGCTTGCTCAGGAAAACGAGCGCCTGAGCGTACGCACGCACCAGCTCACGATGCTGCTGATGCGCCAGCGCAGCGCGGCCGATTCAGTGCGCGCGTTTGCCGCAAGCCTCGCCGAGGACTTCAGCGGCGATCTGATCCGTCTGGTGCTGCTGCAGCCGGTCGAAGGCCTCGCCGAGGCCGATTGGTGGCAGGTGATCGCCGCCGACGACACGCGACTGCAGCCGTTCCGTGATTGCCTGGCGACTGGCGAGCCGCTGTGCGGGCGATTGCAGCCTGAAAAACACGCGCTGCTGTACGGCGCACGCGGCAGCGAAGTGCAGTCCAGCGCGCTGATCGCCGTGCCGGGCATTGGCCTGGTTGCCGTCGGCAGCCGCGATGCGAACCGGTTTTTCCCCGGCATGGGCACGGTCTTCCTGCGCATGATGGGCGAAGCGCTCACGGCCGCGCTCGCACGCTTCGCCGACTGACGCGGGAGCGATCGCGGTGGCGGCAGGTCCGGCGCAGAGTCCGGTCGACGGGTTTCTCGACTACCTGCGCGTCGAGCGCCAGACCTCGCCGCATACGCTCGATGCTTACCGCCGCGACCTTGCCGCGCTCGCCGAGTGGTGCACGGCCCAGGGCATCGATGATCTGCCCGGCCTGCAGCCGCCACAGCTGCGCGCCTTCATCGCCGCCGAGCACCGGCGCGGACTGTCGCCGAAAAGCCTGCAGCGACGCACGTCGGCCTGTCGCAGCTTCTTCGCCTGGCTGCTGCGCCACGGGCGCATCGCGGCGAACCCGGCTGCGCAGATCCGCGCGCCAAAGTCACCGCGCAAGCTGCCGCAGGTGCTCGACGCCGACGAGGCGAACGCGCTGGTCGAAGTGCCGACCGATGTGCCGCTCGGGCTACGCGACCGCGCCCTGCTAGAGCTGCTGTATTCGTCGGGCCTGCGCGTGAGCGAGCTGTGCGGGCTGCACTGGCGCGATCTGGACCTCGCCGACGGGCTGGTCAACGTGCTCGGCAAGGGCCGGCGCCAGCGCAGCGTGCCGATCGGCTCGCACGCGCGCGCCGCGCTTGGGCAGTGGCGCGAATCCACGGGCGCCGCTCACGACGCGCCGGTGTTTCCCGGTCGAAACGGCGGCACGATCACACCGCGTGCGGTGCAGCTGCGGATCAGCCAGCTCGCCCAGCGCCAGGGGCTGTTCAAGCGCGTGCACCCGCATCTGTTGCGGCACTCGTTCGCGAGCCACATCCTCGAATCCTCGGGCGATCTGCGCGGCGTGCAGGAACTGCTCGGGCACGCGGACATCGCGACGACGCAGATCTACACCCACCTCGATTTCCAGCACCTGGCAAAGGTCTACGACGCCGCGCATCCTCGCGCGCGCCGCAAGCGCGGCAGCGACGAATAATCCGCCCGCTGCGCTCGTCGCAACGAGCGCAGCCGGTGGTGGTGGCATCTCCCGGCCGTAGCTACGCGGGTTCGGCCGAACACCAGCGATCCATGCGCCGACTTCTGGTGGCCAGCCCATCACAGCGCAAGCTCTTGACCTCGACGATCGCGGCCCCCACCTCGTTCGGACACCCACGGAGGCCGCATGGATCCCAGCCACAACCCCCACGTGTTCTACGCCACGACGATCCTGTCGGTGCGCCGCGATGGCCGCGTCGCGGTCGCGGGTGACGGCCAGGTCACGCTCGGCAATACGGTGATGAAGGGCAACGCGCGCAAGGTGCGCCGGCTCGGCCGTGACGGACACGTGCTGGCGGGCTTCGCCGGCGCGGCGGCCGATGCGTTCACGCTGTTCGAACTGTTCGAGGCCAAGCTCGAAAAACATGGCCAGCTCACGCGTGCGGCGGTCGAGATGGCAAAGGACTGGCGTACCGAGCGGCGCCTCGGAAAGCTCGAAGCCCTGCTGACCGTCGCCGACAAGGAAACCTCGTTGATCATCTCCGGCACCGGCGATGTGATCGAGCCCGAGGACGGCATCATCGCGATCGGTTCCGGCGGTCCGTTCGCGCTGTCGGCCGCGCGTGCGCTGGCGCTGCACACGCAGCTGGACGCGAAGACGCTCGCGGTCGAAGCGCTGAACATCGCCGGCGACGTGTGCATCTACACCAATCGCAACATCGTCGTCGAAGAGCTCTGAGCCGGCATCGCCGGCCCTGCGTTTCGCCTCGCGACGACACCCCATCCCGACACTGGTTTCCCGCCCGAGCGGGAGCGAAGAGCCCTGACCCATGCCGCATCGACCCGATACGTCCAACGCCACCATGACTCCGCGCGAGATCGTGCAGGAGCTCGACCGCCACATCGTCGGTCAGCACGACGCCAAGCGCGCGGTCGCGATCGCGCTGCGCAACCGTTGGCGGCGCATGCAGCTCGAGCCCGAGCTGCGCAATGAAGTGATGCCGAAAAACATCCTGATGATCGGCCCGACCGGCGTCGGCAAGACCGAGATCGCGCGCCGCCTTGCGACGCTTGCGAACGCGCCGTTCGTGAAGGTCGAAGCCACGCGCTTCACCGAGGTCGGGTACGTCGGCAAGGACGTCGAGCAGATCATCCGTGACCTTGCTGACACTGCGGTCAAGCTCTATCGCGAGCAGGCCAAGCAGCGCGTGCGCACGCAGGCCGAAGAGCGTGCCGAGGAACGCATCCTCGATTCGCTGCTGCCCAAGCGCAGTGTCACGACGGTGTTCGGTTTCGGTGGTGAGGAGCCGCAGGAATCGGAGGCCTCGGTGCAGGAGAGCGAGACCCGCGCGAAGCTGCGCAAGCAGCTGCGCAGCGGGGCGCTCGATGATCGCGAGATCGAGATCGAAACGGCGATCAACGTCGGCGTCGACATCATGGCGCCGCCGGGCATGGAGGAAATGGGCCAGCAGCTGCGGCAGATGTTCTCCCAGGTCGCCGGCGCGAAGACGCACAAGAAGACGCTGCAGATTCGCACCGCACGCGAGCAGTTAATCGAGGAGGAGGCCGGGCGCTTGGTCAACGAGGACGACATCCGCGAAGCGGCGATCGATGCCTGCGAGCAGCATGGCATCGTGTTCATCGACGAGATCGATAAGGTCGCCAAGCGCAGCGATGCGGGCACGATGGGTGGCGACGTCTCGCGCGAAGGCGTGCAGCGCGACCTGCTGCCATTGGTCGAAGGCTCGACCGTGTCGACGAAGTACGGCTCGGTCAAGACCGACCACATCCTGTTCATCGCGTCCGGCGCGTTCCACCTCGCCAAGCCGAGCGACCTGATTCCCGAGCTGCAGGGGCGTTTTCCGATCCGCGTGGAACTGACCGCGCTGACGAAGGACGACTTCGTGCGCATCCTCACCGAGCCGAAGGCGGCGCTGACGACCCAGTACGTCGAACTGCTGCAGACCGAGGGCGTCACGCTCAAGTTCGCGCCCGAAGCGGTCGAGCGGCTCGCCGAGATCGCCGCGCAGGTCAACGAACGGCAGGAGAACATCGGTGCCCGGCGATTGCACACGGTGCTCGAGCGTCTGCTCGACACGCTGAGCTTCGAGGCCCCCGATCGCGGCGGCCAGGCGGTGACGATCGACCGGGCATACGTCGACTCGCACCTGGGCGAGCTGGTCAAGGATCCGGACCTGAGCCGCTACATCCTCTGACGCAGGCGGTCGGGCGTCGGCTGGCGCCCGAGCGCTTGGGGGAGGGATACCACCCATGCGATTCGACAGATCGGGTAGAGCGGAGCACTGGCTGATTTGTCTCATCTGTGCTGCATCGCAACACGGCATTCAGCTTTTGTTCTGCTAAGGTCGGGACACGCGTCACCACGGAAGGGCGCACGCGGTCTCACTTCCACCCCTTTCTGGAGATGCACTTGATGAAGCACAACACACTTGCCCTCGCGCTTGGCGCGGCCGCCCTGCTTGCCTCGGCCACCTCGTTCGCGGCAAAGCCCGACCCGAACCGGGTCATGGTGAAGTTCAAGCCTGGCGCCGCAGCGCAGGCCGAATCGGCCGTGCGCGCCGCGGGTGGCCGCGTGCATCTCAAGCTGAACCGTCAGAACGTCATTGCGGTGTCCGTCCCCGCGACCGCGCTGCAGGGCCTGCGCAACAACCCGAACATCGAGTATGTCGAGCTCGACGCGCCGCGCTACCCGCTCGGCCAGACCACGCCGTACGGCATCAAGAACGTGCAGGCGCCCGAGACCTGGGCTGTCGGCCCCCAGGGCAGCGGCATCAAGGTCTGCGTGATCGACTCGGGCATCAACGCGAACCATGAGGACTTCGCGGGCGTCGAAATGACCGGCTACGCGAGCAGTGGCCAGAGCTGGAACACCGACAGCTGCGGCCACGGCACGCACGTCGCCGGCACGATCGCCGCGGTCAACAACTCCACCGGCGTCGTCGGCGTGAGCCCGGGCAAGGTCGGCCTGCACATCGTGAAGGTGTTCGACGGCGAGACCTGCGCCTGGAGCTACGCGTCCACGCTCGTTGACGCGGCAACGCGCTGCGGCGATGCGGGCGCGAAGGTCATCAACATGAGCCTCGGCGGCGGCGCCGCGAGCCGCACCGAAGAAGCCGCGTTCAACGACCTCAACGCCAAGGGCGTGCTGAGCATCGCCGCGGCGGGCAACGACGGCAACAACCGGTCGAGCTACCCCGCGTCCTACGCGAGCGTGATGTCGGTGGCCGCGGTCGACCAGAACAACGTCAAGGCCGACTTCTCGCAGTACAACAGCGCGGTCGAGATCGCGGCGCCGGGCGTCGGCGTGCTCAGCACCTATCCGTTCCGCGACGCGGCGCTGTCGGTCGGCACCACGGACTACATGGCGTCGGCGCTGACCGGTTCGATGCAGGGCACCGCAAGCGCCGCGCTCGTTGATGGCGGACTGTGCAACGCGGTCGGCAACTGGAGCGGCCGTGTGGTCCTGTGCGAGCGCGGCAGCATCAGCTTCGCCGACAAGGTCAACAACGTCACCGCCGGCGGCGGCGTCGCGGCCGTCATCTACAACAACGTGTCCGGTGGGTTCTCCGGCACGATGGGCGACGGCGTGACCTCGAAAATCCCAGGCCTGACCATCAGCCAGGAAGACGGCCGGGCTCTGGTGGCAAATTCCTTGGGCCAGACCGGTAACGCGAGCACGGTGTACGAGGCGAACACGAGCGGCTACGCGTACCTCGACGGCACGTCGATGGCGACGCCGCATGTGGCGGGCTCCGCCGCGATCGTCTGGAGCGCGAACCCGGGCGCGACGAACACGCAGGTGCGCGACGCGTTGAACTCCACTGCACTCGACCTGGGCACGGCCGGTCGTGACGTCAACTACGGCTATGGCCTAGTGCAGACGTTCAAGGCGGCCGAGAAGCTCGTCGGCGGTGGCACGACCGATCCGGTGACGGCACCGACCGGCCTGACCGCGACCAACAAGGGCACGTCGAAGGGCAAGCTCCAGGTCGGCCTGGCGTGGGCGGGTGGCGACGTGACCGTGGACATCTTCCGCGGCAACACGAAGATCGCCTCGGCGACCAGCAACACCGGCGGTTACACGGACTCGGTCAAGGTCCGCGGCAGCGGCACGATCACCTACAAGGTCTGCAACGCCGGCACCACGAGCTGCGCGAGCGCTTCGGTCAGCTACTGATCCAGCGCCTGCTGTAACCAGAAGGGCCCGCGCATGCGGGCCCTTTTGTTTTGGAGCGGACACAGGTCCCAGCGGAACGCCGCGATGCCACGCGTCTGGCCCGCCGAGCGACCGGTCGGGGTTGCGCGTTCACTTGACGCGCTTGCCCGCGCTGCACGCGTGCGACGAATCGGCGGCGAGCCGTCGCGACGGTGCGATAATCGCCGCATGAGCGACCAAGACCCCCGCAGCGGCACCACCCATTTCGGCTTCCGCGACGTGCGCGTCGAGGACAAGCAGAAACTCGTCGGCGAGGTGTTCTCGTCGGTCGCGCGCAAGTACGACCTGATGAACGACCTGATGTCGCTCGGCATCCACCGGGTCTGGAAGCGCTACTTCGTCGCAACCTCGCAGGTGCGCCCGGGCGATCGCGTGCTCGACCTCGCCGGCGGCACCGGTGACATCGCCGCGCTGTTGCGCGACCGCGTGGGCCCGTCCGGCAGCGTCGTGCTCGGTGATATCAACGGCGCGATGCTGCGCGTCGGCCGCGACCGCATGATCGATCGCGGCCGCGTCGCCGGCTTCGAGTACGTGCAGTGCAACGCCGAGAAGCTGCCGTTCCCGGATGCGAGCTTCGACCTGATCACGATCGCGTTCGGCCTGCGCAACGTCACCGACAAGGACGCCGCGCTGCGCGAAATGGAGCGCGTGCTCAAGGTCGGTGGGCAGGTCCGCGTGCTGGAGTTCTCGGAGGTCAAGGCCGAGTGGTTCAAGCCCGTGTACGACTTCCATTCGTTCAACGTGCTGCCGCGGCTCGGCCAGCTGTTCGCAGGCGATGCGGGCAGCTACCAGTACCTCGCCGAGAGCATCCGCAAGCATCCGCCGCAGGACGAGCTGCGCGCGATGATGGAAGCGGCCGGTTTCGCGCGCTGCAGTTACAAGAACCTGTCGACCGGCATCGTCGCCGTCCACACCGGCTACAAGGTCTGAGACCGCTCGTCGCCATCCACGCCGGCTGCAAGGTCTAAACCCGCTCGCGGGTGGTCCGCATGCCCGGGCCGCTTCGCGCGGTCTGGGTGCATCGGCCGATCGCGGCGCCGTTACGGTTGACGCCGCTGCATCAGCCGCCCGGCTGCCATGCGTAGCTGAGCTTGAGGAACACGCCGCGGTCTCGGTCCGCCAGCCGCACCTGGTCATCGTCGGCATAGCCGCCGTGCGAATAGCCCAGGTAGGCTGCGGTGCGCGGATTGAGCTTGTACGAATACAGCAGCTGCGCGGCGATCTCGCGGCTGCGGCGCTCGACGGCAGTCGTATATAGCGCCTGATCGCGCTCGACCTCGCTGGCCTGCACCGACAGGCGCAGGCGCTGGCGCGGATCGAGCTGCCAGCTCGCGCGCGAATCGAGCACCACCGCGCGGAACGCAGTGCCGCCGTCGCGCTCGAGCGTCTGGACGTTGCCGTCGAGCGATACGTTGATGCCCCGGCCGATGTCGAGCCCGAGCTCGGCGCCGATCTGCGTGTAATCGCCGAGCCGCGATGCGCGCAGGTCGAGCTGGGTTCCGGTCTGCGCGAACAGCTCGGTGCGCACGCCGGCCCATGGCGTGGCTTCGAGGTAGAGCGAGCGGAACGTCTCATCGAACATGCGGCCGTTCCAGAAACGCTCGCGTGTGCCGGCGCCGACCTGCGCAGCGCTCTGACGCGGCCCGCGTACGCCGACCGAGGCTTCGACCTCGCGCTCGAGCACCTGGCCGTCGCTGCGATGGGTGATGTCCCAGTCGCCGCCGACCGTCACGCGCGTTATCGCCGCGCCGTCGGCGCCGTACCAGTGGCGGTTGGCGCCGGCGACGCTGCGGTCGAAACCGACCTGCGAGATGAAGCCGAGGTCGGCGCGGAAACCCGGATCGATGCGCGTGTGGTGCAGGTGTGCATTCCACTCGCGGTTGCCGAAGTTGTAGCGCGCGACGAGTGCATCGCCGGCGGGCGCCGCATCGTCGAGCGCGATCTCGCCCGGATAGCGTGAGTCGCTGCGCAGCCACTGGCCGCTGAGCGAGTGGCTGCCGCGCTGCCAGCGGCCGTCGAACCCGGCCAGCGCGTTGCGGTATTCGTCGCCGCTGCGCAGCGACATCACCGCGCCGAGGCTGGCCTGGCCGTCGAAGTCGTGCCGGAAGCGGGCGAACGCCGCATCGGAGGCCTGATCGAGCAGGCGGAAGCGCGAACCGAGCGCGCCCGGAATCAGCAGCTGCGTGACCGCGTCGCGCGCGAGCACCGCGCCGTATGCGTTCGAGCCCAGGCGGCCGGTGACACGCACGCCGACATCCGGGTCGGCGATCTGGCGCGTGTACAGCACCTGCAGCGGTGTGTTGAACGTGTCCGCCGCCTCGAGGAAGAACGGCCGCTTTTCCGGGAAGAACAGCGCGAAACTCGTGTTGAGGTCGAGCTGCGCGGAGTCGGATTCGACCTGCGAAAAATCCGGGTTCAGCGTTGCGCTGAGCGTAAGGTTCGGGCTCGGCGTCCAGGCCACGTCGACGCCGGGCTCGATCTGCGTGCCGTCGCTGCGCCAGTCGGCGCCGTCGCGCGTCTGCGCATGCGCGACGGTCAGCGTCGGGGTGATCTCCAGGCCGCGGCCCTGGCGGATACCGGCAAAGCCCTCGAGCTTGCGCATCGTGCACAGGTCACAGCGGGCGCCGCGCTCGATGCGGTGGTCCGCATAGAGGTAGCGATGCTCGCGCGGGCGCACCCGCAGGAAGCGCACGCCCCAGCGGCGCGCGCCGTCGGCGGGACGGAACCGCAGCGTCGCGAACGGAATGCGCATCTCGACGCGGTAGCCCGAGTCGGTGATCTGCGCGGCGCTGGTCCACAGCCCGTCCCAGGCGTCGTCCTCGTGGCCGCTGGCCTCGTCCTTGACGAGGTCGGCCTGCACGCCGAGCGGATTGACGAAGAACTCGTACGCGCGGCGCTGGTCGTCGAACGTGTCGAGCATGATGCCGGCGAAGTCATCGCGGTACAGCGAGTCGCGGTCGCGCAGGAACGCGCGGATCTTCGCCGGGTCCGGATCGCGCGCGTCGAACGCGACCAGCAATGCGTCGTCGGTGTAGGCGATGTAGGCGGTCGTCGCGACCGCTGCATCGCGGTTGTCGCCGGGCTGGATCTCGTACGCGAGTTCGACCTGCGTGGCCTGTTGCCACGCGGCCTCGTCAAGCTGGCCATCGACGACGATGTCGGCATCCACGCGCGGCGCGACCACCGGGCCGTCCGCCGCGCGCAGCGGCGCGGCAACGCAGGCGGCGTACAGGGAGGCGGACACGGCGGCAGCCCGCACGGGGCCGCGGAAAGAAGTCAGGAGAGGCATGCGCGAAAGCCTAACGTGGCTCGCCGCTGAGCACCGGTGCGGAAAGTCATGCCGCCCGCCGCGGCCGTGACGCTAAACTCGACCGGTCAACGCCATACGGGTTCCCCATGCGCATTTCCAGCCTGACGCTTTGCCTTGCCGCCGTGCTCGCCACCGCCTGCTCGCCCGAGGTGCCGGCCCCGGCCGCCACATCCCCGGACGCGTCCGCCACCGCGCCTGCCCCGGCGAACACGAACGCGACCGCGATCGTCGACGAGCATTCCTACGCCGAGCCCGACAAGGTCCGCACCAAGGACATCGCGCTGCTGCTCGATGTCGACTTCGCTGAAAAGCAGCTTGAAGGCAGCGCGACCTACACCCTGGAGTGGCTGGATCCGAAGCACGGCCGGCTTGTGCTCGACACTCGCGATCTGACCATCGAGAAGGTCGTCGGCGAGCGGCCTGACGGCAAGTGGACCGATCTCGTCTACACGGTGGATCCTGCCGACAAAGTCCTCGGCAGCCGCCTTGTGATCGCGGCGCCGGAGCGCAACAAGCGCATCCGCGTGACGTACAAGACCTCGCCGGAGGCCTCGGGCCTGCAGTGGCTCGAGCCGTCGATGACCGAGGGCAAGAAGCAGCCGTTCATGTTCAGCCAGTCGCAGCAGATCCATGCGCGTTCGTGGGTGCCGCTGCAGGACACGCCGCAGGTGCGCTTCACCTACACCGCGAACGTGACCAGCCCGGAGGACACGATGGTGCTGATGAGCGCCGACAACGATCCGAAGGCGCCACGCGATGGCGAGTACAGCTTCAAGATGCCGCAACCGATCCCGTCTTACCTGCTCGCGATCGCCGCGGGTGACCTCGTGTTCAAGCCGATCAGCGAGCGCAGCGGCGTTTGGGCCGAGCCGAGCGCGGTCGACAAGTCGGTGAAGGAGTTCGAAGACACCGAGAAGATGATCGTCGCGAACGAGCGCCTGTACGGCCCGTACCGCTGGGACCGCTACGACATGCTCGTGCTGCCGCCGTCGTTCCCGTACGGGGGGATGGAAAACCCGCGCCTGTCATTCATCACGCCGACCGTCATCACCGGCGACAAGTCGCTGGTCGCGCTGATCGCGCATGAGCTTGCGCACAGCTGGTCGGGCAACCTGGTGACGTTCTCGACCGCGAAGGATGCGTGGCTCAACGAAGGATTCACCTCGTATGTGGAGAACCGCATCATCGAAGACCTGTACGGCCGCGAGCGCGCCGACATGGAGAACGTGATCGAGCGCAACGAGCTGGCCAGCGAGTACAAGGAAATCGACCCGAAGCTGCAGGTGCTCGCGGTCAAGCCCGGCGTGCTTAAGGACCCGGACGACAACTCGAGCGCGACGGTCTACACCAAGGGCGCGTGGTTCCTGCAGTTCCTCGAACAGCGCTTCGGGCGTGAGGTGTTCGATCCGTTCCTGAAGAACTATTTCGACCACTTCGCGTTCCAGTCGATCCCGACCGCGACGTTCGTCGACTACCTGCAGAAAAACCTCATCGACAAGCACCCGGGCAAGGTGACGATGCAGGAAGTCGAGCAGTGGATCTACGAGCCGGGCGTGCCGGAGTTCGCACCGAAGATCGCCTCGCCGCGCTTCGACGCGGTCGACGCGGCTCGCAAGGCGTTCCTCGACGCGGGCACGCTGCCCGACAAGGCGATGACCGACAAGTGGGTCACGCAGGAGTGGGTGCACTTCATCGAGGGCATGCCCGAAAAGCTCACCGCCGAGCAGATGGCCAAGCTCGATGCCGGGTACAAGTTCACCGGCACGCGCAACGGCGAGATCGCGCAGCGCTGGTATCCACTCGCGGTGCGCAGCGGCTATGCGCGGGCCAATGACGAGATCGCGCAGTTCCTGCAGACGATCGGCCGCCGCAAGCTGATCATGCCGACCTACAGCGAGCTGGTAAAAACGCCCGCAGGCCTGAAGCTGGCCGAGGCGACATTCGCGAAGGCGCGCCCGGGCTACCACCCGATCACGACCGGCTCGGTCGAATCGGTGATTGCCAAGGCCAAGCAGCCCGCTGCCGGCGCGAACTGACCTGTCCGGCGCCGCACGGTGACTTCGCCGGGTGGTGCCGCACCGGATCAAGTCGCGATGCCGCGGTGTCGACGCGGCCTGCGCAACGATGCTCACTACCTGATCGGAGACCTGCGATGACGACCAGACCCGGACTCCTGCTCGCCGCCGCGCTCGCGCTTGCTGCATGCAGTCCTGCCGAAGACCCGGCCGCGCAAGCCGCGGCGCAGGCCGCCGCGAGCGAACAGGCCGCCGAGGAGGCAGCGAAGCAGTTCGAGGCCGAATTCGCCAAGCAGAACTGGGGCCTGGCGCGTGCGCACGGCGACGTGTTGATGGCGAAGTACGCCGACACGAAGGCCGCCGCGCGCATCAAGCCACAATACGAGGAGGCGAAGGCGAACGCCGATGCCGAACGCGAGAAGCGGCGTCTGACGGGCCTTTGGACGTACCAGACCGAAGCGGTCCCCGGCGGCAAGCAGCTGTCGGCCGCGATCTATGCGAAAGAGCCGGTCGACACCGGTGGCAGCGGCGCGCAGCCGGTGCGATTGATCTTTCGCGATCATCCGGAGTGGGGCGACAGCAGTTACCTCACGCTCGAAGGCGGCGATTTCAACTGCTACGGCGGCTGCCGGGTCAAGGTCACGCTCGATGAGGGCAAGCCGCGTTCGATGGCCGCAAGCCGCCCGGACACCGACGAGGCGATCGCGATGTTCATCGAGGACGAGAAGGCGCTTTGGAAGATGGCGCAGCAGGCCGAGAAGACGCTTGCGGTCGAGTTCCCGGTCAAGGCCGGCGGCACGCGCACGGCGGTGTTCGAAGTCGGCGAACTGCAGCCGGACAAGCTGCCGGGCTGGAACTGAGCCGGTAGCCGCGGGGCTGCACCGGGCAGCGCGGTGACGCGTAGTCCAAGCGGTCGATAACGGTAGGAACACGCGGGCGCCGCGAATGCCGAACGGCCGCGGCAGCCATCACGCGCAACGATCGTCTACGGGCCTAGCGTGGTGGCGTGCGGGTGTGCCCGCACGATTGCGGTGCAGGACGCGCCCGCACCATCCGTGCGGCGGCCGGATCGCAGCGGAAGCGCGCGGTCGCCCGGGAGCACGACCATGCTCAGCCCACGACTGCATTCGTTTCTCGACGAGACCCACAGCCACTACACGACGCTGCATCACGAGCGCACCGTCACCGCGCCGCACACCGCCGAGGCGGTGCGGGTGCCGCGGCAGCAGTTCGCGAAGACCGTGATGCTCAAGGTCGACGGCGCACTGGCGATGTATGTCATGCCGTCGAACTTCCACGCCGACCTGCACCGCATCGCGCTCGCGCTTGCGGGTGCGAACGTCGAACTTGCGCACGAGGACGAGTTCCGCGGCCTGTTTCCTGACTGCGAACCGGGCGCGATGCCGCCATTCGGCAACCTCTACGGGGTGCCGGTGTATGTCGACTCGCGGCTCACCGAACAGGACCGCATCACGTTCAACGCCGGCACGCATACCGATGCGGTGCGCATGCCCTATGCGGAGTTCGAGCAGCTCGTGCAGCCGCAGGTGCTGTGGCTGACGCACATGATGTGAAGCGAGGCGCGTGATCGCACGGCCCGCAAACGACAACACCCGCCGCAGCGGGTGTCGGAGGCTTGCGCGTCGGCGCTTACAGCGCGTAGCCGAACTGTTGCTTGAACTGCGCGGCGAACTCGTCGTACGTGAAGCGCTGGTTCTGTGTGCCGGGGTGTTCGACCTTCAGCGCGCCCATCAGCGAGGCCATGCGCCCGCAGGTCGGCAGCTCCAGGCCGCGCATCAGGCCGAGGATCAGGCCGGCGCGGTATGCATCGCCGCAGCCGGTCGGATCGACAACCTGGCGCTCGTGCGCCGGCGCCACTTCGTGCACGCCGTCACCGGTGTGGATCTGCGAGCCGCGGGGGCCACGCGTGGTGATGTAGGCGCGCACCTTCGATGCGATCGTCGCCTCGTCCCAGCCGGTGCGCTCCTGCAGCAGGTTCGACTCGTAATCGTTGACGACCACGTACTGCGCAAGCTCGATGAAGTGGCGGAACTCCTCGCCCGAGAACAGCGGCATCGCCTGGCCCGGATCGAAAATGAACGGTATGCCGCACTCGGCGAACTCGGCCGCGTTCTGCAGCATGCCATCACGGCCGTCAGGTGCGACGATGCCGAACGTTACGCCATCGACATTGCGCACGTGGTTGTCGTGGCTGCGGCTCATCGCACCCGGATGGAACGCGGTGATCTGGTTGTTGTCGAGGTCGGTCGTGATGAATGCCTGCGGCGTGAACATGTCATCGATCACTCGCACCTGGTCCAGGCGGATGCCGCATTTTTCGAAGTGCGCGGCATACGGTGCGAAGTCCTGACCGACCGTGGCCATCGGGATCGGATCGCCACCGATGAGCTTGAGGTTGTAGGCGATGTTGCCCGCGCAGCCCCCGAACTCGCGGCGCATGCGTGGTACCAGGAACGACACGTTCAAGATGTGCACCTTGTCGGGCAGGATGTGATTCTTGAACTGGTCCGGAAACACCATGATGGTGTCGTAGGCCAGCGAGCCGCAGATCAGGGCAGACATCGGAGGTCCTTGGATGTGGTCGGGCAAACGGCGCACAGGGTAGCGGCTGCACCGGCCGCCAGCCAGCGCGCATTTGCATTGCCAGCCCAAGCGATCGGTGCACGGCGTTTTCGTGACCCATGGCTGGCATTGCGAACCCGGGCTGACGAAGCACGGCGTAAACCGCCCCAAACCGCCGGTTTTCCTTGCCGGGGTGGGGGGGCGTTGCTAGGCTAGCCCGCCTGTTTTACCTGTATTGCCAACCCCTTTCCGGCCGGCCTTTTCTCGATGTTCAAGAAGTTTCGCGGCATGTTTTCCAATGACCTGTCCATTGACCTGGGCACGGCGAACACCCTGATCTATGTGCGCGGTCAGGGCATTGTCCTGAACGAACCGTCGGTCGTCGCCGTGCGTCAGGACCGCCTCGTCGGCGGCAATCGCTCGGTGGCAGCGGTCGGTGCAGAGGCCAAGCAGATGCTCGGCCGCACGCCAGGCCACATCACGACGATCCGGCCGATGAAGGACGGCGTCATTGCCGATTTCACCTACACGGAAGAGATGCTCAAGCACTTCATCCGCAAGGTGCACCGCTCGCGCTTCATGCGTCCGAGCCCGCGCGTGCTGGTGTGCGTGCCGTGCGGTTCGACGCAGGTCGAGCGCCGCGCGATCAAGGAATCGGCCGAAGAGGCCGGCGCGCGTGAGGTCTATCTGATCGAGGAGCCGATGGCGGCTGCGATCGGTGCCGGCATGCCGGTCACCGAGGCACGTGGCTCGATGGTCGTCGACATCGGCGGCGGCACGACCGAAGTCGCGGTGATCGCGCTCAACGGCATCGTGTATTCGGCCTCGGTGCGCATCGGTGGCGACCGCTTCGACGAGGCGATCATCGCCTACGTGCGCCGCACCTACGGCACGCTGATCGGTGAAGCCACCGCCGAGCGCATCAAGCTCGAGATCGGCTGCGCCTATCCGCTGCAGGAAGCGCGCACGGTCGACGTCTCCGGCCGTAACCTCGCCGAGGGTGTGCCGAAGATGATCACGATCAGCTCGAACGAAGTGCTCGATGCGCTGCGCGAGCCGCTGTCGGGCATCGTTGCGGCCGTCAAGCTCGCGCTCGAGCAGACCCCGCCGGAGCTTTGCGCCGACGTCGCCGAGCGCGGCATCGTGCTGACCGGCGGTGGCGCACTGCTGCGCGACCTCGATCGCCTGATCAGCGAGGAAACCGGCCTGCACGTGCAGGTGGCCGATGATCCGCTGACCTGCGTCGCACGCGGCGGTGGCCGCGCGCTCGAGCTGGTCGACATGCACGGCAACGAGTTCTTCGCGCCCGAGTAAAGCGACACCGGGGAATCGGGGGCCGGGCGGTCGCAGCGCGGCGCCCGGCCCATGGCACGTAACGCCGGCCGGCTCGGCCGGCCGCGGCGCCGGGCTCCGCACACCGCTTCCGATTCCCGATATTTCTTTCTGGCTCCCCGCTTCACAGTGCCCTACGCCGGTTCCCCCACTGCTGCCCGACCTGGCGATGTCACCGGCACGCTGCGGTTGATGGCCTATCTCGCCCTGTCGCTGGTGCTGGTCGTGCTCGACCACCGCGGCGGCTGGCTGCACCGCGCGCGTGAGCAGGCCGGTGTGCTCGTGCAGCCGCTGTGGGCGGTGGCCGGCCTGCCGGGGCGCATGACCGAACGGCTCGTCGAGGACGCCGGCACGCTGAGCCGGCTGACGGCCGAGAACCGCGAACTGCGCCGGCAGGCGCTGCTAGACCGTGCACGCATGGCGCGCATGCAGACGATCGCCGCCGACAACATCCGCCTGCGCCAGTTGCTCGCCGCCGCGCAGCGCGACCGCCTGGATGCGCAGCTCGCGCCGATCCTCGACGTCGACCTCGACCCGACGCGCCAGCGGCTGGTGCTCGCCGCCGGCAGCGGCGACGGCGTGCGCGTGGGCCAGACCGTGATCGATGCGGGCGGCCTGCTCGGCCAGGTCGTGGAGGTCACGCCGATGCATGCCAGCGTGCTGCTGGTGACCGATCCCGACCACGCGGTTCCGGTGTCGATCGCGCGCAACGGCGTGCGCCTGGTTGCGTATGGCCGCGGGCGCAGTGACCTGCTCGCGCTTGAAAGCGTGCCGCTGTCGAGCGACATCAAGATCGGCGACCTGCTGGTGACGTCCGGGCTCGGCGGGCGCTTTCCGCCCGGCTTCCCGGTCGGCAAGGTGACCTCACTCAAGCCCGACCACAGCCGCGCGTTCCTCGTCGGCGACGTCCGACCGGCGGCCGAGCTCGACCGTGGGCGCGACGTGTTGCTGCTGCGTTCGGTGCCTCCGCGTGTGGTTGATGCCGCCGCCGCGGCGCCGCAGGGCACGCCGGCCGTCACGGGCGCGCCCGCAGCAGCACCGGCGCCGGCCGCCACCGGCACCGGCACCGGCACCGGCACCGGCACCGGCACCGGCACCGTGCCGCCGCGGACGGCTCGTCCTGCAACGACGCCAGCGCGGCGTGCGTCGCCCGCGGCTCCCGTTTCCGGCGCAGCGCGGACTCCGGCCGCCGCGACGCCGGCGCCCGACGCTGCATCGCGTCCGCCCGTGCAGGCACCGGCTGCCCCGCCGGCCGCCGCGCCCCAACCCGCCGATACAACCGACGCCGCACGCCCCGCCACCAACGCGGACCCGGCGGATGCGCCGCCGGCCGCGCCCGATCCCGACGGGGAGGGCCGCTGATGCGCGGACATTCGCCCTGGGCGCTGCCGCTGAGCGTGCTGGCCGCGCTGCTGCTCGGCCTGCTGCCGCTGCCGGAGCTGCTCGCGCCGCTGCGGCCGTACTGGCTCGCGCTCGTGCTCGCGTACTGGCTGATCGAGACGCCGGACCGCGTCGGGCTCGGGTTTGCGTTCACGGTCGGCCTGATCTCCGACCTCACGTTCGGCAGCCTGCTCGGCGAGCAGGCGCTGCGGCTGGTCGTGATGGCGTTCATCCTGCAGCGCTTCCGTGCGCGGCTGCGGTTCTTCCCGCTGTCGCAGCAGGCGCTCGCGATCGGCGGGCTGCTGCTCAACGACCGCATCATTGCGGCGGGCCTGCATGTCGTGCTCGGCGCACCGACGCTGCGGATCGAGTTCTGGCTTTCACCACTGACCGGCATGCTGCTGTGGGCGCCGGTGTTTCTGCTGCTCGACGCATTGCGTCTGGGCGGCTGGCGGGGGCGCTGAGCGATGCGCTGGATGAAATCCCGCCCGCGCCGGCGCGTGCTGAAGAACGTCGCCGCCGAAGCCGAGCGCTTCCGGCAGCGTTCGGCGATCGCGTTCCTCGGTGTCGTGCTCGCGCTCGTGGGCCTGGCGGTCTGGTATTTCCGCCTGCAGGTGATCGAGCACGAAGAGTACGCAACGCGTTCGGAGGCGAACCGCATCAAGCTGCAGCCGGTCGTGCCGGGTCGCGGGCTGATCTATGACCGCAAGGGACGCATCCTGGCCGACAACGTGCCGGCCTACCGGCTGGACGTCACGCCGCGCGAGGCCGGTGACCCCGCGAAGTGGCTGCCTGCGCTGAAAGGCATCGTCGAGCTCAGCGAGGACGACATCGAGCAGTTCGAAGAAGCGCGGCGCGCATCGCGCGGCTTCAAGCCGATCACGCTGAAGCTGCGCGTCAGCGAAGAGGAAGCCGCGCGTTTCGCGGTCGATCGCTGGCGTTATCCCGGCGTCGAGCTCGTCTCCTACCTCAACCGTCGATACCTCTACGGCGAGCTGTTCGCGCACGTGATCGGCTATGTCGCCCGCATCGACGAAGAAGACGCGGCGAAGATGGGCGAAGCGAACGCGGCGTTCTCGCACAGCGGCAAGACCGGGCTCGAGCGGTTCTACGAGGAGCAGCTGCGCGGACGCATCGGCTACGAGAAAGTCGAGACGAACGTCGACGGGCGCGAGCTGGGCCTGGTCGGGCGCGTGCCGGCCGTGCCGGGCTCGGACCTGCGGCTGGGCATCGACCTGGACCTGCAGCGCGCGATGGTGATCGCGTTCGGCGACAGGGACGGCTCGGCGGTCGCGGTCGATCCGCGCACCGGCGAAGTGCTGGCGATGGTCAGCATGCCGGGCTACGACGCGAACCTGTTCGTCAACGGCATCTCGCACGCCGACTACCAGCGCCTGACCACCGATCCGTCGCGGCCGCTGTTCAACCGCAACGTGCTTGGCGGCGGCCCGCCGGGCTCGACGATCAAGCCGCTGGTCGCGCTTGCGGGCCTCGATAGCGGCATGCGCAAGCCCGAGGACCGCGTGTTCTCCACCGGCGAATTCCGCATTCCCGGGCAGAGCCGCGGCTATCGCGACTCGTCGGGCGGCGCGGGCTGGACCGACATGCGCAAGTCGATCTCGCTGTCGGTGAACTACTACTACTACAAGCTCGCGTACGACATGAAGATCGACCGGCTGGCGCACTTCATGCGCCGCTATGGCTTCGGCGAGCCGACCGGCATCGACCTGGCGGGCGAGAACCCCGGCATCGTGCCGTCGCCGCAGTGGAAGGCAGGGCGCACCCGCGAGCCGTGGTACCCCGGTGAGACCGTGATCGCCGGCATCGGCCAAGGCTATTGGATCTCGACCCTGTTGCAACTCGCGCGCGGCACCGCGGCGATCGCCGACGACGGCCGCCTGCGCCGGCTGCATCTGGTGACCGATCGCCGCGATGGCTATCGCGCGCCGTGGAAGCCGCTGCCGCAGCCCGCGCCGAAGCTGATCACCGACAATCCCGCGAATCTGCAGGCGGTGCATGAAGGCATGGTCGCCACGATTCACGGCCAGGGCACTGCCACCGCGATGGCGCGCGGCGCGCCGTACATGATGGCCGGCAAGACCGGCACCGTACAGAAGATCAGCCGCAAGGCCGGCGGCAAGAGCGTCGATCCGCGCTCGCTGCCGTATCACCTGCGGCACCAGGCGCTGTTCGTCGGTTACGCCCCGGCCGAGAACCCGACGATCGCGGTCGCGGTCATCGTCGAGCACGGCGGTTACGGCGGCAGCACCGCCGCGCCGATCGCGCGCAAGGTGTTCGACGCCTGGCTGCTGGGCAAGATGCCCGAGCCCGACCCGGAGAGCACGCGCCAGCTGCCGCCCGGCACGCTCGACGGTATCCCGGGGTCGATCGCGCCGCCGCCGACGAACCAGGCCGCGCCGCGCAGTCCGGTTGCGCCCACCAGCCCTGCCAAGCCCACGGCGAACGCACCCGCAACGCCGGGCGCTTCCGTCCCCATGGGTGGAGCCGCGGCGCGCCCGCCGACCGCGTCCGGCAATGCCGCATCGCGGCCGGCCGCGGCCACGACGCCGTCCACATCAGCGCCTGCGACGCCGCGCCCACAACCGCGCAGCGCCTCGCCGTCGGCCCCGCCGGAACCGCGCCGTTGAACGTGATCCTGCGCTGGCTGTTCGGCCTGATCGCGCGCTTCATGCGCACGGTCGACCTGCCGCTGCTCGCAGCGCTGCTGGCGCTGATGGTGATCGGCCTGGCCGTGCTCTACAGCGCGGCCGACAACTCGATGCGCATGACCGTCGCGCAGGGCGCGCGCTTTGGCGTCGGCCTTGCCGCGATGTGGGCACTGTCGCGCATGCCGCCGAACCAGCTGCGCAACTGGACGCCTGCGGTGTTCATCGCGTCGCTAGTGCCGCTGGTCGCGGTGCTGTTCATCGGTGACGGCAAGCACGGCAACCACTGGATCGACCTGGGCGTGTTCTTTTTCCAGCCGGCCGAACTGCTCAAGCTGAGCCTGCCGATGATGGTCGCGTGGTACCTCAACCGCGAGCTGTTGCCGCCGCGGTTGAGCACGGTACTCATCGCGGGCGTGATCATCGCCGTGCCGACGCTGCTGATCCTCGAGCAGCCCGACTTCGGCACCGGCATGCTCGTCGCGGCGAGCGGTGCATTCGCGCTCTACCTCGCAGGCCTGCCATGGTGGTGGTTCGGCGCGGCTGCCGGCGGTATGGCCGCGATCGCACCGGTCGCATGGTTCTGGCTGCTGCGGCCGTACCAGAAGGACCGCATCCTGACATTCCTCGATCCCGAATCCGACCCGCTCGGTACGGGCTGGAACATCATCCAGAGCAAGATCGCGATCGGCGGTGGCGGGTTTACCGGCAAGGGCTGGGGCGAGGGCACGCAGGCGCATCTGAACTACCTGCCCGAACACACGACCGACTTCATTTTCGCCGTGCTCGCCGAGGAGTTCGGCTGGGTCGGCGTGATCGTCGCGCTCGCGTTGTACCTGTTCGTGATCGGGCGCTGCCTCTGGATCGCAAGCGAGGCGCGCGATGGTTACTCACGTCTGCTTGCCGGCGCGCTCGGGCTTGCGTTCTGCGTCTACGTGATCGTCAACGGCGGCATGATCTCGGGGCTGCTGCCGGTGGTGGGTGTGCCGATGCCGTTGCTGAGCTATGGCGGCACGTCCGCGGTGTCGTTGCTCGCGGGCCTTGGCGTGGTAATGGCGGTACGTGCGCACCGGCCGGTGCATGGTCACTGAGCACATGCGTAACGTGCATCCGCAGCCTGAGAAAACAGCGTCGAACGCGTCCGCGCATTCGTCGCCGAAGCTGACTCGAGCATTCATTTTTGAATCTGCGCTCGGGTTTGGAGGCTTGGAGCTGCGTGCTACCCTCGCGCCGATGAGCCGAAGCCCCTCCGCCCGACGCATCGTGACCTGCGCGCTTGCGCTAGCCCTTGCGGGCTGCGCCACGCAGGCCCCGCCACCGATTGCACAGGAGCAGGCCGCCGTCGCGCCGCCTGCTCCGCCGCCGACGCTGCCGGTCTTCAAGCCGCCCGGCACGACGCCACTGCCGGATCCGTATCCGCAGATGCCGCTCGAGCAGGCGCGCGCGATGTTCGTGCGCGATACCGCAGCGAAATACGGCGTTGATGCGGCGCACATCGAAGCCGTGCTCGCACGTGCCCAGATGCGCGAACCGATCATCAAGGCCATGTCGCGTCCGGCCGAAGCCAAGCCGTGGCGTGATTACCGCCCGTTGCTGGTCACCGATGCGCGCATCAACGGCGGCCGTGCATTCCTCGAAAAGCACCGTGAGAAACTTGCACGCGTGGAAGCGAAATACGGCGTGCCGGCCGAGGTCATCGTCGCGATCATCGGTATCGAGACCAGCTTCGGTGCGAACACCGGCAAGTACCCGGTTGTCGATGCGCTGTACACGCTCGGCTTCGCGTACCCGCGGACCGGCGATCCGGCCAAGGCCGATCGCGAAGCGCGCCGCGAGGCGTTCTTCCGCAACGAGCTTGGCATGCTGTTCGCGCTCGGCAAGGCTGAAGGCTTCGACGTCGGCACGCTGACCGGCAGCTATGCCGGCGCGATGGGCTGGGGCCAGTTCATGCCGTCGAGCTACCTCGAGTTCGCGGTCGATGGCGACGGCGATGGCAAGCGCGACCTGTTCAACAACCTCGACGATGTGTTCGCTTCGATCGCGAACTACTTCGTGCAGAAGGGCGGCTGGGAGCGCGGTGGCCCGGTGGTTGCGCCCGCGCTCGTCGCTGCCGATGCGAAGCCGTTCGCGCCTGAAGGCTTCGAGCCGGCGTACACGCTCGCCGACCTCGCAGCGCTCGGCTACCGCCCGGCGACGCCGATGCCGCCGCAGCAGGCCGCTACGGTCGTCTACCTCGACGGGGCCACGGGGCGCGAGCCGTGGATCACGTTCCGCAACTTCTACGCGATCACGCGCTACAACATCTCCAAGCACTACGCGATGGCCGTGCACACGCTGGCCGAGGCGATTGCCGGGCGGCAAATGCCGCCCGCCGCGCAGGTGCTGGCGCCGGCCGGATTACCTGGCGCATGAGGGCGCTCATCCTTGCCACGGCGGCCCTCGGGCTCGCCGCCTGCGCCAGCGCGCCGAAGAAGACGGCCGAGTCCGCTTCCCAGCCCCCATTGCCGCCGCTGGCGGTGCCCGCCGCATCTTCCGCGCGGGCGTTGCCGCTGCCGGTTCCGCCGAAGGCCTCACCGTACGCGGCTGCGAAGGAAGATCCGCGCACGCGTGGCGATTACGTCGCGGGTGGCCTGTACAAGCCCGGTGTCGCCGACAGCACGCCCGACTATGTGCCGGACGTCGATGCGATTCCCGAGCCCGACGTCATCGCCGTGCCGCGCTCGCGCGTCGGCAACCGCTCCAGCTACACCGTGCTCGGCAAGACCTACTACGTGCTCGACGACAGCCGTGGCTACGTAGAGCAGGGCATTGCGTCGTATTACGGCCAGAAGTTCCACGGCCGCCGCACCTCGAACCTCGAGGTGTACGACATGTACGCATTCACTGCGGCGCACAAGTCGCTGCCGCTGCCGAGCTTCGCGCGCGTGACCAACCTCGATAACGGCAAGTCCGTCGTCGTGCGCGTCAACGACCGCGGCCCGTTCCACGACGGCCGCGTGATCGATCTGAGCTACGCCGCCGCGGTGAAGCTCGGCATCACCCACCAGGGAACCGGCCGCGTCGAAGTGCGCGCCGTGCATCCGGGCGACAACGGCACGATCTTCGCGGGCAAGGGCAAGCGCGCGCCGGCGATGGGTGCGGTCAACACCAGCCCCGGCGTTGTGCGCAGCGCGCTCGACCGCCTGGTCGCGGCAATCCCGGCCGGCCGCAAGCAACGCAAGATCGCGGGAGCCGAGTCTGCAGCGGCCGCGGTGTCGACGACCCAGGTTGCAGGCGCGACCCCGGTCGCCAGCGCGGACGCGTCGGCTGCGTCGTCCGCCGACGCGCGTTTCGACATGCGCCGGGACGGCAAGCCGATGGGCGCCGACGAGTTCGAGGCGTGGATGAAGGATCGCCAGATCCGCGTCGCGACCGGCCAGCCGACCGCCCTCAAGCCATCTGCGCCGACGCCCGAAGCGGCTGTGTCCCAGGCCGTCGTCCCTCAGGCGGTGTCGGAAGCGCCGCAGGCGGTAGCGGCTTCAGCGAGCGCGGTGACCGAAGGGCTCATGCTGCAGGTCGCAAGCTTCGGCGCACGCAACAACGCCGACCGAGCGCTCACGCTGCTGCGCGAGGCCGGCATCATCGGCGCGCGCCTGCAGGACGGCGTCGCGAACGGCCAGCCGGTGTGGCGCCTGCGCATCGGCCCGGTGGCCGAAGCCGGTGAAGCGGAACTCGCGACGCGGCTCGCCAGTCTGGGTTTCGGCCCGCCCAGGCGCGTACGCGACTGACCTCGAATCGATCCGCCGGCGCATTGCCGGCTCCGGAGACAGACCCATGAAAGCCCGTTCCACCCTTGCCGCTTGGGCCGCTTCCGCCGCGCTGACCGCAGTGTTCGGCCTGGCCCTGGCCCAGTCGCCGGCCGCCCAGCCGAAGCCGGCCGATGCCCCACGCGCGCTCAGCGACTCGCTGCCGATTCCGCCGCCGCCGAAAGTGGTGGGCAAGGCGTGGATCCTGATGGATTCCGCCAGCGGCAACGTGCTGGCCGGTGAAAACATCGACATGCAGGTCGAACCGGCGAGCATCACCAAAGTGATGACGAGCTATGTCGTCGCCGCCGAGATGGCCGGCGGCAAGGTCAAGCCGACCGATCCGGTGATGATGAGCGAGAACGCCTGGCGCGAAGGCGGCGCGGGCACGGACGGCAGCTACTCGGGCTTCGAGGTTAACAAGACCGCACCGCTCGAGCAGATGGAAAAGGGCATGGTGATCCAGTCCGGCAACGATGCCGCGATCGCCCTGGCCGAACACATCGCCGGCAGCACCGACGCGTTCGCCTCGCTGATGAACCAGTACGGCCAGCGCATCGGCATGAAGAACACGAACTTCGTGAATCCGCACGGCCTGCCGGCCGAGGGGCATGTCACGACGGTGCGCGATCTCGCCGTGCTCGGCCGCGCGCTGATCCGCGATTTCCCCGAGGCGTACTCGTACAACAAGATCAAGTCGTTCACGGTCGGGCCGATCACGCAGGCCAACCGCAACCTGCTGCTGTGGCGCGACCCGTCGGTCGACGGCATCAAAACCGGCCACACCTCGAGCGCGGGCTACGGCCTGATGGCCTCGGCCAAGCGCGGCGATCAGCGCCTGATTTCGGTCGTGGTCGGTTCGACCAGCGAGAAGCAGCGCGCCGACGACAGCCAGGCGCTGCTGAACTGGGGCTTCCGGTTCTTCGAGACGCACCGCCTGTTCGAGCCGGCCAAGGCGATCGCGACCCAGAAGGTCTGGAAGGGCGAGGAGAACGAACTCAAGCTCGGCCTCACCGCGCCGATGCTCATCACCGTGCCGCGCGGCCGCTACGACCGCCTGAAGTCGACGATGGACGTGCCGAGCACGCTGGTCGCGCCGATCAAGAAGGGCCAGCAGATCGGTACCGTTAAGGTCACGCTCGACGGCAAGCCGGTCGCGCAGCGCCCGCTGGTCGCGCTCGAAGCGGTCGAGGAGGCCGGCTTCTTCAAGCGCCTGTGGCATGAACTGCTGATGTGGTGGGAGTCGTAACCGTCTGCCGCCGCGATTTCCCGCCGGCGGCTGCAACGCTCCACTGATCCTCGAAAGGCCGCCACAGGGCGGCCTTTCGTTTTCCGCGGCGGCTGCCGGCTCTTGGGTCGCCCTGCTTCCGCACCCATAATCCGCGCATGGAAATCCATTCCGACAATCCCGAGCACGGGTTCCAGTTCCCGGGCATGTTCGAACTGAGCGCGATGGGCCTGGCGCAAACCGGGCTGGAGCGCGCGCTGCCGCAGCGGCTGCGCGACGCCGGCATCGAGGTACTCGACGGCGCCGTGCAGGCCCGCCAGTCGTCCGGCGGCAAGTACGTGTCAGTGCGGGTTGCATTCCTGGCCGCGAGCCGCGAGCACTACGACCGCGCGCACCAGGTGCTGCGCGACCACCCGGACGTGAAGTGGACGCTCTGATCCGCGCAGCCGCCGCAAATCGATCCCCGGTCGCACGCGCTACCTCATGAATGCGCTCGCGCACCCGGTCGCGGCGTCTGACGGCGCTTCGGCGCGGCCCGCCGCGCGCGTGCGCGACCTGGGCCTGCAGCCGTACGAGCCCATCTGGCGCGCGATGCAGGCGTTCACCGATACACGCGGCGACGACACGCCCGACGAGCTGTGGCTGGTCGAGCATTCGCCGGTGTTCACGCTTGGCCAGGCCGGCAAGCCCGAGCACGTGCTGATGCCGGGGAATATCCCGGTGCTGCAGGTCGATCGCGGCGGTCAGGTCACCTATCACGGCCCGGGCCAGCTCGTGGTCTATCCGCTGCTCGACCTGCGCCGGCTCGACATTGGCGTGCGCGAATACGTCGAGCGAATCGAGCAGGCGGTCATCGACACCCTCGACGAGTGGAACATCGAGGGCGCGCGCCGCGACGGCGCGCCCGGCGTTTACGTGAACGGTGCAAAAGTCATGGCGCTCGGTATCCGCGTGCGCCGCGGCTGCACGTTCCATGGGCTCGCGTTCAACATCGCGATGGACCTCGAGCCGTTCCGCCGCATCAACCCCTGCGGCTACGCCGGTCTGCAGGTCACCTCGGTGGCCGATCTCGGCGGGCCGTCGGGTATCGCGGCGGTCAAGCCGGTGCTGCTGGAGCAGATCGCACGCCAGTTCACGCTCGCGCTCGAGCCCTGCGACGCGCCGACCTCGCAAACCTGAGAAAATACGGGCCCGGCCGCGGCTTCCCGCGCCGGTCTGTCCGCCTTTCGAGAACACTGCCATGACCGACGCCGCCTCCAGGACCATCCCGCTCGCGGTCGTCGGCACCGACACGGCGACGCAGCCGGCCGCGCTGCAGCAGGGCGTCAAGCAGCTCGGCGGCGACAAGATCGCGCGCAGCCCGGTGCAGTTCGCCGACGCGCCGCTGCTGCGTAAACCTTCCTGGATCCGCGTGCGCATCCCGTCGGGCAACTCGGTGCAGCAACTCAAGGCCAAGCTGCGCGAGAACCGCCTCGTCACCGTATGCGAGGAGGCCAGCTGCCCGAACATCCACGAATGCTTCAGCCACGGCACCGCGACGTTCATGATCCTCGGCGAGGTCTGCACGCGCCGCTGCAGCTTCTGCGACGTCGCCCACGGCCGTCCGAAGCCGCCGGATGCGAGTGAGCCGCTGAGCCTGGCGACCACGGTCGCGGACATGGGCCTGAAGTACGTCGTGGTGACCAGCGTCGACCGCGACGACCTGCGCGACGGCGGCGCCCAGCACTTCGTCGACTGCATCCGCGCGATCCGCGAGCACAGCCCGCGCACGAAGATCGAGATCCTCACGCCGGATTTCCGCGGCAAGGGCCGCATGGACCGCGCGCTCGAGATCCTCGCGACGAGCCCGCCGGACGTGTTCAACCACAACGTCGAGACCGTGCCCGAGCTCTATCGCAACGTGCGGCCCGGCGCGGACTACCAGTGGTCGCTGACGCTGCTGCAGCGCTTCAAGGCGCAGCATCCGGAGGTCGCGACCAAGTCCGGCATCATGCTGGGCCTCGGCGAGGACATGGAGCAGGTGCAGGGCACGCTGCGCGACCTGCGCGCGCATGACGTGGACATGATCACGATCGGCCAGTACCTGCAGCCAACGCCGCACCACCACCCGGTGCTGCGCTACTGGACGCCCGAGGAGTTCAAGGCACTCGAGGACTACGGCATGTCGCTGGGATTCACGCATGTCGCCTCGGGCCCGCTCGTGCGTTCGTCCTACCACGCCGACCGCCAGGCGATCGACGCGGGTTTCGTCGCCGCATAGACACGCGCACGATGCAACGCAACGTTGCATCCCGCCGCGCCGGCATACCGTATCGATAACGGCGATGTAACCCGTCGCTCACGGCTGTGCGCGCAAGCTGGGTTTGCCGATGAACGGCGACCTGCCGCAGTGCCCGGCCCGGGTGTGGCGCAGGTGACAGGCTCGGCAACTTTCGGCACTGTGGAGTTGTCGAAAGCCGTACGAAGCTGACGACATTCCCCTGCTGTACTAGCCAGGCCGCGCAGGCCGCGATCGCATGCCTATGAAAGCACTCTCCCGCCGTACCTACCTGTCCGCCGCGCTGCTGCTGGCCGCGCCGCTCGCGCTGCTGGGCGCCGATACGCCGGTGGTTCCGCCGGTCGCATCGCCGGCAACCGACGCGCAGGCCGACAAAGCGCTGATCGACAAGGCGAAGGTGACTTCGTTGCCGGCGGCGCCGACGACCGACCAGGTCACTGCGGCGAAGCTCGTGTACGGCCTGCTGTCCGACAGCCGCTACGCCTACCGGCCGCGCCCGCTCGATGACGCGCTGTCGACCGACATGTACGAGCGCTACCTCGAATCGCTGGATGGATCCAAGCAGTTCTTCACTGCGGCCGACATCGCGAAGTTCGACGCATACAAGCTCAAGCTCGACGACGCGATCAAGGCCGGCCGCCTCGATCCCGCGTACGCGATGTTCTCGCTCTACCGCAAGCGGGTCGACGAACGCGTCGCGTACGCGCGCAACCTGCTCAAGCAGGACATCTTCGAGTTCGAAGGCAGCGACCGCTTCGAATACGACCGCGAAGAGGCCGCTTGGCCCGCCGACACCGCTGCGCTCGATGCGCTGTGGAAGCAGTCGGTGCGCAATGATTGGCTGCGCCTGAAGCTCGCGGGCAAGAAGCCCGACGAGATCCGCAAGACGCTCGACAAGCGTTATACGAACCTCGCCAGCGGCATCGCCGAGCTCAAGGGCGAGGACGTCTTCCAGACGTTCGTCAATTCGTACGCGAACGCGATCGATCCGCACACCGATTACTTCACCCCGCGCTCGGCCGACAACTTCAACCTGTCGATGTCGCTCTCGCTCGAGGGCATCGGCGCGGTGTTGCAGCGCCAGGACGACGTGGTCGCGATCCGCGAGATCGTGCCCGGCGGTCCGGCCAGCAAGTCCGGCAAGGTCAAGCCCGGCGATCGCGTGGTCGCGGTCGGGCAGGGCGAGAGCGGGCCGATGGAAGACGTGGTCGGCTGGCGCATCGACGACGTGGTCGCGAAGATCCGCGGCGAGAAGGGCACGAAGGTGCGGCTCGACGTGATCCCGGCCGAGGCCGATCTGGACAGCAAGCCCGCGCGCGTCGTGATGGTGCGCGAGAAGGTGCGGCTCGAGGACCAGGCCGCGAAGTCCGAGATCCTGACGATCCCGGCCGGCGCGTCGGGGCAGGCGGAAAAGCGCATCGGCGTGATCGAGTTGCCGGGCTTCTACCAAGATTTCGAAGGCCGTCGCCTCAACAAGGGCGACTACGCCTCGGCCACGCGTGACGTCGCCAAGCTGCTCGCCAAGCTGCGCGCGGAGAACGTCGATGGCGTCGTGCTGGACCTTCGCAACAACGGCGGTGGCTCGCTCAACGAAGCGATCGAACTGACTGGCCTGTTCATCGACCGTGGTCCGGTCGTGCAGGTGCGCGAGTCCGGTGGGCGCGTTAGCGTCGAAAGCGACCAGGACGCTGGCATCGCATGGGAAGGCCCGCTCGCGGTGCTGATCAACCGCGGCTCGGCGTCGGCATCGGAGATCTTCGCCGGTGCGATCCAGGACTACGGCCGCGGCCTCGTGATCGGCGAGACCAGCTTCGGCAAGGGCACGGTGCAGAACCTCGTCGACCTCGACCGTTGGCCGGCAAACGAGGCCGCGCGCTTCGGCCAAGTCAAGCTGACGATCGCGCAATTCTTCCGCCCCAGCGGCGGCTCGACGCAGAACAAGGGCATCGTGCCGGACATCACGTTCCCGGCGTCGGTCGATGCGAGCGAGTTCGGCGAGAGCACCTACGAGAACGCGCTGCCGTGGACGCGCATCGCGGCGGTGCCGCACACGCGCTACGGCAACTTCGCGCCGCTGCTGCCCAAGCTCGACGCGCTGCACGAGGCACGCACAAAGGGCGACCGCGAGTTCCAGTGGTGGGCCGAGGACGTGGCGCAGTTCCGCGAGAAGCAGGCCGAGAAGTCGATCTCGCTCAACGAGGCCGAGCGCCGCGCCGAGCGTGACCGCGAGGACACCAAGCGCAAGCAGCGCCAGGCCGAGCGGCTTTCCCTCGGACTCGCGCTTGATCCGCTTGCCGATGACAGCGCTGATGATGGCCTGCAGGCCGGCGAACGCGACCTGCGCAAGGACGTGGCGCGCGAGAAGGCGGCCGAGGACCGCCCGGATCCGCTGCTGCGCGAGTCGGCGGCGATCCTGGCCGATGCGATTCGCCTGCTCAACAACGACGGCAAGCTGTCGGCGCAGGTGCTGCCGACCGCGCAGCAGCCGGGGCATTGGGCGGACTGAGCGCAGACATTGCTGTTTGAGCAGAAAAAGGCCCGGGAAACCGGGCCTTTTTCTTCGGGTGGCACTGCAGGCGCGAGTGTAGGTACCAGCGTGACAAGTCGTTTCTTGAGCCGTGAGCCGTGAGCGGGAGGCTAAGTGCAGCGCCGCTTTGGGTGAAGCAGGATGTTGCCGCTTGCCGCTTGCCGCTTGCCGCTTGCCGCTTGCCGCTTGCCGCTTGCCGCTTGCCGCTTGCCGGTTGCCGGTTGCCCGTTGCCCGTTGTCCGTTGTTAGGAGTCGGTTGTTGCTTCTTTCTAGTCGCCTTTGCACTTCAGCGTGACCCAAACGCCGAGTCGGTCGTCGACCCGAAGGGCGGCGGGCATGGATGCCCGCCGTTTTCCGACTGAGCCAAGGATTGGCGAATCGGAAAATCCCGAGCAGCCGTCCGATCGCCAGCTGTAGATCCCTCGGGGAAAAGCCCTTTCTTTTGGTTACTTTTCTTTGGGCCAGCAAAGAAAAGTGACCCGCCGCAAGGCGGAAGCCCTTGCTCCAAACGCTGTTGGCTTAAGTCGCGAAAAAAGCGCGTGCGCAGCGCGAGCTCCAGCTTCGACATGACGTTCGGCCGCGCTCGCAGCGACATGCGAGGAGGAGCAACAGCTTCCGCCTGCGGGCGGGTCACTTTTCTTTGCTGGCCCAAAGAAAAGTAACCAAAAGAAATGGCCTTCCCCGGCAGGGCACAGGCTCGCGATCGGATAGTCGCCGGGGATTTTCCGATTCGCCATTCCATGGCTCAGTCGGAAAACGGCGGGCATCCATGCCCGCCGCCCTCCGGGTCTACGGGTGACTCGGCGCTTGGGTTCCGGCCAAGATCAACGGCAGCAAGCAGCAAGCAGCAAGCAGCAAGCAGCAAGCAGCGACAAGCAGTGCAGGGCGCGCAGCCCGACCTCAGGGAGCCCGGAGCCCGAATCATCTATCGACGAGCGACGAGCGACGAGCGACGAGCGACGAGCGACGAGCGACCACCCCGAGCAAACAGCCATGCCCGGACGTATCGGCCGTACCTGCCGTAGCCGACAATGGCGCTCCGCCCGCGCGACGCCTGCATGAACGCCCCTGTCGACCCTGCCCCCAGGCCCGTATCCGCGCTCGCGGTAGCCGCCGCGCTCGTCACGCTCTACGTGCTGTGGGGCTCGACCTACCTCGCGATCCGCTTCGCGCTGGAAAGCTACCCGCCGTTCCTGCTCGGTGCGATCCGCATGTCGATCGCCGGCGCACTGATGTATGCGGTGCTGCGTGCGCGCGGTGCGCGGCCGCCGAGCGCGAAGCAGTGGCGCACGCTCGCGGTGCTGTCGATCTTCATGGTGCTGCTGTCGAACGGTCTGGTGAACCTGGCCGAGACCGAGGTCGGCTCCGGTATCGCAGCAATCGCGGTCGCCTCGATGCCGCTGTTCGCCGGCGTGTTCGCGATGCTGCGCGGCCGCCACCCCTCGCGCATCGAATGGGTCGGTCTGGTGATCGGCTTCCTCGGCGTGATCTGGCTCAACGCCGGCAGCGAACTGTCGTCGTCGTGGCTGGGCCTGGTGTGCCTGACGATCGCGCCGATCGCCTGGGCCTGGGGCTCGATCTGGAGCCGCGACCAGGACCTGCCCGAGCCGTTCATGTCGGCGAGCGGCCAGATGCTCTGCGGCAGCGTGTGGATGCTGCTCGCCGCGCTGCTGCACGGCGAGGGAATGACCGTGGCGCCCACGCTCGACGCGACGCTCGCGCTCGGCTGGCTGATCGTGGCCGGATCGATCTTCGGCTTCACCGCCTACATCTGGCTGCTGCACCACGTGCGGCCCGCGCTTGCGACGAGCTACGCGTATGTGAACCCGCCGATCGCAGTGCTGTTCGGTGCGCTTCTCGGCGGCGAGGTGTTCACGCTCAACGACATCGGCGCGATGGCGGTGATCCTGGTTGGCGTGGTGATCATCACGCTGTCGAAGGCGCGCAAGGCCAAGCCCGTGGTGCCGGCGGTGCCAAGCGAGCCGCCGGCCTAGCCGCGCCGATCAGGTCGCCCGCAGCGCTTCGGTCACTGGAATACGCGCTGCGCGCAGCGCCGGCATCAGGCCGCCCAGGAAACCGATCAGCAGCGCCCACAGCAGGCCCTGGATCACGAGGTCGGGCGTTACCGCGAAGTTGAACGCGACCTGGGTGAACGAGCCCGGGCTCAGCGTCGACACGCTGTAGCCGTTGAACAGCACGTACGCGAGCACCGCACCGACCAGCCCGCCGCTGACCGCGAGCACCAGCGCTTCGGCCATCACCGACGCGATCACGGGCAGGCGCCCGAACCCGAGCGCGCGCAGCGTGCCGATCTCGCGCGTGCGTGCCGACACCGCCGAGTACATCGTGTTGAGTGCGCCGAACAGCGCACCGAACGCCATGATCACCGTGATCACATTCGTAAGCATGCGGATCAGCCCGGTCAGCGTTTCGGATTGTTCGCTGAAGAAATCGATCTCGCGCTCGACGTCGACGGTGAGCTGCGGGTCGTTGAGCAGGCGCGCCTTGAAGCTGTCGAACGCCGCGCCGTCCGGCAGTTGCACGAGCACCGAGGAGTAGCCGGTGCGGCCGAACGCGCCCTGCACCGATTCGGTATCGGCCCACAGCTCGGATTCGTGGCCGTCGCCGTCGGATTCGAATGCGCCGACGATCGTCCAGTACGAGCCCTTGAACAGCAGCCGCTCGCCGACGTCGAGCCCGGCGAACTGCTGCTGCGCGCTGCGTCCGACCACCAGTTCCTGCAGCCCGGGCCTGAAGCGCCGGCCCTCGACAATGCTGATTTCCGGCCGCAGCTCGAACGCGTTCGGCTGCACACCACGCAGCGTGACGTTGGTGCTGCCGCCTTCGCCTTTGCGCGCGACTTCGGTGATCACGATGATTTCGCCCGATGCGAGCGGCAGGCCGCTGCGCCCGCGCACGATCGCCGGGTCCTGCTTGATCAGCGTGACGAGCTCGCGGTCGATGAAGCTCGACAGCTCGGCGTTGCTGCCCGCGCGCAGCACGACCGCGCGGTCGGCGCGCCCGGTCGTGCCGAGCGTGCGTGTTAGCCCGGCCGACATCGACAGCATCGCGACCAGCACCGCGACGACGCCGGCGATGCCGACGACGATGACGAGAGAGGCGCCCCACCGCTGCGGAATGCTCTGCAGGTTCATCGCGACGATTTCGCGGATCTGGCGCAGGGTGTTCATGTGCTCAGCGCCCCGCCAGCGCGTCGACGATCTTCAGCCGCTTCGCGCGCAGCGCTGGCGGCAGGCCAACCGCGCTAGCGAGCACCACCACTGCGCCGAGCACGAACAACCACACCCGCTTGTCCGGCTGCAGCGGCGGAAACTGCGGCGGCAGGTTCGCGGTGATCACCGCGGCCAGCAGCATCCCTAAGCCCGCGCCGAGCAGACACAGCAGCAGCGCTTCGGCGAGCACCAGCCACAGCACTGTGCGATCGGTGAAGCCCAGGCACTTGAGCACCGCAAGTTCGGGAATGCGCTCGCGCACGGCCTGGCTCATCGTGAAGCCGGTGAGGATCAGGATCGTGAAGAACACTGCGCCCGAGATCGCGTTCATGATGAAACCGATGTCGCCGAACTGACGCACGAAGTTGAGCTGGAAGTCCTGCTCGTTCTGGCTCTTGGTTTCGTCGGCCGAGTTCGCGAAGCGGCGGTCGATCTCGGCCGCCACACGCGGCGAATCGAGCGGATCGGCGACGCGCACGACGAACACGCCGGCCAGTCCTTTCGCGCGCGGATTGCGCGCTTCGTCGAACTGCCCGTAGTTGAGGTACATCAACTGCGTCTGGTCCTGCCACTTCTGGTCCTTGCCGTCGAAGATGCCGACCAGGCGCCATTCCCAGACACGGCTGCCGTCGGCCTTGGTCCAGATGAAGCTGTTGAGCGGGATGATGTCGCCGATCTCCCAGCCGTACTGCTCGGCAAGGTTGCGTCCGACGATCGCGCCGTCCTGGGTCGAGATGAATGCGCGCCACTGCTCTTCGGGCATCACCCACTCGGGGTAGGTTTCGCGCAGCCGCTGCGGGCCGACCACGAACTGCGGAAAGCCCATGCGCTCGTCGCGGTACTGGCCGCCGAAGAACTGCGAAAAACCCACGCGCTCGACGCCCGGGATCGCTTCGAGCTGCGGCAGCAGCCGCATCGGCAGCGGCTGGGTGAAGCTCGTCTTCGCCTGCACGATCAGCCGGTTCGCGCCGAGAAAATCAGCGCCGCCGGCGAACAGCGAATTGACCGCCTGCAGCAGCCCGATCAGCAGGAACGCGGCGGTCAACGACAGCAGCGTGAACACCGTGCGCGTCTTCTTGCGCAGCAGTGCGGTCCATACGAGCGGGAAGTACTTGCGCAGCACGATCGTGGCCCGGCCTCAGTGCGGTGCCGCGCCGTCGATGAGCGTGCTGTCGACCAGCGTGCCCTTGTCCAGGTGCACGGTGCGGCGCGCGTACTCGGCCGCCTTCGGGTCGTGCGTGACCATCACGATCGTCTTGCCGAACTCGCGGTTGAGTTGCTGCAGCAGCGTGAGCACTTCGTCCGCGGTCTTTCGATCGAGATCGCCGGTGGGCTCGTCGCAGATCAACAGCAGCGGGTCCGACACCAGTGCACGTGCGATCGCGACGCGCTGCTGCTGGCCGCCGGAGAGTTCATTCGGTTTGTGCTTGGCGCGCTCGCCCAGGCCCACCAGATCGAGCGCGAGCTTCGCGCGGCGCGTGCGCTCGGCCGCGCCCATGTCGGTCAGCAGAAGCGGCAGCTCGACGTTGCGCTGCGCGCTCAGCACCGGCATCAGGTTGTAGCTCTGGAAAATGAAGCCGACCGTGTTCGCGCGCCATGCCGCGAGCGAATCGCCGTCGAGGTCGTCGATCGCGACGCCATCGACGCGCAGCTCACCACCGCTAGGCGAGTCGAGCCCACCGATCAGGTTCAGCAGCGTGGTCTTGCCGGAGCCTGATGGCCCCATCAGCGCGACGAAATCGCCGTGCGGGATGTCGAGGTCGATGTGGTGCAGCACTTCGATGCGCTGCTTGCCGCGCTCGTAGACCTTCGTGAGGTCGCGGATCTCGACCAGCGGCGTCGTACCGCCGCGTGCCGGCTCGGGCCCGATATGTGGCGCGTCGGTGGGCATCGCGCTAGCGCTTCGCTTCGGCGTCGGTCGCCACGCGCTGGCCGTCGCGCACGGTCGCAGGATCGAGCACGACCTTTACGCCAGGCTCCAGGCCCGCGCTCACGCGGCGGTCCGCATCGCGCGTTTCGGCGAGCTGCACCTCGCGCCGCTGCGCCTTGCCGTCGACCACGACGAACACGTGGCCGGTCTTCGCATCGGCCGCGTCCACGCCTTCGGGCAGCGCGATCGCGCGGCTCGGAATCCAGCTGCCGGTCGGCTTCGGTGCATCGGCCGCGTTCTTTTCGAGAAAGCTCACGCGCACGCCCATGTCCGGCACGATGCGCGGGTCTTTTTCCTTCAGTGCGATGCGTACCTTGACCGTCGCCTTGCTTCGGTCGGCGGTCGGGATGATCGCGATCACCTCGCCGGGAATGCGCCAGTCCGGATACGCGTTGAGCACGGCCTCGACCGGCATGCCGGGTTTGACGCGGCCGATGTAGGCCTCGTTGACGTCGACCTGCACCTCGAGCGAATCCATGTCGACGATCGTGCCGATGCCGGTGCGCGTGAAGCCGCCGCCGGCGCTGATCGGCGAAACGATCTCGCCCGGCTGCGCGGCCTTGGCGGTGATCACGCCGGCGAACGGCGCGCGCACGACGGTGTTGTCGACGCCGATGCGCGCGACGTCGAGCTGCCGGCCCGCAACCGCGGCATTGCGCTCGATCGCGGCGCGCTGTGCGCGCAACCCATCGCGCTGCGCGATCGCCTGTTCGTACTGCGCGCGTGAGACGAGCTTCTGCTCGACGAGTTCGCCAAGCCGGCGCTCCTGCGATTCGGCCTCGCGCAGCTGCGCCTGCACCTGGCCGATCTGGCTGCGCGCGGCGGCGACCTGCGCGGTGGCAAGGTCCTGCTGCGCGCTCGCATCGATCGGGTCCAGCGTCGCGAGGATCTCGCCCTCGGCGACCTTCTGGCCTTCCTCGATGCGCACTTCGCGCACCTTGCCGGTGATCTTCGACGACACGGTCGCGATGCGGCGCGGCACGATGTAGCCCGACGCATCGAGCACCGAGGCATTCGCCGGGTCGGCCGCGTCACGCGCGCTCGTCGTTTCGACCGTCACCGGACGGTTCATGCCGAACACGACGAACGCGCCGATCAGCACGACCGCGAGCGCGACGAGGAAGGGCCACTTGCGGCGTCGCGGCTTCGTCGCGTCCCTGCGGCGGTCGATCTTCAGTTCCTTCAGCAGGTCAGCCGGTGCCGTCATCGTCCTCGTCCGTCGCAAACCGGCACGTAGTGTGACCGGGGCCGCGGGCCGGCGTCATCGTGCCGGACGTCATTGCATGCAGCTGCCGTCGCCCACTGGACCACGCGCGGCGCACCGGCACCACGCATTGCAGGCGGTCAGGCTGCGCCGTAGCGCGCCTCGAGCATCGCGAACGCAGCGCGCAGCGCCTGCGCCTCGCCGCCGGCGGGTCGCCCCGGGCGGTCGGCATCGTTCCAGCTGTAGACGTCCAGGTGCGCCCACGGCGTCTGCGCCGGCACGAAGCGCTCCAGGTACAGGGCTGCGGTAATGCTGCCGCCCATCTTCGACGGGCCGGAGTTCGCGATGTCGGCGATGCCGCTTGCGAGGTAGCGCCAGTACGGACGCCACAACGGCATGCGCCACAGCGGATCGCGCAGCTGCGTGCCGGCGTCCAGCCACGCCTGCGCCAGCGCGTCGTCGTTGCTGTACAGCGCCGGCAGGTCCGGGCCGAGTGCGATGCGCGCCGCGCCGGTCAGCGTGGCGAAGTCGAGGATCAGCTCCGGCTGCAGCTCGCCCGCATAGGTCAGCGCATCGGCGAGGATCACGCGGCCTTCGGCGTCGGTGTTGTCGATCTCGACGCTGATGCCGGCACGCGTGGCGATTACCTCACCTGGCCGCAGTGCATCGGGCCCGATCGCGTTCTCGACCGCGGGCACGAGCAGCGTGAGCCGCACCGGCAGGCGCCGCGTCATGATCAGCTCGGCCAGCGCGATCGCATGCGCGGCGCCGCCCATGTCTTTCTTCATGTTGCGCATGCCGTCGGCCGGCTTGATGTCCAGCCCGCCGGTGTCGAAGCACACGCCCTTGCCGACCAGCGCAACGTGCGGGTGCTCCGGGTTACCCCAGTACAGCGCGATCAGCCGCGGCGCGCGGTGCGAGGCGCGACCCACGGCATGGATCGACGGGAAGTTCTGCGTCAGCAGGTCTTCGCCGCTGACGACCTCGATGCGTGCACCGTGCCGCTCGCACAGCTCGCACACCACCTGCTCGAGCTGGTCCGGGCCCATGTGCTCGGTCGGCGTGTTGACGAGGTCGCGCACGCGGATGCAGGCGGCCAGTTCGGCGAACACTGCCGACGCGTCGTCTTCAATTACCAGCTGCGCCGGCGTGCGCAGCGGCGCCTTGTAGCGGCTGAAGCGGTAGCTGCCCAGTCCCCAGCCCAGCTGCACGGCCGCCAGCGGCGCGGCATCGAACCGGCCTGCCAGCCGCCACGCGCGCGGCGGCAGCGCAAGCGGCGCATGGGCGTACGCGAACGGGTCGAGTGCATCGGCCACTCCGATCACCGCCGCGGCTGCGCGACCGTCCGCATCCGGAATCACCAGCGCGCTGGACGGCGCACCGTCGAAGCCGTGCGCATCCAACCAGGCGCCCGTGGTGGCCGGCTGGGTGTCGCGCCACTGCGCAAAGCCCGCGCGATCGACGATGTGCAGCGGCAGTGCATCGGAGGAAGAGTCGGTGAAGCCCAGCGGCAGGTTCATGCGTTCGCGGCATCCGGCAGTTGGGCCGCATCCAGCCAGTCGGCCAGCGCGGCGAGGGTGGGGAATTCGAGGTCGGGTCGTACGTCGTCACGTGGCCAGCGACGCACCGGGTCCGCATGCTCGACGCGGTTGATCCAGCACGTGCGCAGCCCGGCGCGATGCGCGCCGACGACGTCCGTTTCGATGTCGTCACCGACATGCAGCACCTGCGCAGGCTCGCACTGCAGGCGTGCACACGCGGCGAGGAAGATGCTCGGGTCGGGCTTCGCGCATCCGTGCTCGCGCGCGCCGAGCTGGAAGCGGAACAGCGGCATCAACCCGATCCGCGTCAGGCAGGCATTGCCGTTGCTCAACGCCGCCAGCGGTACACGTGCGGCCATGCGCTCCAGCGCGTCGACGCTGTCGGCGTAATGCTCGACCTCGCAGCGCGCGGCGAAGTACGCCTCGAACGCCGCATCGACCAGCCCGACGTCATCACCGGCCTCGCGCAGCATGCGTTCGAGCGTGATCAGCCGCTGGCGGGTGAAGTCATGCGACAGGTGCGGATGCTCGGCATCGACCTGCTCACGCAGCACGCGCCGCGCCTCCATCGGCCAGCGCGCAGCCGTGCGCGGTGCGTGCTCACGCAGCCAGGCATCGAGCGCAGCCTCGGCGCGGACGATCGACGGCACGACCGGCCAGATCGTGTCATCGAGGTCGAGGGTGATCGCACGGATGGGGAACGTCATGCGCTGATTCTACCGACGCGGTCCGGATCGGATGTCCACGGGTTGCCCGCGTCGGCCCGCAGGCCGCCGCAACGGCTTCAGCCGGTCCGTTCAGGCAACCCGCGAGCCGGCTGCTGCACCGTTTCGACAAGCCCTTCACAATGCGCACTGGCTCGACCATTCAAGGACCGCGTTGTGCTCAGGAAGATCGTTCTAGCCGCTGCCATCGGCAGCATCTGCGCCCCGTCGCTGGCGCAGGAAGCGTCGCCCCGCAAGCTCGAGACCTCGGGCGCGCTGTTCGGGGTACGCCCGTCGGTCGAGGACATCGACCTGTCACCCGACGGCAAGCGCATCGTCTACGTGACGCCGGGCCGGGGCCGCACCAGTGTTGCGTTCGTCGCCGAACTGGACGGCTCGAAGCAGCAGGCTGCGCTCGAAGTCGACGGCAACCCGGAGCGGCTGCGCTGGTGCAAGTTCGTCACCGACCAGCGCCTGGTCTGCAATATCTCGGGCCAGGCGGACGCCGGCGGCGTGCTGGTGCCGTTCTCGCGTCTGCTCGCGCTCAACATCGACGGCAGCAATCAGAAGCCGTTAGGTCAGCGAACCAGCCAGTTCGACGCGAGATTGCGCCAGTTCGACGGCGATATCCTCGACTGGATGCCAGCGAGCGGCGGGTCGGTATTGATGGCACGCGACTACGTTCCAGAACGCGGCAAGATGAACACGAACGTGCAGCGCCGGAAGGACGGGCTGGGTATCGACCGCATCGACACACTTACGATGGCGGTCAAGCCCGTGGAATCCCCGCGCAAGGACGTGGACTCCTTCATGACCGATGGCCGCGGCGTCGTGCGCATGAAGAGCTTCGTGCCGGTCCGCGGCGCCACCGGCAAGCTCGATGCCCGCACCGTGTTCTCGTACCGGCTGCCGGGCTCGACGGAGTGGCAGCCGTTCTCGACCTGGGATGAAAGCGAAACGGGCATGTTCCCGGTCGCGATCGAAGCCGACACCAACTCGGCGTACGCGCTCAAGAAGCTGGACGGGCGGCTCGCGCTCTACCGGGTCAAACTCGACGGATCGCTCGCAGCCGAACTGGTCCACGCCCATCCGAAGGTCGACGTCGACGGTGTCGTGCGGATCGCAAACGGCGAACGGGTCATCGGCGTGACGTTTGCCGATGAAATGCGTGAGACCGTGTATTTCGATCCCGAATACAAGCGCCTTGCCGCGTCGTGGGGCAAGGCGCTGCCGAAGCTGCCGATCATCAATTTCGTCGGCGCATCGAGCGGCACCGCGAAGCTCCTGGTGCGCGCTGGCAGCGACTCCGACCCCGGGCGTTACTACGTCTACGACCGCGCCAGCCGGTCCCTCAACGAGGTCATGCTGGAACGGCCGACGCTCGAAGGCGTGCAGCTTGCGAACGTCAAGCCGATCACCTATCCGGCTGCGGACGGCACGGCGGTGCCGGCGTACCTGACCCTGCCTCCGGGCAAGGAAACCGCCCGCGGGCTGCCCGCCGTCGTGCTGCCGCATGGCGGCCCGTCCGCACGTGACGAATGGGGCTTCGACTGGCTCGCGCAGTACTTCGCACACGAAGGCTACGCGGTGATCCAGCCGAACTACCGCGGTTCGGCCGGCTACGGCGACGACTGGCTGCAGGAGAACGGTTTCAAGAGCTGGCGCACGTCGATCGGCGACGTCAATGCGGCGGGTCGCTGGCTGGTGTCCGAAGGCATTGCGGACCCGGCGAGGCTCGCGATCGTCGGCTGGTCGTACGGTGGCTACGCTGCACTGCAGTCGGCCGTCGTCGAGCCGGAGCTGTTCAAGGCGATCGTGGCGATCGCGCCGGTAACCGATCTCGAGATGGTCAAGAGCGATGCGCGCGATTACACCAACTCGCACAACGTCTCCGAATACATCGGCAGCGGTCCGCACGTCACCGAGGGCTCGCCCTTGCAGAACGCCGGTCGCTTCAAGGCGCCGGTGCTGATGTTCCATGGCGACCTGGACCTCAATGTCCGCGTTCGCCATGCGCGCGCGATGGATGCGAAGCTGAAGTCGGAAGGCAAGGCAAGCGAGCTCGTGGTCTACGAAGGACTCGAGCACCAGCTCGCCGACTCGAACGCCCGCGCGCTGATGCTCGATCGCATCGGCGGCTTCCTGAAGGCGAACCTGCAGAAGTAGTCGCGACGCGATGAACCCGGTCGGGCCGCCGCGGCATGGCGGCGGCCCGATCCGCATCCGGCACAGCGGCCGGAGCGCCGGATGCCCGTCGGGCGTCCCGCAAGGCGGCCTACTCCAGCAGCCGCGCCCACCCTTCCATGCCTTCCACGCGTGCGAGCACCAGCTTCACGCAGACCAGCAGCGGCACGGCCAGCAGCAGGCCGATGATGCCCCACAGCCAGCCGAACACCATCAGCGCCAGGATCAGCACCAGCGGCGACAGCCGCATGCGGCGGCCGAGGATGATCGGCGTGATGATCTGGCCTTCGAGCGTGTGCAGCACCAGGTAAATGCCGGCCGGCATCAGCGACTGCCAGAGCTCGTCGAACGTCACGAAGCCCATCAGCAGCATCGTCAGGATGCCGATCAGCGGCCCGACATACGGCGCGAAATTCAGCAGCGCCGCCATCGTGCCCCACAGCAGGGCGTCCTGCGCGGGCAGCTTCAGCAGCAGGTGCAAAATGCCGGCGAACACCAGGCCGACCACCGCGTTGATCACGCTGATCGTCAGCACGTAGCGCGAGATCTCGCGTTCGATCGACTGCAGGATCTCGACGGTGAGCTTTTTCTGCTGGCGCGTTGGTAATAGGGCGACGACGTTCCGCTGCAGGTTCTGCCCGTACACCATGAAGAAGAACGTCAGCAGCACCACCGCGAGCACCGATGCGAGCAGCTTCGGCGTTGCGCGCAGCATGCGGTAGGGGTCGTTCGCTTCGGCCTGCACGACCTGTACCGTGCGTCCGCCGGCTTCGCCGCCTGCCGCGCGCGCGATGTTCTGCGCGGCCTTGTTCGCGTCCTGCATCGGCTTGGCCAGGTCGCGCAGCTTCGGCGCGAGCCTGCGCATCTCGCGCGGCACGTCGCGCACCCACTCGGCCGCCGGGTGCACCAGCTGCTCGCCAAGCGTGTACGTGCACGCGATGCCGGCCCACAGCACCAGCACCGCGCCGAGAAAGCGCGGCACCAGCAGCCGCTGCAGGCCACGGATGATCGGGTTGCCGACCAGCGCGAAGAAACCCGCCAGCAGCACCGGCAGGAACAGATCCTGGGCCGCCCACAGCACTGCACCGACCGCGATCGTCGCGATCACGACGCCCGCAGCCGACGAACGCGGCCGCGGCGCATGTGCAGACGCGTGCGCCAGCTGTGCGTGGTCGATATCGACCGGGTGATGACCGGGCGGCGGCGCGGAAGGTGGGGGCGCCGCGCTCATCGGCGCGACGCTTCGGCAGCGGACGACGTGGCCCGCGCCGATGCGGCCGCAGCGCTGGCGACATCCTCGGCCGATTCGGCCGCGTGTTCGGCTTCGCTTGCGGCCATCTGTGCGTTCACGCCCGCGATCAGGCTGGACACCGTCGACAGCATGCGCAGGAAACCGCCGCCGTTCGCGAGGACGCGTCCGGGCTGGAGGCGCCCGAACAGAAAACCGCCTGTGACACCCGCCACCAGAATGCGCACCGGCGTCCAGCCCGCACGCCAGGTTGCATGCAGCTGGCGCCAGTCGGCGGCCACGGCGCGCTCGCTTGCTTCGAGCGCATCTTCGGCCTGTTCGACCTTTTTGATCAGCTGCTCGAAGTTCCTCACCGAATGGGCGGTGTGCTTCGCCGTGCGGCGGTTTGCGGACAGCGTCGGGTCCGCCGACCTGGCGGCTGCCTGCTGTTCGGTGTCGGACGTGTTCGGCGAACTCATGGCGGGGTCAGGTCGATCCCGCGTTCGTCCTTCGCGGGCGGGTTTTCCGCCAGGCGATCGCTCGCCGCGCGGGTCGATTCGGGCGAGCCGGGGTCGGGCATGTAATCGGCCAACTCGCCGAAGCCCAGGCGCGCCAGCTGGCGTCGCGTGGCGCGCAGGCGGGTGTGTTCGAAGTAGTACAGCGTGCGCCACGCCGCATACGCGGTGACTGCCAGGCTCAGCGTGGCGGTCGACAGCAGTGCGACCGACCACGGCCAGTCGAGATGGCGGACCAGCGCGACGATCAGCGCGGTCATCAGCAACAGCCAGGCCGAGCCGCCGAATACGATCGCGATCGCGATGAACGCGACCGCCCGGCCGATCGCACTGCGTGCAAGTGCGACATCGGCCGAGACCAGGGTCCGCAGCGCCTTGGATGCATCGCGCGCGGACGCGGCGCCGGACCGGCCGGCGTCGCGCAGTTCGCGCAGCGATTCAAGCAGGCCCGGCGCGCGGCCACGCGCACCCGGCGTGGACTCCCCAGGTTCCCCCGTTGCGTGCACGGCGGTGATTATTTGCTGCTGCGACCGAGCTTGGAGATCAGCCAGCCGGCTGCGAACGCAACGCCGAACGATGCAAGCGGACGCTCGCGAACGAGTTCGGCGGCGGCGTCGGCAAATTCGCGGCCCTTGTCCATCAGCTCGTCGAACTGCTCGCCTGCCAGCTGCGTCGCGCGCTCACCGGCGGCCAGGCCGGCCAGTGCCCCATCGGCGAGATCGGCCTTGACCGCTGCCTTGCCGAGGCGAAGCTCCTCACCCGCCGCACTGGCTGCATTGCGCACGGCAGCACTGGCATCGACCGCAGCCTGTTTCAGTTGCGTGCCGCATTCGCCAAGGTTGGTCATGACCGGATCGGTCGAGGTGGGGCTCATGGGTGGTCTCCTGGAGCGGGTTATTGCACCGGCACCAAGTATGGCCGGTTGCCGCGCACGATGCGCAGAATCAACTGTGCAGGAGCTTGCGTGAAGTTGGCGCGGAAACCGGCGAGATCCGCGAAGCGACCGCTGCTCGCCTCGATGACCACGTCACCGGCCTGCAGCCCGTTGCGCGCCGCACGGCTGCCGCGCGCGACCGATTCGATCAGCACGCCCGACAGGCCGCCCTGGCGCAGTCGCTCGGGCAGCTCGGCGAACGTCGCACCCGCCAGGCGCGGATCGATCTCCGCGCCCGCGGTCGAACGCGGCTGTTCGCGCAGCGTCGCGGTCAGTTGCAGCGGACGGCCTTCGCGCACGACATCAAGGCGCACCGCCCGACCGATACCCTGCAGGCCTTCGAAGTTGCGCAATGCATCGGGCGTGTCGATGCGCTGGCCGTTCGCACCGACGATCACGTCGCCGACTTCGAGCCCGGCCGCCTGCGCGGCGCTGCCGGCATATACACGCGTCACCACTGCACCGCGCGGGTCGGTGACGCCGAGCGCCTTCGCGAGCTGCGGATCGACGTGCTGCGATTCCAGGCCCAGCGTGCCGCGGCGCACTTCGCCGGTGGCGACGATCTGCCGCATCACGTCGTTCGCGAGATTGGACGGAATCGCAAAACCCAGGCCGATGTTGCCAGCCGCCGAGCCGCGCGGGTTGAAGCTCGCCGTGTTGATGCCAATCAGCTGGCCATTGAGGTTCACCAGCGCGCCACCCGAGTTGCCCGGATTGATCGACGCATCGGTCTGGATGAAGTTCTGGTAGCCCAGCCCGCGCAGGCCGCTGCGGCCGACCGCCGACACGATGCCAGAGGTCACCGTCTGGCCGATGCCGAACGGATTGCCGACCGCGACGACGAAATCACCGACCTGCAGCGCGGTCGAATCGGCCAGCGGCACCGCGGTGAGGTTCTGCGGCCGGATCTTCATCACCGCGATGTCGGTGTCCGGGTCGGAGCCGACGAACGCGGCCTGCAGCGTGCGGCCGTCGCTGAGCGTGACCGACACTTCCTCCGCGCCTTCGACCACGTGGTGGTTCGTCAGCACCAGCCCCTGCGCCGCATCGACGATCACGCCCGAGCCGAGCGATTCGTTGATGCGCTCCTGCGTGAGCTCGGGATACAGACGACGGAAGAACGGGTCGTTGCCGAACGGGCTGACGCGGATGCGCTGCTTGGTGTGCACGCTGACGACGGCCGGCGTGACGCGCGCCAGCATCGGCGCGAGCGACGGCAGCGGCTGGCCGGCCACCGAGGGCGGCAACGCGGCCACGGTCGGCTGCAGTGCGGCGGCGGCCGGTGCGGCCTGCGCAGGCGACGGCGCCTCGCGCAGCGCGGTGGCGAAGAAGCCGCCGAACGCGGCGGCCAGCGACAGGGCGAGCAGGGTCTTGGCGGGCGGATTCGGGCGGGGCATGCGGAAACGGTCCGGGTCGACGGTCAGTGAAGGCGATGTCGCGGCGCTTGCGGCTGGATTCAAGTCGACGCCAGCGCGCGCGGCTGTGGGCGCAGTCTCGACCGTGGCTCCGAAACCGTCGATGAAGCCGTCCCGGGCGAATTTTTCGCAGGCCGCGCACGAGGCCCGCGGGGCGCGGCGCGCAGCGTTTTTCAAGGGGGGCGGACGGGTGGTTCGACCGCAATTTCGGCGTTGACTTCGACCCGGGCCGCGCGTAGTTTTGCCCGCTCACGCAGGCACTACATATTGTGGCTGTAGGGTTGCAGAACCCAACCAAGGGGGGTTGTGTTCCGCAATGAGGATCGACGCGCGCCATGCAGAATCCACTCATTCCAGTGCTTCGGCGCACGTCCAGCCCCGTTGTTTTCATCGCGCGCGCAGCCGTTGCCGGCTACGCGGTCCATGCCATGGCCGGCCGCTGCCGGCCGGCGGCACGGGCCTAGGCGCATTCACTTTCAGAACGAGGCCGCGGGTTCACCCTGCGGTCGACAGGAGTCAGGGCAAAGCATGAGCACGGTGCGTCTCGAGATGGTCAAGACCCAGCCCCTGCGGGAAATTCCGATGCAACCGGCCTCGCTGGACATCTGGGACAAGAAATACCGGCTCAAAACGAAGACCGGGGAGGCGATCGACGCCGATATCGACGCGACCTACCAGCGCGTCGCGAAAGCGCTCGCCGAAGCCGAGCCGACGGCCGAGAAGCAGCAGTACTGGATGGAGCGCTTCACCTGGGCGCTGCGCCGCGGTGCGATTCCCGCTGGCCGCATCACGTCCAATGCCGGCGCGCTCGAGCACAAGCCCGCCACTTCGACGATCAACTGCACGGTGAGCGGCACCATCGAGGACTCGATGGACGGCATCCTCGAGAAGGTCCACGAAGCGGGCCTGACGCTGAAGGCCGGCTGCGGCATCGGCTATGAGTTCTCGACGCTACGTCCGCGCGGCGCGTTCGTCGCCGGCGCCGGCGCGTACACGTCCGGCCCAATGTCGTTCATGGATATCTACGACAAGATGTGCTTCACCGTCTCGTCGGCTGGCGGCCGCCGTGGCGCGCAGATGGGCACGTTCGACGTCAGCCATCCGGACGTGAAGGACTTCATCCGCGCCAAGCGCGAAGACGGCCGGCTGCGCCAGTTCAACCTCTCGCTGCTGATCACCGACGGCTTCATGGACGCGGTCGCCACCGACGCCGACTGGCCGCTCGTGTTCCCGGTCAACATCAAGGAAAAGGGCGACCTCGACCTCGACAACGCCGAGCAGGTCGTCTGGCGCGAATGGCCGACGCACCGCAACTACGTCACCCGTGACGACGGGCTGGTCGCCTGCAAGATCTACGGCCACATCAAGGCGCGGCACCTGTGGGACATGATCATGGTCTCGACGTATGACTACGCCGAGCCGGGGTTCATCCTGATCGACCGCGTCAACGAGATGAACAACAACTGGTGGTGCGAGACGATCCGCGCGACCAACCCCTGCGGCGAGCAGCCGCTGCCGCCGTACGGCGCCTGCCTGCTGGGCTCGGTCAACCTCACCAAGTTCGTGCGCAACCCGTTCACCGAACAGGCCACGTTCGACTGGGAGGAATACAAGGAAGTCGTGCGCGTGTTCACGCGCATGCTCGACAACGTGGTCGAGGTCAACGGCCTGCCGCTGGAGCAGCAGCGCGCCGAGATCATGCGCAAGCGCCGCCACGGCATGGGCTTCCTGGGCCTGGGCAGCACGGTGACGATGCTGCGCATGAAGTATGGCAGCCAGGAGTCGTGCGAGTTCACCGAGCGCATTGCGCGCGAGATGGCCGTCGCCGGCTGGGAAATGGGCCTGTCGCTCGCCAAGGAAAAGGGCCCGGCCCCGATCATGGAAGAGCGCTTCGCCGTGACCGCCGAAATGCTGCGCAAGCGCCCCGAGATGGCGGCCGATGGCTGGCAGGTCGGGCAGGAGATCGAAGGCAAGGTGCTGCACGCGAAGTACAGCCGCTACATGCAGCGCGTCGCCGAAGTCGCGCCCGAACTCGTCGAGGAACTGGCCGAGACCGGTGCGCGCTTCACCCACCACAGCTCCATCGCGCCGACCGGCACGATCTCGCTGTCGCTCGCCAACAACGCCTCCAACGGCATCGAGCCGAGCTTCGCGCATCACTACAGCCGCAACGTGATCCGCGAAGGCAAGAAGTCGAAGGAAAAGGTCGACGTCTGGTCGTTCGAGCTGCTCGCCTACCGCGAACTCGTCAATGCCAAGGCGATGCCGTTCGCCGAGGCCCCCGACGCGCAGCTGCCCGACTACTTCATCGCCGCCGATGACATCACGCCGAAGGAGCACGTCGACGTGCAGGCCGCGGCGCAGAAGTGGGTCGACAGCTCGATCTCCAAGACCGCGAACGTCCCGACCGACTACCCGTACGAGGACTTCAAGGACATCTACCGCTACGCGCACGAGCAGGGGCTGAAGGGCTGCACCACGTTCCGCTTCAACCCCGCCGCGTTCCAGGGCGTGCTGGTCAAGGAGACCGACCTCGAGAACACGATGTACCGCTTCGAGCTCGAGGACGGCAGCGTGGTCGAGGTCAAGGGCAACGAGCAGATCGAATACGACGGCGAGATGCACACTGCCGCGAACCTGTTCGATGCGCTCAAGGAAGGCTATTACGGCAAGTTCTGATCGGGCGCCCGATCAGCCGCTGACCCCGGAAACCCGCAGAAAACCGCGGGTTTTCGGAACCCAAGGCGGCAGCGGCACAGCGTCCGAATCGCTCCACGGCACCTCGCGCGGCCGGTTTTCCGCGCGGTTTCCCGCACTTTGTAGCGCGAGCTTTCACCGGCCATTGCCTGCAACGCGGGTATAGCATCGCCCGGTATCACCATTGACCTGCAGCACTCACTTTTCGCCCGCGAGGAGGGCACATGAGCAACGGGAATGGAGTCACGGCGACCTCGTCGCAGGCCGTCGAAACCGACAGCGAGACCGCAAGCAGCAGCGGCGAAGCGATCGTCGACACTGCCGGTAGCGCGGTGGCGACCGTGGTCGAGACGGCCGAAACCGCGATGACCGCGGTCATCGAAGCAGCCGACCAGGCCCGCCAGGCCGTCAGCGACGCCGTGGACGATGCCATGCGCCGCCTCGAGGATGTCAGCGCCCAGGCGCGCGAGCAGGCGCAGGCCGACGACGAGTCCGGCAGCGAGGAGGAATCCGGTAGCAGCCAGGCAGAGTCGGGCATCGACGACGAGCCGGGCATGGAGGACGACTCGGGCGACGAGCAGGAGTCGGGCGACGACGAGTCGCGCAACGACGGCGATGCGGGTGACGACGACACCGCGCCGACCGGCGCCGCTGCCGACGTCGCAGTCCCGGGCAAGGCTACGAGCAAGAAGGCCGTCGCCAAGAAAGCAGCAGGCAAGAAGGCCGCGGTGAAGAAAGCTGCCGGCACCCAGTCCGCAGCCAAGAAGACCGCCGGCACCGGCGGCGCGAAGAAAGCCGCTGCGAAGAAAACCGCGCAGCGCGCCGGCGCATCGGAGTCGGCATCGGTGACCAAGAAGGCCGCGGGCAAGAAGGCGGCCGCGAAGAAGGTCGCCGCCAAGAAGGCCCCTGGTAAGAAGACCGCCGGTAAGAAGGCGGCAGTCAAGAAGACTGCCGGCGCCAAGACCGCCAGCCGCAACACGGTCGGCAAGGCCGCCAGCCGCATGGCCGGCTCGTCCACCACCAAGAAGGCCGCAACGAAGAAGACCGCGACCAAGAAGGCTGCAAGCAAGAAGACCGCAGCGAAGAAGGTTGTCGGCAAATCCACCACCCGTAAGGCCGTCGGCAAGCAGGGCGTCGGCAAGAAGGCGGCTACCAAGAAGGTGGCAAGCAAGAAAGTTGCGAGCAAGAAGGTTGCGAGCAAGAAGGTCGCTAGCAAGAAGACCGTCGCCAAAAAGGCCGCAACCAAGAAGGCCGCAACCAAGAAGGCCGCAACCAAGAAGACCGCCGGTCGCAAGGCGGTCGGCAAGAAGGTCGCTGCCCGCAAGACGATCGTCAGCAAGCTGCCGACCAAGAAGGTCACCACCAAGCAGGCGATCTCGCGCAAGGCCGCCAAGTCGGCGCTGAAGAAGACCGTCGGCAAGACCGCGACCAAGAAGGCCGCCGGCAAGAAGGCCGCGAAGAAGACCTCGGCGGGCGTCCGCCCGGTCGGAACGCGCTCCGTCTCAACGCGTGGTGGCGTCCGCAGCGCAGGCCGCACGGCCGGTCGCACCGCAGCGAAGAACCCGGGCCGCGGCTGAGCCCACGCAACACGCCGGCCGCCGACCACGGCGGCCGGCGCATCGATCCACGCAGTACCGCAGTACCGCAGCACGCAAGAATTCCGCAGTACCCGGCACTACATCAGCGCAACCGCACCGCTCACGCACCAGGACCACTTCATGGCCGTCAAGATCGACAAGAAAATCAAGGGCTACGCCGTCGTCACGCCCGAGGACAAGGCGAAGGAGGCCGCCAAGGCCGAGCAGCCCGCGCCGCGCGCCGAACCCGAAGCCCGCCAGGCCGCCGAAGTGATCCACATGCACGAGCGCGTCGAGCGCCCCGACGTGCTGATCGGCTCGACCTACAAGATCAAGACGCCGCTGGTCGAGCACGCGATGTACGTCACGATCAACGACATCGTGCTCAACCCCGGCACCGAGCACGAGCTGCGCCGTCCGTTCGAGGTGTTCATCAACTCCAAGTCGATGGACCACTTCCAGTGGATCGTCGCGCTGACGCGCATCATGTCGGCCGTGTTCCGCAAGGGCGGCGACGTCACGTTCCTCGTCGACGAGATGAAGGCCGTGTTCGACCCGCGCGGCGGTTACTTCAAGGCCGGTGGCGTGTACATGCCGTCGCTGGTCGCCGAGATCGGCGCCGTCGTCGAAGACCACATGAAGTCGATCGGCCTGATCCACGACCCCGAGATGAGCCACGAGCAGCGCGCGCTGATCGCCGAAAAGCGCAAGCAGTACGACGCGCTGACCTCAAAAAAAAACTCTGACGTAAGCCAGCCGGCGGACCTGTTCCCGGAGCCGGCGGTGCATGCGCCCAAGCGCAGCGAGGACGTTGAAGTGACCGGCGAGGGCGCGAGCTTTCCGCCTTCCGCGGTGATGTGCCACAAGTGCAACCAGAAGTCCGTGGTGATCATGGACGGGTGCGCTACTTGTTTGAATTGTGGGTATAGCAAGTGCGGGTAATGGCACCGCAATGACGAATACAAGAGAGGGTCAGGCGAGTCCTGGCCCTTTTTCTTAGGCGCAGCCGGTAGAAAAGACATGGCGACCACCCGGGCTAGTTCGAAGCTGCCGCCAAAGGCGGCGAATTTTCAGGTTGATACGCGCCTCGCCGTGCTCCTAGGCGACAGTTATGCGTCAACAGAAAGAGCACTGAAAGAGCTTGTAGACAACGCCTGGGACGCGGACGCAGAAAACGTCTGGGTCACCTTTCCAAAAGCGATGACCAAGGAGCCAATCGTCATCCACGATGACGGCGCGGGAATGACCGAATCTGAGCTTCGCTACGAATACCTATTTATCGCGAACGACAGGCGCTCGAGGAAAGGCGAGACCACGCCCCAAAAGAAGCGCAAGGTGAAGGGACGGAAAGGCGTAGGTAAGTTCGCAGGCCTAATTGCCGCGCAGATGATGTCTGTTGTGACGCGCGTTCGCGGAACTGAAACGGCAATCGTTATTGACCGGAAGGTTCTACAGCAGGCCGGTCGCGAGATCGAAGCAGTGCCTATCGAGGTGTCAGTGCGCCCGTGCGAGCAAGGCAGCCACGGAACGACACTAACACTTAGCCAGCTTGACCAGAATTTGCACTTCCCGTCCGCGGACAAATTCCGCCAACTGCTTATGCGTGACTACGGGCGTGAAGAAGGGTTCTCGATCTACGTCGATGGAAAGCGCCTCGACTTGGCAGATGTCGGAGGCTCAGTAACAGAGTGCGTTCAGTCGATTGCGGACGTCGGAGAGGCGAAGTTGCGTTTCGCCGTTTCGGACGAGAAGGGTCGGCTCAAGGGCGCAGGAATAGTCATTCGCGTTAAAGGTCGAGTCGTTGGTAAACCAACATTTCTTGGTCTTGATCAAGCCGATGACTTTCCGAAATCCCTGCTCAGCCAAATTTATGGCGAGATTGAGGCTGATGGCCTTGAGAGCGACCTTACGGGTGACTTCGGCTCAATTATTGAAAACAGTAAAGCGTTTGAGTCCATAAGAAGCTGGGCAGAACCAATTTTACGCTTGCAGGTGACGAGCATTTATCGCCGGGAAATGCAGTTGGCAAAAGCCCGGCTTAAGCAGAAGATTGATCGTCGTTTGGCATCTCTCCCTGAGTACAAGCGTCAGTACGCAGAAGTGGCTTTAAGTAAAGTGCTGCACAAGTTCTACGGCGAGAGCGAGGATCGTCTAGAGCCGCTTGTCAATGTCGTTCTAGACGCCGTCGAGCAAGACGACTATCGCCTGATTCTAGAGAAAATAGACGAAGCAAAAGATCAGGATGTGACTGCCTTTGCCGAGGCATTGCAGCAGTTTGGTCTTGTAGACCTTGCGCACATTGCGGAGCAAGCCCGCAACAGGCTGCGTTTGCTGGACTTCTTAGATGAGCTTCGCTCTAAGCCTCAAACAGATGAGCTCGTAATGCATAAAGCTATCGAGCAAAATCTATGGCTGCTAGGAGAAGAATACGGCCTTCTTGCGTCGAACAAGACGTTTAAGAGCATCGCTGAGGATGTGGCAAGCAAGGTATACGCAGGAAAGCGTGCCACTGAGCGCCCTGATCTATTGCTTGCAGGTAACGTATCAAAGCAGCACGTATTGATCGAGCTTAAGAACCCGTCCATGACGCTCAGTTTTGAGCACTATCAACAGGCGACCCGATACCGTCACGAGTTGAGCTCGTACATATCCGGTCACATGAAGGTGTGGATCATTGGTGGTCGCCGAGGCGAAAACGCGCTGCCAGCGAGCCATGAGCCCGAGATCTATCTGTCAACGTTCGCCGAAGTTATCGCGAACGCCCGTCGACAAGTTGAATGGTTACTCGAACGACTTGCTGCGGCACCCGCGTGACGAAAGCCGGTCCGGTAACGGCGATAATGGGGTCACGGTTAAGCAAAGGGGTCAGGTTCATTTCTTAAGGGGAAAAGGGGTCAGGTTCATTTCTTTGGAGTTTGAACCAGCCCCTTTTGCTTTGGCGCAATGCCCTCTAGCGCGCATCCGGCTGGCAGGCGAGATTACGGAGCAGTTCGACGGTGGACGAGGTGCCTTCGTCCGGGCTGGATGTGACGCTCGCCGATAACGGCACTGGTGACGGGATCAGGTTCACTTCTTACTGGGTTTGCAAGGTGGCGGATACGAGCAGCAGCTTCAAGCACATGGTCGAGGCGGCTGTCAGCTCAGCGAGCGGGACTTTATCGCTAAGAGGGGCTGGCTTCCTTGAGTCCCAGAGTCCTCGCGGGGGCGTGGATCAGGGGTTGATTTTTATCGATGACCGGAACGGACTGGCTTTGCTGTTCGTAAATCTGCCAAGCCAAGGTGAGCGAAATTGCTATGTCGCTCAAAAGGGCGAAACGCCGACGTTGCCACCTAGCACAAGGTGGACGCCCTATCGCCAATTGCTGATCGAAGAGCCTTGGGGGTGTGCCCAAGAGAAGATGGAAAGGGCTTTGAAGCAGATTCAAGAAGGCGATCTTCAGGATGTGCCTGATTGGGTTTCCATCGTGTGTGAGATCGGAACGAATTATTCGTTGATCACTGAGCGCTGCAAGCCAGCTTAGCCCAGGAACGCCCCTTGCCGGCCAGATAACGGGGTCAGGTTCACTTCTTTGACAAGCTGGTGCTTCGCTTCGCTTCGCTTCGCAGTCGTGGCGAGACGGCGGATCACAAGGATCTGCTTGGCGGCAAAGGATCAGCAGGACGCGCACTGGATATGACCGGCCCCGGACGCAACGAGAGCTATCGCGGATGTTCGTTAACTGCGCAGGCTATGAGCTCCAAGGGCGGAGTGCACCACCGAGCTTGGGTGTGCGTGACCGACGCGGCCGGGCTGTGGCGGGGCCCGTTCATAGACTACGAGACCGTTTTATCGACCGAAGACAAAGCGCGGGACGCGGCAATTCGCATCGGCAGAGAAGTGATAGATGCTCAGTTAGACGCGCGCCCTTGCCGATGGCAGCCAGTGAGCGGCCGCTGGGGTGATCTGCCCAGCAAGTAAGACGGCTAAGGGGACGGAAGCAGTAAAACAAAGGGGTCAGGTTCATTTCTTCACCGCCCGACCCACGGGGGTCTAGCAAACGGGCCTGAAGCCGCTGAGCCCGGCGGCCGGAGAAGCAGTCAGTGCGAATCGACCACATCACGCTGCTCGTGACATCGCTGGACGCATCGATGCGGTACTACGACACGCTGCTGCCGCTGATCGGCTTCACCAAGCAGCGCGACCACGTCTGGACCGACGGCGACGGGTTCTACCTGCAGTTCAACGAGGCGCGGCCCGGGACATCGCCGTACGAGCGTTATGGCGCGGGCATGAACCATGTCGGCTTTGCAGCCCGCTCGGCGGACGAGGTGGCGTCCATCCGTACCGCGATGCAACAGGCCGGCTTCGAAGTTCCGGACCTGCAGCATTTCGGCGACGTCACCGCGCTGTTCATGCGCGACCCCGACGGCATCCGCTTCGAAGTCACGTATTTCCCGCCCGGCGTAGCGCCGGTCGACTAAGCCGAAGCCCGAGATAAGGGGGCGGGTTCATTTCTCCGAAATTTGAACCTGGCCTTTTTGCTCGGCATCGGTCCCTGCGCTCCCTCCCGCCAAAGGGACGGCGCCCAAAGCTCGCTTCGTTCAGCGCCGTGGTCGGCTTCGCACCGGCATTGGAAGCGCTCGCCGGCTGCTTCACACCCCTTTCGTACACTGCCCCGATGAACCACATGCATGCCTCTGCCTGGCGGGCTGCAACGGCAGCAGCTGGTTTACTCATCGTCTACTTTCTGACCGCAGTTCTCTCCCTGCAGTGGGCGACGGTCAAAGGGGCCGGGGCCGCAGTCTGGATCCCTGCAGGCGTCGGCATGGTCGGGCTACTGTTCGGAGGGATCCGGCTGTGGCCGAGTATTTTTATCGCGCGTCTGCTTGCCGGCTTCGCCACCGGAAGCGAGCAGCCGATCTGGGCGGAACTGGGCATTGCCGCGGGGAATGCCGCTGCCACCGTACTCGGGGTGTGGCTGCTCCAGGGCCGAGGCGGCGGAATTCCCCGCCTGGACTCCCTTCGATCCATGTTGCGGTTTCTCGCGGCGGGCGCGCTGATCCCGTCCGCTCTCGCAGCAACCGTCGGCGCGACCTGCGTGGTTGTTTCGTCGGACCTGGCGGCAGCGGATTTCCCACTGGTCTGGCTGCGCTGGGCTTCGGCGAACGCCGCATCGGTCATGGTCATCACCGGGCTCGCGCTGGCGTGGTGGCACGAGCGGCCCACGGCCGGCGAGCGGTGGCACCTGGCTGCCATCGTGTCGGTCAACACCGCTGCGGCGTTCCTGATCTTCCACACGGGGCCGGACTATCCATTCCGGGCCTGGCACATCTACCCCTTCCTCATCTGGGCGGCGCTGGCGCTCAGGGTCGTCGGGGCGAGCAGCGTGCTGCTGGTGGTGGGGTGCGCTGCCGTAAGCGGCGTGCTGGCCGATGTGGGCCCGTTTGCCAATATCGCCGCCACCGCAATCAGCGCCCTGATGCATGTCCAGCAGTTCCTGGTGCTGACGGCGAGCACCATATTGCTGCTCAGCGCCGTCGCGGATGAGCGCCGCGGCAAGAGCGCGCTGCAGAAAGCGCAGGCCGAACTCAGCGAGCTCAACCGGGTACTGGAAGAGCGCGTGCAGGAGCGCAGCGAGGCCCTGCGGCGCAGTGAGCGCGCCCTGTTGCAGGCGCAGAAGCTGGAGGCGCTGGGGCAGCTGACGGGCGGCATCGCGCACGATTTCAACAATCTGCTCCAGACCATCAATACCTCGTTCGAGCTGATCACGCGTCAGTCGGGCTCGCCGGAGAAGATCGAGAAGGTTGCGGTCATGGGAAAGCGGGCCACGCAGAGCGCGGTCAAGCTCACCCGCCAGCTGCTCACGTTCTCCAGGACGCAGGAGCTCGAAAGCGAGGTCATCGAGCTGGGGCCATTCCTGGAGAACATTAAGGATCTGGTGCGAACCTCCGTCGGTTCGGCAGTGACGCTCGCGCTCGACCTGGAGCGCGCTGGCGGCGTTCATGTGTCGACTGATCGGAATCAGCTGGAGCTGGCGATCATCAATCTCGCGGTGAACGCCCGGGATGCAATGTCGGGCGGTGGTCGCCTCGAGATCGGAGCCACAGACGCGTTCTACCGGCAGGAGCCGGATATCCCGGACGGGCGGTACGCACGTATCTGGGTGCGCGACACGGGGCACGGCATGGCCGAGGACGTTCTGGCCCGGGCGTTCGAGCCTTTTTTCACCACGAAGAAGGTGGGCAGTGGCACGGGGCTGGGCCTGAGCATGGTGTATGGGTTGGCCAAGAAATCCGGGGGCAAGGCGGTGGTGGAATCGGCCCCGGGCCAGGGCACGACGGTGTCGATCATCCTGCCGCGCGTAGAGCCAGCGGGGGAGGCGAGCAGCGCGGCCACGCACGCTGCGCCGCGATCACTGGCGGGCGTGCGGGTGCTGCTCGTCGACGACGAAGCCCACGTGCGAAGCGCCATCGCCGCGATGCTCGCCGAGCTCGGGTGCCATGTGGCGGAAGCACAGTCCGCGGCGGAAGCGCTCGCGCGGATTGAACAGGAGCATTGGGGCCTGATCGTGCTCGACCACACCATGCCCGGGATGCTGGGCGCCGAGCTCGCGCAGCGTATACGGCAGCAGGGAAAGGACACGCCGATCGTACTTGCCACCGGCGCCGCGAATATCGAGAAGCTGCTGCCCGGTGACCTCGTCCGCGTTCACCTGTTGCGCAAGCCCTTCAGCATCACCCAGCTCCATCAGGCCGCTGACTTGGCGCTTGCGAGCTGAACCATGCGGCCAAGGGGGGGGCGACCAAGCGGCCAAGGGGGGGGGCGACCAAAGCGTGAAAAGGGGTCAGGTTCTTTTCTTGGAAAAGCGAACCTGGATTGGCCCGCCTTCCACAGACACCTGAGAATGGGGACGGCCCCGGAGGTGTTGGATGGAAAGGCAGCGGTTCACTGCGGAGTTCAAGCGCGAAGCAGTGCGCTTGATGGAGCGTGGCGATAAGCCGGTGGCGCAGCTCGCCCTGGAGCTGGGCGTGCCGCGCAACCGGCTCTACAAGTGGCGCGACGCGTTGCAGGCCGAAGGCGAGCAGGCATTCCGTGGCTCGGGACGCAGATCGCCCCAGCAGCAGGAGCTGGCGCAGCTGCGAAAGCAGGTCGCTCGGCTCGAGCAGGAAAACACAATCCTAAAAAAAGCGACGGCGTACTTCGCGAGCGCGTCCAAGCGCGGTACGCCTGGATCGACGGACAAAGGATGACCTACCCGCTGGCCGACCTGTGCCGTGCGCTGCAGGTGTCGGTGAGCGGCTATCACGGATGGAAGCAGCGCGCGCCAAGCGCACGCAAGCAAGCTGACGTGCGCCTGGCAGCGGTCATTGCAGCGACGCATCACGAGCTGCGCGAGCGCTACGGCAGCCGCCGCCTGTGGCGCGAGCTGCGCGAGCGCGGCATCGAGTGCGGCCGACACCGCATGGATCGGCTGCGTCGCGAGCACGGCCTGTGGACGCGTCGGCGCCGTCGCTTCATGCGTGCGCGTGCTGCGTACCAGCGCACGCCGGCCGCGCCGCGTCTGTGCACGTGGCCATTTGCGGCGACTGCGCCTGACCGGCTCTGGGTGGGCGACATGACCGTGCTGCCGACGCGCGAAGGACCACTGCACTTCGCTGTGCTCGTCGATGTCTGCAGCCGTCGCGTAGTGGGCTGGGCGATGGACGATCACCAGCGCTTGGACCTGACCGAGCGGGCGCTCGACATGGCCCTGCACCACCGCAGGCCCAAGCCCGGCCTAATCCTTCACCACGACCGCGGCAGCCGCGCTACCGGGCAAAAGCGGAGGCAGCGAAAATCCAGCTGAGCATGAGCCGGCCGGGTATGCCTTACGACAACGCGATGGCCGAGAGTTTCTTTGCCACGCTCATGCTGGAACTGACCGACGACAAGCCGTTCAAGAACCGCGAAGCCGCACGTAGTGCGGTGTTCGAGTATGTCGAGCTGTTCTACAACCGCATCCGCATGCATTCGGCGCTGGGCTACCGATCACCGATGCAGGCGGAGCGGGATTACCAAACGGTCAGGTCTGTATCCTGACTACCCGTCTGTGGAATGCGGGGCAGTCCAACCTGACCCCTTCTGCGTCCTTCGTTTGCCGGCCTAGCAAAGACCTAGAAGCTCGCACGTACTCCGAGCTTGTACTCCGTCCGCAGATCGCCGATCTCAAGGCCGCCGGTCACGCCCCAGGTGTCGCCCAGCTTGACGAGGCCGCCCAGCTCTCCGGCATAGCGCGTGCTGTCGAGCGTCTGATCGGTGTAGTGCGCCTTGGCCCACGCTTCGGTCCGCGTCCCCATCTGGCCCCGCACCCCTGCGCTTATGCGCCCGGTGTTGACGCCGTAGCGTCCGATTTCGTCGCGCAGGTAGCCCGCTTCGCCTAGAACCTCGACGCCGGGCGCGATGCCGTGCGCATAACCGATGCCGAGCTGCATCCTGGACTGGTCCAACCCCCGGAATGGGCCGTCACCGCTTCCCGCGCGGTAGCCGCCGAAGCCGTAGGCGCCCGTGGCACCCAGGGCGACCGAGCCCTGTATATAGCCACCGTCGAAATTCGTATCCCGGAGCATCCAGCCAAACCCGTCCTCGGTAAGCCGGGCAGCCCCGACTTCAACGTGGGTATGCGATAGATCGCCAGCGGATGCGAGGCAGGGTGCAGCGGCCGCCATCATGGCGACCAGCGCGTGCGGGTACTTCATGAGAATCCTCCATGCTCATAGCCCGCATGACGCGGGGCGGTCCAGTGCGGAGCGCGCATGAAAGACTGGGCGGGGACGCGTTTGGTTCTCGGCAGGTTGCCAATGGTTCAGCTTGCGGCACCTGGATCAGCGGGTCAGGTTCGCTTTAGCGAAGTCGCGCTCGAGAACGCGTATCTCGCCGAGTAGCGGGTCAAAGCCACTCGTTTGGAATTCAAGCCTGATCCTGCTGCTCGTTTACTCAGAGCGGTCCGATAAAGGGCAAGCCTTCGCTCGCGCTGGCCGCGGCACAGTTGCGTGCGTGCAGGTCCGCCTCATCGAGCTGCGGCAGCAGCGTGACCAACGATCGTCCCGCCTGCGCGCTCTCGTGCACGGCGTCCAGAAGCGTGGTGGTCGAGACAAGCGCGTCGCGGCATGCGCCGAGCGGGCGCGAAGGATCGAGTTCAACCGCATCCAGCTGGGCCACCAGGCTGCGCGACATGGTTTTCGCAGTCGACACGGCGGCAGCGAACTGGCCGTTCAACAGCGGCTCGTTCTTCAGCTCGCCCAGCTCCCGCTCGCCCGTGATGTAGGGCCGGACGCCTGACAGGGATTTCTGCGTGAACTGTTCGATCTGCTCGGCCACGAGTTGGGCTTTGAGGGTTTCGACCTCGGCCTCGTACCCGCATCCAGCGAGAAGCGCGGTAGCGATTGTGAGGATCAGGCGCGATTGGTTCACGGAAAGTCCTTTTCGAGTTTCGTGTAAAGGCGAGCGGAGATGCGTGTCCGTGCGCCGCGCGCGCGGAACCGAGCGATGCCTATTGTCGGGCGTTTGGCGGGTTTTTGCTCCCGCCAGCATTGGCTTCAGTTTCGCTTTCTCTACGAGCCGGCTTTTCGCCGTCGTCAGAGCCGAAACCGAAGATCGCCACCGTTCACGCCGGTGCGCGAGCTGCTCCTGTTGCGGCGGGACTAACCGAAACTATTGCGCCGGACTTGTCCCGCTCGGACGTGAGCGCCTGTTCGTTCCTGCCGGTTGGAATGCTCATCAAGCTTTACCGGCGTGGGCAGGGCAATATCACCGGCTCCGGCAATACCGGCAGCAAGGGCGCGTGAGCGGGACCCTGCCAGGGGTGGCGGGCCGCCTACGCGCCGCAGTACATCAACTCAAAGGGGAGCAACACGATGGGAAAGGGATTCTTGCGATCGCTGGGTCTGGTCGCAGCACTATGGGCGGGCGTTGCGTCGGCCGAGGCGGTAACCACCGTCAAGGTGGGGGATGCGGAACTGCAGGTGCCCGTTGAAGACGGATACCTGGCCGCCAGCGTCAGCGCGCCGACGCTGTATTCCATGTCGCAGGCAGGCCTGCCGGTTACGCACCGGTTGGTGGAAGGGTTCATGAGCCGGGCCGATCTCAAGCGCGTGCTCATCGGTCAGCGGCCTGAGCAGGTGTTCTACCAGGTGCAGGTGATGCGCGACGCCGAGCAAGTCGAGCTCAGTGAGCAGGAGTGGCAGCAGGCGCGCCCGCAGATCGCCCAGAGCATGGGAGCGGTCGACATGCAGGCGCTCGCCGACTCGATGCAACGTGGCGCGAGTGAGCGCATGAGCGAGACGGCCGGGCTCGATGTCGAAGTCAGTTTCGGCAAGGTGGGCGCGCCGACGTTGTATGGCGATGATCCGAACTCGCTTCGCTTCGTGATGCTGCTGCCCATCAACGGACAGGTCGCAGGACAGCAGCACGCCGTCACGCTCGAGTGCGCCGGGGCGGTCGCCCGCGTCGGCGGCAAGCTGCTGTTCCTGTTTGCGTACCGCGACCACACGGGCGGGGCGGATGCGGCGACGGTGAGGACGGCCCTTGACCGGTTCGTCGACCGCACCGTTGCGCTCAACTCTACGGTGGCGGGTCAGGCGGAAGGCGTGGCCAAGTAGGTAGATAGCGAAGTCAGGGAATTCTCTGGCGCCGTACGTGTATCGGGGCTGGTTCACTTCGCTGAGGCGCTGACTTTTGCGCTGCGACTTGTCCCCGGACGCTCGCCGGTGCGGTACGGCGCATCGCAACGGGGTCAGGTCTGCTTCCTCAGAAGCCCGACCAATCAGAAACAAGTCGGGTTCAGTTTTTCAGGAATCGAACCCGACTCTTTCGAGCATTCGCCGACAGGCTCGAAGGGCAGGGGCCCTCGAAAGCATGGGGGGCGCAAGTCGAAGGCATTGGGGGATGCAGGTAGAGAGCGTTCGACGAACGCTCGATAGCGGCGTACCGCCAGGCCGAACTGCGTCCGTGCTTCTTGCAGTTATGTCCGCTTCCGGCCTGCAACGGCCGACAGGCTTCTGCCTCCCTTATCCTCGGCCGGTGAACCACGCCGCCGCGCGCCTGTCGTCAACCGACGAAGGCCAGGTGCGTTGTCATGGACATAGGAGGTCCACCATGCACCGAGCCATACCCTTCATCTCGGCGGCGCTTGCCGTCACTGCCGCTGTCTCGGGCAGCGCCAACCCGCTTGCGGCAGGCGCCCGCGTTGATGGGCGCCACATCGCCGATCGCCTGTTTGCCGCGCTGGTCGAAGCGAACGGGGTCCCCGGCATGGGCGCTGCCGTTGTGCTCGATGGCGCGGTGGTCTGGACCGGAAGTACAGGCATGCGCGATGTTGAAGCCGGGCTGCCTGTGGATCCGAATACCGTCTTTCGCCTCGCCAGCGTCTCCAAGCTGGTCACCGCGACGGCCGCAGCGAAACTCGGCGAAGCGGGGCGGCTCGACCTCGACGCGCCGGTCCAGTCCACGCTGCCGTGGCTGCGGGCGCACTGGGCGCCGCTGACGGCGCGCCAGCTCGCAGCTCACACCGCGGGCCTGCCGCATTACCAGGACATCGACCAGGGGCTCGGCGCGCAGCACTACGCCACCGTGCGCGACGCGGTCGGCATCTTCGAAGGCCGCCCGCTGCTTACCGCCCCGGACAGTGCGTACCACTACTCGTCCTGGGGCTACACGCTGCTCAGCGCTGTGGTCGAAGCGGGAGCGGGCGAACCCTTCCTCGACTACGTGGGCCGGGAGGTGGCGCCGGGCCTGGGAATCGGTGCCGTTGCGCCCAACGATAACAACCCGGACGCGTCGGCTACCTACGGGTTCGTAGATGGCACGGCGGCGCGGCTGCCGGCGCATGACTTCAGCTACACCTGGGGCGGAGGCGGGCTGGCCGCGACGCCGCGGTCGATTGCGCTGTTCGGAAGCCGGGCCGTCGATGGAACGATCGTGTCGCGCGCGACGTTCGACGCGATGTTGCAACCTGCTCGCCTGTCGGATGGATCCACGGTACGCGAGCGCGACTACGAGGTCGGGTTTGGATGGCGCGCCGGCCGCGACATCGATGGAAACCCGATCGCCCACCATGCGGGCACGACCGTAGCAGCCCGCAGTGCGCTCGTCGTCTGGCCAACGCGGGGCGTCAGTGCCAGCGTGCTGTCCAACGCGCAGTGGACGTCGTCGATCGAGCGCACCGCGGAGATGCTCGCGGCACCGTTCCATACGAGACCCACGGCTGACCGCCAAGGCGGCGCGTCGTGCCCGGTGGACGCCGTTGCCTACGAGGCCGAGTTCGAAGGCGCACGATTCAACGGCACCGCGACGTTTACTGATCAGGACGGCCTCTGCAGTGGGCGAATCACGCTGACCGAGGGACCATTGCGCACCTGGTTGAACGGCTTCCCGCAGCGCGATGCGGATGCACTGGACATCATCGGCGTGCATCCCCGGGCCGGCATCAGTCGCGCCGCTCTGGTGACACCGATCGGCCTGCACGACCTGCGCACGGACATCGACGGGCGCACGCTACGCGTCAACTTCGGACCGAACCGCTCGCTCGTCGTTCGACTCAACGCAAAAGCGGCAACGGCAGTTAAGTCAGGCTGACTGCCGCCGCCCGTTCTGCTCAGGCCGAAAGTGGCCCGGTGTCGCGACTTACAGCAGCTCGTTGATGCTGTACGCCGCGTAGTCCTTCAGCTTGTGCCACGCGCCGCGCCTCCGCCATTGATCGAGCTTCACTTCGATCGCATCGGCCGCATAGCGTTCGAAGATCGAGTCGAGTTGGCCGGCGAGTCCGCGATCGAGGAGGCCAAGCGTGATCTCGTCGTTCGTCTCGAACGAGCGATCGTCGAAGTTGCTCGAGCCGACCGCGCTCCACACGCCATCGACCGTCATCACCTTCTGGTGCAGCAGCGCGTTCGGGTACTCGAACAATCGCACCCCGGCTTGCAGCAGCCGGTCGAAATTGCGGTGGCCGGCGTGCTGCACCATTGCGTTGTCCGAGCTGCCGGTCGTCGGCATGAGCACGCGCACGTCGACGCCGCGCGCCACCGCTTCGCCGAACGCGACGATCGTGGCGGGCTCGGGGATGAAGTACGGGTTCTGGATCCAGATGCGCTTCTTGGCAAGGCAGATGACCGTGTGGTGCAGCACCTTCACCGCGGGCGCTGAACCCTCGGGTTTGACGAACGCGGCGTGGATGATGAGGTCGCCTGCCGGTGCCAGCGGTGGAAACACGGCGTCGCCCGCGAACAATTCGCCGGTGTGACCCATCCAGTTCTCGCTGAAGGCCGCCTGCACTGCGTGCACGATCGGCCCGCGCAACCGCAGGCTGATATCGGTCACGCCGCCGGGGCCGATCTCCTGCGCCCAGTGATCGACGATGCAGTGGCCGCCGACGAACGCCTCTCGGCCGTCGATGATCACCATCTTGCGGTGGGTGCGGTCGTTGATCATGCCGAGGTGACGCAGCGACCGTTTGTGGAAGAACTCGACGCGGCAACCGGCGGCGCGCAGTTGCTCGGCGATCGGCCCGCGCACCTGCTTGCTGCCGATCGCGTCGAGCAGCACCCGCACGGCGACGCCGGCGCGGGCGCGTTCGGCGAGCGCTGCGGTCAGTCGCCGACTAAGCGCCCCGTCTTTCCACAGGAAGGTTTCAAAGTGCACGGTGCGGCGCGCGGTGCCGATCGCAGCCAGCATGGCGTCGAAGAACGCCGCGTTTTCGAGCAGTTCTACTGCATTGCCGGCGATGGGCGTGGCGAGCGAGAGGCCGGCCAGCGACGGCACCAGCTCGTCGATCGGTTGATCGCAGCTGACGCGAAGCACCGGGTCGGTGTGCCGGCGGACCGACCACAACACGAGGCCGAGCACGACCACCAGTGCGCCCGACAGCAGCGCGAATATGGCGGCCCAGCTCTCCGGCAGCGGCAGGTTCATGGGCAGGCCCGCCTGACAGACAGAACGGTGTCGGACGAAGTCGAGCGGGTCATCGGTCGCCGTCGATCGGAAGCTCGAGCGACGTTACGTGCGTGGTTGTGAGTGGGATCAGAAGGCGTCTGATGGGGGCAGGCCCGCTGGCCGGGAACAAGACGGCGGGTCTGCTTGCTCGATCACCAACCACGGCTCCGGGGTGCCGCGTCCAGTACCGGTGAGCCCGCCCGCGTGGCCCGGTTGGGGTCGCGGTGTGCGGCGTCACCGGGAGCGCCGATGTCGCCGCCACTCCCGCGAACGCGGATCGACCGATGGCCTGTTCTATAGTGCTCGGCGTTGCGTGATCGGCGGGGAGCCGGACGCCGGGCACGAACATCCGGGGCGCGCAACGTCGTCTTCCAACCAAGCAAAGGGGAATTGCGTGATTTACCGTCAGATCCAGCGCCCGACGGGCGCGTTCATTGGGGCATCGTGGTTGGCGCTTGCGGCGGGCGTGATTGCGTTTGTCGTTGGCCTGTGGAACGCCCCGATGGCGCTCAACGAGAAGGGCTATTACTTCACGGTGTTGATGTACGGGCTGTTCTCGGCCGTGTCGCTGCAGAAGTCGGTGCGCGACCGGCTCGAAGGGGGTGCCGTGACCGGGCTGTATTACGGCCTGTGCTGGGTGTCGCTGGGACTGTGCGTGATGTTGCTCGCGATCGGGCTTTGGAATGCGACGCTCGCGCCGAGCGAGAAAGGCTTCTACGCAATGGCGTTTCTGCTCGCGCTGTTCGGGTCGGTGGCGGTGCAGAAGAATGTGCGTGATCTCGCATTGCTCGGTGATTCGAGCGAGGCGCGGGAGCCGGTGACGGAAAGCTGATTCGCCACCAGCGACGGGCGCGCTTTCTCGCGCGCTTCGCGATCAACATGGTCGGCAGGGGTTGGGTTCGTGCGCTTGCAGCGCGGGCCTGACCCCCGATCAGTTTCAAAGCCCGGTCGCCCTTGCGAGTGCGTGGGCGTCCGCTGCCGTTTGATGGCTCGGGCGGGGCTTCGTGCTGGTGACGAAGTGTCTGTTCCTGTGGAGGGCGTGCCCACCACCTTTCAAACCCGGGCGCCACTTAAGTCGCACGTTGCACGTGCGGGTTCGTCCCGCTTGTTTCTTAGGTCAAAGTGCAGGCTGCACGGCGCGCATTAGCACTGCAGCAGGCTCATGCGTGCAAAAAAACAACATTCACTGAGGGCTCCGTTTCACACATGACGGCGGCGCGGCTTCCTAGCCTTTCAGCTCCCCACCGCCCGGAGCCGTCATGACCTCCCCCGTTCTGCGTCGCCCTGTCGCGATCGCGTTGTCGCTCGTGTTTGCGGCCGCCCAGACCTTCTCGACCGCTGCAGCCGCCGAAGTCGTCGTGGACGGCCCGCACTATGTGGCATTGCCTATTTATGCCCCGCAGGCAAACCGCACGAGCCTGGTCCAGACCTTTCGCGCCGAGGACCCGCGGATCCGCTTCGGCTTCGAGTTCGGCGTCTTCCATGGCGACAACCCCGAACTCTTCGACCCCTTCGGCGGAGTCACGCTGGTCTATCGCCTGTACGAGGGTGACACGTCGCTGAAGCGCCTGATCGCAACCCGCTACGTGGCAATGCCGCATGAGTTCGTCGACTCGGAGGACGCCTCCTCGAATGTTGGCTTCGTCGAGGCTGATTTCTCGCAGGTGCGGCTCAAGGTGGGCCGGCAGTATTCGATGCAGGTGACGCGGGACCCGAAGCCCAATGTGCACATCGGCGTTTGGGCCGCCGAGGGCAGTCCGTACGCGCACGGCATCGGATACAACCCGCCCGACGAGGATCCCAATACTCCAAGGGAATTCGACGCGGACTTCGACGCCTACTTCCGGATGACCCCGGTCACGACGACGCCGTGCGCTCGCACGCGGGCCCTGCGTAGCCGGATCTCGAGTGCACCCGGCATTTCGGCGCAGGACCGCAAGCGGTTGAACGCCAAGCTGACCGAGTCGCTGGTGAAGCCGTACCTGCCCTCGTACCAGAAGACCGCGTGCACGCAGCTCGACAGTTTCATCAAATATGTGGACCAGCATTCGCACCGGTTCAATGACGCGACCGCGGTCTATCTGTTCGACCGGGCCGACCTGATCAGGAAGAGCATTCCCTGCCGGTGAGTGATTAAGCCAAGCGCCGCCTGCGGCCGACGCTGCGGCGTCACGGCGTAGCCAGGTACGCCGGCGCGGCATAAAAAAAGGACGGGCGCACGGCAAAGCCGGCGCCCGTCCTTTTTTCGGCAGTGGATCAGTTGCGGTAAAGCGTCAACGGTCTCACTGTGCGACGCGTCAGGGGCTGGGCGGGGTAGCGCGCTGACGCGTATTCCTCTTCGACGAGATACTGCCGGTCATGCATGGATGCCAGCACCGTCCAGCGCCTGAACGTCACCGGGCACTGGCCGTCGGCACTGACCAGCGCACAGTCGCTTTCCGAAACGACAAGGGCGTCACCTTCGTAATAGAAGCCCCCTTCGTACTGCTTCAGCAAGGCGCCTTCGCTGTCGTTCGCCCACGCAAACCGCAAGATGTTTGTATAGCCGGAGCCATCGGATGAGCGTTCCTCGCCTCTCCCGTCCGCGAACGAAAAGCGCACGGTCCACGGGTCGAAAAGACTCAACGGTGCAGTCCATGCCAGGCCCGGGGACCATGCCGAGCCTGCCGACAGCAGCGGTAGCTCCGTGGTGGGCGTCTGCAAGCGAACCGACTGCTGGTAATGGGCGACGTACTTGGTCACGCCATTGACTTCGGCCACGCCGCGGCTGATCACGCCTGATGCGTGCTCGTTCTCGCGCGTCACGCGGACGTACTGCGTGGTGACAGGCCCTTGGCGCAGCACGATCGCGCCCGCTTCATTTCGCCTCCATTCAAACGATCCGCCCGGGACACGCTGAGCCGGTGTCCCGGAGCCATCGAGTGACGGCCCAAGCGCCTCAATACGACCGCTACCAGAAGCATCAAACGAGTGCACCGGGTAGTCGCAGTACCCGAACCCGGTCTGCAAGTCCGGTCGCAGGCAATACATCGCGAACGTTGCGCGTCCCGCAACCTCGGCAGCCGAATACGGGGCTACGGGCAGCTGTTCGTACCCGACCCATGTCGTGAAGCGCCGGGTAACGCGGTCAAGCGTCGGCCGGTCGGGGTGGACGAGAGCGATTGTGTCCTGCTGGAAGTACTGGTCGCCGTGCCGCCCCTCGAACAGCTTGATCAGCTTGCGGCTGGTCAGGTATCGCAGCTGGCGGATACTGGCGTCGCGGGTGCGAACGGTCGTTTCAGACAGAAGGTACTGACCGGAGGGGATAAACGTCGCGCGCCCGTGCTCGTCCGGCATAGGACTGAGTGGCGCGGCTTCGCGAGCATAGCCGTCAATAAAATTGACCTTGCCATCCGCGGTCGGTTCGATCAGCTCGACGCTGCGAATGCCGTCCCTCGAGGTCGACCCGATGTCGTCCCAGAGAAGCACCTGGGCCCGGTCGAATGAGCCTGCCGCAGGCGGCACGGTCTGTTCGGCCTTCAGCGCGGGGCGGGGGAAGTCGATCCCAACCATGGTGTCGGGCGGATTCCATTCGCGCCTGACTCGGCCGGGAGCGCTCGCATAGGTCAGCGCATCCACCCCCGCCGGCAGCGGATACCGGCCTGCGTCAACCGTGTCCAGGAAATCGGCCAGCTGCAACGTTGAAGTGATGTCCGCGCTCAGCAGTGCAGCTTCATACGCATCGTCACTGTCGGGCACGTCCCCATAAGCAGCAACTGCATGAGCCATCTGCGCAGAGGACAGAAAGCTCACCGTGACTGCATTGCTCTCGGCGCGCTCAAGCACCTGGTCGGTGCCTGCCGACTGGCGAAGACGGCCGAACGTGCCGAGATAGCTTTGCAGCCTCAACGACGACCCGGCCTCCGCGCCACGGGCCTCTACTACGGCGACCTCGTGATCTGCGAACCCGAGGCCCTGAACGCGGTAGCTGCCGTCGTGCGCCGTCGTGGTCGTGTATGTGCGCTCCCCCACCCGCAGTTCAACCTGCGTCGGAGCTTGCTGGGATCGCACCACGCGTCCGAGCACAGCGATCCGCTGGCCGATCGCCACCGTGACCTTGCCGTAACGGGGCGATCCGCCGCGTCGCGATTTGGCCTGGTAATAGAAGTCGACCGTGGACATCACGCCATCGGGCGCGGTGTAGGCAACCGTGTTTCCTACGATCCGGGCCGTGCCGGTGGCCGGCTGCAGCACGCGCAGAAGAACCCGATCGCCTTCGAGCGTCTGGTCGTTCGCGAGCACATCGATGACTACCGTGTCGCCTGCCGCCACTGTGGCGGAATCGGCGGCGAGCCGCTCGGCGCGCATGAGGCCGGGAGCCATCTTGACTGCGGCTTCGCCGGGCTCCGCCCCGTGCGGACTTGTGTTCTCCACCGCTGCCCATGCCGCAAGCGAAGCGACTACCAACGCACCACCCACGTGGCGCCCATATCTTCCGTGCATACGATCCCAGTGCTCCGATGACGGCGCGACCCCCAATGCTCGCGCCTGCGCGGATTATGAGGCACACGTCACGCTCCCGGGGGGGCTGCGCCCCGCGGAATGGTGGGCGCAGGCCTTGGTGCCAACGCAGCCAGGACCGCAGTGTTGCTGTTGCTGCCTTGCTTTCGGGGCCGAGGCGCGACGCTCGGGCCCTTTTGCCAGCCTTGATTCCCAGTCCGACCGCTGCCGCTGAGGCATGCGGGCGTGGCGGCGCCTGCCGGGAGGGCGAACAGCGACCCGCCGGTTAAGGGGAAATCCCACGGCGGGCGATACCCGCTGTGCTTCCCGCTCGCTCGGCGCAGTGGGTTACGAGTGGCCCCGACGGGGCGGGCTAAGCAAGCAAGCGGTCTGATGCGTTGGGATTGCACTTGTCTGGCGGGCCTGGGTCTCCGGCGCCGGCCTTGTGACCAGATCCCGGGCCAAGCCCCTCCATGGACCACGCACAGCCAGCCGTCACAGCCGGCTCATTGGCGACCCGACTGCAGATCGGCCCGTTCGGTTTCCTTTCCGAATCAAAACTTGGAAGATGGCCGTCTTCACCCAACATTCACAACAGCCATGATCCGAAGAGCCTCGCTCCGCCTCTCCTGCCTGCTGCTGATTGCGCTGGTCCCGCTTCAGGCCTTGGCAGCGCCGAAGGCCGTTCTTACTGCGCCGCACATGGACGGTCCAACCCGGGTGGAGTTCTCCACCGAAAAGGTGTCCAAGTGGACCGACCTGCCGCTGGGCACCTACCGCGTGCCCAACAGCGACGTGATCATTTCCGGCCATCAGAAAGGCGGTGCGGCGCCGATGCTGCTGTTCGGGCTGGTAGGCGTTGCCGTCCAAGGCGCGGTCAATGCACAGAACGGCAAGGAGGCCATGGCCTCCGCTGAGCAGGCGCTGACCTTCTCGATGCATGACCAAGCCACAGAGATGCTGCAGGGGCTGCTGGCGGAGAACGATTACGCGGGCAGGTTTACTGCCGCGGAAACCGGGCAGCGCAAGTTCGAGGTCACCGGCGCTGTGGTGCTCAGCTTCGCGAACCAGGCCGAGGCGCTGCCGTACGTTACGCTCCGGGTGAAATTGCTGGACGACAAGGGCAAGAAGGTCTGGACGACGCGTTACATCACGTCGGAAGGCGCACGCAAGCCGGTCGTAGGCGAGGGCAGTTGGACCGCCAACGGCGGCGCCCTTTTGCATTCGCATGTAAACACGATGCTGGAGCTGGCGCTTCGGACCATGCTGAAGGATATCGCCGAGCCTTATCCGCGAGACGAAGCCTCGCTGGTCACTGCGAAGGGCTTTTTTCCGCACGTCAACAAGCCGCTCCAGGTCGTCGGCTACAAGCTGGCCGAGGAAAATGGCCGCATGCTGTTCCTGCCCAAGCTCGGCACCAGCATCGTCTTCGCTGGCGTGAATGTCCTCGACACGCGCACCATGGCGCTGGCGCCTACGGTCAAAGGCGACGCCCCGCTGAAGCTGCTCAAGGTCGACGATCCGGCACTGCAGTTGCAGGCTCGCGTATCTGTCGAGCCGGTTGTGGCAACCACTGCCGCGATTGAGGCGCCGGCCGCGATCGATGCTGAGGTGGAAAGTTCGCCGGACGCCGGCGCCGCGGTCGAGCAGGAAGCCGAGGGCGGCCAGTGACGCGTTGAATGCGGATCGCAGGCAGCAGCAACGCCGGGCATGATCGCGAAGGGGCGGGGCCGATCTCCTCAAGGTCGGCCTCGCTCCTTTTTTTCAGGAACTGAAGCCATCAACAGCCGCGCTGGTGGCGTATCGGTCGTATCTCGCGGCCTGGATTCTCCCCCGGGCAGAATAGAGGCGGCGCCCGGGTGCCCTCCGCAGATCCCGGCAGGCCGGGATCCAACCGAGGTGTCCAGGGCGCCGGTTTGCGGCGCGCACCAAGCCAGGGCTTACGACGGAAATGGGAAACACACGTAACGGTAATCAGCCTCGCTTCCGGCGCTTTCCGAGTCGTCACCAATGCCGCTGACACCTTCGCACGCCGCTGCCGCGCTGCTTCTTGTACGGGTCCTGCCGCGCTTGCCGCTAGCCGCACTCGTCATCGGCAGTATGTCGCCCGACTTCGAGTACCTGCTGCGGCTTGCGCCGCGTGGTGAGTTCGGACACACCTCTACAGGCCTGCTCGTGTTCTGCCTGCCGGTTGGGCTTGTCGTATGGGCCATCTATCGCGCGTGGGTCCGACCCGTCGTGCTCGACCTGATGCCGCCCGGCCTCGCTGCGGGATACGCATGTGGCTGCAATGCGAGTTGGCTCGGCGGCGCGCTGGCAGTGTTGCTTGGTGCGCTGAGTCACGTGGTCTGGGACGCGTTTACGCATGCCGATGGCTTCTTTGTCGCTGTGCTGCCTGCGCTCGCGTCGGAGGCGCTCCCGAGCGTGTTTCCGGGGCTTCGCTGGTACAAGCTGCTTCAGCACGCCAGCACCGCGGTGGGTGCGATCGCTATCGTGTGGCTGGGGCTGCACTGGCTAAGGAGTCATCCGCCATACGCGCGTCACTTCGCCCCCGGGCAAGCGAAGCGTGCGGCTGCTTACCTCACGCTGGTGGTGCTCGTCTCTTGCGTGGGTGCACTGTTGAACGGCGCCCGCGCGGTTGACCGCGGGCTCGCCGCGACACTTGGCTACGCCGCAGTCGGGGGCATGGTTGGCTTTGCGCTCGCGTCTGCTGCGTTGGCGACGTGCTGGCGTACGGCGGCGTTAACCAGGTAGAACAGCCAGGAAGCCGGAGGATGGCGGCTTAGGTCCACGTCTTGGATTACACGGCGCGACGGCGCGCCATTCCACAGAGCCGAATCTGGGACGGGCCGGCTCGACGTCGTCTAACCGTCCCCGATGCGTGCAAGCGCCAGCCCGGCAGCTTCGCGCCAGGCCGGGCTGTATTTGCGGCCCGTGGCGGCGGCCAGCAGAGCCGAACGCACGGACTGCTTGCGCGTGGAATGCCGGTAGCCGGTCACGACCGCATCGACGGCCATTTCGCGCTTGCCCAGCTCGGCATAGGTCTGGCCGAGGTTGAGCCAAGTCGCGGCGCGGGTGGGGGCAATGTCCAGCGAACGCTGGAACTGGGAGCTCGCCTTGTCGTGCTCGCCGGCGAGCATGTAGGCGTAGCCGAGGTTGCCGAGGATTTCAGGGTCGCGCGGCTGCAGCGCGACGGCGCGCTCGAGCGAGACGATCGCCTGGTCCGGCCGGTCCGAGTTGATCAGCGCGATGCCTTCCTGGTTGAGGCTGCGTGCCTGCATCGGGTCGCGCGCGGTTGCGGCCGTGCGCGGCGTGTCCGGGCGCGATGGTTCGGCGCGAGGCGCTTGCGCCGGCTCGGCACGCATCGGCTCGACCGGGCGTGGCGCGGCCGCGGTGGCGGTCGCCGGTGCGGGTTCGCCACGCACGGGCTCGGCCGGGCGCGGTGCGGGCTGCGCGGGGGGCGGGCTGGGCGGCTCCATCACGACCGCCGTGCTCGGGCGCTCTTCGGGCTGGGGCAGCGCATCTTCGACGAGTGCCGGCTCCGGTTCCTCGCCGACCAGCACAGCCTCCTGCTCTGCGGTCGTGGTCGCCGCCGGCGCCTCATCGATGCCCGGCTCTTCACCGCTCTCCCAAGGCGGCCGCACGACGACTTTGTCGATCACGTGCGGCGTCCTGCCCGTGTCGGACTCGGCCATGGACTGTTCCGGCTCGTCGCTGCTGCACGCGCTCAGTGCGAGCGCTACTGCGAGCGTGAGGCCGAGCCGGGGTATCGCGCTGTCGGTGGGAAGTGGCATGCGCGGACGATAGGAGCGGCGTTGTTCAAGCTCCGTAGAAGGGATGTGCTCTCGCGGCGACGCATCGTCGGGCGTTCAGGTGGATCGCCATCCTTGAAGCGCAAGCCTGGGGTTTGCAGTAACAACACACTGAGCCCGCCGCGCGACAACGTTGTCCGCTTTCGGCCCACGCCTACGTGGCCTACATGGATAGCAAGTACGTCCGCCTGTCAGAAGGAGTCGTGCTGTGGCGAGTTCCGGTAGGCCCCATTGGACGCTTTCGGCGCTGCTGGACAGCATGGCCGAGCATGCGGTTGTGGTGCTGAGCCGGAGCGGAAAGATCGTCCATTGGAACCGCGGCGCCGCGCGCCTGCTGCAGTACTCGCCCGATGAGGTTGAAGGCGAGTCGCTGAGCCTGATCTTCGACTCGATCGATCGCATGCAGGGCACGCTCAAGCATGAGCTGCGCACGGCGCTGGTCGAAGGCAGTTACAGCGAAAGCCGCTGGTACCGCCGCCGCGACGGCACCCTGGTCTGGGCAGACGGCACGCTGTCACCCATCAAGAGCCCGTCCGGCAAGCTCGCCGGTTTCGTCACCGTGCTGCGCGATGCGACCGAGCGCAAGCGCCACGAAGAAGAGATCCAGCGCCTGGCGCGCATTGATGCATTGACCGGCGTCGGCAATCGCCATGCATTCAACGAGCAACTGCGCAGCATGGCCGACTCGGCGCTGCGTCGGCAGCAGCCGCTGGTGCTGCACATCGTGGACCTGGACCACTTCAAGGAGATCAACGATCGCTGCGGGCATGCGGCCGGTGACCAGGTGTTGCGTGAGGCGGCTACGCGCATGGGCAGCCTGATCCGCAGGACCGACTTTCTTGCCAGGCTCGGCGGCGACGAGTTCGCGGTGATCCAACCCGATGTGCAGGCGCCCGAAGATGGTGCGCGCACTGCGCAGACGCTGGTCGATGCGCTGGCCGAGCCGTTCTACATCGATGAGACCGAGGTGTTCATCGCGGGCAGCATCGGCGTTGCGGTGTTTCCGCACGACACGGTGGAGCTTGATCAGCTGATCAGCCTTGCGGACTCGGCGATGTACCGCGCGAAGCACTCCACGCGCGGCGCGTACCGGTTTGCATCCAAGCGGCTGGATGTAGTGGCACATCAGCGTTTCCGTGACCGCATCCAGCTCAACCGCGCGGTGCGCACCGGCTCATTCGACCTGCATTTCCAGCCGCAGATCGACGGCGCAAGCCAGAAGGTGCACGCGGTCGAGGCACTGCTGCGTTGCACCGATCCCAAGCTTGCCCATCGCTCTCCCGCCGAGATCATCCAGCTGGCGCGAATGGCGGGACTGATGGAGCCGATCAGTCTGCTGGTGCTGGAGAAGGCGTGCGCGCAGACGCGTGCCTGGCGTGCGGCCGGGTGGGAGGCCATCCGCATGTGCGTGAATCTGTGTGCCGAGGAAGTGGCCGACCCGCGCTTGGCCGACTACGTCGAGGCCGCGCTCGACCGGTCGGGCCTGGATGCCTCGGAACTGGAAGTCGAGCTGACCGAGCGGCAGATGCTCGACTACAGCCGCAACGACACCAGTAGCCTGGACCGCCTGCGCGAGTGGGGTGCGACGGTTGCGATCGATGACTTCGGCACCGGCTATTCGGCCCTGAGCTATCTGACATCGCTGCCGGTGGACCGGATCAAGCTGGATCGCGAGTTTGTACGCAAGCTGCCCGACGATCCGCAAAGCTGCCTGATGGCGCATGGCGTCATCGCGCTGGCGCATGCGCTCGAACTGGAAGTGGTGGCTGAAGGTGTGGAGACCGCGCAGCAGGCCGCGTATCTGCAGGGCGCCGGCTGCGACGCGCTGCAGGGGTATTTCTACTGCCACCCGCTACCGGGCCAGCAGCTGACCGACTGGATGATGCAACGCGAGCACTGACGCAGGCGGGCTGGTGCGCCGATGCGCGGCTCAGACCGGTTCGCGCACCCGCAGCGCCTGCAGCACGTCCGAGGATGCGCGGCTGGTGTAGTCGGCGCCGATGCGCAGGTCCTGGTGGATGCCGGCCAGCCCGTGCAGCATGCCGTCGACCGTGGTGTTCAACAGCGCGACATCGATGACCGCGACCGGGGCGGCGCCCACGCGATGCACTTCGGTGACATCGACCAGCAGGCGCAGCGCAAGGCGCAGGCTGCCTTCGCGGCGTTCGAGGAAATGGAACCAGTACGGCCACTGGTCGGTGAGCGCCCGGAAGAAGCGGCGGGAAGCGGCACTTTCGTACGGCTGCTTGCCTGCGTACCCCTCGAACACGAGATACACCCGCCCTTCGAATTTCTGGGCGAGCACCGGGTCGTCGGACAGGCGCATGAGGTGGTCGATCGTGTACCCGACGCGATCGCTCTCGACCTCGCGGCGATTGAGCACGACCACCAGCGCGTCTGCCCGCAGCAGCTCTTCGCGGTCGGCGCTATGCAGATAGGCGAATGATGTGGACATGCGTGCGGCACCTTCGGCGGCTCCCTCGCCGATGCCGCAATTTAACCCAGACCGCGAGCGGCGCGGGACTTCAGCGGCCTGATGCGCCCGTTCGCGATCTGCGCGGTGTGCATGCGCAAGGCCGATCGGGGCCAGGGCGCGGGTTCGGGCGCTGCACTGCTGCCCCGGGTTGCGACCTGCTCGCCGCGTTCCGACCGGCGCTGCGCGTCACTCGTGCATCGAATGGCTCAGCGCGTTGCCATCGCCGAAGGTCGGGGGCGGAAATGCGCCGTAGATGCGTGCCCGGCTCAGCGCCAGGCGCCGACTGACGGCCACCTCCTCGGCGGGCCACGTCATTCCGCGGACGCGGGCGGCCAGGCCATCAAACCCCGCCAGCACGTCGGCAAGCGCGGTTCCGTTGGCAATCTCCATTTCGACCCAGAGATCCACGTTCTCTATGGCCGTTCGCAGGTTGGGTGGCAACAGGTTCGACATTGCAAAACGTCATCTTTTTTTGATTCGGGGATGGGCTCGCTCTAAAGGCAAAACCTCGGGGAACTCGCGGGGTTCGCAAGTCGGTTATCGGGTGGTGATAGCGGGAGGCAGTCGAAGCGATGTATCGGCCCGCAGCGAGACCATCTTCGCGCAGGCGCTGTAAAAGCTAGGTTCAACCGGCAACAGCATTTCGTAAGCTGCCTGAACGACCCGGGCGCGCATGGGCCGACAACACTCGTGCTTACGGCCGCCGGTGTTTGTAACTGCCACCACGCCGCAAAGGCACCACGCCATGCCCCTCGTTCGGATCGGTGGGCTGCGCGTCGGGGTCGGCCGGCCTCTGGCTTTGCACTCTCAAAATGCGCGCGAATTCGAGCATCGGGGCCATCCGGTCGTCGCCCCGCTCGACGGCATCGACCACGGCTTCGGCCAGGTCCGCCCATGCAGCGATCGCATCGCTGCCGAGCTGGCTCATCAGCTTCGTTTCGACGTCTGCGAATTCGACGTGGCGCTCGGCCAGCAGCCGCAGCGCCCTCGGCACCGCGTTCGGCGGGTGTCCACCCATCCTTCGATAGGCGCGGGCCACGCCACAGGCGAGTCCGGCAGTGAGTTCACTCGGGTCATGCGGCTCGGCGACGCCTGCAGAGTGGGCTTCCAACCGGCGCGCCTTTCCGAACTCCTGCAGAAACTTGGCAACCTGCGCGGCGATCCACACGTGATCGGCGACTGGGCCAGGCATTGCAACTCCAAAGCGGAAAGCGACGTGTCCAATAGCGCGAAAGAAGCTAAGCGATGGTGCAAGCGGCAGTAGTTACAGCAATGAAACAGCATGCGCTTCAGAAACCGCTCAGCATCGACGCGTCTTCGATGCGGGATTCGACCGTTTTTGCAGGGGTTTTATCGTAATTACAACTTGCAGCAGGCGACGCCGATCGCCGACGCGCCCGATTGCGGCCGCGCGTGGCAACGACGGGGCGCCGAGGCCGAAACTGCGCTGTCTGAACGGGGGCGATTGCGACACCGGCGTCTTCGCATGGCCTCGACCGACCCCGGTCAAGCCTGCACCGGCGCGACCGTGCGCCATCCAAGTTGACGAGGAAACACGATGAACACGAGCAAGGCACTACTCGCATTGGCGCTCGGCCTGGCGCTGGCCGCCTGCAACGACAATCCGGCAGGTGAAGCGGCCGAAGCCGCGGGTGAGGCCCAGGAGGCAGCGAGCGAGGCGGCCGCAACCGGCGACGCCGTGGCCGCGGACACGGCGCAGGCCGCAGCCGACGCAGCAGCTGCCGCAGCCGAAGCGGCACGCGCGGCGACGCCGGCGCCGGGCGTGGAAGGCGGTGAGCTGGGCGATGCAGCCGAGCAGGCGGCCGAGGCGGCCGAGGAAGCCAAGGACGCTGCAGAGGAAGCGAGCGACGCGGCCCAGGAGAACGGCGTCGGCGGTTGATCCGCCGGGCGCGTTGGAAGCGGCCTCGCGTATTCAGGCCGAGGCGCTTTGCAGTGACTGCGCAGTGCATCAGCAGGGCCGGGGGTCATTTCCCGGCCCTGCTGTTTGAGGACCGTCCACTCGCGACGGTGTAGGCGTCGAGTTGCTCGACCCGCAGTCGACGCTCCCAACGAAGCCATGCACGAGGCGTCACGAAGCCTCTCGCCGAGGCCGGCAACAATCCCCTCCGCCATTTTTGATGGCAGACGTGCGGCGCATGCATCGGACCTGCCAACGGGCGGGCCTGCAGCCGCGGTGATCCGCAGATTCGTGACGAACCACGGTGGCTGATGGCTCTGGATAGGTTGGGCGGTCGATGAACGTGCTGGTGATTCTTGGCCATCCGCGCGTGGACAGCTTCTGCGGGGCGCTGGCCGAGGCCTTCGGCGCGGGCAGCCGGGCGGCCGGCGTGGAGGTGCGTCGGCTGGATCTGGCGACGCTGGATTTCGATGCGCACCTGCACACGCGTTCTCCGAACGATCAGCCGCTCGAGGACGACCTGCGCCAGGCGCAGGAGCTGATTCTCTGGGCCGATCACCTGGTATTCGTCTATCCCACCTGGTGGGGCACGGCGCCTGCGCTGCTCAAGGGGTTTCTGGACCGGCTGATGACGCCGGGCTTCGCATTCAGGACGACCGAAGGCGGCACGGGCTACCAGGGCCTGCTGCAGGGCCGTTCGGCCCAGCTGATCACCACGATGGACACGCCGCCGCTGGTGCACCGGCTCATCTACCGCCAGCCGGGCCGGAACGCGCTGGCTCGCGCCACGCTGGGGTTCTGCGGTGTGCGCCCGGTGCGTTCGCTGGTGTTCGGTTCGGTCAAGCAGGCCGACGATGCGCAACGCCAGGCATGGCTGGACCGGGCCGAGCAGCAGGGGCGGGCGCTTGCACATGGCCGCATCACGCCTTTCGAGCAACTGGGGCATAAAGCGGCGGCGTGGCTGCGCAGCCTGCGGCTGCAGTTCTATCCGATGTCGTGGGTGGCATACGCGATCGGTGCGCTGGCGGCCTCGCCGGGTGGGCAGGTCTTCAAGACGCCGGTGTTCTGGATCGGCTACCTCTGCCTGTTCCTGCTGGAAGTCGCCACCGTGCTGGTCAACGAGGTGGTCGATCTGCCCACCGACCAGCGCAACCGCTACTTCAGCACCTTTACCGGCGGCTCGCGGGTGCTGGTCGATGGCCTGCTGGGCGTGCGCGAGGTAAAGCGCGGCATCACTGCAGCGCTGCTCGGGCTTGTCGCCAGCGCGGCATGGCTGGTGTCGGTATCGACCGCGCCGGCGGTGGCCGTGCTGGCAACGCTGGGCATGCTGGCCGTGTTCGCGATCGGCTACACGGCGCCGCCGTTGAAACTCAGCTATCGGGGCCTGGGCGAACTCGATGTCGCAGCGACGCACAGCATCGGCGTGTTGCTGTGCGGTTATGTGTTCCTCGGCGGGACATGGAGCGACCCCGCACCGTGGCTGCTCAGCGTGCCGCTGCTGCTGGCGACGTACCCGTCGATCATCCTGGCCGGAATACCCGATCTCGAGTCCGACGCGTCGGCCGGCAAGCGCACGCTGGCGGTGCGCCTGGGGCACAAGAACGCGCTGCGACTGGCGCTGGTTTTCGTACTGCTGGCCGCCGCGGCCGCGCTGGTCTGGGAAGTCCTCGGGCTGGGCGGCGGTGCCTATGACGGCATTGTCTGGCCGGTGCTTCCGCATGCCGCGCTGCTGACGTGGCTGCTGGGGCGGCGGATCCGCGGCAAGCACGTGCCCGGCCGCATCGACGGCCTGATCGTCGCGACGCTCGGCTATGTGATCTGGTTCGGGCTGATCCCGCTGCTTCGGCTGGCGTCCTGAAGGGCCGGTCTAACGCCGCGGCGGCTTCAGTCGATCTATGCGCAGGCGTTCGCGATCGTCGAACAGCCTGCGTGAGCCCATGGCCACCGCAACGAATGTGCCGAAGCCCGTGCCGGCCGCGATCAGGAACATGATCAGGATCTGGTACTTCACCGCTTCGACCGGCGGCGCACCGGCAAGGATCTGTCCGGTCATCATGCCGGGCAGGCTGATGATGCCCGCAGCGACCATGCCGTTGATGATCGGGGTCATGCCGGCACGCATGCTCTCCTGGCGAATGTCGGCGATCGCCTGTTTCGCCGTCGCGCCGAGCATCAGGCGGCCTTCGATTTCGCCGCGGCGGCGGTACGTGCTCTCGGTCAGCCGCTCAAGGCTCAGCGCCACGCCCGTCATCGTGTTGCCGAGCAGCATGCCGAGCAGCGGAATGCTGTAGCGCGGCTCGTACCACGGCGTGGGCGAGACCATCGTGGTGAGCGCGAGCACCGTCACCGCGCACGACGAAGCCGCCATCGCGAGCGTTCCAAGCCCATAGCCCCACCAGCCCGCGAACGGGCGCGCCTGCCGCGCCATGACCTCGCGCCCGGCCAGCAGCACCATCACGCCGGCGAGCGCGGCGACCCATTCGAGCCGGCTGAGCGAGAACAGCACGTCCAGCACCAGCCCGATCAGCGTGAGCTGCAGGGCGGTGCGGATGGCCGCCACCAGCAGCGTGCGCTCGATGCCCAGCCGGCTTCGCCAGCTCAGCGCCGCGAGGATCAGCACCAGCGTCGCCGCCAGGGCCAGATCACTCCATTCCAGCCGGATCATCGCGTCCAAAGCGGCACCAGCACGCCGTTGCGGATCGACAGTGCGCGCGAGGCGACGCGCTCGAGCTGCGCTTCGTCATGGCTGACCCAGAGCATCGAAATGCCGCGGTCGCGCCGTTGCCGCGCCACCCATTGCTCGACACGGCGGGTGTTCGCGTCGTCCAGGTTCGCGGTGGGCTCGTCGAGCAGCGCCACCGGAGGGTCGACGGCGAATGTGCGCAGGATCGCCAGCCGCTGTCGCTCTCCACTGGACAGCCGCGACACCGCGAAGTCGATCGCCTCCGGTGGCAGGTCCAGCGCCTGCAGGTCTTCGCTGCTGGCGACGAAATGCTCGCCCACCCGCTCGGCCCACCAGTGGCTCTCGGACGGCAGCAGCGCCACGCATCGTCGCCATTGCGACGGCGTAAAGCGCATGCGGTCGCGGCCGTTGAGCCGCACGTCGCCCTCGTTCGGATCGAGATCAGCGATCGCACGCAGCAGCCGGCTTTTGCCGCAACCGGACGGACCCATCAGGCCCACGCATCCGCCGGGATGCAGCGTCAGGCTGATGCCGGAGAGCAGGCCGAAGCCCAGCGATTGGATTTCTAGGCGTGTGTCGGTCATGGACTCCCTTCTGCCCGGCACGCTATCGCGGCGCGCGCTGTCGCAGCGTCGAGGGCGCCGAATTAACGCCCCGTATTCCACGATGAGCTCAACCGTAAAGAGGGGCCGCCACGCCATGTCCAGTCGCTGCAAGCCGGTTACCCGAAGCCTCGCCGCCAGCGTGGTCATGCTGGCGCTGTGCTTCGCGCAGGCGCCCGCGTTCGCCGCGGAGATCGACCCCGCGAAGATCCATGAAGCCAGCGGCGCGCAGGCGAAGAAGCAGCCCGACGGCGTGGTCCGCATCGGCTGGCCCCGCGACGACGTTCCGGTCGTGGTCGATGGGCTGAAGCTGCCTCCTGCGGCCGGCCTGGGCTCGTGGGCCGCGTTCGCGCCGATGGGCGAGCAGGCGATGGTGATGGGCGACACCGTCGTGTTCGAGGACGAAGTCGACGCGGCGATGGACGCGGCGTTCAAGGCCGGGCTCGACGTGACCGGGCTGCACAACCATTTCTTCTTCGACAAACCGAAGGTGTATTTCATGCACATCGGTGGCCGCGGCGAGCCTGAGCCACTGGCGGCAGGCGTCAAGGCGGTCTGGGATGCGATCAAGGCGGTGCGCAAGCAGCGCCCGCAGCCCGCGACCGGCTTCGGCGGCGCGGTGCCGCGCGTGGGCAACCTCGATGCCGACGCGATCGGACAGGCGATCGGTCACCGCGCCGAGGTCAACGGGGATGTCGCGAAGGTGACGATCGGGCGCGAGGGCCGCATGCACGGCGAGACGATCGGCGCATCGATGGGGCTGACGACGTGGGCCGCGTTCACCGGCTCGGATCAGCTCGCCGCAGTCGATGGCGATTTCATCATGAGCGCCGAGGAAGTCCAGCCGGTGCTCCGGGCGCTTCGCGAGGCGGGGTTCCATGTCGTCGCGCTCCACAACCACATGGTGGGCGAGCAGCCGGCGTTCTACTTCGTCCACTTCTGGAACAAAGGCCCCGCGCTCGAACTCGCGCAGGGGTTTCGCCGCGTGCTCGACGCGCAGGCGCGGGTAGCGCAGGGCGGGCGACAGTAGCCCTGCACGCCGGCCCGTAGGCCGCGGTCCGCATGCGTATAGTTCGAAACTGCGCACCCACAAAAGCTTCGCCGCAGTGAGAACCGACGTGACCGATCGCGATCCGACTGCGACCGAAGACCCTGCCCGGGACGGCGCTCGCTCGGACGGCGGGCGGATAGGGGCCGAAGCCAGACTCAACGCGTTGCTCGCGGCGACCTCGGACGTGGTCTACCGCATGAGCGCGGACTGGAGCGAGTTGCAGCCGCTCGATGGCCGCGGCCTGGTGGCCAGCAGCGACGCGCCGATCCGCGACTGGATGCAGCGCGTGCCTGCCGACGAGCATGCGAGGGTCAAGGCCGCGATCGCGGCTGCCATCGCGACGAAAGGCGTGTTCGAACTGGAACATCGCGTCTTCGGGCCCGACGGAGGCGAAACCTGGACGCACTCGCGCGCGGTTCCGATCCTCGACGAGCGCGGCGACATCGTCGAGTGGTTCGGCCTTGCCCGCGACGTCACCGAGTCCAAGCGGGCGCAGGATGCGCTGCGCGAAAGCGAGCAGCGTTTCCGTGCCCTGTTCGAGCAATCCACCGGCGGCATCGCACAGGTCGACCTCGAAGGCCGGTTCGTGCTCGTCAACGATCGTTATTGCGAAATTGTGGGCCGATCGCGGGAAGAGCTGCTGACGCTGCGCATGCAGGACCTCACGCATTCGCAGGATGTGGGCGGGAATGTCTCGCTGTTCGCGCAGCTGGCGCAAGGCCTGATTGCGGACTTCACGATCGAGAAGCGCTATGTCAGGCCCGACGGATCGGCCGTCTGGGTGCAGAGCGCGGTCTCCGGGGCTCGTGGTGCCGACGGCCGCGTGCGCTACATCACGGCGATGGTGGCCGACATCACCGACCTGAGGGTCGCGCGCGAGCGCCAGGCGGCGCTTGCCGCGCAGCGACAGCTCGCGCTCGATGCCGCCCGGCTCGGCTGGTGGCAGTACGACCTGGCGACGGGCCTGGTCACGCACGATGCGCGCTACGCGGAAATCTACGGCCTCGAAGGGCCCGGCCCGCGCCGCGCGGAGGAGATCGGTGCGCTGCTGCACCCCGAGGACGCGCCGCGCCTGTGGGCGGCCGTCGAGGCGGCGGTGCACCCGGTCGAGCCGCAGCCGTATGCGGTCCAGTTCCGGATCAATCGCCCCGACGGCACGCTGCGTTGGCTGGAAGCGCGTGGTATCGCCTCGTTCGATGGGCAGGGCGAATCACGCGTGGTGTCGAGCTTCGTTGGCACTGTCGCCGACGTGACCGAGCGGCACCTCGCGGAAGAAGCGCTCGCGGAAGCCAGTCGGCGCAAGGATCAGTTCCTCGCGACGCTCGCACACGAGCTGCGAAACCCGCTTGCGCCGATCTCGAACGCGTTGCAGGTCTGGCCGCTGCTCAAGCAAAAGCCGGAGGAAGCAAGCCGGCTGCGCGACATGATGGGGCGACAGGTGCAGCAGATGGTTCGCCTGATCGACGACCTGCTCGACGTGTCCCGCATCACCCGCGGCAAGATCGAGCTCAGGAGGGATCGCGTCGACCTTTCGGCCGCGGTGGAGGGCGCAGTCGAAGCGCTCAAACCCTTCGTCGACGCGCACCGCCACGAACTGACCATCGCCTTGCCTGCCGAACCGGTGTTTGTCGACGCCGACCTCGGCCGGCTCGTCCAGGTCTTCGGCAACCTGCTCCACAACGCGGCCAAGTACACCAGCCCGGGCGGACGGATCCAGCTGAGCGCGAAGCGCGAGGGCGAGGCGGTGGTCGTGGTGGTGCGCGACAACGGCTGCGGCATCCCGGGCGAGATGCTCGGCGGCGTGTTCGAGATGTTCGCCCAGGTCGACCAGTCGCTCGGTCGGACCCATGGCGGCCTGGGCATCGGGCTTACGCTCGTGAAAAACCTTGTCGAGCTGCATGGCGGCACGATCGAGGCGATCAGCGAAGGCCCGGGGCGCGGAAGCGAATTCGTCGTCCGGCTTCCCGTCGCGACCGAAGAAAGTACGGTGTCCGCGCCAGCCTCGACGCCCGCCAAATCGCTCCCGACGCCGCCGTCGCACCGGGTGCTCGTGGTTGATGACGTCGAGCCGTCGGCAAACACGCTGGCCCTGATGCTCAAGTGGCTCGGGCAGGAGCCACGCGCGTGCTACGACGGCGCCTCGGCGCTCAGCGCGGTGGAGGAGTTCCGGCCCCGTGTCGCGTTTCTGGACATCGCGATGCCGGGCATGGACGGCTACGAACTCGCGCAGCGCATCCGCGCCATCCCGGGCTATGCGCCGGTGCTGGTGGCCCTGACCGGATACGGGCAGCAGGAGGACCGCCAGCGCGCGTTCGCCGCCGGGTTCGACCATCACCTCGTCAAGCCGACGACAGTGGAAGCCCTGCATGAGCTGCTGATGACCGTGCTGGCTCGTTGATCGGCGGGTGACGTTGGCAAGCTGGGCCCGCGTCAGCAGCGCAGTCTGAAGCGAGGATTGATGAAGGCCTCGCCCGCGAGGTTGCGCCCCTAGAGTTCGTGCTCGTCGTGCTCGTCGTGCTCGGCATTGATGTAGCTCGGGCTTCCGCGCCCCGGATTGGCACTGGCCGCCGACGCCGCCATCCGCGTGCTTTCGTCGACCGTGCTGGTTGCCGGGCGGCCGGGTGGCCACGTTGGACGCGACTACCGGAAATGTTCGCGCTTTGCACATTCCAGCCCTGCATGCGGCTGGCGCCGGTTCTCGATTCGATGTTCTGCGTAGCCGTGCCGCTCTGGACGTTAGCCTTGAGTTTCGCGCCGTCTATCGAGCGGTTTCGCTTCGGGCCTGCACCGGCTCGTCGGCCGGCGTCGCCAAGGGACGCACATGCGTGACCAGATTGAGCAGCGTCCTGCCCGGCTCCTCCCACGGAATCATGTGCGCCGCATGTTCGAACCAGATGCCTTTCTTGTACGGCGCATCCGCCTGCTCGAGCCAGGCCGCCGTGGGCGCCGATGGCGTGGTGTAGTCGTGCCGGCCCATGGACATCACCATCGGATCGGAAACCTGCGCACGTCGGTGAAATCCACCTGCAGGTACTCATCGAGCACCTTGTCCAGCGGGAACACGCTGCCGTGAAAAATGCGCGGCGGTCTTCGCAGCCGTATTCGGGCGAGAGCAGTGACGCGCCGTAGTAGTACTTGGATTCCCCATCGCGATACGCCGTCAGGCCGCCGTACTGTTGAGGCCATTTCCGCGCGGTGATTATTCGATCGCGCGTGATCGGCAAGCGCCCCGGATTCGGTGCGATGGACTCAAGCTCGGCAATGGCGGTTTTGTCACCGCTTGTTCGCCTGCTCCAGACCGTGTTCGAAACTCAGGCGCTCGTTCTCGCGTGTGTTGATCACCTGTCCCATGCCGACGTACGCGTGGAACAGGTCGGGGCGCCGAAGCGCGGCCTGCATGCCCACCATCGTGCCAGCCGTGTCCGACGAGAATCAGTTTGTCCTTGCTGTACTTCGTGCGCAGGTGCTCCGCGACTTCGATCGCGTCGGCCACATAGCGGTCGATCCAGAGCGTGTGGGCGACTGAGGGATCATCGCGGTTGCGGGCATGCGTCTTTCCGGCGCCGCGCTGGTCCCAGTGTGCGACGGTAAAACCTCCTCCATCGGCCGCTGGAACTGCCAGTGACTCGGCATGGCCGGTGATGCCGGCCCGCCATGCACGAACAGCAGCAGGGGATTGGATCGGTCCTCCCCACGCACGTCGACCGCCTGCGGAATGCCGCCGATGTCGGTGAAATACGACTCATCGATACCGTCAGGCGTAACGATGCGCCTGAGGTCTTTCACGACGGCTCTGGCGTCTTCATAGGATTTTTCTTCCGGACATTGCCGGGCATGGATAGCAGCGCTTGCGCTCGCCAGCAGCGCGAGCAGCAGAAAGCGGGTCAGCATCGGAGAGTCCTCCGTGTGGCGCGGGCCTGTGACTACAAAACCGCGTGAGCGCATAACTTGCAAGCTGTCCCTGGCGCGAATGCGTAATGCAGGTCATCCCCGGCTTGTTGGGGCCCGGTCAGTACGTGGATCTCAACTTCTCGGCGCGCCACTTCCGATCGCCCGCCATCGATGAGCGCTTCATGGCGCTTGTGCAGGCCAGCGGCGTGCAGAGCGCGCAGGCGCGTCGAGGTGACGGAGGACGCGCTGCTCGACAATCCCGAATTGGTCTCGGCAGCGCTAACAGGCGCCGGCAGCCTGCCGGGCGGACGGCCGTCTTCGTGCGCCGCTCGTATCCAAGCTGGGCCGGAGGTCACGGCAGCGTTCGCTATGCCGGGGCAAGCTAGGCAGCTGCATGGGCTACTACGCTTTCATCACCCGCGGAGAGACGCGGCGCTACTGCGCACGCCTACCGGACTTTCCGGAGGTTACCGCGTGGGCCGATTCCCTCAACGCGATGCCCGGCGCCATCACGGCGGCCGTGCGGGAGTGCGTCGGTGATCTGCACCCGTTCCGACTGCCGCAGCCAACGCCGTTCCAGTCACTTCCGAGAATGGAAGAGGCTCTGGACGGGTTCTGGCTTCTCGTCGAGCTGAAGGCGTCCCGCGCCGAGCGGGCAGCGGGAGAAGACGCCGAGGTCGCACTGTCGACGCCTCGGGACGAGGACTAAGGGGACTGCCGGTCGACCGCGGCCCATGCACCGCGCAACCGGTCCTTCCCGCACAGCGTTAACGGCCGTTGAAAGCCTGGGTGCCGCTCACCCGCGGAAGCTGCGTCGAACTGAGCAGGTTCCCTGATCAGTCGGGCGGTTCCAATGCATGACAGTTTTCGAGATCAAAGCGGTTGCCATTGCCTTGGTAGCGCTTGTAGCCCTGATGTGGGCGCTGACCTTCATTGATTGCTGGTGGCGCGATCGGCAGCGTAGCGTCACGCGGCGCGCCGACCACAAGTCCGGAAGAAGGCGGCCGTAGGGGCGGGTGCTCCACGGCGACGCTGATGTCCTATCGGGAGCGCCCATCCGGTGTCAGCCTGCCTCACGCTACGAGCGGCTGAGGCGTCAGAGGGCGCCGGACCTGACGTACGGCCTTTGAACATCCAGCCCATGCGTTTGGCTGCGAAGCACAGAAAAGTCGAAACAAGCAGGGTGGGCACGACCCAGCGAAGGTTCATCGGCTGGCTCAGGCAGGGCGGATGGCCTTCCATCCGCCCTGCGCGATAGGGCCGGGTATGCCTGCCTCAGAATTCCTGCCAGTTGCCGTCGTTGCCCGCCATGCTTGGAGCGCTTCGCACTGCTCGCTTGGCGTGATGGCTCGATGGCCGCGCCGTGTGGCCCGCGAGCGCTCCTGACGCCGCGCGCTTCGCTTCATGCGGCTGCCGCATCCCATGCTTGTTGCGCGTACCCGTGGCTGCGGCTTGAGGCATTGCTGAGTCCGCAAGCTTGAATACGGCGACCGTCTGCACCAGTTGTTCGGCCTGCTGCTCGAGCGCGCGCGCCGAGGCGGTGGCTTCCTCGACGAGGGCCGCGTTCTGCTGCGTGCCTTCGTCCATGTGGGTGACTGCCTGGTTGATCTGCTCGATGCCGGCGCTCTGCTCGACCGATGCGGCCGCGATGTCGGCGATGATCCCGGTCACGCGCTGCACGCTCTCGACGATGCCGGTCATCGCCTGTCCGGCCTGGGCCACCAGCTCGGCGCCCTGGTCCACCTTGAGCGAGGACGCGGCGATCAGCTGCTTGATGTCCTTCGATGCCGTGGCCGAGCGCTGGGCCAGCGAACGGACTTCGCTGGCGACCACCGCAAAGCCGCGGCCCTGGTCACCGGCGCGCGCCGCTTCGACGGCCGCGTTGAGCGCGAGGATATTCGTCTGGAACGCGATGCCCTCGATCACGCTGACGATGTCGGCCACCTTGCGCGAAGACGCCTCGATCTCGGCCATCGTCGACTGCACCTGGCCCACGACCTCACCGCCCTGCGTCGCCACCTCGGCCGCGCCACGTGCGAGGCGATTGGCATGGTTGGCATTCTCGGCGTTCTGACGCACGGTGGAGGTGAGCTCCTCCATCGAACTGGCGGTCTCTTCCAGCGCGGCCGCCTGCTGCTCCGTTCGCTGCGACAGGTCGGTGTTGCCGGAGGAGATCTCGCCTGCGGCCGAGTTGATCGAATCCGATGCGTCCTTGATCGTCCGGGCAATCTGCGTCAGCTGATCGACCGTGGTGTTCGCATCGTCCGCCAGGCGGCCGAGCTGGCCCGGCAGCACCACGTCGACGCGACGGGTCAGGTCGCCATCGGCCACCGCCGACAGCACGCGGCCCACTTCGCCCAGGCCCGAGTCGACGGTCGCCATCAGCGTATTGAAGCGTTCGATCAGTGCACGGTTGCTGGAGCGCTCGGCATCGCCGCGGTAGGTGAAGTCACCGGCCATTGCGGCATCCACCAGCGTCTGGATCTCGGCATTGACCGCGATCATGCCGGCCTTGACCGCATCGACCGAGGCCGTCACCTGCGCCTTCTTGCCCGGGTAGCGCTCGATGTCCTGCGACAGGTCGCCACGTGAATACGCCGTCAGAAGGCCGGTCAGACGCTCGATCACCGCCAGCTGCGATTGGACGAGGTGATTCACGCCTTCGGCCATGCGGCCGTATTCGCCGGGGAAACGCGCGGCATCGACGCGGAAGTCGACATCGCCCGCGTCCTGCTGTCGCCCCATTTCGACCTGCGCCGACGCGAAGTCCTTGAGCCCGCTCTGCATGCGGTTCATCGCGCCCAGCAGCTGCGCGCCCTCGTCGCGGCCGAATACCTTGAATTCGTTGTCCAGCCGGCCTTCGGCCACGGCGTCCGCGACCTGGACGGCCTTGCGCACGGGCCGCGTGATCGAGCGGGAAATGACTACGCCCAGTGCGGTGCCCGCCAGCATCGCGATCGCAAGCGCGGCGAGAATTGCCATGACTGCGTTGTCATAGACCTGCTCCCCTCGCTCGGCTGCGGCGTTGGCGCCGCGCACGTTGAGGTCGGCCAGTTTGGTCAGCACATCGCTCAGTGCGTAGTAGTGCTTCCTGGACTCGGTGGTAAGCAGGGTGCGCGCCTCTTCCGTGCGGTTCTGGCGCGAGATGACCAGCAGCTGTTCATGCATCTTCGAGTAAGCGTCCCACTCTCGGGAGAACGCGTCGTACAGCGCACGCTCCTTCTGGTCGCTGATCAGTGGCTCGTAGGTCGCGCGCATGTCCGCGACCAGCCCCTGGTAATGGACGATGCGCTTTTCGACGGCCGCCATGTCCTCGTCGGAGGTCGACACGACGTGCGCGAACTCCTGCGTGCGGAAGTAGGCGGTCGCGCCATTGAGGTCGGACGTCACGCGCACACTGGGCAGCCAGTTGCTGCGGATCTCCGCAGATACGTCGTGCATCGCCTGCATGCGTGTAATCGCGAAAACGCCCAGCAACGTCATCAACGCAAGAATGAGCCCGAACCCCAGCAGCAGCTTGTGGGCGATCTTGAGGTTGGGCAGCCAGTTCAGGCGGAGGAAGTTCATCGGGGTTCTCTGGTTGGCGTGGGCCGGGTCAACGGCGAAGTCAGGCGTGAAGATCCCGCCCGGTGATAGGCAGTCGTGTCACTTCAACGGCCGTACGCCGCCGTACTTGAATGCCAGGCACACGCTTCAGCAGAAGAATTTCGGATCTGGAAGCGCGCGCACATCAGCGCCGGGCATGGGCTCCGCTCGTGGCCTGATTTTCAGCCGCCGCTCACAAGTCCATCGGCGTGTGACGGCCGCAGGTGTCAACGCGAGCGACTGGTTGCGGGCGTCGCAAGGCATCACCGCGCCGGCGCCCAAGGTCGGGATTCGGGCTCGCGGCCCGCCGCGGGGCAACCGCCGTGATCGCCGTCGCGTTTTGCGTGATCCACGCGCTGTCACAGCGTGGCGCGCGTACTTCGGCTGTAAAGCCGCTGAATTTCGGCAGTCGTTGGTCGTTACCGATTGCACTGCATATCCACGTGCACCTTATCGGCCATCACCTTGGAGGCCTCATGCTCGATCCGGCACTGCCGCAGAACGAAACCCGGCGCCTTCAGGTACTCCAGGCCACGGGCTTCCTTGGCCCAGGCTTGATCGACGACCTGCAGCCTTACGTGCGCATCGCGCGTGCGTTGTGCAACGTGCCGATCGCGGCAGTCTCGCTGATCGACCGCGACCGCCAGTGGTTCAAGGCCATGGACGGGCTGGATGTGGAGGGCACGCCGCGCCGCTTCTCGTTCTGCGCGCATGCGATTTTGCAGAAGGGGGTGTTCTACATCTCCGACGCCACTCACGACGAGCGTTTTGCGGACAACCCGCTGGTACTTGGCGATCCGGGCATCCGCTTCTATGCCGGCTGCCCGCTGTTCATCGAGGACGATCTCGGCATGGGCGCCCTGATGGTGATCGACCGCAGGCCGCGCACGCTGGATGCCGACACGCTGTTGCGCCTTCGCGACCTCGCCGACTGTGTGCAGCGTGCGCTGTCGCATCGGATGCGCCTGGCGATCGGTTCGTGCAGCGTCAGTCATGCGCCTGCAGGGCAGTGCGGCTTCATGGCATAGCCCGCGACGTGTCGTTCAACGGCATGGCGTTCAACGGCATGTTGAAGCGGACACGTGCGCAAGCTCGTGCACAAGTGTGCGGACCTCAAGACACACGCTGCCCGGTCGTTATCGGGATCAGTCGCCGAGCGTTGCCCGGCCCCGCGCCTTCCAGCGCGAGCGTACCGTCCTCCTTTCAACCGTCACACCACCGGGGATAACCTGCATCTCGGGCAAACGGGGTACCGATGTGTCGCGGATCGATGCCAGGCCTTTAGGGATCGTACTGTTGCTTGCCGCTGCGCTCTGGCTCGTGCTGGGCGCGCCGCTGGCCTCGCGCCTGCCGGATGATTACAAGGCAGAGCTGTACTTCAATTCCCTCGCCCGCGCGCGCGAAACCCCGACCGGCCAATGGGAGCGCATCGCGCTGGTAGGCCGGCGCCTCGATACGACGCTGCTGAGCACTGAGAACCGCAGCATCATCCAGTCCGATGGCTACTGGGCGCTGCCCGGGGGCGAGCTGTACTTCGAAAACGCGGGCGTCTACGCGGTTGACCGCGAGACGCGGCAGAACCTGTCCGGGCTTGGCGACGTGGAGCGCAGGGGCGTGTTCATGTTCCCGCCCGGCCTTGCCGGTGGCTCGCACGTGCTCTGGGACTCGCAACTGGCCGGGCCGCGTGACGTGCGGTTCGAGCGCTTCGCCGAAGTCGACGGGATGCGGGTGCACCGGTTCAAGTTCCGCGTCAGCGCGCTGGACGAGACCTCCGGCTACGGCCACCTGCCGGATGTTCCCGAACGTTACCGGGCACTGACCAACGCCGAGGGCGTGCTGCACGTCGAGCCCAAAAGTGGGGTCATCGTCGACTACAGCGAAAGCGGCCGCAGCTCGTTCGCGACGCCCGAAGGCAGGCTCGTCGCCCCGTTCTTCATCTGGACCGCCCAGTTCACCGAAGAGACGCAGCGCAACCAGCTGCAAAAGGCGCGGCAGGCCCGCCAGCGCCTGTGGCTGCTGCAGACGCTCGTTCCGCTCCTGCTTGCCGCGGCCGGTGCAGGCCTGTTGATCTTCGGAACGCTGGCTGCCCGGAGGAAAGGCTGATGCTGCGTCGGATAGGCCTTACGCCGCGCGTTTTCATCGTCTTCGTCGCGTTCGCCGCGACGCTCGTGGTCGGTCTTGGCCTGCTGGCGAACCGCAGCGGGCGCGAGTCGCTGAAAGCCGCGGCGATGTCCGAACTGCTGTCCACTGCGATCGTGCGCGAGGGGCGCATTCGCGAATGGGTCGGCGAACAGACCCAGGCCATGGAAACCATGGCCGCGTCGCCGCTGCTTACGCAGGCCGTGCGCACGCTGGCCAGCGCGCCTGCGGGCTCGGCCGAGCAGCGCGAGGCGTACGCGACGGTGGCAGGCGAACTCGAGGCCCGGCGCGCGGTGCACCCCGGCCAGCACCAGATGCTGGGCCTGATCGATGCGCGCAGCGGCCGCATCCTCGTGTCCACGCTAAAAGCGGCCGAAGGCGCCAGCCGCGCGAATTACCCGTTCGTCACCGAAGGGCGCAAGGCAACGTACGTGCAGTCCGCGTTCGTGTCGCCGCTGCTGCAGCGGCCCACCATGGTGATCAGCACGCCGGTGCAGGGCGCGGACGGCGAACCGCTTGCGATCCTGGCCATATGGAACGCGCTCGACGAGGTCAATTCGATCGTACGCAGCCAGAGCGGTCTGCACCGCACGGACGATGCGTACCTGGTCAACAGCGCCGGGCAGTTCGTCTCCCAGCCGCGCCTGCTCAAGCGCGACGTCGTGCTGCGCGAGGCTGCGCGCACGCACTCGGTCCGGCAGTGCCTGCAGGGCCGTCGCGGCATCACCGTCGCGCCCGACTACCGCAAGCGCGACGCGGTCATCGTGTACCGCTGGATGGCCGACCAGCAGCTGTGCCTGGTCACGAAACAGGATCTGGATGAAGTGCTCGAGCCGGCGCGCGAGTTCGGCCGACAGCTGGCGGTCTTCGGGGCCCTTGTCCTGCTGCTCGCCTCGGGCTTGGCGCTGATGCTGGCGCATACGATCGTGCGGCCGGTCAAGGTGATGCTCGAGGGCGTGAAGCGGTTCTCCGGCGGCGAGCGCGACCTGCGGCTGCCGGTCGAAGGCCAGGATGCGCTCGCGCAGCTCGCATCCGAATTCAACTGCATGGCGACCACGATCGGCGAGCGTGAACGCGAGCTGCGGCTCAACGCCGAGCGCCTGGAGGAGATCGTCGCGATGCGCACGGCCGCGCTCGCCGAAAGCGAGGCGCGGATCCGATTGCTGCTCGATTCGACGGCCGAGGCGATCTACGGCGTCGACCGGAAGGGACGGTGCGTATTCGTCAACCGGGCCTGCATGGAATTGCTGGGCCACACCGACGCCGACGAACTGCTGGGCGAGGACATGGCCGCGCTGCTGCGCCCCGTCGCAGGCCCGGACGCGGGCGCGCGTTCCGGGCAGGCGCTGCAGATCCACGACACCGAAGACGCGCTGGAAGTCAGCGAAGTGCTGCTGCAACGCGCCGACGGCACGCCGCTGATCACGCAGCTGTCGGCGTATCCGATGCGGCGCGGCGATGCGCGGGTCGGCACCGTGGTGACCTTCCTCGATATTTCCGAGCGTAAGCGCGCCCAGCGCGAACTCGACCGCTTCTTCTCGCTGTCGATCGACATGCTCGTCATCATTTCGATGGACGGGTATTTCCGGCGGCCGAACCCGGTGTGGGAGCAGGTGCTGGGCTATACGCTCGACGAGCTCAAGAGCAAGCCGTTCATCGACTTCGTGCATCCCGACGACGTCGAAGCCACGCAGGCCGAAGCCGCGCGGCTGGCGGCTGGCGAGATCACGGTCTCGTTCGAGAACCGCTATCGCGCAAAGGACGGTAGCTACCGCTGGATGCTGTGGCATGCCACGCCCTCGCTCGAGGACGGCGTCATCTATGCCGCAGCCTCGGACATCACGCGCCTGAAGGAAACCGAAGCCGAGCTGCAACGCGCCAAGCAGGCGGCCGAAGCCGGCAGCCGCGCGAAGAGCGAGTTCCTGGCCAACATGAGCCATGAGATTCGCACGCCGCTCAACGGCGTTCTGGGCACGGTCGGCCTGCTGATGAGCACGCCGCTGGACCGGCACCAGCGCGAGCTTGCGCGGCTTGCCAGCGCGAGCGGCGAGACGCTGCTGACGATCATCAACGACATCCTCGACTTCGCGAAGATCGAGGCCGGCAAGCTGTCGCTCGAGCAGCTGCCGTTCGACCTGCTGCAGACCGTCGAAGAGGTCAGCGGCATGACCGGGCTGCAGGCGGCGGACAAGGGGCTGGACCTCATCGTGCGCTACCCGGCCGAGGTGCCGCGGCAGTTCGTCGGCGACCCGGGGCGCCTGCGCCAGGTGCTGGTGAACCTCGTCAACAACGCGATCAAGTTCACCGAGCGCGGCCACGTGCTGGTGGACGTGTCGGTGGAGTCGTGCAGCGATTCGGTGGCGCAGCTGGTGATCGAGATCCAGGACACCGGCATCGGCATTTCGCCGGACGAGCAGGCGCGCCTGTTCCAGAAGTTCAACCAGGCCGACGTGTCCACCACGCGCCGCTACGGCGGCACCGGGCTGGGGCTGGCGATCAGCCATGAACTCGTTCGCCTGATGGACGGCGAGATCGGCGTGCGCAGTGCACGCGGGGAAGGCTCGACGTTCTGGATCCGCGTCGCTTTGCCGGTGCAGCAGGGGGCGGCCACCCAGACGGTGCCGGTGGACCTGCGTGGCACGCGCGTGCTGATCGTCGACGACAACGCGGTCAACCGTCGCGTGCTGCACGAGCAGATCCTGCAGTGGGGCATGCGCAACGGCAGCTGCGCCTCGGCGCACGAGGCACTGGTGGCGCTGCGCAAGGCGGTCGACGAGGGCGACCCGTACCCGATCGCGATCCTCGACTACCAGATGCCCGACATCGACGGCGAGATGCTGGCACGCGCGATCAAGGCCGACCCGGTGCTGCGCGATGTCGCGCTGATCATGCTCACCTCGCTGGGCACGGGCGACAACTCCAGCGGCCTGCAGGAGATTGGCTTCGCCGCCTACCTGTCCAAGCCGGTGCGGCAGTCCGACCTGCTCAACGCGCTGAGCCGCGCGCGCGGAGCGCAGACGGGCGGTGGTCGTTCCGAATCGCAGCAGCGCGAACCAGCCCAGTACGGGCCGCGCAAGCTCGACGGTGGCCATGTGCTGCTGGTCGAGGACAACGTCACCAACCGCTACATTGCCTCGCTGATGCTCAAGGACCTGGGATGCCAGGTCGACGTGGCCAGCGACGGCCGCGAAGCACTCGCGCGACTGGAGCAGTCCGAATACGACTTGGTGTTCATGGACTGCGAGATGCCGGTCATGGATGGCTTCGAAGCGACCGGGTGCATCCGTGCGCGCAGTGATGCGGTCGCCCGCATTCCGGTCATCGCCGTGACCGCGCAGGCCATGCAGGGCGATCGCGAGCGCTGCATCGCCGCTGGCATGAACGACTACATCACCAAGCCGGTGCAGATCCGTGATTTCCGCGCCGCGCTCGAGCGCTGGCTGCCGACCGAGCGCGTGCTGCGCAGCCGGCCGGCCGACGAGGCGGAGGCATCCCGGCAGGCGCCGGCCGCCGACGAGGCGCTGCCGACACTCGATGCGAACGTGGTCGCGCAGCTGCGGGAGCTGGCGCAGGCCAGTGATCCGACGTTGCTGTCACAGATATTCGAAGCCTTCCAGGCGGACACTGCGCAACGCATCCGGACACTGCGGGAAGCAAGCGCAGAGGCCGATGCGGACCTGCTGCGCCGCACCGCACATGCGCTCAAGGGGGCCAGTTCGAACATCGGCGCCGCGCGTATGGCGGCGCTTGCGCAGAGTCTGGAAACACTTGGCCGCCTGGGAACCGTGACGGGCAGCGACCCGCTGATCGACCAGCTGCAGGCCGCCTACGAACAGGTACGTGCGGCGATCGAGCGCCTGTGACGTGCGCTTTTTTCGAGAGTTGAGTAACTAATGAAGATTCTGGTGGCCGAAGATGACGCGACCTCGCGGCTCGTCCTCGGCGCAACGCTGCGGTCGCTCGGCCACGACGTGACCACCGTCGAGGACGGTGCTGCCGCGCTCGAGGCCTGGCGCCGCGAGGAGTTCGGCCTCGTCATTTCGGACTGGCTGATGCCGTTGCTCGACGGTCCCGGCCTGTGCCGCCATGTGCGCGCCGAGCGTCGCCCGCACTACACCTACGTGATCCTGCTCACCTCGCTGGAGGGCAAGGGCAATTACCTGTCCGGCATCGAAGCCGGGGCCGACGACTTCATCACCAAGCCGCTCGATCGCGAGGTGCTGGCCGCGCGGCTGTCGGTGGCCGAGCGCATCATCGGCCTGCACGAGGCGCTGCGGATCGAGGCCACGCGCGATCGCCTGACCGGACTGCTGAACCGCGGCGCGATTCTCGACGAGTTGCAGCGCGAGCTGCACCGCGCCGTGCGCGAAGACGGCCCGACCGCGACGATGCTGCTCGACATCGATCACTTCAAGCGCGTCAACGACACCTACGGCCATCTGGTCGGCGATGTCGTGCTGCGCGAGATCGCCCGGCGCCTGCAGCTCACGCTGCGCCCGTACGACCGCGTCGGGCGCTTTGGCGGCGAGGAATTCGTCGTGCTGATCACCCACGGCGATGCCGAGCAGTCGGCCCTTATCGGCGAACGCATCCGCGCGGCCGTGGCGGCGGAGCCGGTCGAAGTACCGGGCGGGCAGCCGGTATCGGTCACCGTCAGCATCGGCGTCGCGATCGGCCAGGGCTCACCCGACGATGCCGACCGGCTGCTCGCCGCGGCCGACCTTGCGCTGTACCGCGCAAAGGCGAACGGTCGCGACCGCGTGGAAGTGGAGCCGCTGGCAGCGCTGTAACGCGCGATCGGTGCGGCCTGTACGTCGAGCGCCATAGAGAACATGGCGCTGATGTGCGCGCCACCGTGCGCAGCATAGGTACCGTGAAGCCCGCGGCGCAGAGCCGGGCGATCGAAACGCTCGCCCGGTCGATGGACCCGTTCGCGCTCGTGCGAGCGTTTTGCGCTACGCGAATACCGACAGTGGGCCTTCGAGCGCGATCGGCACCGACGCACCTTCGGCCGGCGCGTTGGAGCGGTGGAGCAGCGCCTTGAGTTCGCGGCCGTCGTCGAGGCGCAGCACGCACAGGAATGCATCTCCGCGGAACCGGCGCTCGATGACCTGAGCGATGCAGGGTCCATCGGGCACCACGCGAACGTTCTCCGGGCGCACCAGTGCCTCGACTGCGGTGCCCAGCGGCCACGCGCCGCCTTTGCACCCCACCTCCCCGACGGCGCAATGCACGCGGCCGTGCCCGACCACCGTGCCGGGCAGCAGCGTGCCTTCACCGACGAAACCGGCGACGAAGCGCGAAGCCGGGCTGTCGTACAGCGTCGAAACGTCGCCCCACTGCTGCAGCCGCCCGTCGCCGACAAGGCCGATCACGTCGGCCATCGCGAACGCCTCACTCTGCGAATGCGTGACCAGCAACGCGGTGGTGCCGGTGCGCTTGAGCGCGGCGCGCACGTCGCGGGCAAGCCGGTCGCGCAGTTCGGGGTCCAGGCTCGCGAACGGCTCGTCGAACAGCAGCATGCGCGGCTCGGGCGCGAGTGCGCGGGCCAGCGCGATGCGCTGCTGCTGCCCGCCGGATAGCTGGTGCGGATAGCGGTCCGCCTCGTCGGCCAGACCCACGAGGGCAAGCATCTGCGTCGCGCGGTCGTGCGCTTGCGGTGCCGGGCTGCGGAACAGCCCGAGCCGCACGTTCTCGCGCGCGGTGAGGTGCGGCAGCAGCGCGTGGTCCTGGAACACCATACCGATCCGCCGCTGCTCCGGCGGCAGGTGGGCGCCAGGCCTCGACAACGCGGCGCCTTCGGCCAGGATCGCACCGCGCGCGAGCGGCTCGAAGCCCGCGATTGCGCGCAGCAGTGTCGTCTTGCCGCTGCCCGATGGACCGAGCAGGCAACCGATCTGTCCGGGCTGCAGGCTGAAGGACACATCGTCGAGCACGATGCGCCCGCCGTAGCCCACTGCCGCGCGATTGACCTCAAGCCGCATCCTGCCTCCGACGCGTCAACAGCATCACCGGGACCAGGCCCGCCAGCACGATCGCGAGCGACGGCAGCGCAGCGCGCGCCCACTCGCCTTCGTTGGTCAGCTCGAACACGCGCGTGGCGAGCGTGTCCCAGCCGAACGGCCGCATCATCAGGGTGATCGGCATCTCCTTCATCACGTCGACGAACACGAGCAGGCCCGCCGCTGCGAAGCTGCCGCGCAGCAGCGGCCAGTGGACGTGGCGCAGCTGCCGCGGCCCGGTCAGGCCCAGGCTGCGGCTGGCATCGACGAGGCCCGGGCGGATCCGCAGCAGGCCACCGGCCACCGGCGCATGCGCCACGGCGAGAAAGCGGATGCCGTAGCCCACCAGCAGCAGCGCGAGGCCGCCCTGCCACATCGCATCCATGCCGGTTTCATTCGCAAGCCACGTCGAAAAACGCGCCACCGGCACATACAGCCCGACCGCGAGCAGCGCGCCAGGCAGGCCGTAGCCGATCGTGGCCAGACGCGTGACCGCGGCACTTGCGAGCCCGGGCCGGGTACGCGCGGCCATCGCGACAGCGAACGCGGCAGCGGCGGTCAGTGCGGCGGCAACCATGGCCAGGCCCAGCGCATTGGTCACTGCTTCCACGTAGCGCGCATCCAACTCACCGAGGTGGCGCGCGGCATTCCAGAGCAGGCGTGCGGCCGGAACTGCAAAAGCGACCGTCACCACCAGCCCGCACAGCGCACTCGCAAGCCACGCGTGGCGACCAAGCCGCAGCCGCGTCGACTCGGCATGGCCGACCGTCGCGAATGACTGCCGCCGGCGCAACGCGGCCTCGATCGCCACCAGCGCGATCACGAACACGAGCATCACCGCTGCGATCTGCAACGCGGTGTCGGGAGAAAAAAGCGCAAACCACGCCTTGTAGATCGCGGTGGTGAACGTGTCGTAGTTGAACGCCGCGACGGTGCCGAAGTCCGCGAGCGTTTCCATCAGCACCAGCAGCGTGCCGCCGGCCACCCAGGGCCGCGCCAGCGGCAGGCTCGTCGAAAGAAACGCGCGCAACGGGCTCATCCCCAGCGAACGCGCGACCTCGAGCGCGCGACTGCCCTGGCTGGCAAAAGCCTCGCGGGCGACGAGATACACGTAGGGATACAGCGCGAACGTCAGCACCACGATCAGGCCCGCGCGCGAGCGGAACGGCAGCTCGGGCGCGCCCAGCTGCCGCAGCAGCGTGCCGACGGGACCCGAGTAATCGAACAGCTCGATGAACACCGTCGCCAGCACATAGCCGGGAAAGACGAGCGGCAGCACCAGCAACCAGGCAAATACACGCCGCCCCGGGAAATCGCACAGGGCCACGAGCGCCGCGAGCGCCGTGCCCAGCACTGCGCTCGCAATGCCCACGCCCAGCAGCAGCCAAACCGTGTTGCGGCCCACCAGTGGCAGCACGTGCGTGAGCAGGTGGTCGAGCGTGGCCGGATCGGGCCGCGCGAGTGCGGCGAGCGCCGACAGCAGTGGCACCAGGCTCGGCAGCGACAACGCGACGGCGAGCCACAACCACGGTGCCCGGGCGGGGCCGGGCACCGCGAAGCGCGTCAGCTCAGGAGCGGGATCAGCGGTAGCCTGCACGGTCCATCAGCTTGACCGCCTCGGCCTGCAGGCGGCCGGCTTCGGACACGTTGATCACGTCGGCCTTGTAATCACCCCAACCTTCGACCAGCGGCGCGGCCTCGATCTTCGGGTTGGCGGGATATTCCATGTTTTCGTTCGCGTACAGCGCCTGCGCCTTCTCGGACGAGAGCCATTCGATGAACGCGCGCGCCGCTTCAGGGTTGTCCGAATGCTTGGTCACACCGGCGCCGGACACGTTGACGTGCACGCCGCGGTCGCCCTGGTTCGGCCAGAACGGCTTCACGGCCAGCTCCGGTTTGTCGCGCTGCTGGCGACCGAGGTAATAGCTGTTCACGATGCCGACGCTGCAACGCCCGGCCTCGATCGCCTCGATCACTGCGACGTCGTTCGCGAACGGCGGCGCGGCCAGGTTCTCGGCCCAGCCCTTCACCACCTGCTCGGTGCGCTCCGGCCCGAGCGTCGCGATCATCGTGGCGACCAGGCTCTGGTTGTATTCGGACTTGCTGGTGCGCAAGCACAGCTTGCCGCGCCACTTCGGGTCGGCCAGGTCTTCGTAGGTCGACAGCTCCGTCGCCGGGACGGCCTTCGGATCGTGCACGATCGTGCGCGCCCGGACCGACAGGCCCACCCAGCGGTTTTCCGGATCACGCAGGTGGGCCGGGATGTTGGCCTGCAGCGTCGGAGAGTCGATCGGCTGCAGCAGGCCCAGGTTGGCGGCCTGCCAGAGATTGCCCGCATCGACCGTGATCAGCACATCGGCCTGCGTGCGGTCGCCTTCGGCGCGCAGACGCTCCATCAGCGGGGGCGCCTTGTCCGTCAGGTAGGTGACCTTGGTGCCGGTCTCCTTCGTGTACTGATCGAACAGCGGCTTGACCAGCTGCTCGTTGCGCGAGGTGTAGACAACCAGTTCTTGCGCCGCGGCCGGGGCGGCCGGCTTCGCGTCTGCAGCAGCCGGCTGCGCTTCGGGCTCGGCCTGCTTGCCGCAGGCTGCGGTCAGGACAAGGAGCGAGACAGCCAGGACGGAAAATCGCATTTGCAAGCCTCTTCTGATTCGATTGGGAGTAAACGGCAGGGCCCCGACGCACGTATGGCCGCTCGGCACCCGGCACTGCCGCAATGGCGAACGGGACGGAACCTGTCCTGGGACGTCCGACCCGCGCGGCTGTATCGGCGCGGGTCCGTCCGCATACCGCATGGGTCCGGCCCGACCAGCGCGGCCGCGCCCGGACGCTGAGTCATGGCGAAGGCGGCGCGATCCGGCCCGCGGTTGGGCACGGATGCCAACCGCCGCCGGCTTCGGCCGCCTTATGCACATGCCCTACAACCGGCCCATGATCCGGCCGCCGGGGCCACGGGTCAAACGAAAACGGTTCGCATCTTCTGCCCGTTTCGCTCAACGCACAGACGAACACAAGCACCGCGGAAACCTCGCGTCGCGGAAGCGACCAGGCTCAAGCGCGATACGGGCGCGGCGACCCAGGCAGCGGCGGCGATCGCGGGGGTTCATTTCAGCCAGATGCGCCGGATAGAGATCCACACAAGCCGTCATGCCGCGGCAGCCCATCGTCGTGCCAGACGTGCGGCAAGCCGCGTTGACGGGCCTGCTTTCAGCGGAACGGACGAGGTTATCAACCTGAGACCTGTCATGGGTCGCGGTTCAAGCCGACATCCGCAGGTGCGCCGTCACGACGGTCGAGCCACAAGCGAACTGACGGCTTTCGATAGCACCGGCCCCAATGCGTGTCGCACGGATGTCGTTTGACCACCGCATGCAGCTGAATGGGAGGAGGCAAAGCAACGACGACGCGGCCGCTACCATCTACGCCTGCCCGAAATCGGCTCCCCGAATGAAGCGCACCCCGTTCCTGTTTTCCGCTGGCACCCCGATGGCAGCACGCTGCCGCGAGTACCCGTGGGCAACGTCGGCCCTCGGGCAGCCTCAGACGTGGGACTCGGCGCTGAAGACGCTGGTGCCGATCATCCTGGGCTCCAACCAGCCCATGTTCGTCGCGTGGGGCGCATCGCGCACGCTGATCTACAACGACGCGTACGCCGAGTTGCTCGCCAACAAACATCCCGACGCGCTGGGCCGGGATTTTCTCGAGGTCTGGCACGAAATCCGGGAGGACCTGCGTCCGATCGTGGAGGGTGCCTACGCCGGCACGCCAGTCCAGATGGATGACATCGAGCTGTGGATCGAGCGGCGCGGCTATCGCGAGGAAACCCACTTCTCGTTCTTCTATTCCCCGGTTCGCAACGAGCACGGGGAGATTGGCGGCTTCTACTGCGCGTGCAACGAGATCACCACGCAGATCCTCACGGAGCGGCGGATTGTGGAGAGCGAAGCCCACCATCGCGGCGTGCTCGAGAACATGGACGAGGGGTTCACTCTTTTCGATCGCGACTTCACGATCCTCGAGGTCAATCCGGCGGCCCTGCGTATCTTGGGGCTGGCGCGCGAGCAGATGGTCGGGCAGAACCATTGGGAGCTGTTTCCCGGCACATGGGAAGGCATGGTCGGTGCGCTGTATCGCCAGGTTCTCGCCGAGCAGCGGCCGGGCTCGGCGGAGCATCTCTACCGTTTTCCGGACGGTCGCGATGTCTGGTTCGAAGTGCGCGCTTTTCCGGTCGGGGACGGCTTGGCATCCCTCTTTCGCGACGTGACCGAGTCCAAGCGGCTTCAGCACGAGGCCGAAGCCTCTGTTGAACGCGTGCAGCTGGCGCTCGAAGCGGGCGCGATTCTAGGCACGTGGATGTGGGACATCCAGAACGGCCTGATCGTGGGCGACGAGCAGTTCGCATTGAGCTTCGGGCTCGACAAGGCCGTGCTGAAAGCCGGTGCGCCACTCGATTACGTCTTTCGCAACATCCATCCAGACGACCAAGAGGTCGTTCATTCCGCTATCAACGAGGCAATCGAGCAGTGTGGCCTCTACCGTTGTCAGTACCGGGTATTTCGTGACGGCGAATACCGCTGGGTGGAGGCGAATGGCCGTGTCGATTGCGATCACACAGGTGCGCCGGTCCGCTTCCCCGGGGTTCTGCTGGACATCGAGGACCGGCGGCGGATCGAGGCCGAGCGCGACGCGGCAACCTCGCTGCTTACGACGTTTATCGAGGCGGTCCCGGGGGCGGTGTATGCCAAGGACCTTGAAGGCCGCTATCTAGTCGCGAACCGCGGCACCGCAGAAGTGCTCGGGGGCGCATTCGGCCAAGTCATCGGGCGGACCGACCTTGATCTCCTGACGGACCCTGGCGAAGCGGCCACGCTCATGGAACGGGATCGGCAAATCATGGCCTCCGGAGTGACCCGGCAGGCGGAAGAGGCCGTTCGTTGGGCTGACGGCACGCCCGCGATCTGGTGGACGACGAAGGCCCCTTTACGGGACGCGGAAGGAAAGGTCATCGGCCTGGTCGGCACCAGCGTCGACATCACAGCGCGCAAAGCCACGGAAGACGCACTCCGCCTTTCGGAGCAGCGCAGCGCGCTCGCGATCGAGGTTGCGCAGCTCGGCACCTGGCGCTGGGATGTGTTGTCCGGCTCGGTGACGGTCGACGACCGCTGCCGACAGATGTTCGGCCTGGCCGGCAGGCGGTCGTCGTTCGAATTCGACGATCTGCAGCAGCGCATCCACCCTGACGACTGGCCGGTGGTCGAAAAGGCACTGGCGTCCGCCCTCGATCCGGCAGGGACGGGCCACTACGCCGAAGAGTTCCGCTGGTTGCACGCGGACGGGCGGGTCGTGTGGACGAGTTCGCGCGGCATCGCGATCTTCGAAGGCGGATGGGGCAGTCGACGCGCCGTCGCGATGATCGGCTCGGTCATCGACATCACCGAGCGCAAGCAATTCGACGAACGACGCGGTCGGCTCCTGGCCCGCAAGGCGTTCCAGCTGGACCTCTCCGATCGGCTGCGCCACGTGGGAGACGCGGACAGCATGATCGAAGGGGCAAGCGAGTTGCTAGGCAAGCACCTCGGCGCCATCCGGGTCCTTTACGCAGAGGTCAACGACCCGGAAGGAACGGTCTTCCTGCGCCGGGACTGGACGAGCCCGGGCACCCTCAGTGTCGCGGGCGACACAAAGACAATGGACGACTTTGGTCCGGCCATCGTCGCCCAGCTTCGTGCAGGGCTTGTCGTTGCGAATCACGATGTCACACGTGACCCCCGAACTGCGGAAAGCACGGCGGCCTACCAAGCTTGGAACGTTCGAGCACATCTGCTGGTGCCGGTGATCCGCTCGGGCGAGCTGAGGGTGGTGCTCGCGGTGCACAGCGACACCCCACGGGAGTGGTCGGACGACGAGATCGAGATCGTCCAGGACGTCGCCGAGCGGACCTGGCTGGCGGTGGAAGCCGGGCGAGCCGAAGCCGAACTGCGCGCCGAACGCGACCTCAGTCGCGCGATCTTCGACAGCATGGAAGAAGGCTTCGCGATCTTCGGTGCCGACTGGACGATCATCGACGTCAACGAGATCGGCGCGCGGATCGCGCGGCGCACGCGCTCCGAAATGGTCGGGCGTAACCACTGGGACGCATTGCCGGAAACGGTTGGCACCCCGCTGGCTGCCATGTACCGACGGGTGATCGCGACGGGGGCATACGAAACGTTCGAATACCTCCATGAGCTGCCCGGCGAAGAGTCTCGCTGGATCGAGATCCGCACGTACCGGATTTCCAGCGGGGGCCTGGTGGTGTTCTTCCGCGACATCAGCGATCGCAAGCGCATCGAGCAGGAACTCAACGACGCGGTCCGCCGGCGGGACGAGTTCCTGGCGATGCTCGCGCATGAACTTCGCAACCCGCTGGCCCCGATCCGTGCAGCCGCGGATGTGCTGTCGATGCCGTCGATGGACGAAGCACGGATCAGGAAGACCAGCGCGATCATTTCCCGGCAGGTCAACCACATGACCAGCCTGGTAGACGATCTGCTCGACGTCTCGCGCGTGACCCGTGGCCTTGCGGTGCTGGAGAAGGAGCGCGTGAACCTGAAGTGGGCCGCGTCCACTGCGATCGAACAGGTGCGTCCGCTGATCGAGGCCCGGCGGCATCACCTGACCGTGCAATCGCCGCCCGGCAACGCCGATGTGTCCGGCGATCCGAAACGTCTCGTGCAGGTGCTGACGAACCTGCTCAACAACGCCGCCAAGTACACGCCTGAAGGTGGCCACATCGCACTGACGATCGAGGTCGAGGGCGAGAACATCTCGATCACCGTGGCCGACGACGGCATCGGCATGTCAGCTGATATGACCCGGCGTGCGTTCGCGCTGTTTTCCCAGGCCGAGCAGACGTCCGACCGCAGCCAGGGTGGCCTCGGCATCGGACTGGCGCTCGTCAAGAGCCTGGTGGAGCTGCACGGCGGCACCGTGTCCGCAACCAGTGCCGGCGCAGGCAAGGGCAGCCGGTTCACCGTCTGCCTGCCCAGGCGATCGGTCGAGTCCGGCCCGGCCTACGAGGACGGCGACGCCGCGCTGCCGGCCGTATCCGAGAAGCTGCGCGTACTGATCGTCGACGACAACCAGGACGCCGCCAGCATGCTCGAGATGTTTCTCGAAGCCTCCGGTCACTCGGTGGTCACCGAGCACGGCTCGCGCCGCGGACTGGAGCGTGCACTCGCCGAGCAGCCCGATGTGTGCCTGCTGGATATCGGTCTGCCCGACATGGACGGCAATGAACTCGCGCGTCGGCTGAGGGCGCGGCCGGAAACGCAGCAAACCGTGCTGATCGCGGTGACGGGCTATGGCCAGGATTCGGATCGGAAAAGCACGGCGGAGGCCGGCTTCGACCACCATCTGGTCAAGCCGATAGATCCGTTGGTGCTGACCGGGCTTCTCGCGGCCGTAAGGGCGCGATAGGTGGAAAGCTTGTCATGACTTCCACATCTGCGAGATGCAGCTACTGCAGCGTCGGCCGTGGCTTCGGCGTCAAAACGCGCGTTGCCCATCCCGAAAGACCAGGCGAGCCGGCTGCTGCACGCGGAGCCATGCGCGCCACCAGCCAGCAGCGCGCTTCACTTCAATCGTTCCGGCAGCGGGCGTCTATCTCGGCAATGAGCCCGACCGGGTCGTCCACGCCGAGGTAGATCTGCTCGACGACGCGGCAACCCGCCAAGCCCGACACGCGCGTACCGGGTGCGAGCTTGATCAGCACGTTGGCTTCGCCCATTCCGATCAGACGCATTCGTCCCTTGGCCCTGCGCACCGTGTCGCGGGTCGGCGCGGCGGTGGCGATGGTTGGCCACTCGATCAGAAAGTCGCTTGCGACGCCGTACCGTACGTGCAGGCCGCGCTCGGTCACGCTGAGCGGGCGGTAGAGCGTGGCGCGGTACTCGGCCAGCATGAAGAGCAATCCGTACACGGACAGCCCCGTGGCGACCGCAGCAACGGTCGGATTGAACAGGTAGATGAAAAAATGCGCGATCGGAATCTCGGCGCCGATGAGGATGAGAAACCCCATCTGATTGCTCGCATTCATGCCCTGCTTGCCGACATGGAAGTGGCGAATGCCGGGGAACGCGTGCCGGATCGGCCGCCTTAAAAGCCCATACAACCAGACCCGGCTCTCGAGCCGCAGCAGCCTTGCGAAAGCGCTGTTTCCAAACCGCTCGTCGATGGCCCGGTCGAGCGACAGTTCAAGATTCTGGCTGTGGTGTTCGCGGGCGACGCGGGTGAGCACCAGGGTTATCAGGCCGAGCTGGAACACCACAACGACGCCCAGTGCGACGTATCGAAGATCCTCCACGATCAGCCACGCGTGCTTGCTCTCGGCCGGAAGGATCAGGCTGCCAGCCAGCGCGCCCAGGCTCACCAGTGCGAGCGTCCTGACGACAGCGGCCTTGCCCTGCCTCCAGTTGAGCGCGAGGAATACGAGCGGCACGAACAGCAGCAGGTCGATCATGACCGGCCACTCGGGGGCGGGGCCCGCCGAGAAATGCGCGTAGTTGCGAACCAGGAAGGCATTCGCGGCAACCACGGCAGCCGCAAAGGCGATAAATCCGATACGGCCCCGGGCGCGCGGCGTGTGCTCGGATGGGCTGGCAATGGCGCTCATGATTGGGACGCTCGGTTTTTTCATGGCGGCGATCAGCTCCAGTTTCCCACAGGCACCGGGGCGCGCTGTTGGTGACTGCATCGGGGCGCAAGCGAATAGCAAGTAAGCATCGGCAGCCGCTGGCAAAAAACGCGGACATGGCAGGCTTGATCGGCGCCGCTGCCATCGTGACCGTGCCATCAGTTGGGTGGGTCTACCGGGAACTCCATGGCCGCCATCCGGTCAACAGCGGAGCCACCCACTGCAAGGACTCACATGCCTACCCAGGATGAAGCAGCGCGCCGGTCCGCTAGGTTTCGCGAACTCATGTCGCTGCTGGCGATGGTCGGTCTGATGTTTGTCACGCGGTCCTCGTTCGCCAACCACTACGTCGTGCCTACGGGCTCGATGGAGGGCACGCTGGTGCCGGGTGACCGGGTCGTCGTCGACATGTCGGCGTACGGGCTGCGAGTGCCTTACACGGAGCTCGTTCTGATCGAGCGCGATACGCCGCGGCCGGGCGATGTCGTGCTGCTGCCTTCTCCCGCCGACGGCACGCGCCTGATCAAGCGGGTCGTCGGCGTTGCGGGCGACCATGTCGTGATCCGGGATGGGCATCTGATGCGCAACGGCAAGCCTGCTGCGCTGGACGGCAGCGGCCTTGTGGAGCAGATCGGCCGCCAGCAAGTGCCGATCAAACTGCTGTCGGGCGGCGGGCCCGATGTCGAACTCGTCGTGCCCCCCGGCTACGTCTATGTCGTGGGGGACCACCGCGGCAACAGCCTCGACAGCCGCATGTTCGGTCTGGTGCCGCAGAAATCGGTCTATGCGCGGGCGCAGGGCGTGTTCTGGCGCTCCGGCGAAGGTCCTGTCTGGAAGGACCTTCACTGACATCGCGGCTGCATCGACGCGAGCAGCAATCGCATGCGACCGGATGCCGGTCGAGTGTGTGGCAAACCGGTTGTGGCTGATCACCCATCGCTGGCCGACCACGGCCACGTGCGGCCGCACTTCGCCCCGGTCAGTCAGTCATTTCGGCTATGCGGTTTCGCTAGCGTCCGTGGCGCTGCCGCTCTCAAGTGCCTGCAAGCGGCGAAGCTCGGAATCGGCCGCCACCAGGCTGCGCCCGGCCATGCCACGGCGCAGCCGTGCGTAAAGCTCCGGCCGGTTGCGTGCCCAGCGATCGAACAGCCACGTGGCCGCCAATCCGGCGATGCCGCCACCGATCATCCAGGGCAGGGCGGGCGCAACGCGCGCGAGAAAGTCCACGCCGACCCACGCGAAGGCGACCGCCGCGAACGGGATCCACAGCAGCCACCAGGCAAGCCCCAGCGCCGTGCTGCCGGTGACGTAAAGCTTCTGCAGACGCACCATGCGCTGCTGCAGCGCGACCACGGGCGCCTCGTAGTGCAGGCGCGACAGCGCACCCAGCGTCACTCCACCGAGCAGGATCGTCGCTACGCCATACGCGTGCAGGACGAGCGCGGAGACGAAAAGATGCGTCGGATCGCGATAGGTCGTCCACACCGGCACTGCCATCAGGATCAGGCCGATGCCGATCAGCATCTGGGACACCTGTCCCCATGCGAGCGGGCGCAACCGGCGCCGAAGCGACTCGAAAGCGCCCCTGCGGGCCTGTTGCAGCAGCAGATCGTTCTGCCGCTCGACCCGGCGGTCGAGGACCTGCCATGCGGCGTGGAGGCGGTCGAGGTCGATGGATGTATTCATGTAGGCGGCTCCTGGTCAGGAAACATGCGCGCACAGGCGCTGGCGGATGCGGCTGATGCGCGTGGTGACATTGGTGACGCTGATGCCGAGGATGTCGGCGATCTCGTTGCTGCTGCGCGCCTCGAGATGCAGAAGCAGCAGTGCGCGGTCTTCGCGATCAAGGCTGGACATCACCTGCGATAGCAGCAGCATCGCTTCGGTTTCTTCGACGCTGCCGGTCGTGGCGGCCGCGCTGTCGATTTCCGCGGCGTCGCCAACTGCGAAACAGCGGCCTTTTGCCGACTCCGCCCGGGCATGCGCCATGCCGGTGTTAAGCGCGACGCGGTACATCCACGTGGTGAACGGCCGGGTGCGGTCGTAGCCGGGAAACGCGCTCCACAGTTGTGTTGCGATCTCCTGCGCAAGATCGGTGCGATCGGCTTCAGTCCAGGCGTAACTTGCCGCCACCTTGAAGACGATCTTGCGGTGCTCGTGGAGCAATGCCGAGAATTCGGCGGCGGCGTCTGCCGAAGCGATGGTCACATCTGGGTGCATTCCGGTTGCCGGCAGTCGTGTCTGAACCATGATTAGCGTCAGCAGCCGGTTTGTCACAGCGCGGCCAGGCGCCGCGTGCGGCTGGTCAATGCCCGGCTGCGACATCGGGCACGGGCTGTGCTTCTTGCCGCGACCCGCGTGGGGCGCGTCCCGGGCCAATCTGCGACCGGCCCCTCCTTTCAGCACGGGCGCGGCGCGGGTGCGTGACGGGGGTCCCCATCGGCAGTTCAGGCGCCCTAGGCCGCGCCGTTAATTGCTGAGTGCGTCGGCTCGACGCCTGCAGAGTGGTGGAGTTCCGTTGCCCCGTTTCTGGCTACGTACTGTGGAGATCCTCGCAAGCCGCGATCCTCGGCGCCGCCTGCGCCTGATCCAGTGGCTGATCGCGAGCTTCGTCTACGTGGGCGCCGCCACGTTGCTGATCACCGGCGTCGGCCAGGGGTGGATGAGCACGGGCGCCCTGAACCTGTGGCTGGGATTCGTGGCGGCTGTGATCGTGACGAGCTATGTCGCCCTGCGCAGCGGCTGGACAGAGCGCCTGCAAGACCCGTCGCTGACCGTGTGGCAGCTGTCCATGGGCGTGATCGCGGTCAACTGGGGCTACCTGATCTGCGGGCCCATGCGCACGTCCGCGCTGTTTCCGATCATGGTGATCTTCGCGTTCGGCGCATTCACCCTGCGCTGGCGCCAGATCGCGTTCGTGACGGTCTTTGCGGTGTCGAGCCTGGTGGCCGCAGTCGCGGCGCGATGGATGTTCCCGGAGTGGGTGCCCGCGCAGGGCGAGGTGGCGCCCGAGCGCGTGGATCTGAACAACATCCTGATGCTGATCATCGTGCTGCCCGCGCTGGCGGTGATCGCTGCAAGGCTTTCGGCGCTTCGCCAGAAGCTCAGGGACCAGCGCGAGGCGCTTGCGAAGGCGCTGTCCGACGTCGAGCGGCTGGCCACCAGCGATGAGCTGACCGGCATCGCGAACCGCCGCTCGATCAAGATGCTGCTCGAGCGCAGCGTGGCGATGTCGTCACGGCAGCAGATGACGTTCTCGATCGCGATCCTCGATATCGACTATTTCAAGGCGATCAACGACGAGCTTGGCCATGCAGCGGGCGATGGCGTGCTGAGGCAGTTCGCAGCGCTCGCATCCGGGCAGCTGCGCACGACCGATCTGGTCGGCCGCTGGGGTGGTGAGGAATTCCTGTTGATCCTTCCCGGCGGCACGCGCGGCATGCTGCACGTCATCGAGCGTATCCGCACCAGCATTCGCGGCGGGTGCCTGGAGTCGCGAAGCGTGACGTTCTCGGCCGGCGTCGCCCAGCACATGCCGGGCGAAACCGTGGATGCGCTGCTGGCGCGCGCCGATGCAGCGCTCTATGACGCCAAGCGCGACGGACGCGATCGCAGTTCCGTCGCCGCGTAGAGCGCTCAAGCCGCGACGCGCACCCGCCAGCGATCCGGCCCGTCCGGTTCGCAATCGATCTCGACCGCCACGAACTTCTCGATCAGCGCGGCGTTGCTCAGCAGGTGATCGCTCGCCACGCAGGTGGTGAACTTGCCGCCGCCTGCGAGCGCCATTGGCAGCAGCAACTGGTCGGCCAGGTGCTCGGCCACGCAGGCCTGCGAGTCCAGGTAATGACGCACCTGCGCGGCGAGCCGCTCGGCCACTTTTTCCGCCGGCAGGCCACGCTCGCCGTAGCCGGTGAAGAGCTCGACGTGACCGGCGTGTTCGACCCGCACCATCACCGCGTTGCCGGGCCCGACTGCCGGCCGCACGCTGTGCAGGTGCAGCCGGTCCTCGGCCAGGCCGAGGCGTTTGCCGAGCACCGCAAGTTCGCGCCGCCCGATGCTGGCCGCCAGCGCCGACAGCAGCGCGGTGGCTTCGACCGACACCAACGGTCCGCGCTCGCCGAACGCGGCGACCTGCAGGCCCGGGCACGGCTCGATCGTTGCGACGACCGCGCCGCCACCGGCCGGGTAGAAGCCATGCGACTCGAGCGCGACATCGGCGCAGACGCCGATCCGCCGCAGCGCGGGCAGATACGCGTGCTGGATGAAGTCGGCACTCGGTGCCATCGGATTGTGGGTGCCGCCTTCCAGACGCACGCGCGAGGAGGCGCCTGCCCGCCAGAATGCGGGCAGCAGCGTCTGCAAGACGAGCATCGTCGAGCCGGCGGTGCCGAGTGCGAACGTGTAATCACCCGGCACCACTGCGCCGGGTACGAATGTGAGATCGGTCGAGCCCAGCGTCGCGCCGGTCGCCTCGCTGCCGCTGATCGCGCATGCCGCCTGCACCGCAGTCAGGTGCTGGCGCATCAGTCCCGGGCGCGGCCGTGCGGCGCGGATGCCGCGCATCGTGAAGCCGGTGCCGGTGCACAGCGCGAGCGTAAGTGCCGAGCGCAGCAGTTGGCCGCCGCCACCGCGGCCGTCGAGTTCGAGCATGTCCATCGATATCCCCTGCCCGGGCGGTGGGCCGCCCGGGGTCTTCCTTTCCATTGTCGGGCCGGCGCCGGCCGCGCGCGAATCAACCCTTGACGCAGACCACCTGCCGCAGCGTGTGGACGATCTCCACCAGGTCGCTCTGCGCGGCCATGACCGCCTCGATCGGCTTGTACGCCCGTGGCGACTCGTCCACCACGTCGGCGTCCTTGCGGCACTCCACGTGCGCGGTCGCCTGCGCGTGCTCCTCGACCGTGATCAGCTTGCGCGCCTGCGTGCGGCTCATGACGCGCCCGGCACCGTGGCTGCAGCTGTGGAAGCTATCGGGGTTGCCAAGCCCGCGCACGATGAAGCTCTTCGCGCCCATGCTGCCCGGGATGATGCCGAGCTCACCCTTCTTCGCACTCACCGCACCCTTGCGGGTCACGAAAATGTCCTGCCCGAAGTGGTGCTCACGACTGACGTAGTTGTGGTGGCAGTTCACCGCCTCGGCCTGCGCCTCGAACGGCTTGTCGATCTCGCCGCGGGCCGCATCCACGACATGCTGCATCATGATCTGCCGGTTCGTACGCGCATAACGCTGCGCCCAGTCCACCGCGAACACGTAATCGTCGTAGTGCTCGGTGCCCTCCGGCAGGTACGCAAGGTCCTGGTCGGGCAGGTTGATCATGTGCCGGCGCATGTCCTGCTTCGCAAGTTCGATGAAGTGCGTGCCGATCGCATTGCCAACACCACGCGAACCCGAGTGCAGCATGAACCACACGCGCTGCTCCTCATCGAGGCAGACCTCGACGAAGTGATTGCCCGTTCCCAGCGTACCGAGGTGGTGCAGGTTGTTGGTGTTCTTCAGGCGCGGATGACGCTGCGTGATGCGCCTGAAGTCCTCCGACAGCGTCGACCATCCGGCAACCGCCTGCTTCGGCGGCGTATCCCACGCGCCCTTGTCGCGCTTGCCACGGCCGACCGTGCGCCCGTGCGGCACCGCACGCTCGATCGCGCTGCGCAGGCCCGCAAGATTGTCGGGCAGATCGTCCGCCATCAGCGTCGTGCGCGCGGCGATCATGCCGCAGCCGATGTCCACGCCAACCGCGGCCGGGATGATCGCGCCGATCGTCGGCACCACCGAGCCCACCGTCGCGCCCTTGCCCAGGTGCACGTCAGGCATGACCGCGATGTGCTTGTGGATGAAGGGCAGCTTCGCGATGTTGCGCAGCTGCTCGCGCGCCTCGTCCTCGAGCGGAACGCCGCGCGTCCAGGTCTTGATCGGCGCGTAGCCCTTGTCGTGGATGACGTCGTAGTTCTTGATGGTGTTCATGATGCTTCCTAGCTTGGATGGCGGGCGCTGGACGCCCGCTGAAAAAGGTGCGGTGACGAAGGTGGTGGAACTCTCTGCACGGTCGGCTAGAGCCGCACGGCAGTGGGAATCGAACCCAACCCTGTTAAGGGGAACCGATGTAGTTCCACCGGCATTCACCGCGAAACGGTGCTACGGCGTGACGCCGCAGCGAGCTTGCACTGGTCCTGCCGCGACAAATCGAAGTGGAATCGACTGCTCTAACCGCTGAGCTACCGCCTTTCGACGGGCGGGAATCGAACCCGCGACCGATGGAATTCCACAGGCATTCGCATGACGGACATTCTTGAAGCTGTCGGCGACGCGTCCGACGAAATGGATGGAACATCCTGCTCTACCGCTGAGCTACCGCCTTTCGGCGGGCGGGATTCGAACCCGCGACCTGGAGCTTAGAAGGCTGTAGTTCCACCGGCATTCGAACGCGCCGTCGACATTGGTTGGATACGGATGGCAAACATTGGCCTGACTGCCCGAGTCGAACGGGCGAAACCCATGTAGTCAGGCCGGCATCCGGCCGTATCCGAAACTCGTGTGTCTAACTCCTTGATGCAAATTTCTCGTCACCGGCCCGGCCGGCCCCATTGCCGGCCGGGCGCTCCCGCCTACAGTTCGATCGCCTCGATGCGCTGGGTCCAGCGCTCCGCAGACCCGCCCCCGACGTGGGCCGAGAGCAGTTCGAACACCGCGTCGCTGAAACCACCGACGTGCAGGACGTCCTCGCGCTCCACCGTCTGGCTGGTGGTGTACGGCTGCAGGTCGATGCAGACCAGTCGCGCATCCGGGCACCGCGCCTTCAGCCGGGACCATTCGCGCATCGTCTGCGTCGCGCCACCGCGGGTGTCACGCCAGCTTTCGTTGTCGGACACCAGCACCACGAGATCGACTTTTGCCTTGTCCTTGTTGAGCCGGGCGAGGGGCGCGCTGACGGACGTACCGCCGCCGCACAGCGCGGCCAGTTGCCCCGCCTGCGTCACCACGCTGTCCCGCGGGTTCAGCCGGATATCGCGCACCTCGGTGTCGAACGGCAGTACGCGGGCATTCGGATTCGTACGCAGCAACGAGGCCGCCACCAGCGCGGCCACGTCGACGCAGCGGGCTGCCGTGGTCGAACCGCGGCGGTAGCCCGTGACCGGGGACGCCATCGAGCCCGACACGTCGACTGCCACTGTCACGTTGCCGGCGATGCGCGCGACCTGTCGGGTCGCGACTTCCATCGCGTCCTGCAGCGCCTCGGTGATCGCCGGCGGCAGCGACGCCGCGGCCCGGTACGCCATCAGCAGCTGGTACGGAAACACGCGGGCCCGTGCGATCGCAGCCGGGTCGCGCAACCGCGTCGCGACCTCCGCCGCCACCGACGCATCCTCGAAGACGCCATTGCGCGCGAACGTGTTGAGGTTCATGCGCAACGTCTGCCAGGAAGCGCGCCGGGCCAGCGTCGTCCAGTGCTCACGCGTCAACGGCAGCGACGTGTAGTACTGGAACGGCAGCTCGGGCAGCGGCCCCGTCGGCTCGCGCTTGAAGGCCTCATACGCCTGCACGGTCGCCGGCAGCGCTTCCTCACGGTACGGGCGACCGACGATCCAGGCATAGAGCGCCTCCCGCTCGGCGTCGGCCGGCTTCGGGTGCACCATCCGGATCACGTCCGCGAGCGAGGGCCGCTGACCGACCGCCGCGGCGACCAGCGCATCGGTGGACGCGTTCGCGATCCACTCCTGCACCAGGCGCTTGGGCCGGGAGCCGAGCGACTTGCGCCCGACCCGTCCGCTTCGAAGGATCTGCACGACGTTGCGCAGCATCCGTCCGTTGGTCACCACGCGCGGGAACGCCGCGGCGAACAGGTCGGGATCACGCAGGCTCAGCGTCGCGAGCAACAGCGCCGGCATGTCCTTCATGTGCGCGACCTCGCGGGCATAGACCGCGGCACGTGCGACGAAGGCCGGTGACACCTGCGAGGCCAGCATCAGCACCGTCGCAAGTTGGGTCTCGTCGGTCGCGTAGAACGTACCGTTGAGGCACCCGGTCGCGGCGTACAGCGCCAGGGCGCCCTCGGGCGTGCGCCGGTAGGCGGGCGCTCCTTCACCGTTAACGGCGTCGGTCGACGGCAGCAGCGCGCCACGGATCGATTCGAAGAGATTGGTGTTGGCCATCGTCGGGCTCCTGCAGGAACAGCCTGCGTCTTGCTGTAGACACAGCAATCGCCGTGCCAACTTCGGGCCAGTTCGACAAAGAACTTTATTTACAAAGGGTTAGCGTCTTGCCCTGCGTATGCTGCCCCGACTCGGCGTCCACGACGCATATACTTATGTATCGAAGTTTATCGGCTCGTATACATGGCGAAGCGGCAGGTCATCATCGGCATGCTCGGTACCCAGCTCGACGCCGGCACCGGCCCGGGGCGGTGGGAGAAATGGCGCCCGACCGTCGCAATAGCGATGTATGAGGACTTCCTCGTCGACCGCTTCGAGCTCGTGGTCGACGAGCGCCGCTACAACGCGCTCGCCGACTGCGTCGCGCAGGACATCGCGCAGGCCTCGCCGCAGACCGTCGTCCGCCGCCACGACATGCACCTCGCCGATGCCTGGGATTTCGAAGCGGTCTACGCGACGCTGCACGACTTCCTGCGCGCATACGACTTCCAGCCGGAGGACGAGGACTACTACGTCCACATCACGACCGGCACGCATGTGGTGCAGATCTGCTGGTTCCTGCTCACCGAAAGCCGCCACTTCCCCGGGCGGCTGCTGCAGACCTCGCCGCCGCGCAAGCAGGGCGGCGGCGACGCCGGCACCTACAGCGTCATCGACCTCGATCTATCGCGCTACGACGCGATCGCGCAGCGGTTCGCGCAGCAGCAACTGGAAGACCGCGCGCTGCTCAAGAGCGGCATCGCGACGCGGAACCCGGCGTTCAACCGCATGATCGAGCAGATCGAGACCGTGGCGACCCGCTCGAAGGCGCCGATGCTGTTCATGGGGCCCACCGGTGCCGGCAAGAGCCAGCTCGCGAAGCGGGTGTTCGACCTCAAGAAGACCAAGCACCAGCTGCCGGGGCGCTTCGTCGAAGTGAACTGCGCGACCCTTCGCGGCGATGGCGCGATGAGCACCCTGTTCGGGCACGTCAAGGGCGCCTACACCGGCGCCGTGAGCGACCGCGCCGGACTGCTGCGGTCGGCGCATCAAGGGCTGTTGTTTCTGGACGAGATCGGCGAGCTCGGGCTCGACGAGCAGGCCATGCTGCTGCGCGCGCTCGAGGAAAAGCGCTTCTTTCCTGCAGGCGGCGATCGCGAGGTGGAGAGCGACTTCCAGCTGATTGCAGGCACCAATCGTGATCTACAGGACGCCGTGGTCGAGGGGCGCTTCCGTGAGGACCTGCTCGCCCGACTCAACCTGTGGACCTATCGCTTGCCTGGCCTCGCTGAGCGCATGGAGGACATCGAGCCCAACCTGGAGTTCGAGCTCGAGCGCTGGTCACGCGACCAGCGCCAGCGTGTCACGTTCAACAAGGAGGCGCGCGCCCGTTACCTCGCGTTCGCGATGTCCCCGGAGGCAAGGTGGGCGGGCAACTTCCGCGACCTCGGTGCATCCGTCATGCGCATGGCGACCCTGGCCACGGCCGGCCGCATCCAGCTCGACGTGGTCGACGAGGAAATCGGGCGCCTGCGCCGGCAGTGGCGCACCGGTCTGCCGGCCTCACCGCTGGATGGGCTGTTGCAGCATCCCGATGCGCTTGATCCGTTCGATCGGGTCCAGTTGGAAGCGGTAGTCGCCGTGTGTCGGCGCTCGAGGTCGCTGTCGGCCGCAGGACGCGAACTGTTTGCAGCGTCGCGGACGCAGCGTGCGAGCACGAACGATGCGGATCGCCTGAGGAAATACCTGGCTCGCTTCGGCCTCGACTGGGCCAGCATCAGGTCGATCGAACTTTCCGGAGCGATGTAGGGCGCGGCCGGTACGCCTTAGGGGCCAGCAGTTGCTGCGCACCGCGGCCGTGGGGCTCTCGTCGATCAGGTCGGTTTGCATCGGCCTCGAGCCAAGCCCGACAACGGGCTTGTCATGGCGTCTGTGACGCGTAATGGTCAGGCGCGTCTCACCACTTGCGCTCGCTACCGCTGGTCGGGAAGTGCCGGTGCCGCGTTCGTTTGCGCGTAGGTTGGGTTGTCCGCGCGATGTGCACGGCGCGTCATTTACCTCCGGATGGAGGCTCAGCGTCAGGCGGCGGTTCCCCTGAGGCTCCTTGTACGTAGCATCCCGCCGCATTTGCAGTGCCCGCGACCTACGCAGCCCGCCGAGTTTTCAGGTGGCCGCATGCAATTCCTCGTTTTCCTTCGCGCAGACACCGCCCTTCTCGTCGTGCCAACCGTCTTCAAAGCGCCACTCGTCAGCCGGGTAGGCGGTGAATTGGTGCCGCTGGGCGAATACAACTTCGATCTCGACCGGCTCGACCCTCGCGTCGCTATGGACCTCGGCGATCAGGGCTATGCCGTCGTCCGCGGAGAGGACTGGGCCAACCTCGAAGTTGCGCTGCAGTTGGCGGCGCGCGGCGCGTCGGTCGAAGCGCAACCGGGTGGGCCGCAGCCGTGCTGCGTCGATCAGAACGCCGTGGGGATGGCGCTGCAACAGGGGTCGACGCTGACTGCGCAGGTGTACGAAGGTCGCGATGGCGTGCTGAGGCTGGTCGGCAGCAACATGCGTCGCCCATGGGTGGGCGCGGGCGATGCGCCGCATTACGAGGTCGGCGAGGCATGCCTGGACCTCAGCGCACTCAGTGGCGATTTGCTGGATGCGATCGCCCGGCAAGGGCATGGCGCTGCGCATGGGCGCGATCGCGACGCGGTGCTGCGATCGGTAACCAGGTGGGCCGAGCCGAGGACCCCGCTCGTTGGGCGGCTGCTCGGTTCCGATGACCGCGGCTTAAAGTCGACCGCCAAAGGCCCGGACGACCGCAGCCCGCCAGCGGCAACAACGGGCGTCCCGAAGCCGCCCGAACACGCGGCGTAGCGCTCGCCACGCACTGGTACGGATACGCGCTTTCAAAGAACACAGGCGCCTTCGAATCCGAGGCCGCGTTTACTGCGAGGCGACCGCCGCATTCAGCGTGACCGATGCCTGAACTGCGCGCGGGATTTCACAAGCTCCGCAGAGGCGCGGGTCTAGCGTGAAAGCTGCCGCCGCATCACCGGGGACGGCAAAGGATCACAGGCATGACCATCAAGCACATCGAACAGAATCACCAGGCCGCAACGGCCACGGGGTCCGCCATGGGCGCGCTACTCGGCGCATCGCTCTGGGTCGTCGTCGGGCCTATCGCGGCTGCCGCCTGCGCGGCTGCAGGCGCTATCGCAGGCGCAAAAGCCGGATACGCAGTGGCGCGGCTGTTGCAGGCCTCGCCGCGCGCGCGGCGCCGGCACTGAGCGAGCGGTGGCGAAGGCGATCGTCTTGACCGCGATACAGGTCGGGCCCGGTCGCCTCACGTCCGCGAACCAGCGGCCTTGCGGCCGCTGATGTCGCAACGGGCACGCGCAACCGCTTACTTCGCGAACTCCGGAAACACCGGAAGCTTCTCCACGTCGCGTGGGTCGTGCTGGATGATTACGGTCGCATCGAGGTTGTCGGCGATTTTCTTGAAGCGGTCGAGCGAGGCGAGCGAGTCCGCACGGTTCGCGTTCCAGGTGGGAATGCCATCGCTGCGGTAGTTCTCGTGGAAATGCGTCACGTCGCCGGTCAGCAGCACGTGGCCTTTCTTCTCGAGCTTGACCAGCAATCCGTGGTGCCCCGGCGTATGGCCGGGCAGGTTGATCATCAGCACGCTGCCGTCGCCGAACACGTCATGCCGGTCGCGGATGAGCGGTTCGACTTTGCCGCCGCCCGCCGTCCACGGTGCGAACGGGGCACGGCGCGTCGCGAAGTCCTTCGCATCCATGCCGGCCGGTGGTGTGGACGCGCGCATCATGTCCCAGTCGCCTTGGCCGATCAGCAGCGTGGACTTCGGAAACGAGGCGAGCTGGCCGGTGTGGTCGAGGTGGTGGTGGCTGACGCCGACGAAGTCGACGTCCTCGGGCCGCACCTTGATGCGTGCAAGCTGGTCCACGAGCGACACCTTCGGCGCGCGCGGCGTGCCGTCGACCGCATTGCCGGCGTCCCACAGCAGGTAACGATCGCCGTTGCGGATCAGGTAGCAGCTGTAGGTCAGCGGCAACTTGAGCTCGGGGTGCTCCATCGTGTCGGAGAACGACGCCACGCTGACCGGCTCGGGCTGACCGCCGCAGTCCAGCCGCGCCAGCGCGACCTCGGCCGCCTGGATGGAGAACATCGCGCCGCATAGGACGGCGGTCGCGAGAAGTCTGCGCACAAGAGGTTTGCGGATGGACATGGTCGCTCCTGGTGATGGGCAAGGGATCCGGTCGCCGCATTGCGGCAGCCGGTAAGGACGGCATTGGGCAGGGCCACAATGCCTGACCACGGAGCGCCCGTCAGCGCGTGCCGCTTGGCTCGGACCTGGGCCTGCCCGGCCTGCATCAAGCGGGTGGTCGCGGCTCGCGTCGTGCGGCCACTACACTACCGCCGCTTGGAAGCGCAGGGGAGCGCGGATGAACAGGAAGTGGGCAGCGGTACTGGGCGTGTGTCTGGGGATGGCTGGGCTGTTGCAGGTGCCGGTGTCGGCATCGGCTGCGCCGCAGGTGAACCTCGAAAATTATCTGCGACGCGACGGCTATGGGCGCATCAAGATCTCGCCCGACGGGCTGTATTACGCCGCAACGGTGCAGCTCGAGGACCGGGGCGGACTGGTGATTGTCCGGCGCGCCGATCACAAGGTGGTCGGTGGCGCGACCGGCCCGAAGCACTCGCTGGTCGACCGCTTCTGGTGGGCCAAGGGCGACCGGGTGGTGCTGTCCACCGCGGAGCGCTTGGGCAGCCGCGACCAGCCGTATCCGACCGGCACCCTGTACGCGCTCGGCGTCGATGGCAGCCGGGTCAAGACGCTCGTCGGCCCGAAAACCGAGCCCGGGCTGGTCCAGACGTATGGCGATACCGGGCCGTGGGAGATGGCCTCGCTGATCGATACCTTGCCGCATGACCCCGCACACGTGCTGATTGCCGCGTGGGACATGGGAGTCGACCCGAAGACCCGCGTAGAGAAGCTCGACGTGTACACCGGCAGGCGGTCCACGGTGGCAACCGCGCCCGTGCGGCGTGCGACGTTCATCACCGACGTCGCCGGCCAGGTCCGTTTTGCCGAAGGCGCGCGTGACGACAACGCGCGCAAGCTGTTCTATCGCGACAACGACGCAAGCGAATGGCGCCTCATCAACGATGAGGCGCAGAGTGGGCACTACGAATCCGCACTGGGGTTCGCCGCGGATGGGGTCACCGCCTACCTGCAAGTGGCGCAAGCCGACGGCCCGGATGCGACAGTGGCCTGGAACACCCGGACCGGCACCCGAACCCAGGTGCAGCGCAACCCCACCGTGGATCCGTACGACACCGTCCACGACCGTGATGGCCGTGCACTGATCGGCCTGCAGTACATGGGCGAGGGTGTCCGGACGCGCCTGTTCGACGAGACCACCGAGACCGCGCGCGTCTACCGCGCGCTGGGCAAGGCGTTCCCGGATGCCGCGGTGACGATCACGTCCTATACGCGCGACGGCCGGTACGCGCTGGCCCAGGTGTGGAACGACCGCACGCCCGGCGACACCTATCTGTTCGACACGCACGCGATGACGGCCAAGGGCGTGTACGTCGCCCGTGAGTGGTTCAACCCGACGCAGCTGTCGGCCGCGCGCGCCGTGACGCTCAAAGCCCGCGACGGGCTGTCACTGCACGGATACCTCACCCCGCCCAGAGGCGCAGGCCCGGCCGGACCGTGGCCCATGGTGGTTTTGCCGCACGGCGGACCGTTCGGCATCTTCGACGAGTTCGCATTCGACGACGACGCCCATCTGCTGAGCGAAGCCGGATACGCGGTGCTTCGAATCAACTACCGGGGCTCGGGCAATTACGGCTCGGCGTTCAAGCAGGCGGGCGCGCGTGAGTGGGGCGGCAAGATGCAGGACGACCTCACGGACGCCACCCGCTGGGCCATCGAGCAGGGCATCGCCGATGCCTCGCGCATCTGCATCGTCGGGGCGAGCTACGGAGGATATGCAGCGTTGATGGGCGCTGCACGCGAGCCCGAGCTGTACCGTTGCGCAGTCGGCTACGTAGGCGTCTACGACCTCGAGGCGATGCATCGGGAAGATTCGCGTACGGCGCGCTGGATGCGCACGTGGGCGGATGACTGGCTCGGCGAGCGCAGCTCCCTCAAGGCGCGCTCACCCATCCACATCGCCGAGCGGATCACCGCGCCCGTGCTGCTCGTAGCCGGCGGCGAAGACCGCGTTGCGCCGATTGCGCACAGCAAGAAGATGGAGCGGGCACTGCGGGCCGCGGGCAAACCGGTCGAGACTTTCTACGTCGCAAGCGAAGGGCATGGCTTCTACGCCGACGAAAACCGGCGTGGCTATCTGACCCGGTTGCTCGATTTCCTCGCCCGGCACCTGGGCGGCAGCACCGCCGCAGATGCAGATGCGCAAGCCAATAAAAAGACGGCAGCGAAAGGCTGAGCTGGGATTGAGGGCGACCGCATGTTTCCGCCACGGCCGGTGACCCTCCCATGCTCCTGATTCCCATCGGCAGCGCCGGCAGGGTGCTGACGTTCGACGTGACCGAGACCCATGCATGCGATACGTGCGGCGAGCCGCGCGAGTTCGAGCTGCGGCTTCGTTACGAGTGGGGATCGCTGTTCTACCTGCCGGTGTGCGTCACCGAGCGGCAGTACCAGCTGGTGTGCCCGGTGTGCAGGCACGGCTGGCTGATCGAACGCCGCTCGGGCGAGGCGATGCTCGGCGGTGACCCGATTCCGTGGCGGCATCGCAATGGCTGGATGGTGATTGCCGGAATCGCGCTGGTCGTCGGCGTGGCGATCGCGCGCCGGTATGGCGCGATATGACGGACGGCACGGCGGTTTTCAACGTGCAGGGCGGCGGGGCGTAGGCCCAGGCTGAGCCGTCTGCCTCAGCCAGGCGAACGGGCTTGAGCACGCCGGGTCTCGTCCGCGCGTTCGCCGCCTTCGCTGCATGGCCGATTCCCATGAGCTGCTAGAGTCGTCCATCGACCGCGCCCACGATCCCGCGTCGAGCCATTGCGCGCCCATCCGTAGTGCGCATCGCATGGACGCAGGCCGGCTTCCACTCGCGGCCATCCGGGCGGGCAGAACACCGCCGTAGCGGATCACGCATGCCAGGCGTGGCGAGCGATCGGCGGCCCCCAGCCAACGCACGGGTTAAACACCACCCATGAGACTGTCTGTTTTCATCCGCACGGAGATCGAGCTGATCCTCTCGGAATGGGATGGCTTCGCACGCCGTAATGCGCCGGTCGGCTCGGACTTGTCGGACCTGGTGCTGCGCGACCACGCAAAACAAATGCTGCTCGGCATTGCAGTCGACATCGAAACCGCGCAGAGCGACGAGCAGCAGACCCGCAAGTCGCAGGGGCTCGGCGAAGCGAGCGCTGCCCGCAGCGCGGCGTCGATCCATGGATCGCTGCGCCAAAGCCATGAGTTTTCACTGATCCAAGTGAGCGCCGAATTCCGGGCGCTGCGGTCGACGGTGCTGCGCCTGTGGCTGCCTGGCGTGGATGACATGTCGGAGAGCACCGTGCGTGAAGTCGTCCGCTTCAACGAATCGATCGACCAGGCGCTCGCCGAATCGATCGTCGCGTACGGCGACGCCAGCACGCACGCGCGCCAGCTGTTTCTTGCGGTGCTCGGCCATGACCTGCGCTCTCCACTGGCCAACATGGCGCTGACCGGCGAGATGCTGGCGCGGGAAGGCCTGTCCGCGCAGCAGCTCGCGCAACTGGCGAAGACCGTGCAGCGCAGCTCACGGGTGATGAAGGGCATGGTCGATGATCTGCTCGGCTACACGCGCACGCAGCTCGGCAAAGGCTTGTCGATCACGCAGGGCCGGTGTGATCTGGCCGAGGCGCTGGATGCCGCCATTGCCGATGCGGCGGCGACCTATCCGCAGACGTGCTACGAACTGGAGGTCACCGGCGGGCCTGCCGGCCACTACGACGCGACGCGGCTGCACCAGTTGTTCGTGAACCTGCTCGTCAACGCCGCGCAGCACGGCGCGAGGTCGCGCCCGGTGACGGTCAAGGCCACGGCGACGCCCGGATGTAATCGTATCCGCATCACCAACCAGGGCACGGCGATCCCCGAGGCCGCGCTGAAGGCGATCTTCAAGCCGCTCGTGCAGTTGGCCGACGATGACACGTCCGATACCCGGCCGAAGACCAGCCTGGGCCTTGGGCTGTTCATCGCGCGCGAGATCGCCGAAGGCCACGGCGGCCGGGTGAGCGTGGAATCCGACGAGGTGCGGGGTACGACGTTTACCGTCGAGCTGCCACGCGACGAGTAACGGGTCGACTAACGCGTTCGGTTCTTCGTAGAGACCCCGCACGACTAACGGGGTCGGATTTGGTTCTTCGTACAGAGGGTCGGGAGACCGGGCCTGGCTGAAGCATAAGCAGCCCGGCTTCGCGTGCCTTCGGCTCGTGCAGAGGCGCGCCAGACGCGACCGAACCCACATGCGCTTCAGTCGGCGCCCGGGTGCCTGTCGAACACGAACCGCTCCAGAAACGCCTGCGCGAACGGCGAGCGTTCGACCGCTGCCGCATCGAGCGGATTGCCCCAGTGCAGGCCTTCGCCGTTCGCGAGCAGGATCAGCGTGAGCCCGCGCGCGGGCACCTTGAGGTACAGCGCCGAAAAGCCGGCTTCCTCGTCCCAGCCGGCATGCCAGACGAGCTTTTCGCCCCGGTAGTCCTGCACGTACCAGCCGTACGCGTACGGCAGCGCGGAGCCGTCCTCGGCTTTCGCAGGGGTGAACAGCTTCGCCCTCAACGCAGGGCTGCCGAGTTCACCGCTGTCCAGCGCGATGTCGAAGCGCGCAAGGTCCTCGACGGTGGATACCACGCCCGCGCCGCCGGCGAGATGCCGCCCGGGCCGGCGGCGCGCGATCAGGTCCCCATCCTCACCGACGCCATAGCCCTGGGCCATATCGAAGAACACATCCATCTTCGCCCGGTCCCACTGACTTGCCATCGTGCGTCGCATACCAGCCGGCTCCAGCACATGGGTATCGAGCAGGCGCGCCATCTGGTTGTGGCCCCGATCGATCGCTTCCACCGGCTGTCCGTACTTGTGCGCGATATAGCGCGACAGCCGCGAATACATGAAGGGGTTGTACAGAAACCGCGTGCCCGGCTCGCCATTGACCGTGTGATGCAGGATCTGGTCAATCGTGATCGGCGCATCGCAGCGCAGGTCACGCCCAAATGGCAGCGGGGATTGGGTGAGCCACCCGCAGAACCCGTCCCAGCCCTCGACCTCGTTGATGCGGTCCTGCAGGTCGATCACGCCGTCCTCGGCAAGGCGCAGGAACAGCAGTCCCATGAACGGCTTGGTCACCGATGCGATCCAGAACGGCGTATCGGTCGTGACCGGAACCTCGTCGTTCGCGACCCCGTAGGCGCGTTTCCACACAAGTTCGCGATCCTTGACGATCGCGGCCGACAGTCCCGGCAGCCGGTGCTCGTTGCGCAGTTGTTCGAGACTTGCCTCGAACCCACGCGCATGGGATTCGAACGATTCGCCACGCGCAGCGAGCGGTGCGAACAGGATCAGGGCGAACAGGGCCAGAAAAGTGATCCGCACGATGGCTGTCTCCTGCTTCAGGTTCACGGGCGCCGGTGCGTGACAACGATTGGCGCGGTGCCCGGCATTATGCGCGGCGCGCTGCGGTGGCCCTCGGGCGTCGGGCGGAATGCGTAGTCGGGCCCTGGCTTTGCCCAAGCGCAGAAGGCGATGCATCGTTACGCGGTCCCCGCACCGCGTGGCGCACACTTTCGCGAACACGCGTTCGCCGTTACCCGGCTCGCAGCCCCTCGCGGAGGTTTTTGATGAAAGCAGCGTCGCTTCTCGTGCTTCGTATATCGCTCGGGCTTTTGATGGTGTTCTGGGGGCTCGACAAGATCGTCAATGTCGAGCACGGGCTGGAAGTGTCGCGGCACTTCTACCTCGACCTCTTCTCGTCGGCGGCACTGCTCAAGGTGTTCGGCGCGTTGCAGATAGCGCTCGGGCTTGCTGTCGTGCTGGGCTGGCTGCGCCGCTTCGCCTATCCGCTGTTGCTGCTGATCACCGGGGTGACGCTGCTCGGCGTGTGGCGATCGGTGGTCGATCCCTGGGGCTGGTATCTGGAAGGCGGCAATGTGCTGTTCTACCCGTCGCTGATCATCTTCGCGGCCGCATGGGTGCTGTACTGCTTCCGCGACGAGGACACGCACTCGGTCGACCGGCGCCGTCACTGACGCCGAAAGCGGAGGGCAGACTTCGTTAACGAAGTGGCGAGCCCGCGCCTGCACCGATCGCCGGTTCGCCGCCACGCACCGCTGTCGGTATCAGCGTGCGCCTGCCGCCCCGTTGCACACCGCAACACGCTTCGAGCGCTGGTCGATCAGCACGACCGCGTCCTGCAGCGCATGCGCGCCGACCAGCAGTTCCGGAAATTGCGCTGACACGCGCACCTCCACGTTCGACAACTGCACATCGCCGATGCGGAACGGCCCCTTCACCGTCGCCCGCTGAGTCTGGACTTTGCCGTTGGTGAGCTGACCGGGGCCGGCATTCTCGAGTCGACCGGTGCCGACCTGTGCATGCAGCGCGCTCGGCAGGACGAATGCGACATTGGCGCCGGTGTCGAGGTTGCCGACGGTTTGCAGTTCGCCGATCGAAACCGGAATGCGGAACGCACGCTCGTAGGGCAGCGCGTTGTTATCGTCGGGCGCCAGCGCATGCGTGCGCGTGAACGACAGCGTCTTCGCCGGGTAGTCGATGATCAGCAGCCCGTCTGCGAAGAACTCGCGCGCGATGATTCCGGACGTTGCGGACCACCAGCCGCGGGTGCGCGACCAGTACATCTGCCTGCCGGATGGCTCGAAGCTCAGGCGCCATTCCCACGCGTCGGTCGATACCACGCCTTCGCCGAACTTGACCGGCGGGGGGCACGCCTCGTCCGCAGCAGCGGCGGTGAGAGGAAAGGCGAGGCAGCCAGCCACCAGGGCAGATCCCAAAAATGCGTTCCGTTTCATCGCGGCGTCTCCGTTGAGGAGTCGCCACGCTGCACCCGCACGCGGCGTCGGAACGATGGCCGGGACGAATGCAGGGAAACCAGGGACGAACGCCGCAGGCGCGGTTGCGACGCGCGGGCCGGGCGTCTAGCTTGATCGGCACATGCGCGGATTGACCTCACCAGTGCTGCTCGCGGTGGTCGCCTGGTGGGGTCTGAATGGCCTGATCTGGACGGCCCAGGTGCTGAGCATGCGCTCGACGATGGGGCAGCCGGCCGCGTGGAGCGACGTGCTGCGCATGGAAATGGTCAGCGCCGCGCTATGGGTACCGGCGACGCTGTGGCTGCTGTGGTGCACGGCCCGGGTACCGATCGAACGCGGGCGCCGTGGCGTCGCGACCGCGTGCCTGCTCTCGGCGGTCGCGGTCGTGATCGTCTACCGCGCGGTCGCGGTCATGGTGCTGGACCCGTGGGTGGGCTGGTATCCGGCGGCGCCCGTGTGGCGCGGCGTGTTGATGACCAGCGTCTTCAACAACCTGCTGATGGGCTGCCTGATCGTCGGCGTGGGGCATGCGCGCGTCTACGCCCTGCGCTCGCGCGAACGCGAGCGGCAGGCCGAAGAGCTGCAGGCCAGGCTTACCCAAGCGCGGCTGGACGCGCTGGCCGCGCAGCTCAACCCGCACTTCCTGTTCAACGCGTTGAACTCGATCGCGGAAATGGTTCACCACGATGTCGACGCGGCCGACCAGATGCTCGTGAATCTGGGCGCGCTTCTGCGGCACAGCCTGGAGTCCACGCGCCAGCAGCTCACCTCGCTTCGCGACGAACTCGGCGTGGTCGAGTGCTACATCGAGATCGAGCAGGTGCGCCTCGGCGAGCGCTTGCAGTTTCGCCGCCATGTCGATGCCGCGGTGCTGGATGCGCAGGTGCCGCGCCTGATGCTGCAGCCGCTGGTCGAGAACGCGGTGACCCACGCGGTTGCGCTGCGCAAGACGCCGGGAACGGTCGAGGTCAGCGCCGCCCGCGACGGCGACCGGTTGATGCTCGAGGTGCGCGACGACGGGGCCGAGCAGGCGCCTGCGCCCGGCTTCGGCGTGGGCCTGCAGAACACGCGCGCGCGACTGCAGTGCCTGTATGCGGACGCGCAGAGCCTGCAGATTGTTCCGTGCGCGGGCGGCGGTACGCGCGTGCAGGTGTCGCTGCCGCTGGCGATGGGCGGGGCCTCGTGAACGCCGCACCGCTGCGTGTGCTCGTGGTCGATGACGAGCCGATGGCGCGTGCGCGCCTGCGTCGGATGCTCGGGGCCGAGCCCGGCGTGCACATCCTCGGCGAATGCAGCGACGGCGCCGCTGCCGCCGATGCGTTGGGCAGCCTCAAGCCGGATGTCGTGTTTCTCGACATCGAAATGCCGGGTCTGGACGGCTTCGCTGCGCTCGATGGTGCGGCCGCGTGCTGGCGACCGCATGTCGTGCTGGTCACCGCCTACGCCTGTCATGCGGTGGCCGCGTTCGATCGCGGCGCCGTCGACTACCTGCTCAAACCCTATTCACGCGAACGGCTGCGCGTTGCGCTCGACCGCGCACGCGCCGAGCGTGGGCGCGATCAGCCCATGCCCGATGCCGGCTTCGCCGAGCGCATTCCAGTCCCGGTCGGGCATCGCATGCGCATGGTGGTCGTGCAGGCAATTGATTGCCTGGTGGCCCGTTCGAACTACGTCGAACTGCACCTCGGGCCCGAGCGACTGACGCTGCGCGAAACGATGTCCGCAATGGAGTCTCGCCTCGACCCGAAGCGGTTCGTCCGCATCCACCGCTCGCGCATCGTGCGCATCGATGCGGTCGCCGATATCGAAACGCTGGAATCCGGGCAGTACCTGTTCCGCCTGGCAAGCGGAGCGCGGCTCGGAAGCGGCCCGGCTTACCGGGACCGTGTGCGCCAGGTGTTCGGCCTGCGGGGCCTCCATAGCTAGAGCCGTTCACGATTCATCCTCGGCGCGCAGCACGCGGGCCGTGGGCGATCCGGTTGAGCGAGCGGACGTGTCGCACGTCAGTGGATACCACCCGCAACCGGGTGGTCAATGCACGCCGCAAAACTAGACGCGGCCGTCGAGCCTGCAGGACACTGCCGCGCAAGCAACCGTTGCGGTAATCGCCCGTGCATCCGCAAATCGCCCCGGTCAGGCGTTCTGCCTGACCGGGGCGATCCAATCCGCTTCAGCCGGCCGGGCAGGCCGGCCGGCGATGCATCACTGCCAGATCAGCTGGATCGTTCCCACCAGCGGCTTGGCGCCCGGGGTGGGCTGGCCGCCCGGAACGAACGCGACCTCGAGCGGGGCCTTCGACGCGCCACCATTCGCGGCGATACGCTGCAGGATCTCGGTGACGTCGAAGCTGTAGAAGTTCTCACCGAGTGCTTCGTCGAGGTTGCTGTTGCCGTGATCGTGGAACTCGGCATCGAAGAAGTGGATGTTGCCGGCATACACACGCGGGCCGATGCCACCGCCGCGCGGCGACAGGTACACGTGGTACAGCACTTCCGGCTGCGCCCAGGTGTGCAGGTCCTTGACGATCAGCCAGGTGCGGCGTGAACCGCTCGGGTCGAGCGCGGTGGCGGGCTTGCCATCTTCGAGCCTGACGATCGAGCGGATCGGCCGGGCGGCCAGCTCGACCGACGGTGCACTGCCGATGCGCTCGGCCACCGTGCCCACCGAACGGCGCGCTGCGCTGGCGGTCATCAGGGTCGCGCTGCCCTCGCGGCCGTCGGGGCCGATGTGGCGGTCGTAGCGGTAACCGAGCACGTTGGTGTCGAAGAAGTCGCGCAGCCGGCCCGTGACGCGCTGGCCCTTGCCATCGACAAACACGAACTCGCGGTCGCGCCAGCTGCCCGAGGTCGGGTTCGGGTTGCCGTTCGCGTTCCAGCTCGCCCACATGCGGTCGATGTTCGCGTGATGCACCCAGAACAGCGCGTCCTGCGCCGCATACGGCACTGCGCCCATGTTCTTGCTGGTGCCGGTCAGCACGTGGATGCGGCCGTGCACGCCCGAATCGATCGCGCGGCAGAAGCCCTGCACGCCGTCGATCGTGCTGTAGTGCGTCTTGGCCATCGCGACGCTGATGTCCATCGGGTCGCCAGGCTGGCCCTGGTGGATCGGCTGCCCGGAGTTGGCGAGGCTGGTGCGGAACGAACGGTAGAACGTGCCGAACAGCGGGTCGTTCGGCAAACGGAACTCGACCGGCACGACGCCGCGCTTGGCCGGGTCATGCGAGGTGTAGTTCCAGTACGGCAGCGCGAAGTCCGGGCGCCCGGTGATCTCGCGCACGATCTCCTCGAAGAAATACACGTACATGCGGTGCCAAGGCATGAAGTTGTTCGCGTTCTGGCCCGCATGCGACTGGCAGGTATTCCACGTCTCCTCGGCAAACATGCCCAGCGTCGTCGTCGGTCCGCCGAGCAGGCGGCTGATCTCGTCGGCTTTGGTTGTGTTGCCGTTGACGAAGTGCGTGTACCACTGCCAGAGCCAGCCTTGGGGCCGCTTGCCCGGCAGCGCCTTCATCTTCGCCACGCCCTGCGCAAGGATGCGCAGCATTTCGTGCCCCTCGGGGCTCGAGAGGTCATAGCGGATGTGGGTGGTATTGGCGTGCACCTTGCCGGCCAGCCAAAGGCCGACGGGCACGGTTGCAAGGCCACGGATGAACGAGCGACGGGATACTGACGTCATGGTTTGACCTCGATTGCGTGGCGTCCAGCCTGAACCGGTGATGCGCACTCCATGGCGCGACGTGGGCGCCTCGGAGGACGCTCCATATTGGTAGCAACGCAATCGCGAAAAACAACGGACACGAAAAAATTTTTTTATTTAGGGAGCTCAACAGCGCGCGAAGAGACACTGTTTTTCCCACCTATCTCAAGCGCAAACATGACTGCTTCATGTTTTGCTGAGTCCAATTTCACGGGGCGGCGACACGGGTTTCGCGGAATCGATCTCGACGCGCTTTGTTTTATGAAAGCCTGTGCTTGAGATTCTGTTGCTCTGCGTCTGGCGGCCGGCCATACCGCCGAGCTTCTTTTTCCGGTTCAACGATTCAAGAATGACCTCAAGCTTGCCGTCTACCGAAGCGCCGGGTTGCGCGCGGGAGGGGTCGCGCAGCGCCACGCTGAACGGGATCCGCGCGCATGCGCTCGCGCTGGTCTGGGCTGGATGACGTCCGGGTCTTGTAGCGCTACCGCCGCACTGGTACACCACAGCCGGCACCACGCCCATCAAAAGGACTGAACCCCATGTTTGGAAAAATCGCGTCCGACGCACTCGGCCTCAGCGACATCGGCGTCATCATTTCGCCGGCGGAGTACGCCAAGGTCGACGCTGACGATTACCTTTTCCACGAGGACGGCGAGCGGATCTTCTTCCTGATCAAGTCGAAGAAGGACGAGTACTGCTTCACCAACCTCGCACTGATCCACGTCGACGGCGAGTCGGCGGTGTCGAGCAAGCGCAGCATCAAGCGCTACGACTACGCAAGTCAGCGTGTCGGCGAGGTGCTGATTGAAACCGCGGGCACGATGGATCGTGACGTGGAGCTGAAATTCCGCCTTGGCGACGCGGTGTTCAGCATCGACGTCAAAAAGCAGTTCCTTGAGCAGGTCAAGGACATCTACAAGGCGCTGATCGCGATCGGGCGCCAGCAGATGCGCGACATGGGCAGCCGCGAAAACGCGGTGCGCACGCTCGATGCACTCGGCGGCATGCTGAAGCTCGGCAACCTGGCGAACGAGGGCGCGGTGGTCGCGCACTACGATGCGATTCTCGATGCGCTGAACACTGCGACCCAGGTACGTCACCACACGAAGGATTTCTCCGACGTGTTCGAACGCTACATCCACAACGGTGCGCCGCCGCCGCGCGTGACGACTGCAGGCTGATCGCTGCGGCTTCCTGCGGCCGGCCATCGGTCAGGTCGCACAAGGATTTGATCAAGGGTCGGGCCTGTCTCCTACGGGAACCGGCCTGACCTTTTTGCATGGGGTTTCGCGTGCATCGCGGTGTGTGCGGATCCGCACCGACGATGAAAGGCCACGTCCATGAACCCCACCATTGCGCTGCCGATACTGCTGGTGCTGCTGGCCGGCGCGATGATCGCGCTGCAGGCTCCGACCAACGTGATGCTCGCGCGCGCCGGCGGCTCGCCGGTGCTCGCCGCGCTGATCTCATTCGCGGTCGGTACCGCTGCGCTGCTGGTCGCATGGCTGGCGAGCGGCAACCGGCCGGGGCTGGCCCCGTTCTCAATGCTGCCGTGGTACGCGTGGGTGGGCGGTGTCTACGGCGCCGTCTATGTCGCGATTGCCGCCTACGCGGCGCCGCGCATCGGGCTGGCGTCGCTGATCACGATCGGCATCGCCGGACAGATCGTAATGGCGCTGTGGCTGGACCACATTGGCGCGCTGGGCCTGATGCGCCAGCCCATCAGTGCCGCACGCGTTGTCGGTGCGCTGCTGGTCGTCGCCGGCGTGGTGCTGGTGCGAAAAGGCTGAAGCGAAACTGGTGAAGCGCCACGGTCGAGCGTCAGTCGATGCGAGGCGCGAGACGTGCGTTGCGAACGCCGGTATCGGGTTCGCGTCCGGCCCGGCCGGAGCGGAACCGGACGATAGGCCCGGTTCCGCTCCGACGTTCCGGTCAGCCGCGCATGCGCGTTGGCACGGCGACGGGGCGTGGTGCGTTGGTGGTGGCTTCATCGACACGCGTGAGCACGCGCGTGGTGCCGAGGCGTTCGATGCGCCCGCCGTTGCGGCGGAAGGCGGCGAGGTCGTCCGCGATGCGCTCACTGGTGATGTCGCGGGACAGATCCGGGGCGCGGCGTGTGCGCGGGGACGTGCGGGGGCTCAGGCTCATGGCAGGCTCCTGTCGTTGCAGTCGCGACGGGCGCGACGGGAACGGCGGATCGCCGAGGCGATCGGCCGGGCAGAGCGGCCCGCAAGGGGCCGCGCATGGCGTGGACATGGCCGCCGCGGGCGGTCGGCGCAGTCGAGGGAAACGCCCGGGGCCGATGCCCCGCATGCCACGCAGGCTCCCGATAAACCGCGCAGCGGCACATCGGCGGGAGCCGGTTTCGAACGATCGCGATGACGCCAAAGGCGCCGCGATTGCGAGGCGATTATACCAAGCGTGCCCGGACGGCCTCTTCACCATGCAGGCGCGCGTACGCTGCAGCACTCGCCACTGCAGCGTCCGGCGGGCCGCGTTGGCACTCGCGCTGCGCGGCGCGGCGTTCGCCCGCGCCCGCAGCGTCGGCGGTGGACGCGGTCGCGTTCTTGCGGTCTCATCGCGCCTACGCCGGCAGTCACGCCCAAGGAAGCGTCATGATCAACAACGATGTACTGCGCAGCGTGCGCTACATACTCGATCTCAGCGACGCCCATGTCGCCGACATCATCAAGAATGCCGATCCGAATATATCGATCGACAAATCCGACGTGCAGGCGATGCTGCGCAAGGAAGACGAAGAAGGTTTCGTCGAGTGCAGCAACCGCTTGCTCGCGCTGTTCCTCGATGGGCTGGTGATCCACTGCCGTGGCCGGGACGAAAGCCTGCCGCCGCGGCCGCCGGAAAAGCGCGTCACGAACAACGTCGTGCTCAAGAAGCTGCGCGTTGCGTTCGAGATGAAGGACACCGACGTGCTGCGCGTGTTCGAGGCCGCTGGACGGCCGGTCACCAAACCCGAGCTCAGTGCGCTGTTCCGCCAGCCCGACCACAAGAACTTCCGCCTCTGCGGCGATCAGTTGCTGCGGTATTTCCTCAAGGGGCTGACGCTGTACGCGCGCGGCGCGTAGCCGCGCCGCACAGCGATTCCGCCCACCGCGGACGAACGCGGCGCTTCGGCGCCGCTCGCCCGCTTTTGGCGCCGTGCTCACCGCCGCCATGCAGAGATAAGGCATGCGTCCCGCTCTTGCCGCCCTGCTGCTCGCCTGTCCGCTCGCCGTCGCGGCTGCCGCGACACCAGCGCCGCAGGCCGATCCCGTATCGCTGTTCGAAGGCCGCTCGACCGGGCGCGGCGAACTCACGCTGCTGTTCGGCGATGCGCGGCCGTTCCGCGTCGAAAGCCATGGGCGGCAGCAGGCGGACGGCTCGTTCCGGCTCGACCAGGTGGTGAACTTCGAAGGCGAGGCGCCACGCAAGCGCCACTGGATCATCCGGCCCACCGGCGAGCAGCAGTTCACGTTCACCCTCAGCGATGCGGCCGGGCCCGGCACTGCGGTCGTTGAAGGAAAGCGGCTGACGCTGCGTTATCCGGTCAATCGCGCCGGCGTGCGCATGGAACAGGTGCTCGAGCCGTTGCCCGATGGGCAGTCGATCGCGAACACCGGGACGGTCCGCTGGCTCGGCATTCCCATCGGGCATCTGCGCGAGACGATCACGCGCGACACACCGATCGACCCGGCGCGTTAGGTCGACCTCGTCCGGCCGCGCTCGATCCGTTATCCCTGCAAGCGGCGCGTGCGTCGCCTGCAGGGATGTGGCACGGAAGCCAACGTCCGCTCAGTCGTACTCGACCAGCACCGTCAGCAGCACGATGCGGCCGGTGAACGTACCGGCGCGGTGGATCTCGACGCTCCACCACGGCGCGGCGCCGCTGAAGCCGCCGCCGACGGGCGCGAGCTGCGCCCATTGTTCGTAATGCGTGTCCGAGTTGGCCGGTACCAGCGCGGTAACGTTGCCGCCGTAGGTTTCGTATCCGCCTCCGGCGCGCAGCGAGACCGGCGTCAGCGAAAAGCCGACCGTTCCTGCGTCGTCGATCGGGATGTAATGGAACACCACCACGCGCACCGGGCCGCCGCGGTAATCGAGCGGGCGCGGGATCACGAACGAGGTGTAGCCGCCGGTCCAGTTGAGCCCGCGCTCGGCAGGCGAAATCGCGCCGCTGCGGCCGAGTGCCTCGGCAGGGATCACCAGCCGCCGTGGATACAGCGCGCAGGGGCCGACGGCGGGGCACAGCCTCGGGATCGGGCGGAAGATCGGCGGCGCAGCGCTCGCGGGCACCGCGGCAAGCAGGCACATCGCGGCCCCCAGCACGGCGGGGCTGGCCAGGCGGGCAATCGGTTTCATCAACGTGTCCTCGACACTCGGCGCGATGCGGGCCGGTCCGCACGCTCCGGAACAGGGCCGTGCCGCGCGATGTCCGGCGGGCGACGACACGGATTGCGAGCCGCTGGTGCGCATGCACACGAGCGGCTCCTGCGCCCGCGAAGCGGCGTTGTGGCGGCAACGTCGGCCTTGTGCGCTGGCGCGCATGCATGATGCGCTTGCATGCGCGCGTGCGGTCCGCTCGAGTCGCGTATCAATGCGGAAACATCCGCGTGGGCGTCAGCACATGCGCTCTCACTCGCGCATAGCGCCGCGCGTGGTGCGGTCCAATCGCATCGCGCGATGCGTAACACGTGCATCTGCGCCTGCATCCCAGGGCTGCAAGCGCGCATGCATTGGTGTAGATCGCGTCGCTCGCGGTCGACGTGTCACGACGCAAACGGCTAGATATTTCGATGCGGTCCGCCGCTGGCAACGCGACAGCTCGGCTTGACCGTCACGTGCGCACACGCAAGATGGGTGCTCCCCAGTGCCGCTGGTCGCGTGCGACGCCTGTCCAAGGGGAGGGTCTTTAATCGCAGCGCGGCTCGCCGAATTTCGCCGAGGACGCCGCCGGATGTATGCGCAGTTCACTGCTCTGATCGCCCCGTACAGCGCTGTGCTCGGGCTGGTGCTGCTGGCCGCGTTGCTGGCCGGTTTCATTCTCGAGCGGTTCCCGCCCGTGGTCATCGCAACCGCCGGCGTGGCGGCCTCGCTGATACTTGGCTTCATCGACATCGACGACGTGCTCGGTGCATTCGCGAACGCGGCGCCCGTCGCGATCGCGGCGTTGTTCATCCTGTCCGGTGCGCTCGTGCGAACGGGCGCAATCGAAGCGCTGGTGGGCGTGCTGATCGAGCGGGCGAAGAAAAAGCCGCGTGCAGTCGTGGCGGAACTGTTCGGCGGCACGCTGTTCTCGGCCGCGTTCATCAACAACACGCCGGTCGTGATCATCCTGACCCCCGTCATGCGACGCCTGGCGCGTACCGTCGGCGTGGCTTCGACCCGGCTGCTCATACCGTTGTCCTACATCGCGATCCTCGGCGGGCTGCTGACGCTCGTCGGCACGAGCACCCACCTGCTGGTCGACGGTGTCGCGCAGGAACTGGGGCAGCCGGCGTTCGGCATCTTCGAGATCACCGGCGTCGGGCTTGTCGCCGCACTCGGCGGCATCCTCGTGTTGATGGTCCTCGGGCCGTGGCTGCTGCCGTCACGGCCGGATCGGGATGCGGAGCAGGACCAGGGGCACGACGTCCTGTCCGAACTCGCCGTCCGGGAGCGATGCAACGCGATCGGTTCGACGATCGGAAGCATCCATGCGCTGCGGCCGTCCCGCGTCAAGGTGCTCGGCGTCAAACGGGAAGGCGAGACGTACCGGCGTGGCGTCGAGGCGATGAAGCTGCGCGCCGGCGATCACCTCATCATCAAGGCATCGCCACATGAGCTGGCAGCCCTGGCGTCCGGCGAGGACTATCTGGTCGGCATCGGCGGATTACGCGGCGGCAATGCCCTGTCGACCCGCAAGCGACCGACCGACGTCAGCCTGTTCTCGACGACGATCGCGCCAACCCATCCGAGCGTCGGTCACCGGCTCGCCGAAATCCCCATGCTGTCGCGCCTGCCGATCCGCATCCTAGGCCTGTCGCGCCATCGGCACCTGCCCGGGCCGGACCTGCCGAACGCGCGGATTCGTGCAGCCGACACGTTGCTCATCGCGGCGCGCGGACCCGAGCTGGAATCGCTGCGCGAAAACGCGCACCTGCTCGGTGTCTCGGTGGCGCAGGCCGCACCCTACCGGCGTAGCAAGGCCCCGATCGCGCTCGCGGCGCTGGTCGGCACGATCCTGCTCGCGGCAACCGGTGTGCTGTCGATCGCGGTCGCGGCGATCCTCGCGGTCGCGCTCCTGCTGCTGACGCGCTGCATCGATCCGGAGGAGGCGTGGAGCTCGATCGATGGCAATGTGCTCGTCCTGATCTACGCCATGCTCGCCGTCGGTGCCGGGCTGCAGAACGCCGGCAGCGTCGACCTGGTGGTCGACAACGTCTCGCCATTGCTCGCAGACGTGCCGCCACTGGTGCAGCTTCTGATCGTGTACGCGATGACTTCGCTGCTGACCGAGATGGTCACCAACAACGCGGTCGCGGTCATCATGGCGCCGGTCGCGATCGGATTGGCCGAGCAACTCGGCATCGATCCGCGGCCGATGCTCGTCGCGGTGATGTTCGCCGCGTCGGCCAGCTTCGCTACGCCGGTCGGCTACCAGACCAACACGATCGTCTATGCAGCTGCGGATTACCGGTTCGTCGATTTTTTCAAGATCGGCCTGCCGATGAACCTCATCGTCGGCCTGTGCTCCTGCCTGGGCATCTACTTCCTGTTCTGACGTGCCGCGTCGTCACGGCTGCCTAATCCGCACAGCGGCAACGTAAAGCCGTACTCGCTCCGGGCAAGACGATGCAGACGACCCCCGAATCCCGTGGTCCCTCCGAATCCCGCGGTGGTCCCGAAACCCGCGGTCCTTCCGAATTTGCCGAGGCGGCGCGAATCGCCGATCTGCGGCTCGAGCAGTGGTACGAAGCGCGCAGGCTCAAGCTGCCGCTCGAAGTGCAGGCCGAGTTCACGTCCATGGCGTTCGAGGCGATCGCACGCGACCGCACGCGCGACCCCGAGGCGGTGATGGACGACCTGATCGACGAGCTGGACCAGCGGCTGGGCCGAATCCAGTCCTCGCAGCGCAGCGATGGACGTGCATCGCGCCGCGCACGGCCGTCGTTGTTGCAGCGGCTGCGCAGGCCGTTTGCGCGCACGCAGGATGACGACGGGCGAAGCCGGCGCCACTGAGCGAGGCGCGGGGCGGGCGAGCCAGCTTGCATGAAACGTCCGTACACCCGCAGCGACGCATACTCGAACATACAGACGACCCAAGCGAACACAGGTGACCCATGCCCATCATGCGAAAGATCGTGAAACTGGCGGTTGGCTACGCCCTGACCAAGGCACTTGCGCGACACGGCGGCCCGAAGGGCCTGCTCAACGCGGTGATGTCGTCGGCCAGCGGTGCGCGCGGCCGCGGCGACTACCGTTCCGGCAGCGGCTACTCGGGCGATGACTACCGTCCCGGCAGCGACAACACCGGGCGCTACAAGCGCGGCTCTCGCCGGCGGGACTTCTAGCGCATCAAGGTGAGAACGGCCGACACATTGCAGGCGCGACCGCTCGCGGTCGTGCATGGCCTGTGGGAGACTGGCTGACGCCCACGGTGCAGCCACCAATCGCCGCATGCTCGATGCCATCGTCTACACCAGCCGCGCGACCGAAGCGCTGACCGACACCGAGCTGGAGCTCGTGCTGCTGCGCTCGCGCACGCTCAATGCCGCGCGTGGCCTGACCGGCGCGCTGCTAAAGCGTGGCGACACCATCGTCCAGTACCTTGAGGGCGAGCCCGAGGCGCTGGGCCGCACGTTCGCGCGGATCGCGCAATCGCCTCTGCATCAGGACGTGAACACCGTGGCGCGCGCGACCGGTGTCGATCGGCACTTCACCACCTGGCACATGGGCTTTCGCGATTTCCAGCGCCACCATCTGCGCGATGCCTCGACCACCGAGTGGATCGCCGCGGTGCCCGCAATCGAGGACGTCGAGCCCGGCAATGCGGCGCTGGTGCGCCTGGTCGAGCTATGGCACGAGCTGGGCACTTCGCGTTCGGCGTGACCGAGTTACCCACGCCGTTGCGCCCCGCGCCGTTACTGTCGCGCCTGCCTGGGCAGTGGCTGCGCTGCATGTGTTCATCTGCGCGGACGCGGGCGCCCGGGTTCTGTGGGATGCTGCGCGCGGGCGCAGCCTTTCTGCGAAGTGACGAGGTGTGTGATGAGTAAGGGCCTGGACCGCAAGAAAGAGCAGAAGAAGAAACCGGCGAAGACGATGAAGGAAAAGCGCGCCGCGAAGGACGAGAAGAAGAACACGCACAAGCAGTTCGCACCCGAATAAGCGGTGCGCCGGCAGCGGAACGAAGCGGTGTATCGGCGGCAGGCGATAGCGGGGGGCGCGCCGGTTGATCGCGTTGTATGCGCTGCCGAGCACGTGCGGCGCTCGTGCCATGACAGGTGACGCTACATCACCGTCAGGAGCACGCCGGCGTCTGCGGAGCCTGCGACCCGTCGGCTGAGCCGGCACGCAGCCGCGAGGGTGGTCCCTCCCCGAGCAATGCCGACAGCTCGGCGCCGCCGGGCTGCTGGTACAGCCGCAGGCCGAACTCCGGCAGCGTCGCGAGCAGATGGTCGAAGATGTCGGACTGCACGTCCTCGTATTCCTGCAGGTCCGTCGTTGCGGTGAAGCAGTAGATCTCGAGCGGCAGCCCGGTCGGGCCCGGCTCGAGCTGGCGCACGAGCAGCCTCATGTCGTTGCGCACGTCCGGGTGCTCGCGCAGGTACGCAGCGACGTAAGCGCGGAACGTGCCGAGGTTTGTCACGCGGCGCGTGTTGACCGGGTCGCGCCCGGCCGCCAGCAGATGTTCGTTGTGGGCCGTGAGCTCTTCGCGTTTGCGCTCGAGGTAGTCGTCGATCAACGCGATGCGCCGCAGCGCCTCGCGTTCGTCGGGCTCGAGAAAGCGCACCGAGGACTGGTCGATCAGCAGTGCGCGCTTGATGCGCCGGCCGCCGCTTTCCTGCATGCCGCGCCAGTTGCGGAAGCTCTCGCTCATGAGGCGGTAGGTCGGCACGGTGGTGATCGTGTTGTCCCAGTTCTGCACCTTGACGGTGTTGAGCACCATCTCGATCACATGGCCGTTCGCGCCGAGCGCGGGCATTTCAATCCAGTCGCCGACGCGCAGCATGTCGTTGGTCGTCAGGTGCACGCTGGCGACCAGCGAAAGAATGGAGTCCTTGAACACGAGCAGCAGCACGGCGCTCAGCGCACCGAAGCCCGACAGCAGCAGCAACGGCGAGCGCTCGATCAGCGTTGCGACCGCGACCACCGCAGTGACCGCGAACACCACGATCTTCGCCATCTGCACGTAGCCCTTGATCGGACGCTCGTGCGCGTGGCGGCCCTTACGTTCGTAGCGGGCGTTGACCGCATCGAGGAAATTGCTGACCGCCAGCGCGAGCACGATCGCAACGAACGCGAGCGCGATGTTGCGCACCACGACCTGCACGTCACGCTGGATATCGGGCAGTGCGCCGGCCGCGGCGTAGACGACCAGCGCCGGCACGACATTGGCCAGGCGCCGCAGCACCTTATGGCCCAGCAGTTCCTCGTAGCCGTCGCCGGGCAGTCCGTGCAGCACGGCAGCCACCACGCGCACCAGGCAATGCCGCGTCAGCCAGTTGGCGAGCCACGCCGCCACGCCAAGGGCAGCAAGCGCGAACAGCGCATGCGCATAGGGCTGCCGATCGAGCGGGACGAGGGTGTCCAGCAGGGAAGAAAGCATCGGGGCACCGTAGCAGCGCCATCCGTACGGGCACGTCGAAGGCGCGCGACAGCAGTGCGAATCAGGTGCAAAAAAGGGCCAGGTCTGATGCCTGGCCCTTTCGCATACAGCTGTGACGCAATGCCGTCAGTGCAGTGACTTTGCATCCGGAATCACCAGCACCTGGCCGGGATGGATCAGGTCGGGGTCGCTGATCTTGTCGCGGTTGGCCTCGAAGATGAGCTTCCAGCGGTCGGCGCGACCATAGACCTGCTGGGCGATTTTCGACAGGCTCTCGCCCTGCTGCACGGTGTGGGTGCGGGGCTTGGCCGCAGCGGCCGGCGTCGGTGCCACGGTGCCGGTCTGCGCAGTGGCGGCCGGTGCGGGCGGGGCCGCACGCGTGGTGCCGGCCGCGCCGGTGAGCGGCGAATTCATCGCCTGCGCGCGTGGGGACTGCGCGGCGCGTGGCTGGGCCGTCTGGGTCGGGCGTACGGCGGGGCGGGTCGTGGTCTCGGCCTTGACCGTCTTGTTCTTGCTGACGTCACCGCGCTCGAAGAACTTCGAGAACGCGCGGGAAATCGGATTCGAGGATTCGTTATCGGGGTTGCGGCTCATGCGCTGGCTCCATCGGTCGATGGCCCGACGATCGCAGCGCGCGTGTTATGCCCGCATGGTCGACACGTGACCACGCGCGGCTTTGATTCATCGACCTCGGGCCAGCGCCACGGTAAGCGCGCGGACGTCTCCACCACAGCGCAAGCAGCGCGGCGAGCAGCAGCATCTCGGCCAGATCGCCGCCGTAGTACATCCACTGCGCGGCCGCGCGGATTTCCTCGAGCGTGGCATGCGTGCCGCGTGGCCAGCCGTGTACGTACATCAGCTTGGCGAGCACGCTGTGGATCGCAATGCCGACGAACAGCACCAGGCCGCGCACGCGCAGCGACGGGCGGTGCGGCGCGGGGTCGGGGCCGGCGATGGCCCAGCTGAACAGGCAGCCGGCCGCCACGAAGTGGTAATGCACGAGCGCATGCAGCCACGGCTCGCGTTGCGACATCGCGAACAGGGGCGTCGCATAGAGCACGACCATTCCGCCGACGTTGAGCGCGAGCGTGGTGATCGGATGGGTCACGAAACGCAATGCCCCATGGCCGAGCACGCGCACCACGCGTCGCGCCGCCCGCGTCGGCAGGCTTGCGAGCAGCAGCGTGACCGGCGCGCCAAGCACGAGCAGCAGCGGCGCGAACATGCCCAGTAGCAGGTGCTGCGCCATGTGGCCACGCAGGTCGGCATGTGCCCAGCCGACGACCGGCGTGGAGAACCCCACGAGCAGCAATGCCGCGCCAGCGCCAAACGCGGCCGTGCGCCATGGACTCCAGTGTGGGCGAAGGGCCGCCGCGCGCGCATACAGCGCCGCGATCGCGACGATCAGCAGCCACACCAGCCACAGACCGATGCCGGTCGACGCGTGCAGGTGTGGCGTGGTCACTGCGTTCGCGCAGTGCGGTCGCGCCCGCGCCAGAGCCAGAGGCCGATCAGTAGCAGCGCCACCCCGGCCGCGTTCCACGCAAGGTCGTACATCAGCAGGTTGTCGACGCCGTAGCGCACCTGGTGCACGCGCAGCACCTTGTGGTCGATCAGGCCGTCGAAGAGCTGGAATCCGCCCGCACCGATCAGCAGGCCCGACCAGGCCGCCCTGCGGTCGATCGGACCATCGCGCCGCACATCGGCATACAGAAAGAACCCCGATACCACCGCGACCAGCTCGGCCGCATGCAGCAGGCCATCGGTGAACAGCGCCACCGTCGGCGTCGAGCGGTCATAGAAGTGATGCCACGCCAGTAACTGGTGGAAGATGATCTCGTCGACGGCCGCCATCAGGCCGATGCCGATGACCAGCGTGGCGCGGAACAGGCGGGCTCGGTGGTCGCTCACGGGCATCCTTCAGGCGTTCGGCCTGGTCATTCTTGACGGGCGCCGTGAACCCGCAGTGCAGCCGGGCGTGGATGGTGTCGCGACACAGCTCGCCCGCGAGATGCGGCCGGCGGGTGCGCCGAGGTCATGGGCGGGCTGGCGTTGATCCTTGCCCCGACCCCCAATCGGACACGGCATCGAACCGAGCGTCATGCATCGCGGCCGGCGGCGATGCATGGCAGACGTGCCTGCGTGCGCACTTGCTGGCAAGCTGCGCCCGGGGCCGACGTGTCGATCGGCAAGGACGCGGACGATGGCATTGGACACCTGGGTTTTCCTTCATCCGCTGCGACGCGCGGACGACGTCGCCGTGCTGCTGCTGCGGCTGGTCACCGGTGCGTTCCTGATCCACGGCGTCTGGGACAACATCACCGATGCCGCGCGCATGCAGGAGTTCGTCGAGTTCCTCACGACCCACGGTTTCGCCGCACCGGCGTTCATGGCGCGGCTGTCGGTGTGGGTGCAGTTCGGCATCGGCCTGGCGTTCGTGGCCGGCCTGCTGACGCGCTGGGCAGGCCTGCTGTGCGCCGCAAACTTCATCGTCGCCTGCGTGATGGTGCACTGGTCGCAGGACCTGCGTGGCTGGTGGCCGGCGCTCGTGCTGGTGTTGATCGGGTTGTTGCTGGCTACCCGCGGCGCAGGGCGCTACTCGCTGGATGCGGTGCTCGGCGGGGCGGAGCGGTCAGTTCGGTAAGCCGGCATGTTGCCGTCGGGCCATGCTGGCATTCGGCTGTACACGACGCGGAGACTTACGAGCCGACGGAGGCGTCGCCGGTAACCGTCGGTACGCACGTGTACGCCGCGACGCGCGACGCGCTCAAGCCTCACGCATCACGAGCGACGCATAACCACTGCGGAAATCGGCATGGCGCGGCTGCCAGCCGCTCGCACGCAGGCGCGCATTCGACACGCGGCGACCGCTGACGGGGCCGCGTTCGGCGGGCACTGGCGGCAGGCCCTCCGCATCGCGTATCCACGCGAACAGCTCGTGTTCCAGCGCAGGCACGTCGTCGGTGCCGCAGTACACCGGCTCGATATCGCTCAGGTCCAGCAGGTGCGACAGCGCCGTGGCGGCATCGTCGACGTGGATGCGGTTGGTCCAGTGCGGCCGCCCCGGCGTGCCCGCCCGTGCGCGCCGCAGTAGCGCACCGCGGCCCGGCCCGTAGAGCCCGCTCAGCCGCAGCGCCGTGCCGCCGGCATGCAGCTGCGCGCGGTGCTCGGCCTCGTGCAGGACGCGTCCGTTGAATGCCGGCGGACGCGCCGGCGTGGCCTCGTCGACCCATTCGCCCTCGACCTCGCCATAGACCGCGGTCGAGGACACGAACACGACGCGCCGCGCATCGACCGTATCGACGAGGCGCTGCAGCCCGTCGACGAACAAGGCGCGGTAGGTCGCCTCGTCGCGGTGATCGGGGGCGGCGCAGAACACGATCGCGTCGACCGCACGTGGCAGCGAGGCCAGTCCCTCGCCGCTGATCAGGTCGGCGCTGACGTTGTGCACGCCTGCGGCCGCCGCGAGTGGTCGGCGCCGCAGCGCCAGCACCGCGTCGCCCCGCGAGGCACGCAGCTGCGCCAGGCGTTGGCCGACATCGCCCGCCCCGGCGATCAGGGTCGTGGGGCGATCGGATTCAGGTATGCCAAGCGGATGGCTCATCGCGCACAGTGTTCCAGATGCGCGGGCACGATGCGGCCGGTCGCAGGTCGCAGGTCGCAGGTCGCAGGTCGCAGGTCGCCAGTCGCCAGTCGCCAGTCGCCAGTCGCCAGTCGCCAGCGCTGGCGCTGGCGAAGGCCGTGGCACCGGGCCCGGCTCCGGCACGCGGCGTGAACCGCCTGCGCTGGGCAAGGCGCCACACCGCAGACCTCCCAGCCCGGCCGGAGGCGGCCCCGTCTGCGGCCACACCCGTGCTGCACCGCCGCACAGCGGGCGTCCGGGCCCGCCCATCGGGCACCGGCAGGCGGCGCCTCGACCCGCGGTCCGGGGCGTCCTGACGGGGTGTTCGGCGACCGATCGCGTCGTTTTCAGCGAAAAACCGGCCGGCCGGGGGCCTCCGTGGGCCGCCAAGTCCCGGCAGGACTGGGTTTGCGGCCCTTGGCAAGGGTGTTTCTCGGCGCGTAATAGCGCATCATTGCCGCCCTTCGAACCCGAAGCACCCAGGAGTATCCATTGAACAAGTCGGAACTGATCGAAAAGATCGCAGAGAAGGCGCAGATCTCGCGCGGCGCAGCGAACACCGCGCTCGACGCCACGATCGCAGCCGTCACCGAAGCCCTGAAGAACGGCGAGACGGTTTCGCTGGTCGGCTTCGGCACCTTCGAAGTCCGTGCCCGCGCCGCGCGCCAGGGCCGTAACCCGAAGACGGGCGAGACGATCAATATCGATGCCGCGAAGAACCCGGCGTTCAAGCCCGGCAAGGCACTCAAGGACGCGGTCAACTGATCGCACCTGCCTGACGCGGTACCCCGATGCCCGCCTCGCGCGGGCATCGTGTTTTATGGGCCGGCGCCATACCGACCGAGCGCGCCGGGCCGCGCCGCCCGCACTTACGGCAGCGTGAACTTGCGCATGCTGCGCAACGGCCAGATTGAAGTGAACGCGGCGCCGCCGAACAGCCGGAATGCGGCCGAAACGCCCTGTTCGACACCGAGCCGTTCGAGCACGTCCTTCGCGCGGCGGAACGCCTGCCGCGGATCGGCCGTCAGCATGAAGATGTTGATCTCCTTCGGGCTGACGTCGTGCCCCTCGAGTTCGACGCTGTCGCCGAGCGCGGCTTTCAGCTCGTCCTCGAGCACGGCAAGGAACGCCTCGTCGGCGAGCGACTTGCGCCAGAGTTTGATCACCAACTGGTAGTCCATGCGGCGATGATAAGCGGCGCGCATGAAGGCCATGCCGCGCCCGCGATACGGCATACGCCGCGCTGCGCATTGATCAGGCCGGCGGGCGCATCGGCGTGACCACGAAGCCACGCGGCGGGACCAGCTCCACGCGGTCGATGCGCGCAAAGCCTTCGTCAGGCGTTGGTGGTTGCAGGCGCTTGTAGGTGCCGAACACGCCCGCCGCCGGCACTGCCACGCGGCCGCTGCGTTGCTGGTTGCGTTCGAACGCCGCGCGCGGGTCGGTGGCGAAAAAATAGCCGGTCACTTCGAAGCCGGCCGCCAGCGCCGGCGCGATGTAGCGGGCGCGCTCCTCGACGGTCGGGTTGGTGTTGTCGATGACAAAGCGTTGCCTGGCGTCGATGCATGCGGCCAGCAGCCGCCGCTCACGGTGCCGGGTCCGCAGCATGTCCAGATTGATGCGCAGGTGCGTATCGAAAAACCGTTCGAGATAGAACGTGCTTTTGCCCGAGCCCTGTATGCCGCAGAAGATGACCGCTTGCATGGCCGCCAGCGTACGGCCCGCGCGGCCGGAAGCGCGTGACCGCGGCCCGGGTCGGTGGCGCCGCGCACTGCCCGAAGCTCGATCTCGACGACGGAATCGACCCGGGCACGATCGAAGCGTTCAACAACCAGTACCGCTACGTGAACGCAACGCGCGATGGCGAGGGCGACCCGGTGCTGCGCTTTGATTTCGAGCTGCTGCACACCGCGCACCAAGGCCACGTTCTGAGCCAGATCGATACCTGGGAAAGCCTGCTCGACGAATTCGTCCGCGTGACCGGCTGGCGCGACTGAGCGCGGCGCGCTTGCACCGCGCGCCTGCAGCAGGTTCAGCCTTGCCCTGGCGCAAGCCGGTTGGCGATTTCCGCAACGTGCCGGCCCTGGAAGCGCGCGCCTGCCAGCTCGTTCTCGCTGGGCTGGCGCGAGCCGTCGCCACCGGTGATCGTGGTCGCGCCGTAAGGGGCGCCGCCGCTGATCTCCTCGAGCGTCATCTGGCCCTGGAAGCTGTAGGGCAGGCCCACCAGCACCATGCCGAAATGCAGCAGGTTGGTGTGGATCGCGAGCAACGTCGTTTCCTGGCCGCCGTGCTGCGACGCGGTCGACGTGAAAGCCGAGCCGACCTTGCCGATCAGCGCGCCAGTGGCCCACAGGCCGCCGGTCTGGTCGAGGAAGTTCGCCATCTGCGATGCCATGCGCCCGTAGCGCGTACCGACACCGATGATGATCGCGTCGTAGCTCGGCAGCTCGTCGACACGCGCGATCGGTGCTTCCTGGTCGAGCTTGTAGCCCGATGCACGTGCGACCTCCTCGGGGACCAGTTCCGGCACGCGCCGGATGTCGACCTCGGCGCCGGCTTCGCGCGCACCTTCGGCAACGGCCTGCGCCATGCGTTCGGTGTGGCCATAGGACGAGTAGTACAGCACCAGGACCTTGCTCATGCGTTCCTCCGGATGGCGTCATGCCCGACAAGGGCGACGCGTTGCGGGAAGTGGGCCTGTACGAATGCAGCGCTCATCGGCCCGGGAAGCGTTCGAGTAAACGTATGAAGCCGTCATGCGAACGTGACCACAGGCGCGACCGGGAAAAGCGCGACACGACTGCCACGTCCCGTAACGGATGGCGATAACGCGCGTCGTCATGACCGGGCCATCGGCACGATCGCGCTAGCCTTGCGGTTCCATGCCGATAGCGCCGTCGCCCTGCCATGCCTTTCGTCAACGAATACATCGCCGATGACGATCGCGTGCGTTACCGCTTCGACGAGATCGACGAGTGGCCGGTTATCGGCGCGGCGTATGCCGACAGCTGGACGATCGATCGCGAACGCGGCATCCACCTGCGCCCGCTCACCGTCGGCCGCGAGGACTGGGCCGCGCTGACCGGCTGGACCCTGTGGTGGCGCGGCCACCTGCTGCATGTCGCGCTGGAGCGCATCGCCGCGTCGGGAAGCTGGGAAGGCCCGCTCAACGCACTGGAAGCTGCACGCGCTGCAGGCATTCGCATCGAATGCATTACCGCCCGAACTCGAGGTCAGGCGCGAGGAAATCGTCGCCGATCTTGCGCAGGCGCTGCAGGCGTACGGCGAGGACGGCCTGGTCGGCCCGCGTGTGCAGCACACATTGACGCTGACGCTGGATACGTGAGCGTGCCGGCCGCGCGTCGGTAAACAGCGGCGCTGGGCCGCGATGCGCAAGCGCATCGCGGGCGGCGTGGCCGCGGCGTCACTAGAATGCGCAGGTATCCATCTCGCACGGGACGCGGGACAGCCAGATGAGCAAGCGTTTGCGGGTTGCGGTCGTGGGCTACGGAACCGGCGGGCAGGCGACCGCGCTGCTGCTTTCGCGCGATGGACACCATGTCGAAGTCTTCGAGCGCACGGCCACCCTCGGGCCGGTCGGCGCGGGCTTTCTGCTGCAGCCGGTGGGGCAGCTGGTGCTCTGGGAACTCGGCCTGCTGGACGCCGCGTTGCACTACGGTGCGCCGATCAGCCGGCTTTTTGGGGAGACCTCGACCGGGCGCGCGGTCATGGACATGCGCTACGGCGAACTCGATCGCCGGCTGTTCGGGCTCGGGCTCCAGCGCGGCGCGCTGTTCTCGCTACTGGACGGGGCATGGAGCGAGCAGCGCCACCTGCACTGCGGCGTGCGCATCACCGACATCGACGCTGAAGCCGGGGCGGTGATCGATGCTTCGGGCCGGCGTCATGCGGGCTTTGACCTCGTGGTCGTCGCCGATGGCGCGGCCTCGGCGCTGCGCTCGCAGGTCGCGCCGCCTTCGCTCGATCGCGCCTATCCCTGGGGCGCGCAGTGGTGCCTGGTGCCGGCCGGCGGCTGGCGATCAACGGACGTGCTCGAGCAGCGCTACATCGGTGCGCGGCGAATGGCCGGCATGTTGCCGGTGGGCACGCGGCCGGATGACCCGGTGCCGCGACTGAGCTTTTTCTGGAGCCTGCCGGTGGCCGAGCTCGATGCCGCCGCGGTCGATGCAACCGCCTGGCGCGCCAGTGTGGGCGCCGTCTGGCCCGAAGCGCTGGAGCCGTTGGCGACGACCAAGGTCCCCGCAGGCCTGGCGCAGGCGCGCTACCGCGATACCGTGCACACGAGCTGGCATCGCGGGCGGGCTGTGCTGCTGGGCGACGCCGCGCATGCGATGAGCCCGCAACTGGGGCAGGGCGTGAACATGGCCCTGCTCGACGCGCACGCACTGCGCGAAGCCGTGCGCGCGTGCGACAGCGTCGACGAGGCGCTGCGCCGCTACGAACAGACGCGGCGCGCGCATGTGCAGATCTACCACTTCTGGAGCCGCTGGCTGACGCCTTTGTTCCAGTCCGAGCGCGACGGCTGGGCGCGGCTGCGTGATCTCACGTTCTATCCGATGTCGCGCATGCCCGGCGGGCGCGGGCAGATGCTGCGCGTGCTGTCGGGCACGCGTCGCGGCTGGATGGGAACGATGCCGTTGCCGACCGCGTTTCTCGACGCGCTCGAGCGTGGCGGTCTCGCGCGGCTGCAACCGACGCCTGCGTTGGAAGCGGGGGCGGCATGAGCGCGGCACCGGCAGGCGGGCGCATCGCGGCCACGACCGCGCAGTCTCCGCTGTTCCAGCGCCTGCTCGCGCAGCGCTTTGCGATGTTGCCGCCTGCCGTGCAGCGGCTGCATCTCAAGCAAGGCCGTGCGTCGTACCACGGCGAGGTGCAAGTCGAGCGCGGCACCGGCGGGCTTTCGCGCCTGTGCGCATGGGCGACGCGGCTACCGCCCGCGGGGCGGGGCCCGGTCGTGGTCGATATCGAATCCGAAGGTGCCTGCGAGCGCTGGACGCGCCACATCGGCGGCCACGCGATGCGTTCGCGGCTGTGGGCAGCCGACGGCCTGCTCTGCGAGCAGCTTGGCCTGGTGACGTTCGGCTTCAGGCTCGATGTCGAGTCCGCAAGCCTGACCTGGACGGTCGCGCGCGTCCGCGTGTTCGGAGTGCCGCTGCCTGTTTCGATGTTTGCGCGTGTAGCCGCGCGCGAGTCGGAGGTCGACGGGCGCTACACGTTCGACGTGCGCGCCGCGCTTCCGCTCGCGGGCGACCTGGTGCACTACCGGGGGTGGCTGGATGTCGCGTAGCCACGCGCCAGCGGTCATCGTGTTCGATGGGGTCTGCGTGCTGTGCAACGGCTGGGTGCGCTTTCTGCTGCGCCACGACCGCCAGCGGCGTTACCGCTTCGCCACCATGCAATCGGCTGCCGGCCGCGGCCTGCTCGCGCAGCACGGGCTGGACCCGGATGATCCGGCATCGTTCCTGCTGATCGACGAACACGGCGCCTGGACCGATGCGCAAGCCATCGCCCGGGTTCTGGCAGGCCTTGGCGGGCATTGGCAACGAACGTCGGCGCTGCTCGATGCCGTGCCGAAGCCGCTCGCGGATCGCGCCTACCGGTTCGTCGCCCGCAACCGTTACCGCTGGCTGGGGCGGCGCGAGCAGTGCATCGTGCCTAGCGCTGAGGAATCGGATCGTTTTCTCGACCCGTGACCTCGTGCACCGACGTCTGGATCGGATGCGCCTGCAGCGGCTGCATGAATTCCTCGAGCGTGAACAGGTCCAGGCATGCGCGGGCGCCTGCACCGGCAAGCGCGCCGCGTGCAAGCTTGCGCGCAAGCACGACAGCGGCGGTCGCCGGAATCTGAGGCCCGCTGCCTGCGGTCGCGACGATCTGCCAGCGTAGGCGCAACGGTGCGCCGTCGTGCCCGGTGCCGGCGAGGTCGACGGTCATCACGCCGGTGTCGCTGCCTGCATCGAGCCACGCCTCGCTGATGCGCAGCAGCGGTGCGGCCAACGCCGCGAGGTTCGGCACCAGGCGCGCCCGCACCAGCCAGCTCACCAGCCACAGACCGAAATGCATCCGGCGAAGTTGGAGACCTGCGCGGAAATCGCAGTGCCGCAGCTGCGGATACCGCGCCGGCAGCACGGCCAAATCCGGCACATCGCAGCGGGCGAACCAGCGCGCACCGGCACCGGGCAGCACCATGCGCTTGAGCGACTGCCAGCCATGCACCTGCCGCCAGCGGCCCTCGATCAGCGCCGGATATGGGTGCCCGACGTAGCCGAGGATCGCCTGCGTGGTCGCAAGCCCGCGCGCGGTGCGATTGCCGGGGCTGATCGCCGACTCGACTGAGGTGAGCTCGGCAAAGCGGGGCTGCAGCGCGGCGACCACTGCTGCCGAAAGGCCCGGCACGCTGCTGGCGCCGCTGATCACCCAGCGCTTGCAGGCGCGTGCACGCGCATCGAGGCGATCGATCCCCGCGACGAATTCGCGCCCGTCGGCCAGGTCGATGTAATGCGCCCCGCAGTCCAGCGCCGCCTCCGCGACCCGATAGTCCCGCTGCTGGAACGGGCCGGCCGCATGGATGACGAGCCCTGCGCCGAGTCGCGACAGCTCGTCGGGCAGGTTGGGGGACTCGACATCCAGCGTCGCCGTCGAGATCGGCGCGCATGCGCCATGCCCCACCAGTCCCGTCGCAAGCGCATCGGCCGCGGCGCGGTTGCGGCCGGCCAGCACCAGGTCCACCGCATCGTCGTGCGAAAGCGCGGATGCGATCCGCCGTCCGAACTGGCCGTATGCGCCGATGATGAGAATGCGCAGTCGCGGCATCGGCAAATCGTAGCCGCGATCGAAAGCGCCTGCGGCCGTATCGATGCGCGTTGGGCAAGCGGCCAGGGCAGCGGACCTGACCAGCGCCCCTGTGTCCGGCCGGGCCGGGCTGACGCCAGGCGCCGTAACAGGGCACCATGTGCGAGCCGGGCCGGCCTCGAGCGGGCCCGGTCGCCGTTTTGCTTCCGCATGGGCCGCGTCATGGGCCCGGCGATGTTGACCAGGGAAGGGGCCACCTCTTAACGAGTAGACCCACCGCATGCATCACAGTGCCATTCCACGCACGGGCCGCGACGCGGGCTCGGCTCCGGTTCGCTCCAGACCCCGGCGGATCGACATCGATCCACTCTGGCTGGACTTCGGACCGGACGATCCGCTCGAAGCCGAGCGCTGGCTCAACGACTGCGCCGCCTGTGGCGCGTCACCGAGCCTCGTCTTCGAGCAGCAGGCCCACCAGGTGCGCTGCGCCTGCGGCGCAAGTGCGACGCCAGGCAAGCTGCCGTTTACCGCGGCGTTCAACTGGAACAAGTCGCCGGGCTCGAAACACCCGCCGTACCAGGCGTTGCCGTTCTTCCAGCTCGAAGCGCTCGACATCGACGATGCGCGCGTGAAGCTCAACACGATCCGCGACTACCTTGTCGAGCAAAAGCGCCACTGCGAAAGCGAGATCCGCGCGCGCCGCGATGTCGGGCACCGCTATTTCCAGCGCATCAAGGCCTACCTGGCGTGGTCGATCTACGCGCTGGGGCTGGTCAGGGAGCAGGAACTGGCACAGCAGGATGCGCCCGCAGATCACGAGGCCGACCATGCGACCGGGCCGCGCCCGGGCACCGTCGGGCCGCACTGACCCGTTGAACGGCCGTCCCGGCACCGCGAGGCGGGCTGCGCGGCCGGGCGTTACCGACCGCCGCGCGTGCCGCGGCGGTTTCGCCCGTCCGAGCGGCGTCCCGGCCGCAGGGCGGCGAATCCATCGAGGGGCGGATCACTAGGCGGCAACGCGCCGTGGACCGATCCCGCAGGACGCACCCGGACTCGCTCCGGGATTGTTCGACGACGAACGGCCGCCGGGGCCCGGCGCGCGGGCGGTATGATGCGCGCCCATGCCTGCCGGGGAGCAGGCGCCCGTGTCAGTTCGCTCGCCGGTTGCCGACGTGATGTCTGCATCACCGACAGGTCGCTGCGGCGCGCGGCGTCCGGCGCAGGCGCGGCACTTTTCCAGGGATCGCCAATGACGCTCGGACGCACTGCCTCGCTGCTGCTCTCGCTCGCCGTGCTGGGTTGGGCCGTGTCAGTGATGCGCGATCCGTTGCGTACGCGCCTGCCGCTGGGCTCGACCGATCTGTCGGCGCAGCAGGCCCAGCTCGACAGGCTGACGGACGAGCAGCGCCAGCTGGTGCTGGCCTATGTCGAACGCAGCGGCGGCGACGTGCTGCCGGCGCGGTTTGCCGATCCCGACGTTCCGCTGACCGCACGTACGTTCGGCGAAGCGATCGAACTGCAGCGCCGCTTCGTCGCGATGACGCGAGAGGACGATGCGCGGGCCGCTGAGCGTGATGCGGTACGCGAGCGCGAACTTGCGCCGCTGCGCAACGCGCTCAAGGCGCAGCTGCTGAGCCGGCAGCTGGTGCCGCCGATGCAGGCGCTGCATCCGTCCGGCAACTCCTTCGGCTCCGCGGCGTCGGCTGCAGGCGACGAACCGCCGGTGCTGGTGACCACCTACCGCATCAGGAACGGCACGCCGTACACGATCGATTCGTTCGAGGCAGGCGCGCATGTGCATCGCGCCGGCGCGCGATTTTCCTACGTCGGCGCGCTAGACGAGTGCTGGATCGAACATCGTGAGCCGCTGCATCCGGGCAGCAGTGTCGACGTGCGCTGCGGTGGCCGAAGGACGGCTTCGGCCGACGTGCAGGCGTACGCGCGAATGGCCGCACGTGAGCTTGCGATCGAATGGATCCCGAAGAAAATCCGCTTCGCCGGTGGCTCGACGCTCGAGTACTCCGGCCACTGATCTGCACGATGTGCGCAGCGCAGCGCGGCGCCGACGCGGATGCCGACCGACCCAAGCCCTTACAGCGGTACCCGCCCTTGATAGCTCCGACCCTTCCTGGAAACGAACCGCAGCGGCTCGCCGCCGTGCATGCGATCGGCGCGGTCGACACCGCGCTCGAAGCGCAGCTGTCGCGGTTCGTTCGGCTCGCGAAAGCGATTGTCGACGTACCGGTCGCGGCGGTCGCGCTGATCGATGAGGACCGCCAGGTGTTTCGCGGCTGCGCGGGGCAGTGGATCCGCGAAAGTCCGCGTGAGCTGTCGTTCTGCGCGCACGCGATCCACGAATCGGCGCTGCTGCAGGTGCCGGATGCCTCGCTGGATCCGCGCTTCGTCGACAACCCGCTGGTCACTCAGGCGCCGGGCATCCGCTTTTACGCGGGTTTTCCGCTGTGTCTGTGGGACGGGCTGGCGGTCGGCGCGTTGTGCCTGATCGACTTCCAGCCGCGCGAACTCAGCGATGCGCAGAAAACGCATCTGCGCGACCTCGCCGACAGCCTGCAGCGCGAACTCACGCTGCATGTGCTGCTGCGCGACCTGGCCAATCTGCAGCACAGTGCAGCGCGGGTCGCTGCCGACGTCACTGCCTGAAGCATTCCAGGCGCCGACATTGCAGCGCGCCTGCAGCACGGAACGCAGAGCTCGCCCAACTACCGAAGCTCGGCTGCGGGATCTCCCGTCAGCTGGATCGGCTGCACTGCATCGTGGCGCTGCCTGATGGGTGGTGCGGCTGCATGAGATGCATACGCAGCCCGCAGCCCGCAGCCCGCAGCCTGCTGCCCGCAGCCTAATCGATCATCTCGTCATAGCCGCGGCGGTCGATCTGCGACGGGCTCAGCAGGTCAAAGCGGTGCTGCCGGTGGGCGCTGTCGACGATCACATGCACGATTCCGTCTTCGAAATGCACCGAGGCACCCGACCCGCCCGCGAACGCGGTGCGCAGTTCCTTGAGAAACACGCGATCCAGTGACGGGTCGACATGCGGCGCCGCGAGCACGCGCATCGCATGCACGTGACGCCGGTACGCCTCGTCGTACGCATCCGCCGGTTCGGTCCCGCGCGGATCGAGGCGCGTGATCGCCTCGGCGTGCTCGAGGATCGATTCGGCGGTTTCGGCGTAGGAGTTGTCGGAGCTCATGGACGGTGGACGCTGGAGGGCCGCGCATCGTGCAGCGCATGCGCGGCAATTGGAACCACCCGCCGCGCCTTCATCGCTCAGTCGTGGCGCTGGCTCAGGTGCAGGCGCACGTCCGTCGCGCGCTCACCGACCGCACTCACTGCTTCGCGAAGCTCTTCGTTGTTGCAGTCGAACTCCTCGCACCAGTAGCGCGCCTCGACGTCGTCGTGGAAGTTGACGCGCTCGGGGTCGGCGGGAACGCGGTTGCCGTGGTGGTGGGTCATGCGGGTTGATCCGGCAGCGGAAGTGCCTGGATTCAAGCAGCCCCGGCGTGAAGCCTGCAGATCGACGGCGGGTGGATGGCTGCTCGCGCATGTCTGCCAGCGCATCCGCAGAGCCGATGCCGAAGGGCACATGAGCCCGTTCTTCGAAGCGCAAGCGTTCGCGCCGCTACAGCCGGTTTCACCGCTGCGATACCGAAGCCGCGTTCGAATGGCCACAGCCATCCGAGGAGACAGCCAAATGCGCAACATTCTTGACACGCTCAAATCCGAACACGACGAGCTTCGCAGCCTCTACCAGCAGCTCACCGCCACGTCCGACGAGCGCGACGACGAGCGCCGCGGCCTCGTGCAGCGCATCGAATCAGTGCTGATCCCGCACGCGAAGTGGGAGGAGCTGGTGTTCTACCCGGCCTTCGGCGAGCGCGCCAACCACGAGCAGCAGCTGCTGTATTCGGCAGCGATGCAGGAGCACCGCGCGATCGAGCAGAGCGTGCTGCCTGACCTGCATGCGGCCGACTTCGACAGCCGCCAGTTTGCCGGCTCGGCGAAAGTGCTGGCCGAGCTGACGACGCACCATGCCGAAGAGGAAGAGACGCAGATCTTCGCGGCCGCGCGCACGATGTTCAGCCCGCAGGAACTGGCCGAACTCGACGAGCAGTACGAGGAATGGAAGGAGTCGGGCGTGGCAACCGCGCTGGAGATGCACGCCAAGGTCAAGACCGCTGCGAAGTCGATCTTCCGCATGCCCCGCGCGCCGGGTTGATCGGCAGGCGGCGACGCCGCGGGCTGTTGCCCGCCGGCGTCGTGGCCGGGGTCAGCTGAGGTCGAGCGCCTTGAGGATCTCGCGCGAGGCCTGCAGCGTGTGCTCTTCATCAAGGTCGAGCCGCTGCTGCAGCCCGTCCATTGCGCCGAACAGACGCAACAACGTCGCATCCAGCCGCTCCGCGACGACCGCAGCACGTGTCGCACCGTCGTCGCCTTCGATGTTGACCACGTCGACGAGCAGGCGCAGCGCGATGCCGAGGCTGCCGCGCTCGCGTTCAAGGAAGTGGAACCAGTACGGCCATTCCTCGGTCACCGCGCGGAAGAAATGCACGCATTCCTCGATGTGGTAGAGCTCGCGCGGATCGTCGTCGTAGCCTTCGAAGACCAGGAACACGGCCCCTTCCATGCGGAGCGAAAGATCGTTGTCGTCGGACATCTGCATGAGCCGGTCGACGGCCTGGCCGATCAGGCCCTGCTCGACGTCGTGGCGGCTGAACACGCAGACCGCGCCGGTCGCGGCAGCGAAATCCTGCTGGGTGGCTTGCTGGATATAAGCGAACTGGGGAGTCATGACTGCAATGCACGTAATACCGGTGATTACCCTAACGGTCCGCACCGTAGCTGCGGGTGATCGCGAACGCGGCCGCGTTGCCGTGCAGTCAGCGAACGTCGCCGTCGCGCATATACCGGCGGGTGCGCAATGAACGCGCGCATGGAGAGCCCTGCCGCGACGCCACACTGGCTGGCATCGGCTCGCGGCCGAGGCACGACCCTGACCGATGCGCTTGCGATGTTCGATGCGCTCGAGCCGGTCACCGTCGACGCCATGATCGGTCGCTGGAGCGGCTACGGTCTGAAGACCGGACACGTACTGGACGGCATGCTCGAGGCGTTCGGCTGGCGCGGCAAACAGTTCGTCGATGCCGAAACCGTCCACCCGCTGCTGTTCGCCGATGCGCAGGGCAAGACGATCGCGATCGATCCGCGGCGCCTGCCGATCCGGCTTGCGACGCGGCTGCAGGTGCAGCGCATTCCCGGCGTGCGCAGGGCGTTCGAGCTTGCACAGCCGTTGCTGTGCACCGAGCAGCCGGCGGCGCGCCTGAGGCTGATGCATTACCGCGGCGGCGTCACTGCCGCGATGCTGTACGACGGGGTGCCGATACACGACGTGTTCCGCCGCATCGATGATGAGCGCGTGCTCGGGCTGATGGACTGCCGGTATTTCGAGTCACCGTTCTTCTTCGTGCTGGAGCGCGCGTAGGTGCGCGAGGTGACAGCACCTTCGTACAGCCCCGTGTAGGCTCGGGGCCGGCGGGCGTTCCGACCCGGATCAGGAGCAGGCAATGGAAAACGAGGAACTGGTGAACTCGGTTGCGCAGGTCGTGGGCCAGGCAATGGGCGAGATCTCCGTCGGCGTCGCGATGGCGGTGCTGGCACTGACCGACGCGGTGTCGAAGCAGCCCGGTATCGATAAGCAGCGCCTTTTCACCGACATGCTCGAAGGGCTGCCGGAAGGCGAAGGCATGGCGCACAACGCACTGCACGTGATCCGGCAGTCGCTGCAGCAGGTGATGGCCGACCCCAGCGGCACGCCGTAAGTCGGGCGCCGTGACGCCGGCCGCTTCCACGCGGCCGGGCGGGCGCGGCGTGCCCGGTGATACCCGTAGTACAACCCTGCGGGTTGCAGCCGTGCCGCGGCTAAGTGCCGATCAGGCGCTGCGGCGCACGGCCGCGACGGGAATCGCGTCGAGCCGGCGCATCTCGTCGCTGTCGAAATAGGCCGGGTCGGCGAGGTAGTGCTCGAACATCGCGGTCGCGTCCTCACCCCAGAACAGCCGCCCGTCGACGACGAGGCTCGGCACGCCGAACACGCCCTGCGCGATCGCGCGCTCGTAGTTCGCCTGCAGCAACGCCTTTGCGGACGGATCGGAGAGCGCCGCGGAGATGTCGTCGATGCCGAGTGCGGCGGCCACCGGCGCTAGTGCCTGCGCGTCGTCCGCGCGATGGCCGTCGCGCCAGACGTGGTTGAACAGCGCATCGATGGCGGCCGCATTTGCGTCCGCGTATGCACACAGACGCAGCGTCGGCAGCGGGTTGAACGGGTGTGCCTCCGGGAACCGCAGCGGTACGCCGGCGCGATCGGCTTTCCACTGCACGTGGCGGTAGGTGAAGCGGCGCTTTTCGGGAATCTCGGCCGGGCCCTTCTGGCCGTGGTGCTGGAGCAGCGCGGCCAGCAGCACCGGCCGGCAGGTGATGTCGCTGGCGCAGGGCAGGCTGCGCAGCCGCTGCCACTGCAGGTATGCGAACGGCGACAGGAAGTCGAAATACCAGTCGATGGCCACGCGGCGCTCCGGTGCAAGGGGTCGATCGTGCAAGCCTAGCCGGTCGCAAAGATCGGCGGCGCGGCCCGCGTTTGCGACGCGGTCAATGCGACGACATACGTTGCACGCCGCACGGCACTTCGCTGCATGAAGCTGGCCGCCGGCGCGGCATGCGTGGCTGCTGTGCCATGCCCGGGGTTGCCGGAGTTGCAACCCTCGATGCTCGCCGCCGCAGCCCGCCTCGGAGGGCCGGGCTGCACGGGCCGCGTCATGCGCGGCCGACGCCGGCCCGGGCTCGCGCCGGCGTCAGCTCGTCGGCGAAGCCTCAGTCCTTTCCGCCCTTGCCGTTGCCGTTGCCTTTCCCGTTGCCATTGCCCTTTCCGTTGCCGTGGCCCTTCCCCTCGCCCTTGCCGTGGCCCTTGCCCGCATGTTCGGGCTTGCCGCGGCCGCCGCGATCGTGGTCCGGCTTCGCGTGGCCCTTCGCCGGGCCACGGTCATGCGCACGGTGGTCCTTGCCGCCGTCCCGGCGCGACCAGTCGATGCGATCGTTTCGATCCAGCGACACCGGATAGCCCCAGCGGTCATACGTCGCGACGGTGCCGCGCTTGAGCGCATGGAATTCGGCCGAGCCGGGCTTGATACCCATGCGCTTGGCCACCGCGCCCCAGCCCTGGCCGGGATCGCGGTCGTACTCGCGCACGACGTCGACGCAGGGCAGCCGCAGCGCACGGGCGATCGCGCAGGCGTAGTAGACATCCGCCGGCGCCCAGCCGCGGCGCTCGAGCAGATCGACGACCAGCGGGCGCGGCGCGCCGTAGTAACGCGTGAGCTCATCGACGAACGGGTCGCGGTGGCGGCGGCCGTAATCGTTGATCTCGCCCAGCCGCGTATCGACCCACACGTCGCCGGTGCGGATGTTGTAGCCGATCGTCTGCGCAGCGGCTGGCGCACCGAGCGCGCCGAAGCCGGCGGCCAGTGCAAGGGCGAGCCATCGGGTGCGGATGGGGGTCATGGGTCGTCTCCGTTCGTTGAGGGCTCCGATTGTTACGGTCGCGGCTGAAACCGAGGTGAGGCGCGCGTCGCGCGTTGGCGCTTCCGTTCAGTTTGGAGACGCGTGCCCGACGTCGCGAGGGCCGCATTTCGCCACCCGCTGTGTCATGGCCTTCGCATGCGATCGCGCACGCTGCGCGACGTTCGGGAGGGCGCATGGATCCTTACAAGTTCGTGTTGTTACTGACCGGTGTCGCGTTGCTCGGTGCCGCCTGGCTGCCCCATCTGCTCAAGCGCAGCGCGATGAGCTTTCCGGTGGTGTACGTGCTGCTGGGCGCGGCGCTGTACGTGCCGGACCTGCCGCTGCCCAGCCCGGACCCGATCCAGTACAGCGTCATCGCCGAGCGGGCGACAGAGCTCGTCGTGCTCGTCGCGTTGCTCGGTGCCGGCATTCGCATCGACACGCGCTTTCACTGGCGGCGCTGGCATCTGACCTGGCGGCTGCTGGGCATCGCGATGCCGATCACGATCATCGGCGCGATGTGGCTCGGCCATGAGGTCATGGGCTACAGCCTCGCAGCGGCAGCGCTGCTCGGCGCGGTGCTCGCGCCGACCGATCCGGTGCTGGCGACCGACCTGCAGGTCGATGCGCCCGGCGAAGGCGGTGAGGACCCGGTGCGGTTCGGGCTGACTTCCGAGGCCGGGCTCAACGACGGCCTCGCGTTCCCGTTCGTGTGGCTCGCGATCGGGCTGGCGACCGCATCGGCCGAAGGCACGGCGATGGATTGGGCCCACTGGTGGTCGATCGACGTCGCGTGGCGCCTGCTCGGCGGCATCGCGGTCGGCTGGGCGATCGGGTACGGGCTGATGCACCTGATGTTCCGCACCGAGCGCGAGGATGCGCTGAGTCGCAGCAGTGACGGCCTGACCGCGCTCGCGATCATCCTGATCGTCTACGGCGTTGCCGAGCTGGTGCATGTGTACGGGTTTCTCGCGGTGTTTGTCGCCGCAGTGGTGATCCGCCAGTTCGAGCGCGAGCACGAGTACCACAAGACACTCAACCTGTTCGCCGAGCAGTGCGAACGCCTGCTGATGGCGCTGTTGCTGATCGCGTTCGGCGGCGCGCTCGCGATCGGCATCCTCGGCTCGTTGAGCTGGCGCGAGTGGGTGGTCGCGCTTACGGTCGTGCTCATCGTGCGCCCGCTCGGCGGCTGGCTGTGCCTGCTCGGCTCCAACCTCGAGGGGCGCGAGCGCCTGGTTATCGCGGTGTTCGGCGTGCGCGGCATCGGCTCGTTCTACTACCTCGCGTTCGCCATCAACCACGCCGAATTCGCCGAGCGCGACTCGCTGTGGGCGGTGGTGTCGCTGGTGGTGCTGATCTCGGTGCTGCTGCACGGCCTGACCGCGAAGCCGATCATGCGCCAGCTCGACTGGTGGCGGAACCTGCGCCGTCGGCGCGCCCGCGCGCGCGACATCGGCTAGCCGCGTGCCGCGCGGGCCGGGTCTGCAAACGTATTCGGGCCGGCGCCTCAAGGGCCGATCGATGGGGCGCGCCGTACAGTAGCGGGCCCGCCGATCGATCACCGCCCATGCCCGTCAGCACCGAGCGCTACCGCAACCCCGCCGGCCTGTCACCGATCGTCGCCGGCTGCTGGCGCATGGCCGACTGGGGCTATTCGACGGCCGAACGGGTGCGCTGGATCGAAGGCGCACTGTCGCTCGGCATCGATTCGTTCGACCACGCCGACATCTATGGTGACTACGCGGTCGAGGCGCTGTTCGGCGAAGCGCTCGCGGCGGCGCCGGGCCTGCGCGACCGTATCCGCCTGGTCAGCAAGTGCGGCATCCGCCTGGTGGCCGCGCAGCGTCCGCAACACCGCATCAAGTCGTACGACACATCACCTGCACACGTGGTCGCTTCGGTCGAGGCATCGCTGCGTGCGCTGCGCACCGATCGCATCGACCTGCTGCTGATTCACCGCCCCGACGCGCTGATGGACCCGGCCGAGCTCGCGCGCACGTTCGACGACCTCAAGACCGCGGGCAAGGTGCTGCACGTGGGCGTGTCGAACCATGCGCCCTCGCAACTGGCGCTGCTGCAGCAGTTCCATCCGCTGGCCGCGCACCAGATCGAACTCTCCCCGCTGCAGCTGGCCGCGCTGCACGACGGGACGCTCGATCAGTGCCTCGCACTCGGGTTGCGGCCGATGGCCTGGTCGCCGCTTGGCGGCGGACGGCTGTTCACCGGCGGCGACGCGCAAGCGCAGCGCGTGCGAAGTGCGCTGGCCGAGCTCTCGTCGCGCCACGGCGCGTCGATTGCGACGCTCGCGTATGCATGGGTACTGCGCCATCCGTCCGCACCGCTGCTCGTCACCGGCACCGGGCGCATCGAAGGGCTGCGCGAAGCGGTGGCCGGGCTCGAGCTCGAACTGCCGGCCGAGGACTGGTACGCGATCTGGGAAGCCAGCCAAGGGCAACCGGTGCCCTGAGCGCTGCGGCCGATCACCGCGCGACGACGTTCCCGCCTGCGCCCTGAGCGGGCGACCGCGCATGCCCCGGCCGCACCGCAAGCGATCGCGTCATGTTTGCATCGCATCCGTATCATCGACTCGGGTGCCCGCGGGCCCCACCGCGCACGCGGCGCGGCGATCCCAATCCTGCAAACCATCCGCGACGAAGGAGGTGCACGATGCTGGTGAGCGAATTCGAACGCGTGAAATGCCCGTACTGCGGCGAGTACACCGTGCTGTCGATCGAGCCCGTGGCCGAAGACCAGCGCTACGTGGAGGACTGCTCGGTGTGCTGCCGGCCGATGATGGTCGACGTGCATGTCGACGAGGACGGCGTTCCGCTGGTCACGGTCGAGTCCGAAAACGAGGCCTGATCCACCTGCGCTGCGGTCGTACGCGGCCGGCATACTGTCGCGATGCATGATCGTGATTCCGGCCGCGACGACCGCGGCATCCGCCTGGTCGGTTTCGACGCCGACGACACCCTGTGGCGCAGCCAGGACTATTTCGACGCCGCGCAGCTCGAGTTCGAGCGCATCGTCGGCCGGTATGTCGACCTGCAAGACGCACGCGCGCATGAGCGGCTCTACGCAATCGAGGCGCGCAACATCGCGCTGTTCGGCTATGGCGTGAAGGGCATGGTGCTGTCGATGATCGAGGCCGCGGTCGAGATCACCGGCGAGCGCATCAGTGCCAGCGACCTGCATCGCATCGTCGGGCTCGGCAAGGACCTGTTGCAGCATCCGGTCGAACTGCTGCCGGGCATTCGCGAGGCGGTCGAGACAATCGCCGGGCAGTTCGACGTGGTGCTGATCACCAAGGGCGACCTGTTCCATCAGGAAGCCAAGGTGCGCCAGTGCGGGTTCGCGTCGCTGTTCCGGCGCATCGAGATCGTCAGCGAGAAAGATGCTGCGACGTATGCGCGACTGTTCGAGGAGTTCGCCCTGCAGCCGACACAGTTTCTGATGGTCGGCAATTCACTGCGTTCCGACATCGCGCCCGTGCTCGGGCTCGGCGGCTGGGGCGTGCATATGCCGTATCACACGACCTGGGTGCACGAAACCGAAGCGGTGTTGCCCGCCGATGCCGACCTGCGCATGCGCCGGGTGGAGGCTGCGCACGCCTTGCCCGCTGCCGTTCGCGAACTGGCCGAGGCGAGCCTTGAGCTGACCGACGAGCGCGGTCCATGAGCCCAGTGCTGGATGCGCGCGCGCAGCGACTGCTGCCAGCCTGCCTGGCCACGTTCATGTCCGCATTCGTCGCGGCCGTGGTGACGGCGATCAATACGGGCATCGATGGTGCGTTCCTGCTGCGCTGGCTGCGCGCCTGGTCCGTCGCATGGCCGGCGGCGGTTATTGCCGCCTATGCATTCCGCCCGCTTGCAGCGCGTTGCGCGGCGGTGCTCGCACGCTGGAGCAGGCCGCGCGGCGAGGGCGCGCGCGAGCGGCGGTAAGGTCTCAGTTGTCGAGGCCGGGAACCGTCGGGCCGTGGTCGACATGCAGCGCGTGCTCGCCGGCGGGCGTCAGCGAAGGCGCGCCATCGTCGTGCTGCAGCATGCCCTTCGCGGCCAGCGCGTCGCGCAGCCCGGGATCGATCGAAGCCGGATCGCGCGCATAGCGGCGCAGGGCGTCGATCTCATCAACCGTCAAAGGCGTGGGCTGGGCGCTGGTGGTCATCGCGGTCGCTCGCTGCAGGCGGAGTGCCAGTCTGGAGCGGGCGTGGTCGGCCGGGCGTGACGCGGGCGCAGGGTCAATCGGTGCCGCAGACGCGGCCGCGGGCTTAGCTCAGGCCCGGGGTGCCATTGGCGACGGCCCAGACCACACCGCTGACCAAAGCCAGCGCCAGCATGGCGCGTTCTGCGAGTTCAAGACGGTCGGGGCGGGCGGCCTTGCGCGTGCTCATTGGATGGGACTCCTGTACGACGGAGCCAGTGAACCGCGCCGACGGGGGGCGGGTCCGCGAACCGCGTCACAGCGAGGGCAGTCGCGCCGCAGCGCGTGCCGACACTGCGTAGCCGATCACATGGGCTTACGCGTGCATTGCATCGCTGCAGGGGTGGCGGCTCGTATACAGGCAGTCGCGCTGGCAACGGCGCCGCGGTATCGATATCTGCGCGCGGCTACGGGGCACGTTGCACGCGGTGCATTGCCGACGCCTGCGCCAGTTGCCCACGGTGTGTTCGCGGTCGCCACCGCATACACCGCCGCAAAGTACCCACAGCAAAAGACCGGCACGAGGCCGGTCTTTCGCAAAGCGCTGTGGTGCGGGGCTCAGCGGCCGTCGCGGTCCGCGTCGCCGGGCAGCACGTGCTCGACGCTGTGCCACGCATCCTTGGCGGCGTACTTCGCCTTGTCCCAGCTCAGGTTGGAGCTGCCGCGGTGGCGGTCCCAGTCACGGCCGAGATCGGACTCGAGCGAGTCATCCCACTGGCGGTCGCCGTGGTGGCTGCGCGAATACAGGCCGTAGCGGTAGGCCGGACGGTAGTCGTCGAAGCCCGCGCCCGAGTTCGTGTCGCGGTATTCGCAGGTGTCGAACTTGCTTTCGAAGTGGCGATCGGCCGCATCGTAGGTGCGGTAGGTGCGGTCGCTGCGGTCCCACGAATCACGTACGGCGTGCTTCGCGTTGTCCCAGTCCAGGCGCGATGCGCCGCGGTTCTTCGACCAGCCTTCGCGCAGGTCCGACTCGAGCGAATCGTCCCAGTCGCGACCGGCATGCTGCGTGCGCGCATTCGCGCCGAATGCATAGGCCGGGCTGTAGTCGTTGTCGTAGTCGTAGTCACGGCTGTAGTACGGACGCGTCGATGCGTTCTCGCGCCAATACTCGTTCTCGGCGGTCGGGTCCATCTGCTCGGCCACACCCTTGCCGGCCAGGCCGCCGGCAACGGCGCCGACGCCACCGCCGACGAGCATGCCGATCGGGCCGAAGATCGCGCCGGCCAGCGCGCCGGCGGTCGCGCCGCCGGCTGCGCCGACGCCGGTACCGACCGGGTGGGAACCGGGCGCGCCGGAAATCGGATCTCGATTCATATCACGGGTCTGATTGGTCATAGGTCTCTCCTTGTGTAGGCAGGCATTGCGGTTGGGGCTTGAACGGTCCGGCGCATTCGCAACTGCAGGCCGATCCACATGCCGTGTCGACCGCGCGGGCCATGCTGTGCGCATCAGCTGCACGCATCGTTCGGCGATCACCACCGGCCCCAAATGCAACGCCTGCGTCGGGGAATTCCACGCTACAGCTGATGTCGTTAGCGGCTACGTAGCGCCACGTGAGCGCCGCGCTAACAATCCACCCAACGATCAGCACACTCGCGCGCAGGCAGTGCGCGCTAAGGTGCGCCGCATGTTCGCCAGGTGCCGACCGCTGTCGTGTTCGTTCGTGCTCGCGCTGGCGATGGTGGCGGGCACTGTCGAGGCACGCACGGTGTATCGCTGCGAACGCGACGGCACGGTCAGCCTGTCGACCGCGCCGGAGCCGGGTTCGCGCTGCGAGCCGCGCGAAGTGGCCGATGATGCGGTGAGCCTGCCGAACCTCTGGGGCGCGCTCGGCATCGTCAAGGGCACGTTGTACGAACGCATCGAGGACGGGCGCCCCGTCTACGGCACACGGCCGCTGCCGGGTTCCAAGCGGGTGCTCGGCTTCACGGTGCAGACGCCGCCTCCGCCGCCATCGGCACCGACGCCAGCTGCAGATAGCGCGCCGGCACGGCTCGACCGTTACCCGGCGCAGTTCCGTGCCGCCGCGCGCCGTGCCGGCGTCGACGAAGCGCTGGTGCGTGCGGTCGCTCATGCCGAAAGCGGCTTCGACCCGGTGGCCGTATCGCCGAAGGGCGCGCTGGGCGTGATGCAGCTGATGCCCGCGACCGCGCGCGAGCTCGGCGTGCAGGATCCGTTCGCGCCCGCGCAATCGATCGACGGTGGCGCGCGCCATCTGCGGCAGTTGCTGCGCCGCTACGGCGGTAACCTCGAACTCGTGGCCGCCGCATACAACGCAGGCGTGGGTGCGGTGACGCGCCATGGCGGCGTGCCGCCGTATGCCGAAACCCGCGAATACATCCGGCGCGTGCTTGCGCTGCATGCGCGCTATCGCGCCGCGCTCTCGGCTGCGGGGGGCTAACGCGGCTTCGATTCGCGCCGCGGCGCATCGCGGTGCACGCTGGAATCACGCACGTGGCACAAGGCTGATGAGCGACGCGACCTGTCAGGCGTCGCGCATTTCAGGCTCACTTCGATGAGCGACCGGCTGTCCCACACCGACGTGCTGTTTACCCAGCGGCTGCTGCGCATGCAGGGGCTGTACGACGGTGCGCCCGACGGCGTGTGGGGGCCGCGCACGCAGGCTGCGGCGCTGGAGTTCGAACGGCGCTCGCTGATCCTGCGCGCCGAACTGGGCGAGTTCGATCCGCGCAGCGAACGCCATATCCTCGGCCTGACGCTGATCGCACAGGCCGAGGCGCGGCGCTTCATGGCGCGCGTGAGTGGGCATGGAGTGGACGTGCGCATCATCTCCGGCACGCGCAGCTATGCCGAGCAGAACCTGCTGTTCCGCCAGGGCCGTTACGGCAACCCGGGGCCGGTCGTCACGCATGCCAGCGGTGGCCGTAGCCGCCACAACTTCGGCATTGCCTGGGACATCGGCGTGTTCACGGCCGAGGCCGGCTATTCGCGGCACCCGCGCGATTACGCCGAGGTCGCGCGGCTCGGGCTCAGCGACGCACTGCAATGGGGCGGGGACTGGCCGCGGTTTCCCGACCCGCCGCATTACGAGCTCGACCTTCGCATCGACCTGGCGGCGCTGCGCGAGCGCTTCGAACGCGGTGAGCCGGCGGTCTGACCCACCGTCGCCGCGTGCGTGATGACGCGCTGCAGCGCGACTCGACCGGGAACCGGCGGTGGCCCGCGCAGCAACGTTATAGAGGCCTCTCAGAGGCGTTAAACCGATGTTTGCTACGGCCGTGGTCACCGTGCGTACACCCGGCGCGCGCAGCATGGCCGTCGTTCTGCACGGGCGATCCGAAGGAGGAGCCAATGAACCGCACGATCCACACGCTCGCAATCGCCACCCTGGCTGCGCTTGCCGCGCCGACCGTCTGCGCGCAGTCCGGCGACACCACCCAAGTACGCCAGGCGACGGCGACCAATCAGGCCACGCAGACCGGCGCGGTCGTCCGCGAGTCGCTGCTGACCACGAACGCACCGGTGGGCGAGCAGCTCGACCAGAGGACGCCGCCGCCGGTGGCCGGCGCGGAGGAAGAGGAAGAGGCGATGCGCCGCGACCGCCGCCGCGCACTGAAGCTCAACCTCAAGCCGCCGCGCGCCGCGGCGGCGAGCGCGGCCGCCCAGCGTGGCGCCTGGAGCGAACTCGATGCCGACGGCGACGGCCGCGTCAGCCTCGCCGAGGGCGAGGTCAACGCCGATTTCAAGAGCAGTTTCGAAATGATGGACGCCGACCACGACGGCTTCGTCAGCGACGTCGAATACCGCGCGCATGCACGCGCCAATGCAACGCGCGGCCGCGACGATGCGGTGCGCCACGACCCGACGCTGCGTAGTGGCGTCGGTGACACCAGCCGCGATCCCGAGGCGGTCCGCACCGACGACGACGAGTAACGCGAGCGCGCGTCAGCGTTCCGGCGAAAACGGCGCCCACGGGCGCCGTTTTCGCGTTGTGGGCGAGCCACGCGCCTCCCACCGCTCCGGGCTGCAGCCGTGCCAGCTGCACCGGCCAGCGCGAGCCCACGTGGGCCCGCGCCACGCCTGCCTGTCGGGCCCATAACCATCGAAACGCATGCCGTGCGCCTCCGGCCGAGGCTTCACCCGGTGCGGACGAGGCAAGCGCGATCGTGCGGACTGCCTTTACGCGCGCGAGGAAACCCGCCATGGCCCGTCCGATCTGGTCCGGCTCACTGTCGTTCGGACTGCTCAACATCCCAGTCCGATTGATGGCGGGCGAGCGCCGTACCGACATCTCGTTCCGCATGCTCGATGCGCGCACGAATGACCCGGTGCGCTACGAGCGCGTCAATGCCGAGACCGGTGACGAAGTGCCGTGGAAGGAAATCGTCAAGGCGTACGAATACTCCAAGGGCAACTACGTCGTCATCGAGAAAAGCGATATCGACCAGGCCGCCGGCGAGCACGACGACACGATCGCGCTGGATGCATTCGTCAACCGCGACGCGATCCCGGCAGCGTATTTCGAAAAGCCCTACCTGCTCGTGCCGGGCAAGAAAGCCGAGAAAGGTTACGTGCTGCTGCGCGAAGTGCTGCGCAATTCCGACCGGGTCGGCATCGGCCGCGTCGTCATCCGCACCCGCGAGCACCTGGCGATGCTCACCGTGCAGGACGACGCGCTTGCGCTGATCCTGCTGCGCTTTCCACAGGAGCTCGTCGACCCGACCGAGTACGAGGTCCCGCAGGGCGACGCCGCGGATTTCGGCGTGAGCGCGAAGGAGCTGAAGATGGCGCAGGCGCTGATGGAATCGATGACCGACGAGTGGGATCCATCGCAGTACAAGGATGAATTCCGCACGCGTCTGCATGCAGTGATCCAGCAGCGCATCGCCGAGAAGGGCCGCACGGTCACGATCGAGGACACGCCCGAAGAAGAGGCGGAGGTCGCGACCAACGTGGTCGACTTCATGGCGCTATTGCAGCAGAGCCTGAAGAAAAAAGGCGGCGACGGCGATGAGGCCCCGGCCGGCAAGACCGCCGCGCGCAAGACCACGAAGAAGGCGTCCACCGGTACGCGCAAATCGCGCAAGCAGGCCTAAGCGATGGGCCTGACCGAATACCAGCGCAAACGTCATTTCAACCGCACGCCCGAGCCCAGCGGCGCGTCGGCCACACCCGCGCCCGAGGGCGAGCGCAGCTTCGTGATCCAGCTGCATCACGCGAGCGTGCGGCATTACGACTTCCGGCTCGAAATCGATGGCGTGCTGCGCAGCTGGTCGATTCCGAAGGGGCCCTCATTGCGTCCCGGCGATCGTCGCCTCGCGGTCGAGGTCGAGGACCACCCGCTCGATTACGCCGATTTCAGCGGCCAGATTCCGAAAGGCGAGTATGGCGCCGGCCACGTGGCGATCTTCGATGCCGGCTGCTGGGTGCCAGAGGGTGACCCGGCCGACGCGATTGCCCGCGGCAAGCTCGAATTCCAGCTGTTCGGCGAGCGCCTGCGCGGGCGCTGGAACCTGATCCGCACGCGTCGCGACGCAAGCAAGCCGCAGTGGCTGCTGATCAAGCGCACCGACGAGCACGCCGCCGACCTCGAGGCCGATGACCTGCTCGACGGCATTCCGGAGCCGCCTGCGGCTTCACCGGGCGCGTCGACTGAACGCGGCCGTCAAATCCGCGCCGCGCATGCCGATGCGAACCCCGAATCTTCCAAGGCACCGGGCGTGAAAAAACGCAAAGCACCATCGAAAACCGTGGCCAAATCGAGCAGCGGTACCGAAGCGTCCGCGCGGAAAGCCCCGGCGAAAGAAGCCGGTGCCGCAGGCACCAAGCGTCGTGCCCGCGCATCGACTTCAGGTTCGGACAAAACGCTCGATGCTCTGCGCGAACGTGCGCGCAAGCTTGCCGATGGACGTCGCATCGAATCGGTCGAGTTCGCCGAGCCGATGCTGACGATCGCCGCCGACGAGGCGCCGGCTGGCGAGGACTGGGTGCATGAGTGGAAGTGGGACGGCTACCGGGTGGTCGCGTATGCCAGCGACGAGCCGCAGCTGTGGTCGCGCAACGGTCTGAGCTGGACCGCACGCGTGCCCGAGATCGTGCAGGCGCTGGGCGCGCTGGGCATCGAAGCCGAGCTCGACGGCGAGCTGATCGCGGTCGACGAGAACGGCTACAGCACGTTCAACGGCCTGCAGCAGGCGCTCAAGGACGGCGAGACCTCACAACTGCGCTACTGCGTGTTCGACCTGATGAGCCTGGACGGCCATGACCTGCGTGAAGCGCCGCTGGTCGAGCGCAAGGCGCTGCTGCAGGAACTGCTCGACGGCGCCGATGCGCGGCTGTTCTTCAGCACGCATGTGCGCGGGCAGGGGCCGGAGCTGTTCGAGGCCGCGCGCGCGCGTGGCATGGAAGGCATCATCAGCAAGCGCGCCGATTCGACCTACGTGAGCGGCCGTTCGTCGCACTGGCTCAAGGTCAAGGCGGTGGAAACGCGCGACTTCATCGTGGTCGGCTGGTCCGACCCGAAAGGCTCGCGAAAGGGGCTGGGCGCATTGCTGCTTGCGCAGCGCACCGGGGGCGAGCTCGTCTATGCGGGCCGCGTCGGCTCGGGCCTGGGCGCGCAGATGCTGCGCGACCTGCCGCGCCGTCTACGCCGGCTTGCCACCGATACCCCGCCGGTGACGTTGCCCGGGCACCTGCCGCGCCCGGCGGGACAGGTGCAGTGGGTGCGGCCGGAGCTCGTGGTCGAGGTGATCTTTCGCGGCTGGAGCAAGGAAGGCCTGCTGCGGCAGGCGACGTTCCACCGCCTGCGCGACGACAAGCCGGCCGACGAGGACACCGCGGGTGACCGGCCCGACGCCGCGGTGCCGGGTTCGAAGGCCGCCAAGCGCGCGTCACCGGAGCCCGCGGACGCCAGGCCCGCTGCGACGAAGGCGCCGCGCAAGCAGCCTTCGCGCAGCAAGGCCAAGGATGCGGACGAGGACGCCCTGCCGACGCTGAGTTCGCCCACCCGCGTGGTCTACCCCGACGCCGGCTACACCAAGCAGGCGGTCTGCGACTACTACCTGTCGGTCGCCGACCGCCTGCTGCCGGAGATCTCCGGGCGGCTGCTGTCGATCGTGCGTTGCCCCGAGGGCATCGACGGCCAGCGCTTTTTCCAGAAGCACGCCGGCCGCGGCTTCGGCGATGCGGTGCATCGCCATACCATCGTCGAAAGCAGTGGCGAGGAAGCCGGCTATTTCTACGTCGACAGCGTGGCCGGGCTGATGCAGCTCGTGCAGATGAACACGATCGAGTTCCATCCCTGGGGCTCGACGGTCGATGCGCTCGAACGCCCGGACCGCATCGTGTTCGACCTCGATCCCGATCCCGGCGTGCCGTGGACGCGCGTGAAGCAGGCTGCCGTCGAAGTGCGCGATCGCCTGGAGGAAGTGGGTCTGGCGTCCTACCCCAAGCTCACCGGTGGCAAGGGCGTGCACGTGGTGGCCCCACTCGCCCCGAAGGCCGAATGGGAGCAGGTGCGCGTGTTCTGCGAAGCGTTCGCCGATGCGATGGTGCGTCAGGCGCCGAAACGGTTCGTCGCGACGATGAGCAAGGCCAAGCGCGAAGACCGCATCTTCATCGACTGGCTGCGCAATGGCCGCGGCGCGACCTCGGTCGCGAGCTGGTCACTGCGTGCGCGTGCCGGTGCGCCGGCCGCGGTGCCGCTGACCTGGGATGAGCTGGCGAGCGAGCGCAAGGCGGCGCGCGTCACGCTGGCGGATGCCGGTTCGCGTGAGCTGCCGTCGCTGGTGGAAGAACTCGTCGCGCGGCAGCAGACATTGCCGCTGCAGTAGGGCAGCACGGCCCCGGACGGTTGATCCGCGTCCGCGGGCGGGCTGTCAGTGTGTGCTATGTGCGGCGCGAATGCCGCAGTGCCGGCGTCGGGCGACGCCGGCACGAACGGTCATGCAGATCAGTGCGTGCGCTCGCTGCCACCGCTGTTGCCGTTCTCGGCCTGCATGCGGCGACGCGCATTGGCGGCGCGTGCACGTCCGCCGAGACGGCCGGCTTCACGGGCCTGCTGCGAGTCGAACTCGTGCGCGTTGCCGCTGCGATGCGCGGCGCGTCCGCCTTTGCTCGAGATCGCGCGCTGCTTTTCCGCATCCATGCTCGCAAAACCGCGGCCGCTGCGCGGGCGTTCGTTGTTGGATGGGGCTTGGGTCATATCGGCCATGGGTCAACTCCAGTGTGGCGCGGTGCGTAACCGCAGGGGGGGGAAGTAAAACGGGCAGGGTCCGTCGCGTTGCTGTTCGCCCGATCAGTAGCGCAGGCGCGGGTCGATGTGGAACGGGTCGATCGCGCGGATCTTCACTTGACCGGCGTCGGGGTGTTCCGGATTGACCAGCACGTTGCGTTCGGGTGCGCAGAGCACGCTCGGCACTTCGAGTGCGAGCGAGCGCTTCTCGCGCGCCCAACCGTCACCGACCGCGCGCACGTCGTCGCGGTACGGGCGCTCACGCCACTGCGCCGGAAGCGTGTCGATCGTCGTGACCGCTTCGCCCGGCAGCATCGCGGTGACGATGACGAGGTCCTCGGGCGAATCGCCCTCCAGGTGCGCGAGGAACTCCATCGCGGCACCGGCGGCGCTCGTCGAGGCATAGGCCGCGCAGACGTCGTCGCTGGTCCAGCGGCCGCCCTTGCGGTTGCGCTCTACACCGAACGCATCGTCAGCGTGGCTGCGCTCCACGACGCGGTACACCAAGCGGGGGCCGGGCGCGCTGTGCTCATGCTCCTCGACGGAGGGGGCCGCCACGACCGGCTGCTGCATCGACACGGGGTCGCTGGCGGGGAACGTGTCGGCGACTGCAGCGTCGAGATCGTTCTCGGGGGTCGGCGGTGGCTCGCGCTTACCGGTACTCATCGAATTGAAACTCCTCAGGATTGCGGTGGCGTGGTCGCGTCGGTGGGCGCGGTAGGGTCGACCATCGTCGGTGCGCTGGTCGGGCCGGCCTGATTAAGGCAGTCCGTCAGTGCCTGGCCGGTGAGGCCTTCGCATGCACCGATCACGGTGCCGGCCGGCGGCAGCGCGGCGCCCGCGGCAGCCGGATCAGCCGGCGAGATCACATCGGGTGCATCGACGGCGCCCGGGCCCACTCCGGCTTCGGCGGATGCCGGCGGTGCGACCGCCTCGGCCTCGCGGTCGTTGCAGGCGGTCATCGAAAGCGACAGTGCCACCAGCGCCAAAAGGGTCAGCAGTTTCATCGTCGTGTTCCTGTTGATCGCGGAAGGGTTTGTCGCGGGAAACATGGGGTGCGGAAACAGTTGCAGGAGAAGTCGTCTCGGAAGTACTGGAGCAATCTCCATGCCACAGCCGTAGAGGCCACTGCGCCGTGCTCGCGCCTCGCTGTGCACCGCCACAGGCATGAAAAAAGTTCGCGCGAATGCACAAAGCCCGAGCACAAGGTGCAGCGGCGGCGCCGCGTGCACCGCTCGATTGCACCGCCGCGTTGGCACGTGAATTGCGGCATCCCTGCAGTTCCCTGCGGCGCGCGTCGCGTGCGGACCGACGGTAATGCGCGCAGTCGGTGCAGGGCTTCACTCCGGGTCGCGCGATCAGGCGCGGACCATCCATCCCAATGCAGGAGGACAGACCAGTGCGTGACAACCAGGTCGGCAATGAATTGAAGGAAGTGGCGCAGGACGTACTGCGCCTTGGCGTGCGATGCGTACAAGCAGGTCGCACTTGGCTAAGTGACAGGAGAGAAGAAATGGCAAATCGCAACAACGATCAGGGCAATGACTACGGCCGCCAGCGCGGGCAGCAGTCGCAGGACCACGATCAGCAGCGTTACGGCCAGTCGGGGCCGTCGCAGTTCGCCGGTGACTACCAGAGCCAGAGCATGGAGCAGGGCTGGGACAACGACCGCGACAGCGACCACAGCCATGTCTGGACCGGGCCCGGCGCCGGCGCAGGGCGCGAGCAGGGGCTGGGCCAGTCCTCGAACAATCGCCAGCAGTTCGGTGGCCGCGAGCAGGGCTACGGCGGTTACGACACCCAGCGCAGCGGCTACGGTCAGGGTGAGGGCTACGGCTCGCAGGGCGCGCAGGCGTACGGCACCCGGACGGGACTGGGCGGATCGCAGAGCGCAGGCGGACAGGGCCAGGGCTACGGCCAGCAGGGCTACGGCCAGAGCCGTGGATACGGTTCGCAGGGCTATGGCGGGCTGCAGGGCGGTTTGCAGGAGCACGGCTCGCGCGGCCGTAGCAACGATTTCAGCCAGGGCTACGGCCAGGGCTTCGGCACGCAGGGCTACGGCCAGAACGATCGCAGCCATCAGCAGCAGGGCCGCTACGGCCAGCCCTCGCAGTACGGGCAGCAGCAGGGCTTCGGCGACCACGTCGGCCATGGGCGTCACGAGCTCGGCAACGAGACGATCGGCTCGGGACGCATCGGCGGCTTCGGTGCGGTCGGCAACCGCACTAGCAACTACGGTGGCGCGCCGATGGGTCAGGGTTACGGCAGCAGCTCGGGCTACGGCATGGGTGGCGAGGAGTATGGCCAGCAGTACGGCTATCGCGATGAGGACCGCTCCGGCTCGCAGTTCGGCAGCTTCGGTCAGGGTCAGACCCACCGCGGCCGTGGGCCGAAGAACTACACGCGATCGGACGATCGCATCATCGACGACATCAACGAGCGCCTGACCCACGCCGACGACATCGACGCCAGCGAGATCCAGGTCCGCTGCGAGGGCGGCAAGGTCACGCTCGAGGGTACGGTCGACCACCGCTGGATGAAGCACCGCGCCGAAGACATCGCCGATTCGTGCAGCGGCGTGAAGGACGTGGACAACCGCATCACCGTGCAGTCGTCCGGTTCGCGTGACAACGATTCGCAGGGTCTCGGCGGCTCGCAGTCGTCACAGGGCCAGGGCCGCACCAGCGGCACCAGCCAGTCCACGTCGGGCGCCGGCAAGACGGGCGGATCGACGCAGCAGCATTGATGCCGCGTCAGCAGTAAACAAAAGGCCTGCGCCATTGGCGCAGGCCTTTTTCATCGCGGATCCAGCGGCCGGAACCGGTACGTCGCGAGTCAGTCCTGATCGCCCGGATCGCGCTGCAGCAACTGCGCGCAGCGATAGCACGCGGCTTCGGTGCGGCGGATATTCTCGAGCGCTTCGCTGGCATCGCCGCCCTGCACGAGCCGACGCGCTGCGGCGGCCGCCATCATCGCGGTGTTGAGTTCGTTGCGCAGCTCGTGCATCCAACGGCCCGCAGTGCTCAGCTGGAACGCTGCCGAAGCGGCTGCAGTGGAAGAGGGCGTCGTTGGTGTCTGCGGCGTCGAGCTCATGGCGTTCCTTCGTGGCGCAGCGGCGCATCGCCGATCCGCGCGAGCTGATTGTGGATGGTGCGTACGCTCACTCCGAGCGCGCGCGCGGTCTGCGTTTTATCGTGGTTGAAGCGCGCAAGCGTCTTCAACAGCATCTCGCGCTCGACCTCAGCGTACGTCATGCCCACCGTGAAGGTCACCGTCATCTCGTCCTGATGCATCGGTGCAACACGCCGGCCCGGCATCGCAAGGCGCACGGTGTCGCCATCGCTGAGCACGTAGGCACGCTGGATCGCGCTGCGCAGTTCGCGCACGTTGCCCGGCCAGCCGTGCTGCATCAGCACGCGGTGCGCGTCCGATGCCAGGCGCTTGTGCTGCCCGTACTGCTGGTTCAGCCGGTCGACGAACACCTGTGCGAGCAGCAGCACGTCATCGCCACGCGCGCGCAGCGGCGGCATCGTGACGATGAAGTCGGCAAGCCGGTAGAAGAGGTCCTCGCGCAACACACCTTTTTCGATCGCGACTTCCGGGTCGCGGTTCGTCGCCGCGACGATGCGCACGTTGACGTCGATCGGATCGAGCCCGCCGACGCGGGTGATCTGGCCCGTCTCCAGTGCGCGCAGCAGATACACCTGCAGCCCCGGCGGCATCTCGGTGATTTCATCCAGGAACAGCGTGCCCTGGTGGGCCTGCTCGAAGTAACCGATGTGGCGATTCGCCGCGCCCGTGAAGCTGCCGCGCTCGTGGCCGAACAGGTGGCTGGCGAGCAGCTCCGGCGCGATCGCGCCGCAATTGACCGCGACGAACTTGCCACGCCGCGCGCTTTGCTCGTGCACCGCGCGTGCGATCAGCTCCTTGCCGGTGCCGCTTTCGCCGGTGATCAGCACCGAAGCGGTAGTCGGCGCGACCTTGCACAGATCGCGCACGATGCCCTGCATCGCTTCACATTCGCCGATCAGCCCGCCGAACGCCGACGGCAGCGGCCGCGGCGTGCGCGTACGGGCGTCGGCCAGCAATGCATCGAACTGGATCGGGCACAGCGGCTTGATCAGGTAGTCGACAACCGGCATCGATACCGCTCGCGCGGCCGATTCGATCGACGGCGTGCCAGTGACGATCGCGACGCGGCCGCTGTGCTGCGCCAGGTCGAGTTCGTCGAGCAGATCAAAGCCCGAGCCGTCCGGCAGCTCGAGATCGAGCAACATCAGGTCGGCGCCGTCGCGATCGATCAGCTGACGCGACTGCTGCAGCGAATGCGCGAGCGTCGCCCGGAACCCCCGCGTGCGCGCGAAGTCGGCTGCCGCGTTCGCGAAGTCGACATCGTCATCGACGATCAGCACAGAGGGGAGGGACGGGGTCATCACGCGGGTCCATCAGATACAGGTCCGCACCGTAGCGCGGGCGCAGTTAACGGCACGTGTGAGAAGCGGTGAACTTTCTGCCGGCCGGCGCAAAAAATTCGGACCCGGGCGGCAGGTGCTGCCCCGGCACCGTCGAGGCGCCGTCGTCTGCGTTGGCACAGCGGTTGCGTGTGAAGGCGGTCGCCCGCGGCCGAGGTGCGACCGTAAATGGTCGAGCTACGTGGCTCGGTTTCAGTGGGTCGTTGCAGAACAGCGCGCGCCGGCAGTCATAGATGTCATGGACGCGATTGGTTCGCATAGTCGGCATCCGGCATGGCGGGACACGCTCGAGCGCGGGCCGCGACTTCCCAGCGGTTGCGCCGTTCACCTGCTGGCGCCGTCAGCGCCGCGGTTCGGAGGTCGGTCCCAACGCCCTTGGTGCTGCGACGTCACCAACACCGGCGTACCGGTGCGGCCCCACCGGGGCAAAGCGCGGCCGATTGCTGCGATGAAGGTCGCATTTCACGCGCCGAAAGAACGCGCCGCTGCCCGTGAATTTGTAAAGGTTGTGTTCGATTCAGCCAGCGCAAGCGTTCTGGCGTTGCGGCGCCCCGGAGAAAAAGCCCGTCATTTCGGCCTTTCCGAGGCCCGACACCGCGCAAGCAGCACGAAACCGTAGTGCTTTGGGTTAAGGCCGCGTCGTGGCTGCGATTTGCGCATCGAGTCCGTTCATTTTCTGCGCGGCAAGGTGCGCCCCGCGGTAACGCAACCTGCCGCGTTACCGATCCCCCGCGTTATCGACCCTGCGTCAAAGACCACCGCGACACAGACCACTGTTACCGGGCAACTGCCCATATCCCCCAAAAGGTCCATCAAGGAGCTACGCATGTCCAAGCTTTCCCGCAACTCGCTGCTGGCCGCCGCTTCCGCTCTTGCCATGCTGTCGGCTCCGCTGGCGTTCGCCCAGTCGACCGATGCGGCCGCCACCCAGCAGACGGACGTCTCGGCTCAGGCCGCCGGCACCCAGGCCGACGTTGCTACGTCGACCGCGACCGACGCGCAGTCGACCGGCGTCGAGACCGCTACCGAGGCAACGACGGACACGGGCACCGAGACCGCCACCGACGCAACGGCGAACGCCGGCACCGAGACCGCAGCCGATGCGACCGCTGACGCCGGCGCGAATGCCGATGCAGGCGCGAATGCGACCGCGAACGCCGGCGGCCAGAAGACCTGGGCCGACATCGACACCGATAAGGACGGCAACATCAGCAAGACCGAAGCCGCTGGCATGCCGGCGCTCGATCGCGTGTTCGCCGACGCTGACGGCAACGCCGACGGTTCGCTGACCGCCGACGAGTACCGCGACTACGCCGCCAAGGCGGGCGCCCAGTCGAACGCCGAAGCCGGCGCGACGGACGAGACCGCGACGGACGAGACCAAGTAATCACGTAACCGGTTGCACTGCGATCTGCAGTGAACGCGGGGCGGCCTTCGGGTCGCCCCGCGTTTTTTTTGTGCATATCCGGGTGGTGTCGATCCGCAACGGCGGCTGAGCCAAACGCGGCCGTAGCCTGAAAATTAAAAACCGGTTCACGCAGCGCGACGCATGGTCGGTCCCGGGCCCGCCGTGGGGCGGGCGTTGAAGGAGAACGATGATGGCCATGATTCCCCGCTGGCTCGCCCCTGCCGTGCTCGCCACCGGACTCGGCATCGCCGGCTTGTCGCCGGCACCCGCGCACGCGCAGAGCGGCGATGAGCTGGTGCGCGTAATCGTCGACGTCGCGGACGTGATCATGCGCGGCGACCAGCCGTACTACCGCCATGGCAACTATGGCCGTGACGATCGCCTCGTCGTAAGCCGTGACCGCTACGGCCGCCCGGTCTATTACCGCCAGTCACCGTATGCGGACCGCTATCCGACCGGCTATGGCTACGGGTATGGCGATGACCGCCGCGACGTTCGACGCACCAAGTGCAACAAGCACGGTAAGTGCAAGGTCGAGTACTACGACCCGCGCCATGACCGACGTAATGACCGCGCGTACTACCGTGACGACCGCCGTCGCTATGAAGTCGCACACGAGCGCTGGCACGATCGCTACGACGACTGACCCATAAGTCCGACCGGCGCCGCCAGCGCGGCGCCCGTGCGGTACGGCCGTGCCTGGTGCTAGCCTTTCACGCCATGGCCGCTGCCGGACACTCGCAATGAAAGTACTGACTACCCTGGCGGCGATGCTGCTGGCCTGCGCGTTCGCGCCGCAGGCGCAGGCCGCGCGGCTGCTCGACTGCGAGATGAGATTCTCGATGTCGGGCTGGTCGGCGTTCTACAAGACCAGCTCCGGCACCGGCACGGTGAGCTGCAACAACGGCCAGCGCATGCAGGTCAAGATCGCCAGCAAAGGCGGTGGCATCAGCTTCGGCAAGTCGCGGATCGTCGATGGGCGAGGAGAGTTCTCCGGCATCCAGCGCATCGAGGACGTGCTCGGCACCTACGTGACGGCCGAAGCGCATGCCGGCGCGGTCAAGTCGACGAAGGCCCAGGTCATGACCAAGGGCGAAGTCTCGCTTGCGCTCGGCGGCAAGGGCGAAGGCTGGGACGTGGGCGTCGCGTTCGGCAAGTTCACGATTTCGCGTTGATCACCGAACGCATCAGGCGACCGCATGCGATGAACGTCTTCCGTCTCTCCGGCTGCCTGCTTGGTCTCGTGCTGGCCTGCGCGACGGTGCCCTCGTACGCGCAGGAGTCCGCACGCGCGCCCGGCACCGGCGATGCGGCAGTGGACCGCCAGCTGGCCGACATCGACCGCTACGGCGCGCGTTACCGCGATGCGTTCGTCGACGAGCTCGTGCGTTACCACGGTGCCCCGCGCGACTTCGTGCTGGTGCTGGTCGAGCGCGACTGGCCGCTGGGCGACATCTACTACGCCTGTGCGCTCGCCTACGTCGCCGGCCGACCATGCCGTTACGTTGCCGATCGGTATGCAGGCGGCGACGCGGTGGACTGGCAGGCGCTCGCGCAGCAACTCGGCGTCGAGCCCGATTCGCCGCAGTTCGGCCGACTCAAGCGCGGCATCGCGTCGAGCTACCGCCGCTGGGGCCGCCCGCTGCCGCTGGAAAGCGTCGCGCCGCCGCCGCGTCCTGCGCTGCCGAAAGACGCACTGCCCGAACCACCGCCTGCGCGTGGCCCGGGCGCGGGCGCGCCGCTCACGCCACCCGGAGGCCGTGAACCAGAAGGCGCTGCAAAGCGCGGTGACCGCTCCGGGCAGCCGAAAGCCGCAGGCGCGGCAGTGCCGCGTAGGTAGGCCGCTCGTCGCAAGCGGATTCGGGTCTGCCCGCGAGGCGCGGTCCGATCCGCTCGGCAGCCTCCCGTACGCAAACGCCGCAGCGCTGCAGGTCGTGCGTAGCGCCTCGCACGTTCTCCGACATGTCCGCCCGGTTTCCGACCGCCGCGTATCCGGACGCGTCCATTCGCCGCAGCCATGATGCGGGTACCGGGAGGACGGCGGCGCTGCCGTAAGATGACGCCCTCCGCGCAACCGCCGCGCCGGGCCCCGCAGGGCCGGGCGCTGGCCACCCGTTGCCGCTCTGCCCGATACCGATGACCGAGTTCCCGACCCCCGACGTGCAGCGCGACGCGTACGCCCGATCGATCCCCCTGTCGGTCGCCCCGATGATGGACTGGACCGACACGCATTGCCGCGTGTTCCATCGCATCCTCGCGCCGAACGCACGGCTGTACACCGAGATGGTGCATGCGAACGCGGTGATCCACGGCCATCGCGATCGACTGCTCGCGATGGATCCGGTGGAACACCCGGTCGCGCTGCAGCTCGGTGGCAGTGAGCCGGCGCTGCTCGCGCAGGCCGCGCGCATCGGCGCCGAGCACGGCTTCGACGAGATCAACCTCAATTGCGGCTGCCCGTCCGACCGCGTGCAGGCCGGACGCTTCGGTGCGTGCCTGATGCGCGAACCCGCACTCGTCGCCGACAGCGTCGCGGCAATGGTGGCCGCCTGCGACGTGCCGGTCACCGTCAAATGCCGGCTCGGGGTGGACGAGGACAACGAGTACGAACGCTTCGCCGCGTTCGTCGACACCGTCGCACAGGCCGGTTGCCGCATGTTCGTCGTGCATGCGCGCAACGCGTGGCTCAAGGGCCTGTCGCCGAAGGAAAACCGCGAGGTTCCGCCGCTGAAGTACGACTGGGCCTACCGCCTCAAGCGTGAACGGCCCGACCTGCAGATCGCCGTCAACGGCGGCATTGCGGAATTCGACGCGGCAGGCCGGCACCTGCAGCACGTCGATGGCGTGATGCTCGGGCGCGCGGCCTACCACGACCCCTACCTGCTGCATCGGCTGGACGCGGCGTGGTTCCCGGTGACCTCCGGCCCGGTACGCACACGCGCCGAGCTGCTGCGCGCGATGCGCCCATACGTCGAAGCGCAGCTCGAGCGGGGCGTCTACCTCAAGCACATCACGCGCCACGTGCTCGGCCTGTTCGGCGGCGAGCGCGGCGGCCGCGCATTCCGCCAGGTGCTCAGCGAGGGCGCGCACCGGCCGGGTGCGGACTGGTCGCTCGTCGAGCGCGCACTTGCACTGACCCATTCCGATGACCACACGGCGAGCGCAGCATGATCACCCGCGACGGCAATGCCTTTGTTGAATTCGCGCGCAGCTGCGTGCCGGACTTCGGCCCTGCGACCGCGCGGGCCGCGTTCCTCGTCGCGCCCGACGGCTTCCGCCTGGCCGAGCAGTCGGCCGCCGACAACCGCTACATGGCCGACGCCGCCGAATTTGACGCCACGCGTGCGTCGATGCAGCACCGCGAACTGCACCGCGCGCTCGCGCAGAAGCTGCCGGTCGTGTGCTTCGCCGGCGATCCGGCCACGCCCGATGCGCTGTTTCCGAACAACGTGTTCGCGACCGCACCGGGACGCTACGTGGTCGGCCGTATGCGCCACCCCGTGCGCCAGCGCGAAGCCACGCGCGCCGATATCCGCGACTTCTTCGGCAATGTGCTGGGCTATGCGCCGGTCGATCTGTCGCAGCAGCCGCATCCGTGCGAGCTGACCGGCGCGCTGGTGATCGACCGTGCGCGCGGGCTCGGCTTCGCCGGCCTGTCCGAGCGCTGCGACGAGGCCGGTGCACGGCTGATGCACGACGCGCTCGGCCTGCGCGCAACGTTGATGATCGACCTCGCGCCCGGTGAATACCACACCAACGTCGTGCTCGCGGTACTGGCTGGGCGCGCAGCGCTCGTGTGTCCGGATGGATTCGCCGATCGCGTGGTTGTGGACGTGATCGAAGCGCTGTACGCGCCGCACGTGGCGCAGTTGTCGGCGGGCGAGCACGCCGGGTTCGTCGCGAACGCGATCGCGGTATCGCCCGACACCGTGTGGATGAGCGCGCAGGCGGGCCGGTCGCTGTCGGACGCCACGCGGGCCACGCTGGCCGGTGCAGGCTTCGACGTCGGCACGGTCGAACTCGACGCGATCGAGGCTGGCGGTGGTTCGCTGCGGTGCTGCGTCGGTGAGGTGTTCTGACGGCGTCCGATGAATGCGGACCATGATGTGAAGAAAAAGTTCAGATCGGATTCACCGGGCCGTTCAAAGAATGACCCTGCCTTTGCGGCTGCAAAGCCCGGTTCCGGCCGCCAGAGAGTCAAACCATGTCCTGCCACGCATACCGCCACATGTCCCGAATTGCCCTGATCCCGTTCGCGCTCGCCGCTGCGCTGGCAGCGCTGCCGGCCGCGGCGCAGGACCCGCGCGACGCCGGTCATGACCGCAATCACGACCACCGCCGCGATGACCGCCGCGCGCTGGCCGATGCGGTGCGCAGGATCGAGCGCGAAACGCGCGGTGAGGTGCTCAGTGCCGAGCGGGTCCCGTTCGACGGACGCGACGTGAGCCGGGTCAAGGTCGTTGATGCGAGCGGTCGGGTCCGGGTCTACATGGACGACCCGCATGTCCGGCATGAACGGCAGCCGACCCGTACACGTGGCCACGACGGGAACAGCGACTAAGCTAGCTGAACGGCGGTCATGGACCGCACAGCTACGGAGTCCCCCATGCGTATCCTGCTGGTCGAAGACGAGGCGCCGCTGCGCGAGACGCTGGCTGCCCGGCTCAAGCGTGAAGGTTTCGCGGTGGATGCCGCCCAGGACGGTGAAGAAGGCCTGTACATGGGCCGCGAAGTGCCGTTCGACCTCGGCATCATCGATCTCGGCCTACCGAAGATGTCCGGCATGGAGCTCATCAAGGCCCTGCGCGACGAAGGCAAGAAATTCCCGGTGCTGATCCTGACCGCGCGTTCGAGCTGGCAGGACAAGGTCGAAGGCCTCAAGCAGGGCGCCGACGATTACCTCGTCAAACCGTTCCACGTCGAAGAGCTGCTCGCCCGCCTGAACGCGCTGGTGCGCCGCGCGGCCGGCTGGAGCAAGCCGATGCTCGAGTGCGGCCCGGTCATGCTCGACCTCGCCGCGCAGACCGTCAGCGTCAACGGCAGCAATGTCGACCTGACCAGCTACGAGTACAAGGTGCTCGAGTACCTGATGATGCACGCCGGCGAGCTGGTCTCGAAGGCCGACCTGACCGAGCACATCTACCAGCAGGATTTCGACCGCGATTCGAACGTGCTCGAAGTCTTCATCGGTCGCCTGCGCAAGAAGCTCGATCCGGACGGCACGCTCAAGCCGATCGAAACCGTGCGTGGCCGCGGCTACCGCTTCGCGATCCCGCGCAGCGGCGAGTAAGCGCGGTCCGTCCGTGGTCGCCACGCCGGCTCGCGCCCGCGCGATGCCGGCTGGCCCACGCGGCGCCGGATTTGTAGGCTTGCCCGCGATGGCCGCCACCTTGTCCATGACCTGTACGCCCGGGCGCCCCGCATGAACTGGGGGCGCCCGCGATCACTTCAGGCCCGCCAGCAGCTCGCCGCCAGCGCGAGCCTGATCGCGTTCCTCGCGCTGGCCGGCTACGCGCTGGACCGTGCATTCATCCAGACCGCCGAGAGCAACCTCGAACAGCGGCTGCAGAACTACGCGCTCGCCTACACCGCCGATACCGAGTTCGGCCGCGACGGTGAACTGATCGAACCGTACGACCCGCCCGATCCGCGCTTCAACCGCCCCGGCAGCGGGCTGTACGCGCAGATTGCGCTGCCGAACGGCAGCTGGTCGTCGGCCTCGACCGAAGGCCCGACGCTGCCGCCACCGCGCATGCTCGAACCGCAGGAAAAGAAATTCGAGCGCGCGCTGCCGATCACCGAGATCAACGGCGAACCCGGCGAGGCCTACCGTTACAGCTACGGCCTGATCTGGGGCGCGGCTGGCGATCGTCGCGCCGAGTTCCGTTACACGATCAACATCCTCGAAGACACCAGCACGCTGCGCCGGCAGGTCGCGGTGTTCCGCGAATCGCTGTGGCGTTACCTCGGCGGCGCGGGGCTGATCCTGCTGCTGCTGCAGGGTGTGATCCTGCGCTGGAGCCTGATGCCGCTGCGGCGCGTAATCCATGAACTCAAGCGCGTGCAGCGCGGCCAGGCTTCGCGCATGAGCGAGCAGCACCCGCGCGAGCTCGAGCCGCTGACCGAAAGCATCAACGCGTTCATCGAGACCGAGCGCGAGAACCTCGACCGGCAACGCAACACGCTGGCCGACCTCGCGCACAGCCTGAAAACGCCGCTCGCAGTGCTGCGTGCGCGCCTGGACAACCCGGCGGGCGAGGACGAGCTGCGCGAGGAAGTGGCGACGCAGGTGCGGCGCATGAACGACATGGTGTCCTACCAGCTCGCGCGCGCCGCGCGCAGCGGCCATGCACTGTTCGCCGCGCCGATCGCGATCGAGCCGCATGCCGAGCAGATCGTGAAGGGGCTCGAGAAGGTCTACGCGGGCAAGGGCGTACTGTGCGAATTCGAGATCGCCGACGGCGTGCAGTTCCACGGCGAGCCCGGCGACCTGCAGGAACTGCTCGGCAACCTGCTCGAAAACGCCTTCAAGTGGGCGAACTCGCGCGTGCTGCTGACCGTGCGGCCCGAGCAGGCTGCGCCCGACCGGCGCCCCGGCCTGCTGCTGGCGGTCGATGACGACGGCCCGGGCATCCCGCCGGAGAAGGTCGGCCTGATCCTGCAGCGCGGCGTGCGTGGCGACGAGCGCGTGCAGGGCCACGGCATCGGACTGGCGATCGTGCAGGACCTCGTGCGCGGCTATCGCGGCACGCTGGAAGTGTCCAAATCCGAAGAACTCGGCGGTGCACGGTTCGAGGTGCGGTTGCCGCCGGGGTTGTAGCGCGCGCCGTTGCGCGTCGTGGTCGGTCGCAGCGTTTGTCCGCGTGACGGGTGCGTCGCTCGACTGGCTGGCCTCCGTTTACAGCGTCGGCGAAGTGCTGTGGCCGACCTTTCGACGACAACGCGTCCGCGAGCTGAGGCCGGGTGACCGGCGACTGCGTGTGCGTTGCAGGTGGGCGATCTATTCGCGACGCTGCGAAACCGGCCGGCCGCCGTTCCCGCCAGGCTCACTCGAACGGCGACGGTCCGTACAGACTGCGCAGGTGCGCGGCCACGGCAGGCATCGTCTCCTGCAGCGCAGCGGGATGGCTGAAGTGGTACTCCGTCGCGACGGCGAAGAATTCCTCGGGCGCCTCGGCCGCGTAGCCGTCGATCGCGGTGTCCTTGCCGGCGTCAACCTGCGCGGCGAGCGCATCAAAGGCCGCCTGGAAATCACGCGCCCACTCGCGCTGCCAGCTGCCGCGCAGCGGCGGGGTGCCGTCGAGCACGCCGTCGAGCGCATCGAGCTTGTGCGCGATTTCGTGCGCGGCCACGCAGTAGCCGGCATCGGGCTCGGCGCAGTCGGCCGCGACGTCGGCCCAGGACAGGATCACCGGCCCGGCATCCCAGGCCTCGCCGATGAGTTCGTCTTCCCATTCGTGCATGACGCCGGCGGCGTCGACGTGGCTGCGGTTTACCCGGAATGCATCGGGATAGACGATCAGCTGCGACCAGCCACGCAGGCCGCGCTCGCCGATCTCGAGCAGCGGCAGGCAGCACAACGCGGCCAGCGTGCAGCGCTGCACCGGGTCCAGCACGAGGTCGCCAACCGGTGTGATGGTCTTCTCGTGGAAGAACCGCGCGGACAGCGATGCGAGGCGCTCACGCCGCGGCGCGTCGAGCGCGCGTACCCAGGGCACGGCCGCGCAGGTATCGCGCCAGAGCGCGGGGTCGATCGGTTCGGGTTGTGGCCGCAGCCGGCGAAACAGTCCGCGCAAGGCGTCAGCGGAACATGCCGGGCAGGAAGCTGTGCCAGCGCAGCGACGGACGTGCGTTCGAATCGCTGTGCAGCGCCGGTCGCGACCGGCCCTCGCGAACCGGCGGCGTGGTGCGCGCCGGCCGCAGCCTGTCCTTCGCGGCCACCCCGGCCGGCACCGATTGCTCGGCGCAGCTCTCGCCGTTCGGCGAGCTGTGCTTGATGTCCCGCGCGGACACGCTGCCGCTCGAGCAGGCGATCAACAGGCAAAGACAGAGGCGGGAAGGCATGGCGGAAATCCTTGGCGGAGCGGTGAGCCGGCACGGCTGCCGGGATCCGACCCGGTCGGATGCGGACTATACCGACATTCGATGACGCCCGGCCCCGCGCGCGATCGCAGCCGACGGGCGGTCTGCCGCGGGCCGATGACGGGCTGCCGATCGATGGGCGGGGCTCGCACGCGGCGACCGCATAATGGCGGCATGCCCCAGCAATCCAGCGCCCCGGCGCCCACCCCGATGCGTTCGCCGCCGCCATGAATGCGGCCGTCGACGAGCGCGCGCTGCTGCAGCGGCTGATGGCCGGCACGGTCTCCGGCGATGCGCTCGCGCGCGAGTTCAACCTCACGCGCGCGGGCATCTGGAAGCGCATCGCCGCGTTGCGCGATGCCGGCGTGGCCGTCGAGGCCCAGGCCGGCCGCGGCTACCGGCTGGCTGCTCCACTCGACCTGCTCGATGCCGATGCGATTGCCGCTGCGATCCTCGGCCCCGCCCGCGCAGCCCTGGACGCGCTCGAGGTCGCCTGGTCGATCGATTCGACGAACAGCGAGCTGCTGCGCCGGGCCACCCCCGCGCATGGTGCGGCGGCGCTGCTCGCCGAGCGCCAGACCGGGGGACGTGGGCGCCTGGGGCGCAGCTGGGCCTCACCGCTCGCGGCCCACATCTACCTCTCGGTCGCGCGGCGTTTCGGCGACGGCCTTGCACGGCTGGGCGGGTTGAGCCTGGTGGCGGGCATCGCCACGGCGGAGGCGCTGCACGGGCTCGGCTTCGCGTCGGTGCGGCTGAAATGGCCGAACGACCTGGTCGTGGTCGACACCGCTGGCCTGCGCAAACTCGGTGGCCTGCTCGTCGAAGGCGGCGGCGAACATGCCGGGCCGGTGCGCGCGGTGATCGGGCTGGGGCTCAACGTGCGCATGCCGGACACGGCCGCGCAGGCGATCGACCAGCCCTGGTGCGATCTCGCCACACTGGCCGCGCCCGCCACGACGCCAGCGCGAAACGAGGTTGCCGCGGCCGTGCTCGGGCATCTGTTGCCCGCGCTGGACGAATTCGATGCGGTCGGTCTGGGGCGGTTCCTGCCGCGCTACGCCGCGCTTGACGCGTTGCACGGCGAGACGGTCGAGCTGCGTGGTCCCGCCGGCATCGAGCGCGGCACCGTACTCGGGTTGGCCGAGGACGGCGGGCTGCGGGTGCAGCTGGCATCGGGCGCCGAGCGACGTGTGCATTCGGGGGAAGTCAGCGTGCGCAGGAGTGCGACATGAGCGAGTGGCTGTTCGATCTCGGCAACACCCGCCTCAAGTGCGCGCCGCTGCTGGCCGACGGCCGCGTCGGTGAGGTGCAGGCGCTGGCACACCGCGAGGCCGACATCGCGGCCGAGCTTGAACGCGTGCTGCCGGCACGGATCGACGTCGCGCACATCGCAAGCGTCGCGTCCGAGGCACTGCGCGTGGCCCTGATCGAAGCGCTGGTGCCGCGTTGTTCGCGCATCGGGCTGGCAGGCACGCAAGCCGCGTTCGCCGGGCTCTGCATCGCATACGCACAGCCGCAACGGCTGGGGGTCGACCGCTTCCTTGCGATGCTCGGTGCCCGGATGGCCGAGCCGGGGCCGGTGCTCGTCTGCGGCGTCGGCACCGCGCTGACGCTCGACCTCGTCGATATCGACGGCCACCACCACGGCGGACGCATCGCCCCATCCCCGACGCTGATGCGCGAAAGCCTGCATCAGCGCGCGCCGCAACTGCCGCCCGAGGGCGGGGTTTACCGGATGTTCGCGACCGACACCAATGACGGGCTTGCGTCGGGCTGCGAAGGCGCGGCGCTCGCGCTGATCCGCGAAACGCATGCAGCTGCAACCACGCTGCTGGGCATGTCGCCGAAGCTGATGCTGCATGGCGGTGGCAGCGAGTGGCTCGTCGCGCGGCTTGAAGGCGCTGTGCTCGCGCCCGCGCTCGTGCTCGAGGGGCTTGCGGGCTGGGCCATCGCCGAATGGCCACCGCAGGCGTGAGGCCATCTGCACAGCGCCAAGGCGGTGCGTGCACGGCTGTTGTCTAGAATCCCCGGCATGCTTGCCCGCGCACTGTTCGTCCTGCTGATCGTCCTCAACCTGGGGGTCGCCGCCTGGTGGCTGTGGCATGAGCCGGGCAGTGGCGCCGCGATGGCAGGAGCGGGGGGCGATGTCCCGCGCCTGGAGTTGCCGAGCGAGCGCGCCACCGCCGTGGCGGCCGATGCTGGGGCTGAGCCGGCCCCGCCCGCTGCACCGCTGCCGGCCGACGCCGTCTGCGTCGGGTTGGGGCCGTTTGCCGATGCGACCACAGCGGTTGCCGCGCAGACGCGGCTCGCGCCGCAGGTGCTGCAAAGCCGCATCATTGAGCGCAGCGTCGGCACCGTGCGCGGCTGGCGCGTACTCGTCCCGCCCCTGCCGGGCGCGACCGAGGCCGAGGCCATGGCCGAGCGCATCGCGGCCGCGGGCTTCACCGATTACTTCGTGATGCGCCGCGGTGCGGAGACGAATGCGGTCGCGCTGGGTCGCTACCAGAGCGAGTCCGCCGCGCGCCGCCGCGCCGATGCGCTCGTCGCGGCCGGATTTCCCGCGCGTGCCGAGCCACTGGGCGCGACGCTTCAGCCCTGGCTCGAGGTCGCATTGCCCGCCGGCGGCGACGCCACGGCGCTGCAGACCGTGGCCGGCGTCGCGCAATCGCAGCCGCTCGCCTGCGAGACGCTGCAGTGAATGCCGCGCGCCGCGTTAGAATGCGCCGTGCGCCGGCTTAGCTCAGTTGGTAGAGCAACTGATTTGTAATCAGTAGGTCGTCAGTTCGATTCTGACAGCCGGCACCATGGAGTCGCCTCCGGGCGAGCAATACGCTCCGGGATACGGCCAAGAACCCCGCGAAAGCGGGGTTTTTTTGTGTCACGGCGCGTGGTGTGCCGAAACACCGTGCTGTACAGATCGTGCGAGTTCCAAGCGGCGCCAACGCCTGCAAGCGGGCAGTGCGATGGCGAGGAAATGAGCAGGATCGACAGCAGCGCGATCGAGGCCGATGCGACCCGCCTGCACTAACCCCGCAAGGTGTGCACTCGACGGCTAACGAGCCCGTCGGACGCACGCAGCTTCAGGAGGCGAGCATCAAGCGCATCAGGCGCGACGGCTGCGCGGCTTCGGGCGGGGGCGCTTTCCGCTACCGGTCGTCGATGAGGTCGCCTTCGCTGCCTGTGTTTCGTGCACGGCCATGCCTGCCAGCCATGCCAGTGTGTCCACGTATGCCATGAACGGCTGAAGGTACTGGGGCGACTCATCGCTCAGCAGGGTCAGTGCGCGATGCACGAGGCTGGCGGAATTGAGCGGGCCGGCGTTCTCGGGCGCTTCTTCCAGTGCCTGGCGCAGCTGGCTGTGGGAGCGGGCTTCGGTGCACAGCCGGCGCACGTCTTCCAGACTCGAGACGGCGGCTGCCGTAGATGCATCGATGGAAGCGCTAGCGTCGCGAGGATGCAGGGCGCCGGCGTCGCGAGCGACGGGGTGGCTTGAAATGTGCTCGAGCAGGTCGGACAGCGCGCTGCGACGATGCGAAGACGCCGCTAGGTCGTAACTGTCGGTGCCAGTGCTACCAGCACCAATCCCAATATCGATGTCGCCATCGCCATCGCCATCGCCATGGCCATGGCCATGGCCATCCTCGCACTCGCACTCGCACTCGCACTCGCCAACGCCGCAGTAGGCCGCGAGGTCAACGGCATACGCACCGACCAGTTCGGCGAGCCGCGCGTCCAGCAGGCAGCGAACGCCACCGCGCTGCGACGCAGCCCGACGCGCCAGCGCATCGATGTGGTGGAAGCGCACCGGGTCCATCCGGTTTGCGCCCTGCTGGCGCCACGCATCCAGCGTCGCGTGGATGTCCGGCACGCTATCGCTCATCGGCACCGGCGCCCGGCTTCTTCGGCTTCGGCATCGGCGCGATTTCGACGCGCCGGTTGCGTGCCCGCCCAGCCTCGTCGACGTTTGAGCTGACCGGCTGCTGCGAACCGAACGCGGCCGCGAACAGCGATTCGGCGGGCACGCCCGCGGCGATCAACGTGCGGGTCACCGTCAATGCGCGCTGGGCCGACAGCTCCCAGTTGTCGGCGAACTGGCCGTTGCCGCCGCGCACCTGCCGGTTGTCGGTGAAGCCACTGACCATCAGCACTTCGTCGCGGCTGCGCAGGTATGCGGTCAGCGGACCGGCCAGGCTCTTGAGCAGCTCCCGTCCCTCCGGTTGCAGCTGGTCGGAACTGAGGTCGAACAGCACATTGCCGCGAATGCCGATGCGGCCGTCGACCAGCGTGACGCGGCCGCTGGCCAGCGGCACCGCGAGCGCCTGCTCCAGCGTCTGGTTGCGCTGCGCCTCCTGCTCGCGCCGGCGCACTTCCTCGCCCAGTCGCTGGGTCAACTGCATCTGCATGCCGATGACGCCGACGAGGATCAGCACGAACACGCCGAGCAGCACCGACATCAGGTCGCCGAACGCGGCCCAGATCGGCGCGGCGGTGTCGTTGTCGTCGAACTCCACGCTCATGCGGCGTCGGCCCCGGCCGATGCGCGTGGACGCGCCAGTTGCTGCAGCTCGCCGATGATCTGCTTCTGCGCCAATACGCTCAGGTCGACCACTTCGCGCGCCTGGGCGACGTAGTACGCGAGCTGTTCATCGCTGCGTGCGAGCGATTGGCCGAGTGCGTCCTCGACCGCGTGCAGGCGCGCCACGAGTTGCTCGTTCGCCTCACCGAAGCCCTGAACGGCCGCGCCGAGCACATCGCCCAGGCTCGCGACTTCAATCGCGCCTGCGGTAATCCGGTCGGCGGCCGCATCGAGCCTGGCGGTTTCGGTTTCCACATGGCCGGTGAAGCGCGTCGCCACGCGTTCGAGCGCATCGGCCGAGGTGCTGATCAACGCATCGACGGCAGCGCGCTGTTCGGCCGATGCGTGGTTCACCGCGCTCAGTAGCGTCTCGACCGTGGCCAGCAGCCGTCCGCGCTCTTCCAGCATCGCGGTGTCACGAACCATGCTTTCGGACAGGTTCTGCCGCAGCTCGGCGATCACGGCCGCGGCCGCCTTCGGCGCTTCGGCGGCGTCGTGCACGAGGCGCGAGATCTCTGCGATCGTTTCGCGCGCATGCGCCTGTGTCTGCGCCCCCAGCGTCGCCTGCAGCTGCGCATGCGACTGCTGCACGGCGCCCAGCAGCGACGCGGCGTGTGATTCGAACGTGGCAACCGCAGTGGTCAGTGCCTGCTCGTTCGATCGTGCAAGGGTTTCGCCCACCGCGCTCTGCCGCGACAGGGCTTCGGTCCATGCGGCCGTGGCGCTGTCGCTGGCCGCTTCGAATCGCGCCGCGATGGTGTCGACCAGGCCTGACGAGGCTTCAGCGCGTGCGTCCAGCGCCGCCTGCAGATCCGCATGCGATTGCTGTACTGCGTCGACCAGCGCCGCGGCGTGCGATTCGAACGCGGCCGCGGCGGCGGTGAGCGCCTGACGGTTGGTGTCGGCAAGTGCCTCACCCTGCTCGGTCTGCTGCGTAAGCGCCTGGTTCCACGCAGCGGTGGCGTGGTCGCTGGCTGTTTCGAACCGGGTCGATATGCGGTCCACGACGTCTGTGGAGCGCTGCTCGAACGTTGCGGCGAACTGCTCGAGCGAGCCCCGCAGTTCATGCAGCAAAGCGTCGCTGGACTGGCGCTGCTGCGCGAGCGCGTCGGTCCAGAGGTCCGCGACGGTCGCGGTGCTGTCGTGCAGGCCGCCGGACAATGCCTCCAGCTGGCGCTGCATCGCTTCGGCGACGCGGTCGTGCAGCGACGCGGCGTGCTGTGCAAGCGCGGCCATCGTGGTTTCCACCACCGGCTGCAGGGCGGCGCTGGCGGCCCGCGCGCTGTCGGCGACGCTGTCTTTCAGCGACTGCTCGACGGAGGCCGCCAGGCGCGCATGGACGGCTTCGGCGCGGTCGTGGAAGGCCGTCTGCTGGGCCATCTGGCGCTCATGCGCAGCGAGGCTCTGCTGGGCGCTGTCCTTCACCGATTGCTCGACGGAGGCTGCCCAGCGCGCATGGACGGCTTCGGTTCGCTCATGGAACGCCGTTTGCTGGGCAAGCTGACGCTCGTGCGTAGCGAGACTCTGCTGGGCGCTGTCCTTAACCGATTGCTCGACGGAGGCCGCCAGACGCGCATGGGCGGCTTCGGTGCGCTCATGGAATGCAGTCTGCTGCGCAAGCTGATGCTCATGCGCGCCCAAGCTTTGCTGGATGCTGTCCTTCACTGACTGTTGGATCGATGTGCCCAGACGTGCATACGCCGCTTCGGTGCGGTCGTGAAATGCCGCCTGACTCGCGACCTGTCGCTCGTTAGCCGCCAGGCTCTGCTGCTCGATTGCGGCCATCGTTGCCTGCAACTGGTCGACCAGTGCCGGCATCGTGTCGACCTGGCGTTGCAGCAGCCTGAACGCTTCCTCGCGCTGGTGCGTCCGCGAATGGTGGCGCAGGGTCGTCGCGATCGCCGCGTCGAGCGCCTGCGCCGCAGCGGCCCGCTCGCGTCGGCACAGCGCTGACAGCAACCCGAGCATCGCCGACGCCGCGACGCCCGCGATCGAGGTGCCGAACGCAAACGCCAAGCCCTTGACCGGCGCCGCGAGCGAGGTGCGGATCGCCTCCAGGTCGGTGGCGCTTTCCAGCGCCAGCCCAGTGCCGCGCAGCGTGGTCATCATGCCCAGCAGTGTGCCGAGCATGCCCAGCAACACCAGCAGGCCGACCAGGTAGGGCGTCAGCGCCGGCGCCGGCAGCGGTACGCGTTCGCCTTCGATGCGCTGGCGTACCACGTAGCGAAGCGAAGCGGGCAGGGGTGCGAGCCAGTCGTCCAGGCGCGCCACCGGTTCGGACAGGTCCGCCACCGCTTGCGCCAGCGAGGCGGTGGCTTGCCGGTAGCGGTGCAGTTCCAGCCCGCCGGCCACGTAGCAGGCGCCGATCAGCAGCACCACCGACAGCGCCAGCAGGCTGGCGCCGATGTACCCGGCGGCGATCCAGCCCAACGCGAGCAGGCCGGTGAAAAAGACGGCGGGTTTGAGCAGGTTATTGGGCATGGTGTCCAGCAGGGGCGGTGCGTAGGGCCGCGAGCAGGCCCTGGGTGGGTTGCATCCGGAGTTCGAGCTCGGCGTGCAGCAGCTGTTGCATGTCTCGACGGAACACGTCCAGCCATGTGCGCGACGTGCGTAAGGCAGTGCTTGCGGATGGCGCGGGCCTGTCCGGCGATGTTTGCGCCGCTTGCCGCAGCCGCTCGAAGTGCTGCCCGAGAAGATCTGCAATGGGCCCGAGCAGCGCGCGCTCATGAGGGGTCAGCGCCTGCTCCATCACGGCATCCATCGCGGCCAGCCGGGCCTGCGGGCCGCCACGCAGCGTCAGACGCGCCCGCATGCGGCCGCGCAGGTGCCGTATGTCCGCATCCATGATCTGCTGCATGGCGACGTAGCGTTGGCGATAGAAAGCGGCGTCCGGCGGGTCCGTTTCGACGCCCGTGGCGATGAATGCCCGATCCCCTTCGATGACGCGGATCAGTGCCGCACGCACGCGAGCGCATTCGCCGTCATCGCCGAGCGGGTGGCTGTCATCACCAACCGCCGGCGAGGCGGGTCGCGCATCCAGTGCGGCGGACAGCGCGACCGCCTGACGCCAGTCGACCCACTGCGCCAATCGGGACGCAAGGGACGCTGGGGGCGGGGGTGTAGCGGTGCCGCTGATCTGTGCGAGCAGGCGGATCAGCGCCGGGCCGTGGGCCTGCGCCCGTGCGGGAGATTCCACTGCGTGTACGCGGCTAAAACGCGGATTTTACATGGGTTGGTGCAGGTCCAAGGCGGGACGCAGGTTGCGAATCACCCGGCGCGCTGGGTTGCCGATACCGGACACGCGCGGTAGCAGGCGGCCCATCCGTGAAGCCGGCACCGTAACCGAGGAGCGTACGGGCTTTGAATTGCTCGACCACGAAGCCATCGATTGCGCCAAAAGCATCGTGTCCGGCCGCGTTTGCACGCCCGGCCGGCAAAGGGCTTGCTCGACAAAAAATTGCATCAGCATCGGTTCGACGAGCGCCCGCATTTCAGAACCGGCGGCCGTAAGCGCGAGCATTGAGGTCGCCTGAACACCCGCGCCGCAGCCTGCGTCAGGCTGAACCGCGTGAGTAGAGGGGCTCGCACGAACGTTCAGTCTGCGCGCGCCTGGCGCAAGCGACTGGGGCATTCGCAATCGCCGTGACGCTACAATGGCGGCCGCTTTGCCGGCGGGGTACCCACCGGCGAACGGGAGGCATCTGCAGAGGCATGCAGATCGCCTCGGTAATGATCAAGATGGCGCCAGTCGGTTGATTGAATTTGCGGTGCCGACAGCGAACGTGTCCGGATGTCACGGCGCGACATTTCGCGCTGGCTGCCGTGGGCCGAGCCGCTGTATCGAAACGATGGAGTTGCGGCTGGCATGATGAACCAAGCGCTCGAGTATGTGCCTGCGCCCACCTGGACCGCCGACGACGACGGCTCGGTGGATTGGGTCAATTCACGGTTCACTGCCTGCTTCGGGCAGGCGGATGCCGTGCCGGCGCAGTGGACGCAGGCGGTGCATCCGGCGGACACCTCGGTCGCCGAGGCCGCCTGGCGGCAGGCGGTCGCATCGGGCGAGCCGCTGCAGGTCACGGTCCGGCTGCTCGTGTCGGGCGGGTTGTACCGCTGGTTCCGCTGCAGTGCGCGCTGTCATGTCCAGGACGGCCGCCGGCGCTGGGTCGGGCTGCACATCGACATCGACCAGATCCGCCGCGAAACCGAACTGCGGCAGGCCTCGCTCGAGCGCATGCAGCTCGAGCGTGAGCGGCTGCGCGCGATGTTCGCCGAGCTGCCGGTTGCGGTGACGGTCTATCGCGGCCGCGAGCACCGCATCGAGCTGATGAATCGTGCGTCGATCGACCTGCTCGAAGGGCGCAACCTCGAGGGCCGCACGCTGTCCGAAGCGTTTCCGGAAGTGGTCGAGCAGGGACTGGTCGCGATGCTCGACCGCGTGCTCGAAACCGGGGAAACCGTGCAGCAGCGCGAGTTCCCGATCCGCTTCGATCGCAGCGGCAACGGCCACCTCGAACTGGGTTGCTTCGATTTTTCGCTGCAGCTGCTGCGCGATGCCGACGGCACGCCGGCCGGTGTGCTGAGCTGTGCGGTGGACGTGACCGCGCAGGTGCGGTCGCGCAGCGATCTCGAACGCCTGGCTGCCGAGCGCGCGGCGGTGCTCGAGCAGCTCAATGTCGGGATCATCACCACCGACGAGCAGGGCCGCATCGATTTCGTCAACCAGCGCGCGTACGAGCTGCACGGCGTGGCGCGGCTGGATGTCTCGCCGGAGGACTATGCAGCGGCCTATGCGCTGCTGCGCGAAGACGATACGCCGTACCCGAGCGAGCAACTGCCGCTCGCACGCGCCGTCATGCACGACGAGCACGTCATCGATGCGCGCTGGAAGATCCGCAGGCCCGACGGCAGCGTGATCACCGTGCAGGGCAACGCGCGGCCGATATTCGACGAATCGGGCACGAAGCTCGGCGCGGTGCTGACCGTGCACGAGCCGCACGACGACCTGCGCGCGTAGCGCACAGCGCATCCGGGCCGCCGCAGCCGGCGGCCGTACAATGGCCGGGTCTGCCCACGTGCAGGCGTTCGCAGGCATGCGCTGTCGCGCGATGCCATTCCGACGCCCTCCACCGGAGAATTCCATGGTCTATCGTTATCCGCCCGTCTCGATCATCGGCGCACCGACCGACGTCGGCGCCGGCCACCGCGGTGCACGTCTCGGTCCGGACGCGCTGCGCATCGCGGGTCTGCACGAAGCGCTGATCGGGCACGGTGTCGAAGTCATCGACCGCGGCAACCTGATCGGCCCGCACAACCCGTGGACCGAAGCGGTCGACGGCTACCGCCACCTCGGCGAGGTGGCCGAATGGAACCGCATCGTGATGGAGGCCGTGCTCGCCGAGCTGCGCCTCGGCCGCATGCCGATCATGCTCGGCGGCGACCACTGCCTCGGGCTGGGGTCGATCACCGCGGTGGCGCGCCACTGTCGCGAGACCGGCAAGAAACTGCGCGTGCTGTGGCTGGATGCGCATGCCGACTTCAACACCAGCACGGTCACGCCGTCGGGCAACATCCACGGCATGCCGGTCGCGTGCCTGTGCGGTCTCGGCCCGCAGCCGCTGACGCATCTGGGTGGCGACGCGCCGGCGATCACGGCCGACGTGGTGCGGCAGATCGGCATCCGCTCGGTCGACGCCGGCGAGAAGCAGCTGATCAAGGAACACGGCCTCGACGTCTACGACATGCGTTACATCGACGAAGTCGGCATGAAGCGGGTGATGGAAGAGGCGCTCGAAGGCCTCGACGATGACACCCACCTGCACGTGAGTTTCGACGTCGACTTCCTCGATCCACTGATCGCCCCCGGCGTGGGCACGACCGTGCCGGGCGGGCCGAACTATCGGGAGGCGCAGCTGGTGATGGAAATGATCGCCGACACCGGCCGCATGGCATCGCTCGACATCGTCGAACTCAACCCGGTGCTCGACACGAAAAACGCCACCGGTTTGCTCGCTGTCGATCTGGTCGAGAGCCTGTTCGGCAAATCGACGTTGATGCGCGACTGATCGGCGACGGGGCTGGCAATCGCGACGGGGTTTAGGGCGTGTCGCGTACGCACACGGGCCGGCAACAACGGCAGAGCGGCCTGAACGCGTGCAGTCCGGCGTTGATCAGGTTGCACATCGGCTTCACGGGTGGTCGCGTCTGATGATGGCGCAGGCGCAGTGCGAGCGTGGCCTGGCGAATCTGACCCGGGGCCCAGCCCCAACCCCGTGTGAATCGAAGGAGATTGCGATGAAGCGAGTGATCGGAATGATGTTCGTGGCCCTGTTCTCGGTGGGCACCCTGACCGCATGCAACACGATGGCCGGCCTCGGTGAGGACGTCCAGGAGGCAGGTGACGAGCTGCAGGACGAAGCCATCGCCTGTAAGGATGGCAAGACCGCTACGGGCGAGGATTGCCTCTAAGCCTTGCGGTTGCGAACGAACCGGCCGGGCAACCGGCCGCGAGTTCGATGGTGTCGCTGTCCTGCTGACTGCCTGACCGGCCCACCGCCGGGAAAGTGCCGCACAGGGCCGTATACACCGCTGGCGCTCCCGCGCCTGACCTCCAAAGACGAAGGGCCGGCAGCAATGCCGGCCCTTCTGCGTTCGCGTCTGTGCTCTACGTTTTTGCGCTATGCCGCGGAGTTACCAGCGGCCGGGCGGTTCGGGAACGAATCCGCCGGGGAACGCACGCGGGTCGTGGCGGCGTCGACCGTAATAGCCACCGCGCGGGACGATGCCGCGTGCGGCCAGTGCGTACTCGTCGTCATAGCGCAGTTCGGTGACCTGCACCGGATGGCGGCTCGCACGCACGAAGCCGGTGCGACGGACCGGAGCGTATTCGCGATAGCCATGGCCGGTGCCGATTGATTGCGCACGGGAGCCGGCCATTTCCGGCGCGTCCGTAGGCGCCTGCGCCGGCGCTGATGCCGTCGGCGCATCTTCCGTGAGCGGCCGGTCGCCGTAGCCGCCGACGCGCGGCGGCCCGTAGTAGCGGTGGGCTTCTTCGAATACCGCCACGCCGATCACGCCGACGTCGTAGGGCCGCCCCGTGCGCGCGGCATAACTGTCGCCGAAGTCGCTGAAATAGAACTGGGCGATGTCGTGCATCGACTTGCGCCAGCCCGCGACCTCGGTGCTCTGCCACGGCTCGAGCACATAGCCGCCCTGGCCCGGGTGCGCGCTCTGGCCGGACAGCGCGTTGACGCCGTCGACGCTGAGTACGACGAGCACCCGTTCGGGGCTGCGATTCGTCAGACGCACCGAGTACCGGTGCCCGGGCGCGCCCGGCACCCACCACTGTCCGCGGTGGGCGTAGCGCGGCAATTCGTAGCCCGCGTCGCGGTCGATCAGGCTGACTTCGACGGGGCCGCCCCGGTGGTAGTCGCGTGCCAGCGCCGGAGCGGTGGCGGCGAGCAGCAGCGTGGCGGCGGCGGTCAGGGCGGCGCGGAAGGTGGAGCGTGCGGTCATCGTCGTGACTCGGTGGATGGTCGAGCCAATCAACGCATGCCGGAGCTGAACGGGGTTGCGATGGCGCCGGGAGCCACGCGCTAAACTCACGGCCCCGTAGTTCGCCGTTCAGCAATGACCCGCACCCGCGTACTCACCGGCATCACGACCTCCGGCACGCCTCACCTGGGCAACTACGCCGGCGCCATCCGCCCGGCCATCGTTGCCAGCCGCGATGCGGGTACCGAGAGCTTCTACTTTCTCGCCGACCTGCATGCGCTGATCAAGGTCACCGACCCGGCACGCGTGCAGCGCTCGACGCTCGAGATCGCCGCCACCTGGCTCGCCTGCGGGCTCGAGCCGGAGAAGGTCTGGTTCTACCGGCAGAGCGACATCCCGGAGATCCCCGAGCTGACCTGGCTGCTGACCTGCGTGGCCGGCAAGGGCATCCTCAACCGCGCGCATGCCTACAAGGCCGCAGTCGATCGCAACCGCGCCGAAAGCGAGGACGATGACGCAGGCGTGACCGCGGGGCTTTTCATGTACCCGGTGCTGATGGCCGCCGACATCCTCGCGTTCAACGCGAACAAGGTGCCGGTCGGGCGTGACCAGGTGCAGCACATCGAGATGGCGCGCGATTTCGGCCAGCGTTTCAACCACCTCTACGGCGAGCATTTCACCCTGCCCGAGGCGGTGATCGAGGCGCAGGTGGCGACGCTGCCGGGCCTCGATGGCCGCAAGATGAGCAAGAGCTACGACAACACGATTCCGCTGTTCGCGCCGCCGGCTACGCTGCGCAAGCTGATCATGTCGATCGTCACCGACTCGACCGAACCCGGCGTGCCGAAAGACCCGGACAGCTCGAACCTGTTCGCGCTGTACCAGGCATTCGCGAGCGAGGATGAAACCGCTGCGATGCGGCGCGCGTTTGCCGATGGCATCGCCTGGGGCGACGCGAAGCAGTCGTTGTTCGAGCGCATCGATGCCGAAGTCGCGCCGATGCGCGAGCGCTACGAAGCGCTGATCGCGAAGCCGGCCGAGATCGAGGCAATCCTGCGCGACGGTGCGCGCCGCGTGCGCGAAACACATGTCACGCCATTCGTGACGCGGCTGCGCGAAGCGGTCGGCCTGCGCGATCTGTCGCGTATCGGCCCGGCCGCGGACACTGCCGCCAAGGCCAAGCCGGCGCTGCCGGTGTTCAAGCAATACCGCGAGGCGGACGGCCGTTTCTACTTCAAGCTCGTCGATGGCGAGCGCGTGCTGCTGCAGAGCGGCGGCTTCGATGCGCCGAAGGACGCTGGCCAGCGCGTGGCGGCGCTCAAGCGCGAAGGTCGCCTCGATGCGGCCGATGAAGCGGTGATGCTTGGCGACGGCATCGCACGCGAGGAAGTCGATGCTGCGTTGGCCGCATTGCGCGAGGCGGCGGAGCAGGCATGAATCCGCTGGTCGAGATCAACCTCGCGTTGATCCTGTTCCTGCCGTGGTTCGGCATCCTCGGCGCGTTGTACTGGTGGGTGCCGCGCGCGCCGCGGCCACGGGCGCGCATCGTGTTCGATGTGATCGCGCTGCTGCTTGCGGTTGTCGCGTTCGTCGCGACGGTGCACTGGGCGCATGCGGCCGCCGACCCGGTATACGGCGCAATGTGGCGGCAGGTGCTCGCGACCGCGGTCGGTTACGCCGTGTTCCTCGGCGTACTCACGCTTGCGTTCGTGCTGAGGCGGCGCTGGCTCGTCCGTCGCTGAGAACAACCACGCCGGTTTGAACCGCGGCTGCGTGCTCGCGGCACCGCGCCCTTGAGGTGCAGTCCGCTGTGCGGCCGCTCACGCAGAGGGCGCTAGCCTTCGCGTCATGCCCAGCGATTCCAACGTGCAGGCGCTCGACGGGCGTGAGCCGGCGAGGCTGGCCGCGCTCGCCCGTTACGCAATCCTCGATACGCCGCCGGAGCAGGCGTTCGACGATATCGCGCGTCTGGCGATGATGGTTTGCGGCACCCAGGCGGCCGCGGTTGCGCTGGTCGATCGCGACCGGGCGTGGTTCAAGGCCGCGATCGGCGTGGATGCGCGCGAACTGCCGCGTTCGCAGGCGATCAGCGAGCGCATCCTGCGCACGCGCGCGACGGTGGTCATCAGCGAGATGCTGGCCGATCCGCGTGGCGCCGCGTCGCCGCTGCACATCGGCGAGCGGCCGGTCCGGTCGTTTGCCGGCGCGCCGCTGCTGACGGCCGACGACCACGTGCTGGGCGCGGTCTGTGTCGCCGACGATGCGCCGCGCACGCTCAGCGCGCTGCAGCGCGAAGGCCTCGAGGTGCTGGCGCGGCAGGCGATGCAGCTGCTCGAACTGCGCCGTTATGCGATGGACCAGCGCCGGCAGCTCGACGAGCGCGACGCGACCGCGCAACGGGTCGAACGCGCGCACGCCGAACTCGAAGCGCAGCATGCACGCCTGCTGGATACCGCGCGACGCGACCAGTTGACCGGCCTGCTCAACCGCAATGCGCTAGCGCAGCTGCTGCAGGATCCCGATCAGGTGCAGCGGCTGCAGTCGTCCGGTTACTGCCTGATCCTGATCGACGTCGACCACTTCAAGCAGGTCAACGATCGCCATGGCCATCTGCTGGGCGACCGCGCGCTGCGCGCCGTGGCCGATGTCGTCAGCGCGTCGGTTCGGGAAACGGATGTCGCCGTGCGCTACGGCGGCGAAGAATTCCTGGTCGCGCTGCCCCGCACCGACCTTGCGCATGCCACCGAGATCGCACATCGGATCCGGGAGCGGGTGGAAGCCACGGCGCTGCCCTTCGTACTCACGGTCTCGATCGGCGTCGCCCCCGGCGATCCCGAACTTGATCGCCCGGAGCAGGTGTTCGACCGGGCCGACCAGGCGCTTTACCGCGCCAAGGCGTCGGGCCGTAATCGCGTCGTCGTCGACGATACCTTGCGTGTCTGAGTCCGCGCTGCCACAGCGCGGCGATCGGGTCGTTCATACAAATACAGCGAGCCGGTGAACGGCTCGCTGCTGGCAGGGGCTTGCATTGGCAGCGGCGAGCATCCCGGGCGCACCGTCGCGCTCAGGCGTGGCCCCGCCATCGGCCTCGTGGGCGGTGCACGCGGCGCCGAGCGCATCGGCATCCGAACCGAGCGCACGCGGGTGCTCCCCGCGTGCGCATCCCCGACGTTAGCCGGTACAGCCGCCGCAATCCCTCAGTTCGGCAGCGCCATGTCGTCGAGCAGCGCCTTGAGGAAGCGTGCCGCCTCGCCGCCGGTGCAGGCGCGGTGGTCGAACGTCAGCGAGATCGGCATGCGGCGGTGCACTTCGATGCCGCCCATGACCGCGACCACGTCGTGCGAGAGCTTGCCCGCGCCGACGATCGCCACGCACGGCGGCACCACGACTGGCGTCGCGTAGCGGCCGGCGAACATGCCGAAGTTCGACAGCGAGATCGTGTAGCCGCTGAGCTCGCTCGGCGGGATGCTGCGGTCCTGTACCTGCGTGCGCAGGCGCTGGATCGCGGTGCGGATGCCGGCGCCGTCCAGCACGTCGGCATTGCGCAGCGCCGGTACGAACAGCCCGTCGTCGGTGTCGACCGCGATGCCGATGTCGACCTGCGGATGCATCGTGCGCGAGAGGTTGTCACCGTCGAACCAGGCGTTGAGCGCGGGTACGGCCTTGCAGGCCGCGACGATCGCGCGCACGAGGCGGGCGGTGATGTCCTGCTTGCCGCTCCAGGCGTGCAGGTCGGCGTCGTCGACGAGCGTGGTCGGCACGACCTTCGCATGCGCGTCGGCCATCACGCGCGCCATGTTGCGGCGCACGCCCTTGAGCTGCTCGGGCTGGCCGGTGGCCTGCACGCCCGGCGGCTGCGTGCGCATCGGCTTGCCGGACTGCGAGAGCGTGCTGCGTGCTTCGGACTGCTGCGGCCGCTGCTGCTGTTGTTGCTGTTGCTGTTGCTGTTGCTGTTGCTGTTGCGGTGCCTGCGACTGGGCCGGCGCCGCCGCCGCCGCGCGTGCGCCGCCACCGGGCTGCGCCTTCGCGCTGCCATCGGCCGCGGCCTGCTTGACGTCGTTCATCGTGACCACGCCATCCGCGCCGGTCGCGCGCACGCGCGTCAGGTCGACGCCGAGCTTGCGTGCAAGCGCGCGCACCGCCGGCATTGCCTTGACGCCACCGACGTTGAGCGCCTGCTCGCTGCGCACCGCATCGGACGACTGCATCGCACCCACTACCGTGCCCGCATCGCTGCGCTCGCCGCCGGTGCTCTTCGGTGCGGGTGCGGCATCGTGCTCAAGTGCGCCGCCGTCCTGCGAGGCGACCAGCCGGTCGTCGGGCATCGGATCCTGCGTGCCGACGCCATGGCTGCCGGCCGGGGCGTCACCGTCCGTATGGCCGCCACCGTGATGATGGCCGGTGTCCTGGCCCTCGGCGCGCTGCGGCATCGACGGATCGACTTCGAACTCGGCGAGCATCTTGCCGGTGATGATCACATCGCCCGGGCCACCGGCCAGGCGCAGCACCTTGCCCGAGACCGGCGAGGGCACTTCGACCACGGCCTTCGCGGTTTCCATCGAAACGAGGTTGTCGTCGAGGCGGATCACGTCGCCTTCCTTCACGAACCACTCGACGATCGTCGCGTCGGGCAGGCCTTCGCCGAGGTCGGGCAGCAGGAACGTCTTCTTCGTCATTTTTTTCTTGTCCATGGGGCGGGCCCGGCCCGCCGCTGTTGAAGTTCATCCTCGGCCCCGGCGAGTGCCGGGGCCGCTGCCGATCAGCTCGCGGCCATCGCGCGCTTGGCCGCCGCCACGATGCGGTCGACGCTCGGCAGGTACTTCATCTCGAGGCGGAACAGCGGGATGTGCGTGTCGTAACCGGTCACGCGCTCGATCGGCGCGACGAGGTCGAACATCGACTCCTCGGCCAGGCGCGCGGCGATCTCCGCGCCGAAACCGGCGGTCTTCGGGGCCTCGTGCACGATCACGCAGCGCCCCGTCCGGCTGACCGATTCGGCGATCGTCGCGAAGTCGAGCGGGCGCAGCGTCGCGACGTCGATGACTTCGGCGCTGATGCCGTCTTTCTCGAGCTTTTCCGCAGCTTCGAGCGTTTCCTTGACCTGCGCGCCCCAGGTGACGAGCGTGACATCGGTGCCGTCGCGCAGCGTGTAGCACACGTCCAGCGGCAGCGCCTCGCCGTCATCCGGCACCAGCTCCTTGTACTGGCGGTAGATGCGCTTGGGCTCGAAGAAGATCACCGGGTCGGGCTCGCGGATCGCGGCCAGCAACATGCCGTACGCGCGCTGCGGTGAGGACGGCATCACCACGCGCAGGCCCGGCACGTTGGTGAAGATCGCTTCGTTCGCCTCGCTGTGGTGTTCCGGCGCGCGGATGCCACCGCCCCACGGCACGCGCAGCACCATCGGGCAGGTCAGGCGGCCGCGCGTGCGATAACGCATGCGTGCAGCGTGGCTGACGATGAAGTCGACCATCGGATACATGAAACCGTCGAACTGCGCCTCGGCAACCGGCTTCATGCCCTGCGAGGCGAGGCCGACGGTGAGGCCCGCGATCGTCGTTTCATCGAGCGGCGTATCGAGCACGCGCTCGGAGCCGAACGTCTGCTGCAGGCCGGCCGTGGCGCGGAACACGCCGCCGTTGACGCCGACGTCCTCGCCGAGCACGAGCACGCTCGGATCGTTGCGCATCTCGTAGGCGAGCGCCTGCGTGATCGCTTCGATCAGCGTGATCGCGGCGGGCGCCTTGGCTTCGTTCGCGCCCTGGGTCTGTGGATTGACGGCAGCGTTCATCAGCGGCCCTCCTGTGCGAGCGCGAACGCGCGCTGGGTCTGCAGGTCGGCCGGCATGTCGGCGTAGAGGTAATCGAACATCGCTTCAACCGGCTGCACCGGCGTCTCCAGATAGGCGTTGATCTCGACGTCGACCTTCTTCGCGCATTCCTCGGCCCAGGCTTTTTCCATCTCCTCGTTCCACACGCCCTGTGCGGTGAGGTAGGTGCGCAGGCGCGGGATCGGATCACGCGTCCAGGCGTCCTTGACCTCGGCCTCGTCGCGGTAACGACGTGCGTCATCGGCGGTGGTGTGATCGTGCAGGCGGTAGGTCATGAACTCGATGACGCTGCCGCCTTCGCCGTTGCGTGCGCGTTCGCTCGCGCGGCGCATCGCTTCAAGCACGGCAATCAGATCGTTGCCGTCCACCTGCAGGCAGTGCAGGCCACCGGCCAGGCCCTTCTGTGCGAGCGTCTCGGCGCCGGTCTGCGCCTTGCGCGGCACCGAGATCGCCCAGCCGTTGTTGATCACGCACAGCACCAGCGGCAGCGTGTAGGCGCCGGCGGAATTGAGTGCGGCGTAGAAGTCGGTCTTCGACGAGCCGCCATCGCCGCAGCAGGCCACGGCCATGCCGTCCTTCTTCTGCAGCTTCATCGACAGCGCCGCACCGGCCGCCATCAGGCACTGCGTCGAGATCGGCACGCACCAGGGGTAGTCCTGCTTCATGCCGGAAAAATCGTTGCCGCGCTCGTCGCCGCCCCAGTACATCAGCACTTCGCGCGGCTGCACGCCGCGCATGAACTGCGCGCCGTACTCGCGGTAGCTCGGCGCGAACACGTCGTCGGGGCCCATCGAGCCGCCGATGCCGACGTGCGTGGCCTCGTGTCCAAGGCAGGCCGCGTACGTACCGAGCTTGCCGGTGCGCTGCAGCGCGATCGCCTTGCCGTCGAACACGCGCACGAACAGCATCTGCTTGAACAACGGCAGCAGTGAAGCAGGGTCACGGAACGCTTCGGGGATCTCGGCGACAGGCTGGCCGTCGGGGCCGAGGTATTGCAGGTATTCGATCTCAAAGCTCGCGGCGAGCGCCATCGCGGTTGCATCCTCGACATCGGGAAAGTGGCCGATCATAACGATGCTCGCGTTAAATCCCGTTGCGCGCTGCGGCATGTCGCGGCGCAAAAAAAACGCGGCCGAAGCCGCGCCTTTTTTGCGTTTTGTGCGCGTCCGTTGCGCAAGTCGTTGATGCGCATCGGGCCGCACGCGAGGCGTACGGCCCGATCGACGGGCCCCGTTACTTCGGTGAACCAATCACGCGCACGTTGTGCACGGCTTCGTCGTTCTCCACGGCCGGGTCGGTGCCGGCCGACGACACGCGCGCGGTCACGGTCAGCAGGCGATCGCCACTGCGCGGCGGGGCGACGATCGAGAAATCGATCGCCTGTGCCTGGCCCGCATCGAGCCGCGTCGCCGAGCAGACCGCGCGGAAACCGGCCGCCTCGTCGACGATCGGGCACGACCAGCCCGCCGGTGCAGCCAGACGCAAGTTGCGTGCCGGCACGTCCGCGCTCAGCGTCAAGGTCGGCACGATCGCCGGGTCCGGGCCGGCGCTGCCGACCACGACGCGATAGGCGCCGCGCGTTCCGCTGCGCAGGTGCTTGTCCGGCCCGTACAGCCCCGTATGCAGGTCGGCGATCGCGGTGATGTCGAGCGACGCGGTGGCCGCGTTGTTATCGACCACCGGATCGATCGACTCGGCTTCCGCGGCCGCCGCAAGCGTGAGGCTGCGGCCGACGAGGTCGGCCGTCGCGGTGGCGCTGAGGCGGAACGTCGCGTCGGCACCGTGCGCGAGCGACCCGCTGATGCAGGTCAGCACCGTGCGGCCGTTCGACGCCTGCGGCGCATCGCAGTTCCAGCCGGTCGGCGCAGTGACGGTCAGGCCGTCGAGCTGGGCATCGAGCTCGAAGCCGACGCCCGGCCGATCGGCCTGCTCGGGGCCTTCGTTGCGCAGCACGACGTCGAACGCGAACGTCTGCCCGATACGCGCCGGGCCGGACGTGACCGCGGTCAGCACCAGGTCGGCGCGGCGGCGCGGGAAGAACGTGGCCACCACCGGGTCGTGATCGGACAGGCGCGACGGCGAAGCGGCGTCGTTGCGGTTGACCTCCGGGAAGTCGGCGTTGATGCGCGCGTGGTCCAGGCCGATTTCACGCGTGGCGACGACGAGCGCCTCGTTGACCAGTACGTGGTCCAGCGTCTGCGCGTTGCCGCCGAACACGAACGAGTAGCGCTCGTGCGCGGGCTCGAGGCCGCCGAGGTTGATCAGGTCCGGATCGACGAGGTCCACGCCGTCGGCGAGCACTGCGGTCTGCTCGTCCGGCGTCGGCGTGCCGGTGATGACGTTCATCGCATCGACGAGGCCGTCGTTGAACTCGAACGCATTGAAATCGCCGAGCACGACCAGACGCGCATCCGGGTCGCGCACCTGCCGACCGTTGAGGTAGGCGGCGAGGAACTCGGCCTGGCGCTGGCGCTTGCTGCGCGTGCGCTCACCGGATGCGGTGTCGTCACCGGCGCCGTTGAGCGAGCGCTGGTGCACCAGCACCACGCTGACCGGGAACGCGCGGCCGTCGGCGTAATGCACGGTCGCATCGAGCGCCAGCGGCGGACGGTCGTTGAGCAGCTGCGTTTCGCCGTCGGGCGTGGTCCAGGTCGTGTCCTTGCCGACCTGCGCGACCGTATGCACGGCGACGCGCGGCGTGGCTTCGCCGACGTTCGCGGATTTGACGAGGAAGCCGACATCGATGCCGCCGAAATCGTTGCCGTCGAGCAGGTGCGCGCCGTACTGCGGGTCGGGCTGCCCGGCGGCGACCGCATCGGCGTTCACGCGCGCAGCAAGGCGCTGCAGCACTTCGAGGTTCTCGACTTCGACCAGGCCGACGATGTCGGGCGTCTTCAGCGCATCGCGGATGCCCAGCGAGGCCTTCGCGAGACGGCGTTCGAACGCGTCCACAGTCAGCACTGGCTCGCCGACCGACGGGTCGTTGTTCTCGTCGAAGAAACGTTCGAGGTTGTACGCCGCCACCGTGAACGCGTCGGCCTGCGCGGCATCTACACCGTGCGGGCTTGGGGCGGCACCGATCGCGGGCGCCGCGTCGGGCAGGATCGTGTAGCGGCGGAAGCCGTAGTCGAGCACGCCGGTCAGCCCGGCCAGTTCGGTGCCGGCCGCGACGTCCAGCGCCGGTGCGCCGATCGCGTCACTGTCGACGCTGATCAGTTCGGGGTTGAAGTCCCAGCGGGGGATCGGCGGGATGGAGCCTGCGGGCGGCGCGTCAGGCGCCTGGATGCCGGGCTCGCGGAACGGCCGCGGCAGGCCGGCAACGACGCCGTGGAATACGCCATTGCCCTGACCGCTCGCGTTGCGCTCGTTCGTGAAGCCACCGGTCGGCGCGGTGACGGTAAAGCGCGGCACCGTGACCCGCATGCCTTCCAGGAGTTCGAGCTGGTCGACCGCACCGGCCGGGCTGGGCAGCGTCGCGGTCAGTTCGACCGGCGCCGGCAGCGGGTAGGTCGCATCGCCCTGGCCGATGACGGCCACAGCGCCCGCGAGCTGGGTGATCGGTGCCTGGCCACGGTCCTGGCTGGGCACGAACTCGGTGACGACGCCACGCACGACGACGAGGCGGCCGACCGCAGCCGCGGCCGGCGGCGCGCTGCGGGTGAACACGAACAGGCCCTCGCTGGTCGCCTCGCTGGCGTCGGCATCAACCGGCTGGCTCTGCAGGAAGAAACCATTGCTCTTGCGTCCGGTGACGATGCCGCGCGTGGCGACGGTCTCGCGCACGAGCGGCGACTGCGCGCCGTCGCCCTGGATCGCGGAAATCGGGGTCAGCGTGTAATCGTCATTGACGATCGTACCGACGGCTTCGACATCGCCAGCCGCCGCGCCGGTGATCTTCGAAAGCACGAGGGTGAACGTCTCGTCGGCCTCCTCGCGCGCATCGCCCTGGATTGCGACGTTGATCTGCGCGCGCGTTTCGCCACGCGGAATGGTCACCTCGCCGCTGGCCGCGAGGTAATCGCCATCGGCGACCGTCGCGCTGCCATCGAGCGTCGTGTAACGCACGCGCACGCCGCCCTTTCCGGCCGGCTGCGTGAGTTCGACCGTGAATGCGAGCGTGCGCGTGCCGTCGGCGCCTTCCTCGATCGAGGCATCGGCCACGTTGAGCGTGCGCGTGCCGCCGCAGACCTTCGCCATGCTGGCGCTGTTACGCGGCATCGGCGCGGCGATTTCGAAATCGCTGCGGTTGTCACCGTCGTCGGTGCAGCCGCCGTCGAGGCGGATCGCGGCGGTGATGCCCGACAGCTGCGCCGTCGGCGAGCCTTCGGCGCAGCTCGCGCCACCGAACCCGACAAGATCCACCACGCCGCCAGGGCAGGCGCCGCTGAGCGCCGCGCCGCTGTCGACGAGCGCTACCTTGCCGGCGGTGCCGGACATCGCGATCGTGCCGGTCGCATCCGGAGGCGGCAGATTGACGCTGCCGCCCGAGCCGGCGGCCTGCTGGACCAGGTAATAGCCGCCAGCGGCGATCGAGCCCGTCAGCGGCGTGCGCTGCCAGCTAGAACCCGCCGCCGAGGCGTACTGCACCGACCAGCCCTCCAGGCTCACCGCGGCGTTGCCGTTGTTGTGCAGCTCGATGAAGTCCTGGCGCAGCGTCGCGCCGGAATTGCCGCCGCCGCCATAGACCTGGCTGATCACCACCTGTGCGTCCGCCGCGCCGGACAGCGCGAGACCCACGGCCACTGCCAGCGCCGAAGCGCGCCCCGAATGCCTGTGCATACTGATTCCCCTGGAGTAGTGGCCCGGACCGGCCGGGCGCAATCGTGCCCGAATTGTTGACCTCGAGCATGTCAGGACCGTGACGCACGTCCTGCCACGGGCGATGCGCTACCCTTTCCGACCGGCCATGGGCAGCGAGCGATGAGCGTCGAGAACAACCAGCGCGACCTGGAAGGCGGCATCCACACCGACTTTGCCGAAAAGCTCAGCTACGCGGGCTACCTGCAACTGGACCGGTTGCTGTCGTCGCAGCGGCCGCTCAAGCAGCCCGCGCAGCACGACGAACTGTTGTTCATCGTCCAGCACCAGGTGTCCGAGCTGTGGATGAAGCTGCTGATCCACGAACTGAAGGCCGCGATCGCGCAGCTGCACGCCGACGACCTGGGCGCGACGCAGAAAGTGTTCTCGCGCTGCAAGGCGATCCTGCGCCAGCTCACCGAGCAGTGGTCGGTGCTGGAAACGCTGACGCCATCGGAGTACATGCAGTTCCGCGACATCCTCGGGCCGTCGTCAGGCTTCCAGTCGCTCCAGTACCGCACGATCGAGTTCCTGCTCGGCAACAAGAACGCCGCGATGCTCGCGGTGTTCGCGCACGACGAGGCCGCGCATGCGCAGCTGCGCGAGGTGCTGGAAGCGCCGAGCCTGTACGACGAGGCGCTGCGCTACCTCGCCCGCCACGGCCATGCGGTCCCGGAATCGCACGTCGAGCGTGACTGGTCGCATCCGCACGTGTCCGATCCGGCGCTGCTGCCGGTGTTCGAACGCATCTACGAAACCACCGACGCGCACTGGGACGCGTACCACCTGTGCGAGGACCTGGTCGATCTCGAATCGCAGTTCCAGCTGTGGCGGTTCCGGCACATGCGCACGGTGATGCGCATCATCGGCTTCAAGCACGGCACCGGCGGGTCGACCGGTGTGGGCTTCCTGCGCAAGGCGCTGGACCTGACGTTCTTCCCTGAACTGTTCGAAGTCCGCACCACCATCGGGCCGGGCGGCGCGTACGGGCTGCCGGTGAGCTGAGCGCAGGTCACGTTCGCGCGCGTCTGCCGGGCGGCGCGGATGCGCAATGGCCGGAACATCCGGCAACGCACGTGCACTAGAACTTGCTGCACCGCGACATTGGCGCGGTTTGACGGGGTGCTCGAGCTTCGGACATGCTCCGGTCGTTGCGCCCGGCTTCGCCGGAGCAGCGCCATTCGCCCGACTTGCTCTGACAGGAATTACTGAAATGAGTGCACAAGTTCCCAATGCTGCCGAGCCCATGGGGCCACCGCAGCACGCGCCGACCGGCACGCCTCCCGATCCGCCGAGTTTCCCGCAGGTCATGGGGCATCCCCGGCCGCTGTGGATGCTGTTCATGTCGGAATTCTGGGAACGCTTCGCGTTCTACGGCATCCGCTGGGCGCTCGTGCTCTACATCGTGGCGCAGTTCTACAACGGCGATCCGTCCGGCGAGCAGCCGGCAGGCTTCATCTACGGCGCGTATCTCGCGCTCGTGTACGCAACGGCGATCTTCGGCGGCTACATCGCCGACAAGGTGATCGGCTACCAACGCTCGATCCTGCTCGGCGCGATATTCATGGCCGCCGGGTTGTTCATGATCTCGATACCGAGCGACGAGATCTTCAAGCTCGGACTCGCCACGATCGTCGTCGGCAACGGCCTGTTCAAGCCGAACATCTCGACGATGGTGGGCAAGCTCTATTCGGTCGGCGATGAGCGCCGCGATTCGGGCTTCACGATCTTCTACATGGGCATCAACGCCGGTGCGCTGATCGCGCCGGTGCTGACCGGCTGGCTCGCCGAGCAGGTGTTCGGCACGGACGGCACGCCGGCGTACAAGGTCGTGTTCATTTCGGCCGGCATCGGCATGCTGATCAGCCTCGTGTGGTTCTACTTCGGCCGCAGCCAGCTCAAGGGCATCGGCCTGCCGCCGGCGGGCGCCGAAAGCATGAGCCGCACGTGGATGACCGCTGTCGGCGGCGTGCTCGCTGTCCCGCTGATCTATTTCCTGCTCAGCGTGGGCGCCGACACACTGCAGTGGATCCTCAGCGCGCTGTTCGTCGGCCTGGCGGTGATGCTGATCGCGGAAGGCGTGCGCAATGGCGCCGTCGCGCGCGACAAGGTGATCGCGATGTTCATCATCTTCGCGTTCAACATCCTGTTCTGGATGTTCTTCGAGCAGGCCGGCAGTTCCTTCACGTTCCTCGCCGACAAGATCGTGAACCGCGATTTCGGCGATTGGACGTGGCCGGTGGCCTGGTTCCAGAGCGTGAATTCGATCGCGATCATCGTGTTCGCGCCGATCATGGCCTGGCTGTGGGTGCGCCTGGGCCGTGCGAATCCGTCGATCCCGCGCAAGTTCGGCCTCGGCCTGATCTTCAACGGCCTGGCTTTCCTGCTGCTGATGTTCGCGCTCGGCAGTCTGGTCAACGACGCCGGCATGATCCCGTTCTGGACGCTGTTCATGGTCTACGTGATCCAGTCGATCGGCGAGCTGTGCCTGTCGCCGATCGGCCTGTCGATGGTGACCAAGCTCGCGCCGGTGCGCCTCGTGGGCCTCGGCATGGGTGGCTGGTTCCTGTCGACCGCGATCGGCAACAACCTCTCGGGCATCTTCGCGGGCCACGTGAGCGGCGAAAGCGGCATGGACGTGCAGTCCGCGCTGTCGGGCTACACGTTCGGCTTCTGGGCGCTGGTGGTCCCGGGCGTGCTGCTGTTCCTCATCGCGCCGCTGATCCAGCGCCTGATGCACGGCGTGAAGTAACCGGATCTGCCGCGCCGGCACTGCCGGCACGGCGACGGATCGACCGAAACGGCGGCCTTCAGGCCGCCGTTTCTTTTTTTGCGTGTATGCCTGCGTGCGCAGCGCCTGCCGATCACTCCGGCAGCGCGTCGGCCTCGGCCTGTAGTTCGAGTTCGTCGAGCCGGTCGAGCAGCCGGAACAGCAGTGCGCGTTCGTCCGGGTCCATCCCGGCCAGCAGCCGCTGCTGGAACGCAAGCGCATGCGGCGCGACCTCGTCGAAGATCGCGCGGCCGGCGGGCGACAGGCGCAGCACCGAGCGGCGGCGGTCGGCGCCGTCGGTGTCGCGCTGCAGGCGGCCGGCCTCGAGCAGGCGCGCGACCGCGCGGCTGACGGCTACCTTGTCCATCGCCGTGCGCTGCGCGACCTCGCCGGCCGATAGGTCCGGATAGCGCCCGAGCACGGCGATCACCCGCCATTCGGTGATGCCCAGTTCGAAGCGTTCGGAGTAGACGCGGGCGATCGCGCCGCTGACCCGGTTGCTGAGCACCGACAGCCGGTAGGGCAGGAAATGCTCGAGGTCGAGTTCGGCCGGGGCGGTCATGCGGCACTGCGCCTTGCAAATGGTTTCATCTGAAACTATAAGGTACGCGACGTCAGCGCAAGCGCCCTATGCCGGATGCGCCGGACGACCCATTCGCAAGAGCCCGCACGCCCGTGCGGGCGCCACGAGGCCAGGAGCTTTGCCATGAACGCCCAACCCAATCTCGGCATGCAGGTCACCACGTTCGAGAACCCGCTCGGGATCGACGGTTTCGAATTCGTCGAGTTCGGCGCGCCGGAAGGCCAGGGCGCGATGCTGCACGAGTACTTCCGCAAGATGGGCTTCACCGCGGTGCTGCGCCACAAGTCGCGCGCGATCACGGTGTACCGCCAGGGCGGGGTGAACTTCCTCGTCAACGAAGATCCCGACAGCTTCGCAGCCGACTTCGCGAAAGCGCACGGCCCCTGCGCCTGCGGCTTTGCGATCCGCTTCCAGAAGTCGTCCGACGAGGTCTGCCAGGTCGTGCTCGGCAACGGTGGCGAGGCGATCGACAACAAGCCCGAGACCAAGGCCGTCGATGCGCCGGTCGTCAAGGGCATCGGCGATTGCATGCTGTACCTCGTCGACCGCTACGGCAGCGCCGGCACCGTCTATGACGCCGACTACGAGACGATCGAAGGCGCCGACCAGAACCCGAAGGGCTTCGGGCTGACGTTCATCGACCACCTCACGCACAACCTCTACTTCGGCAACATGCAGAAGTGGTCGGATTACTACGAGCGGCTGTTCAACTTCCGCGAGATCCGTTACTTCGACATCAAGGGCGCGAAGACCGGCCTGGTGTCGAAGGCGATGACCGCGCCGGACGGCGTCGTGCGCATCCCACTCAACGAGTCCAGCGACCCGAAGAGCCAGATCAACGAATACCTCGACGCCTACAAGGGCGAGGGCATCCAGCACATCGCCTGCTTCACCGACGACATCTACGAGACGATCGAGGCGATGCGCGAGCAGGGCATGGAATTCCTCGATACGCCCGATACGTATTTCGACGTGATCGACCAGCGCATCCCGGAGCATGGCGAGGACGTCGAGCGCCTGCGCCGCAACAAGATCCTGATCGACGCCGACCCGGAGACGAAGAGCCGCAAGCTGCTGCAGATCTTCACCCAGAACGCGGTTGGTCCGATCTTCTTCGAGATCATCCAGCGCAAGGGCAACGAGGGCTTCGGCGAAGGCAACTTCCAGGCGCTGTTCGAGAGCATCGAGCGCGACCAGATGAAGCGCGGCGTGCTCTGAACCACGACGCCGGAGGCCTGCGATGAACACCCAGCCGCGTGAAGCGAACGACGCCGCGACCGCGCATGCGATCGAGGATGCCGAGAACGTGATCCCGATCGCCGAGGCCCGCGCCGATCGCATCGGTGCGACCGGTTACATGAGCGGTTTCGGCAACGAATTCGCGACCGAGGCCTTGCCCGGCACGCTGCCCATCGGGCGAAACTCGCCGCAACGCGTCGCGCATGGTCTGTATGCCGAGCAGATCTCCGGCACCGCGTTCACCGCGCCGCGCGGTGAGAACCGGCGCAGCTGGCTGTATCGCATCCGCCCGGCAGCGATGCACGGGCCGTTCGAACTGTACGAAGGGCCGGCGAAGGCGTCGTTCCACAACGATTTCAACGCAGGCCCGGTAACGCCGGACCAGCTGCGCTGGAGCCCGCTGCCGGTGCCGCCGTCCGACACGCCCCGCGATTTCGTCGATGGGCTGTTCACGATGGCCGGCAACGGCGGCCCGGCGGCGCAGCACGGGATTGGCGTGCACCTGTACGCCGCGAACCGCGACATGGACGGACGCTGGTTCTACGACGCTGACGGCGAGCTGCTGATAGTGCCGCAGCTCGGGCGCCTGCACATCGCCACCGAAATGGGGGTGATCGAGGTGGAGCCGCAGGAAATCGCGGTGATTCCGCGCGGCGTGCGGTTTGCCGTGTCGTTGCCCGACGGCGAGGCGCGCGGCTATGTCTGCGAGAACTTCGGCGCGTTGCTGCGATTGCCCGACCTCGGCCCGATCGGCAGCAACGGGCTTGCGAACCCGCGCGATTTCCTCACGCCGCAGGCCGCGTACGAGGACCGAGAAGGCCGCTTCGAGCTGATCGCGAAGTTCCAGTGCCACCTGTGGCGCGCGCAGATCAGCCATTCGCCGCTCGACGTCGTCGGCTGGCACGGCAACTACGCGCCGTACAAATACGACCTGCGCCGGTTCAACACGATCGGCTCGATCAGCTTCGACCATCCCGATCCGTCGATCTTCCTCGTGCTGCATTCGGCCAGCGATACGCCGGGCACGAGCAACCTCGACTTCGTGATCTTCCCGCCGCGCTGGCTGGTGGCGCAGGACACGTTCCGCCCGCCGTGGTTCCACCGCAACATCGCAAGCGAGTTCATGGGCCTGGTGCACGGCGCGTACGACGCGAAGGCCGAAGGGTTCGCGCCGGGCGGATGCTCGCTGCACAACTCGATGACCGGGCACGGTCCGGACGCGGCGACGTTCGAGAAGGCATCGAACGCCGACCTGTCGAAGCCCGACGTGATCCGCGACACGATGGCTTTCATGTTCGAGTCGCGTGCGGTCATTCGCCCGACCGCGCAGGCGCTGGATGCCGGGCACCGTCAGCGCGATTACCAGGCGTGCTGGGCGGGGCTGCGCAAGCACTTCAAGGCGCCCGCATAAGCGTCGGCACGGCAGCCGGTCCATCCGACGACCGCGGCCATTCGCGTTGCTTTCACCGCTCGCGGCTAGGCTGCGGCGGTCTGCTACGGAGAATGACGATGGACCTGCGCCTGCTGTCGATTCCGCTGCTGTTCGCCCTGGCCGCGTGCTCGGGCGAGCCGGAGGCCGACGACGCGCAGGCGCCCGCCGCGGCGCCCGCGGTGCCGGCCGGCACGGCCGCCGCGCCTGCACCAGCGTCGACGGCCGCTACGGTCTCCACCGCCGAACGCACGCCACTGCCGATCGCGCCCGACGCGATTGCGTACTTCGGCTTCAAGACCGCGCCGTTCGGCTCGGACGAAACGATGCTGCGTTCGGCTTGGAATGGCGAACTCGTAAAGCAGGGCCCACAGCAGGCCGACGGCTGCTATTACCTCTACCCGCAGGCTGGGGCGCAGGCGCCTGGGCCCGGTCGCCAGAGCCTGGGCTTCATGTTCGAACGCGGACGCTTTGCACGCATCGACGTCGACGACCCGGCGCTGATCGCGCCCGGTGGCGGCCGCATCGGCATGAGCACGCACGACATCGCCACGCGCTATGCGCAGCGACTCGAAGTGCAGCCGCACAAGTACGTCGACGGTGCGCAGTACCTGCGCGTGCCGGATGCCGGCGGCAGCGGCCAGGTGCTGCTGTTCGAAACCGACGCCAATGGCCAGGTCACCCGCTGGCGCATCGGTGCGCCGCCGCAGATCGATTACGTCGAGGGCTGCGCATGAGGCGGCCGGACCGGCAGGGGCCGATGATTACGGAGCTGCGCAATGTTTGAGGCGATCGGCCTGTTCCTGCTCGGGCTGGTGTTGCTGGCCCTCGGTGGCGACTCGGTCGTCAAGGGCGCTTCGGGCCTGGCGCAGCGCGCGGGGCTTTCGCCGTTCACGACCGGCCTGTTGCTGGTCGCGTTCGCGACGTCGTTGCCGGAGCTCGCGGTCAATCTGCATGCGGTCGCCAGCGGTCAGCAATCGCTGGCGCTCGGCAATGCGGTCGGCAGCAACATCGCGAACGTCGGCCTGACCTTGGGCCTTGCAGCACTCGCCGCTCCGCTGGTGGTCGAATGGCGGGCGCTGAATCCGCTGTGGCTGGTGCTCGTCGTCGCGACCGTGGTGTTGGCGGTGCTCGGGCTGGACGGTGGCATCTCGCGTATCGAAGGCCTCGGGCTGGTGGTCGCGTTCGTTGCGGTCGTTGCGTTCGCGATGCGCCGCGCCGGCGAGGAATCACCTGAGGTGCGCGCCGAGATCGAGGATTACGCGCGGACCAGCCAGGAGCTCGGTCAGAACCTGCTGCGTTTCGTGGCTGCAGCTGCGCTGCTGTATTTCGGCTCGCGGTTCGTGGTGCGCAGTGCGCAGCCGCTGGGCGAGGCGCTGGGCCTGACACCGCTGCTGATGGGCCTGCTGCCGGTTGCGATCGGCACCGCGCTGCCGGAGGCGGCGGCCGCGATCGCTGCGGCCCGCCGCGGCCAGGGTGACGTGGTCGCCGGCCATGTGATCGGCTCGAGCCTGTTCAACGTGCTGGTGGTCGTGGGCGTGGTGGCGATGATCAATCCGCTGCCGATGCCGGGCTCGTTCGTGCGCCTGGAATTGCCGGCCGCGCTCGCGTTCGCGCTGATGCTCTACCCGGTGCTGCGCGGCGACCTGCGCGTGAGCCGGCGCGAGGGCGCGGTGCTGCTGGTCGCGTTCGCGGCCTGGGTCGTCTACGAGTTGCTGCTGATCAACCGCTGATCGGCGACGGTCACGACCGCGGCTGCCGCTCCCGCGCTTCCACCGGCGCGTCCGTCGCGACCGCGTCGGCCAGCGATGCCGCTGCCGGCGGCGGCTGCGGCGGGCGCTGCTGCGGCATCAGCCGCAATGCCGCGCGTGCCATCAGGTGCGCGCTGATCGGCGCGGTCAGGAACAGAAACAGCGTGATCAGGATTTCGCGAAGGCCCAGGCCGTCGCCGCGCAGCGCATGGAAGCCGATCGATGCGACGAGGATGCAGCCGACGCCGAGCGTCGTCGCCTTCGTCGGCCCGTGCAGGCGCTTGAAGAACTCCGACAGCTTGACCAGCCCGAACGAGCCGATCAGCACGAAGACAGTGCCGATCGCGAGCAGCGTCACCAGCAGCAGTTCGACGACGAGGTTCATCGCGTTCTCCGGCTCATTCGACGATGTCCCGGCGCAGCACGTACTTGCTCAGCATCACAGTGCTGACGAAGCCGAGCATCGCGATGATCAGCGCCGCTTCGAAATACACCGACGAGCGCAGGTGCATGCCGAACAGGATCAGCGCGGCGATCGCGTTGATGTACAGCGTGTCCAACGCGAGGATGCGGTCCGCAACTGTCGGCCCACGCACCAGCCGCCACAGGCTGAGCAGCATTGCCAGGCCGATCACGTGCAGCGCAATGAAGACGGCGGTTTCGATCACTGGAAGATCTCCATCAGCGGCGCTTCGTAGCGCGCCTTGATCGTCGCCAGCAGCGCTTCGGCATCGGCCAGGTTGAAGCAGTGGATCAGCAGGTGGCGGCGGTCGTCGCTGAGTTCGGCCGAGACCGTGCCCGGTGTCAGCGTGATGATGCTCGCCAGCGTGGTGATCGCGTGCAGGTTGGTCAGCTCCAGCGGCAGCCACACGAAGGTCGGCGTCAGCGCACGCTCCGGCCCGAGGATGCGCCGCGCGACTTCGATGTTCGACAGCACGATGTCCCACAGCACGCGCCGCAACAGCACGAGGATCAGCCGCGTACGACCGAAGTGCGCACGCTCGGGCTGCAGCAGGCCGGCCACCAGCGGCAGCGCGATCGCGAGCACGATGCCTAGCGCGAGCTGGCCGGCGCTGAATTCGGCCACCAGCAACAGCCACAGCACCAGCACGGCGATGCTCAGCGGCGGCGAGGGCAGGAAGCGGCTCATGGCGATGGCATCCGCAGCTGGGGCTGCGTGGACTGCGCGGCCTCGATGTAGCGTTCCGGCGTCAGCAACTGGCGCGCGGTGGCATCGACATAGCCGACCACCTCGCCACCGGCGAGCACCAGGCCGATGCCGTACGCGACCAGCAGGCCGGTCGCCGCGAGGTGCAGGCTGGCCGGCGGGGCCGGCCGCGCGAGGTGCGCGGGCCACGGCTCGGCGCGCCAGAACACCTGGCTGCCGGTGCGCGCCAGCGCGACCAGGCTCATCAGACTGGTCGCCAGCACGATCGTCCACACCCAGCCGCGCAGCTCATCGGGCACTGCCGACAGGATCATCAGCTTGCCGATGAACCCCGAAAACGGCGGCAACCCGACGACCGAGACCGCCGCGATACCGAACAGCCCGCCCAGCAGCGCGGCATGGCGCAGCGGGCCGGCGCTGTCGAGCAACTCGCCGATGCGACCGCGCTGGCGGCGGATCAGATCGACCACGAGGAACAACGCGGCCGCGATGAACGTGCTGTGCAGCAGGTAGTACAGGCCCGCGCCGACCGCGTCGGGCGTGCCGAGCGAGAACGCGATGAACAGCGTCGCCGCCGAGGCGATCACCAGGTAGGCAACCTGCATGCGCAGCGTCGTCGCCGCGAGCGCGCCCAGCGTTGCCAGTACCAGGGTGATAAGGCCCGTCGGCAGCAGCCAGTCCCAGGCCCAGCCGGCCAGTTCGCCGGCCGTGCGCCCGAACACGAGCGTGTACACGCGCAGCACCGCATAGACGCCGACCTTGGTCATGATCGCGAACAGCGCGGCCACTGCGGCCGGCGCGCGCGAGTACGCACTCGGCAGCCACAGGTACAGCGGCAGCAGCGCGGCCTTGCCGCAGAACACCACCAGCAACACGCCCGACGCGGCGCGGATAAGCGCCAGGTCCTCGGCCGGGGCGGTCGCCGCGCGCAGCGCCATCTCGGCCATGTTCAACGTGCCCAGCAGCCCGTACAGCAGGCCCAGCGCGATCAGGAACAGCGTCGAGGCGGTGATGTTGAACACCACGTAGTGCAGCCCGGCGCGGATGCGCTGGCCGCGACCGCCGCTGAGCAGCAGCCCGTACGAGGCGATCAGCATTACCTCGAAGAACACGAACAGGTTGAACAGATCGCCGGTCAGGAACGCGCCGTTGAGGCCGGCGAGCTGGAACTGGAACAAGGCATGGAAATGGATCGCACGGCGGTCCCAGCCCGCGCAGGCGTACATCAGGCACGCCGCGCCGAGCAGCGCGGTGGTCAGCACCAGCATCGCGCCGAGACGGTCGGCGACCAGTGCGATGCCGAGCCGCGCCGGCCAGTCGCCGACGAGATAGAAATCGATCGCGCCGGCATCGGCGCGTGCGAGCAGCGCAATCGCGACCGCGATCAAGGCGCCCATGCCGATCCAGCCGAGCACGCGCTGGGCAACGATGCCGTGGCGTTCGACCCACAGCAGCAGCGCACCGACGACCAGCGGCACCACGATCGCAAGCGCGGGCAGGTGCTCGATCACGGCATGCCCTCGCCTTCATCGCCCGCATCGACGTGGTCGCTGTGGTTGTCGGCGCGGCTGCGCATCGCGACGACGATGGTCACTGCGGTCATCGCGAACGCGATCACGATCGCGGTCAGCACCAGCGCCTGCGGCAGCGGGTCGGTGTGGTTCGCCAGCGTGTGCGCAACGCCTTCGCGCAGCAGCGGCGGCTTGCCGACGACGACCCGGCCGGCCGCGAAGATCAGCAGATTCGTGGCATACGACAGCAGGGTCAGGCCGAGGATCACGTCGAAGCTGCGCGAACGCAGCAGCAGGTAGACGCCGCCGGCGGTCAGCGCGCCGATCCCGGTGGCAAGCGCGAGTTCGATCACGTGCGCTCCCCGCGGTGTCGGGCTGCCGCACGCGGAGGCCTGACCGTGCCCATCATGGACAGGATCAGCATCGTGCCGCCGAACACGACCAGGTACACGCCCAGGTCGAATGCGGCCGCGCTGGTCAGCGGAACCTCGCCGATCAGCGGCAGGTGCGGCTCGGCATGGCCGCTGGTCAGGAACGGATACCCCAGCAGCATCGGCGCCACACCGGTGGCGAGCGCGATCAGCAGGCCCACGCCGATGCAGCGCGTGTAGTTGAAGCCCAGCCGCGATTCCACGTACTGCGAGCCCAGCAGCACGTACTGCAGCAGCAGCGGGATCGCGAGCACGAGGCCGGCGATGAAGCCGCCGCCCGGTTCGTTGTGGCCGCGCAGGAACAGGTAGGCCGATACCGCGAGCGCCAGCGGGAACAGCAGGTGGCTGAGGTTGGCCGGCATCGGCAGCTGCGCCGCCGCCCCCGGCACCACCTCGTCGGGGGCCAGGCGCGCACGCCGCAGCAGCGCATGCACGACCAGGCCGGCAATGCCGAACACGGTGATCTCGCCCATCGTGTCGAAGCCGCGGAAGTCGACCAGGATCACGTTGACCACGTTGTGCCCGTACGCTTCGGGCAGCGAGCGCAGCAGCAGTTCGCTTGCGACGGTATCGCCGCTGCGCGTCATCACTGCATACGCGAGCGCGGCGACCCCGAGCCCGACCGCGCCCGCGATCAACGCGTCGCGCCCGCGGCGCAGCGCGGTGTCGGTGCGCGCGGACTCCTGCGGCAGGTAGTTCAGCGCCAGCAGCATCAGCGCGATCGTCACCATTTCGACCAGCAACTGCGTCAGTGCAAGGTCCGGCGCCGACAGATAGACGAACACCAGGCTCACGCCCAGCCCGACCGCGCCGACGACGATCAGCGCGAGCAGGCGCTGGCGGTGCACCGCGACCGTCGCCGCGGCGCCGACGATCAGCAGCAGCCACACGACCCAGCCGACCGCCGACATCGGCGCATCCGGGCGCGGCAGCGACTGCAAAAGCCCCGGCAGCACCGGCGCGATCGCAACGGCGAGCAGCGCGACGAGCACCCACCACAGCGAGCGCTGCAGGCCGCCATCGGTCAGGCGGAACGTGATCTCGCGTGCCACGCCGAGCAGGATCAGGCCCTGGCGGCGGAATACCTGCCGACCCAGCGCCCGCCGCACGACCGCATGCAGGTCGAACAGCCTGCGCAGGCCGAAGTAGAGGATCGTGCCGCCGATGACGCCGCCGATGCTCATCAGCAGCGGCAGGTTGATGCCGTGCCACAGCGCGAGGCTGTAGTACGGCGTGGCCTCGCCGAGCACCGCATGCACCGCGGCCGACAGCACCGGCGCGATCGTCCAGGCCGGCGCGATACCGACCGCGAGGCACAGCACGACCAGCACCTCGACCGGGATCTTCATGAAGCGCGGCGGCTCATGGATCTCGCGATCGACCTGTGGTTCGGTGCGGACCAGGAACGTGTCGTGCACGAAGCGCAGGCTGTAGGCGACGCCGAACACGCCAGCCAGGAATGCCGCGACCGTGACGGCCAGCCGCACGCCGTCCGAACCGCCGAGCTCCAGCGCCTCGGCGAAGAACATCTCCTTCGACAGGAAGCCGTTGAGCAGCGGGATACCGGCCATCGCGAGCGCCGCGATGATCGCCAGCGTGCTGGTGAACGGCAGGTACTTGCGCAGGTTGCCGAGCCGGCGCATGTCGCGCGTGCCGGTCTCGTGGTCGATGATGCCCGCGGCCATGAACAGTGAGGCCTTGAACGTGGCGTGGTTGAGGATGTGGAACAGCCCGGCCACCACCGCCAGCGGCGTCGACAGGCCGAACAGCAGCGTGATGAGGCCCAGGTGCGAGATCGTCGAATACGCGAGCAACCCCTTGAGGTCGTGCTGGAAGATCGCGTACCACGCGCCGATCAGCATCGTGGTCGCGCCGATGCCGCTGACCACATAGAAGAACTCGTCCGTGCCCGACAGCACCGGGTGCAGGCGCGCGAGCAGGAATACGCCCGCCTTCACCATCGTCGCCGAGTGCAGGTAGGCCGACACCGGCGTCGGCGCGGCCATTGCGTGCGGCAGCCAGAAATGGAACGGAAACTGCGCGCTCTTGGTGAAGATCGCCGCGAGCATCAGCGCGAGCATCAACGGGTACGTCGGTGCCGCACGGATCACATCGCCGGCCGCGAGCACCACGTCCAGCTCGTAGCTGCCCACCGCCTGGCCGATCAGCAGCACGCCACCGAGCAGCGCCAGACCGCCCGCGCCGGTGATCGTCAGCGCCATGCGCGCACCTTCGCGCGCCTCGCGATCGTGCGACCAGTAGCCGATCAGCAGGAACGAGCTGATCGAGGTCAGCTCCCAGAACACCGCAAGCAGCAGCAGATTGCCGGCCACGACCATGCCGAGCATCGCGCCCATGAACAGCAAGAGGTAGGCATAGAACTTCGGTGCGTCCTCGCGCTCGCTGAGGTAGTAGCGCGCGTACATCACGACGAGCCCGCCAATCGCGAGCACCATCAGCGCGAACATCCACGCCAGCCCGTCCAGCCGCAACGAGAACGCGAGTCCGATCTGCGGGATCCAGTCGTGCCATGCCGCCGGGGTGTCGCCGCGCAGCACGTCCGGAGTCAGCGCGGCGAGCACCAGCAGGGCGGACAGCGGGGCCGCGCCGGCCAGCCAGCCCGTCGTCACGCGCGACACATGGCGCATGAGCAGGACGATGGCGGCAAACGCGAACGGCAGGGCGAGCAGCAGTTCCAGCATCGGGCTCCGGAGGCAGGGCGCCGCGGCGCGGACTCGGGATGACAGGGGATCGGGGATCAGGACGCGAGCGGGGCTTCACGTCGCGGACGGCGAGTGTACCCGATGGGCTTGCAGCCCCTGCGTATGCATCGGGCCATCGACGCGGCGCGCGAGCTGTCGCGGTGATGGCGCATCATGTCGCGCCGCCGTCGCTACGACGGGCGGCAGATTGCGGAGGAGCGTGCTTGCGTCAGGTCCTGGTGTTCGGAGGCAGTGGGCAGATCGGCCGACCGCTGCTCGCGCGGCTGCGCCGCGATGGGTGGCGGGTGTTCGCGCTGTCGCGCGAGCGCCGCGCGGACGAGCCCGGCCTGCACTGGCTGGCCGGCGACTTCACGCAGTCCGATCCGCTGCCGCGCCGCATCGATGCGGTGATCAGCTGCGGACCTCTCGATCTGTTTTCGCACTGGCTCGAACAGGCCGAGCTGGACTGCCGGCGCGTGATCGCATTCGGATCGACGAGCATGGCGACCAAGCGCGAATCGGCAAGCGCGGCCGAGCGCGAACTCGCAGCGCGCCTGCACGCCGCCGAGGCACGCGTGTTCGCGCGCGCGGGCGAGCTCGGCATCGCCGCGACGTTGCTGCGGCCGACGCTGGTCTACGGGGCCGGGCGCGACGCCACGCTGACGCGCATCGCCGGCCTCGCCCAACGCTGGCGCTGTTTCCCGCTGCCGCGTGGCGCAATCGGGCTGCGGCAGCCGGTGCATGTCGATGACCTTGCAGCGGCCGCGCATGCCTGTCTTTCAAGTCCGGCGAGCCACGGCCGCGCCTACGACCTGCCGGGCGGCGAAACGCTGCCGTATCGCGAGATGGCCGCGCGCGTACTCGCCGTGCTGAAGCCGCGGCCGAGGCTGATCGAGCTGCCGTCGCCGGTGTTCAGGCTGGCCGTCGCGGCCGCGCAGGTGAGTGGTCGCGCGCAGGGGCTGGATCTGCAGGCGGTCGCGCGCATGCGCAGCGATCTCGTGTTCGATGCCGCGCCCGCGCAGCGCGACCTCGGCTATGCGCCGCGGATGTTCAGGCCGACGCCGGAGATGTTCGAGCCGTAGGGCTTAGGGCGCGTCGCCGGGCGCCGGCGGACGCGGCCGCCCCGTCGCAAGCCGACGCAGCGCGATCATCAGCACGCCGCCAAGCACCATCGCCCCGCCCACGAGCAGCCGCGGCCCCGGGCGGTCGCCCCAGAACGCGATACCGAGCCCGACCGCGAGCAGCGGCGTCAGCAGCAGCCATGGCGTGACCAGTGCGACCGGATGGCGCTGCACGAGCACGTAATACAGGCCGTGCCCGAGCAGTGAGGCCCCGAACGCCGCGTACGCCGCGCCGGCCCAGCCCACCCAGCTCACCTGCGGCAGTGCCGCCAGCGCGCCGGGCTCGATGACCGCACTGATCACAAGCAGCGGACCGAGGCTGATGACACCCATCCAGCCCTGCTGGCTGAAGACGTCCAGATCGCGCAGGCCCTTCATCAGCACGGTGCCGAGCGCGAGGAAGAACGCCGACACCAGCATCAGTACGAGCGACGCGGGCTCATCGAGCACCAGCGGGTCGAAGCCGAGCACGAGTACGCCGGCGAAGCTCATCGCGATCGCCAGGCCCGTGCGCCAGCCGAAGCGCTCGCCCAGCCAGAACCAGCCCAGTATCGCGGTCATCGGCACGTAGCTCTGCATGACAATCGCCGGCGACGACAGGTCACCCGCGAGCCGCAGTGCGGAGAAGCTCAGCCCGAAATGCAGCACGCCGACGCTGAGCCCCACCGCGAGCAGGCGAGGCCACTGCCCGGGCGACGGTGCCTTGAGCCATGGCAGTAGCACGAGGGTGAGGATCGCAAAGCGCAGCGCGGTGAACAGAAAGGGCGGGATTTCCCGCAACGCCAGCGCCGAGAGCAGGAAATTGCCCGCCCACGCCAGCACGATGATCGCGACAAGCGCGAAATCACGCAGCGGCATCAGTACGCCCAGCCGAGCTTGCGGTACAGCTTGGCCAGCACCCAGGCCGGCCCGATCAGCAGGTAGGTGAGGTCGGTCAGGAAGCTCGGCCGCCGGCCCTCGAGCTTGTGGCCGATGAACTGGCCGATCCAGGCGACTGCAAACACCGCAACCGCGAGCCACAGCAGCGACGTGCGCCCGAGATCGGCATACAGCGTCCGCGCGAGCAGGCCGAACACGACGAACATCACCAGCATCCCCAGCCCGATACGCCGCGACGCGCGGTAATAGAACAGGAGCGTCGCGAACATCGCCATGCCGGCCCAGAAGCCATCACGAAACCACGTGCCGGGGGCCGGGATGCACCACAGCAGCGCGATCACGCTCCAGACGATCGCCGGCACGCACACGACGTGGATGAGCTGGTTAGTCGCGTTGCGGTGGTCGCCCGAGTAGCTGGCAAACCAGCGGTCGATCGGGCGGGCGGAAGTGGAGTCCATGGAAGCGTCCTGCGGTGAATGCGACGAGCTTGCGCTGCGATACCGCATGGTTCAAGGACGGAAGCTGGCGCTTTGCTACGGACGATCGGCGTACTTGCCAGGCGCCCGGCCGTCGCCGCCAATAAACCCGATTTGCCACGCGCGCTGCGACGACACGCATCTGCGAAGACGGCGTGTGAAACGACATAGTCCGGCCCACCCCGCGTAAGAAAAAACGCGCGAAACCCCACGAAGCCCGGCCCTCCACCGCACGAAGGACGACGACACGCGCGGAATCCATTGGGCGGGACCTTCGGCGCCACGGATGGCGCCGAAGAGCCTCCATGGATGGATTTACGGCGTGTCCTGCCCAATGGATTCCGTGCGGGGCGGCGGCCCCGTCCGAAGCGACGCAACCGTTCTCCTGCACATATCGTCTGCTGGTACGGTGCAGGTGGGCTGAGGAGCGGCAAAAGCATCGCTGCGCCGACGGCCCGCGCATCACTCAAGCCAATTCGGGACACGCTGCAAGTACGTCCATGTAAGCTCTTCGGCGGCATCCATGCCGCCGAAGGTCCCGAATTGGCTTGAGTGATACGCGGGCCTGCAATGTCGGCGCATGGAGGGCGTCGAGCTCCGACTGCAGCCGCCGGCTCCGGACCTCGATTCCGACTTCGACTTCGACGGTTGGTCAGTCGACCGAAATACCCGCCAGCTTCTGCAGCGCCTCGGCGTACTTCGCACGCGTGCGCTCGATCACCTCGCTCGGCAGTGCCGGGCCCGGCGGCGTCTTGTCCCAGTCGAGTGTCTCTAGATAGTCGCGAACGAACTGCTTGTCGTAGCTCGGGGGACTGGAGCCGACTTCGTACTCGTCGGCCGGCCAGTAGCGCGAGGAGTCCGGCGTCAGCATCTCGTCCATGACGTACAGCCGGCCATCGACGTCGGTGCCGAACTCGAACTTCGTATCGGCCAGCAGGATGCCGCGCTCGGCCGCGTAACCGGCCGCAAAGCGGTAAAGCTGCAGCGTCGCGCGTCGGACCGCTTCGGCCAGGTCGGGGCCGATCATGTGCACGACGGTATCGAAATCGATGTTCTCGTCGTGGTCGCCGACCGCCGCCTTCGTCGATGGCGTGAAGATCGGCTCCTGCAGTTTTTCCGCCTGGCGCAGCCCGCCCGGCAGCTGGATGCCGCTGATGCGGCCTGTCCGCTGGTAGTCCTTCCAGCCGCTGCCGATCACGTAGCCACGCGCGATGCATTCCACGGGCACGGGCTTGAGCCGCTTGGTGACGACGGCGCGGCGCGCATACAGTGATGCGTCCGTGCCTTCGGGCAGTACCGATGCGACGTCGATGCCGGTCAGGTGGTTCGGCACGATGTGGTCGGTGCGGTTGAACCAGAAATTGCTGATCTGGCACAGCATCTCGCCCTTGCCCGGGATCGGGTCGGGCAGCACCACGTCGAACGCGCTGAGCCGGTCGGTGGCGACCATCAGCAGGTACTGCCCGGGCGGAGTACCCGGCGGCAGGCGCTCGGCGGGCAGGTCGAATACGTCGCGCACCTTGCCGCGATGGCGCAGCGGCAGGTCGGGCAGGTCGGAGACCGAAAGCGATGGTCGCGATGATGAGGTGGACAACGCGGAAGCCCTATGCATGGCGGACGGGCCCTGCCATCGCCGCGCGCACGGGCGCGACAGGGGCGGTGAGTGTACGCCGGTCGCGGTCGCCGTGCTTCGACGCGTACGCGCCGGCTAGACTGGCGGCGTTCGAACGCCCGGGTACGGACCGATGCGACGCTGGTACGGAAAACTGCTGGGCGTGATTGCGGGCATCGCGCTGCTGCGCGGGCATCCGCTGCTCGGCGCGGTGATCGGGCTGCTCGTCGGACATGCGATCGATGCCGACTGGTTCGCGACGCGCCGTGACGACCCGTACGCCGTGCTCGGCGTCAGCGAGCGCGCCTCCGATGCGGAGGTCGAGCAGGCCTACCGGCGCCTGATCGGGCGGCATCATCCCGACCGCCAGTCAGGCGAAGGTGCGAAGCGCCGCGAGCAGGCCGAGCGACGCGCACGCGAGATCAACCGGGCCTACGACCGCATCCGCACCCTGCGCGGCCGGTAGCGCACGCCGATTCCGGCCCGCCATCAGCGGGCCGGTGTGCCAGTCCCGGGCACGCCGTGCCGAAGCGGACCGCACCAGGAGCGTAGTGCGGTCCGCGCCGGCACGACGCGGTTCGGGTGAAGCGTCAGAAGCGGTAGCCGACCGTCACGCGCACGCTGTCGAGGTCGAAGTCCTCATCGCTGCGGCGGAAGTCGGTGCCCGCGGCGTTGGCGAGGATGAACGGGTTCGTCGCCGGGGCCGGGCCGGAGGCGCGGACGCGGTATTCGTCATCGTTCAGCCGCGTGCTGACGTACTCGACGCCGACCGTCCAGACGTCATTGAAGCGGCGCTCGTAACCCAGGCCGAACTGCGCGCCCGAGGCATCGCTGTCGCCGTTGTCGGTGAAGGTGTTGACGCGGTTGCTGCTGAAGAACGCGTTCTCGACCTTCGCCCAGGCGTAGCCGCCGGTCGCGTAGACGAGGTTCTCGTTGCCTTCGCCGAATGCCATGCCGACGCGTGCACGCAGCGCGGCGAGCGAGTCGATCTTGCGCACCGCGGTGTAGCTCGCAGGCGTGGTGCTGAACGCGGTCAGCGCATCACGCACGTCGTTCATGCCCAGCTCGCCGACAACGCCGAAAACCCAGGTGCCCGCCTGCCAGTCGTAGCCGGCACGCACGCCCCAGTCGGCGCCGCCGTTGTTGCCTTCGCAGCCTTCGCCCGGCGTCGGGCCACGCGAGACGCCGTCACAGGCGCCCGGCGAGAACGCATCGGCGCCGGCCACCGTACGCACGGTGTCGCCGAACGCGCCGTCGAGGTTCGTGTCGAACAGGAAGCGGTCGCCTTCGTCGTCCGGTTCCATGACCACGCCGGCATGCGCGCCGACGTAGCCGCCGGTCCAGTCGTCGCCGGACTGGGCGAATGCGGGGGTGGCCGCCAGCGCGGCGGCGAGAACGATCAATCGGGGCAGGGGTGCCTTCATTGCAATCTCCATGGGGGATGGGAAAGAGTCTTCATGGCGCCGAACTGGCACGGCGTTGCCCGCCGGCCACGACGCCTTAAGTGAGCTACGCCCGGAACGTCGTTCCGGATGCAGCGCTTTGCCGCCAGCAGGGCGGGGGAGCGACAATGGGCGTCTTTCCCATCGGGCTTCCCGCCATGCAGTCGACCGTCATCGCCCCTTCGATCCTGTCGGCGAACTTCGCCAAGCTCGGCGAGGAGGTCGATGCCGTGCTCGCATCTGGCGCCGATTGGGTTCATTTCGACGTGATGGACAACCATTACGTGCCCAACCTCACGATCGGTCCGATGGTCTGCGAGGCTCTGCGTAAGCACGGCGTGACTGCGCCGATCGACGTGCACTTGATGGTCGAGCCGGTGGACCGGATCATCCCTGACTTCGCGAAGGCCGGCGCGTCGATGATCACGTTCCATCCCGAGGCGAGCCGGCACGTTCACCGCACGATCCAGCTGATCAAATCGCATGGCTGCCAGGCCGGGCTGGTGCTGAATCCGGCAACGCCGGTCGACGTGCTCGACTGGGTGCTCGAAGAGATCGACATGGTGCTGCTGATGTCGGTCAACCCGGGCTTCGGCGGGCAATCGTTCATCCCGTCCGCGCTCGACAAGCTGCGCCAGGTGCGCGCAATGATCGACCGCAGCGGCAAGCCGATCCGGCTCGAGATCGACGGTGGCGTCAAGGCCGACAACATCGGCGAGATCGCCGCGGCCGGGGCCGATACGTTCGTCGCGGGCTCGGCGATCTTCAACGCGCCCGGTGCGGCCGAGCACGGCTACGCGGATGTCATCGAGCGCATGAAGCGCGCGGTCGAGGCGGTGCGCTGAGCCGACGCGGCCCGGCGAACACGCATGAAAAAGCCGATGCCCGTGAAGGCATCGGCTTGGAAGATTGGAGGCTGATCCTGCCTCCGTCCGTCGTCCCTGCGATGGCCTTCCATGCTCCGGATTGACGATGACCGTTGTGTGACGCCGATGTGGCGCGCCGATGACGCGCGCGGCTTCACGGGCCAACTTTTGAACCGCTGCTAGGCTGCCGGCCATGTCGACTGTCGACCGTACCCGAGCACCGTGCTGGCGGCTGATCCTCAACGGCAAAGCGGTAGCCGACGAGGAGGTGCGCGCCGCGGTCACGCTCGTGCGAAGCCGCGGTGTGGACCTCGGCGTGCGCGTGACCTGGGAGTCCGGCGACGCCGCGCGCTACGTCAACGAGGCGATTGCCGATGGCGTCGACACCGTGGTCGCCGGCGGCGGTGACGGCACGCTGAGCGAGGTCGCCGGTGCGCTGGCGGTCGCCACGGGCGATGCCGGCAGCTTGCCGAGCCTCGGCGTGCTGCCGCTCGGCACCGCGAACGATTTTGCCGTCGCCGCGCATCTGCCGGTCGACCCGGCCGGGGCCTTCGAGCTGATCGACCGCCAGCCCGCACGCCCGATCGACCTGCTGCGCATCGTCGCGGAAGGGCGCGAGCACTGGTGCGCGAACCTCGCCAGCGGCGGCTTCGGCACTCAGGTCACGCTCGAAACCGACGACGGCCTCAAGCGCGTACTCGGCGGGCTGGCCTATCTGATCACCGGCATCGCGCGGATCGGCAGCATCGAGCCGTTGCATGCGAACTTCCGGGGCCCGGATTTCAGCTGGGAGGGCGAGTTCATCGCGCTCGGGCTCGGCAATGGCCGCCAGGCCGGCGGTGGGCAGGCGCTGTGCCCGGATGCGAGCCTCGACGACGGCGAACTCGACCTCACGATCGTCCCGCCGCTGACCGGCGCGGTCGGGTCGATGGTCGGCACGCTGATCACCGAAGGCAAAGAGGCCGCGCTCGACCGCGTCGCGGTCCAGACGCGCCTGCCCTGGGTCGAGATCGAAGCGACCGAGCCACTGACGCTGAACCTCGACGGCGAGCCGGTGCAGGCTCGCGCGTTCCGCGTCGAATGCGTCGCGGGCCGGCTGCGCATGCACCTGGGCGCCGACTGCCCACTGTTCGGAACGGCGCCCGCCGTCGACGCGATGGCCGGGTTGCGCGACGCCCATGTAATCGCATATCCCCAGCACCCTTCGTCCTGAAGCCGACCGAGCGGGACAGGACCCGGCTCCGGTCGCGCTGGCATACTTGCGCCCCGCTTCCACGCGCTCGCGCCCGGCCCGCATGCACCTCGACGCCGAACAGTTCCGCCGGCTCGCCGACGCCGGCTACACCCGCATCCCGGTCGTGCGCGAGGTGCTCAGCGACCTCGACACCCCGCTGTCGGTCTACCTCAAGCTCGCCGACGGGCCGCACACCTACCTGTTCGAATCGGTCGAGGGCGGCGAGCGCTTCGGGCGCTACTCGATCATCGGCCTGCCGGCGCGCCGCGTGTACGCATTCGCCGGCCATGCGCTGTACGTGACCGACTGCGGCGAGCTGGTCGAATCGCGCGAGGTGGCCGACCCGTTCGCCGAGGTCGAAGCGCTGCGCGCGATGCATTCGGTGCCGAAGGTCGAAGGGCTGCCGGGTTTCACCGGTGGCCTCGTGGGCTGGTTTGGTTTCGAATGCATCCAGTACATCGAACCGCGGCTCGCGCGCGGCGGCAAGCCCGACGAACTCGGCACACCCGACATCCTGCTGATGCTCAGCGAGGAAGTCGCGGTGTTCGACAACCTCAAGGGCCGGCTGTACCTGATCGTGCATGCCGACCCGAGCGAGCCGCAGGCGTTCGCACGCGCGAACCGCCGTCTCGACGAGCTCACCCACCGCCTGCGCCAGGGCGGGCCGGGGTATCCCGAGACGCTCGACCCGGCCGGCCTCGACGAAGGTGACTTCGTATCCGGTTTCACGCGCGAGGGCTTCATCGCCGCGGTCGAGAAATCGAAGGAATACATTCGCGCCGGCGACATCTTCCAGGTGGTGCTGAGCCAGCGGCTGTCGGTGCCGTTCAAGGCGCGCCCGGTCGATGTGTACCGCGCGCTGCGTGCGCTGAACCCGTCGCCGTACATGTACTTCCTCGACGTCGGCGACATGCAGGTCGTCGGCTCATCGCCGGAAATCCTCGTACGCCAGCAGGGCGACGAAATCACCGTGCGCCCGATCGCCGGCACCCGCCCGCGCGGCGATACGCCCGAGCGCGATGCCGCGCTCGAAACGGAGCTGCTCGCCGATCCGAAGGAACGTGCCGAGCACCTGATGCTGATCGACCTGGGCCGCAACGACGTCGGCCGCGTGAGCAAGCCCGGCACGGTCGAGGTCGGCGAGCAATTCGTGATCGAACGCTACAGCCACGTGATGCACATCGTCAGCGAAGTCACCGGCAAGCTGCAGGACGGGCTGAGCTACGCCGACGTGCTGCGCGCGACGTTCCCGGCCGGCACCGTCAGCGGCGCGCCGAAGATCCGCGCGCTCGAGGTGATCCGCGAGCTCGAACCGGTCAAGCGCAACGTCTACGCCGGCAGCATCGGCTACATCGGCTGGCATGGCGATGCCGACACCGCGATCGCGATCCGCACCGCCGTGATCCAGGACGGCCGCCTGCACGTGCAGGCCGGCGCGGGCATCGTCTACGACTCCGACCCACAGGCGGAGTGGGAAGAAACGATGAACAAGGGGCGCGCGCTGTTCCGCGCGGTCGCGCAGGCGGCGAAGGGGCTGTGATCGCGCGGTTGCCCGCGGATACGGGCCCGACGCGGCGTTCAGTCGTTTCCGAGTTCGCGCCAGTCGTCGACGCTGACTTCAACGTCGTGGCGCCGCGCCGCGGCCTTGATGCGTTCCCAGGCTTCGTCGCGCTCCTCGTCGGTCACGCCTTTGACCTGGTTGAAGCGCCCGATCGCACTGCGCACGTGGCCGGCGTCTTCCAGCGGCTCCTTGCGCTGCTTCGGAAACGCGAACTGCTTCCTGTCGAGGTTGTCGCGTTCTTCCGCATCCAGCTCGGCCATTTCGCTGCTCCGTCCGACATTTCGTGCTGTCCGTTATCGCGGCCGGGCCGTGAACGGTCCGTATCAGATCGCGTCTCGCGCCCGACGCCGCGCGCGGTGTTTACGCGTTTGCGGGTGCCCGGACGCGCCGATAGATTTTCCCCTCCCATCACGCCGCCCAGCGGCCGGGTGTCGCCGTGCTTTTGATGATCGACAACTACGACAGCTTCACCTACAACCTCGTGCAGTACCTGCAGGCGCTCGGGGCCGAGGTGAAGGTGGTGCGCAACGACGAGTTGTCGGTCGCGCAGATCGAGCAGCTTGCGCCCGAACGCATCGTGATCTCGCCGGGCCCGTGCACGCCGAACGAGGCAGGTGTCTCGGTCGACGTGCTCAAACACCTCGGCCCGCGCATTCCGGTGCTCGGCGTGTGCCTGGGCCACCAGAGTCTGGGGCAGGCCTATGGCGGCGAAGTGGTGCGCGCGAAAACGATCATGCACGGCAAGACCTCGCCCATCCGGCACGAAGGGCAGGGCGTATTCACCGGTCTGCCCGATGCATTCCAGGCCACGCGCTACCACTCGCTGGTCGTCAGGCGTGAAAGCCTGCCCGACTGCCTCGAAGTGACCGCCTGGACCGACGGCGAGGACGGCTCGTTCGACGAGATCATGGGCTTGCGCCACAAGGAGCATCCGGTCGAAGGCGTGCAGTTCCATCCCGAGTCGATCCTGACCGAGCATGGCCACGCGATGCTGAAGAACTTCCTGGAGCGCTGATCCACGTGGTCACGCGTGCACTGCGGGCAGACGGGGCCCTGGGCCCGGAGCGATGGCGTCGCTGATGCCGTCGTCCGCCTGAGCCCGTCCAATCCGCTTCGAGAATCCCATGCCCATCACCCCGCAAGAAGCGCTGCAGCGCACGATCGAACACCGCGAGATCTTCCACGACGAGATGGTCGAGCTGATGCGCATGATCATGCGCGGCGAGGTCTCGCCGGTCATGACCGCCGCGATCCTCACCGGCCTGCGCGTGAAGAAGGAAACGATCGGCGAAATCGCCGGCGCCGCGACCGTATTGCGCGAGTTCGCGCAGCCGGTGCGCGTGGATGACCGCCGCAACATGGTCGACATCGTCGGCACCGGCGGCGACGGCGCGCACACGTTCAACATCTCGACCGCGTCGATGTTCGTGGTCGCCGCGGCCGGCGCAAAGGTCGCCAAGCACGGCAACCGCAGCGTGTCGTCGAAGTCGGGCAGCGCCGACGTGCTCGAAGCGCTCGGCGCGAAGATCGAGCTCGCGCCCGAGCAGGTCTCCGAGTGCATCTCGCGCTGCGGCATCGGCTTCATGTTCGCGCCGGTGCATCACCCGGCGATGAAGGTCGTCGCGCCGGTGCGGCGCGAGATGGGCGTACGCACGCTGTTCAACATCCTCGGCCCGCTGACCAACCCCGCCGGCGCGCCGAATATCCTCATGGGCGTGTTCCATCCCGACCTCGTCGGCATCCAGGTGCGCGTGCTGCAGCAGCTCGGCGCGCAGCGTGCGCTCGTGGTCTGGGGGCGCGATGGCATGGACGAGCTGTCGCTCGGCGCCGGCTCGCTGGTCGGCGAGCTGCGCGACGGCGTGGTGCGCGAATACGAAGTCCATCCCGAGGACTTCGGCATCGCGATGGCCGCCAGCCGCAACCTGCGGGTCGAGGACGCAGGCGAATCGAAAGCGATGGTCCTGCAGGCACTGTCCGGCAACGACGGCCTGCCGCGCGAGATCGTCGTGCTCAACGCAGGCGCGGCGCTGTACGCGGCCGGCATCGTCGGTTCGATCGCCGAGGGCACGGTTCGCGCACGTGAAACCATCGCCTCCGGCGCTGCTCGCGCGAAGCTCGACGAATTCGTCGCCACCACGCGCGCGCTTTCCGCATGAGCCTGCCTCTGGCCGGAGCACATGGCAGCGCGGGCTTCGCATCGACGCCGCCACCACCGTATTTCGCGGTGATCTTCACTTCGCGGCGTACCGACGTCGACGCCGGCTACGACGAGGCGGCCACGGCGATGGCGCGGCTTGCCGCGGCGCAGCCGGGGTTTCTCGGCGTCGAGTCCGCGCGCGGCAGCGATGGCGTGGGCATCACTGTCTCGTATTGGGCCAGCGAGCAGGCGATCGCGGCGTGGCGTCGCCATGCCGAGCACGTGGCCGTGCGCGAGCAGGGCCGCAGCCAGTGGTACGAGCATTTCGAAGTCCGCATCGCCCGCGTCGAGCGCGCGTACGCCGGCCCGACCCAGGAAAACCGATGAGCGACATTCTCAACACCATCCTTGCGCGCAAGGCCGAAGAGATCGAGCAGCGCAGCCGCGTGCGCTCGCTTGCCGACCTGCGCGCACGCGCCACCAACCTGCCGCCGACGCGGGGCTTCGTCGACGCGATCCGGCGCAAGCGCGACGCTGGCGAATCGGCGGTGATTGCCGAGGTCAAGAAGGCGAGCCCGTCGAAAGGACTGATCCGCAAGGACTTCAAGCCGGCGGAGATCGCGCGCAGCTACGAGGCAGGTGGCGCCGCCTGTCTGTCGGTGCTGACCGACGTCGATTTCTTCCAGGGCAGCAACCTCTACCTCGGAGAGGCGCGCGCCGCGTGTTCGCTGCCGGCGCTGCGCAAGGATTTCACGATCGATCCCTACCAGGTCTACGAAGCTCGCATGATCGGCGCCGATGCGATCCTGCTGATCGTCGCCGCACTCGAGGATGGGCCGATGATCGAAATGGCGAATCTCGCGCACGAGCTCGGCATGGACGTGCTCGTCGAAGTGCATGACATCGACGAGCTCGAGCGTGCCTTGCAGACCGACTGCGAGCTGATCGGCGTGAACAACCGCAACCTGCGCACGTTCGAAGTCTCGCTCGATACCACGATCGCGCTGCGCGAGGCGGTGCCGCCCGACCGTACGCTGGTCACCGAAAGCGGCATCGCGACCCCGGCGGACGTCGCGCGGATGCGCGCCGCAGGCATCAACACGTTCCTGGTTGGTGAAAGCTTCATGCGCGAGCCCGATCCGGGCGCGGCCCTGAAGCGGATGTTCGCAAAATGAGCGTCGCCGGCACGCGCTACCCCGCCGCACGCGCCGAGGCGCCGCTGGTCGTGTTCGATTTCGACCACACGCTGTACGACGGCGACTCCGGTGGCGATCTGTTCGCCTGGCTCGTGCGTCGTACTTGGTGGCGCACGGCGCTGGCGCTGCTGATCGCGCCGATCGCCGCGCCGATGATCGCGTTCCTGCCGACCCGGCGCCGTGGCATCGGTGCATTCGTCTGGGCCGGTACGGTGGGTTTCCATCGTCGCCGCGATCTCGATGAGCTGATCGACCGCTACGTGCTGCTGCACGACGCGCAGATCCGCGAACGCCTGCTGCCGGTCGCGCTCGACGTGCTGCACCGCCACCGCGAGGCCGGCGACCGCGTCGTGATCGCGACCGGCGCGCCGCCCGAACTTGCGCGCGCGATCCTTACGTTCGTCGCGCACGAGGACGTGCCGGTGGTTGGGACGAAGGTCGGGCCGCGCCTGTTCGGCGTGATGGCCACGCGCCACTGCCACCACGAGATGAAGATGACGATGCTGCGCGAAGCCGGGTTCACCGGCGACGTGGCCATCGCCTACTCCGACAGCAGTGCTGACATGCCGCTGCTGAAAACCGCGAAGCGGCCGGTGGTCGTCAACCCCAAGCCTGACAAGGTCGATACGTTCAGGCGCGAGCTGCCGCCGGGGACGCCAATCCTGAACTGGGGAATTCCAAGCCGGGGCGGGGAGCCGGGCTGATCGCGGCAACCGGATCGGCGTCCGGCGGCGCGGCGCGGCGAGACCTGCCGGCGCCGCGCTCAGCGGAGCGCGACGCGTACCGACGCGGCAGTGGTGCCACGGGCAGGGCGTAAGGCAGGCAGCGAGTCTAAGCGGCCGACCGGGTGAGGTGGACCGGCCCGGATCGGCGCGCAGGAGGCGGCTCCGGCCGCCCCGTGGGAGGTTTGTCTGCGTCAGTCGCGTCAGTCGCGTCAGTCGCCGAGCAGCTTGACGAAGCGCAGCGAGCCTTCGCTGTAGCCACAGCCACGATAGAACGCATGCGCGCCCTGCCGCTGCGGGCCGCTGGTGACCTCGATCCGCGACACGCCCGCCTGCCGCGAAAGCACCTCGACCTCGCGAAGCAGCCGTCGGCCGATGCCCTCGCGCTGGCAGTCGTCGCCGACGATCAGCGCGGTGATGCGCGCCAGGTCGGCGCCGTGCGCGACCGAATAGACCATGTTCAGCGAGATCAGTCCGCACGCGTGACCGTCGCGCTCGGCGATCAGCAGGTGCTGACGCGGATCGCCGAGCACGGTCACGATGCGATCGGCGGCCTCGTCGCGGTTGCACGGATAGCCGAGCTGATCGAGCAGGCGCGCGACGTCGCTCGCGTCGCCGATCTTCGCCGAGCGGACCACGGTCGGATCGGGAGACTCGTTCGACGCCATCGCTCAGCGGGTCCCGAACAGCACGACGGTCTTGCCGCGCGCGTGCAGCTTGCCGTCCGCCTGCAGCTTCTTGAGCACGCGGCCGGCCATTTCGCGCGAGCAGCCCACCAGGCGCGACAGTTCCTGCCGCGAGACGCGCAGCTGGGTGCCCTGCGGGTGGCTCATCGCCTCGGGCTCCTTCGCCAGGTCGTGCAGCGTGCGCACGATGCGGTCGGTGACGTCGAGGAACGCCAGGCGGCCCGCCTTGCGGCTGGTATCGAGCAGGCGGCGCGAGATCTGCGACGCAATCGCGTAGAGCAGCTTCGGCGCATCCGCGGCCAGCCGGGTCAGCAGCAGGTCGTAGAAGCGCTCGTGGCCGATTTCGGCCAGCTCGCAGGCGCTGCGCGTGCGCAGGATCACCTCGCGGTGCTCGTTGTCGATGAACAGGCCGAGCTCGCCGACGAATTCACCGGCGCCGAAGTACCCGAGCACCAGCTCGCGGCCGTCTTCTTCCTCGGTGATGATGCTGACCGAGCCGGAAATCACGTAGTACAGCGTGCTCGCCGGGTCACCGGGCCGGAACACGTCGGTGCGCGACGGGTACCTGCGGCGGTGGCAGTGGGCGAGGAAACGTTCGATCACGGCGGCATCGGGCAACAGCGGGCTGCTGGAGCGTCGTGCGGGCGTGAGATGGGCGACCGACTCGACTGGCATGTATATAGGCCCTTGGCTGACTGTGATCGAGCTTAAGCGCGAAGCGTGAGCTTGGGCAAATATCGCACCATCGGCGTTTTCGGGATCATCACGCGTCATGGCCGCTTTTCGCCGCGTTCAGCGCCCGCATTACGCAGGGCGGAGCGATTGGCGCATAATCTACTGTTCCTATCGCGTCTCCGGAATCGCCGCCCGTGGTCAAGCCGCTGCCACGCCTGAGGTTGCAGGGTTTCAACAACCTCACCAAGGCTCTGTCGTTCAATATTTACGATGTCAGCTTCGCCGCGTCCGAAGAGGAGCGCCAGCGCTACATCGAGTACATCGACGAGGAATACAACGCCGATCGGCTCACCCAGATCCTGACGGACGTGGCCGACATCATCGGCGCGAATATCCTCAACATCGCGCGGCAGGACTACGACCCGCAGGGCGCGTCGGTGACGATCCTGATCTCCGAGGAGCCGGTGATCGACAAGCGAGATGCCGGCAAGGAGATCATCTCCGACGCGGTCGTCGCGCACATGGACAAGTCGCACATCACGGTGCACACGTATCCGGAAACCCATCCGGACAACGGCATCGCGACGTTCCGCGCGGACATCGACGTGGCAACCTGCGGCGTGATTTCGCCGCTGAAGGCGCTGAACTACCTGATCGAAAGCCTCGAGTCCGACATCGTCGTCATGGACTACCGGGTGCGCGGCTTCACGCGCGACGTCAAGGGTCGCAAGCACTACATCGACCACAAGATCAACTCGATCCAGGACTACCTGGCAAAGAACATCAAGAACCGCTACGAGATGCTCGACGTCAACGTCTATCAGGAAAACATCTTCCACACGAAGATGCATCTGAAGGAGTTCGACCTCGACAACTACCTGTTCGAGGAAAAGGCGCGCAACCTGTCATTCAAGGACCGGATGAAGATCGAGGCGCGCCTCAAGCGCGAGATCGAGGAGCTCTACCACGGCCGCAACCTCGTGGATTGAGCCCAACGCTTGGATCGCTCGAAAAAGGCCCGCCAAAGCGGGCCTTTTTTGTGTAGGCAGGCGCGGTGAGCCGTGGCGGCAGCCGGCAGCGAGCCGGGGCGCGCCAGCGCCGGTTACACGCGGTAGGCGACCGTCTTCATGATGCGCGACGCGAGTGCCATGACCGACGGAATCGGCGGCGGCAGCATGCGGGCGCCGGCGTGCTCGGCCTGGTCGGCATGGCGCGCCTCGTCGGCTTTCATGACCCCAAGGATTGCCCGGCTGCGCAGGTCGGCCGGGGGCAGTGACTGCAGGTGCTCGTCGATGTGCGCCTCGACCTGCCGCTCGGTCTCGACCACGAATCCGAGGTTCCAGCCGTCGCCGCGCAGCCCGGCCAGAGCGCCGATCGCGTAGCTGCCCGCATACCAGACTGGGTTCAGCAGGCTTGGTCGGCTGTCGAGTTCGCGCAGTCGCTGCTCGCACCATGCGAGGTGGTCGGTTTCCTCCTGCGCCGCGGCGAGCAGGTGCTCGCGCGTGCGCACATCGCGCGCGACCGCGGCCTGGCCGCAATAGAGCGCCTGCGCGCAGACCTCGCCGACATGGTTGATGCGCATGAGCCCCGCCGCGTGGCGCCGGTCGTGTTCCTCGAGCGTGAGGTCTGCCGCCTCCAGTGACGGGTTCGGGCGTTGCGAGGCCGGCCGCGCGAAAACGGTTTCCAGCGCGCGCTGGGCATCGGCGAGCACGCGGTCGACGGGGGTCAGGGAGCGGGGTCTCATGCGGGGCAGTCTACGGCGTCGCCATGACGCGGTCGTCGATCAGTGCGCGAGGGCGCTGGCCAGCAGTTCGAGCGGGTGCTCCACCGGCACCGTCGAGGCGCCAGCTAAGTGGAGCCGGCACCCGATGTTCGCGCTGAGCAAACGCGTGGCCCCGCTCGCATGCAGCTGGTCGATCAACGGCTCGCGGTAGCTTGCTGCCCGCTCCGGCCCGGTGATCATCTGCAGGCCGGCTGCGCCGCAACAGCCGTACCCGGCGTCGAGCTCGACCACTTCCAGCCCCGGCACCTGCGCCAGCAGCCGACGAAGCGCAGGCACCGAGCGCACGACATTGCGCTGCGTGCACGGCAGGTGCAGGGCCACGCGTTCGCGCCGCTCGCGGAACCGGAGTCGGTGCGATTGCGTCGCCAGATAGTCGAGTGCATCGACGACCGTCTGGTGTCCAGTAAGCGCATGCCGCACCGAGTCGTGGCATCCGGTCGCAAGCGTGAGCACCGTGCTGGCGCGCGCGAACGCGGCGCGGTTGGCCGATCCCATCGTCTCGGCGGCGGCCCGGTCGCCGGCATGGGCGTGCAGCGCGCCACAGCAGTGCTGGCCTGCAGGGATGACGAGCGATACCCCGATTGCCGCGCACAGGCGCTGCAACGCGTCGCGTGCGGGCGGCTCGTAGCTGTTCGCGACGCAGCCGACGAATACGGCAACGGTCTCGTCTGATGGGGGCGCTGGCAAGGTGGTCGACGGCGCCGGCGGGCGCGGCAACCGGCGCATGCGGGCTGGGAGGGCGGCGAACAATCGGCGATAGGTTGCAAGCCCAGCGCTGAGCAGGCGCGGGTGTCGCCCCACTGCCTCAATTACTCGCTGCCGGACCGGTGGTGGCCGGCGCAACCGCTGACTGACGCGTGCCTCGACCAGCAGCGCGCCGAACTCCACGCCTGCCGGACACACGGATTCGCAGCTGCGGCAGCCCAGACAGTGGTCCAGGTGCACGTCGCCTGCCGGCGTCGGATCGACTGTATCCAGGGCCCAGGCGCGCGCGAGTGCGATGCGGCCGCGCGGGGATTCGGATTCCAGCCCATCGTGCCGGTAGGTCGGGCAGGCAGGCAGGCACAGGCCGCATTGCACGCAGCGGTCAGCCAGGGCGACCAACGGGTCGACAGACGTCACGGGCTCGGGCATCGGTTTCGATGCTATCACGCGGGTTCACAGCGCTTGCACAACGTTACCGCCGCCGCTATGATCCCGCCTCTTTCGTTCCGCTCCACAACGCGAGGCGAGGTTCCGCAGGCGTCCTGCCTGGATGGAACTAGCCCGACCAGGTACCCCTACCAGACACGTCATGAAGACTTTTAACGCCAAGAACGAGACCGTCCAGCGTGACTGGTACGTGGTCGATGCCGAAGGCAAGACCCTCGGCCGCCTGTGCACTGAACTCGCGCGTCGCCTGCGCGGCAAGCACAAGCCCGTCTATACCCCGCACGTCGATACCGGCGATTACCTCGTGGTAATCAACGCCGAGAAGATCGTCGTCACCGGCAACAAGCTGCAGGACAAGATGTACTACCGGTTCACCGGTTACATCGGCAACCTGAAGTCCGAGACCCTCGGTCAGGCGCTCGAGCGCCACCCGGAGCGCGTCATCGAGATCGGCGTCAAGGGCATGCTGCCGAAGAATCCGCTCGGCCGCGCGATGTACCGCAAGCTCAAGGTCTACAAGGGCTCCGAGCATCCGCACGCCGCCCAGCAGCCGCAGCCGCTCGAATTCTAAGGTCACGATATGGCACTCCAGCAGAACTACGGCACCGGCCGCCGCAAGTCCTCGACCGCTCGCGTTTTCCTGCGCAAGGGTTCGGGCAACATCACCATCAACCAGCGCCCGATCGACGAGTTCTTCGGTCGCGAGACCGCGCGCATGATCGTGCGCCAGCCGCTCGAGCTGACGCAGTCGACCGACAAGTTCGACGTCGTCGTGACGGTAGCCGGCGGCGGCATCACCGGCCAGGCCGGCGCGATCCGCCTCGGTATCTCGCGCGCGCTCGTCGAGTACGACGAGACGCTGAAGAACGAACTGCGCAAGGCCGGGTTCATGACTCGCGATGCGCGTGAAGTCGAGCGTAAGAAGGTCGGTCTGCACAAGGCCCGCCGCGCTACGCAGTTCTCGAAGCGCTAATTTTTGCGCTAAGATTTGTTCCATAGCCCCGTCGCCAAGCGGTAAGGCACCTGACTCTGACTCAGGCATTCGGTGGTTCGAATCCATCCGGGGCTGCCAGATCCGCGGAACTCCGGTTCCGATAAAAAAACCCGCCGAAAGGCGGGTTTTTTGTTGTCCGGTCGGACTGATTCGCAGGGCCGGCCACCTCCGCCAGCGTCGCGCAGCTGCGCTGCGGCCGACCAATACGGCCATCAACGGGCGAAGCCGTTACAATTGAAACCATTCCGCCGTCAGGCGTCCGGATGCGAGGTCCCATGAAGCTTGGTTCACTCAAGGAAGGCGGCCGCGACGGCACGCTCATCGTTGTTTCGCGCGATCTGCGCCGCGCGGTTCGCGCCACCGGCATCGCCGAAACGATGCAGCGCGCGCTCGAGGACTGGTCCAATGCCGCGCCGCGCCTGAACGCACTGTCCGACGCACTGAACAGCGGCGATGCGGCCGATGCGTTCGACCTCGACGTTGCAGCGCTCGCCGCTCCGTTGCCGCGCGCCTACGAGTTCGTCGACGGCAGCGCCTATCTGCCGCACGTCGAGCGCGTCCGCCGCGCGCGCGGTGCCCAGGTGCCCGAGAGCTTCTATTCCGACCCGCTGATGTACCAGGCTGTCAGTGCGGGTTTCTATGGGCCGCGTGATCCGGTGCGCGTAACCAGCGAGGACTTCGGTATCGACCTCGAGGCCGAGATCGTCGTGATTACCGACGACGTGCCGATGGCGGTGTCCCCGGAGCAGGCGGCGGGCCACATCCAGCTTGTGGGCCTGATCAACGACGTCAGCCTGCGCAACCTGATCCCGAACGAGCTCGGCAAGGGCTTCGGCTTTCTGCAGTCCAAGCCGCGATCGGCACTGAGCCCGGTGTTCGTGACGCCGGATGAACTCGGTGACGCATGGCGCGACGAGAAGCTGCACCTGCCACTGGTGACGCACATCAACGGGGAGTGGTTCGGCGCGCCCGAGGCCGGGGTCGATATGCAATTCAGCTTCGCGCAGCTCGTCGCGCATGCCGCGAAGACGCGTCCGCTGTCGGCCGGCACGATCGTCGGTTCGGGCACCGTGGCGAACGAGGACACCTCGCTCGGTGCGTCGTGCTTCGCCGAAAAGCGCACCGTGGAAACGCTTGAGCACGGGGCCCCGCGCACGCCGTTCATGAGCTTCGGAGACGTGGTCCGGATCGAAATGTTCGACCGCGACGGCCACAGCATCTTCGGCGCGATCGAGCAGCGCATCGAGCCGGCGGCAGCCTGACGCGATCGCACCGCAACCGCCAAAGCCGGTGTGGCGATCGGCCGATGGCCGGGCTAAGGTGTCTGGCGCAACCGGGAATGATGGCGTGAGCGAGCAACTGCGGCTGTATTCGTACTGGCGGTCGAGCGCGGCGTACCGTGTGCGGATCGGCCTGAACCTCAAAGGCCTGCGCTACGAAACCGCGCCGGTGCACCTGGTGCGGGACGGCGGCGAGCAGCACTCGCCGCAGTTCCGCGAGACGAGCCCGCAGGGCCTCGTGCCGGTGCTGCAGCACGGCAACCGCATGATCCGCCAGTCGATGGCGATCCTCGAATACCTCGACGAGACCTGGCCGGACGCGCCGCTGCTGCCGACCGTGAGCCGCGACCGCGCACGCGTACGTGCGCTGGCGCAGATCGTCGGCTGCGACATCCATCCGCTCAATAACCTGCGGGTGCTGCAGTACTTCGAAAACACCTGGGGCGTGCCGCAGGCCGAGCGTGACGAATGGGTGCGCCACTGGATCGACCAGGGCTTTGCTCCGCTGGAAGAGATGCTCGCGGGGCACGTGTCGACCGGCGAGTTCTGCGAAGGCGACGTGCCGACAATCGCGGACTGCTGCCTGGTTCCGCAGGTCTACAACGCGCGCCGCTTCGGGCTGGACCTTACGCGTTATCCGACGATCGCCCGCATCGAGGCTGCATGTCTCGCGCTGCCGGCGTTCGATGCCGCCCGGCCGGAACGCCAGCCGGACTGCCCGCAGGCCGCAGCGTCCTGACAGGGGAGCTGCGGTGCGCCACCGGGCTGTCCGTTGACCGCCCCGGCCCGCGCAGATCCGGCTTTCGTAGCGCTAGAACACGTCCGCGTACGGGTCGTGTTCGCCGACCGTGCCTTCCGACAAACGGAACTTCAGCGCCAGCCCTTCGCGCGAATCGGCCGCGCGCAGCGCTTCTTCCTGCGAAATCCGGCCTTCCTTGTGCAGCCGGTACAGGCACTGGTCGAACGTCTCCATGCCGGCCTCGAGCGATCCTTCCATGGCCTGCTTGATCTCATGGATCTGGCCGCGGCGCATCAGGTCCCGAACGTGCGGCGTATTGATCAGCACTTCGGTCGCTGGCAGGCGGCGGCCGTCCACGCCGACCACAAGGCGCTGCGAAATCACCGCGCGCAGGTTCAGCGCGAGGTTCATCAGCACGTTCTTGTGCGCCGATTCATGGAAGAAATTCAGAATGCGCTCGAGCGTCTGGTCGGCATTGTTCGAGTGCAGCGTCGCCAGGCACAGGTGGCCGGTTTCGGCGAATGCGATCGCGGCCTCCATCGTCGTCGAGTCCAGGATCTCGCCGATCAGGATCACGTCCGGCGCTTCGCGCATCGCGTTCTTGAGCGCGTTGTGGAACGCGTGCGTGTCCAGCCCGACTTCACGCTGGTTGACGATCGACTGCTTGTGTTTGTGCAGGAACTCGATCGGATCCTCGATCGTGAGGATGTGACCGGCCGCGTTCGAGTTGCGGTGGTCGATCATCGACGCGAGCGAGGTGGATTTGCCCGAGCCGGTGCTGCCGACGATCAGCACCAGTCCCCGCGGGGACATGATGATCTCCTTGAGCACCTGCGGTAGCTGCAGGTCCTCGATCGTCGGAATCACGCTCTTGATCGCGCGGATGACCATGCCCACTTCGCCGCGCTGCTTGAACACGTTGACGCGGAAGCGGCCGGCGTCCGGAAGCGAGTAGGCCATGTTGAGCTCGAGTTCACGCTCGAACTCGGGCACCTGGCCTTCGTCCATCAGTGAGTACGCGATCTTCTTGACCATTCCCGGTGGCAGGCCGGTGTTGCCGAGCGGCTGTAGCTTGCCTTCGACTTTCACGTACACCGGCGCGCCGGTCGTCAGGAACATGTCCGACGCGTTCTTTTCCATCATCAGCTTCAGAAAATAGCCGATGTCCATGTGCGCACCTCGATTTTCCGCGGGCGTTGCATACACCGCGAAGGCATGACGACAATGGCCGCGCCAATCCCCCAAATCCAGGCACGGCACACGATGAGCCCAAGCTTCGCATACTTCACCAGACCGCTAGCGTGCCTCGCGTTCGCTTTTACGATTGCCGCGTGCGCGTCCATGCCGCCTCCCACCGGTGAACTTTCAGCGGCGCAACAGGCAGTCACGCGCGCCGATGGCGCCGATGCCGACCAGTACGCCTCGCAGGAAATCGCGCTTGCTCGCAGCGAGCTTGCCCAGGCGCAGGCAGCGCTGGGCGAGGGGCGCGAAGACGAGGCCCGTCGTCTCGCGCTTGCCGCAGCCGTCGATGCCGATCTGGCCTATGCCCGCAGCCGCGAAGCGCTCGCCACCGCCGAGCTGCAGCAGCGGCGTGCGGAAGTCACGGAATTGCGTAACCGGCTGCAGTCGGGAGACCGCCCATGAAGCGCGCCACTTTGATTCTGCTGCTGGCGGCCTCGTTACCGCTGTACGCCCAGGAAGCCGACGTTGCCGCGTTCTCGCAGCGCATCGCCGCGCTCGAAGCCGATCCGCAGGCCTCGTCGCTGGCAGCCTACGAACGGCTGCAGGCGCGGCAGGCGATCGAGGCGCTGGCCCAGGCCCGCAGTCGCGATCGCGGTGCCGCGCGGTATGTTGCCGAGCGGCGCGTCCAGATTGCCGAGATTGCCAGCCGCACCGCCGCGATGCAGCGTGAAGTCGACCGGCTCGATCGCGAACGTGCCGAGCTGCTGGTCGAGGCGAGCCGGCAGGATGCGGCACGTGCACGTGCCGAGGCCGAGCGCCTGCGGATTCAGGCCCAGATCCAGGCCGAGGAGGCGGAGCGGCTGCGCCAGCAGGCGGCCGCCGACGCGCTGGCGACGCAGCAGGTTACAGCCGTGCTCGAAGGCGTGACTGACGCCCAGACCGCCAAGCTCAACGCCGCGCGCGAGAAGCAGGCAGCACTCGCGCGTGAGGAGGCCGAACTCGTCGCAGGCGCGAAGCTGCCTTCGTCCAGCCGCGCTGATGGCAGCGAAACGTTCACGCTTGCTGGCGACGCGTTCGCTTCGGGGCAGGCGACCCTGACGTCGGCCGCGGCCGGCCAGGTCCGCGCACTGGCCGCGCTGTTGGACGCCATGCCGGCGGCGAGCGTAACGATCGAGGGCCATACGGATAGTCAGGGCGCATCAGACGCCAACCTCAAGCTCTCCCAGCGTCGCGCCGACGCAGTGCGGGACACGCTGGTCCGTGAAGGCGTACCGGCCCGTCTGGTGCGGGCGATCGGGCGCGGCGCGGCCGAGCCGGTGGCGGACAACGCCAGCGCCGCCGGACGCGCCCGCAACCGGCGCGTCGAGATCCTGGTTTCATATAAATAACCTTTTCTAGACAAGGGCTTACGAGCGCACCGCCACGCGCGGTGCCGCCTCCACCGCCGCGCTGAACCGTCGGTCGGACGTCGGTTGCAATATCGGACAGCAGCGCTTGTCGGGCTCGAGCGGCAGGAGTAGGGTCGGAGCTGCCAGGTGGTTTCCGCCGCCTGGTGGAGAGCCAGGCCGATGATGCGTACGTCCCGTTCCGACGGGCTCAGCCCGCAGGATGCCGCCGCCGGACACCCCGGTGCTCCGGCAGTTACGTCTGGCCAACCCGACCCGATCACGAACGCCCCGGCCGCAAGGTCGGGGCGTTTGCGCATCCGGGCCCTCCGTGACCGGCCGCGTGCCGGACAGTCAGCACTTACCGAAGGAGGCTTGCATGTTCGAAGAACAGCCGCAGCAGGAGCTCGACTCGCTCTTGAAGAGCAACCCGGAATTCAAGCAGCTCTACCAGCGCCATCGCGACCTCGATAAAAAGGTCATGGATGCCGAACTCGGCGTCCTGCCGATCGACGACATCAGCCTGATGCAGATGAAGCGCCAGAAGCTCGCGGTCAAGGACCGTCTCGCGCGAATGTACGAAGCCCGGCTGCAATGACGCACTGACGCCGCGCCGTGCAAGCGGGCAGGCTCAGGGGAGCGCCGGCCCGCTCGCTTGCCTGGCAGGCAACCTCGCCTTCTGTGCAGAGTCATTTCGCCGGAAATCGCGGCACCGTCGGTTAAGATCGCGCGGTCCGCCGCGCCAGGCGCGGCCTGTGAAGTGCACCGCATGCCCATCCATTCTTCCGTGCTCGAACTCATCGGGCGCACCCCGATCGTCAAGGCCCGCCAGCTCGATGCCGGCCCTTGCGAGCTGTATTTCAAGCTCGAATCCCAGAATCCGGGCGGCTCGATCAAAGACCGCATCGGCCTGAAAATGATCGAGGCTGCGGAAGCGCGCGGCGACATCAAGCCCGGTGACACGCTCGTCGAGGGCACTGCCGGCAACACCGGTATCGGCCTTGCGCTGGTCGCGCAGCAGAAGGGCTACAAGCTCATCCTCGTCGTGCCCGACAAGATGAGCCGCGAGAAGATCTTCAACCTCAAGGCGATGGGCGCGCACGTCGTGCTGACGCGCTCGGACGTGGCAAAGGGCCATCCGGATTACTACCAGGACATGGCGGAGCGCCTCGCGCGCGAAACGCCGGGCGCCTACTTCATCAATCAGTTCGGCAACGCCGACAACCCGGCCGCGCACGAACACGGCACCGGCCCCGAGATCCTCGAGCAGATGGCCGAAGTCGGCGGTGTCGACGCGGTCGTGTTCGGCTGCGGCAGCTCGGGCACGATGACCGGCCTGTCGCGTTGCTTCGCTGAGCGATCGCCACACACCGAGCTCGTGCTGGCCGACCCGGTGGGCTCGATTCTCGAGGAATACATCAATCGCGGCACGCTGTCGGACAAGTCCGCGAGCTGGATGGTCGAAGGCATCGGCGAGGACTTCCTGCCCCCGATCTCGGATTTCACCCGCGTCAAAAAGGCTTACGCGGTCAGCGACAAGGAGAGCTTCCTGACCGCGCGCGAGCTGCTGGAGAAGGAAGGCATCCTCGGCGGCTCCTCGACCGGCACGATCCTCGCTGCGGCGCTGCGTTACTGCCGCGAACAGACCACGCCAAAAAAGGTACTCGTGTTCGTCTGCGACACCGGCAACAAGTACCTGTCGAAGATGTACAACGATTACTGGATGCTCGATAACGGCTTCCTCGAGCGCCAGCCGTCGGGCGACCTGCGCGACTTGATTTTGCGCCCGTACTCCAAGCGCGACACCGTCGTCGTCGGCCCGAACGATCTGCTGATGACGGCCTACCAGCGTATGAAGCTCTACGACGTCAGTCAGTTGCCGGTGATGGAAGGCGACCAGCTGATCGGCATCGTCGACGAGTCCGACGTGTTGCTGCACGTCTATGGCGATGAAGCCCGCTTCCGAGATCCGGTCTCGACCGCGATGGTCAGCAAGCTCGACAAGGTCGACGTGGCTTCGCCGGTCGAGGCCCTGCTGCCGGTGTTCGATCGAGGCCACGTCGCGATCGTCACCGAGGGCGATCGCTTCCTCGGCCTGATCACGCGTATCGACCTGCTGAACTATCTGCGGCGGCGCGTGCAGTAGCCGCTCGGGTGTGACGCTGAACAGGACGTGCCGTCCTGTTCAGCTTTACCCCGAAGCCTTCGTGGGTCGGGCCTAGGGGCGCGGTGCTAGAATCCGCGGCCGCGTTTGCGGCAAGGACTGGATCATGACGACTCACGACGACTCCGCTTCGGCGCGCAAGCACGCGCTCGGCACGCTGGCGATCCACGCCGGCCAGTCTCCGGACCCCAGCACCGGCGCAGTGATGACGCCGATCTACGCGACCAGCACCTATGTGCAGTCCAGCCCCGGCGAGCACCAGGGCTTCGAGTACTCGCGCAGCCACAACCCCACGCGCTTCGCGTACGAGCGCTGTGTCGCCGCGCTTGAAGGCGGCAGCCGTGGCTTCGCATTCGCGTCCGGCCTTGCTGCGACCTCGACGATCCTTGAGCTGCTTGATGCCGGCAGCCACGTCATCGCGATGGACGACGTCTACGGAGGCACCTACCGCCTGTTCGAACGCGTCCGTCGTCGCAGCGCAGGGCTCGACTTCAGCTGGATCGACCTGACCGACCCGGCGAGGTTCGAAGCCGCGATCCGACCTGAAACTCGCATGGTCTGGATCGAGACTCCGACCAATCCGCTTCTCAAGCTCGTCGACATCGAGCAGATCGCCGCAATCGCGCGCAAGCGCGGGCTGATCGTCGTCGTCGACAACACGTTCTGCTCGCCGATCCTGCAGCGCCCGCTCGAACTCGGCGCGCACATCGTCATGCATTCGGCGACCAAGTACCTCAACGGTCATTCCGACATCGTCGGTGGCATGGCCGTGGTCGGCGACGATGCCGAGCTCGCCGAGAAGATGGCATTCCTGCAGAACGCCGTCGGCGGCGTGCAGGGACCGTTCGACAGTTTCCTCGCGTTGCGCGGCTTGAAGACGCTGCACCTGCGCATGAAAGCCCATTGCGAGAACGCGCAGGCGCTCGCCGAATGGCTCGAAACGCACCCGGCCATCGAGCGCGTGGTCTACCCGGGCCTGAAGTCCCATCCGCAGCATGAACTCGCCAAGCGGCAGATGGATGGCTTCGGCGGGATGGTCACGATTTTCGTCAAGGGTGGGCTGGACGCTGCGAAGCGCTTCTGTGAGCGCACCGAGCTGTTCGCGCTGGCCGAATCGCTTGGCGGCGTCGAAAGCCTCGTCAACCACCCGGCGATCATGACCCACGCGTCGGTGCCGCCGGAGCGGCGCGCACAGCTGGGGCTGTTCGACAACCTCGTGCGATTGAGCGTCGGCGTGGAGGACGTGGCCGACCTGCAGGACGACCTTGCCACCGCGCTCGGTTCGTGAAGGCACCGCACGCATGATCCAGGAGTCTTCCGCGCCGCCGGCGGGGCTGGGCCACCTCGTGGGATCGCTGCACCAGCACCGGCAGCTGATCGCCCAGCTGACCCGGCAGGAGATCGTCGGTCGTTATCGGGGCTCGATGCTCGGCATGCTGTGGAGTCTGGTCACGCCCATCCTGATGCTGCTGATCTACACCTTTGTGTTCAGCGTCGTCTTCGGCGCGCGCTGGAGCGGGCTCGAGCAGGGAGGCAAGGCCGGGTTCGCCGTGGTGCTGTTCGCGGGCATGGCAGTGTTCAACGTGTTCTCAGACGTCGTTGTGCGTGCGCCGACGCTGGTGATGGCGAACACCAACTACGTCAAGCGCGTCGTGTTTCCGCTCGAGATCCTGCCCGTCGTGCAGATGGGCAACGCGCTGTTCCACTTCCTGATCAGCCTGCTCGCCTGGCTCGTGGCGGCGTGGTGGATCCTGGGCGGTGTGCCGGCGACGGCGCTTCTGCTGCCCGTCGTGATCGGGCCGCTGATCCTGGGAACGCTCGGGGTGGCGTGGCTGCTCGCATCGCTTGGCGTGTTCGTGCGCGACATCGCGCAGACGGTGGGCTTGCTGGTGACGGCGATGCTGTTCCTGACGCCGATCTTCTACCCGCTCGAAGCGATCCCCGTCGAATACCGGGATCTCATACGGCTCAATCCGCTGACCCACGTGGTCGTGCAGGCCCGTGACGTGCTCATCGAGGGGTCGCTGCCGGGCGCGGGCACCCTCGCATTGCATTGGGGCGCGGGCCTTGCCGTACTCTGGCTCGGGTTCGCCTGGTTCCAGAAAACCCGCAAGGGGTTTGCCGATGTCGTCTGATGCCCCTGCGATCAGCGTGCGCGGAGTCAGCAAGTGCTACCCCGTCTATGCACAGCCCGCAGACCGCCTGCGCCAGTTCATGATGCCCCGGCTGCGCCGCATGGCCGGTGCGCCGCCGCGCCGCTACTACGACGAGTACTGGGCGTTGCGCGATGTCAGTTTCGACGTCTACCCCGGCGAGCAGCTGGGCGTCGTCGGTCGAAACGGTGCGGGCAAGTCGACCCTGCTGCAGATCATCTGCGGCACCCTGACGCCGACCACCGGCACCGTCGACGTTTCGGGGCGCGTGGCTGCGCTGCTCGAGCTGGGTGCGGGTTTCAATCCCGAGCTCACCGGCGCCGAGAACATCAGGCTCAACGGCAGCGTTCTGGGCCTCAGCTCGGAGCAACTGGACCAGCGGTTCGACAGCATCGTCGCGTTTGCGGACATTCCCGGCTTCATCGAGCAGCCGGTGAAGAGTTATTCCAGCGGCATGTTCATGCGGCTGGCGTTCTCCGTCGCGGTGCATGTCGAGCCAGACGTGCTGGTGGTGGACGAGGCGCTCTCGGTGGGCGACGAGGCCTACCAGCGCAAGTGCCATGCGCGCATCAAGACCCTGCGAGACCGGGGCACGACGATCCTGTTCGTCTCACATTCTGCCGGGCACGTGACCGAGGTCTGTGACCGCGCCGTCCTGCTCGATCGTGGACGGCTGCTGTGTGCGGGCAGTGCGAAAGACGTGATCTCGCGCTACCAGAAGCTGCTCTATTCCAAGGCCGGCAGCGACGATGCCGATCCCGTTTCCGACGCCGGGGATGAGCGCGCAGATGGGCGTAGCGATGCGGCGCTGCCGGCAGGCACAGGTCGGCCGCGACTCGACGAGGCCTTCTGGGACGAGGGCTTGGCTCCGGAGAGCACAGTCGTTTACTCGTCGCGCGAGTGCAGCATCCACGATGCGCACCTCCAGAGCCTGGCGGGCGATCGGGTCAACGTGCTGCGGCCGGGCGAGGAGTACGTCTACACCTATCGTGTGGATTTCGATCAGCCCGCTGCGGGCGTACGCTTCGGCATGATGGTGCGCAGCCTGACAGGCGTCGAGCTGGCGGGGGCGGTCAGCCACCCCGAAGGAAAGCCGCTTGAGGTCGTGGCATCTGACGCTTCGGTGCAGGTGCGGTTCCGGTTCCGCAATCTTCTCAACCCCGGCACTTATTTTCTCAATGCCGGCGTCGTCGGCCTGCAGGGGGAGGAGGAGAAGTTCCTGGTGCGCTACATGGACGTGGCGATGTTCCGCGTGATGCGTGACCCCGAAGCGATCTCGACCGGCTTCGCGAATCTCGACGTAGAGCCGAGCCTGGAGTTCCTCTGATGCGATCGCAGGGAACGCCTGAAGCCGTCTTCGTGCTCGGGATGCACCGCTCGGGCACGTCGGCCACGGCGGGGGCCTTGGCTCGGCTGGGTGTGCGCCTGGGAGACCGGCTGGTGCCGCCAGCGCCCGACAACCCGGACGGCTACTTCGAGCACGCGGCGATCGTCGGGATCAACGAATCCCTGCTCGACTCCCTGGAGCGCAGCTGGGACGACGTCCGCGCGCTTCCGCCCGCATGGTGCGAGAGTCCGGCAGCGCATGCGGCGGCGGCGGCCGTTGAGGCCGTGCTCGGCGAACTCGATGGCCAGGGGCTGTGGGCACTGAAGGACCCGAGAATGAGTCGGCTCCTGCCTCTATGGACCCATTCGTCGCTGCTCGAGCGGCGGTCTGCAGCCTGCCTGCTCGTGATTCGCGACCCGGACGAGGTCGCCGCATCCCTCGAGACCCGCGACGGCATGCCCGCGATGCAGGCCCATATCCTCTGGCTGCGCCATGTGCTGGAAGCCGTGGAGGCGTCGTCCGCAATGCCGAGGACGGTAATCGCGTACACGGAGCTGCTGGCCAGTCCCGGCGCGACCCTGGAGCGTGCCGCATGCCGTCTCGGCATCGACCTGCCGGGCGATCCGGCAAGCGCCGGCTTGGAGGGGTTCCTGCGCGCTTCGGCGCGCCATCACCGCCATGACGGTCCCCGCACGGCTCGTACACCCTGGCATGCACTGGCTCTCGAGTGCTATGGGCTGATGACTGCAAACGCTGATCCCTGGGATCGGCTACCGGCGATCGGCCAGCGTTTTGAGGCGCTGTGCGCGACGGATTCGGTGTGGATCGAATGCTTGGGGCAGGCTGCACGTGCTTCGGACCTCCAGCGGCGTCGTCTTTCCGAACACGCCAACCGGATGGAGCAGCACGCGGCGGCACTGCAGCTCCGGATGGATCTGACCGATGCAGCTTTGGCTTCGGCCGAGCATATGTCGCTACAGCGGATGGAAGAGGCGCAAAAGCTGCGCAGCCAGCTGGACGAGACCGAGTCGGCGCTGGCCGTGGCCGAGCAGCTTTCGATCGAGCGCCTCGATGAGGCGCAGAAGCTGCGCAACCAGCTGGACGAGACCGAGCCGGCGTTGGCCGTGGCCGAGCAGCTTTCGATCGAGCGCCTCGATGAGGCGCAGAAGCTGCGCAACCAGCTGGACGAGACCGAGTCGGCGCTGGCCGTGGCCGAGCAGCTTTCGATCGAGCGCCTCGATGAGGCGCAGAAGCTGCGCAACCAGCTGGACGAGACCGAGCCGGCGTTGGCCGTGGCCGAGCAGCTTTCGATCGAGCGCCTCGATGAGGCGCAGAAGCTGCGCAGCCAGTTGGACGAAACCGAATCGGCGCTGGCCGTGGCCGAGCAGCTTTCAATCGATCGCCTTGAAGAGGCGCGACAATTGCGCGTCCAGCTCGATGCGACCGAGAGAGCAGTTGTCGAGCTTGAAAACCTGTCGCTGACGCGTTTGCACGAGCTGGAATCGACCCGCCGGCAGCTGGACGAGACCGACCGTGCTCTGGGGCGGGAGCAGAGTCGCTCGGTCGAACGACTGGGTGCCTGGGAGGCGGCGGTGGCCCGCGCCGATGCCCTCCAAGCGGAGGTTCAGACGCTGTCCGATGCGCTGGCCTCGGCCCGTAATGACGTGGAAGCGCTCTCGGCCGCGCTGATTGCGAGTCGCAACCAGATCACGCAAGTTGAAGAGGAGCTGGCGCGGATCCGCTCCAGTCTCGCTTGGCGGGCAAGCCAGGCATGCCTGTCGATTTTGTCACAGCGCGGCGACAAGAGCGGCGTCGCGTGACCTATCGCTACGCGATCGACTCGCTTGTCGTCCGCAATGGCCGCTGTTTCGGCTGGGGCTGGTTCATCGACGACCTCCTGCCCGCGCGGAGCTGCGAACTGCGCGTGCCGCTGGTTTCTGGCGATGAGCAGATGATCGCCTGTATTCCGGGCGGTATGCGTGAGGACCTGCGTGAAGCGTTTCCCGCTGTCCGGCATGCAGCGGCGGCGGGATTCCTGATCCAGGGCAGGCTCAGTCCCGATCTGGCTTATGACCGCGCTGCCGTGCTCGTCGCTACGCTCGTCGATGGGTCGCAGCGACGATGCGAAGTTCCGGCGTCACTGCTGTCGGCCGACGTCGGCGAACCGGGCGCAGGCATCGGTGGGGTGTTGGCTTCCTGGCAGCGGACGCTCACGACGGTGCCGGCGAGCGTGCGCGCGAGGGGCTGGAAGGCCACGGCCCGGGCAGCGGTGAGCCGCGGGCGCGAGCAGCTGCAACGTGTCGAACGTCAGTGGAGGCTGCGCCGCCTGGGCTCCGCGTCAGGACGCAGCGCTCTCGTGCTCGACCATGCGATGGGCGGCGGCGCCAACCACTACCGGACAGGGCTGGTCGCCCGGCTGTCCAGTACGGCGGACCACGTCGTCGTCATATCGCCGCTGCTGCATTTGCTGCAGTACGAGGTCGAGTACCACAGCAACGGACGCGTCGATCGATGGGCCGTCGACAGCCTCGCACCGGTGCTGGCAGCGCTGGAGACCGCACCTCAGCTCGACATCCATGTCAACGAGCTGGTGTCTTTCGAGGATCCTCTCGCGTTGATGGTCTGGTGCCGCGCACGAAGGCAGCAGCAGCGCGGCGAACTCGTCATGTACGTGCATGACTATCACGCAGTCTGCCCCGCCTGGACTCTGATTGGCACAGATGGCGCGTTCTGCGATATCCCGTCCCCCGACGTCTGCCGGCAATGCCTGCCCCGCAATTTCGCCAATACGCTCGGCTTCTCCCAGGATATTCCTGTCGATCGCTGGAGATCGGCATGGGGCGAATTCCTCGGCGCGTGCGACCGCGTCATCGCCTTTTCGCGTGCATCCGTCGCAATCCTGCACCGGGCGCATCCTCAACTGCCGCTGTCGCGTATTTCCGTCGAGCCGCATCAGGTCGATACTTCCGCCTTGCGCAAGGTCTCGGCCACTTCCGGGCCGCCCCTCGTCATTGCGGTGGCCGGTCACGTGAGTGCAGCAAAAGGCGCCTTGATGCTAGGCGAGATGGCCAGGCTGATGCGCATGAACGAGCTGCCGATGCGCATCGTCGTCTTCGGAACACTGGAACACCACGATCCATCCGATGGCATCGAGGTGCTTGGAGCCTATTCCCGTTCCGACCTGCCCGCGCTTCTGGAGCAGGAGCAGGTCGGGATCTGTTTTCTGCCGTCGGTGTGCGCGGAGACCTTCTCCTTCGTCACGGCCGAGTACATGGCGATGGACATGCCGGTCGCCGTGTTCCCCGTGGGGGCGCCCGCCGAAAGGGTCGGCAGCTATCATAAGGGGCTTGTCATCAGTCGCATTGACGCGGAGGCCGCGGTGGCCGAGATCGCGGCGTTCGCCGCGCGGATATGGCCAGACGCGTATTCCGCGCAAACATAAGGATCATGCCCATGGGAAAGACCATCGCGTTCACTTCGGCAGCGGTGAACTACCTGCCGAAGGTACGCAAGCTGTTTACTTCGATCAGGCGATACCACCCCGAGTTCGAACTGGTACTCGCGCTTGCGGATGAACTGCCCGCTTCGCTCGATCTCAGCGCCGAGCCTCTTGACGAGGTGTTGGCGCTGGCAGACCTCCCGATCGATGACAAGCGTCGTTGGACGTTTTTCCACTCCATCGTGGAGCTGGCGACCGCCATCAAGCCATACGCCCTTCTCGACCTGCTGGCGCGCCCGGATGTGGATCGTGTCCTTTATTTCGATCCCGACATGGTGCTGTTCTCGCGGCTCGATGATCTGCTCGGCCGACTTGACGGAGCGAACGTCGTGCTGACGCCTCACCTGACGCGTCCGGAGACCGATCTCGAGGCCATTCGCGACAACGAGATTTCCGCCCTCAAGCACGGCGTCTACAACCTCGGGTTTCTTGGCGTGAGGGATCAGCCCGAAGGCCGACGGTTTGCGCAGTGGTGGGCCGATCGGATCTACCATTTCTGCGTGGCGGATATCCCGGCCGGGCTGTTTACCGATCAGCGCTGGATCGATCTCGCGCCGGCATTCTTCGACGGCGTAGACATCCTCAAGAGCCCCCGCTTCAACGTGGCCACTTGGAATCTCACGAAGCGCGATCTGTCAGGGGATCTGCAGTCCGGGTTTGTCGTCGACGGCGAGCCGCTGGGCTTCTACCATTTCACCGGCTTCGACAGTGGCGCACATCGCGCGATGGCAACCAAGAATGCGCCCGGCAACACATCGGTCGACGCGCTCGTACAATGGTATGCCGACGAGGCGCGGTTCGACGCCGATGAGCCGGTTGCCAAGCTGCCTTGGGCGTATGGGGCGTACAGCGATGGCAGCCCGATCCCCTCGGCGCACAGAAGGATCTACCGCGCCCGGCCGGATCTCCAGGCGGCGTTTCCCGATCCTTTCGTTGCCGGTCGTGGGAGCCTGCGGGAGTGGATGCTGCTTCAGGGCCCCTTGGAACATCCGGAACTGGCGGAAAAAAAAAGTCCCTGACATCCCTTATGCCGGGGACGCGAGCAGGCTCGGGACTGTTCCATGCAGTCCGGCGTTTCCGCGCACTGGTCCTCCTGTTCGGCGTGCGCCCAGCAGTCGTGTTGGCCCTCAGGGCCGTACGGCGACGACTCAGTCATATGAATGCTCCACTTTGATAACGGAATGCCTATGAACGCCTCGAAGTTTCTGAATGCTCTGTCGATTGCAGCGCTGGGAATGGCGCTGGCCGGCTGCAGTGAGCGACCTGCAACCGCGCCAACGGCCGGAACCGGTCTTGCGTCCGCGTCGAACGGCGCTGCCGATACGGACGCCAATGCCGCTCCAGTGGCGGGCCCCCAGTTCGAGGCCAGCACCGATACGCCCGCGCTGACGGCGCTAGCTTCGCGAGGCACCTGCTCGCTTGAAAACGTGGTGGATACCAGCACGCAGACGCCGAGCGCGGGTGACGAGCCCAACACCTACCGGGCCGGCCGAGGTGCAACCTACCGCCTGATCGGGTTCTCTACCGATTCCGAACAGGGTGCAGTGCCCTCCGAAGTGCAGTTGCTTCTGCACAGCGCTGGCCAGTCCTACGCGCTGGCAGCCCAGGGTGGGCTTGAGCGCCAGGATGTCGCGTCGTATTTCAAGAAGCCCGGACTTGCCAATGCGGGCTACCAGGCCGACGCGGGTTTTGCCAACGTGGTGCCGGGCCGATACGAGGTCTTTGCGGTCAATACGTTCGGCAGTGATCGAATCCTGTGCCCGACGCATCAGGCGATTATCGTCGAATAAGATCGACAGTTGACGAAAAAGAGGCGCGTGGGCGCCTCTTTTTTTGGGTGACGTATGCTCTTCAGTTCTATCGTTTTCATCGCGTATTTCCTGCCCGCCTTCCTCGTGTTCTATTACACGATGGGCATGCGTACCGCGGCGTTGCTTACCGGCAGCGTCATTTTCTATGTGTGGGGTGAAGGCCCGTACGTCGCCCTGCTCGCCGGCCTGATCGCACTGAACCATGTGGTCGCGCATCGCATTGCAAAGGCGACGCCGGAGCGGGCGAAGATCTGGCTGGCAGGCGTGATCGGCACCAATCTCGCAGTGCTTGCTCTGTTCAAGTACGCCGGGTTCATTGCGGAATCGGTCAACTCGCTCGTTGGCGCCACCATGCTGCCTGTGCTCGATCTGCGCTTGCCGCTGGGTATCTCGTTCTTCACTTTCCAGCTCATCTCTTACGTCGTAGATGTGCACCGGCGTGAGGTCCAGCCCGAGCGCAACCCCATCGCCTTCGCGACCTACATTCTGATGTTCCCCCACCTGATCGCAGGGCCGATCGTCCGATATGCGGACATCCGCTCCGAACTGCAGCAACAGGGAAGGCACGTCCGTACGGGGCTTGGGGTGCAGTACTTCTGCGTGGGGCTTTCGCAGAAGGTGTTGATCGCGAACAGCCTCGCTCCCGTGGCGGACCATGCCTTCTCGCTTGGGGGCAATCTGGATGCCACGATGGCATGGCTGGGAGCCCTCAGTTACACGCTTCAGATCTATTTCGACTTCTGCGGCTATTCCAACATGGCGATCGGCCTGGCGTTCCTGCTGGGCTTCACATTTCCCAAGAACTTCGATTATCCCTACGCGGCTCAGTCGATCAGCGACTTCTGGCGCCGATGGCACATGTCGCTATCGTTCTGGTTCCGCGACTATGTCTATATTCCGCTCGGTGGTAATCGCGGTAGCCAGCCAAGGGTGCTGATGAACCTGCTGGTCGTGTTCTTCCTGACCGGCTTGTGGCATGGCGCGGCCTGGAATTTCATCGTCTGGGGACTCTTTCACGGCATGTTCCTGCTGACAGAGCGCCTGGGGTTCAATAAGGTGCTTCAACTGCTGCCGAGGCCCGTGACCGTCGTCTACACGATGCTGGTCGTCACGGTGGGCTGGGTCTTCTTCCGCGCGGAAGATCTGACGAGCGCCATGTTCTATCTGTCGAAGATGGCCGACGTTACGGCGTTCTACGAGCCCCTGATCGAATCCCGAGTGCTGATGTCCGCGCAGTTCTGGTTGGCCCTCGGCTGCGGAATCCTGCTTTCGCTGCCGACACTGCCGGCACTCATGGGCCGGCTCAGGCGTCCGTTGTACGGGTGCTCATCCGTCATTCCAGAGCCGCGCCTCGATACCCTCCGGGTTGCTGTTCTGCCGGCGCCACTGCTGCTGGCGGGCCTGTTCCTGTCCATTGCCCTGCTCGCCGGCACTTCGCTCAATCCCTTCCTGTACTTCCGCTTCTGACATGCCCGACATTCAGACCCAAGAGCCCCGTCGCTGGGGGCTGGTAAGCGCCGCCGTCGCCATGCTTCTCGCGCTGCATGCAGTGCCGCGCTTCCTCGACGCACCCGCCATTGCGGAAAACCGCGAGCTTGCATCGTTGCCAGCCTGGCCGGCGGCCGGAGCGGACTGGTGGGCGCTTCCAAAACAGCTTGATACCTACGTGCAGGACCGGTTCGCGCCACGAGCGCATCTGATCGGTGCACTCAACTGGTTGAGGATGCAGGCCGGCGACTCCGGCTCCAGCCGGGTCGTCGTAGGGCGCAATGGCTGGCTCTTCTACAACGATGGCTCCCACCTCGGAGCCGCGCGTGCCGCCACGCCGCTTCTGGATTCGGAGGTGGACCGTTGGGTCAGCACGCTGCAGGGCCGCGTCGAGCTGGCTGCGGAGGCGGAAATCCCTTACGTCGTCCTCGTTCCGCCGGTGAAGGAGCGTGTCTATCCGGAAAATGCACCGTCCTGGATGAAGGACGGCGGTGCAGCCGTCGATGGAGAGCGTCTTAGAAAAGCGGCCGAGGCGCGCGGTCTCAACAACGTGCTGTACCTTACGCCCGCCATGGCGCGCGCACGGCGCTCGCATGAGCCGGTGTACAGCCCGTACGACATCCACTGGACCGGATTCGGCGCCTACGAAGGTTATGTCGAGCTGGCGAACCACCTGAAAAGCCGGGGCGTTCCCATCGAGGTATGGCCGCTTTCGCGCTACACACGCACCGATCAGCCGGGCAATTTGCCGCGTGACGTCGCACTGATGCTTGGCGTCGCCGATTTCGTCACACACGAGTTCCCGAGTTTCGCGCATGCGGAGACATCAGGCCAGCTGAAGACCGAGTACCTGACGCAGAGGCATGACTGGACAGGCGCCCGTGTCATCGACACTGGTCATTCGAATAAGCCGGTATTGCTCCTTACCGGCGACTCGTTTTCGAATGACCTGTTGCCCTTTCTGTATCCGCACTTCAGTCGCTTGATCGTCGCCCATAACCAGGATGGTTATTTTCGCCAGGATCTGATCGAGCAATTTAGGCCCGATGCGATTGTTCTGGAAATCCTCGAGTCGGGCGTGCGTCATGCGATGACGCCAGCACTCGATCCCGAGTCCATGCGTGCGGGCCGGGATGCCGATAATTCGAAAAACGCTTTGTCGGCCGCGAAGGCAGTTCAAGTCCGTCCCTTTCGATGGGAGAGTGTTTCTGCTGCCGCGCTCTCGCAATGGAAGAATGCTGAGCCGACCGCGTGCAACTTCGAGGTCGCACGACGTTCTGGATCCGGGAGCGCTCCGGGGCTGAGTCTAGAAGGCTGGATGTTTGCTTCCAAGACTGTTTCCGGCAGCGGCAAGACCAGCTTGGTACTCGCGGACGGAGCGGGGAATGCATGGGTTATTGCGAGCGAGCACGACTTACCGCGACCGGACGTCGCAGCCCATTTCGGAGCTGCGGAGGCGGCTGACAGCGGCTTCAGTGTCGACGTTCCAGTGCCTCCGGGTGCAAAAGGAAAGCTGGAGGTGTTCGCAATCCGGGAGCACGGCCCCCGCGTCCTTCTGTGTCCGACAATACGGACCGTAGAGAGCTAGCGGCAGCGCTCCCGAATGGGCGACTGCGGTCGCAGCAGTGCAAGGGCGAGCAGCGCCGAGCAGGGAACCAGCAGATAAAGGTAGCGGAAATCGCACGCAATCGACGTCGGCAGGTATCCGCCGACGAAAACCCCGAGGCCTGCGATCCAGGGCAGCAGGGTCCATCGAGTTTCCGGATCGCGGCGCCAGACGAGTACTGCCAACACCAGGCCAAGCCCGATATAGAACCAGTGGCGCCACAGCGGCGTAGCGACGAGCGGCTTGACCAGCGAGAACAGCCGTGAGTCGCGCGCTTCCTGCTCGGGCCTGAATCCGGACTCTGCGAGGTACTCGGGAATACCATCGGTTCCCACGTGAACCGGCAGGCACCGCCACGGATCCTCGAAGCCCAGCAGCCACGAGAAGGCCGACAGGCGATGCGCGATGTACGCTGCCGGGTGATCCGCGACGGCATTCGCCCATGCGTCGCCTTCGCCAGACGTCTCCACCTGTTCGAACATCGACTGGATCGCCGGCGAGCCAAGTGTATCGATGCGTTCGCCGGTGTAGCGATCATGCAGCTGCGCAAGCGCTTCGCTGCCAGCGCCGGACCGCGACAGGGGCCCCGCACCTTCCGCACGTACTTCGATACCGGCCAGGTCATACCGTTTGATCAGGCGCGTGCCGATGCTGACATCGTCGCCCTGGGCGGTGTAGATCGAGCCGGTGGCGTTCTTTTCGAAGCTGGCTTCGACGGCGGCGCGGACGCCGAGATAACCGAGCACCACACCGGCGAGGACTGCGAGCCCGGCAATTCGCCGCCGACCGGGCGTGCGCCAACCTGCCTGTATCACCAGGTACGCAGGCGAGATCGCGAACAGGGGAAGAAGCACGATTCCCTGCTGGCGCACCAGCGGTATCGGAAGCAGCATTGCGAGTGCGAGCACGGCGAATCCAAGCCGGGCTCCGCGCGACTGATGCAGGGCGGCAATACTCAGGCCGAGCGAGGCGGCACACAGGGAGCCCAGCAGGACGTCTTTCCAGACGATGCCCACGTAGGTGAAGACGACAGGGTTCGCGATGACCGCAAGGGCCAGTATCCAGCGCCACCAGGCCCACTCCCCGCCGTCCTGCGATCCAACGGCGAGTCGGAAGGCTCCATAGGTGGCTGCCGCATTGAGGGCGACAAAAAGGGACGTGCCCACCGTGCCCAGCCCGAGCCAGTACAGCAGCGCACTCATGAATGGAGGTGCCCAGCTCGTAATGCGTCCGCTGATCGCCTCGTGGAGCTGGATCGTACTGTCTACGGTGAGGTGGCCGGGGCTGTGGAGCGCTACAGCGAGCAGTGCGAGGGCGGCGCATCCAGCCGACAGCGTCGTGATTGCAACGCGGGCCGGGACGCGGTGGGCGGTGAGGACAGAAGCATGCATCCGCGTATACTAAACGACATGTCGTCTACCGATTCTTCGTTGCTTTTGAAGTCACCCGTTTCCGTCGCGTCGCGGGACCCCGCGGTGGATGCGCGGATCGCTGTGGTGGTGCCCGCCTACAGGGTGAAGCGCCATGTGCTTCAGGTCATTGCCTCGGTACCTGCTGGCGTGGAACGTATCTACGTGGTCGATGACGCCTGTCCCGAGGGGTCTGGCGTGTTCGTCGAAGAGCAGTGTCGGGACCCGCGCGTTACCGTGCTGCGTAATCCCGTAAACCTTGGCGTCGGTGGCGCCGTAATGCACGGGTACCGTCGTGCAGCCGAGGACGGCGCCGATGTCGTGGTGAAGATCGACGGTGACGGGCAGATGGATCCGGCAATGCTGCCACGCATGGTCGGCCCCATCCTGCGAGGCCAGGCCGACTACACCAAGGGCAACCGGTTCTACGATCTGCGCTGCATCAGCCGTATGCCGCGTGCCCGCCTGTTCGGTAACGCCGTGCTGTCTTTCATGGCGAAAGCATCGTCGGGTTACTGGGACGTTTTCGATCCCACGAACGGGTACACCGCGATCCATGCACGCGTGGCGGCGCTGCTTCCTCACGAGAAGATCAGCGCGCGCTACTTCTTCGAGACGGACATGCTGTTCCGGCTGGGAACGTTCAGGGCGGTCGTGGTGGATGTCCCGATGGATGCCCAGTACGGAGACGAGGTCAGCAACCTCCATATCCGCAGGGTGGTTGGCGAATTTCTGTTCAAGCACATCCGGAACTTCGGCAAGCGCGTCTTCTACAGCTACTTTCTGCGCGATCTTTCGATCGCCTCCCTCGAGCTGGTGATCGGACTCGCCATGGTCCTGTTCGGAGTCGTCTTCGGCGCATGGCAGTGGTACGAGTCCTGGATGGCCGGCATGGCGACGCCGGCCGGCACCGTCATGCTCGCGGTTGTCCCGGTGCTCGTAGGGTTGCAGTTGCTGCTCGCGTTTTTCGCGTATGACATCGCGTCGGTCCCCAGATTGCCGCTTGCGGACCGGTTGGCCGGCTATATTCCAGGCCGGGGTAACAGATGAGGGCGATGACGCCGCTGTGGCGTCAGGGGTTGGGGTACGGCGCTGTCGGAGGCCTGCAACTGCTGCTCGACTGGCTGTCCTTCGTCGCGCTCACCGCGATCGGAATTCCTGCTGCCGTATCGAACGTTGTCGGGCGTATCGCAGGTGCGGTGCTCGGGTTCTGGTTGAACGGCGTCATCACGTTCCGGTCCGAAGGTGCCAGTCGCCTGGGTTGGGCGCGTTTCGGGCGTTTTGCCGCATCCTGGTCGCTGATGACGGTGCTGAGCACTCTGGCGGTGCACTACATCAACGCCCAGGCCGGCCTGCAATGGGCCTGGCTCCTTAAGCCGGCGGTCGACATCGTTCTGGCTCTGCTGGGATTCATCGCATCGCGCTACTGGATCTATCGTTGAAGGAGGCAGGATGCGCTTTGAACGTTCCCGATTCTCGGAACAGGCCCTGGCCCGGTACGCCAGCCTCTTCGCCGCGTGTTTCCCCACCGCGCACAAGTTGCAGCGCATCGACTACCTGCGCTGGCTCTACCTCGACAACCCGCTGGGGGAGGCAGTGGGTTTCGATGCGTTCGATGGGGAGCGGCTGGCCGCGCACTACATCTGCACGCGGGCGCAGGTGAGCCTCGAGGGGCGGCCGGGCCCCGCGCTGCTGTCCCTCAATACCGCGACCCATCCCGACTTCCAGGGGCGCGGGCTTTTCACGAAGCTGGCGGAGCTCACCTATGAGACGGGCGCCAGTGAGGGATCCGGTTTCGTCTACGGCGTTGCCAATGCGAACAGCACCCCGGGCTTCCTGCGGAAGCTGGGCTTCGGTCTGGTCGCGCCGCTGGAGGCCCGGTTCGGTGTCGGGCCATTGGGCCGTTTCGATTGGGAACGGATCGCCAGGGAGGCGCGCTTCCGCCAAGCCTGGACGCCCGAGTATCTCCGCTGGCGACTGGCCAACCCTGCCAACCCTGTCGCGGTGCGCGTCGAGGATGGCCGGCGCATCGGCGTCTCCGCGGCGACGGGCACTCCGATGCTGGAGGCATGGGCCGAGATTCCGGCCGTACCGGACCTGCGCATCACGCCGCGGCGAGGCGCACCCAGCGCCAGGCTCTGGCTGGGGCTCATGCCGCAAGGCGCCGGGCGTCTCGGCCTGTTTCCACCGGTGCCGTCACGTTTGCGTCCCTCGCCGCTGAATCTGATTTTCAAGCCCCTGGCCGGCGGGCCGGTGCCGCGGAGCGGTGAAGTGGCCTTCTCGTTTCTCGACTTCGATGCATTCTGACCCCCAGGCTGTGGTCGTATTCCTGTTCGCCCATCCGGACGACGAATTCGCATGCTCGATGTGGATCCGGGGTCTGGTGCGGCAGGGCCGTCGCGTTACTTGCGCGTACCTCACCGACGGCGGATTCGGTGGCCAGGCGACCGCTCGACGTGAATCGGAAAGCCTGCGTGCTCTTGCCATGCTCGGAGTGCGCGCGGCCGACGTCCGTTTTCTCGGGCGGGAACACGGCCTGCGCGACGGGCAATTGCATTCGAGGCTCCAGGACGGATGGGAGGTCCTGATGCAGTGGCTGGACGGGTTGGGAGAGGTCCAGTCAATCGTCGTGCCCGCATGGGAGGGCGGACATCAGGATCATGATGCGGTTCACCTGCTCGGCGTGCTCGCAGCTGCCGCACTCGGGGTCGAGGATGTCGAGCAAATTCCGCTCTATACGGGTCAGGGCCTGCCGGGGCCGTGGTTCAGGGTGCTCGCGGTGCTCGACTCGAATGGTCAGGCGGAGTTTTACCGGGCTTCGCCGCGTGAGCGCCTCGAGGCGGTTTTCCTGTGTCTATCCTATATCTCGCAGTGGAAGACCTGGCTCGGTCTGCTGCCATTCTTCGCATTGCACATGCTGGCGACAGGACGATTTCCCCGGCAGAGAACGTCCCTCGAGCGTTTGCGGGAACGTCCCCACCCCGGGCCGTTGCTGTACGAGCGCAGGGGCTTTCTGACCTATGCAGAATTCAGAACGCGGGCTGACCATTTCATGCGTTCGGATGCCCGGGCTCGTCGCTTCGTGACCTGAGTTGCATTAATCGATCCTGCCCCCCCAGCATGCTAGCGGCGCGCGCATTCTGCGCGGAGCATTCGTGGGTGCGGACATGAAAACGATCGGGTGGTGGGGAGCGCTGGGGGCTTTTACGCTCGCGCTTGCCGGATGTTCAAAGGGCGACCTTGCCGGAGGTGATGTGGCCTTCAGAGCGGCGGGGCCGGCCGCCGCGGAAGCGGGTCTGGCTGATCCGGCCGTTTTGCCGCGGCGCAGTCCGGCGCTCGGCAGCTTCGCGACGCTGCCAGACCGCGGAGCCTTTGCTCAACCCGACGCCCTCCGGCACGTCCGTCGAGAGGGCGCCTACGCCTGGCATCCCGTCCAGCTCAGCGAAGAGCATGCGATCAACGCAATCGGTTCAGGCGAGCTCGTCCTGCCCGCACCGGATGGTCAGGTGCTACGCCTGAGCTATGGTCACCATGTTGAACACGCCGATGGCAACTGGAGCTGGTTCGGACGCGATCGGCAGGGTCGCGATGCGATCATCACCTTCGGCGAGAAGGCCGTCTTCGGATCCATTCCGAACGGTGATGAGGAGCCACTTCGACTCATCGTCGCCGGCGGCCGGTCCTGGATGCTGGAAACCGATCGTCGAGCACTGGCGCATGTCGACAACGACCTGACCCGCCCGAAGCACCCGGATTTCCTGCTGCCGCCTGAGACGCCGGTCGTCGACGAAGGCCGTGTCGCCGCCGCCGCGGCGGCCATGGAAGCTTCGACGGGCACTAGTGCGCCCGTCATCGATCTCGTCCTCGGCTACACGGCGGGCTTCGCGTCCATGCTGGGCGGAGATTCGCAAGCGCGAACGCGCCTGACCTACATGGTGGATCTGACCAATCAGGCCTTCAAGACCAGTCAGGTGAATGCCCAGGTCCGCCTCGTCCACGCGATGCTGGTGGACTATGCCGACAATACCGCGAATGACAATACGCTCACGGAGCTTTCCGGCTACAAGTCCGGTAGCGGCTGGATTTCGGTGCCTGCCGCTTTGCAGCCGCTGCGCGACGCCCGTGAAAAGTACGGCGCCGACATGGTTTCGCTGGTTCGCCGGTTCAACCAGTCGACTAACGGAGGCTGCGGTATCGCCTGGCTCATCGGCGGCAGCCGCAGCACCTACGAGGTTGCCGACCATCCGTTCGCATACTCGGTCGTGAGCGATTCAGGCGGCAACCTCTATCCCGACGGCGGCTACGTCTGCCGCGACGAGACTCTTGCGCACGAGCTGGGTCATAACCTCGGTTCGCAGCATGACCGCACCACCGCGACGGATAACGGTACGCTCAAGTACGGCGCATTCGATTATTCGTTCGGAATGAAGAGCGGCGCCGGTGCAAGCAATTTCTACACGATCATGGCGTACGGGGACAGCGGCCAGTACAAGAACCGAGTGTTTTCCAATCCGCGCATCTCGATCTGCGGCGAATATCCGTCCAACTTCGCATGTGGCGTCGAAAACACGGCCGACAACGTGCGCAGCCTGAACCAGACGCTGGCGATTGCAGCAGGGTTCCGTGCGACGGTGGTGCCGATGAACGCCAAGGCGGTCCGCAACGACCTCAATGGCGACCGGAAGGCGGACATCGTATGGCGGAACGCGGCAAACGAGCTGCAGGCCCACTGGATAATGAGCGGGCCGGCAAGGGCCGCGGTCGCTTACAAGGCGGTCTCGTCGATCTATCGGATCATCGAAACCGGCGACTTCGACGGCGACGGCCGCGCCGACCTGTTGTGGACCAACAACACGAACGACCTCTTGTGGATCTGGCGCAGCCGGGGTGACGGACAGTACGACGTGCACTTCGTCGATGGCTATCCGCCAGGCTGGACGGTGGAGGGCGTGACCGATCTCAACGGCGACGGCAAGTCAGATCTCGTCTGGCGCAACAGTTCGCTGGGTCTGTTCGATTACTGGCTCATGAACGGTGCGACCCGCGTTGCGTCCGGGGTGAAGCAGGCGGTGTCGCCGATCTATCGCATCATCGGCACCGGCGATTTCGATGGCGACGGTCGCGGCGATCTGCTCTGGACCAACAACACCAACGATCTGCTCTGGACGTGGCGCAGTCGTGGTGATGGCCAGTTCGACGTCAACCTGGTGGACGGATATCCGCAGGGCTGGAGCGTCAAGGGGGTCGCCGATCTCAATGCGGACGGCAAGGCCGACATCGTCTGGCAGAACCCGGGGCGCGAGTTGATGGCGTATTGGCTGATGAACGGCCACGTGCGGATCGGCAGTGCGGACCGGTCCGTAGGATCCGCCTACCGGATCGTGACCACCGGTGACTACGATGGTGATGGCCGAGGTGATCTGCTGTGGACCAACAACAGCAATGATCTGCTGTGGATCTGGCGCAGCCGGTCCGACGGTGGATTCGATATCCAGTTCGTCGATGGATATCCGTCGGGCTGGGCGGTGGTCGGCGCAGGGCTCTGAAGCCGACCCGCCAACGCAAAAAGGCGCGGCCATGGCCGCGCCTTTTTGTTTGGGGCCCAGCGTTTGTTCAAACAGCGGCCTGCAGCTCCGGCAGGATCTGGAACAGATCCCCGGCCAGCCCGATGTCCGCGATCTCGAAGATCGCCGAATCCGGATCCTTGTTGATCGCCACGATCGTGCCCGCGTCCTTGATGCCGGTCAGGTGCTGGATCGCGCCGGAGATGCCGACGGCGATGTACAGCTCCGGGGCGATGATCTTGCCGGTCTGGCCGACCTGCAGTTCGTTCGGCACGTAGCCGGCATCGACCGCCGCGCGCGAGGCGCCGACCGCCGCGCCGATCCTGTCGGCGAAGTCGTAGATGACCTTGAAGTTCTCCGCCGAGCCGACGCCACGGCCGCCGGAAACGACGCGTTTGGCGCTCTGCAGGTCAGGGCGATCCGAGCTGCCGGCGGCGAGCCCGACGAAGCGCGTATAGGTCGGCAGCGCCGCCTCGACGTTCGCCGCTTCGACCGCAGCGCTGCCGCCGCGCGCGGCTTCAGGCCACGAGGCAGTGCGCACCGTGGCGACGACGATCTGGTCGGCCGGCGCCTCGACGGTGATGATCGCGTTGCCGGCGTAGATCGGGCGCTTGAATGTGTGGCTGCCTTCGACCGCCATGAGGTCGGACACCTGGTTCACGCCGAGCAGGGCGGCGACGCATGGCATGACGTCCTTGCCGAACGTCGTGCTCGGGCCGAACACATGGGTGTAGCCCGAGGCGAGCGCGGCGACCTGCGGGGCGAGCACCTGCGCGAGCGGGTTCGCGTTCGCCTCGTTGGCGACCGTGAGCACGCGCGACACGCCGGCGATCTGCGCGGCTTCGGTGCCGATGGCGGCTGCGTCCCCAGCGCCGAGCACGACCACGTCGATCGCGTCCGGGTTGAGCGCCTGCGCCGCCGACACGCACTTGGCGGTGGAGGCGTTGAGCTTGCCGCCGAGGTGCTCGGCGACGATCAGAACTTTGGACATGGCAACAATCCTTCTTGAAGCGGGCGGGCTCGCGTCACTGCAGGCGGTTCGCGCGCGCTCACCCGGGCCCCGTCCCGCGTGCGGGACAGGAGGTGGGAAGCATCAGAGCAGGCCGCGGGACTTTAGCGTCGATACAAGCTCGGCCGCGTCCTTGACCATGACGCCCTTGCTGCGCTTCGGCGGCGGGGCGAACTGCGTGGCCTTGAGCCCGGCGCTGACTTCGACGCCGAGGTCGGCGAACGCGATCGTCTCCAGCGGCTTGCTCTTGGCCTTCATGATGTCGGGCAGCTTGATGAAACGCGGCTCGTTGAGGCGCAGGTCGGTGGTCACGACCGCTGGCAGGTCTACTTCGAGCGTCTCGAGCCCGGCGTCGACCTCGCGGGTGACGGTGGCCTTGCCGCCCGACACTTCGACCTTCGACGCGAACGTCGCTTGCGGGCGGCCCCAGAGCGTGGCCAGCATCTGGCCGGTCTGGCTCGCGTCGTCATCGATCGCCTGCTTGCCCAGGATGACCAGGTCCGGCTGCTCGCGTTCGACGAGCTTGAGCAGCGTGCGCGCCGCGGTCAGCGGCTGCACGTCCGTGCCTGGCTCGACGACCACGTGGATCGCGCGGTTCGCGCCCATCGCCAGGCCGTTACGCAGGTGCGCCTGGGCATCGGCTGGGGCGATCGTGGCGACCACGACCTCGGTCGCGATGCCCTTGTCGCGCAGGCGCAGCGCTTCTTCGAGCGCAATTTCGTCGAACGGGTTGGCCGACAGCTTGACGCCGTCGGTGACGACGCCGGTGCCGTCAGGTTTGACCTGGATGCGGACGTTGTAGTCCACCACACGCTTGTAGCCGACGAGAATCTTCATCGAGTCGGGGTCCTTGATAAGGCGCGGCCGTCGCGGCCAAGACCCGACATTCTAGCCGAGCCGGCAGATGGCCGCAGTCACCCTGCGCTGATCGGGTAGGCCGAGGCTTGGAGCCCGGCTATCCTGAGCGCTGGCGTCGGAGCGCAGGACAAGTAATGCTTTTTCCGGTGGTGTTGAGCGGTGGCAGTGGCACGCGGCTGTGGCCGCTGTCTCGGCAGAACCAGCCCAAGCAGTTCCTCAACCTGATGGGCGACCACTCGCTGTTCCAGGAAACCGTGCTTCGGGTCAGCAAGCTGCCGCAGGCGCGGCCGCCGGTCACCGTCTGCAGCGAAGACCACCGGTTCATGGTCGGTGAACAGCTGCAGGCGGTCGGTGTGCCCAGCGGCGGCATCCTGCTTGAGCCGGTCGCCCGAAACACCGCGCCGGCGATCGCGCTCGCCGCCCTGCACGTGCTCGCGCAGGATCCGGACGGCACGATGCTGGTGCTGCCCGCCGATCACCTCATCGAGGACGAGGCCGCGTTCCGCAGCGCGATCGATGCCGCGCTGCAGCTCGGCGACGACGGCTGGCTGGTGACCTTCGGCATCCGGCCCGACTACGCCGAGACCGGTTACGGCTACATCCTGCGCGGCGAGCCGCTGGGCGAGGGCGGCTACCGGATCGCGCGCTTCGTTGAAAAGCCTGATCAGGAAACCGCCCAGCGCTACGTTGCGGAGGGCACCTACGCCTGGAACTCGGGCATGTTCCTGTTCAAGGCGCAGCGCTTCCTCGACGAACTGGCCCGCTTCGCGCCGGCGATGCTCGAAGCGGTGCGGAGCGCGTACGCCCAGGCGAGCATCGATCTCGACTTCACCCGGATCGGGCGTGAGGCATTTGCAGCCAGCCCGAGCGATTCGATCGACTACGCGGTGATGGAGAAAACCGACCACGCCGCCGTGGTGTCGGTCAGCTGTGGCTGGAGTGATATCGGCTCGTGGTCGTCGTTGTGGTCGGTCGCCAAGCGCGACGAGAACGGCAATCGCCACGAGGGCGACGTGATATCCGTCGATACGCGTGGCAGCCTCGTGCGCGCGTCCGACCGCCGCATGATCGCCACGCTCGGCGTCGAGGATCTGGTGATTATCGATACCGCCGACGCGACGCTGGTGGCGCGCAAGGATCGGGTCCAGGACGTCAAGACGCTGGTCGACCGACTCAAGGCCGACGGTCGCACCGAGCACCTGTTCCACCGCAAGGTCTACCGGCCGTGGGGCAGCTACGACTCGATCGCGGTCGGCGAGCGCTTCCAGGTCAAGCGCATCGTGGTCAAGCCCGGTGCCGCGCTGAGCCTGCAGAAGCATGCGCAGCGCGCCGAGCACTGGATCGTCGTGTCGGGCACGGCGGAGGTGACCTGCGGCGAGCGCGTGTTCGACCTGCACGAGAACGAAAGCACGTTCATCCCGCTCGGCAGTGTGCATCGGTTGCGTAACCGCGGCAGCGAGCCCGTCGAGCTCATCGAGGTGCAGTCCGGCGGGTACCTCGGCGAGGACGACATCGTCCGGCTCGAGGATGTGTACGGCCGGTCCTGACCGCGCGGTGCGTGCCTGTAGGTCCTGCCCGAAAGTGCAGTGCGGCCGCGCCCGCGTCGCACGCTAGACTTTCCCGTCCCCGCAAAGGAGTTGTCCGATGGCCGAGGCCACCCAGGTGCCCGCTGGCGGTACCGCGAAGAGCAAGCTGTATCCGAGTGCCGAAGAAGCGCTGCGAGGCGTCGTTGCCGATGGCCAGACGCTCGCGGTCGGCGGCTTCGGCCTGTGCGGGATTCCCGAGGCGCTGATCGAGGCGCTTCGCGATTCGGGCGCCAAGGGCCTGACCGCAATCTCGAACAATGCCGGCGTCGACGGTTTCGGCCTCGGCCTGCTGCTTTCGACGCGGCAGATCCGCAAGATGATTTCGTCGTACGTCGGCGAGAACAAAGAGTTCGAGCGCCAGTATCTCGCCGGCGAGCTCGAGCTCGAATTCAACCCGCAGGGCACGCTGGCCGAGCGCCTTCGCGCCGGCGGTGCAGGCATCCCGGCGTTCTTCACGCGCACCGGCTACGGCACGATCGTCGCGGAAGGCAAGGAGACGCGCGAGTTCGACGGCCAGATGTACGTGATGGAAACCGCACTGCGCGCCGACGTGTCGCTGGTCAAGGCGTGGAAGGCCGACAAGGCCGGCAACCTCGTGTTCCGCAAGACCGCGCGCAACTTCAACCCGGCCTGCGCGATGGCCGGAAAGGTCTGCATCGCCGAAGTCGAGGAGATCGTCGAGGTCGGCGCGATCGACCCGGACCACGTGCACCTGCCCGGCATCTACGTCGACCGAATCGTCCACAACCCGACGCCTGAAAAGCGCATCGAACAGCGCACCGTGCGCGCCGCCTGAGGAGACCGAACCATGCCCTGGACCCGTGACCAGATGGCGCAGCGCGCCGCCCGCGAACTCACCGACGGCGCCTACGTCAATCTCGGCATCGGCCTGCCGACGCTCGTGGCCAACTTCATTCCCGAGGGAATGGACGTATGGCTGCAGAGCGAGAACGGCCTGCTCGGCATCGGCCCGTTTCCGACCGAGGACGAGGTCGACGCCGACCTCATCAACGCCGGCAAGCAGACCGTCACCGCGCGTGCCGGCGCCAGCTATTTCGGCAGCCATGACTCGTTCGCGATGATCCGCGGCGGCCATATCGACCTGGCGATCCTCGGCGCGATGCAGGTCACCGATAAGGGCGACCTCGCGAACTGGATGGTGCCCGGCAAGATGGTCAAGGGCATGGGTGGGGCGATGGACCTGGTCGCCGGCGTCAAGCGCGTGGTCGTGCTGATGGAGCACACCGCGAAGAACGGTGAGCACAAGATCGTGCCCGAATGCACGCTGCCGCTGACCGGCGTGGGCGTGGTGAACCGCATCATCACCGAACTGGCGGTGATGGACGTGACCGCGGACGGGCTCAAAGTGGTCGAGCTGGCGCCGGGGGTCGAAATGGATGAGCTGCGGCAGAAGACCGGTGTTGCGCTCGGTTGATGCTGATAGGGCTGTCCGTGTAGCGCAACAGAACAATGCCTATCGTATCGGTGCTGCTGTCGGCTCTCGCGCAGTCGACGGCGCACTAACCCCCTCATTGCAGCACTGCGGGGCGGGCTGCTCCCGTCAGACCTTGGAGGGGGCGTGCAGAGCGTTGAATCTGCGGTCACGAAGCATTTGGCCCGTGGCGGTCGCATACACCTGCAGATTGCCCGGCGCCGTTAGCGTCTCTACCGGCAAATGCTACCGCCGAGGGGTCTGCCCAATGGCGCGGCAGGTCATCGTTGGGCTCTCGGGTTCAAGATATCTCGTAAGCCAGTGAAAGGCTCAGGATTGCACGCCAAGACCACGCTGACGCCCAGCTGATCTCGGGCGCTCGACAGAGTGCTTACTTTTCCAGATAAAACGTTTCCCGCCATCCTTCTCGGTAGTCGACCATCCATTCCGAATGCTCCGGCTTCTGGTCGAAATGCTTGGGCCACTCGTACCGCGAGCAGCTGTAACCGAAGTGATGTGCCATGTACTCAATGGCGCCCCGGCTGGGCCTGCCTACCAAGGTCTGCCCACTTCTTGTCAGCGAGTCGACCCAAGCCATTTGCTGGTCGGCGACCGGCTCGCGGAACATCTGGATCTGGTTCGGGTTACCGAACACTGCCCGGGGGTCGTTGCCCTGCGCGGCTGTTTGACCCCCGCTGTCAGGGCATATTTCCGTGTCGATGACCACAAATCGGGCGCCTGTCCGCTCGATTAGATCCAACAGCTCGGCATGTCGGAGGGTGTGATAGAAGAAGCCGAGGCAGAGCACGACGTCGAACTGCGGACCTTGGAGATAGTCGAATACGTCTGCCTGAAAGAACGATGCCCGGTTGTCCGCCACACCGTAATGGGAAAGTGTTTGGCGCGCGTTCTCGATCAGTTCCGCGCGTGGCTCGACGCCCGTGACATGCGCAGCACCTGCTTCGAGTGCCGCAAACGACCAGCGTCCGTCGTGACTGGCAATATCGAGAACCCGCTTGCCGGCTAGTAGTGCCCTGTTTCGTTCAATTATCGCGGTGTGTCGGCCGTTCAATCGATGGGGATACGGACTGGTCCTGCTGGTGTCGAGGAAACGCGCGTAGCGATTGAAAAAGCCCATGGGCGGAATCCAGTTTGGCGGGTTGGTCGGTGGGGCAGAAGTCGGCGCCAAGCGTGATGGCGGCGGTTTACAGCGAATAGTGATCGAAGCTCGAAGAATTTAGTCAGATGTGACGAGACAGGCCGCGCCTGGCGGGCTGATTGGCGATCCCAGGCTCGTTGCTTTTTGCCCTTATGCGGCATTGAACGAGTTGCTGGTCGGCTTGCTGAGCAGAGCTTATGACTTGGCCGCGCGCCGTAACTGTCCTAATGCAATCTACATCCCTGGTTTGAACTGCGGATGCGGAAAGGGTTTGCTCTCGATGCGGTGTGGCAGCCCAGCAGCGCGCTGACATCGATTAAGCGGGTCCGGCCGAAGCGCGATTTTCACAAGAAAGTCTGAAGCCAGCCGTAGATGCACGACCGTAAGGCGCTATGACGTAGATCAGGCCGGTCAGAGATTCTGGTAATTCGGCCCCGATCCGCCCTCCGGCGTCACCCAGTTAATGATCTCGTATGGATCTTTGATGTCACACGTCTTGCAGTGCACGCAATTCGCGGCGTTGATCTGCAGGCGCTTGCCGGCCTCGGCGTCTTCGACGATCTCGTAGACGCCGGCGGGACAGAAGCGGGTGCACGGGTTGCCGTATTCGACGGTGCAGCGCTCGACGCAGATCGAGGTGTCGAGCACGTGCAGGTGGACCGGCTGGTCCTCGTCGTGCTCGGTAGCGGCGAAGTAAACGCCGGCAAGGCGGTCGCGGGGGGCGAGGGTGCGGTCGGTGTAGTGGCGGTCGGGCGACTCGTACTCGGCCAGTTTTTCCATCTGGCACCAGTCGGGCTTGTTGCGCCAGGTCCAGGGCGAGCGGCCGTTCGTAGCGGTTTCCCAGCCGGCGTTGAGCAGGCCGAACCACATACCTTTCTTGAAGCCGGGCTTGACGTTGCGGACCTTGTAGAGCTCGGCCATTGCCTCGGAGGCGCGCAACTTCGCGTCGAATCCGCTCGGCGACAGCTGCGACGCCGCGAGGTGCTCGGCGGCGAGCATCCCTGAGCGGAACGCCTGGTGGGTGCCCTTGATCTTGGGCACATTGAGCAGGCCGGCGGTGTCGCCGATCAGGATCGCGCCAGGCATTTCGCAGGTCGGCAGCGACTGCCAACCGCCGGTGACAATCGCGCGTGCGCCGGCGGACACGATGTTGCCGCCTTCGAGCAGCGGCTTGACCATCGGGTGGTTCTTCCACTGCTGGAACGCTTCCCACGGCCGGTATTCCGGGTCCTTGTAATCGAGTCCGCTGACATAGCCGAGCGCGATGCGTCCCTTGTCGAGGTGGTAGAGGAAGCTGCCGCCGTAGGTGGCGGTGTCGGCCGGCCAACCGAGCGTGTGCACGATCTTGCCGGGGGTGACGCGGTCCTCGGGTACCTGCCATAGCTCTTTGATGCCGATCGAGAACGTCTGCGGGTCGTGGCCTTCGTCGAGCTTGAATTGGCGGATCAGGCGCTTGGTCAGATGCCCCCGCGCACCTTCGGCGAGCACGGTGACCTTGGCGCGGATGTCGATGCCGGCCGTGTAGCCGGGCTTGTGCGAACCGTCCTTCGCCACGCCCATGTCGCCGATGCGTACCCCGATGACCGCACCGGATTCGTCATGCAGCGTCTCGCTGGCGGCGAAGCCCGGGTAGATCTCGACGCCGAGGGCCTCGGCCTGCGGCGCGAGCCAGGCGCACATCGCGCCGAGGCTGACGATCACGTTGCCGTGGTTGTTCATGCCGGGCGGAACGGGGAGCTTGCGACCGCCGTCGGGGCTCAGCAGCCAGAACTCGTCCTCGGTCGCCGGGATGCAGATCGGCGGCGGGTTGTCGCGCCAGTTCGGCAGCAATGCGTCGAGCGGCCCCGTCTCGATCACCGCGCCGGACAGGATGTGCGCGCCGATCGTCGAGGCTTTTTCGATCACGCAGACCGAGATCTCGGGGTTCAGCTGCTTGAGGCGGATCGCGAACGACAGCCCGGCCGGACCCGCGCCGACGGTGACGACGTCGTATTCCATGACATCGCGTTCGACCTCGGGGGCGCTGGACTCGCTCATGCTGTTGCTCCGGATACGTGTTGCCTGGACCGTGAATTGTCGCGGGTTTGCGGGGCTGCGCCAAATCGCGGCGTGCTAGCGTCGCTGCATGCCGCTGACACCGCTGCCGCTGCCCGGGGCCGACCTCGCGTTCGATGCGCGCTGGCTGCCGGCCGACGAGGCCGACGCGCTGCTGGCCTTGCTGCGCGGGACGATACCGTGGGAGGTGCATCGGATCCGTCTATTCGGTCGCGAGCACCCGGCGCCGCGCCTGAGTTGCTGGATCGGCGATCCCCAGGCGAGCTACCGGTACTCGGGCACGCGGTTCGAACCCAGGCCGTGGCCCGACGCACTGCAGCCGCTACGCATGCGCCTGGAGCGCGAACTCGGCATCGGGTTCAACAGCGTGCTTGCGAACCTCTATCGCGGCGGCAGCGATGCAATGGGTTGGCACAGCGACGATGAGCGCGAACTCGGCGAGACGCCCGTGATCGCGTCGCTGAGCCTGGGGGCGACGAGGCGGTTCGTGCTCAAGCACCGCACTGATGCCGATCGCCGTCTCGCGCTCGAACTGCCCCATGGCAGTCTGCTGGTGATGGCCGGACAGACGCAGCGGCATTACCGCCATGCGCTGCCTCGCACCGCACGCACGGTGGGTGAGCGCCTGAATCTCACCTTCCGCCATGTCGAGGCCGTGCGACTCCGCGCGGCCCGCAGGACGGGCTAGCGCGACTGCTGCTGGTGGTGCGCCTGCCCGGAAGTCAACACCCAACCTGCGAGCTCACGGCTGACCTGCGCAAGCGATTGCTCGAATGCACTGACCGCCTGCGGCACCGCGGTGCCCGCGGCCGGCTCCGCCTGCATGAATGTGCGCGACGCGACGACGCGGTCGTCGGTTGCGTGCAGCAGTTTCGCGTTGACCTCGACGACTGCGGCCGGGACGGCGTCGCCGCGGTAGTCGGACTCGAACCGGCGCAGATCGAGCACGAGCCGGTAGTCGGCGTTGATGCCGGTACCCGGCCGCGCGACCGCGCCGATCTTTCCCGAGTCCTCGAGCGTGCGCATCAGCGCGTCCTCGAGCATCTCGGTCGGCCGTCGGGCCCAGCTTGCACCCTTATAGACCTGCAGCTCGTTCGGCACCGGGCGAACGGCGATGCGCTGGCTGTCGGTGACGCTGGCGGCACTATTGGCTGAGACGACGAGCTGCCACGGCACCGACGGCCACGACGGGTCGGGTTGGATGGCCGGGGCGGGCGCATAGATCGAGGGCGCTTCCCCTCCGTCGAGCAACGACGAGCAACCGGTGACGGCGAGCAGCGAGGCGCACATCGCCGCGAGGATCAGCGGGGCACGGAAGGCGGGACGAGTCATTTCGGTTCGAACTCCTTCGGGCCGTCGCGGCCGAGCAGGTAGTCGGCCGCACCGCCGTCGAGGCCGTCGCTGACGCGGCGCAGGTCGCGGATCAGCACGCGCAGCTCGCTCAGCGTTGGACCGACCTGGGCCAGCCCATCGCGGGTGAATGTCCGGATCGGTGCGCGGTTTTCCTCGACGATCGTCTGGGCGCCTTCTGCGGTCGCTTCCAGTCGCGTCAGGGTGCGATCGAGCTTGACGACCAGCGCGGGCAGCTCATCGACGAACTCGCGGTCGAACTCCTTGACGACCTCGTTCGCGTTCGTCGCGGTCGCTTCGAGCTGCGCAGTGGCCTGGCGCGTGTTGATGATGACCGCGCGCAGGTCTTCGCGCTGCTCGGCCACCGTTTCGGTCATCGTTTCGATGTTCTCGAGCGTATTGGTCACGCGCGCGACGTTCTCCGCGCTCAGCAGCTCATCCAGGCGTGCGACCAGGCGGTTCGCGGTGTCGGCAATGTTCTGCAGCGCCGAGGCTTCGGTGCGGATGATCGGCGACTCGCGCGTGTCGACCGCGTCCAGCCTCGGGCTGGCCGGGCTGCCGCCGGTGAGCTGGATGAAAGGCGAGCCGGTGATGCCGCTCATCGACATCTTCGCGCGCGTATCGGCCTTGACCGGCGCGTCGTCCTGCACGCGCAGCTTCGCGAGCACGCGACGCGGATCGCGCGGTGAGAGCTTGAGCTCGCTGATCGTGCCGACCGCGATACCGTTGTACTGCACGAGGCTGCCTTCGGACAGGCCGGTCACCGGCTCGTCGAACACGACCGTGTAGGTCTGCCAGCTCTTTTCCGACGAATACTTCGCGGCCCACAGCGCGAACAGCAGCAACGCGATGGAAGCGAGCAGGGTGAACGCGCCGATCAGGACGTAGTTGGCCTTGGTTTCCATCAGCTACTCCCGTTGGCGGGCATCGCGCGCCGCGCGCGCCCGGGGGCCATGGAAATACTCCTGCACCCATGGATGGTCCAGTGCCTCGACCTCCTCGCGCGGGGCACAGGCGATAACCCGGCGGTCGGCGAGCACGGCAATGCGGTCACAGATAGCGTAAAGCGTGTCGAGGTCGTGTGTGATCAGGAACACCGTGAGCCCGAGCGCCTGCTGCAGCGTGAGGATCAGCCGGTCGAACGCGGCCGCGCCGATCGGGTCGAGCCCGGCGGTGGGTTCGTCGAGAAACAGCAGCGGCGGATCGAGCGCCAGCGCACGCGCGAGCCCGGCGCGCTTGCGCATGCCGCCCGAGAGCTGCGAAGGCAGCTTGTTGAGCGAGTCCGCCGGCAATCCGGCCAGTTTCACCTTCAGCAGGGCCAGCTCGTAATGCAGCGAATCGGACAGCTCGCGGTGGTACTCGCGCAGCGGTACCTGCACGTTCTCGCCGACGGTCAACGACGAGAACAGCGCGCCGTCCTGGAACAGCACGCCGGTGTTGCGTTCGATGCATTTGCGAAGCTCGGGATCGGTACTGCGTGCATCGATGCCGAGCACTTCGATCTCGCCCTCGTCCGGCTTGCGCAAGCCAAGGATCGAGCGCATCAGCACCGATTTACCGGTGCCCGAGCCACCGACGACGCCGATGATTTCCCCGCGCCGCACGTCGAGGTCCAGCCCTTCGTGTACGACCTGCGCGCCGAACCGGTTCAGGAGACCGCGCACGCGGATGATCGGCTCTTCATGCGACGGTTTCGTTGCCGGGGTCGGATCGGGCGCGGACATCAGAAGCCGACCTCGGTGAACCAGATCGCGAAGAACGCGTCGAGGATGATTACCAGCGAGATCGCCTGCACCACCGAGGACGTGGTGCGTTCGCCGACCGACTGCGCCGTGCCCTCGACCTGCAGGCCTTCAAGGCAGCCGATCAGACTGATCACCAGCGCGAATACGGGCGCCTTCACCAGGCCTACGATGACGTTCTCGAGTTCCATGGTTTCGTGCATGCGCGCAACGTACTGCTGTGGCGGAATGTCCAGCCCGTACGCGCCGACGGTCAGGCCGCCGAGCAGGCCGGCGATCATGCCGATGAAGGTCAGCAGCGGCAGCATGACCACCAGCGCGAGCACGCGCGGGATCACCAGCAGGTCGACCGGGTCCATGCCGAGCGTTCGGATCGCGTCGACCTCCTCGCGGCTGACCATTGCGCCGATCTGCGCGGTGAACGCGCTCGCGGTGCGGCCGGCGAGGATGATCGAGGTCAGCAGCACTGCGAACTCGCGCAGGAACGCGACGTTCACGAGTTCCACCACGTAGATCTGCGCACCAAAGTCGGCAAGGATGGTCGCGCCCAGGAATGCGACCACCGCACCAACGAGGTAGCACAGCAGCGCGACCAGCGGCGCCGCATCGAGGCCGACCTGCTCCATGTGGTGCACGGTGGCGGTCATCCGGAACCGGGTCGGTTCGCGCACGGTGCGCGCAAGCTTGACCAGGAACTCGCCGAAAAAACCGATCAGCGCGAGGAATTCTTTCCAGTTGTCCGCGACCGCGAAGCCAAGCCGGCCGAGCGCAGCGGCAACGCCGTATTCGCGTGGCGGTCGCGGGCGGTCGTCGGCGACATCCTCGATCGCGCTGACCAGCGTGCGGTGCTGCTCGTCGAAGCGGAAGCTTTCGAAATCCAGCCCGCGCCGGTGCGCGAAACGCATCAGTTGCAGCACGGCGACCGAGTCCAGTCGCGCGACATCACAGGCGTCGACGACGCGCACGTCTTCCGGCGCCTGCTCGAGCCGCTGGCCGAGCACCACCGCGTGTTCGAGCGTCCATTCGCCGGACAGCCGCAGGCGCGACGGGTCGCGGTCATCGGCGTGGGTCTGCGGCGGTTGCGCGACGGGAGCGGTCATCGGACTCGGTGGACGGCGATGGCCGGAGCATACAGGCTCGCGTAGAAGGCCCGGTCAAGCCGGCCGGACGCCACGATGGCAGTGCAGTGCCGAGACGCCGTACCGAGACGGACGGTCACGGTCCCATGCCATGCTTGAGCGATGCCAACACCCGCGCCCTTGAGTTCGGCAACCTATGCCGAGCGCATCCGTTTCATCATCGAGCTCGCCCGCCGTCTGCACGCGTACGGCACGACGGCGCAGCGCTTGGAGGGCGCGATTTCCGCGGTCGCTCAGAAGCTGCGCGTCGAATGCCAGCCGTGGACGAACCCGACCGGCATGATCCTGACCTTCAGCGATCCGCAGCGCCCGCTCGGCGAGGCCGATACCACGCGCGTGGTGCGTCTGCCGCCCGGCGAGAACGACCTCTACCGCCTCAGCGAGACCGACCGCATTGCCGAAGAGGTGCTTACCGGCCGGCTCGACATCGCAAGCGCGCTGGCGGCGATGAACGCGCTCGACCGGCCGCCCGGCCCGCGCGCACGCGCGATGCAGGTGTTCGGCTTCGGGCTGGCGGCGGCCGCGGTTGCGGCATTGCTGCGGCTGCCATGGCTGGACATTGGCGTCGCGGCGTTCAATGGCCTCGCGATCGGCCTGCTGGTGCAGCTGTCGGATTTCAGGCCGCGTCTGAAGGAGGGGCTCGACGCGATTTCAGCGACGCTGGCCGCGCTGGTGGCGGTGCTGGTCGCAAGCTTTGTGGCACCGCTGAACCAGAACACCGTGATCATCGCGTCACTGATCGTGCTGTTGCCGGGCCTGTCGCTGACGAATGCGGTCAACGAGCTGACGAGCCAGCACCTGGTGTCGGGCACCGCGCGTTTTGCCGGCGCAGTGACGACGGTGATGCAGCTCGCGGTCGGCACGCTGCTCGGGTTGTACCTCGCGCAACTGATCGGGCTGGAGCCGCAGATCAGAGCATCGCGGACGCAGCCGGCTTGGATGGAATGGGTCGCACTGGCGCTTGCGGCGTATGCGTTCGCGGTGCTGTTCCGCGCCGATCGACGCGATTATCCGAAGGTGATGGCGGCCGCGGCGGGTGGTTATCTGATCTCGCGCATGGGCGGGCTGGCGTTCGGCAGCCCGGCCGGCGTGTTTCTCGCCGCGCTTGTGATGACCGCGATCGGCAATGCCTACGCGCGCTGGTGGAACCGGCCCGGCGCGATCATCCGCGTGCCCGGCATCATCATGCTCGTGCCCGGCAGCGCGAGCCTGCGCGGCCTGCTGAGCCTGATCCAGCAGCAGGACGTCAACGCGGGCCAGGAAGCGCTGCTGACCGTGCTGAATATCCTGCTGGCGCTCGTGGCGGGTCTGCTGTTCGGCAACTTGCTGCTCCCGTCGCGGCGCAACCTGTAGCGTCTCCAGCTATAGCGCGTGCAAAGGTCGTGTTCGATTTCGACCTCGCGCTGACCACTCGGACACCGTCGACCGCTTCTTCCGCTGGGTGCTGAAGCGCCATTTGCGCGGCCATGGTCGGCGACCTGTACCGAACGTCCTTTCGACCCGCCCGCGCTCGAACTCAACGGCATGCGTTATCTCGTCAGCCCGGCACCGGACGCGGCCGGCCGGAGCGAGCGGCCGCGATGGTGGTGTTGGACTGGAAATAGACGCGGCGCAGTCCCGTCGGTTGGCAAGCAGCGATGTGGGTAACGGGTCAGCCCGGACCGACGTCAATGTTACGGAGCCCAAAACCCAAAACGCCGGCGCATGCCGGCGTTTCGGACCCGTGGTGGCGGATTTACTGGATCAGGAATTCGTCCGCGCTACGCCCCTGGCTGGTATATGCGGCCAGCCAGCGCGGCTGCTTGCCGCGGCCGGTCCAGGTTTCAGCCGGGTTATCGGGGTTGCGGTATTTCGGGGCGACCTTGCCGGTGCTCTTGCCGGCCTTCTTCGTGGCGGCCTTGCTACCACGCGGTGCGCGCTCGCCCTGGGTCTTGGCGCTGCCGCCGAACAGTTCCTGGATCGAATAACCCTCTGCGCGCGCGAGCTGGGTCAGCTTGTTACGGACCGTGGCGATCGGCTTGCGCTTGGCCAACGTCGTGCGGCGCTTCTTGGCTTGGTTGATCAGCGCGTCGAGTTCTTTCGCGGACAGGCTGTTGATGTCGATTGCCATCAAAATCTCCGGGGTAAGGCGAATTCGGGCGCCACGCGGCGCAGTCGGGCCATGGTAATCGGCCCGCCGCGTGGCTGTAAACGATTGCAATAATCCCGGAGAAAGTCGCCGTGCAGCTGATGTTTATGCGGCGGGCAAAATGGCGGATTTAGCCGCGCCCAGCCGCGCCACCACATCGGCGCGGGAGAGGTTTTCCGATTCGGCGGCCGCACGGTGACGGTATTCGTACGTGCCGGCCGCCAGGCCGCGCTCGGACACGACGATGCGGTGCGGAATTCCGATCAGCTCGATATCTGCAAACATCGCGCCGGGACGCAGCCCGCGGTCGTCGAGCGCGGTCTCGATGCCGGCCGCGCTGAGCTCGGCATACAGCGCCTGCGCGGCTTCGGCCACGGCTGCATCGTTTTTCGGGTTGATCACGCAGACCATCGCCTGCCACGGCGCCATCGATTCAGGCCAGAGGATGCCGCTCGCATCGTGATTCTGCTCGATCGCCGCGGCCACAATGCGCGATACGCCGATGCCGTAGCAGCCCATCGCCGGCGTCGCCGCCTTGCCGGTTTCGTCCAGCACCGTGCAGCCCATCGCCTGCGCATATTTGCGACCGAGCTGGAATACATGGCCAACTTCGATGCCGCGCGCGATCGACAGCGTGCCGTGGCCATCGGGCGAGGCATCGCCTTCGACGACGTTGCGGATATCGGCGACCAGCACCGGCTCGGGCAGGTCGCGGCCCCAGTTGACGCCGGCGAGGTGATAACCCGCCTCGTTCGCGCCGACCACGAAATCCGCCATGGACGCGACGGCGCGGTCGGCGACGATCTGGATCGGGCGCGCGGAGTTGACCGGGCCCAGAAAGCCCGGCTCGCTGCCGAGGTGCTCGGCAATTTCCGCCTCGTTCGCGAGCCGGTATTCGGCCAGCCCCGGCAGCTTGGCGAGTTTGATCTCGTTGGCAACATGGTCGCCGCGCACGAGCGCGAGCACGAACTGCGGGTTGTTTTCCGCGTCCACGCCCATCAGTGCGATCGACTTGACCGTGCGCGACAGGTCGATGCCGAGCAGTGCGGCGACGTCCTCGCAGGTCTTCTGGGTCGGGGTCTCGACGCGGCGCATCGATTCGGTCGCGGCGGGACGCTCGCCCGGCGCGAGCGCTTCGGCGAGCTCGACGTTCGCGGCGTATTCGGTATGGCTGGAGAACGCGATTGCGTCCTCGCCCGAATCGGCGAGCACGTGGAATTCATGGCTGGCGCTGCCGCCGATCGCGCCGGTGTCGGCGAATACCGCGCGGAACTTCAGCCCCAGCCGCGTGAATATGCGGCCATAGGTGTCGTACATATTGCGGTATTCGCGCGCCAGGTCCTCGTCGGTGAGGTGGAACGAATACGCGTCCTTCATCAGGAACTCGCGCGCACGCATCACGCCGAAGCGCGGGCGGATTTCGTCGCGGAATTTCGTCTGGATCTGGTAATAGGTGACCGGCAGCTGCTTGTAGCTGGCCAGCTCCGCGCGTGCGAAGTCGGTAATGACTTCCTCGTGCGTGGGGCCATACGCGTATTCGGCGTCCTTGCGGTCCTTGATCTTCAGAAGCTGGCCGCCGAAGCGCTCCCAGCGGCCGGTTTCTTCCCACAGTTCGCGTGGCTGCACCGACGGCATCAGCAGCTCGATCGCGCCGGCGGCATTCATTTCCTCGCGCACGATGCGCTCGACCTTGCGCAGCACGCGCAGGCCCAGCGGCGACCAGGTGTAGATGCCGGCGGCGAGCTTGCGGATCATGCCGGCCTTGAGCATCAGCCGGTGGCTGACGATCTCGGCATCGGCGGGGGTTTCCTTGCTGGTGCGGAGGTGGAACTGCGACAGGCGCATCGGCGGGCTTCAAGCGGACGAGGCGGGCATTTTGCCATGCGCGGCCGGATGTGCCGGCTCGGGCGCTGCAGCGGAGCGGCGGTTATGGCGCTGCGGGCGGCTGGCTCGGCGCGCTGGCGTAATACGCGGCGAGTGCGTCGATCTCGTCGGCGCTCAGCGTCGCGGCGGTGATGTGCATGATCGGCGCGTACGCGGTGCCGCCGCGATGGCCTTGCTGGAACAGCTCCAGCTGAAGCGCGAGGTAATCCGCGTACTGCCCGGCCAGGTCGGGGTAGACCGAATTTCGCGCGACCGCGCCGGGGCCGTGGCAGTGCCGGCAGGCGGGGATGCGGCGCTCGCCGATGCCATCGGTCGCAATCGTGCGGCCGCGCGCGATCGCCGCCGGATCCGCCACGGTGCGAAGTTTCGCTGCCCCGACGACAGGGCCTATGCCGGTGTTCGCAAGCGACGCGTAATGCCGGGCCAGGGCGCGCATCTGCGCGTCGCTGAGCCCGGCCGCGATCGGCTGCATCACGCCGCTGTGGCGCTCGCCGCGTGCGAATGCCTGCAGGCTTGCGTACAGATAGGCCTCGCGTTGGCCGGCGAGCTTCGGAAACGCACCGGTCCCGCGTCCGAGCCCGTCATCGCCATGGCAGCGCGCGCAGTTGTCGAGCGTGGTCTGCGGCGGCATCGCGAGTGTGCTGAGGAACGCGCCGTCGCGACCGATGCCCGCTTCGGGCGTGGCATCGCCGTACGCGAGCCGGCGGTACTCGACCGGATCGAGTTCGGGCAGCTGCTTCAGGAACGCGACCATCGCCCAGACCTCGTCCTCGCGCTTTGGCGCGGGCCAGGCTGGCATCGCGGTGTACTTCAGGCCGTGTTTGACGATCCAGAACATCGCGGCGGGGTCGAGGTTCTGCACGTCCTTTTCGAGTAGCGGCGGCGTCGGCAGCATCTGCCGCGCGATCAGCGAACGCGGCTGCCCCGGTGCGCCGTGGCAGGGCGCGCAACCGGTTGCGTAATGGCCGGCGCCTTTAAGTACGAGCGCGGGCTCGTCGAGCGGCGGCACGTTCTTGCCGAGCGTGCGCATGCGCACCGTGTGGGTCATCACCATCTCGAGAAAGACGCGCGTGACCGGCCAGTGCGGCTGGTTCGCGGCGATCGATGGCAGCCCCAATGCGATGAACAGCAGGCCGCCGATGCCGAACGCGACCGCGATGCCAAGCACGCGGCAGACCGCGGCTTTCCAGCCGTCCTCGGTCAGGCATCGCCACGCGCGACGTGGCCAGTAGGCAAGCGCGCCGAGCAGCAGCCGGATCATCGTGGCGCTCCGCGTCGATCGCGCAGCAGCGCAGCCAGCAGCACCAGCCCGCCGGCAAGGTAGGCCGTGCCGCCGACGGCCAGCATCAGCACGCCGCCGAGCTGCTGGTCCTCCAGTGCGGTGAGGCCGAACCGCGAGGCGATCGCCGCCGCCTCACCGTGCGCGTACAGCGGCCGCGAGGCGCCCGCCAGCAGCACGCCGAGCAGGGTCATGTGCATCGAGGTCAACAGCAGGCCACCGACGCCGGCGGCTGCGCGGTCGCGCGAGTGCGCGCCGCCGAACGCCGACAGCCAGACCAGCAGCCCGGCCAGCAGGAAGCTTGCCTGCTCGGCCACCAGCAGCAGCGCGCTCTGGCGTGCGGCATGGTGCAGGGCGGGCGCGTGCCAGGCCCAGACGATCACCAGTTCGAGCACCGACGTCGGCACCGGCGCGAACAATGCGGGCGCACGGCGGACCGGATCGATGCGCGCGCCAGCCAGGCCGATCGCGATCAGCGGCGCGGCAACCGCGACGACCAACACGTGCATGCCCATGTGTGCGGTGAACAGATGCTGCGACCACTGCGGCAGCGGCCCCAGCCAGGCGGCGCCGAGTACGGCCGCACCGAGCGCCAGCAGCAGCCGTTGGCGCTTCTGCGCGCGAGGCAGCGGCGCGAACGCGACCGCCGCCATCACCGGCAGCTCCCGATGATCATCACGGCGAAGCTCTGGTAGACGACGGCAATGAAGCTCAGGCCGCACAGCAGCAGCGTCGAGAAGCCGAGGAAGCGGTGCCGGTCAGCTGCGGTCGGCGCATCGTGTGGCGCTGTTGCCGAACCCCAGCGGTGCTGCCGCAGCCCGCGCCAGCCGAAGAACGCGATCAGCGCGAGCGCAACGACGGTGTAGCCCACGATCACCCAGCGCGCCGTGCCCAGTGGCGCGACGCGCGAGGCCTTGGCGCACCACACCGCAGCGGTGACGTACGAAGCGAGCAGGTGCAGCGCCCAGACCGTCGGGCCGGTGGTCAGCATCCACAGCGTGCCCTGGTTTTCCGGCAGCCCGGCCTCGGCGCGCGCGCGGCCGGGCTCGTCGGGCGATTCGCGGTTCGGGTCGTGGTGGGCGGATTCGGTCATCGTCATGCGAGCAACGGAAAACCGGCGATTACCGCCACCGTCACCAGCGCGGTGACGGCAATGAAATGCCAGTACAGCGTGACGTTATGGATGTCGATGTCGTGCACGGCGGTCATGCGCCCGGCGGCGCGGCGTGCGATGCAGTACAGCTGCATGATCACGCCGGCGGCCGCATGCACTGCCGTCCAGCCTGCGAGCACCCAGACCGTGGCCGGGTACGCATGCTCGGTCGGGTCGAGCCCCGTCAGCCACGGGCCGGCCAGCAACGCCGCGCCGCCGGTCAATGCGAGCAGCGCGGCGAGCGTGGTTGATGCGTAGAAGCCGGCCTTCGCATCACGCCGGTTGAGGCCGCGCGCCAGCCAGGTCAGCAGCCAGGACGCGAGCAGCAATGCCAGTGCAATCGAAGGCCACAGCACGCCGGGACCGACCGACGGATCCGGCGGGAAATCATCGTGGATCGTCCAGAAGAAGAAGTAGCCGAACACGAGGCTGGAAAACGCCGTCATGTCGCCGACCATCGTGATGAACATCGCCCACCAGCCGACCGACTTCGGGCCCGAGGCGTACAGCGGCAGCGTCAAGTCGAGGCCAACGTCTTTTGCAGGCTTCTCCGGCTGCTGCGCGGTGCCGGTCCACAGCCACACGAGGATCGTTGCGAGCGCGAGCACGGCACTGATGCCGGCGGCGACGTACATCTTGAACACCGGGAAGATGAAGGCCCCGCCGGTGAACACCGCGGCCCAGAACGTCACGAACGTCGGGCCCGGTACGCGCAGGCATTGCTGCGGTTCGGCATCCAGCGTGGAGGTGATCAGCGTCTCGCGCTTTTCCTCCGCCGCATCGGGCAGGTAATAGCGCCCGGTATCGACCTCTTCCATCAGCTGCGGCTGGTCCCACAGCGGATAGCGCCCGCGGATGATCGGCACCGAACGCACGCCCCAGGGCTTGGCCGGCATTTCGGTCAGCCACTCGAGCGTGCCGGCCTGCCACGGGTTGCGTGGCGAGAGTTCGCGCTTGCGCGCGCTGCGCACGGCATCGAACGCGACGACCGCGACGCCGGCCGCGAATACGAATGCGCCGATCGTGGAGATCAGGTTCAGCACGTCCAGGCCCTGCCCGCCGGTGTAGGTAAACACCCGTCGCGGCATGCCGATCAGGCCGGTGAGGTGCATGGGCAGGAATGCGATGTTGAAGCCGGCGAACATCAGCCAGAACGCGACTTTGCCGGGCTTTTCCGACATCTGCCGGCCCGAGACCATCGGAAAGAAGTAGTACAGCCCCGCGATCACCGGAAACAGCATTCCACCGATCAGCACGTAATGCAGGTGCGCGACGATGAAGTAGGTGTCGTGTGCCTGGAAGTCGAACGGCGCGACCGCGACCATCACGCCGGTCAGCCCGCCGATCACGAAGATCGCGAGCGCACCGAGTACGAACAGCATCGGCACCGATCGCACGACCTTGCCGGCCAGCACCGTCGCGAGCAGCGCGAAGATCTGCACGCCGGTCGGCAGCGCGACGGCTTCGGACGCGGCCGAGAAGAACGCGAGCGAGATGTTCGGCATCCCGGTCGTGAACATGTGGTGCACCCACAGCCCGAAGCTGATGAAGCCGGTGCCCACCGCGGCCAGAACGATCCAGCTGTAGCCCACCACCGGCCTGCGTGCGAACGTCGGCACGATCATCGCGACCAGCGCGATCGAGGGCAGGAAGATGATGTAGACCTCGGGGTGACCGAAGATCCAGAACAGGTGCTGCCACAGCAGCGGGTCGCCGCCGCGGTCGGCATCGAAGAACGGCCAGTCGAAGCCGCGCTGCAGCTCGAACATGAGGTCCCCGGCGATCAGCGGCGGGAACGCGAGCAGGATCATCACCGCGACGACGAGGATGTACCACGCGTACAGCGGCATGAGGTTCAGTCGCATGCCGGGCGGGCGCGTCTTCAGCACGCCGACGATCAGTTCGACCGCCGCGGCGATCGACGCCACCTCGATGAAGGAGAGGCCCAGCAGCCAGATGTCGGCGCCATAGCCGTCCTGGTATTCGATCGTCAGCGGCGGGTACATGAACCAGCCGCCCTTCGGCGCCGCGTTGAAGAAGATCGAGCCGGCAACGAATACGCCGCCGATCACGAAGCACCAGAACCCGTACGCGGACAGGCGCGGGAACGGCAGGTCGCGCGCGCCGAGCAACTGCGGCAGGATCAGGATCGAGAACGCCTCGAAGATCGGCACGGCGAACAGGAACATCATCATCGAGCCGTGCAGCGTGAACAGCTGGTTGTACGTATCGGCGCTGACGAAGTCGTTGTCCGGCACCGCCAGCTGCGTGCGCATCAAAAGCGCGAGCACGCCGGCGAACAGGAAGAAGATGAACGACATCGACGTGTACCAGAGGCCGACCTCGCTGTTGTTGACCGCAGACCAGTAGCGAAAGCCCTTCGGCGTGTACCAGGCGCGGCTCAGCCGCTCTTCCTGCCCGCGGCGCACGTGCTCGGGTGGCAGCGGCGCGATCGCCGGCGTGTCCTGCGACGCGCTCATTGCAACGACTCCAGATAGGCGGCGAGGGCGTCGACCTCGTCCGCCGGCAGCATGCCGAACGGCGGCATCAGCACGTCGGGCTTGACCGCATGCGTGCGTGCGACCCAGCGGCGGAACGCGGGCGGTGTATTGGGCAGCACGCCGGCTGCGAGGCTGAGGCGGCTGCCGACGTGGGTCAGGTCCGGGCCCAGCACGCCATCGGCCGGCGTGCCGCGCACGGTGTGGCAGGCGCCGCAGCCATTGCTCGCGAACGCCTGCTGTCCGCGCTGCGTGATCGGCAGGCGCGGCGGCGCGGCGGGTATCGCCTGGTGGCGCAGCCAGCGCTCGAACGCGTCGGGCTCCATCACCACGACGACGAACTCCATGTACGCATGCGACGCGCCGCAGAACTCCGCGCAGGCGCCGCGGAACACGCCCGTGCGCTGCGGCTCGATCACGAGCGTGTTCACGCGCCCCGGAATCATGTCGACCTTGCCGGCCAGCGAAGGGATCCAGAACGAGTGGATCACGTCGGGGCTCACGAGCCGGAACTGCGTGCGCTGCCCGACCGGGATGCGGATTTCATTCGCCAGTTCGATCGCCTCGCCACCCGGGGGCAGGTAGCGCACGCGCCACCACCACTGCTCACCTGAGACTTCCACCTGCACGGAGCCCGGCGAGGCGGGCGCACGCAGCGCCGGCATCAGCGTCAGGCCATAGATCAGCAATGCGCCAAGGACGACGGTGGGCGTGACCACGCCACCGCCGATGATCAGCCAGCGCGCCGCCCGTGGCCCATGGCGCTCCGCCGCGGCGCGCGTTGCGTACAGCGCGACGCCGACCACGGCGACCCACACCACCACCGCGCCGGCCAGCATCACCCAGAACAGGCGCGCGACGCGCTCGGCTTCGACGCCGGCCGGGGCGAGTGTCGACTGGGGATTCGAACAGGCGGTGAGTACGAGCGCCGCGGCTGCCGCAAGCAGCAGCGCGGCGTGTGAACAGCATTGGCTATGACGACGGACCGGGCAGCCGGCTGCGCGGGCGGCACCGCCGCGTGTCGTGGCCGCAGATGCTGGGGCGCTGCAGGCTGGAAAGCGGCTCGCCGCCGTCACGCAACGCGCCCACGGGATCGGGTGGCACGGGCGGCAGGTGCCGCACTGCGGTTATTGCGACGGCCGGGCGATGTGATCGCACCGAGGACCGGGCATGCGCCACCCGCCGACCCACGCACGGGGCGACAGCAGGCTGCGCTGGCAGCGGGTCGGAATGAAGTGGAGCGACTGGGCACGGTGCGCGACTGGCCTGTCGGGACCATTGCAGGGTGGAGCGCGACCGGGCAAAGAAACGTGAACAACGCGGCGCGGATGTGTGGTCGCGCGTGTCGTGGCCAAGGATAGATGCGCGCCTACGGCAGTCGCACTGCGCTGCTGCGGGACTGCCGTTGGCGCTAGCCGGTCATCGATCAGGTACGAGCCGAGCCTAGATGCAGGCGTGCAGGTGCACGCCAGGGGGACGCGAGGCCGCGGACGCGGACCCGTCAGCATCGGTTGGCTGGCGCCTACGCGCGTACTACCAAGTATAGGCGAAGGCCGCCACGCGTGCCCGCCCCAGCGAAAAGCCGGTGGCTACAGAAACGCCGCGCGCCCGGATCGGCCGTGGCTCACACCGCCGGGTCCGGACGCCGCGTGATCGCTCAGCTGGTCTTCGCCGCCGATGCGCTGATCGGAGAGGCTTCGCAATGCACGTTGATCGCCGCCTGCGCGAGCTGCACCTGCGCCGCGCGCTGCTCGGGACTCATGACCCCGTCGGGCTTGCCGTCCTTGTCGGCATCCAGGCCGACCGGGCCGCTGCCCTGCAGCACCTTGAGGTTGCCGCGCGCGTTCGTGCAGTTCGCATTGACGACCGGCTTGGCCGCCACCGCGGGGGTTTCGCGCTGGCCGCCGAGCTTGCGGGTGGTGTGTTTCTGATCCGGCGGAAGATCGGTGTAGTGGGTCACGCCCTTGGCGTCCTTCCACTGGTAGATCTTCGAGGCCGAAGCCGGCAGGGCGAGCAGCAGGCCGACCGCGAGCCAGCACAGGCGGCGGATCGGGGCGCGGCGGGGGACGCGGTTCATGACGGCTCCGGGGGCGGAAATCGGCCCGATTGCAGCACCCCGGCGCACACCGGGCAAGCAGTACACTTGAAAAGATGGACCCGACGCACATGCCCGCGCCTCCAGCGAGCCGGCCACGCAGCCGCGGCATCTACCTGTTGCCGAATCTGTTCACGACCGGCGGGCTGTTCGCGGGCTACTACGCGATCATCGCGGCCACCCAGGGCCGGTTCGCCGACGCCTGCATCGCGGTGTTCGTCGCCGCGCTGCTCGACGGCCTCGACGGCCGCGTCGCGCGCCTGACGAACACCCAGAGCGAGTTCGGCGTGCAGTACGACTCGCTCGCCGACCTGATCAGCTTCGGCCTGGCCCCGTCGCTGATCATGTACCACTGGGCGCTCGCGTCGATGCGGCTCGACGGCGTCACTCCCGGCAAGATCGGCTGGATCGCCGCGTTCCTCTACGCCGGCTGTGCGGCGCTGCGGCTGGCGCGCTTCAATTCGCAGGTCGGCCAGGTCGACAAGCGCTGGTTCATCGGGCTTGCGAGCCCCGCTGCGGCCGGACTGGTCGCGAGCTTCGTCTGGACCTGCGTCGATTTCGGCCTGGACGGTTCGCAGCTGCGCTACGCGGCGCTCGCGGTGACGGTCGTGGCCGCGCTGCTGATGGTGAGCCGGCTGCGTTACTACAGCTTCAAGGCCAGCGGCCCGCGCAACGACCGCGTGCCGTTCCTGGCAATCATCGTCGCGCTCGCGGCGCTGGTCGGCGTTGCGATCTATCCGCCCGGCGTGCTGCTGACGATCTGCGGCGGCTACGCGATGGCCGGGCCGATGTATGCGATCTACCGGCGCGCCCGGCGCCTGCCGGCCGAGGGGCAACCATGACCGCGCCGTGGGATGCCCAGCAGCGTGAGTGGCTGCAGGCGATGGGCTTCGACGTGCTCACGCTTCAGGCGCAGGCGGCTCCGGCCGTGCGTGAGGCACCGGCGGTGCAACCCGCATCGCAGGCTCCAACGCCGACGGCCGAGACCGAGATAGACCCCGCCGCGCCGCTGATCCAGGCGTTGCTGCGTGCAGCACGTTGCGACATCGAGGCGATCGTGGTGGCAGAGGTGATGATGATCGATGGCGGACTGTCGCGACTGCGGGCCGACCCGGCTGCCAAGCGTGCGCTGTGGCCTCGATTGCGCGCACTGCGTGCGAAGACAGCGGCCGGGAGTGCTGATCGCGGGGCAACGCGATGAACGCGCTCGCACAGGCCGCAGCGCCCGGCATCACCCTGCGCCCGATGCGCGAGGACGACCTGGACGCGGTCTACGAAATCGAGATCCGCGCCTATCCGTTTCCGTGGACGGCCGGCATCTTCCGCGACTGCCTGCGCGCCGACTATCCGTCGTGGGTGCTGCTCGAGGACGACCGGGTCATCGGCTATTTCCTGTTGAGCCTGGCCGCCGACGAAGCCCACGTGCTGAACGTCTGCGTGGCGCCGGAGCGCCAGGGCCGGGGGCACGGTCGTCGGCTGCTGCGCTCGATCCTGCAGCTTGCGCGCGGACGTGGCGCGCAGCGGGTGTTTCTGGAAGTGCGGCCGACGAACCACGGCGCGATCGCGCTCTACGACTCCGAAGGTTTCAATGAGATCGGCCGCCGCCCGCGCTACTACCCGGCCGCGAACGGGCGCGAAGACGCGCTGGTGATGGCGATCGAGCTGCTGCCGCCGGAATAGGCCCGGGCCGTGCCGCGACGCGCGGCGGCCTTGCGCTCCCGCCATTACGCCGGCCGCGCGGATACGGCGATCAGAGCTTCTCGCGCTGCACGGCCAGTGCTTCACGCTGCGCGTTCCAGTCGGCCAGGCGCTTGCGTTCCTGCTCGACCACCGCCGGCGGCGCGTTGCTCACGAACGTTTCGCTCGAGAGCTTGCCATTGCACTTGGCGATCTCCGCATCGACGCGCTTGAGCTCTTTGTCCAGGCGGGCGCGCTCGGCATCCAGATCGACCAGGCCTTCCAGCGGCACCAGCAATTTGAGTTCGCCAACCACGGCCGCGGCCGAAGCCGGTGCGTCGTCGGCGCTTTCGATCAGGTCGATGCGTTCGAGCTTGTTGAGGAAGCGCAGCTGCGATTCGAAGCGCTGCACGCGCATGCGTTCGGCATCGCCAGCGCCCGCCACCAGCAGCGTGACCAGCTTGGCCGGCGGCACGTTGAGTTCGCTGCGTACGCGGCGCAGGGCCGAGACCATGTCCTTGAGCCACTCGACGTCATCGGTCGCTTCGCCGAACTCGGCGACATCGAGATCGGCTGCGCTCGGATACGGCCGCAGCATGATCGTCGACTCCGCGATGCCGAGCTTCGGCGCCACCGCCTGCCACAGCTCCTCGGTCACGAACGGCACCAGCGGGTGCAGCAGCGAAAGCAGGCGCTCCAGCACGTACAGCAGCGTGTGCCGCGTGCTGTCGGCCGCCTGCGCGTCGTCGCCGTTGAGCGCGGGCTTGGCGAGTTCGACGAACCAGTCGCAGAAGCTGTTCCAGGCGAATTCGTACAGCGACTGCGCGAGCAGGTCGAAGCGGTAGTCGGCGAAATGCTGTTCGGCCTCGGCCGCGACGCGCGCGAGCTGCGCGAGGATCCAGCGCTCGGCATCGGTCTTCGGCTGCGGCATGCCGCTGAAGCTCGCGCCTTCGGTGTTCATCAGCACGAAGCGCGTGGCGTTCCACAACTTGTTGCAGAAGTTCTTGTAGCCTTCGGCGCGACCCAGGTCGAACCGGATATCGCGCCCGTGCGTGGCGAGCGCACAGATCGTGAAGCGCAGCGCGTCGGCACCGAACGCGGGAATGCCGTTCGGGAATTCCTTGCGCGTGGCTTTCTCGATCTTCTCGGCCATCTTCGGCTGCATCAGGCCGCTGGTGCGCTTGGCCAGCAGGTCCTCCAGCGAAATGCCGTCGATCAGGTCCAGCGGATCAAGAATGTTGCCCTTGGACTTGCTCATCTTCTGGCCCTGCGCGTCGCGCACCAGGCCGGTGATGTAGACGTGCTTGAACGGCACTTCGCCGGTGAAGTGATCGGTCATCATGATCATCCGGGCGACCCAGAAGAAAATGATGTCGAAGCCGGTGACCAGCACGCTGGACGGCACGTAGCGCTCGAAGCCGCGCTCGCGCATCAGCTCCGCATTCGGCCAGCCCATCGTGCTGAACGGCCACAGTGCCGAAGAGAACCACGTTTCCAGCACATCGTTGTCCTGCCTCAGCGCGAAATCGCTGCCGAGGCCATGCGCCGCGCGCACTTCGTCCTCGTTGCGGCCGACGTAGACGCGGCCGGCCTCGTCGTACCACGCCGGGATGCGGTGGCCCCACCAGAGCTGGCGGCTGATGCACCAGTCCTGGATGTTTCCCATCCAGTGGCGATACGTATTGATCCAGTTGCCGGGCACGAACTTCACGGCTCCGCTCTCGGCTAGCTCCAGTCCTCGCGCGCCCAGCGTGTCCATCTTCACGAACCACTGGTCCGTCAGATACGGCTCGATCACCTGGCCGGTGCGGTCGCCGCGTGGCACCTGCAGCTTGTGCGGCTTGGTCTCGACCAGCAGGCCGGCAGCCTCCAGATCGGCGAGCACCGCCTTGCGTGCATCGGAGCGATCAAGGCCGCGGTAGGCGGCCGGCACGCCGGCCTCGTCGGCCATCGCGCCGTCGATCACCTTCGCATCCAGCGTGAAGATGTTGATCAGCGGCAGCGAATGCCGCTGGCCGACCGCGTAGTCATTGAAGTCATGCGCGGGCGTGACCTTGACCACGCCGGTGCCGAACTCGCGGTCGACGTATTCGTCGGCAATCACGGGGATCTCGCGACCGGTCAGCGGCAGGGTGACGGTGCGACCGATCAGCTGCGCGTAGCGCTCGTCTTCGGGGTGCACCATCACCGCGGTGTCGCCGAGCATCGTTTCCGGGCGCGTGGTCGCGACCACGAGCGAGCCGCTGCCATCGGTCAACGGGTAGCTGATCGACCACAGCGAGCCGTCTTCTTCCTCGTTGACGACTTCCAGGTCGGAGATCGCCGTCTTCAGCACCGGGTCCCAGTTCACCAGGCGCTGGCCGCGGTAGATCAGGCCCTGCTCATGCAGTTTCACGAACGCCTCGGCCACCGCGTCGGCCGCCATCGGGTCCATCGTGAACACGCTGCGCGTCCAGTCGCCGGACGTGCCGAGCCGGCGCATCTGGCGCTCGATCGTGTCGCCGGATTTCTGTTTCCAGTCCCAGACTTTCGCGATGAAGCCGTCGCGGCCGAGCGAATCGCGCGTCTCGCCGTTGCCTTCGAGTGCGAGATTGCGCGAGACCACCATCTCGGTCGCGATGCCGGCGTGGTCGGTGCCCATCTGCCACAAGGTGTCCCGGCCGAGCATGCGGTGGTAGCGGATCAGCGCATCCTGCAGCGTGTGCTGGAACGCATGACCCATGTGCAGCGTGCCGGTGACGTTCGGCGGCGGCAGCAGGATGCAGTACGGCTCGCCTTCGCCGCGCGGCTGGAATACGCCGCTCGACTCCCACTGCTGGTACAGGCGGGTCTCGAACTGGGTCGGGTCGTAGCTGGGCGAAAGGGCAGTGGTCATGGAGGTGCGCAACCGGAAATCGATGTTTGATACGTGGCCGGTGCATCGCTGCGTTGCACCGGTTCGGGATGGCGTCGCGGCGTTCGCGAATGCGGCGCGGCGGTGGGCAGGTCCGCGTTCCGCAAGGCGTACTGCGCGCCGACGCGAAAGCGTTTGGCGTTGAAGCCGGCGCGAAGCACGACCGGCGCCGTGCCGCAGCGCTTACATATCGTATTTCTTGAGCTCGAGCCCGCGCGCCTGGTACTGCTTCCAGCGCTCTCGCAGCGGCCCGCGGGCGGACTCGTCGGCCGGCACCACCTCGAGCACGCGGTCGAAGCTGCCCTGCACCGCGGCGTCGCGCAGGTTGATCACCAGCGGCCGCATCGGCGCATCCGCGGACGGGCCGGCGATCAGGACGTCGGCCTCGTCCTCGTCCTCGTCGAGCCCGGCGATCTGATGCGGGATGTATGCGTCCTCGCCCATGTCCCAGAGCAGGTCGTCGAGTGCCTCGGCCTGCGCGTCGTCGCGCGCGAGGATCAGCGTCGGCAGCCCGGCGGCATGCGCCTTGCGCACGAGCTCGCAGACCAGCCGCAACGGCTGCTCGCGGAAACGCGGCGTGGTGATGAGGTAGAAGTCGGCGCGGGGCATCGGCGGTCAGGCGGGCAGGGCGGATGGGCGGGCGACGACGGCAGGATCACCGTCGCGCCCGCATCGGGCGTCACGCGCCAGCGCGATCGATCAGCCACTGCGACAGCAGGCCGACCGGACGGCCGGTGGCCATGCCGCGCTTGCCTTCGTCGTTGGCAACGCCCGCGATGTCCAGGTGCGCCCAGCGCTGGCCTTCGGCGAAGCGCGCCAGAAAGCAGCCGGCCGTGATTGCGCCGCCCCAGCGGCCGCCGATGTTGTAGACGTCGGCGAACGTGGACTCGAGCTGGGTCTGGTACTCGTCCCACAGCGGCAGGCGCCACGCGCGGTCGAACACGTGCTCGCCGGCCTGCAGCAGCTCGTTCGCCAGGTCATCGTGCTTGGTCATCAGGCCCGCCGCGAAGCGGCCGAGCGCGACCATGCATGCGCCGGTCAGCGTCGCCACGTCGACGATTGCCGACGGCTCGAAACGCTGCGCATAGGTCAGCGCATCGCAGAGGATCAGGCGGCCCTCGGCGTCGGTGTTGCCGACCTCGATCGTCTTGCCGGACATGCTGGTGAGCACGTCGGACGGGCGATAGGCATCGGCGTCGAGCATGTTTTCCACGGCGGGCACGATCACGGTCAGGTTGATCGGCAGGCGCATGCCGACCGCCGCGACGAACGTGCCCATGACGTTCGCGGCACCGCACATGTCGTACTTCATCTCCTCGACGCCGCCCTGCGTCTTGAGGTTGACGCCGCCGCTGTCGAATGTGATGCCCTTGCCGACCAGCACGTAGGGCTTGGCATCGCCGGCGCCACGGTACTTGAGCACGATGAGCCGCGGCGGATTGGCCGAGCCGCGCGCGACCGCGAGCAGCGAGCCCATGCCGAGCGCCTGCATCTGGTCGCGATCGAGCACTTCGCATTCGGTGGTGTCGAAGCGCGCCGCGAACTCCTGCGCCTGCTGCGCAAGGTAGCCCGGGTTGCAGATGTTCGGCGGCAGGTTGCCGAGCTCGCGGGCGAACTTCACGCCCGCGGCGATCGCCGTGCCCTGCGCAAGCGCTGCGGTGTCCGAGCCGCTGAGGCTCACGCGCCGCAGGCCCGGTTCGATCTTGTTGCGCGACTGCTCGCCGAGCGTCGCGGTGTAGCGGTAGCAGGCGTGATCGCAGGCGATGGCCGCCTGACGGATCGCCCAGGCCGCATCGCGGCCGGCGACGCCGACTTCCGGCAGCGTCAGCAGTGCATGCGTGACCGGGCCGGTCTTCAGCGCACGTGCCGCGTCGCCGACGGCCTTCAGGTACTGCGGCACGCCGAACTTGGACGTCTCGCCAAGGCCGACCACCAGCACACGCGGGCTGCGGACGTTCGGCAGATCGTGCACGAGTGCGGTCTTGCCGGCCTTGCCACTGACATCGCCGCGGGTGAGCAGCGCACGCAGGCGGCCGCCGCTGGCTTCGTCGAGCGCCGTGCCTGCAGGCGTCAGCGACTGGTCGGAAAACGCACCGACGACGATGCAGTCGGCTTCGACAGCATGGGGGGCGTCGCGGTTCAGGTCGAATTCGAGGGACATCCAGCAGATTCCGGGCAAGAGAAGGGGGCGGGGGTCCCCAATCGGGGATTTCCGTACAATCCGGCGCTTGCCCGCGGCCCCCGGCATGACTGCCGTCGTCGGGCCCGCGGCGTTCGCAACGCCGGTTGACGCTACCGTGAACCGCCCGAGTCTAAAGCAGCCCCCGCTGATGCCCAAGCTTGACCGTTACCTGCTGAGCGAGTTCGCCCAGTCCACCTTCGCTGCGCTGGTGGTGCTGCTGGTCGTTTCGCTGGGCGGGGTGTTTACCGACGTGCTGGCCGACATCACCCGCGGGCGCGTCCCGGCCGGGATGATGTTCTCGCAGCTCGGGCTCGTGCTGCTGAACTGGCTTCCGATCATCCTGCCGCTGGCACTGATGATCGGGCTGATGCTTGCGGTTGGCCGTCTGTACCGCGATTCGGAGATGCCGGTGATCGCTTCGATCGGTGCCGGCCCGGCGCGGCTGCTGCGGCCGCTGCTGTGGGTCGTGGTGCCGGTCATCGCGCTGGTCGCGGCCAGCTCGCTCTGGCTTGGGCCATGGGCCGAGGCCGTATCCAAGCGCATGATCAGCGAGGCGAACCGCAACATGCTTGCCTCCGGGCTAGAACCCGGCCGCTTCACTTCGCTGTCCAACGGTGGCGTCGCGTTCGTCGGCGGCATGTCGGCCGATGGCAGCCGCTTCGACCGCGTCTTCATCTACCGCCAGCGTGGCGATCGGATCGACGTGGTCACCTCGAACGAGGGCGAGCTGCAGGTCGACGACAGCGGCCGCCGCTACCTGCAGCTGATCAACGGCTTCGAGGTCGAAGGCCCGGTCGACGGAGGCCTGGATTTCCGCCTGATGCGCTACCGGCGCAATGAAGTGCAGCTGCCGGCCGGCGAGTCGCGCTTCGATCCCACTGATCCGGAGCTGATGACCACGCCGGCGCTGCTCGACGATCCGCGTCCGGAGGCCCAGGCGCAGCTTCATCGCCGCATCGCCCCGCCGCTACTTGCGCTCGCGTTCGCGCTGATGGCGGTGCCGCTTGCACGCAGCACGCCGCGGCAGGCGCGCTACGGACGCGTGCTGATGGGCTTTCTCGCATACCTGGTGGCGACCAACCTGATGCTGATGGGCACGCGCTGGATCGAGGACGGCAAGACCCCGTCCGCGCTCGGGCTGTGGTGGCTGGTCGTGCCGCTGCTCGCGTTCGCGCTGTGGCTGTATTTCGGTGACGGCCGGTTGCGCCGCTCGCGTGCACCGAAGGTGGCCCGCGCATGAGGCTGCTGCCGCGGATCCACGACGTCTACGTCGGCAAGGCCGTGCTCGGCACCGTGCTGCTGGTGTGGGGCGTGCTGCTCGGGCTGGACGTGGTGCTGAGCTTCCTGGGCGAATTCAAGGACGTCGGCAAGGGCCGCTACGGCATCGTGCAGGCGATGGCGAACATCGCACTGACCATACCGCGACGCGCGCATTACCTCTTTCCGTATGCGGCCGTGATCGGCGCGCTGATGGGACTGGGTCAGCTCGCGGCGAGTTCCGAGCTGACCGCGCTGCGCGCGGTAGGCGTCTCGCGCCGGCGCGTTGGCCTTGCGATGGCGGGCGCGATCGGCGTGCTGACCGTGCTTATGGTGATCAACGGCGAGACGCTCGCGCCCTGGGCGCAGCGCAACGCCGATGCGCTGGAGGCGTCGGCGAAGTCGGACAACATGATCGTCGCCCAGTACTCGGGCATCTGGGCACGCGAGGGTGACGTCATCCTCAATGCGCAGGGCGGGCAGGAGCGCGACAACGGCACCGATCGCTGGCTCGAACTCAGCGATGTGCGTCTGTACGAATTCGCCGAGGACGGCAGGCTGGAGTCGATGGCGGTGGCAAAGGTTGCCGAACACCGCCCTGGCAACTGGCTGCTCAAGGATGTCACCCGCACGACGTTCCAGGCCGATTCGGTGTCGCGCACGCAGGTCGCGCAGGAGCAGTGGGCCTCGCAGCTGGACGCCGCGGCATTGACCGCGGGCACCGACAAGCCGCGCTACCTCGCCGCCGGTGAGCTGCGCCGCGCGATCGAGTACCGCAAGCGCAACGCGCTCGACGCGAGCGAATTCGAAGAGCACTACTGGGGCCGCTGGTTCTACGCACTCAACGTGCTCGCGCTGTGCCTGGCGGCGGTGCCGTTCGCATTCGGCACGCTGCGTAGCGGTGGGCTCGGCAAGCGCCTGTTCGTCGGCATCGTATTCGCGCTCGGCTTCTGGCTACTGCAGACGCAGTTCGTGCGGCTCGCGGGCGTGTTCAAGTTCGACTTCCGCATCGCCTACCTGCTGCCGACGTTGATCATGCTCGCCGTCTCTGCCGCCCTGTTCCGAAAGCGGAGTGGGTGAGGCAGCGCCGCTTGCGCGGCACTGCCGCGCGCGCTGCCGAACGCCCGGCGCGCTGCGCCGGGCAGGGAGAGCGGACGCTGCTTGCGATCGTCCAGTGGACGATCGCGCGTACGCGAGCGCCCGGCGTCACGCGCAGGGCCGGACGAGCGAAGCACCCGCATGTGGTGAATCACCGAAGTCCGGTGCCGCGCGCGCTGCCGAACGCTCGGCGCGCTGCGCCGGGCAAGACGGGCGAATCACCCGCATGCGGTGAACCATCCAGGTTCAGTGTCGCGCGCTGCTTCTAAAAAAGGAGCCCCGCCGCTCAGCCGGCCCGCTTCGGCTCGCGAATCATCCGCGTCCCGCTCGCACGGTCGTGCCACGTAAGCCGATCGCGATCGATCCATGCCCACCAGAACCCCGCACCTGCGAGCAGCAGTGACAGCGTGCCGGCACCGAACCGCACGAGTAGCGCCGGCAGCGCCGCGGCTTGGCCGTCACGGCCGACCACCCGGATGCGCCAGGGCCGCATGCCGAGCGTCTGGCCGCCCCGACGCCAGCTGATGACCGCATACGCGCCGGTCGCCGCCCAGCACGCGATCCACAGCAGCCACTGCAGTGCGCTGAACGCCGCAAGCGGGCGGTTGCCGTGCGCGACCAGGAATGCCGCCGCGATTGCCATCCAGACCGCAGCGACAGGCCACAGGTCGTAGAACAGTGCCAGCAGGCGCCAGCCGATCAGGGGAGCGGGAGGTTCGGTGATCGGGTTCGCTGCCATCACAAAAGCATAGTCGCTAAGCTCGGGCGATGACCGGTCCGACTGCCCGCCGCCGTACCGCCGCCGACCGGCGCCAGCAGGCGATGGCGCTGCCTGCGCTGCCGGATGCCGATGCCCGGGCGATCGACCGTTTTCTCGATGGACTCTGGGCCGAGCAGGGCCTGGCGCGTGCAAGTCTCGACAGCTATCGCCGCGATCTGCAGGGTTTCGCGCGGTGGCGCGGTGGCCGCGACGGCGGGCTGGCCGGGGCCGACCGCGCGGCGCTCTTCGACTACCTCGCGTGGCGCACGCGCGAGGGGTATTCGCCGCGCAGCAACGCGCGGCTGCTCTCGGCGCTGCGCGCGTACTTCGGCGCCTGCGTGCGCCACGGCGAGCGCGCCGACGACCCGACCGCACTGCTCGAACCGCCCGGGCTGCCGCGATCACTGCCGAAGGCGCTATCCGAAAGCGAGGTCGATGCGCTGCTTGCCGCGCCCGATGTACAGGCCACACTGGGTCTGCGCGACCGCGCGATGTTCGAACTGATGTACGCGTCGGGGCTGCGCGTAAGCGAACTCGTCGACCTGCCGGCAACGGCGGTCAACCTGCGCCAGGGCGTGCTGCGCGTGACCGGCAAGGGCAGCAAGGAGCGCCTGGTCCCACTGGGCGAAGAGGCCCAGCACTGGCTCGAGCGCTACCTGGCCGAAGCACGCCCCGCGCTCGCGGCCGGCCGCGCGTTGGCGCCGCTGTTTCTCGGCGTCCGCGGCGAAGCACTGACGCGGCAGCAGTTCTGGGGGCTGGTCAAACGCTACGCGGTGCTCGCTGGAATTGACCCGGCACGGATCAGCCCACACGGCCTGCGCCACAGCTTCGCCACTCATTTGCTCAACCGCGGCGCCGACCTTCGCGCGCTGCAGATGCTGCTCGGCCATAGTTCGTTGTCGACCACGCAGATCTACACCTTCGTCGCACGCGAGCAGCTCAAGCGCCTGCACGCGAAACACCACCCGAGGGGGTGAGCGAGGGCTGTTCGCGCGGCACTGCCGCGCAGCCCTCGCGAACGCCCGGTGCGCTGCACCGGGCAGGACGGGCGAAGAACCCGCATGCCGCGAACCACCGAGGTCCGGTGTCCGGCCCCGACGTCCCCCGACCTCGCCACCCCAAGGCCACACCATCCCCCAGCCCCACCATTACTGAACCCCCCCAACACCCGCAGTCCCGGCCGCTCCCCGCATTGACGGGCCCACGGTTCGCCCATGCCACAATCGGCCCGCCGCGCGAGACGGTCGCGTGCCAGACAGGACTTTCGATGAAGCGCATCCTCCTCGCCGCGCTCGGCGCGATCAGTCTTTCCGCATGCGCGCAGGCCCCTGACAGTACGAAGACGCCCGAGCGCCCCGCGGCACAGGCTGCCGGCCCAGCGGCGCAGGCGCCGGCGGCCGAGGCGGGCACGCCGGACGCGCGCGCGATCGAAGCGATCCGCCGGCTGAATCCGCAGGTGCAGATCGACCGCATCGACAGCGCGCCACTGCCGGGGTTCCGGCAGGCCATCGTCGGCGGGCAGGTCGTCTACGTCAGCGACGATGGGCGCTATGTGTTCGTGCCGGGTCCGAACGGCGCGCTGTTCGACGCTACCGCCAAGCGCAACCTCAGCGAGGACGCGCTGGCGTCGATGCGACAGGATCTGCTGAAGAAGATTCCCGAAGGGGAGCGCATCGTGTTCGCGCCGCCGAATCCGGTGCATACGGTCACTGTGTTCACCGACGTCGCCTGCGGCTACTGCCAGCGGTTGCACGCCGAGATCGCCGAGTACAACCGGCAGGGCATCGCGGTCGAATACCTCGCGTTCCCGCGCATGGGCATCGGCAGCGAGGACTACAAGACGATGGTCTCGGTCTGGTGCGCAGCCGACCGCCGCCAGGCGCTGACCAAGGCCAAGAGCAACGGTTCGGTGCCGCCGAAGACCTGCAAGACCACCGTCGACATGCAATACGACATCGGCCAGCGCGTCGGCCTGACCGGCACGCCGATGATCCTTTCGGAGGACGGCACCCAGCTCGGCGGCTACGTGCCGCCGGCGCAGCTGCGCGAAGCGCTCGACAAGCTCGCCGCCGAGCGCAAGGCAGCGCCGACCATCTGAGCCGCCTTGCCTCCGGGCGCTTGCCGGCCGGCGTCAGCCCGGCCCGGCATGCGCTCGCCGCGGGCGGTGACGTGCCTGCGGGCTTCGGCATGAGGACGCCGCGCCCGGCGGGCACCGTGTCGTAACCAAGCCCGCCGCGGCGCTCCGCTACAATGGCCGGCCCGTCGACCACGGTTCACCGGACATGATCGTCCTCGAGGGCGCCTCCGCCCTGTCCGCGTTCCGCCGCGAACGCCTGCAAGCCCGCCTCCAGTCCCTCCATGCCGACGTGCGCGTGCTCGGCGCCTGGCATGTCTACTGGGTCGATCCCGAAACCGGCGCCGAACCCGACCGCGATGCGCTCGCGCGCATCCTGCAAGGCGGTTTCGATGCGGCCGGCCGCGCGGAAGGCGTGGTGTCGCGGTATGTGACGCCCCGGCTCGGCACGCTGTCGCCGTGGGCGAGCAAAGCGACCGAGCTGCTGCGCGGCGCCGGCCTGCCGGTGCACCGCGTCGAGCGAGGCACCCGCTACGACCTGTCCGGCTGGCCGGGTGACGCAGCGACGCAGGGCCAGCTCGCGAAACTCCTGCACGACCCGATGACGCAGTCGCTGCTCGAGGCACGCGAGGATGCGATCGCGCTGTTTACCACGCCGGTGCGCGGCGAGCTCGAGCGCATTGCGCTGGATGAGCTGGAGATCGCGAACACGCGCCTGGGCCTGGCACTGGCCGACGACGAGATCGCCTACCTGCGCGAGCGCTATACCGCGCTGGGCCGGCAGCCGTCGGACGTCGAGCTGATGATGTTCGCGCAGGCGAACTCCGAGCACTGCCGCCACAAGATCTTCAATGCGTCGTGGACGATCGACGGACGCGAGCAGCAGCACTCGCTGTTCCGCATGATCAAGCACACGCATGCGCAGACGCCGCAGCACACGCTGTCGGCCTACAGCGACAACGCGGCGGTCGTCGAAGGCTACGCAAGCCGCCGCTTCCGCCCGGACCCGGCGACGCACACCTATCGCAGCGAGGCCGAGACCGACTCGGCGTTCTGCATCAAAGTCGAGACCCACAACCACCCGACCGCGATTTCGCCGTTTCCTGGCGCGTCCACGGGCGCCGGTGGCGAGATCCGCGACGAGGGCGCCACCGGCCGTGGCGGCAAGCCGAAGGCGGGCCTGGCCGGTTTCTCGGTCTCGCACCTGCGCATCCCGACGCTGCCGCAGCCGTGGGAACACGCGCGTGCGCTCAACCCGCGCATGGCATCGGCATTCGAGATCATGCTCGACGGGCCGATCGGCGCGGCCGCGTTCAACAACGAGTTCGGCCGCCCGAACCTGGTCGGCTACTTCCGCAGCTTCGAGCTTGACGAGAGCAGCGACGGCGCGACGCTGACGCGGGCGTACGACAAGCCGATCATGCTCGCCGGCGGCCTGGGCGCGATCGACCGCGTGCAGGTGCGCAAGCTCGGCATGCAGCCGGGCGACGCGGTCGTCGTGCTCGGCGGCCCGGCGATGCTGATCGGCCTCGGCGGCGGCGCAGCCAGCTCGGTCGCATCCGGCGAAAGCCATGAAGCGCTCGATTTCGCGAGCGTGCAGCGCGACAACCCCGAGATGGAGCGGCGCTGCCAGGAAGTCATCGACGCCTGCGTGGCGCGCGGTGAACAAAACCCGATCGCGACCGCGCACGACGTCGGCGCGGGCGGCCTGTCGAACGCGGTGCCGGAGCTGCTGCACGATTCCGGCCTCGGCGGTGTGATCGACCTCAATCAGGTGCCCAGCGACGATCCTTCGCTGTCGCCGATGCAGCTGTGGTGCAACGAGTCGCAGGAGCGGTACGTGCTCGGCGTACCGCCCGCGCGGCTCGACGAGTTCCGCACGATCTGCGAACGCGAGCGCTGCCCGTTTGCCGTGGTCGGTTACGCGACCGCGCAGGAGCGGCTGGTGGTCGGCTACGGCGCGACGGTCGAGGCCGTCTATGGCGAGGCCGCGTCCGATGAAGCCCGCGAGCCGTATGCGATCGACCTGCCGATGGACGTGCTGTTCGGCAAGCCGCCGAAGATGCACCGTGATGCGAAGACCCCGCCGCCCGCGCCGTGGCCGATGCTGCAGTGGCATGGGCTGGACCTGAGCGACGCCGCGCTGCGCGTGCTGTCGCATCCGACGGTGGCCTCGAAGAGCTTCCTGATCACGATCGGCGATCGCAGCGTCGGCGGTCTGACCGCGCGCGACCAGATGGTCGGTCCATGGCAGGTGCCGGTGGCGGATTGCGCGATCACGCTGGCGGGCTTCGACGGCCATGCCGGCGAGGCGATGGCGGTCGGCGAGCGCACGCCGCTGGCGTTGCTCGATGCCGGCGCTGCGGCGCGCATGGCGGTCGGCGAGGCGATCACGAACCTGTGCGCCGCGCCGGTCGATTCACTCGACCGCATCAAGCTGTCGGCGAACTGGATGGCGGCCGCATCGCATCCGGGCGAGGACGCGAAGCTGTTCGAAGCCGTGCGCGCGATCGGCCTGGAGATGTGCCCGGAAGTCGACCTCAGCATTCCGGTCGGCAAGGATTCGCTGTCGATGCAGGCGCAGTGGTCGCGCGAAGGCGAGGCCCACAAGTCGGTCTCGCCGGTATCGCTGATCGTCACCGCGTTCGCACCAGTGCGCGATGTGCGCACGCAGCTCACGCCGCTGCTCTCGCGCGAGGACGGTACCGAGCTATGGCTGATCGGGCTCGGCGCAGGTAAGCAGCGCCTCGGCGGGTCGGTGCTCGCGCAGTGCCACCCCGACGCGCGAGTTTCCAGCAGCGCCGCCACCTTGCCGGCGTTCGCCGCGGTCAGCGACCGCAACGACACCGGTACGCCCGATCTCGACGATCCGCAGCGCCTGCGTGATTTCTTCGACCTGATCCGCGACGCCCGCGAATCCGGCCTGCTGCACGCCTACCACGACCGCTCCGACGGCGGCGCGTTCGCGGCGCTGTGCGAAATGGCGTTCTGCTCGCGCCTCGGCCTGGACATCAACCTCGATGGCTGGGGCGAAGACCCGTTCCGCACGCTGTTCAACGAGGAGCTCGGCGCGATCGTGCAGGTCGCGATCGAAGACCGTGCCGAGTTCGCCGACCTCGTCGCGCGCCATGGCCTGATCGACTGCGCGCAGCGCATCGCCAAGCCGACCACCGCGCCGACCGTGCGCGTGCGGGCCGGTGACGAAGTGCTGGCCGAGTGGCGCTGGGACGTGCTGTTCGACGCATGGTGGGCGACCAGCCATGCGATGCAGAAGCTGCGCGACAACCCCGACTGCGCCGATTCCGAACGCGCGATCGCGCGTGACTTCAATGCGCCGGGCCTGAAGCCGAAGCTCACGTTCAATGCGACCGAGAACGTCGCGGCGGCGTATTTGAATGCCGGTGCGCGGCCAAAGATCGCGATCCTGCGCGAGCAGGGCGTCAACAGTCAGATCGAAATGGGCTTCGGTTTCGACCAGGCCGGTTTCGAGGCCGTCGACGTGCACATGAGCGACCTGATTTCGGGCCGCTTCGACCTCGCCGACTTCAAGGGCTTCGCGGCCTGCGGTGGCTTCAGCTACGGCGACGTGCTGGGTGCCGGGCGCGGCTGGGCGACGTCGATCCTCGAGCGCAATGCGCTGCGCGAGACGTTCGAAGCGTTCTTCACCCGCACCGACACGTTCGCGCTCGGCGTCTGCAACGGCTGCCAGATGTTGAGCCAGCTCAAGCCGATCATCCCGGGCGCGGCCCACTGGCCGCAGTTCCTGCGCAACCGCAGCGAGCAGTTCGAAGCGCGCCTGAGCCTGCTCGAAGTCGCAACGTCCCCGTCGCTGTTCCTCGCCGGCATGGAAGGCTCGCGCATCCCGGTCGTGGTGTCGCACGGCGAAGGCCGCGCGGCGTTCGACAGCGAGACCGATGCATCGGCGGCAATCGTGTCGCTGCGCTACATCGACGGCCACGGCGCGCCGGCAACGCAGTATCCGCTGAATCCGAACGGCACCCACAACTCGGTGGCGGGCCTGTGCACCGACGACGGACGCGTCACGATCCTGATGCCGCATCCCGAGCGCACGCTGCGCACCGCGAACTTCAGCTGGGCCCCGGCCGGTTGGCCGGACGAGTCGCCGTGGATGCGGATCTTCCGCAACGCACGGCGCTGGGTCGACTGACCGGCGCAGTGCTGCGCCCAGCCGATGCGGCCGGCGTGCAGCGCGTGGCATGACCCGCGCAGCCGGATCAGGGCGAAGTGACGCAATAACGCGCGCGCTGCGCGCGGATTGCGTCGTCAGGTACGGCCGGTGGCCAGCGGGCCCCCCGACGCGCTGGCATGTTCCGCCGGCGCCCTCGTGTTCGCGGCCCGTGAGCCCGAGCCGATCCATAGCGTTTCGGCTCAAAGCCCCGCTGTGACGCCGAAGCCGGGCTGCCATAAAGCGCGTCCAGACGCCGTTCTGGCCGCCCGCCGCGCCGCTGAGGCCGCCAAGGCGACACAGGCGAAGCGGCGCGGCATCCACGCGTGCAATGGAATGTGGGACACGGTTTTACGCTCCGGGCTGCTACATTCGGGAGATCCGCGGAGGACGACGTGAACGCAGTCGCGAACCCATCCAGTGCCATCCCAGCCGAACCCATTGCCGGAGAGCGCGTCGTCGACGCGTTGCTGGCGAAGGGCCGCCTCAAAGAGGCCGACCTCGTGCGCGCCCGCCGCCTGCAGACCGAAACCGGGGGCGACCTGCTCGCCCTGCTGGGTCGGCTGGGGCTGGTGTCAGAGCGTGACCACGCAGAAACCGTGGCGGAAGTGCTCGGCCTGCCGCTGGTCAGTGTGAAAGACGCGCCGGAGCTGCCGCCGGAAGGCGTGGCGCTGACGCAGAAGTTCATGAAGCAGTTCCACGTCTGCCCGTTGATGGAAACCGAGCAGACCGTCGACGTGCTCGCAGCCGACCCGCACGACGCCTACACGCTCGACGCCGTGCGTCTGGCGACCGGGCGCGAGGTGCGGCCGCATGTGGCGCTGCGCTCTGAGATCGACGACCTCATCGAACGCTGGTACGGCCAGGGCCGCAGCGCAATGGGCGCGATCGTCGAAACCGCCGAGGGCGAGGGCGGTGGTGATCTCGACGACGTCGAACACCTGCGCGACCTCGCGTCCGAAGCGCCGGTGATCCGGCTCGTGAACCTGATCATCCAGCGCGCTGTCGAATTCCGCGCGTCGGACATCCATATCGAGCCGTTCGAGAACCGCCTGAAGGTGCGCTACCGCATCGACGGCGTGCTGCAGGAAAGCGAGAGCCCGCCGGCCAACCTCACCGCTGCCGTGATCAGCCGCATCAAGATCATGGCCAAGCTCAACATCGCCGAGCGTCGTCTGCCGCAGGACGGCCGCATCATGCTGCGCGTGCAGGGCAAGGAGCTCGACCTGCGCGTGAGCACGATGCCGACCTCGCATGGTGAATCGGTCGTGATGCGTCTGCTCGATCGCGAAACCGTCGTGTTCGATTTCCAGCGGCTCGGGTTCACCGAGAACTTCTTGCCGCAGTTCCAGAAAGTGCTCGAACAGCCGCACGGCATCCTGCTGGTGACCGGCCCGACCGGCTCGGGCAAGACGACCACGCTCTACACCGCGCTGAGCAAGCTCAACACCTCCGACGTCAAGATCATCACCGTCGAGGACCCGGTCGAATACCAGATCGAGGGCATCAACCAGATCCAGGCCAAGCCGCAGATCGGCCTGGATTTCGCGCACGCACTGCGCTCGATCGTGCGTCAGGACCCGGACATCATCATGATCGGCGAAATGCGCGATCTGGAAACCGCGCGTATCGCGATCCAGTCCGCGTTGACGGGCCATTTGGTGCTCTCCACGCTGCACACCAACAACGCCGCCGGCGGCATCACGCGCCTGCTCGATATGGGCGTCGAGGACTACCTGCTGACCTCGACGGTCAACGGCATCCTCGCGCAGCGACTCGTGCGCCGGCTCGAGCCGCTGCATGCCGAGCGCTACCCAGCATCGCCCGAGGAAATCGAGAAGTTCGACCTGCGCCGCTACCAGCCCGAAGGCGAGATCTACCTGTACCACCCGCGCCCTTCGGAGCTGTCGCCGACCGGTTACCTGGGGCGCACCACGATCATGGAATTCCTTGTCATGAACGACGAGATCCGCCGTGGCGTGATGCGTCATGCCGGCATGGGCGAACTCGAGCAGCTCGCACGCCAGGCCGGCATGCGCACGATGTACGAGGACGGCATCATCAAGGCGATGGGGGGCCTCACGACGATCGAGGAAGTGCTGCGCGTGACCGAGGACGCATGAGCATGCATGTGATCGCTTTTGCCACGCTGCGCGCATCCGCGCAGCGTTTCGGATAAGCCGCCCCATGCCGCTCTATCACTACAAGGCCCTCAACGCGCGCGGCGAAATGCTCGATGGGCAGATGGAAGCCGCCAGCAACGCCGACGTCGTGCAGCGATTGCAGGAACAGGGCCATCTTCCGGTCGAGGCCAAGCTCGCGAGCGAGATGGGCGCCGTATCGGTGTGGAAGGGACTGTTCAAGCCCAAGCCCTTCGCCGGCCCGCGCCTCGTGCAGTTCACCCAGCAGCTCGCGATCCTGCTGGGTGCGGGCCAGCCGCTCGATCGCGCGCTGACGATCCTGCTCGAGCTGCCCGAGGACGAGGCGGCCAAGCGCGCGATTTCCGATGTGCGCGATGCCGTGCGCGGCGGTGCATCGCTGTCGGTCGCGCTCGAGCGCCAGCACGGCACGTTCTCGCGCCTGTACATCAACATGGTGCGCGCGGGCGAGGCCGGCGGCAGTCTGCAGGAAACGCTGTCCCGCCTCGCCGATTACCTCGAGCGTTCCCGCGCGCTGCAGGGCCGCGTGGTCAATGCGCTGATCTATCCGGCGATCCTCGTCGTGATGGTCGGCCTGAGCCTGCTGTTCCTGCTCGGTTACGTCGTGCCGCAGTTCGCGCAGATGTACGAAAGCCTCGATGCGGAACTGCCGCTTTTCACGCAGATCGTGCTCGGTGTCGGGCTGTTCGTGCGTGACTGGTGGATCGTGCTGATCGCGTTGCCGGCGCTCGCGCTGTGGTGGTTCGATCGCAAGCGGCGTGATCCGGCATTCCGGCTCACATTCGATGGCTGGTTGCTGCGCCAGCGCTTCGCAGGCGGCCTTGTGGCGCGCGTGGAAACAGCGAGGCTGGCGCGCACGCTCGGCACGCTCGTGCGCAACGGGGTGCCGCTGCTGACTGCGCTCGGTATCGGTCGCAACGTGCTCGGCAACCTCGTGCTCGCTGCCGATGTCGAGGGCGCGGCCGACGAGGTCAAGAACGGCGTCTCGCTTTCCAATGCGCTCGGACGCGGCAAACGCTTCCCGCGCCTGGCGCTGCAGATGATCCAGGTTGGCGAGGAGTCCGGCGCGCTCGACACGATGCTGGTCAAGACCGCCGAGACGTTCGAGCACGAAACCTCGCTTGCGCTCGACCGCATGCTCGCTGCGCTGGTGCCGATCGTGACGATCGTGCTTGCCGGCGTGGTCGGCGTCGTCGTGCTCGCCGTGCTGACCCCGCTCTACGACCTCACAAATGCGATTGGGTGAGCGGCCGCTGCTTGCGATGGTCCGGTGGACCATCGCGCGGCCGCGAACGCCCGGTGCGCTGCACCGGGCAGGGCGGGCGAAACAGGTGCACGCCATGAATCCCCGGGGCCCGGTGCGGCGCTGCCGCGCGCGCCGCCGAACGTCGGGTGCGCTGCGGGCCGCACGGACGAAGCACTCACGCGCTGCGCATCTCGAAAGTCCGCAACCCAAGGCATGCAGCAACTGCACGTCGGCATTCACCACTCGGCGCTACACCGGCCGCAATTGCCATGCTCCCGCATGACCGCTCAAGCTCGACCGCATACGTTCCAGTCATGGCAGGGAACCGACACTCCCATGCATGATCCAACCCAGGCAGGAACGCAACCGCGTTCCGCACCGGTCCTGACCGCACACCACGGCCACCCCCAACCCAGGATGCCCGCCATGCGAAACCTCCGTTCCCGTACACGCTCGCCGTCGCCTGCTCTGCAGCGCGGCATGAGCCTGATCGAAATCATCATCGTCATCGTGCTGATCGGCGCGGTGCTCACGTTCGTCGGCAGCCGCGTGCTCGGCGGCGCGGACCGTGCGAAGGCGAATCTCGCCAAATCGCAGGTGCAGACGCTCGCGGGCAAGATCGAGTCCTACCAGATGGACACCGGCAACCTGCCGGGCTCGCTCGACGCGCTGGTGGCCCAGCCGGCCGATTCGGGCGGCTGGCTCGGTCCGTACGCGAAGCCGGCCGAGCTCAAGGACCCGTGGGGTAACGAGGTGCAGTACCGCGCACCGGGCGCGGACGGGCGCGACTTCGACCTCGTGATCCTCGGCAAGGACGGCCAGTCCGGCGGCGACAGCTACGACGCCGACATCGCGTACGAGTGACGCGCGCCGATGGACCTTGCAGGCGCCGCAGCGGACGCAGCGCGACCCTGGACTGAACGGGGCGCACCGTCAGGCGCGCTCATCCGGTTCACCGCTGGTGCCGCGTACGCGAACGCACCGGCGAGCGGCACAGGCTTGCGGCCGCTCTGGGTCGTCATGCGCGCGCGACGCCCCGCAATGCACGGCCAGCGCGGCGTGTCTCTGCTGGAGATGCTGCTCGTCGTAGCGCTGATCGCCGCGATGAGCCTGCTGGCTGCAGGCGCGCTGGGCGGTGGCTTCGCCGGCATGCAACTGCGTTCCAGTGCGAAGGAAATCGCCGCGCAGCTGCGTTTCACCCGGACGCATGCGATCGCGACCGGCGAGCCTCAGCGCTTCGTGATCGACCCTGGTGCGCACCGGTGGCAGGCGCCGGACGGGCGCGAGGGCGAGATCCCGGAAGCGCTCGGCGTGCGCTTCTACGGCGCGCGCCAGGTGCAGCCGTCGCGCGGGGAAGGGGCGATCGTGTTCTTCCCCGACGGCGCATCAACCGGCGGCCGCGTGCAGCTCAGCCGCGAACAGGCCGGCTGGAACGTCGATGTCGCCTGGCTGACCGGCCAGGTCCGCCTGCGCCGCGCGCAGGTGCAGCCTTGATCACTCGCATGCCCTGCGTGATCCGCTCTCGGCTCGCCGCGGCGCCACGCAGCGCTGTTGGCGGCAGCGATCCCCCGACGCTCGATGCTGCGGGATCTGCGGGATCTGCGGGCCACGCAGGCGCGTTCGGGACGCAGCGCCGCATGGCGTCCCGGCGGGCGCGACCGCCACGCCAGCGCGGCTACACGCTGATCGAAGTAATCGTCGCATTCGCGCTGCTCGCACTCGCGCTGACGCTGCTGCTCGGCACGCTGTCGGGCTCGCTGCGCCAAGTGCGCTGGTCCGGCGATGCCGGCCGCGCGGCGTTGCACGCGCAGACACTGATCGACCAGCTCGGCGTCGGCGAGCCGCTGCGTCCGGGCACGCGCGGTGGCGAGCTCGAAGGCGGCCGCTACCGCTGGACGCTCGAGGTCGAGCGTTGGCGCGATCAGGCGATGCCGGCCGCGCCGCAGGACCCGGCCGCGCCGCAGCTGCTCGAACTCAGGCTCGCCGTGCAATGGGGCGAAGGTGGCCCGCGCGAGCGCCTGCAACTGCGAACGCTGCGGCTGCAGCCGGCGGGTCTCGAGGCCTCCTTGCCATGAGGGCGCGGCCGCGCGTTGCCCGCGTACTTTCCATCCGGCGTCCGGGCAGGTCCGCGCCCGCCCGTCGCATGCGCGGTTTCACCCTGGTCGAAATCCTGCTGGCCACGGTGCTGCTCGCCGCCGGCCTTGCGCTCGCGTTCGCGACGCTGGTCGCGGCCACGCGCAGTGCCGGCCGCGGTGAAACGATGGCCGAGCAGAGCGAGCAGCTGCGCGCGGTCGAGGGATTCCTGCGCGCCCGGCTGACGGCAGCGCGCCCGGCCGCGTTCGGCTTCGACCAGGCCAGCGCACTGCCGCAGCGCTTCATTGGCGAGCCCGATCGCATGCGGTTCGTGGCCGACCTGCCCAATTACCTCGGACGCGGCGGCCCTTATCTGCACGATTTCGCGATCGAGGACGCGGGCGACGGCCAGCGGCTCGTGCTGGGCCTGCAGATGGTGCAGGCCGGCAATGTGGTCGAGGAGGAGTCACGGCCGCCCGAGGTGCTGGTCGAGGATCTTGAGTCGGCGCGCTTTCGCTACCGCGCGCTCGATGCCGAGGGCCGGCTCGGCGAATGGAAGGAGCGCTGGGACACGCCCGAGCAGCTGCCGCTGCTGGTGGAGGTCACCCTGCGCGATGCCAAGGGCCGGACGTGGCCGCCGCTGGTTGTCTGGCTGCCGCTCGCGGTCGGGATCGACGGCGTGGGAGCGACGCTGTGATCCGCGAGCGCGGCGCCGCGCTGCTGCTCGTGCTGTGGCTGATCGCGTTGCTCACCGCGCTGGTCGGCGGGTTCGCGCTGATCGCCCGTACCGAGCACCTGCAGGGCCAGGCGCTGGTGCGCGGGGTGGTCGGCAGCACCGCTGCGCGCGCAGGGCTCGAGTACGCGCTGACCCGGCTTGCCCAGGCTGATGTGCGCCGGCAGTGGCGTCCCGACGGGCGTCCGTACGAGTGGCGCTTTGGCATCGCGGACCTGGAAATCACGATCATCGATGAGGACGGCAAGGTCGACCTCAACCAGGGCGACATCGGCCTGCTGTCGGCATTGCTGGTCGCGACCGGCGTCGAACAGGCGCAGGCCGGCCGCCTCGCTGCCGCGATCGCGGACTGGCGCGACCCGGACCTGCTGACGCAGCCCGCTGGCGGTGCGGAGGATCCCGATTACTCAGGCGCCGGCTTGCCCTACGGCGCTAAGGATGCCGAGTTCGAAAGCATCGCCGAACTTGAGCAGGTGCTGGGAATGACGCCCGAGATCTACGCTGCGCTTGCACCGCACATCACCATCTACAGCGGCCGCTCGCGGCCTGAACCCGCGTTTGCCTCGGCCGAGGTACTTACAGCGCTGGGGATGGACGGTGAACAGATGATCGAGCAGCGCAGGCGCTGGGATCCATCGAGTGGGCAGCCGCCCCCGGGCGTGGCTGGAGAGGCCTTGCTGAACGGAAGCCCGAGCGGAACGTATAGTATCCGGAGCCGAGCACGCCTCCCCGATGGGCGCCGCGCGGAGCTTCGCGCCGTCGTGCGCGCCGGCAACAGCTCGGCGCCGGGGCTGGCGTACACACCGTTGCGCTGGGAGGAAGGAGTTTCAGGACGATGAACCGCATGGCTGACAGCCGTCTCCGTGACCGGCTCGGGCGCTTCGGCGCGCGGCTCGGCGGTTCTGCGTTCACGGCCGGTGCCGGTGGCTTCTTCGGCTGGTGGTCGCGCTCGCTGCTGTCGTGGCTGCCGATGCGCATGCGCGTCGCGCTGGGCATGGATCGCGGCCGCCTGTTGCTGCAGCGCGAAGGCGACTCGGTCCACCTGCGCCTGCAGCGCCTCGGCGAGGTGCGCGACCTCGGGCACCTGCCCGGTCTTGCCGACACACTCGGCACTGGAACGCCAAACGCCGATCCGCTTGCTGGCCTGCTCGCGCCTGCCGCAACCAAACTGCCGCGCTGGCTGGTGCTGCCCGCAGCCAGCGGCCTGCGCCGCCGCCTGCTGCTGCCCGCCGCGGCCGCCGACCGGCTCCGCGACGTGGTCGGGTTCGAGATCGAGCGCCAGACCCCGTTTGCCGCCGACGCGGTCGCATTTGACGCACGCGTTCTCGGCCGCCGCGAGAGCGACGGACAGATCGAGGCCGAACTCGTCGTCGTGCCGCGCACCACGCTGGACCCGCACCTGACCGCACTCGGCCCGCTTGCATCGACGCTCGCCGGCGCCGATGTCGCGGCGGCCGATGGTGTGCCGCTGGGCATCAACCTGCTGCCGCCGGCGCTGCGCACCACCACCGCCGATCCCTGGCGGGTCTGGAACCTCGCGTTCGCCGCGCTCGCGCTGCTCGCCACTGCCGCGCTGCTGTGGCAGTTGCTCGACAACCGCCGTGACGCTGCCGACCGCCTTGAAGCCCAGATCGAACAGCGCGCCGCGCCCGCCCGCCGTGCTGCGGCCGAGCGTGCCGAACTTGTCGCACTGCTCGAAGGCCAAGCCTTCCTCGATCGTCTGCGCGCAACGCGACCGACCGACGTCGAGATCATCGAAGAGGTCAGCCGGCGCCTGCCGGACGGCACCTATCTGGAAAAGATCGCCATCGAGGACGACCGCCTGACCCTGATCGGCCTGAGCAACGAGGCCGCGGCGCTGGTGAGTCGCCTGCAGGGCTCGCCGCTGTGGCGCTCGCCGGCGCTGGCCGGCGCACTGATGCCCGACCCGAGCAGCGGCCGCGACCGTTTCACGTTGACCGCCGAACTCACGCCCGAAGCGGCTAAGACCACCCCGGAGGCCGCCCGTGGCAACCGCTGACCGTGATCGCTGGTTGGCGCTCGGGCTGCTGCTGGCCGCGCTGGCAGTGGCCTATGCGGTGCTCGTGCATCCGTGGTGGACCGTGCCGATGCTCGAGGCCGAGTCGCGGATCGAAACCCTGCAGCAGCGCGAGCTGCGCCAGCGTATGCAGCTGCGTCAGGCCCCGCTCGTGCGCGAACGCCTGGCGCAGGTGCGCCAGCAGCTAGGCGGCCGCCCGGGCTTCCTGCCCGAGGCCAGCGCTGAGCTGGCCACGGTCGGGCTCGTGCAGCGGCTTGAAACCGCGGTCGCTCAGGCCAGCCCCGGCAACCGCAGCTGCGCGATCACCAACCGGTCGCCAGTCGCCGATCCCAGCCGCGAGCGCTACAGCCGAGTCGTCGTGCAGGCGCGCCTGCGCTGCGGCACGCCGGAACTTGCCGCCGTGCTGCACTCGCTCGAGAGCGGCACACCGCGGCTGTTCGTCGGCAATCTCAACGTGCTCGCGCAGCGGCATTTCTTCGGCGCCGGCGGTGAGCCGAGCGGTGAGGGCGGGCTGGACGTGAGTTTCGACCTCTACGGCTACCTGCAGCCCGGCGCGAAGCCGGCCTCCAGCACCGACGTGCCCGCGGAGGATGTGAATGCGCTTTGAGGACGCACCGCCGCGCACCTGGCTGCTTGCCACGCTTGCAGGCTGGGCCGTGGTCAGCTGGGTGCTTGCGCTGGCCGGCATGGGCACGCGGGTGGAGATGCTGCCCGAAGACACGGGTTTGCTACGCCCGTTGCCACCGCTGCGCGCACCGGCCACCGAGCGGCTTGGGCCGCTCGCGCAGTACGGCGAGATCGGCGCGAGGCCGTTGTTCTCGACCGATCGCCGGCCCAAGGCGTTCTCGCTTCGGGGTGACGGCGCAGGCGAAGCGGAGGCCGCGAAGTTCGACTTCCAGCTCACCAGCGTGCTGATCACGCCGGCGCTGCGCATGGCGATCCTGCAGCCGCCGGATGGCAGTAGCTCGGTTCGGGTGCGGGTGGGCGAAGCGCCGGAGTCGCACCCCGGCTGGCGCCTGGGCACGCTCAATCCACGCAGCGCGGTGTTCGAAGGCCCCGACGGCGAACGCACGCTCGAGTTGCGCGTCTTCAATGGCCAAGGCGGCCAGCCTCCGACGCCGAGCGCGCCGTCGACACCGCGCCGCGCCGGCGGGCCGGACGCCAACGGCGCCGCGGTTCCGCCGCCGCGCCCGATCATCGAGCCGCCGCCTTCTTCAGGCACGCCGCCCGAAATGGTGGGACCAAAGCCCGCACCGGAGCAGCCGGCCACCCCACCCGCCAGTCCCCCGCCGTCGACCGACCAGGCGCAGATGGAAGCAATCCGCCAGCGCATCCAGGCGCGGCGCGAACAGCTCCGCCAGCAGCAGTCCCAGACGCAACCGCCGGCCAAGTAGAGTCCCCGAATGAAGCCATTGCCCACGTCCCGCATCGTCCTGCGCAACGCCGTCCTGGCCGTCGCGATCACCAGTCTGGTGGCCTCGTGCGCGACCGCGCCGGTGCCGCATGTCCGTCGCGACGACACCTACATCACCTCGCAGGTGACCGGGCTGAACCGCGGGCCGGGGGCGGCCGCGACCCCGGCGGCACCGGGCGCAGTCGGGCCGGACGGCACCGTGGCGGCGACGCCGCTCGAGGAAGACGATGCCGGGCCGAAGGCGCAGATCCGGCGCGGCACTGGCCAGGTCATCAACCACGCCGCCGCCAGCGCGCCGCGGCCGGCCCCGCGCGGCGGCAGTTCCGGCGCGGCGACGTTCAACTTTGAAGGCGAATCGCTGCATGCAGTCGTCAAGGCGATCCTCGGCGACATGCTCGGGCAGAACTACGTGATCGCACCGAGTGTGCAGGGCACCGTCACGCTTGCCACGCCGAAGCCGGTCAGCTCCGCCGATGCGATGCGGCTGCTGGAAATGGTGCTGGGCTGGAACAACGCGCGGCTGATTTACAGCGAGGGCCGCTACAGCATCGTGCCTTCCGATCAGGCGCTGGGCGGCAACGTCGCGCCGCGCGTCGGGCCGGCGCTGTCGGCACGCGGCTTCGAAGTACGCACCGTGCCGCTCAAGTACGTGTCGGCGACCGAGATGCGCAAGATCCTCGAGCCGTACGCGCGGCCGAACGCGATCGTCAACGTCGACAACGGCCGCAACATCATCAGCGTGGCCGGCAGCCAGGCCGAGCTCGAGAATTACCTGCGCACGATCGCGACGTTCGACGTCGACTGGCTCTCGGGCATGTCGGTCGGGGTGTTCCCGCTGACCTCAGGCCGCGCGTCGCGCGTGGTCGCGGATCTGGAGCGCGTGTTCGGCGAGCAGAGCAAGTCGCCGGTGGCCGGTATGTTCCGCTTCATGCCGCTCGAAGGCGCGAACGCGATCATGGTGATCACCTCGCAGGCCGATTACCTCGACGACATCCAGCAGTGGCTCGAGCGCATCGACAGCGCAGGCGGCCAAAAGCAGCTGTATTCCTACGAGCTCAAGTACATCAAGGCGCGCGACCTGGCGGACCAGCTGTCGGAGGTGTTCGGCGGTGGTCAGTACAACGCGGGCGGCGACGCCGGTGCCCCACCGTCGCTGATGCCGGGGCTCGACGCGGTCGAGCTGGAGGATCGCGAAGGAGGCGCCACCGCGACGCTCGGTGATCGGGGCGGTGCCAACGAGGGTTTCAGCGACAGCGCGGCGCCCGCTGGTACCGGCGGCAACACCGGCATGCTGCAGCTCGGCAATGCCGACAACCGCAACGGCAGCGTGACGCTCGAGGTCGATGGCGACCGCGTCGGCGTGTCGGCGGTGGCCGAGACGAACACGCTGCTCGTGCGGGCAAGCCCGTCGGCATGGAAGTCGATCAAGGATGTGATCCAGCGACTGGACACAATGCCGTTGCAGGTGCACATCGAGGCGCAGGTCGTTGAAGTGCAACTCAGCGGGGCGCTGGAATACGGCGTCAACTGGTTCTTCGAAAACGCCGTCAGCGATCCGATTGCCGATGGCGGCGCCGGCCTGCCGAGCGCCGCCGGGCGCGACGTCTGGGGCGATCTGCGCGGCAGCATCCGTCCGGCGACCAGCACGGGCGGCATCGGCGGGCTGGCGTGGACGTTCCTCGGTCGTGACGCAGCCGCGGTCATCAGTGCGCTCGACCAGGTGACCGACCTGCAGGTGCTGCAGACGCCGTCGGTGTTCGTCCGCAACAACGCCGAGGCGACGCTCAATGTCGGCAGCCGGATCCCGATCGAATCGGTGACGGTGGACCCGGGCACGGGTGGTGGCGGCATTGCCTACAGCCAGGTGCAGTACCTGGACACCGGCATCATCCTCAAGGTGCGCCCGCGTATCACGCGCGAGGGCATGGTGTTCCTCGACATCGTGCAGGAGGTCAGCTCGCCCGGCGCGCGTGAGCCAGGCCAGCGCAATGTGCGCATCGACACGCGTCGGGTGAAGACCGAGACCGCAGTGCCCGACGGCAACACGGTCATGCTCGCCGGCCTGATCAGCGATGGCGTTACGCGCGGCACGTCCGGCCTGCCGGGCCTGGCGCGCATCCCGGTCCTCGGCGGTTTGTTTGGCCGACAGACCTCGCGCACCGAGCGCAACGAGGTCATCGTGCTGCTGACCCCGAAGGTCGTGCGCAACCCGGTGGAAGCGCGTGAGCTGACCGACGAATACGGCCGCCGCTTCCGTGCGCTGGAGCCGCTGTACCGCCAGCCGAAACAGTGAGCCCGCCCGCGATGGCGCATGCCGGGTCCGGCGCCACATTGCCGCTGGTCGTCGTGCCAGTGGGAACCGACGAGGCCGCGCTCGACGGCTGCCTTGCCGCGCTCGATCGCACGACGCCCGCGGGCACTCGGGTCTGGCTTGCCGATGACGCACAGGCAGGCCCGCGTGCCCTCGCGCTGATCGAGCGCTGGCGGCGGGATACTCCGCTGCGCGCCGATTACACTCGGCGCGCGCGCAGCGTCGGTGAGGTCGCCCATCTCGACGAGGTGCTGTCGGCCTGCGGCGATATCGACACCGTCGTGCTCGCATCCGATGCGATCCCCGCGCCCGGCTGGTTGTCGCGCATGGCGCAGACGTTGGCGAATGACCGCGCCATCGCAACGGTCACCCCGTGGAGCAATGCCGGCGAGGCCGCCTCATGGCCGCGCATCGGCGAAGTCGCGCCTATGCCCGGTGATCTGCACGCGATCGCGGCTGCCGCTGCGGCGATGCCGCTTGCCGCGCCCGAGCTGCCGGCCGCGGTCGGCCATGCCGTACTGCTGCGCGGCATTGCCCGCCAGCGCGCCGGCGGCCTCGACACCGCCGGATACGGCTCGTGGTACGCGGCGCTAACCGACCTGTCACTGCGGTTGGCCGGCCTCGGCTGGCGCAATGTGTTGTGCGAGAACGCATTCGTCGCGCGCCTTGGCGAAGGCCGTCCCGCCGATGGCGACATGCAGCGCCTGGCGGCACGCTGGCCGGACTGGCATCCGCGGCTCGCGAACTTCGTCATGCGCGATCCACTGCGTGTCGCCCGCGAGCGACTGTGCGCACTCGCGGCCATGGCGTCCACGCCCGGGCTGCAGCCGGAGCTGTTCGACGGGCTTGCGGTCGCGTTCGACCGGCCGGTCATCAGGTCCGCCGAAGCGGCCTGCGAAGCGCAGGCGTAAGCGTGGTGGCAGACGACCCGCGATCGATCGATGCGATCGTGGTCACGTACCACAGCGCGTCCACGATCGACGAATGCCTGCGCCGGCTGCGCGCCGCCGATGGCGTCGGCGCAATCCGCGTCGTCGATAACGATTCGCGCGACGACACGCTTGCGGTCGTGCAGCGCCACGCGCTGGCCGACTCGCGCGTCCGCTTCGTCGCCAATCCCGACAATCCCGGGTTCGCGGTCGCCTGCAACCAGGGCGCAAGCCAATGCGACGGCGCCTGGCTCGCCTTCATCAACCCCGACTGCATGGTCGAGCCCGACACGCTCTCGCGCATGCGCGCGCTGGCCGACCAGCCCGCACCGATGCTGCTGGGCGCCGACCTCGTCGACGAACAGGGCGTGCGCGACGACGCAGCGCGGCGGCGTGACCCGGACTTCGCCGCACTGCTGCGGCGCGTGTTCGTGCCAGCGGGACTGGGCCGCCACCGCGCCGCGCTCGCGCTTACGCCCGACGACGCCTGCGAACTGCAGCCCGTCGACGTGGTATCCGGCGCGCTGATGCTGATGCCGAGGTCGCTGTTCGCGCGCATCGGCGGGTTCGACGAAGGCTACCGGCTGCATGCCGAAGACCTCGACCTGTGCCGCCGGGCCCGCGACGCCGGAGCGACGGTCGCGGTCGCAAACCACGTGCGCGTCGTCCACGTGCGCGGCGTGTCCAGTCGCGCGCGGCCGGTGTTCGTGGAATGGCACAAGCATCGCGGCCTGTGGCGCTATTTCCGCAGGTTCGAGGCGCCGCACCGGCAGGCGGTCGTGCGCGGTGCGGTCTTCGCGGTGATCTGGCTGCGTTTTCCGCTGGCTGCGGTCGCGGCGCGGCTGCGTGCCGGGCGGGCGCGCTGATCGGCCTCAGCGGTCCAACCGCAGTTTGACCTGCAGGCCGAGCGTGGTCGGCGTGACGTCGGGGATCTCCGGCAGCACGATCAGGTTCGCGCCGATACGCCCGCGTTCGATCTTCACCACCAGCCCGCCCGCGGGCGCGATGCCGCCGTCGTTGTAGCCCGGATAGCCGGTCACCGCGCCGACCATGCCGCCGACGCGCACGTACCGGCCGAACTGCAGCGGCGTGTACTGGTAGAGCGCGTACAGCGAATTGCGATCGACGGAATTGCGGAAGTAGCCGGCCGCAACCGCGTGCCGCGGCTGCCACTGCACCTCGACGCCGATGCCTGGGTTGAACTCGTTGAAGCGCTCGCCGGGAGGAAGAAACCCGCTTTCGTCCCCGAAATGGTAGGACCCGAGGTTCACGTCCAGCCACCACTGCGGCTCGGGGCGCTGCTGCGCCTGTGCGGCGCTGGCTGCGGCCATCAGGGCCAACACGGTCGCGCATACCGTTCGCTTGATGATCATCGTCCGCTCCGGTCGATCAGACCTCACACGCTCGCATCGGCCGCGTCAGCGTCGCGACAACGGGCGGGTCTTCGCTCTTCTGAGCGCCGCCTTGGATGCGAGCTACAAGGCGCACCTGGGGTAAGGCGTCCATCGCGCAGGCTAACGACCCGGCCAGGATGGTGGATCGGGCTGGGCTGGACTGTCAGGCCGGCAGGTTCGGCACGCGCAGGGTCAGCGGTATCGGTTGATCTCGTCGCGCAGCGTGCCTGCCGCTCGTGCGGCCGCATCGGCGAAATCGTCGCCGTTCGACGCGTAGAGCACCGCCCGGGAGCTGCTGATGATCAACCCGGTGCCGTCGGCGGATTTCGCGTTCGATACCACTGCTTCCACATCGCCGCCCTGCGCGCCCACGCCGGGCACGAGCAGCGGCATCGCGCCGACGATCGCACGCACCTCGCGCAGCTGTTCGGGCCAGGTCGCGCCGACCACGAGTGCGCAATTGGAATGCGTATCCCATTCGACCGCGATCTTCTCGGCCACATGCTGGTACAGCGGCCGCCCGGCGACGAGCAGGTCCTGCAGGTCGGCGGCGCCCGGGTTCGAGGTGCGGCACAGCACGATCACGCCGCGGTCGGCACGGTCGAGGAACGGCTGCAACGAATCGCGGCCCAGGTAGGGATTCGCGGTCACCGCATCGGCGCCATAGCGGTCGAACGCCTCGGCCGCGTAGTGCTGCGCCGTGCTGCCGATGTCGCCACGCTTGCTGTCGAGGATTACCGGAACGCCGGGATGCTGCGCATGGACATGCGCGATCAGCCGGGCAAGTGCGTCCTCGGCGCCGAGCGCGGCGAAATGCGCGATCTGCGGCTTGAACGCGCAGACGTACTCGGCGGTTGCATCGACGATGTCGCGGCAGAATTCGAACACCGCATCATCGCGGCCGAAAAACCGCGCCGGGAACTTCGCCGGCTCAGGATCGAGCCCGACGCAGACCAGCGAGTCGGCTGACTGCCAGCGGGTGTGCAGCTGCTGCATGAAACTCATCGAAAACTCCTCTCCAAGCCGGGCGATACCTTAGCGCCGCATCGTGCGGATGTGCCTGCCCGCATGATCCGTGTGGCGACCGCCTGCGATGCGCATGCAACCGCGTGGCCTGTCCCCACATGCGAAACGCCCGCCGGTGAGGGCGGGCGTTCGCGGGTCGTGCTTACTTCAGCGCCTTGAACCGCAGGCGATGCGGCTGCGCGCCTTCCGCGCCGAGGCGACGCTTCTTGTCTTCCTCGTACTCGCGGTAGTTGCCCTGGAAGAACTCGACGTGCGAGTTGCCCTCGAACGCGAGGATGTGCGTCGCGATGCGGTCCAGGAACCAGCGGTCATGCGAGATCACGAACGTGTTGCCCGGGAACTCGAGCAGCGCGTCTTCCAGCGCACGCAGCGTTTCGATGTCGAGGTCGTTCGACGGTTCGTCGAGCAGCAGCACGTTGCCGCCCTGCAGCAGCGTCTTGGCCATGTGCAAACGACCGCGCTCACCGCCCGACAGCGAGCCGACGAGCTTCTGCTGGTCCTGGCCCTTGAAGTTGAAGCGGCCGATGTAGGCGCGCGACTGGATCTCGATGCCGTTGATATTGAGGATATCCAGGCCGCCGGAGACTTCTTGGAACACGTTGTGGTTGCCTTCGAGCTTGTCGCGGCTCTGGTCGACATAGGCAAGCTTGACGGTCGGGCCGATGTCGATCGTGCCCGAATCAGGCTGCTCCTTGCCGGTGATCATCTTGAACAGCGTCGACTTGCCGGCGCCGTTCGGTCCGATGATGCCGACGATCGCGCCCGGCGGAACCGAGAAGCTCAGGTCGTCGATCAGCAGGCGATCACCGAACGACTTGGTGACGTTCTTGAACTCGATGACCTTCTGGCCCAAGCGCTCGCCCGGCGGGATGAAGATCTCGTTCGTCTCGTTGCGGCGCTGGTAATCGACCGATTGCAGCTCCTCGATACGCGCCAGTCGCGCCTTGCCCTTGGAGCGGCCGCCCTTGGCATTGCTGCGCGCCCATTCCAGTTCCTTGGCGATCGCCTTCTGGCGTGCCTTTTCCTGGTTCTCTTCGCGCTTGAGGCGGTCTTCCTTCTGCACCAGCCATTCGGTGTAGTTGCCCTTCCACGGAATGCCACGGCCGCGGTCGAGCTCGAGGATCCACTCGGCCGCGTTGTCGAGGAAGTAGCGATCGTGGGTCACTGCCACCACGGTGCCGGTGTAGCGCGCAAGGAACTGCTCGAGCCACTCGACCGATTCGGCATCGAGGTGGTTCGTCGGTTCGTCGAGCAGCAGCATGTCCGGCTTCTGCAGCAGCAGGCGGCACAACGCGACGCGGCGCTTCTCACCACCCGAGAGCTTGCCGACGATCGCGTCCCACGGCGGCAGGCGCAGCGCATCGGCCGCGACTTCAAGCTGGTTTTCCAGCGTGTGCGCGTCACCGGCGGCGAGGATCGCTTCCAGACGCTCCTGCTCCTTCGCGAGCGCGTCGAAATCCGCGCCTTCCTCGGCATAGGCCGCGTAGACCTCTTCGAGTCGTGCCTGGGCCTGCAGCACTTCGCCGACGCCTTCCTCGACCGCCTGACGCACGGTGTGCTCGGGGCTGAGCTGGGGCTCCTGCTCCAGATAGCCGACCTTGATGCCCGGCTGCGGTCGCGCTTCGCCGGAGAAATCGGTATCGACGCCGGCCATGATGCGCAGCACGGTCGACTTGCCCGCGCCGTTCAGGCCCAGCAGGCCGATCTTCGCGCCCGGGAAGAACGACAGCGAGATGTCCTTGATGATCTGGCGCTTCGGCGGAACGGTCTTGCTGACGCCGTTCATGGTGAAGATGTATTGCGACATGGGCACTCCGGTCGATCACGGCGCCGCGTTTCTAATCGAAAACGTGGCGAAGCGGGGCAGGCGGCGGCGACCTGCGCGGGGCAGGGCCGGAAAGGTCGGGATAGCCGGCAATTATACGGGCCGGGCGGGGCGGGCCACAGCCGGTCGCTGCCATATGGCTGGGGACGCTTCAGCCGGCGCGCAGCTCCTGCGGCGGCGGGGCATGCGGATCGACAAGGATCGGCCCAGCCGGAGCAATCCCGTTAAACTTCCCGTCCCCTACAGCGTTCCGGAGTGGCGATGTTCGCGCGCGATGCCCGTATCGAAGGTTATGACCCCGAACTCGCCCAGGCGATCGCGAACGAAGCCCGCCGGCAGGAAGACCACGTCGAGCTGATCGCGTCGGAAAACTACGCCAGCCCGCGCGTGCTCGAAGCCCAGGGCAGCCAGCTCACGAACAAGTACGCTGAAGGCTACCCGGGCAAGCGCTACTACGGTGGCTGCGAATACGTCGACGTCGCCGAGCAGCTCGCGATCGACCGCTGCAAGCAGCTTTTCGACGCTGACTACGCGAACGTGCAGCCGCATTCGGGCTCGCAGGCGAACCAGGCGGTGTATTTCGCGCTACTCAAGCCCGGCGACACGATCCTCGGCATGAGCCTGGCGCATGGCGGGCATCTCACGCACGGTGCGAAGGTCAATGCGTCCGGCAAGCTGTTCAACGCGGTGCAGTACGGCGTCGACGAGAACGGCCTGATCGATTACGCCGAAGTCGAGCGCCTCGCGCAGGAGCACAAGCCGAAGATGCTGATCGCGGGTTTCTCAGCGTATTCGCGCATCGTCGACTGGGCGCGCATGCGGCAGATCGCCGACAGCGTCGGTGCGATCTTCTTCGTCGACATGGCGCACATCGCCGGCCTCGTTGCCGCAGGCGTCTACCCGAGCCCGCTGCCGCATGCGCACGTCGTCACCTCGACCACGCACAAGACCCTGCGCGGTCCACGCGGCGGCATCATCGTGGCGAAGAATCCGTCCGAGGATCTCACCAAGAAGCTGCAGAGCATCGTGTTTCCCGGCATCCAGGGCGGCCCGCTGATGCACGTGATCGCCGCCAAGGCAGTCGCATTCAAGGAAGCGCTGGAGCCGGAGTTCAAGGCCTATCAGCAGCAGGTCGTGCGCAACGCGCAGGCGATGGCGAAGGCGCTGGTCGAGCGCGGCTACAACATCGTGTCCGGTGGCACCGACAACCACCTGATGCTGGTCGACATGATCGGCCGCGAGGTCAGCGGCAAGGATGCCGAGGCCGCACTTGGCCGCGCGCACATCACCGTCAACAAGAACTCGGTGCCGAACGACCCGCGTTCGCCGTTCGTGACCTCGGGCCTGCGCCTGGGCACGCCGGCGGTGACCACGCGCGGCTACGGCGAGGCCGAGTGCGTCGATCTCGCGAACTGGATCGCCGACGTGCTGGATGCCCCGAACGATGACGCGGTGATCGAGCGCGTGCGCGGGCAGGTCGAGGCGCAGTGCCGCAGGTTCCCGGTGTATGGGTGAGCACGGATCCAGGGGCGGCGTCATCCGCGCGGCAATCGTCGCGCTGTGCGCCGTCTACCTGGTTCCGCTGACGCTCGTATCGGCCTACCTGACGCTGATGCTGCCCGCCGCGTTCCCGCTGGGCTGGCCCGGCGAGGCACGGGCGCAGTTCAACGGGGGTTTTCTGCTTGCGTTGCAGGCCGCGTTCGTTGGCTCCGTCATCGTCGGTTGGAACCTTGCTCTGGGTTCGCTGCGCGGCGGCTGGGCCTGGGTCCGCAGCCGCTCACGGCTGCTGCAACTGGCCGGGCTGTTCGCACCGGTGTACCTGATCTATCTGGTCGCGAAGAGCGCGTACCGCGCGTATCACTTCGTCGAGTCGGGCGGTGCCGGTGAATTCACTGCGCTGTACGCAGCCCAGCTTCCGAACTACGGTTATGCGATTGCATGGTCGCTGCTTTGCCTGGCTCTGCTAGCGCTGATGCGAAAGGCACGGGCAGCGGATCCGTACTGCGGCGGAATCGCATAAGCCATGCATTGCCCCTTCTGCCAGCACCACGATACCCGCGTGATCGATTCGCGCGTGTCCGAGGACGGCGCGACGATCCGGCGTCGCCGCGTCTGCGAGGCCTGTGGTGAGCGGTTTTCGACACTGGAGACGATCGAGCTCAAGCTGCCGGCGATCATCAAGTCCGATGGCAGGCGCGAGGCGTTCGATGCGCGCAAGCTGCGCAACGGCTTTGATCGCGCACTGCAGAAGCGGTCGGTGTCGGAAGAACAGATTGAGGCGGCGGTGCGCGCGGTCGTGCACCAGCTGCGGATGACGGCCGAGCGCGAGCTGGCGTCGCGTCGCGTCGGCGAGTTCGTGATGGCGGAACTGCGCAAGCTCGACCACGTTGGCTACGTGCGCTTCGCGTCGGTGTACCGGGCATTCGAGGACGTCGCCGACTTCCGCGAGGAATTGGACCGGCTCGAGCGCGACGCGCCGGCGGGTGAAACGCAGCTGCCGCTGCTCGATGGCGAGCCCGCACCGTCGGCGCGCGCTCGCAAGCGGTCGCCATGACGGCTTCCGGCGCCGCGTCAGCCTCTGCGGGTTTCTCGACGATCGACCACGTGCTGATGACGCGCGCCCTGCGGCTGGCCGCGCGCGGGCGCTACACCACCCGGCCGAATCCGATGGTGGGCTGCGTGCTCGCCCATGGCGAGCAGGTGGTCGGAGAGGGGTGGCACATCCGCGCGGGCGGTCCGCACGCGGAAGTGCATGCACTGCGCGCAGCGGGTGGTGCGGCGCGGGGTGCGACTGCGTACGTGACTCTCGAACCCTGTGCCCACACCGGGCGAACGGGGCCCTGCGCGAATGCACTCGTCGAGGCCGGCGTCGCGCGCGTGGTCGCCGCGATGCGCGATCCGTTCCCGCAGGTCGATGGCGCTGGATTCGACCGGCTGCGCGCGGCCGGCATCGCGGTCGAAAGCGGGCTGCTGCAGGCACAGGCGCGTGAGCTCAACGTGGGTTTCCTGTCACGCGTCGAACGCGGCCGCCCGTGGGTGCGCGTCAAACTGGCCGCAAGTCTCGATGGGCGCACCGCGCTCGCCAGCGGCGAATCGAAATGGATCAGCGGCGCGGCCTCGCGCGGCGACGTGCAGCACTGGCGCGCCTGCGCCGGTGCGATCGTGACCGGCTCGGGCACTGTGCTCGCTGACGATCCGGCGCTGACCGTGCGCTTCGAGGACGGCACCGACTGCGTGCCGCCACTGCGCGTCGTGCTCGATGCGGGGCTGGCGACGATCGGTCGCGGACGAGTGCGCGAAGGCGACGCGCCGACGCTGTACGTGCACGCGCCTGATGCCGGGCGGCCACGCGATCTGGACGCCGAAATGATGTCCGCGCCGGTACACAACGGCCGCTTGGACCTGCACGAAGTGCTGAAGCTGCTGGCTGCGCGCCAGGTCAACGAGGTGCTCGTCGAATCCGGCGCGACGCTGGCCGGCGCGTTTCTCGCGGCCGGGCTCGTTGATGAGCTCGTGCTGTACCTCGCGCCGGTACTGCTGGGTGCGCAGGCACGGCCGCTGTTCGACGGGCTGGACATCACGACGATGGCGCAGAAGCTGCAACTCCAGGCCATCGACACCCGGCAGGTCGGCAACGACCTGCGCCTGCGGCTGAGGCCGGCAGCGCCATGAGCACGCGCGACACCGGCGGCACCGCCAGTGCCGGTCAAGCGTCGCCGGGGTTCAAGGATCACTTCTCCACGATCGCAGGCACTTACGCGGCCGCGCGCCCCGGCTATCCGGATGCGCTGTTCGACGCGCTCGCGGCAGTCGTGCCGGCCGATGCGCGGGTCTGGGAGCCTGGATGCGGCAGCGGGCAGGCAACGCGCGGGTTGGCGGCACGCTTCGCGCAGGTGCATGCAACCGACCCGAGCCCACAGCAGATTGCGCAGCACTGGGGCAACGCTGGCGGGCAGGGCGCGGACGGGGATCAGGCGGAAGCGGCCACGGGGAACCTGGCCGTCGCAGTCGAGCCCGGTGAGCGCGCCTCGCTCTCCGACGGCAGCGTGCAACTCATCGCGGTCGCGCAGGCGCTGCACTGGTTCGATCGCGCGCGGTTTTTCGCCGAGTGCGAACGCGTGCTCGCACCCGGTGGCGTGCTCGCGGCGTGGGGCTATCCCGATTTTCTCGTGCCTGACGCAATGGACGCGCCGATCGGCGCATTCCGCGCCCGCATCGAGCCGTACTGGCCACCCGAGCGTGAACAGGTCGACGCGCGGTATGCCGGATACGACTGGCCGTTTCCGGCGGTCGATGCGCCGCAGCTGCAGCTCGAGGCGTGCTGGACGCTGCCGCAGTTCCTGCAGTACCTGGCCAGCATGTCGGCGTCCGCACGCTGCCAGGCCGCGACCGGCATCGATCCGGTGGCCGAGCAGGCCGATGCACTCGCGGCCGCATGGGGCGCACCGGCGTCGAGCCGCGTTATCCGCTGGCCGCTGTTCCTGCACCTGCGGCGCAAGCCGGGCTGAGCGCCCAGCGGCGCCGCTCGCACGCATCGACCGCCACGCCGGGCGCCGGGCGCCGGGCCACACGGCTACAATGCCGCGGCCGGTTCGCCGGCATCCATGACGTCTTCAGGGCGGGGCGAAAATCCCCACCGGCGGTAGGTACGGCCCTTGAGGTCGCACGAGCCCGCGAGCGCTTTCGCAACCTGCGGAAGGTCAGCAGAGCCGGTCCAATGCCGGGGCCGACGGTCAAAGTCCGGATGAAAGAAGACGGCTTTCGCGGTTCCGGCATGTGCCGGGCGCGCTTGCCTCATGCCTTGAGGCGTTTTTCGCCTATTCCTGCGAGAAACGTTTCATGTTCAAGAACTCCGCAATCGCAGTACCCGCGCGCGCTGCAAGGACGGTGCGCTGATGTTCACCGGGATCATCGAAGGGGTCGGCGCAGTCGCCTCGATCGAGCCGCGCGGCGGCGATGTGAGGCTGCGCATCGATGCCGGCACGCTCGCGTTCGACGAGGTGCGCCTCGGCGAGAGCATTGCGGTCAACGGCGTGTGCCTGACCGTCGTCGAGTTCGATGACGCGTCGTTCGAGGCCGATGCCTCGACCGAGACGCTCGCGCTCACGACACTCGGCCGCCTAGGCCCGGGTGCGCCGGTCAACCTCGAACGCGCGATGCGGCCGAACGACCGCCTCGGCGGGCATCTGGTCAGTGGCCACGTCGACGGCGTCGGGGCAGTCGTGTCGGTCCACGAGGACGCGCGCGCGCAGCGCTGGCGCTTTTCCGCTCCGCCCGCGCTGCTGCGGTACATCGCGAAGAAGGGCTCGATCTGCGTCGACGGCGTGAGCCTGACGGTCAACGACGTCGACGATGCGGGCTTCGAAGTCGCGCTCGTGCCGCACACGGTCGCGCACACGGCGTTTTCGGCCGCGCGGGCGGGCGATGCCGTGAATCTCGAAATCGATCTCGTGGCGCGCTACGTCGAGCGCCTGCTGCAGGGCCGCGCAACCCCCTGAGGCAGTTCCTTCAGCCTGAGCCTGCGAAAGCGCGGTCCATGCCCTCAAGTCATGCCGGCCGTGGCCGATAGCCACCGTAAGTCCGGCATCTCGCAGGGGACAGGGGAAAGGCAATGCACGTGGTCGGCGCGCTGAACGTAGAAGACGCCCGTCTGGGCATGGTCAAGGCGCTCGGGCTGCTGGACACGCCGGCCGAGGAGCGGTTCGACCGTTTCGTGCGGATCGCGAAGAAGCTCTGCAACGTCCCGATGGCCGCCTACACGATGCCCGATGTCGACCGGCACTGGTTCAAGAGCACGCAGGGCCTGGGGGGCGCGTCGCAGACGCAGCGCGAGGACTCGTTCTGCGACTACGCCGCTTGCCAGCGCGGCGTGTTCTATGTGCCCGACATGCTCGAGGACGCGCGGTTTGCGAACAATGTGCTCGTTGCCGGCCCCCCGCACGTGCGTTTCTACGCAGGCGCTCCGCTGTTCGTCGAGGACGTCGTCGTTGGCACGCTGTGCGTGCTCGACGTTCGCCCGCGTTATTTCGACGATGAAACCCTGCTGCGACTGCGCGATCTCGCCGATTGCCTGCAAGTGGAACTGCAGACGCGGCTTGCCCGCCTGCGTCAGGATCCGGCGCGCATGTCCTGCGCTGCGATGACGGGCTGAGCCGGCGGCAGGGCCGCGGCAGGCGCAGGACGAAGCGTTCCGGCGCGACGCGGGGTGGGCGCAGCGTAAAATGGCGCTTTCCCCACGGCCGCGCCTCATGTCCTTTTGCCCGATCCCCGAACTGCTCGAGGAAATCCGCGCCGGCCGCATGGTCGTCATCGTCGACGACGAGGACCGCGAGAACGAGGGTGACCTGATCATGGCCGCCGAGCTCGTACGGCCGCAGGACATCAACTTCATGGTCACGCATGCGCGTGGCCTGGTGTGCCTGTCGCTGACGCGCGAGCGCTGCCGCCAGCTCGGCCTGCCGCCGATGGTGCAGTCCAACACCTCGCCGCACCACACGAACTTCACCGTTTCGATCGAGGCGGCCGAAGGCGTGACCACCGGCATCAGTGCCTACGACCGTGCGCACACGATCCGCACCGCGGTGCGCCCCGATGCCGGCGCGCGCGACCTCAGCCAGCCAGGGCATATTTTCCCGCTGACGGCGCAGCCCGGTGGCGTGCTCAACCGCGCCGGCCACACCGAGGCAGCGAGTGATCTCGCGCTGCTGGCGGGTCTGGAGCCGGCCGGCGTGCTGGTGGAAATCCTCAACCCCGACGGCAGCATGGCGCGCCGGCCGGAGCTGGAGGCGTTTGCGCGCGAGCACGGGCTGAAGATCGGCTCGATCGAAGAGCTGATCCGCTACCGTTTGGAAACCGAACACACGGTCGAGCGAGTCGATGCGCGCGAGATCGAAACCGAGCATGGAAATTTCCAGCTGGTCAGCTACCGCGACCGCCTCAGCCGGGCGCTGCATTTTGCGCTGCTGCGCGGCGAGGCGGACGCGCAGACGCCGACGCTCGTGCGCGTGCATGTGCAGAACCCACTCGCCGATGCGTTGCACTGGCGCCGCGCCGACTTCGGCCCTGCGGTGGGCGACGTGCTTGCCGCGATCGCGCGCGAAGGCCGTGGCGCGCTGGTGCTGCTGGGCGACAACGCCGACCCGGAAGCGTTGCTCGCGCGCATCCGCGAAGCGCCGCAGGTCGATGCGGCCGAGCCGGAGCGGGGCCATGCGATCACCGAATGGCGTCGCAATGGCGCAGGCGGGCAGATCCTCGCCGACCTCGGCCTGGGCAAGCTGCGCGTGCTCGGCACGCCGCGCAAGCAGATCGGCTTGGCCGGGTTCGGGCTGGAAGTGGTCGAGTACGTCGAGATGCACTGACCGGCCCCGCATCGCGTACCCCGTAAACTACGCGCCCACTGCCCGACCGAAGACCCCGATGGCCCATTACGAAGGCGACCTGCGCTGCCCGCCCGGCGCGCGGTTCGCGATCATCGCCAGCCGCTGGAATCCGCGCATCACCGATACGCTCGTTGCCGGCGCGCGGCAGGCATTCGCCGGCCATGGCGTGGCCGAGGACGCGGTGGACGTGGTGCGCGTGCCCGGCGCGTGGGAAATCCCGCTCGCGGCCGCGCGCATCGCCGCGGACGGCGCGCATGCGGCCGTGGTCGCGCTCGGTTGCGTGGTGCGCGGCGATACCCGGCATTACGAACACGTCGCGGACCGGTGCGCCGAAGGGCTGATGCGCGTGTCGCTCGACTACCGGCTGCCGGTGGCAAACGGCGTGCTCGCCGTCGAGCGGCACGAGGATGCCGAGGCACGTGCAGGCGGCAACCATGGCAACAAAGGCGAGGAGGCCGCGCTGGCGGCACTGGAAATGACCCATCTTCTGCACCAACTGCCGTCCGCGGCCGGCATGACCGGAGCCGCGCGATGAACCGCCGCCGCCCCGACGGAATCGATCCGGTTGCGCGGTCGCGTGCGCGTCGGCGCGCATTGCAGGCGGTGTATGCCTGGCAGTTGTCGGGTTCGCGCGTGAACGACGTGATCGCGCAATTCGCGCACGAGCAGGCGCATGAAGTGGCCGACCTCGAGTACTTCGAGGACCTCGTGCGCGGCGTGGACACGAACCACGAGGTGCTCGACGAAGCACTCGTCCCGTTTCTCGATCGCGACATCGAGCAGGTCGACCCGGTCGAGCGCGCCGCGCTGCGCATCGCTGCGTACGAACTGCGCATGCGCGCCGACGTGCCGTACCGCGTGGTCATCAACGAGGCGATCGAAAGCGTGAAGCGCTTCGGCGCCGAGCACGGCCACACCTATGTCAACGGCGTGCTCGACCGCGCCGCAGCCGAATGGCGCGCGGTCGAGGTGAAAGCGGGGCGGCGCTGAGCCTCGGGATTGCGCAGCGTTTGATCGCGCGGCGCCTGCTGCCCTGCGGTTGCGGGCGCTGCGGTTGTGTTTGTTCCCTGATGCGTAACCCCAGCGCCGGCCTACATACGCTGCCGGAAACGACGCCATGAGTACGGACCTGCCCGTGCTCGCCGAGTTCGAGCTGATCGACCGCATCCGGAGCCGGCTCGCGCACCGCGACGACGTAGTGCTCGGCATCGGCGACGATGGCGCGATCGTGCAGCCGCCTGCAGGCCAGCAGCTCGTCATCGCCATGGACACGCTCAACAGTGGCGTGCATTTCCCGCATGCCACGCCGGTCGACGCGATCGGCTGGAAAGCGCTGGCGGTGAACCTGTCGGACCTGGCCGCGATGGGTGCACAGCCGGCCTGGTGCACGCTTTCGCTGTCGTTGCCGCAGGCCGACGCGGCGTGGATGGACGCGTTTCTCGACGGGTTCCTTGCGCTGGCGCGAATGCACGATGTGGCACTGATCGGCGGCGATACGACACGCGGGCCGCTTTCGATCAGCGTGGCCGTGCACGGGTTCGTCCGGCGGGACGCCGCGTTGCGTCGCGCCGCCGCCCGGCCCGGTGACGAGGTCTGGGTGAGCGGCACGCTCGGCGATGCGGCGGGCGCGCTGGCGTTGCTGGGCGCCACGCCGCTCGAGCCCGCAGCATCGGCGCCAACTGGCGACGCCGCTACCCTCGGCGAACTGCAGGTGCGGCTCGACCGGCCGACGCCACGGGTCGCGCTCGGCCGCGAGCTTGCGGCCTTGGCCCACGCATGTATCGACGTGTCGGATGGGTTGCTCGCCGACCTTGCGCATATCGCTTGCGCCAGCGCGGTCGCAATTGAAATCGAGCTATCTGCATTGCCGGCCTCGGACGCGCTGCGGGCGACCTTCGACAGCGAGCGCGTCAGCGAGCTGCAGGCGACCGGCGGTGATGATTACGAGCTGTGCTTCACGGCGCCGGCTGCAAACGCCGAACGCATCGCACAGCTTGCCGCGTCATGTGACGTGCGATTGACGCGGATCGGCCGGGTGGAGGCCGGTGCCGGCGTGCGCGCAGTCGACGCGGCGGGCCGCGTGTGGGAACCGGCGCGCACGGGCTATGCGCACTTCGCGTAAGCCCTGCGCCTCTGCGCACTCGATCAGCCGCACGCCGTCCTAACGCGTGGTGCCAAGCACCGTGTCTACGCGCTCGCGCAACGCCGGCAGCACTTCGTCCTCGAACCATGGATTCACTTTGAACCAGCCCACGTTGCGCGGGCTCGGGTGCGGCAGCGGCAGGTAGCGCGGCATGTACTCGGTCCAGGCACGCACCGTTTCGGTCAGCGTGCGCTTGCGCTGCGCGCCGAGAAAGTACGCCTGCGCGTACTGCCCGATGAGCAGGGTCAGTTCGACGCCGGGCAGCAGCGGGAGCAGGCGGGGGTGCCAGGTTTGTCCACATTCGCGACGCGGCGGTGCGTCCCCGGATCCGGCCCGACCCGGATAGCAGAATCCCATCGGCACGATCGCAACCGATGCAGCGTCGTAGAACGTGGCCTCGTCGATGCGAAGCCAGTCGCGCAGGCGTTCGCCACTCGCATCCGTCCATGGCACGCCGCTCGCGTGCACGCGCGTTCCGGGCGCCTGCCCAACGATCAGCAGGCGCGCGGTCGGCGATGCCTGCAGCACGGGTCGGGGGCCGAGCGGCAGGTGCGCTTCGCAGAGGCGACAGGCACGGATATCGCCGAGCAGGGCATCGAGACGTTCGGGCATCCGGCAAAGATGCGGGCGAACGCGTCGGGAACAAAGCCGCGATTGCAACGGATGGGGTGACAGTAGGTAGCGCTGCTTTCCTCAGGCCCGCAGGTGGCGTCGGGCCGGCGTCCACAACCGTCGATTCCGGCCCTACGGCAGCAGCTTGCCCGGATTGAGGATTCCATCCGGGTCGAACACACCCTTGAGCTGACGCATCAGGTCGAGCGTGGGCGCGGTCACCGCCTGCGGCATGAACTCGCGCTTGGCCAGGCCGATGCCGTGCTCGCCCGACAGCGTGCCGCCGAGCGACAGCGTCAGCGCGAACACGCGCGAAAGTGCTGCTTGGGCGCGCTGCGACTGCCCGGCATCGGCCGGGTCGAAGAGCAGGTTCACGTGCAGGTTGCCGTTTCCGGCGTGTCCGAAGCAGACAATCGGCAGGGCCGCTTCGCGGGCGATCGCCTGCACGCCGTCGACGAGCGCGGGAATGCGCGAAACGGGCACGACCACGTCCTCGTTGATCTTGCCGGGCGCGAGCGTGCGCAACGCCGGCGACAGGGCCTTGCGCGCCGCCCAGAGCTTCTCCCGCGCGGCGGGGTCGGCGGCATCGTCGAGCATTACCAGCCCTTCGCCCGCGGCTGCCTGCATCAGGGCCTGGATCTCGTGCGGCAGCGTCTGCGGATCGCCATCGGCTTCGATCATCAGCAGCGCGCCGGCGTCGGCAGGCAGGTCGGCGCCGCCGACATCACGCGCCAGCCGCACCGCATGCGCGTCCATGAACTCGAGCATCGACGGCGTAGCCGGTTGCGCCATCAGCCGTGCGACCGCCGCCGCTGCGCTCGAGACATCGCGGTACACCGCCCTCAACGCGCGCCGCGCGCCCGGGGCGGGCGTGAGTCGCAGGCTGGCTTCGACGATCAGGGCCAGCGTGCCCTCGCTGCCGACCAGCAGGCGGTGCAGGTCGTAGCCGGTCGAGCCCTTGGTCGTTGCAGTGCCGCAGACGATGAGCTCGCCGGCGCCAGTCACGGCGGTCAGCGCGAGCACGTTGTCGCGGCTGGCGCCGTACTTGACCGCGCGCGGTCCGCCGGCATTGCAGGCCAAGTTGCCGCCGACCGTGCTGAACGCGGCGCTGGTCGGATCCGGCGGCCAAAACAGGCCGTGCGGCGCGAGTGCGGCCTGCAGGTCGCCGTTGAGCACGCCGGGCTCGACGATCGCGCAGCGGTCGCCGGGGCGCATCTCCACGATGCGGTTCATGCGCTCGAGCGACACCACGACGCCGCCGGCCACGGGGACCGAGGCGCCGGTCGTGTTCGTGCCGCGACCGCGCGCCACGACCGGCACGCGGTGCACGCGGCAGGCACGCACGAGCGCAAGCACCTGCTCGCGCGTGCGCGGCAGGGCGACCGCATCGGGCAGCGCCTGCCGGCGGGAGTTGTCGTAACCGTAGGTCAGGCGCTCGTTCGCATCGGTGCGCCAACCGTCGCCGAGCAGCGTCGACAGTTCAGCGGCCAAGCGGGCCGGAAGGGGCGAGTTCATGACTTGGCGCGCGGGCGCCGCAGGCGCAGCGCAAGCGTGGCCGCGATGAGTGGCAGCCACACCCAGAGCATCTCCGAGGCCATCACCACCGCGCCGCGCCGGCTGAAGAAGCCCGCGCCGATCGGGGAGACCTCGATCGGCCGCCACGGCGCGAATACCCGTGCGCCGTCGACCGGCCACCACAACGCGACGCCCAGGCCGCCGTCGGTGAACGCATCCAACAGCGGATGGCTGGCGGCCGAAAGCGCGATCCACGCGGCCGCACGTATCCGTGGCGCGCGCACGAGCGGAGCCGCGAGCGCGGCAAGCAGGCCGAGCGCCGCGGCAAATGCCAGCGAGTGGCTGGCGCCGCGGTGGCCGAACGCATCGGCATATGGAATGCCCAGCATGAACGCGATCACGTCCGCGTCCGGCAGCATCGCAACGACCGCGCCGGCAGCCAGCAGCCGTGGTGGGATGCGGGCGGCCCCTAGCGCCGCGCCGAGCGCGAGCGGCACCAGACCGTGGGTGATGATCGTCGGCACGGGTCAGACGTCATCGGCGCGGAACGCGTCGCGCAGCCAGTTCAGGCGTGGCGACGCCGGGTCACCATCGGCCTCGACCACGTCGAAGCGGCAGGGCGCATTCGCATAACGGCGGTGCGCGAGCAGGAACAGCTGCGCGGCCCGCACGATCTTGCGGCGCTTGCGGCCGTCGATCGATGCGGCCCCGCCGCCAAAGCCCGAGCTTGCGCGGTAGCGCACTTCGACGAACACCAGCGTTGCGCCGCCGCGGGTCTGCGGGTCGAGCATTACGAGGTCGAGCTCGCCGAGCCGGTAGTTCGCATTCGCGGCGACTGGTTCCAGCCCAGCGGCGAGCAGGTGCGCGCAGGCGGCGGCCTCGACCGCCGAGCCACGCGCGCGGCAGTCAACCGCGGCCGGCATCCGACAGCGGGACCGGATTGCCGCCGCTGAAGGTCGACCAGGCAGGGGTGCGCTGCACGTTGCCGAAGCCATCGACGCGCAGCACGCCGGTGGCGCCTTCGACGCGCCCGTCTGAGGCAAGTGCCAGATGCTCGAGGTAGGCTGTCAGCAGCCAGGCATCGACGCCGAACGCGAACAGCCGCGCGGCCGGTCCGCGCGCGCTCGGCAACCGCTGGCCGACGCTGCCGGCCGAGGGCAGGCCGCGAACGCCGCGGGTGGTCCAGGGCTCGGTCGGGAATGCGATGCCGTCGAGCACACGGTCCTGCTCGGCCTTGCCCGTGCCCGACTGCAGTTGCGAGGTCGCCACGCGCGGGCGGTCGCCGAGCCCGGCGAGCGCGAGCTTCGGCATCAGCGTGCGTGCGGTGCTGCCGCGGGTGGCAAGGAAGACCGCATCGATGCCGCCTTCCTTCTGCGCGAACGGCGCGAAGTCCTCGGTGCTGCCGCTGGCCACGTCGGTGACCGTGCCGCCGCGTTCGGTGAGACGCTCGCGCAGCGCCGCGATCGCGCGACGCTGGGTGTCGTCAGCGCCGCCGATTGCAAGCACGCGCCGTGCGCCGCGCGCGAGCAGGTATTCGGCGGCCGCGAGGCCTTCGTCTTCCGGCGACAGCGAGAAGCTCGCGTTTCCGGCCGGCGGATTCACCGTGCCACGGTTCAGTGCGAGCACCGGCACCGGCAGGTTGCCGCGCTGGAAGACGGCGCTGACTTCCTCGCGGCCGAGCGGCCCGATCACGAAATCGCTGCCGGCCGCGACCGCACGGTCGTATGCACCCATCGCGCCGCCGGCAGTGTCGTAGAACGTGATCTCCGGGCGCCGGCGCTGCTCGCTGTAATACGCAGCCAGCAGGCCGTCGCGCACCGGCGCGGCCGCGACCGCGAGTTCGCCGGTCAGCGGCAGCAGCACGCCCAGCCGCACGGGCGGCCGGTAGCCGTCGCGGTCGGCCGCAGGGCGGTTGCCCGCGTCGAACTTCCATGCCGCGCGGTCGAACGGGCGCGGCAGTGCCAGTCCGCGGCGCAACAGTGCGCGGCCGGCATAGTTGTAGAGCGGGTCGCCCTCGGGCATCGCGGCCGCTGCACGCGCGAGCGCAGCGTTGTCGAGCTGAGACAGCAGGCGCTCGACCTCCGCGTCGTTCGCGTTTCGGGCCGCGCCGCTGAGCTGCTCGCCGGCACGCACGAGTGCGCGGGCTTCGTCGATCTGCTGCGGCTCGCGGACGCTCGCGGGCGGCTCGCCGGCCTGCTGCGGTGCGGTGGTCGCGCAGCCGCCCAGCGCGGCGGCAAGCACTGCAATCGCGCAGATCCGGTGCAGTCGCCTGCGGGAAGTGGCGGACGTTGTCATCGCAAGGCTCATCAGGGGCAGGCGCCGCAAGCGCGGCGTTTCCGGGGGACCGGGTAGGATTCTACCCGGCCCCCTAGTGTGAGCACGATGCAAACCACCGGCACGCTGCACGTCGTCGCGACCCCGATCGGCAATCTCGGCGACCTTTCCCCGCGTGCACTCGAAGTGCTGGGCTCGGTGAGCGCGGTCTGCGCCGAGGACACCCGCCATACCCGGCAGTTGCTCGCGCATTTCGGGCTCGAGCGGCCGCTGGTTGCGCTGCATCAGCACAATGAGGACGCACAGGCGGCGCAGCTCATCACCCGTCTGCAGGCCGGCGAATCGCTCGCGCTCGTGTCCGATGCCGGCACGCCGCTGGTCAGCGACCCGGGGTTCCGGTTCGTGCGCGCCGCGCGCGAGGCCGGCGTGCGAGTGTCACCCGTGCCCGGCGCCTGTGCCGCGATCGCGGCGCTGAGCGTGGCCGGGCTGGCATCGGACCGGTTCGCGTTCGAAGGCTTCCTGCCGGCAAAGACCGGTGCGCGCCGCGAGCGCCTCGCCCGGCTCGCGTCGGAGACGCGCACGCTGCTGTTCTACGAAGCCGCGCACCGGATCGACGAAACGCTCGAGGACATGGCCGCCGCGTTCGGGCCCGCCCGCCACGCAGTGCTCGCGCGCGAGCTCACCAAGCTGTTCGAAACCGTGCTGGACGGGCCGCTGGAAGCCCTGCTCGCTCAGGTGCGCGCTGACCCGAATCAGCGGCGGGGAGAATTCGTGCTGGTGATCGACGGCGCCGGTGACGATGCCGAAGCGCGCACCACCGAAGGCAGGCGCCTGTACGCGAAGCTTATTGAGCACCTGCCGCCATCGACCGCGGCGAAGCTCGCCGCCGAGCTCAGCGGGGCACCGCGCAAGGCGTTGTACGGCGGCGGCTGAGACGGGCGCGCCAAGGTGGTACGCCCGTTTCCGTCACAGGTGACGGAGTAGGTTGCACTCGTTCATCTGTTCCATGTTTGCCGCGTCATTGACACACTCGAAATCCTTTCGCGTATAGGTTTCACCGGCGGCGCAGGCATCGAGCACGACCTTGCGGTGTGAAGCGTCTTCCACCTCAGCCATGTCGACTCCGACTCCCGCCGTAACAAGTTGATTCATGCGGTCGTTGAGCTGGCTGCATTCGGCAGCGCTAAGCGCGGGCCCGTCTGCAGCCTCACTCTGGCAGCCGGCCAGGCCGGCTGCGACCAGCAGCCATGCGGTCAAATGAACTCTCATCCCCTGTTCCCCTTGATCAGCCCGGTACGGGCTTCGCATTGTGCGTCCGGCTTGCGGAGCATGAACAGGGGGAGGGCGTGCGAGAATAGCTGTTGGCGGAGTCGGCCAGGCAGTCGCGTCATTCGAAAGAATGCCGAGGAAAGTCCGGGCTCCACAGGGCACGGTGCCAGGTAACGCCTGGGCGGCGCGAGCCGACGGAAAGTGCAACAGAGAGCAGACCGCCGAACGGTCCTGTCGTTGTGGGGTGCTTGTCGAACGAAGGTTCGAGCAAGTGGCTCCGCACTGCCGAAAGGCGGAGGCAGGATGCGTGGCAAGGGTGAAACGGTGCGGTAAGAGCGCACCGCGAATCCGGCAACGGATCGGCACGGCAAACCCCACCGGGAGCAAGACCAAATAGGGAGACGATGCCGCGGCCCGCGGTGTCTCCGGGTAGGTTGCTTGAGCGCTGCGGTGACGCAGGGCCTAGAGGAATGACTGCCCACGACAGAACCCGGCTTATCGGCCGGCTCCGCCACTTTTCTTCCCGACCGACCCCGTGCACGCAATCGGGATGCCTGTGCCCTGCGCATCGGGGCGCGCGCTCCGGGGCCGCCAGCGGGAGGCGCCCGCCGTCCCCTGAAGGGCCTGAGCAACCGGCTTTTCGAGCGCAAAGCTCAGCCATATCAGCGACTTATGGTCGCGTTTCACAGAACCCTAAAGACCCTACCTGAATGCTCGAGTCTCAAAATATGAGACGAAACAAGAGGTAGTGGATAAGTCTTGAATAAGACTGTGAAGTGTCTCGTAAACCCTTGACTTCATTGGTGAAATTTATCCGCCAAAGTTGTTGACAACGTTGTAGAGCCTGCCTAAGGTGGGCACCTGAGGGGAAACCGGGTTTTTTGTGGTTTTCGGTGGCTGAAGCTCATCCTACCCGGCGGGCTTCGGCAGGGTGAACCGTCCGTAGAGGCGGACTACCAAAGGTGCTCCATGTTCCAGGGCGAAACCGCCATCACGATCGACGACAAGGGCCGGCTGGCGGTGCCCACCGCCTACCGTGACCTCGTCGCGCGTGAATGTGGCAATCGCCTGGTCATCGCCTACAACCCGTTCGAGTCCGGCAGCCTCTACATCTACCCGCAGCAGGTCTGGGAGCGCGTGCGCGACCAGGTCAATGCACTGCCCAAGGCCAAGGCCGTCAACCGCAGCATGCAACTCAAGCTGGTCGGCGCCGCCGCCCAGGTCGAGCTCGACGGCAACGGCCGTATCAGCATTCCCGCCAGCCACCGCTCCGCGGTCGGCATCGAAAAAAAGGCAGTGCTGCTGGGCATGGGCGACAAATTCGAACTCTGGAGCGAGCAGGCGCACCACGCGCAGATCCGTCAGACCATCTCTGACGCCGATCTGACCGAGGAGCTGCTCGACCTGCAGCTGTGATGGCGGGTGGCCACGGGGCCGATGCGGCACCCGGCCACCTTCCGGTGATGTACGCGCAGGTGCTCGATGCACTGCGCGTGCAGGGGGATGGCACGTATCTGGATGGCACGTTCGGGCGCGGCGGTCACGCGCGCGGCGTGCTTGGTCAACTCGGGCCCGGGGGCCGGCTGCTGCTGATGGACAAGGATCCCGAAGCGATCGCGGTCGCCGAGCGCGAGTTCGCGGCCGATCCGCGCGTGTCGATCTTCCGTGGCAGCTTCGCGCAACTCGCGCACTGGGACGCCACCCAGGGTGGGCTCGACGGCGTGCTGCTCGACCTTGGTGTGTCGTCGCCGCAGCTCGACGTGGCCGCGCGCGGTTTCAGCTTCGGCAAGGACGGCCCGCTTGACATGCGCATGGATCCGGACAGCGGTGAAAGCGCGGCCCAGTGGCTCGCGCGCGCCGATGATCGCGAGATCGCCGATGTGCTCTGGCGCTACGGCGAGGAACGCATGAGCCGCAAGATCGCGCGCGCCATCGTCGCGCGTCGCGACGAGCAGCCGCTCGTGCGCACCGCCCAGCTCGCCGACTTGATCGCTTCGGTGATGCCGCGCGGCAAGGAAAAAATCCATCCCGCCACGCGCAGCTTCCAGGCCATCCGCATCTTCATCAATCGCGAACTGGCCGACCTCGAAGCCGGGCTCGAGGCGGCATACGCGCGCCTCAACGCAGGCGGGCGCCTTGCGGTGATCAGCTTCCATTCGCTCGAAGACCGCATCGTCAAGCAGTTCTTCGCACAGCATTCGAAGGCGCCGCCCGGCGACCGCCGCATGCCGGTGGAGCAGTCGTTCACGCCGACGCTGCGCACGCTGGGCGGCGCGGAAAAGGCCGATGAGGCCGAGCTTGCGGTGAACCCGCGCGCACGCAGCGCCGTGCTCCGTGTGGCTGAAAAGCTGCCGGTGCAGGAGGCCGCATGACGCTGCGCATCGTGCTCGCCGTGCTCGTGGTCGCGAACGTCGTCAGCGCGCTCGCGGTCGTCTACGCGCGCCACCAGCATCGCCAGTTGTTCGTGCATCTGAGCCGGCTCGAGAAGGCGCGTGACGAGCTCAACATCGAGTTCGGCCGGTTGCAGCTCGAACAAGCCACGTGGGCCGAGAGCAACCGCATCGACCAGGTCGCGCGCGACCGTCTTGGCATGAAATTTCCTGAAGGCGCCGAAACCGTGGTGATCCGCCCATGAGCAGCCGCGGCCCGGACCGCCCTCGCGGCCGCCCCACGGAAGGGCGCCCGTCGATCAAGTCGCTGTTCAACGGCGGCGAGCCCGCACGGGTGCGCGGTCGCGCACAGTTCAACCTGCGCAAGCGGTTGGCGCTGGTCGTCGGCACGCTCGGGCTGTGCTCGGTCGCGTTGATCGGTCGCGCGCTCGACCTGCAGGTGATCAGCAACGAGTTCTACCGCGAGCAGGGCGACGCACGCGCGCTGCGCGACATCCCGATCCCGACCTCGCGCGGCATGATCACCGACCGCAACGGCGAGCCGCTCGCGGTGTCGACGCCGGTCGAGTCGGTCTGGGGCAACCCGCAGGAACTGCTCAAGCATCCGCAGCGGCTGCCCGAGCTTGCGCAAGCACTCGGCACGCCGGCCGACGAACTCGCCCGCAAGCTCAGCCAGCGGGCCGACAAGGAGTTCTTCTACCTCAAGCGTCGGATCAACCCGGACGAAGCGCAGGCGATCCTCGCCCACAAGATTCCGGGCGTTTTCAGCCAGCGCGAATACCGTCGCTTCTATCCCCAGGGCGAGGCACTCGCGCACGTGCTGGGCTTTACGAATATCGACGACCGCGGTCAGGAAGGGCTCGAGTTGGCGTTCGACGACTGGCTGCGCGGCAAGCCAGGCAGCAAGCGCGTGATCCGCGACGGCGCCGGCCGCATCGTCGAAAGCGTCGATCTGGTCAGCGCGGCGCAGCCCGGCGGCGACCTCACGCTCACGATCGACCGGCGCATCCAGTTCCTCGCCCATCGCGAACTGCGCAACGCGCTGCAGCGCACCGGCGCGAACGCGGGCTCGGCGGTCGTGCTCGACGTCGAGACCGGCGAAGTGCTCGCAATGGCGAACCTGCCGACCTACAACCCGAACGCGGTCGCCTCGACGCCGGTCGACCACCGCCGCAACCGGGCCGTGACCGACGTGATCGAGCCAGGCTCGACGATGAAGCCGCTCACGGTCGCGGCCGGGCTCGAGGCCGGCGTGATCACGCCGACGACGCTGTTCAACACGAATCCGGGCTGGATCGCGAACGGCCGCTACCGCACCACCGACCACCACAATTACGGCGTGCTCGACACCACGGGCGTGATCCAGAAGAGCTCGAACGTCGCCTCGGCGATGATCGTGCACAAGCTCGAGGACCGCTTCTTCTTCGATTTCCTCGCCCGCTTCGGCTACGGCCGCAAGCCCGGCAGCGGATTTCCCGGCGAGTCCTCGGGCGTGCTCGCGCCGCCGGAGAAGTGGTGGGGTACGACCAAGCAGGGCATGTCGTACGGCTACGGCCTGTCGGCGACGCCGCTGCAGATTGCGATGGCCTATGCCGCACTTGCGAACGGCGGCCGCCTGCTGACGCCCACGTTCGTCAAAGGCGAGCGCAGCGAAGAGCGCCAGGTGCTCGATCCGGCAATCGCTGCGCATGTGATGGCGATGATGCGCACCGTCACCCAGACGGGCGGCACGGCCACGCAGGGCGCGATCCTCGGCTACCACGTTGCCGGCAAGACCGGCACCGCACGCAAGTTCAATGCAAGCGGCGGCTATTCACGGCGCTACGTGTCGTTCTTCGCCGGTGTCGTGCCGGTCGCGAACCCGCGCTTTTCGATGGTGGTCGTCGTGAATGACCCCGATCCTGCAAAGGGCTACTTCGGCGGCCTCGTGTCGGCGCCCGTGTTCAAGAACGTCATGGAAGGCGCGCTGCGGTTGATGGACGTCGCCCCGGACGACATCGATACCTGGCTGGCCGCGCAGGCCGAGGCTGAAGCGAAGCGGCTCAAGGCGAACGGCGGCAAGCCCGTCGCGGGCGCACCGGTGCTGCCGGTGACGGCGACCGCGCGCGTGACGACCGCAACCGCAGTGTTGCCGGCGTTGCCGGCGCCCGTGCCGGAGGCCGCACCGTGAGCCCGGCAATGCGCCTGAGCGAACTGCTGCCCGATCTCGAAGGCATCGCCGCCGATCTGTCGATCAGCGGCCTGGTGCAGGACAGCCGTGAGCTGCGCGCAGGCGACGCATTCGTCGCGATCGAAGGCTTCGGTCGGCACGGTCTTGCGTTCGCCCAGCAGGCACGCGACGCAGGCGCCGCCGCGGTGCTGTTCGAGCCGCCCGCACCGGCGGACCTGCCGGCGCCCGCCGACGCGGTGCCGGTGCCGAACCTGCGCGCACGCCTGGGCGAGATCGCGGACCTGTTCCACGGTCGGGTGACCGAGGCGATGACCGTCGTCGGCGTCACCGGCACGAACGGCAAGACCTCGACGGTGCAGCTGCTCGCGCAGGCCTGGAGCCTGCAGGACACCTGCGCCGGCACGGTCGGCACGCTCGGCGCGGGGCTCTACGGCCAGACGACGCCGACCGGTTTCACGACGCCGCTCGTGCTGCGCCTGCACGCGCTGCTGGCCGAGCTGCACGACGCCGGTGCACAGGCAGTGGCGATGGAAGTCAGTTCGCACGCGCTCGACCAGGGTCGCGTCGATGGTGTGCACTTCGACGTTGCAGTGTTCACCAACCTCACGCGCGACCACCTCGATTACCACGGCGACATGGCTGCCTACGGTGCCGCGAAGGCGCGCCTGTTCGCGTGGCCGGGGCTGCGTGCGGCCGCGATCAACCTCGACGATGCATTCGGGCGCGAGCTGCATGCCTCGCTGCCGGCCTCGGTGCACGGCATCGGCCTGAGTTCGCGCGGTGCCGACGGCGCGGCGCTGCGCGCGGAAAACCTGCGCCTCGATGCTTCCGGAATCGCGTTCGACCTTGTGACCGACGCATCGCGGCACGCGGTGCAGTCGCGCCTGCTTGGCCGGTTCAATGTCGATAACCTGCTCGCCGTCGCCGGCGCGCTGCTTGCGCTCGACCAGCCGCTCGAACGCATTGCGCAGACGCTGTCGCAGCTGCAGCCGATCCATGGCCGCATGAACCGCCTAGGGGGCGAAGGTGCCCAGCCGCTCGTCGTCGTCGATTACGCACACACGCCCGACGCGCTTGAACAGGCGCTGTCGTCGCTGCGTGCGCATGTGCGTGGTGAACTGGTGTGCGTGTTCGGCTGCGGTGGCGAACGCGACCGCGGCAAGCGGCCGCAGATGGCTGCGATCGCCGAGCGGTTGGCCGAGCGCGTGATCGTCACCGACGACAACCCGCGCTGCGAATCGGGCGATGCGATCGTTGCCGACATCCTGGAAGGCTTCCGGGAACGTGCCGCCGTCACCGTCGAGCGCGACCGCGGCGTAGCGATCGCGACCGCGATCGCGCATGCCGGCCCCAACGACGTCGTGCTGATTGCCGGCAAGGGACACGAGCCCTACCAGGAGGTCGACGGCGTGCAGCACCCGTTCGACGACACCCGCATTGCCCAGGCAGCGCTGGAGACCAAGCCGTGAAGTCGATGCCTCTGTCCGAAATCGCCGCCGCCACCACCGGCCGCCTGGTCGGGCCGGACCGCAGCGTCGATGCAGTCGTGACCGACACGCGTACGCTGTCGCCCGACACCGCGGGCGGCGCGCTGTTCGTCGCGCTCAAGGGCGAGCGTTTCGACGGGCACGATCATGTCGCGGCCGCGGCCGCTGCCGGTGTCGGCGCAGCGCTGGTGTCGCGCGAAGTCGACGTGCCGATCGCGCAGGTCGTGGTCGCCGATACCGAGCGCGCGCTCGCCGAGTTGGCCGCGTCCGTGCAGCGCAAGCGGGCCACCCGCGTGGTCGCGATCACCGGCAGCAACGGCAAGACCAGCGTCAAGACGCTCGTGCTGTCGATCCTGCAATGCGCCGGGCGCGCGTACGCGAACCCCGGCAACCGCAACAACGAGATCGGCCTGCCGCTCGCGGTGCTCGATGCGCCCGAGGACGCCGAGTACGCGGTGTACGAGATGGGCGCCGGTAAGCCCGGCGACATCGCCTACCTGACCGCGATCGCGCGCCCGGACGCGGCGATCGTCAACAACGTGGCCGCGGCCCACCTCGAGCGCATGGGCAGCCTGCTCGGCGTGGCCGAGACCAAGGGCGCGATCTACGACGACCTCGCCGAAGACACCGGCGTCGCGGTCATCAACGCGGACGATGCGTTCGCTCCATATTTCACCGCCCGCGCCCGCGGTCGCCGGCAGCTGCGGTTCGGCCTGGAATCGGATGCGGACGTCACCGCGCGCGCGATCCAGCCGACCGTCGACGGCTCGCAGTTCACGCTGGCCACGCCGCAGGGCGAGGCCGACGTGGCCCTGGCACTGCCGGGACGACACAACGTGCTCAATGCGCTCGCGGCCGCTTCGCTCGCACTCGGCCTCGGCGTTTCGCTCAACGCGGTGGCGCAGGGGCTCAACGCCGCGCAGCCGGTGGCCGGACGCCTCATCACGCACCGGCTGTCGAACGGCGCGGTGCTGATCGACGACAGTTACAACGCGAACCCCGGCTCGCTGGCCGCGGCGATCGACACGTTGGCGGCCGCCGGTGGCGAGCGCTGGCTGGTACTCGGCGACATGCGCGAGCTCGGCGCCGACGCCCAGGCGCTGCATGCCGACGCCGGCGCACGCGCCAAGGCCGCCGGCATCGGTCGGCTCTACACGCTCGGCCCGCTGAGTGCGGCCGCCACCGAAGCCTTTGGCGCCGGTGCGCTGCATTTTGAAAGCCACGATGCGCTTGCGCGCGCGCTGGGCGCCGAGCTGCGCGAAGGGACGCGCGTGCTCGTGAAAGGATCGCGCGGAAGCGCGATGGATCGCATCGTGACCGCGCTGCTGGCCGGGGATGCCAGCAGCGCCGTCGAAGGACGTACCAATGCTTCTTGAGCTTTTCCGCTGGCTCGAACAGCTGCAGAGCCTGTTCGGGCTGTTCGGCTACCTCACGTTCCGCGGCATCCTCAGCGCGCTGACCGCGCTCGCGTTGTCGTTGTGGTGGGGCCCGGCCGTAATCCGCCGACTCGGCCAGCTCAAGGGCGGCCAGCCGATCCGCACCGACGGTCCGCAGTCGCACTTCTCGAAGGCCGGCACGCCGACCATGGGCGGCGCGCTGATCCTGCTGACGATCGTCGCATCGGTGCTGCTGTGGGGCGATCTGCGCAACAAATACGTGTGGCTGGTGCTGGCGGTGATGCTCGGCTGCGGGGCGATCGGCTGGTGGGACGACTGGATCAAGATCGTCAAACGCGATCCGAACGGCATGCGTTCGCGAACCAAATACCTATTGCAGTCGGTGATCGGCCTCGGCGCCGGTCTTTTCCTGTATCTGACGGCCGACGTGCAATCGGCGACCACGCTCTACATCCCGTTCTTCAAGAACGTCGCGCTGCCGCTGGTTGGCGTGGGTGGCGTGATCTTCTTCCTTGCGATCGCATACCTGTGGATCGTCGGGTTCTCGAACGCGGTCAACCTCACCGACGGGCTGGACGGCCTGGCGATCATGCCGACCGTCCTGGTCGCGTGCGCACTCGGCGTATTCGCGTACGCATCGGGTCACGCGGTGTTCTCGACCTACCTGCAGATTCCGCAGGTGCCGGGCGCGGGTGAGCTGGTGATCATCTGCGCGGCGATCGCGGGCGCAGGCCTCGGCTTTCTGTGGTTCAACACCTATCCCGCGATGGTGTTCATGGGCGACATCGGCGCGCTCGCGCTCGGCGCCGTGCTCGGCACGATCGCGGTGATCGTGCGGCAGGAGCTGGTGCTGGTGATCATGGGCGGCATCTTCGTCGTCGAAACGCTCTCGGTGATGATCCAGGTCGCAAGCTTCAAGCTCACCGGCAAGCGTGTGTTCCGCATGGCGCCGATCCACCACCATTTCGAGCTCAAGGGCTGGCCCGAGCCGCGCGTGATCGTGCGCTTCTGGATCATCTCGGTCGTGCTCGTGCTCGTCGGTCTCGCGACGTTGAAGGTGCGCTGATGGAACTCTCCGCCCGCCAGGCTACCCGCCTCGACGCGATCCGCGGCCGTTTCGACGGCTGGCTGATCGCGCTCGCCGGCGCGCTCGCGTGCCTGGGCGTGATCATGGTCGGCTCGGCCGGCATCTCGGTCGGCGAAAACCAGGGCGTCGGCGAGTTCTACTACCTCAGCCGCCACGTCGTGTTCCTCATCGTCGGCATCGGCCTCGGCGTGTGGATGATGGGCACGCCACTGAAGACGATCGAGCAGCACAGCCAGTGGCTGCTGCTCGCATGCTTCGTGCTGCTGCTGGTGGTGTTCATCCCCGGCCTGGGCAAAAGCGTCAACGGCGCGCGCCGCTGGATCAACCTCGGCGTGTCGAACTTCCAGGCGGTCGAGGCGGTCAAGCTGCTCTACATCGTCTGGCTCGCGAGCTACCTCAAGCGTTACAGCGAGGAGGTCACGGCGACCTGGGGCGCGATGCTCAAGCCGCTCGGCGTCGCGGTCGCGCTGGTCGTGACGCTGATGATGCAGCCGGATTTCGGTTCCTCCTCCCTGCTGCTCGCGATCACCGCGGGCATGCTCGTGCTCGGCGGCGTCAACATGCCGCGCATGTTCGGCCCGGTGCTGGTGCTGCTGCCCGCGCTTGCTGCCGTGGTCATTACCGAACCGTACCGCATGCGGCGCATCACCTCGTTCCTCGATCCGTTCAAGGATCCGTTCGGCGAGGGCTACCAGCTGTCGAACGCGTTGATGGCGGTCGGTCGCGGCGAGTGGTTCGGCGTTGGCCTCGGCAGCTCGGTGCAGAAGCTGTCCTACCTGCCCGAAGCGCACACCGATTTCATCATGGCCGTGATCGCCGAGGAGCTCGGTTTCGCCGGTGTCTGCCTCGTCGTCGCATTGTTCGCCGGCCTCGTCGGCCGCGCGTTCTGGATCGGCCTGCAGTGCGTGGAGATGCGCCGTCATTTCGCGGGCTATTGCGCGTTCGGTATCGCGCTGTGGATCGGCCTGCAGAGCTTCGTGTCGATCGGCGTGAACCTTGGTTTGCTGCCGACCAAGGGCCTGACGCTGCCGCTGATCTCCTCGGGCGGGTCGAGCGTGCTGATGACCTGCATGGCCCTCGGCCTGCTGCTGCGCGTCTCGTACGAGCTCGACCGTGCGCGCCGGCAGGTCGCCCGTGCCCGCGGTGCAGTCGAGCCGGCGCAGGCCGCGCCGCCGGCATCCAACGGCGCAACGAAAACAAAGCCATCGCTGGCGCCTGCACGCCCGGCCGCGAGCGTGACCCCGCTGGTGCCGGCCGCCGCCCGCGGCACCAGCCGCCTGCGCGAGCGCGTCGAGCCGACGTTCGGGAGGACCGCATGAGCCCCAGCCCGATGCGTCCCGTGCTGATCCTCGCCGGTGGCACCGGTGGCCACATCTTCCCGGGCCTTGCGGTCGCGCATGCGCTGCGCGAGCGCGGCGCGCCGGTGCGCTGGCTCGGCGCCGACGGCGGCATGGAAACGCGACTGGTGCCGCAGCACGGGATCGAGATCGACACGATTCCGGTACGCGGCGTGCGCGGCAAAGGCTTTACCACGCTGCTTGCGGCGCCGCTCAAGGTGATGCGCGCTGTCGCGGTCGCACGTCAGGTGCTGCAGGCCGTACGCCCGTCGGCGGTTGTGAGCTTCGGTGGCTTCGCGGCCGGACCGGGCGGCATCGCCGCCCGCCTGGCAGGCGTGCCGCTGATCGTCCATGAGCAGAACCGCGCGCCCGGCATGACCAACCGCGTGCTCGCGCGCACGGCCGTGCGGGTGCTGACCGGTTTCCCCGATACGTTCGCGCGGATCGCGACGGGCGTACAGGAAGAAGTCGTCGGCAATCCCGTCCGCACCGAGATCGCCGCGATCGCGCCGCCGGAGTCGCGCTTCGCCGGCAGGCAGGGCCCGCTGCGCATCCTCGTGCTCGGTGGCAGCCAAGGCGCGCGCGCGCTCAATGCCGCGGTGCCGGCTGCGATTGCGGCGCTACGTGACACTGCCACGTTCGAAGTCCGCCATCAGTGCGGTGAGAAGATGCTGGAAGACGCACGCCGCGCGTATGCCGACGCTGGTGTCGACGCATCGGTCGAGCCCTTCATCGGCGACATGGCCGCGGCCTACGCATGGGCGGATCTGGTGATCTGCCGCGCCGGCGCGCTGACGCTGGCCGAAGTCTGCGCTGCAGGCGTGGGTAGCGTGCTGGTGCCGTTCCCGGCGGCGGTCGATGACCACCAGACCAAGAACGCGAACTACCTCGTCGAACGCGGCGCCGCCGTACTGCTTCCGCAGACGGATGATCTCGCGCCGCGCGTCGTCGACACGCTGCGCCGGCTGTCCGGCCGCGCCGAACTGCTGACGCTCGCGCAGGCCGCGCGGGCGATCGCCAAACCTGACGCCGCCCGCCACGTCGCGGGCATCGTCCTCGAATACACGGGCGCCGCAGCGGCCCGCACGGAGCCCGCGGCATGAACACTGTCCTGCGTGAACGCCTGCGCGAAGCCAGTCGCCTCGCCACACCGGCCGCGGTCAACGGCACGCGTGTTCACTTCGTCGGCGTCGGCGGCACCGGCATGAGCGGTATCGCCGAGGTGATGTGCACGCTCGGCTATCGCGTCTCGGGCTCGGACATGGCCGACAACGCGGTCACGCGCCGGCTTGCCTCGCTCGGCATCGACGTTCGCCGCGGCCATTCCAGCGAGAACGTGCGGGGCGCCGACTGCGTCGTCGTGTCGAGCGCGATCAAGCGCGACAACCCCGAGCTGATCGAGGCCCGTGCGGAGCGCATTCCGGTCGTGCCGCGCGCGGAAATGCTTGCCGAGCTGATGCGCTTCAAGCGCGGCATCGCCATTGCGGGCACGCATGGCAAGACCACGACGACCTCGCTGACTGCGAGCGTGCTCGGTGAAGGTGGACTCGACCCGACGTTCGTGATCGGTGGCCAGCTGCTCGCGGCCGGTGCGAACGCGCGGCTCGGCACCGGTCAATGGCTGGTGGCCGAGGCCGACGAGAGCGACGGCAGCTTCCTGCGCCTGAATCCGCAGGTGGCAGTGGTCACCAACATCGACGCCGACCATCTGGAAAACTACGGCGGCGATTTCGCGAAGGTGCGGGCCGCGTTTGACGAGTTCCTGCACAGGCTGCCGTTCTATGGCCTCGCGGTGCTGTGCATCGACGATGCCGAGGTTGCCGCGCTTGCCGCGAATGCCTCACGCCACGTGATGACCTACGGATTCTCCGAGCAGGCCGACGTGCGCGCTGAAGACGTGAGCCAGCAGGGCGCGCGCATGCATTTCACGCTGCGTCTGCCCGACGGCACGCGCTGCCCGGTGACACTCGCGCTGCCTGGCCGCCATAACGTGCAGAACGCGCTCGCCGCGGCCGCGGTCGGCTGGGAGCTCGGCGTCGAGCCCGCGAAGATCGCGCACGCGCTGGAGAACTTCGCGGGCATCGGCCGTCGCTTCAACCTGCTCGCGCAGGTGCCGCTGCGTGACGGTGGCAGCGCGACGGTTGTCGACGACTACGGCCACCACCCGAAGGAGCTCGAGGCGGTGTTCGCCGCTGCGCGTGGCGGCTGGCCTGACAAACGCCTGGTCGCGGCATTCCAGCCGCACCGCTACAGCCGTACGCGCGACCTGTTCGATGATTTCGCCGCGGTGCTGTCGTCGGTCGATGCACTCGTGCTGACCGAGGTCTACCCGGCCGGTGAAGCACCGATTGCCGGCGCCGATGCGAAGTCGCTCGCACGCGCGATCCGTGCCCGCGGCCGCATCGATCCGGTCGTGGTCGGCGGCGCGGGCGACCTGCGCGCCGTGCTGCCCGACGTACTGCACGACGGCGACCTGCTGCTCGTGATGGGCGCCGGCGACATCGGTCATGCGGCGCAGCAGATCGCGGTCCACGGATTCACGGGAGAAACCAAGTGACGCTTCAGTTCCAGTCCCCGCGCGTCAGCGATCCGGCCGTATTCGGCCGCGTTGCCGTGCTGATGGGCGGCACCAGTTCCGAACGCGAGGTCTCGCTCGATTCGGGCCGCAACGTGCTCGAGGCGCTGCGCGCGCGTGGCGTCGATGCATTCGCGGTCGACGGCATTCCCGCGCTGCTCGAGGCGATCCGTGGCGGCAAGGTCGACCGCGTCTTCAACATCCTCCACGGCAACAAGGGCGGTGGCGAGGATGGGGTGCTGCAGGGTCTCTGCGAGGCGCTGCAGGTGCCTTACACCGGTTCGGACGTGCTCGGCTCGGCGCTGAGCATGGACAAGATCCGCACCAAGCAGGTCTGGCTGAGTTTGGGCCTGCCGACGCCGCGCTACGTGCGCCTGGGCAAGGGCGCGGATGTGCACGCGGCGGCGCGCGAGCTGGGCCTGCCGGTGATCGTCAAGCCCTCCTGTGAAGGCTCGAGCGTGGGTGTGTCGCGCGTGCACGACGATGCCGGGCTCGATACCGCGGTCGAACTCGCCGCGCGCTATCCCGGCGAGCTGCTGATGGAGCAGCTCGTCGTCGGTGACGAGCTCACGGTCGCGGTGCTCGCCGACGGCGACGCGCATCGCGCGCTGCCGTCGATCCGCATCGTGCCCAAGGGCGAGTGGTACGACTACAACGCCAAGTACATCGCCGAGGACACGCAGTATCTCTGCCCGGGCCTCGATGGCGCCGACGAAATCGAAATCCGCCGCATCGCGCTGGCTGCGTTCGTCGCGGCCGGCTGTCGCGGCTGGGGCCGCGTCGATGTCATGCGTGATCGCGAAAGCGGCAGGTTCTACCTGCTCGAGGTCAACACCGCGCCGGGCATGACCAGCCATTCCCTGGTGCCGAAGGCGGCGCGCGAAGTCGGCGTCGAGTTCGAGGAATTGTGCTGGCGCGTGCTCGAATCCAGCCTCGGGGCTGATCGCGGGTGATTGCGGTCCTGCGCCTGTTGGGTTGGCTGCTTGCGGTCGCGCTCGTCGCGCTGCCGGTCGTTGCCGTGCTCAACGGCTGGATCGGCGCCGGGCGCTGGCCGCTGACGAAGCTGCGCGCCACCGGCGAGTTCGAGCGTGTCGACACCGCATTGCTGCGTCGCACGCTGCTTCCGTATGCACGCAGTGGCTTCTTCGCGGTGGACCTCGACGCCGCGCAGGTTGCGGTTGCGAAGCTGCCGTGGGTCGAGCATGCCGAAGTGCGCAAGCGCTGGCCGGACGTGCTCGAAGTCCGCGTAACCGAACACCGTCCATTCGCGCGTTGGGGGCGTGATCGCGTGTTGTCCGAGCAGGGGCGCCTGTTTGCAGCCAAAGGAGTCGACCTGCCACCGGGGCTGCCGCATTTCAGCGGTCCCACCACGCGCATCAGCGACGTCGTCGCGCTGTACAACGATGCCACCGCATTGTTCGCGCCGACCGGCATGCCGGTGCGCGTTGTCGAGCTGGACGCGCGCGGCAGCTGGACGCTCGCGCTCGACAACGGCACCGAGGTGGTCGTCGGCCGCAACGAGGCGCGCGCGCGTATGGCCCGGTTCGTACGGCTGATGCCGCAACTCGTTGCGCAACCCACCCAGCGGCTCGTGCGCGCGGACCTGCGCTACACGAACGGTTTCGCGCTGTCGTGGCAGCCGGTGCCCGCCGCCGAGCGACCCCTGAATCCAACCCCGTCGCCGGCCGCGGCGGTTCCCCGCTCTCAAGGACAGACATGAACCGCAAGGGCGACAAGTCGCTGATCGTCGGACTCGATATCGGCACCTCCAAGGTGGTGGCGCTGGTCGGCGAGTATTCGCCCGACAACAGCCGCGCGGGCACCCCGATCGAGGTGATCGGCATCGGTTCGCACGAGTCGCGCGGCCTGCGCCGCGGCGTCGTGGTCGATATCGAATCGACCGTGCAGTCGATCCAGCGTGCGATCGAGGAAGCCGAGCTCATGGCCGGTTGCGAGATCCGCTCGGTCTATGCATCGATCTCGGGCAACCACATCCAGTGCCGCAACTCGCAGGGCATCGCACCGATCCGCGAAGGCGAGGTCACGTTCGCCGACCTCGACCGTGTGCTCGATGCCGCCAAGGCGGTCGCGATTCCGGCTGACCAGAAGATCCTGCACGCAATCCCGCGCGACTACGTGCTCGACGATTCGCAGGAAGGCATCCGCAATCCGATCGGCATGACCGGCGTGCGCCTGGAAGTGCATGCGCACCTGGTGATCGGCGCGCAGTCGGCTGCCGCGAACATCACCAAGTGCGTGCAGAAGTGCGGCCTGCACGTCGACAATCTCGTGCTGGGCGTGCTCGCCTCGAGCCAGGCCGTGCTCACCGCCGACGAGCGCGAACTCGGCGTCGTGCTCGTCGACATCGGCGCGGGCACGACCGACATCGCGGTGTTCGTGCAGGGCGCGATCGCGCATACCGCGAGCCTGCCGATCGCCGGCGACAAGGTCACCGAGGACATCGCGCACATGCTGCGCACGCCGACACCGGAAGCCGAGCAGATCAAGGTCCGCTACGCCTGCGCGCTGGCGCAGATGGCGACGGCGGAAGAGTCGATCCAGGTGCCGAGCGTCGGCGACCGGCCCCCGCGCCGGATGCCGCGCGCGTCACTCGCGCAGGCGGTGCAGGCGCGTTACGAGGAAATCTTCGAGATGGTGCAGGCCGAACTGCGCCGCTCGGGCTTCGAGCAGCACGTGCGCGCCGGCATGGTGCTCACCGGCGGTGCTTCGAAGATGGAAGGCGTCGTCGAGCTTGCCGAGGAAATGCTGCAGATGCCGGTGCGTGTCGGCATCCCGCAGCACGTCACCGGCCTCGGCGAAGTGGTCGGCAACCCGGTGCATGCCACCGGCGTCGGCCTGCTGCTGATGGGCAGCCAGATCGAACACCCGCGGAGGCCGACCCTGTCGGCCGGTCGCGCGGGCACGCTGCTCGGCCGGTTGAAGAACTGGTACCGCGGCGAGTTCTGAGCATCAGCCGCGGCAGCGGAATCAGGAACAAGCGAACAAGCGAACAAGCGAACAAGCGAACAAGCGAACAAGCGAACAAGCAACAACGCAGGTGATGGGGCGGGGGCGGAAAATTTTGCAGGGCAGGCAGTAACAGCGGTAACGGTCATCAAAAACAGCAACTCATAACCAATAAAGCCGGCGGCGGAACGCGGCATCGGTCGGAAGGCAGGTTTCCGGCTAGACCCCGCTTCCGAATCCCGGCACCCAAGAGGACACGGACATGGCGCATTTCGAACTCGTAGAAAAGATGGCTCCCAACGCGGTGATCAAGGTCATCGGCGTCGGCGGCGGCGGTGGCAACGCGGTCGCCCACATGGTCAACGGCAGCGTGGACGGGGTGGAATTCATCACCGCGAACACCGACTCGCAGGCGATCAAGAACTGCGGCGCGAAACTGCAGCTGCAGCTCGGCAGCAACGTCACGAAGGGCCTCGGCGCCGGCGCGAACCCGGAAGTCGGCCGCCAAGCCGCGCTCGAGGACCGCGAGCGCATCATGGATGCACTGCAGGGCGCGGACATGGTGTTCATCACCGCCGGCATGGGCGGCGGCACCGGCACCGGCGCGGCACCGGTCGTCGCGCAGCTCGCAAAGGAAATGGGCATCCTCACGGTGGCCGTGGTCACCAAGCCGTTCCCGTTCGAAGGCCGCCGCCGCATGCAGGTCGCGCTCAAGGGCATCGAGGAGCTGTCGCACCACTGCGACTCGCTGATTACGATCCCGAACGAAAAGCTCATCACCGTGCTCGGCCGCAACGCGACGATGATCCAGGCGTTCCGCGCCGCGAACGACGTGCTGCTCGGCGCCGTGCAGGGCATCGCTGACCTCATCGTGCGTCCGGGCCTGATCAACGTCGACTTCGCCGACGTGCGCACCGTGATGAGCGAGATGGGCCTGGCGATGATGGGCACGGGCGCCGCACGTGGCGATGACCGCGCGCAGGCCGCCGCAGAAGCCGCGATCCAGAACCCGCTGCTCGACGACGTCAACCTGTCGGGCGCGAACGGCATCCTCGTCAACATCACCGCCGGTCCGGACTTCACGATGGCCGAGTTCGACGAGGTCGGTCGTACGGTCGAGCAGTTCGCATCGGAAGACGCGACCGTCGTGATCGGCACCGTGCTCGATCCGGACATGCAGGACGAAGTGCGCGTCACCGTCGTGGCAACGGGCCTCAACCGCGCGGTCGCGCGTCAGGGCCGCCCCGAGCGCGAGTCGCAGCGTGCGCCGATCCAGCTGGTGCGCGATGGCACGACCGGCATGCCAATCGGCGGCACGGCCGATGCGTACAGCGCGCCGCAGGCACCGAGCTTCAGCCACGGTCTGCGCAGCGGTTCGGCGCGCACCGCGTCCGAGCCCGCGTCGACGCCGGCCGTGGCCGACTTCGGTGGCAGCGACAGCTACCTCGACATCCCGGCGTTCCTACGCCGGCAGGCCGACTGACCGTTCAGCCATGTCCTCCAGCGCCCGGAAACGGGCGCCTTGGGCCGGCGGGTGCAACGTCCCCGCCGGCCGTTTTGCGTATTCACGCAACAGTGCGGCCCGGAATTTTCCGTTAAGGTTCAGCCACCTGCGTGCTACGCTTGCCTCGCTTTGGCAGGCGGCCCATAGCGGCTGCAGCGCCGTTACTCACCCGGGCAGATCGCCATGCTGCGTCAACGCACCCTCAAAAACGTGATCCGCGCCACCGGCGTCGGCCTGCACAGTGGCGAGAAGGTGTTCCTCACGCTGCGTCCGGCTCCGATCGATGCCGGCATCCGGTTCCGTCGTGTCGATCTCGACCCGGTGCAGGAGATTCCGGCCAATGCCGACCTGGTCACCGAAACCACGCTTTGCACCGGCCTGACCTGCGGCGCCGCGAAGGTGCAGACCGTCGAGCACATCCTCTCGGCGCTCGCCGGACTCGGCATCGACAACTGCTACATCGAACTGTCAGCGGCCGAGGTGCCGATCATGGACGGCTCGGCGGGGCCGTTTGTATTCCTGCTGCAGTCGGCAGGCATTGCCGAGCAGGACGCGCCCAAGCGTTTCATCCGCATCACCCGCCCAGTCGAGGTGCGCGAAGGCGACAAGGTCGCACGCTTCACCCCGCATGACGGCTTCCGCCTCGGCTTCACCGTCGTGTTCGATCACCCCGCGATACCGGCGTCGCGTTCGCGTGCCGAGATCGAGTTCTCGACCGCCTCGTACGTCCGCGAAGTCAGCCGTGCACGGACGTTCGGCTTCATGCGTGATCTCGAATACATGCGCGAGCGCAACCTCGGGCTTGGCGGCTCGATGGACAACGCGATCGTGCTCGACGATTACCGCGTGCTCAACGACGACGGCCTGCGCTACGCCGACGAGTTCGTGCGCCACAAGATCCTCGATGCGGTTGGCGACCTCTACCTGGCCGGCAAGCCGATCATCGGCGCATACGAGGGCTACAAGTCCGGGCACGCGTTGAACAACAAGCTCGTGCGCGCGCTGCTTGCCGAGCGCTCCGCCTGGGAAGAAGTGAGCTTCGGCGCGAGCGAATCCGTGCCCCAGATGTACGCGATCCCGGCCCTGGCCTGATCCGCCGCGCCTCGCGGCGCCTGCTTTCCGCGCCCGTAGCCACCCTTGGCCCTGCCTGCCGAGGGCACGCGTGTGTCCGATGGATTAACGTTTTTCTTCCAATCCCTTAGCGATTGGGACCTGAACCCTTAACAATCGAAGCGGATTCCGCCGTTAGGATGCGCGGGGCCTTGAGATGTGACCGGCTTCGCAACCGGACCCATCCGCTCGCTACCGTCGACCCCGCCTCGTGCGCGGTTCCGGTGGTACGTCGAGCGAAGCCAAGGCTGTCCGCAGCGCCTCCCGGGCGTGGTCGGACATCGGCACTGGCGGTCGGGTCGCGGGCTCCGCGACGGCTACCGGCGCCACCGTCGTCTTGACGACGACGTGTTGTACGTCAAGCCCGAAGGAACGGGCGACGTCGAGCAGTTCCGGGGCGGCCAACCGCAGTTTCGCCCGCCAGACCGGAGCATCGACGACAAACACGAGCTTCCCACCGTCGACGTTGGCGAGTCGCGCATGCGCGGCCAGTGATGGCGGGAGGCAGGGACGAAACCGACGGTCCAGCCCGTCGAGCCACAGGGCTCGCCGGATCGGGTCGCCTGCGGGTCCGCCAAGCAGCGCGTCGAACGCCTGCTTCGGAACCGAAGGCCGGCGCGGGGTGGATCGCGAATCGGACATCGAATATGACCTATCAAAACAGCCTGACCCACCTGAAGGCCAAGCTGGCCGGCCAGTGTACGAGCTTGCTCCGTAACACCGGCGAACCTGGCGGAGGTCGCCGCGGGCTCACGCTGATTTTCGTGCTTCTTACCGGCATCGCGCTCGGGGCCGGCATCGGCGTCGGCAGCACCCTTCACCTGCGAACCGAGCTTGCAGAGCAGCAGCGCCGGGTGCAGGCCGACCGCCGCGAAGCGCAGCGGGAACTCAACGCACTCGCCGCCCGACTGGGTGAACTGCAGGCCGAGGCGAACCGCCTCAACGCGCTCGGCGAGCGCCTGACCCGGGTCGGACAGCTGCAGGACGGCGAGTTCGATTTCACCCGCCCGGTCGGCGTGGGTGGTCACGACGGGGCCGTACGAGACATGCCGCGCGTCGAGCTCGAAGCGGGCATGGACGCATTGTCGGCGCAGTTCCAGGCGTCCGGGCAACAGCTCGCAGTGCTCGAGTCGCTGCTGTTCAATCGCCAGCTCGATCTGAATTCGGTGCCGTCGCGCGAGCCGATCTCCGACAGCTACATCACCTCCGGCTACGGCGGCCGCGCCGACCCGATCCTCGGCGGCACCCAGTTCCACAAGGGCATCGATTTCGAAGCCGATGTCGGCGATCCGGTGCTCGCGGTCGCCGATGGCGTGGTCAGCTTCTCGGGCGATCGCCCCGGCTACGGCAACACCGTCGAGATCGACCACGGCAACGGCTACGTTACCCGCTACGCGCACAACTCCCGGCTGAGCCGGCAGGTCGGCCAGCTCGTGCGGGCAGGCCAGGAGATCGCGAAAGCCGGCTCCACCGGCCGCTCGACCGGCGCCCACGTGCATTTTGAAGTGTGGGAGAACGGCCGCGTGGTCAATCCGCACCAGTTCCTGCGGCGCGCTTCGGTGCGGCGCGGCTGAGCTCGCCGAAACCAGGCCCGGGGAGACCGGGCCTGGTCCTGGCTGGACCGCTTGATACGCGGCCTGGCCACCCCAAGCTACAATGGTCGATGCCGTGAAGGGCGCCCCGCGCCCTTTTTTATTGCCGCTGCCTGCCGGATGACTCCATGCCGGCGGGCCGGTCCCGACACCTTCTTCCGGCCCCATCGATGCTCAACAGTTTGCTTACCCGCGTTTTCGGCAGCCGCAACGATCGACTGCTGCGACAACTGCAACGCTCCGTCGAGCGCGTCAACGTGCTCGAGCCGGAGATGGAAAAGCTCACCGACGAGCAATTGCAGGCGAAGACGCCCGAGTTCAAGCAGCGCATCGAAAACGGCGAGTCGCTCGACAAACTCCTGCCCGAAGCGTTCGCGGTCTGCCGCGAGGCGAGCAAGCGCGTGCTCGGCATGCGCCACTACGACGTCCAGCTGATCGGCGGCATGGTGCTGCACCTGGGCAAGATCGCCGAAATGCGCACCGGCGAAGGCAAGACGCTGGTGGGTACGTTGCCGGTCTACCTCAACGCCCTGGAAGGCAAGGGCGTGCATGTCGTCACGGTGAATGACTACCTGGCGCGGCGTGACTCGGCGTGGATGGGCAAGCTCTATAACTGGCTAGGCCTGTCGGTCGGCGTCGTATACCCGGGCATGCCGCACGGCGACAAGCACGCCGCCTACGCCTGCGACATCACCTACGGCACCAATAACGAGTTCGGCTTCGACTACCTGCGCGACAACATGGCGCTGTCGAAGGACGACCGGTTCCAACGCGGCCTGCATTACGCGATCGTCGACGAGGTCGACTCGATCTTGATCGACGAGGCACGTACGCCGCTGATCATCTCCGGTCCGGCCGACGAGTCGCCCGAGCTGTACATCAAGGTCAATCGCATCGTTCCCAAGCTCACGCGCCAGGCCACCGAAGAGGGCGAGGGCGATTACTGGGTTGACGAGAAAGGCAAGCAGGTGCACCTGTCCGAATCCGGGCAGGAGCACGCCGAAGCGCTGCTGCGCGAGGCCGGCATCATCAGCGAGGACGACAGCCTGTACTCGGGCACGAACCTCAGCGTCGTGCACCACCTCAACGCGGCGCTGCGAGCGCATGCGATCTACCAGCGCGATGTGGATTACATCGTGCGCGACGGCGAAGTCATCATCGTCGACGAGTTCACCGGCCGCACGCTGGCCGGTCGTCGCTGGTCAGACGGCCTGCATCAGGCGGTCGAGGCGAAGGAGGGCGTGCCGGTCCAGCGCGAAAACCAGACGCTCGCGTCGATCACGTTCCAGAACCTGTTCCGTATGTACAAGAAGCTGGCCGGCATGACCGGTACGGCCGACACGGAAGCCTACGAGTTCCAGAACATCTACGCGCTGGAAGTGGTCGTCATCCCGACTCACAAGCCCGTGCAGCGAAAGGACAACCCGGACGCGGTGTTCCTCAATCGCGCCGGCAAGTACCGCGCAGTGCTCAACGAGATCAAGGAAGCGAACGCGAAAGGCCAGCCGGTGCTGGTCGGCACGACCTCGATCGAAGTCTCCGAGATGCTGAGCCAGCAGTTACGCGACGCTGGCATCCATCACGAGGTCCTCAACGCGAAGCAGCACGAGCGCGAGGCGCAGATCGTCGCGCAGGCGGGCCGTCCTGGTGCGATCACGATCGCAACGAACATGGCAGGTCGCGGTACCGACATCGTGCTCGGCGGTTCGCTCGAAGCCGAGCTTGCACAGATTGAAGCGCAGACCGGCGCGCCGGTCGACGAGGCGACGAAGGCAAAGCTCAAGGCCGAGTGGCAGCAGCGGCATGACGCGGTTAAGGCCGCCGGTGGCCTCCATATCGTGGGCACCGAACGCCACGAATCGCGCCGCATCGACAACCAGCTGCGCGGCCGCGCCGGTCGTCAGGGTGACCCGGGTTCGTCGCGCTTCTATCTGTCGCTTGAAGACAATCTGATGCGCATCTTCGCCGCCGACTGGGTGCAGAAGGCGATGGCACGCATGGGCCTGAAGGAAGACGACGTCATCGAGTCGGGCCTGGTCACGAAGCAGATCGCGAACGCGCAGCGCAAGGTCGAGGCGCACAACTTCGACATCCGCAAGAACCTTCTCGATTACGACGACGTCAACAACGACCAGCGCAAGGTCATCTATGGCCAGCGCAACGAGTTGCTAGAAGCCGAGAGCGTCGAAGAGAACGTCGAGGGCATCCGCGACGACGTCGTGGCCGATACGGTCGCGCGGTTCGTCCCACCGAACTCGGTCGACGAGCAGTGGGATCTGCCGGGGCTGGAAGCCGCGCTAGCCGAGGACTTCGGCGTGCAGCTTTCGCTGCAGCAGCTTGCGCAGCAGCGCAGCGAGCTGTCGGCCGAGGACATCGAGGACGAGGTCAGGCAGGCGGTCGCGCGCCACTTCGCCGAGCGCGAAACGCAGCTCGGCAGCGAGACGATGCGCCTGCTCGAGAAGCACATCATGCTCAACGTGCTCGATCAGAGCTGGAAGGAGCACCTCGCGCGCATGGACTACCTGCGCCAGGGCATCCATCTGCGGGGTTACGCGCAGAAGCAGCCGAAGCAGGAGTACAAGAAGGAAGCGTTCGAGCTGTTCTCGAACATGCTCGACAAGGTCAAGCGCGAAGTCGTCATGCTTCTCGCGCGCGTGCGCATCCGCAATGAGGACGAGGTCGCGCAGATGGAAGCGGCCGAGCGTGCGCAGGCGCAGCAGCAGGCGCAGCAGATGCAGTTCCGCCATGCCGACATGGGCGGCCTGGGCGCGGGCGAAGAAGCAGCGCAGGTCAGTGCGGTCGAGGCGACCGGAAACGACGCATTCATGTCGGTCGGCCGCAACGAACCGTGCCCCTGCGGTAGCGGCCGCAAGTACAAGCACTGCCACGGGCAGCTCGCCTGATCTGCGCGTCGCGTTCGGTGCGGTGCATTGCACCGCTCGACGGCCGATGAGCACCGGCCGGCCGCCGCGCGGCTGGCCGGCACCCTGATCGGTCGTGACGGGCTGCTTCCATTGGGCGCGGTATAACGCCGGCCCGCGTTGCAGACTCCGTGCATGCCCGCTCCTGATGCCGTAACTATCCCGCCGCGAATCGAAGTCGTCGCCGGCGTCATCCGCGACGCGCGCGATCGTGTACTGCTCGCCCGGCGTACCGAGGGGCGCGATCTTGCGGGCCTCTGGGAATTCCCGGGCGGCAAGCTCGAAGCCGGTGAGTCACCCGAGACTGCGCTCGTCCGCGAGTTGCACGAAGAGCTCGGGATCGACGTGGAGGTTGGCGCGGCTCTTATGCGGGTGCCTCAGCGCTATCCGGGCAAGCGGCTTGAGCTCGATGTGCGCTGCGTCGACCGCTGGCAAGGCACGCCGCGTGGCCGCGAGGGGCAGGCGCTCGCATGGGTGCCGGTGGAAAAGCTGCCGCTGTACGAGATGCCGCCCGCTGACCGGCCTGTTGTGGCAGCGCTGCTGCAACCCGATCGTTACCTTGTCACGCCCGAACCCGGCGACGATACCGATACGTGGTTGGCGTCACTGATGCAGGCGCTGGGGCAGGGGATCCGGCGCGTGCAGTTGCGCTCGCGTGCGATGGAGCCGCGCGGGTGGCATGAGCTGGCTGCTCGAGCCGTGCAGCTTTGCCGCACGGCCGGCGCCGAGGTGCTCGTCAACGGTGACGTCGAGCTCGCGCGTGCGCTTGAAGTGGGCGTGCATCTGCAGGCAGCTCAGCTTTTGCAGCTAAAGCAGCGGCCGTTGCAGGATGGCGCGCGCGTAGCAGCGTCCTGTCACGACGCGCTTGAGCTTCAAGCCGCGGAAGCGATCGGATGCGACTTCGCGGTTGTCGGTAACGTTGCGACCACGCCCAGCCACCCGGGGCAGGCGGGGATCGGATGGGCCGGCTTCGCTACGCTACGCGAGCAAACTTCGCTGCCGCTGTACGCCATCGGCGGGGTTGGCCCGGCGGACTTGGCACAGGCACGCGCGAATGGCGCCCAGGGAGTCGCAGCGATCCGTGCACTGTGGCCGGCTGAGTCCGATCTCGCCGAAGGCTGACTTAGATTGCCGTAGAGCGTGGGGCGCCAACGGATGATGGTCGTGTACCTACGCGTGCCATACCTCGGCCACGTACTGCTCTCCGCCCGTGGCCGTCCTTTCCGCTTCAGCTCGCCACGTCGGCCACGCTTTTATGCGCGACAAGCAACCGGTAGCGACGATCGAGCGCCACGACGTGGTCATCGATTGCGTCGAGCCCGCCGGCATTGACGATCACGTCGTCCGCTATGGCGAGGCGCGCAGCCCGCGTCGCCTGCGCTGCAATCATGTGATCAGCCAGTGCGACGCTGCTTCCGTCGCGCTGCATCAGACGCGCGCGTTGCGCTTCGAGCGGGGCATCCACCACGACGATCCGGTCGATCCACGGATAGGACGCGCGGCCGCCACCCTCGGCAAGCAGCGGAATCGCGACGACCGCGTACGGGCCGCTCGCGTACTGCCACTGCGTCTGCAACAGGCTGCGCACTCGCGGATGCACGATCTGCTCGAGCGTGCGGCGAGCCGCAGGATCGGCGAATACGCGCTCGCGCATTGCACTCCGATTGAGCGCACCGTCGGGCTCGAGCACGCCCTGGCCGAATGCAGCAACGACTTCCGCCAACCCGGGCGTCCCAACCGCCACGGCCGAGCGCGCCGCGACATCCGCATCCGCCACTGCGATGCCGAGCCGTTCGAACCGCCGCGTGACCTCGCTTTTACCCGAGGCCACGCCGCCGGTCACCGCGACGCAATACGTCGCCACGCTCAACCGAAGCCGGAATAACGCATGTAACCCGAGACGATCTGCTCGCCCCAGAAAAACGCGATCCAGCCCGCCACGGCAAGGTAGGGACCGAACGGAATCGGCGTCGCGCGGTCGCGACCCTTCATCGCGAGCCAGATCGAGCCGATGATCGCGCCGACCAGCGACGAGAGCAGGATCGTCGGCAGGATGCCCTTGAGCCCGGTCCAGGCCCCGATCGCCGCCAGCAGCTTGAAGTCGCCGTGGCCCATGCCTTCCTTGCCGGTGATCTGCTTGAACAGCCACCACACGGTCCAGAGGCTCAAGTAGCCGAGCACTGCGCCTAGCAGCGCGGGCTTTGTCGGCATGTATAAGTTGTCGGCCGCCGCGATCAGACCGAGCCACATCAGCGGCAACGTCAACTGGTCCGGTAGCAGCTGCGTTCGCAGGTCGATCCCGGACAGCGCGATCAGGAAGCCGGTGAAGACCATCGCGCCGAAGCCCTGCCAGCCGAAGCCGAAGCGCCATACGCACGCCACGAACAGCAGCATCGTCAGCAGCTCGACCAGCGGATACTGCATCGAGATACCGGTGCCGCAACTGCGACACCGCCCGCGCAGCGCCAGCCAGCTGAAGACCGGGATGTTCTCGTACCAGGCGAGCTGGCGCTTGCACTGCGTGCAGTGCGAACGCTCGACGACGATGCCCGGCGGCGGCGGATCGTAGGCCTCAGGCTCGCCGAGCATTTCGCGGCTGTCGCGCCGCCACTCCCACTCCAGCCGCTTCGGCAGCCGGAGGATCACGACATTGAGGAAGCTGCCGACAAGCAGTCCGAAACCGGCCGCGAGTGGATAGCCGAGGCCGGGGTTGTGGTCGAGGAAAGCCATCCCTGGATTATGCCGTCAGACGACCGCGCCGAGCTTGAAGATCGGAAGGTACATGCCGATCACGAGGCCGCCGATCAGCACGCCGAGCACCACCATGATCATCGGCTCGAGCAGGCTGGACAGCGCATCGACCGCGTTGTTGACCTCCTGCTCGTAGAACTCGGCCACCTTGAACAGCATCGTGTCGAGCGCACCGGCTTCCTCGCCGATTGCGGTCATCTGCACAACCATGTGCGGAAACAGGTTGACCTGCTTCATCGCCACGTTGACTTGGTAACCGACCGAGACGTCGTCGCGGATGCGCTTCACTGCCTTTTCGTACACGGTGCTGCCGGTTGCGCCCGCGACGGTGTCCAACGCCTCGACCAGCGGGACACCGGCCTTGAACGTGACGCCAAGCGTGCGTGCGAATCGGGCGACTGCAGAGTTATGGAGGATCTGGCCGACAACGGGCAGCTTCAGCACCGTGCGGTCGAGGAAATGGGAGAACGCGAGCGAACGCTTTTTCGCCGCCACGAAACCCATCACAGCACCTGCCAGGCCGAGCAGCATCAGCCACCACCAGCTGATCATGAACTCGCTCATCGCGATTATCATGAGTGTGAAGGCTGGCAAGTCGGCGCCGAAGCTCGAGAACACCTCCTTGAACTGCGGTACCACGAAAATCAGCAAGATCGCACTCACGATCAACGCGACCGCGAGTACGGCGATCGGATAGAACATCGCCTTCTTGATCTTGCCCTTCAGTGCCTCGAGGTTTTCCTTGTACGTCGCTACGGTGTCGAGCACCGTTTCGAGCACGCCGGCGGATTCACCTGCACGGACCAGATTACGGTACAGCTCGTCGAACTGCACCGGATGCTTGTTCATCGCCTCGTATACTGAAGAGCCGCCTTCAAGATCGGCTCGTACACTGTTGATGAGCTCCCTAAATTTAGGGTTCTTGTGACCGCTGCCAATGATTTCGAGAGAGCCAACAATTGGCACGCCCGACTTCATCATCGTGGCGAGCTGGCGACTGAACACCGCAATATCCAGCGAAGTAATGCGCTTGCCAGTGCTGCCGAAGAGGGCCTTCGGTTTGAGCTTGACGACCTTGGGCGTAATGCCCTGCCGGCGAAGTTCTGCCCGAACGAGGTTCGCACTGTTGGCCGGCTGCTCCCCCTTCATAGTGATGCCGCGCTTGTCCGTGCCCTCCCAGACAAAGACCGGCATCGCGTCGGCGCGGCGGATGGTTTTGGGTTTGGCAACGGCTCGTGATGCGGACATGGCTTAGTCCTTTGTAACTCGGTTGATCTCGGCGAGGCTGGTAACGCCTTTCTTGACTTTCAGCAAGGCCGACTGGCGCAGGTCCCGGATGCCGGAACGTCGCGATGCTTCGGCAATCTGCATCGCATTGCCACCGTTCAGCACAATGGCCTGGATCTCATCGGTCATCGGCATAACTTGGTAGATACCGGTACGGCCCTTGTAGCCCTCAGTGCAATCCGGGCAGCCGACGGCTTCGTAGATCGTCATGCCGGCGGCAATCTCGTCCTGCGTGAAGCCTTCGGCGAGCAGGGCGTGGTCGGGCAGTTTGGCCGGACGCTTGCAGTCATGCAGGCGACGCGCAAGGCGCTGGGCGATGACGAGGGTGACCGACGAGGTGATGTTGTAGGGCGCCACGCCCATGTTCATCAGGCGCGAAATCGTCTGCGGGGCGTCGTTGGTGTGCAGCGTCGACAGCACCATATGGCCGGTCTGCGCGGCCTTGATCGCAATTTCGGCAGTCTCGAGGTCACGGATTTCGCCGACCATGATGACGTCCGGGTCCTGGCGCAGGAAGCTGCGCAGCGCGGCCGCAAAGGTCATGCCGCGCTTTACGTTCATCTGCACCTGGTTGATACCGGGTACGCGGATTTCAACCGGGTCCTCGGCCGTCGAAATGTTGCGCTCCTCGTTGTTGAGGATGTTCAACCCCGTGTATAGCGAAACGGTCTTGCCGGAGCCGGTCGGACCTGTGACAAGGATCATGCCGTATGGGTTGGCAAGCGCTTTCTCGTACAGCGCACGCTGGTCATCCTCATAGCCGAGCTTGTCGATACCAAGCTTGGCGGCGCTGCCGTCGAGGATACGCAGCACGATCTTCTCGCCGAACATTGTTGGCAGCGTGCTCACGCGGAAGTCGATCTGCTTTGTCTTCGAGAGGTTGAGCTTGATACGCCCGTCCTGTGGAACGCGCTTCTCGGCAATGTCGAGCTGCGCCATCACTTTGAGGCGTGCCGCGATACGGGAATTCAACTTCTGCGGTGCCTTGGCGACCTGCTTAAGAATTCCATCAATTCGCAAGCGAACCCGGTAGTCGGTTTCGTAGGGTTCGAAGTGAATGTCGGACGCCCCGCGCCGAAGCGCATCAACTAGCACCTTGTTGACGAACTTGACGACCGGAGTGTCGTCGGTCCTTGCGTCGACACCTGCCTCGTTCGGCCCCGCTAGATCCTCGTCGCTGCTACCGATCTCGAGATTCTCGAGCCCCTCGCTGTCTGGGCCGCCGTCGCTCAGCGTGTCGTTGTTCTCCTGCCACTTGTCCAGGTGACGCCGAATCGTTTCGTGGTCAACAAGGATCGGCTCCACGGCAAGATTCGTATGGAACTTGATCTCGTCCAGCGCCTGAACATTCGCCGGATCGTCGACCCCGACAAAAAGGCGCCCGCCGCGTTTAAACAGCGGGAGTACCTGATGTTTACGGAGCAGCTCCTCACTGACGAGCTTGATGGCCGCCTGCGCCGGGTCCATCGCGGCAGCATCAAACAGTGGCACGCCGAACTCAACCGAGTTTGCCGCCGCGAGCTGGTTGGAGGTAACGAGCCGTCTCTCGCTCAGATAGGACGCCAGCGGCTTGCGCTCCGCGCTTGCAGCACTCATCGCGGAACGCGCGGCGGCCTCGTCCATCGCCCCGTCCAGAACTAGACGACGGGCGATGCCGGTAATTCCTACCAGGTTGGCAGTTGCAACGGCAGACATGGAGTCTTTCCCAGGTAACTCCTGGATGACTTTACTGGATCGGCGGCCGAGGCGAGCCAGTCACCGCTTGACTTGTGCTGCTTGTCACGGACCGCTTCGTAGAAGGCCCGCTAACGGGCCTGAAAAGGGTCCCCGTCCGGTCGGGGTCTCATAAACGCCAATATGTTGCTACGTGCCCCTAAAAGATACGCATGGCGCACATCCACGTGGTTGACGCCGGCCTCAGTGCACAGGCGTACCAGCTCGTCGGTACCAAGTAGGTTGAGGTTGCGTTCCTGCGCTAGCTCGACATGGCCGAGCATGCGAAGAAGGGATCGGAACTGACGTTTCGGCAACCAGTGAAGCAATGGCAGGGTCGTATGGAATTCAATCGGAAACCAACGGTTGGGTGTCGTAATGAAAGCCCCTATTCGCGCAACGCGATGAAGCTCCGACAGAAACTTTGTCTGACGCTCTGCCGAGCCGACATGCTCTAGCACGGCGCTACTGTGGACAAAGTCGAAGCTGCACGACTCAAAAGGGAGGTCGCAGCCATCACCGACGACATACCGAAGGCCGGGATATAAGTCCTCAAGAAAAGATGCGTCGTCGAGACCGCACGCAGTGATACGTTCCTTGTTTGGCAGCCACATCTCCAAATAGTTCGACGCGAGATGGCTTCGGTCGGAGGTTACGCCAACATCAAGCACTGAATGGTGGGGCTCTACCCCGTAGCCCAGAAAAGCTTCGTACATCCGGCGACGGACCCTTACGGTAACCCGGTCGATCAGGCCTCCACCGCGTCGACTATTGTATTGAGCATCAATCGTATGGCGAATCACAGTGATATCCGCTGACGGAAGACAAACTTTGACTGGATGACATAGGACACGCCTATCCCTATCCCCCCTGCCAGCGCCAGCCATAATGCTGAAGGGCCGAAAAATCGCTCGAGGGTGGTAGCGCTCGTGGCAATAATCACCCCATTAGCCACCTGAAGGCCCGCATAAGCGGGGAGGGACGTGGTTAATCGCGCGGAACTTTTAAACGTAAGGTGGCGTTGAAGGTGATAGGTCGGCAGTAGGGCCACGGATACACCCACCAATGCACTAAGGCCGATGCTCAGGTTGGTGTGCCGAGTGGTCGCCCAGGAGACGGCGTAATAGATTACATATCCTGTGGCTCCAGCGGCCAAGAACCTGGCCAGGCGCCATAACCGTGTGACAGCGCCGGCCCAGCTCATCTAACGTCCTGGACGGGTGTCTATGATTGCCGCCAAGAAACCCGAGAATGCGAGCTGAGCTGCTAGCGCTACGGCACTACACGCCAGAATAAGTACACGCGCCAGAGAGGCAAACTCGAGTTCTCCTAGCCCCGCCTCCCACCAGCTGTGCAACGAGTAGGCGATGCCGGTCAGCCCGGCAAACCCAAGTAGAGCGGCAGGGATGAGAGAGTCTTCAAGCGTTCGGAAGATCGGCAACCGGTCGAGTACTGCTTTAGGTGGCAGCAGGCCCTGCGCGGCGGCGAAGCGCCGGGCCAGCACTGCGAAGGTGGTTGCTTGCGCACCGACGAGCGTCAGCAGGCAGCCGACGATCAGGCTATGAATGTCTAGCGTGATGCCCGGTGCAAGGCGGGCAGGGCCGGATGCCAGCGTAACCGCTAGGACAAGGCCTAGTGCCATAGCCAGAAGCCCCGGGTAAAGAAACAGCCAGCGGGGGCTGTACATCAGCAGGAATCGTAGATGCCTCCAGCCGTCCCGCCATGTGCGCAAATGGGGCGCGCGCGACCGTCCGTCGGGACTTAGGGTGGTCGGAACTTCGCGGATAGTAAGGCCGGCCACAGCAGATTTGACGATCATTTCGCTCGCGAATTCCATCCCGCGCGAGGAAAGACGGAGCCTGCGGATAGATTCGGTCCTAAACGCGCGTAGGCCGCAGTGGAAATCGCCGGCGTCGACATTGAAAAAAAGTCTGCCGATAAAGGTAAGCACCGGATTTCCTAGGTACCTATGCAGTACGGGCATCGCACCGGGCGCGATACCACCCCGGAAGCGGTTGCCCATCACTAGGTCGGCGCCTTGGTCTAGCTGGGTCAGGAAAGGCGCGAGCGCACTGAAATCGTAGCTCTCGTCCGAATCGCCCATAACGATGTACGCGCCGCGTGCGGCCTCGATGCCGTGGATGAGCGCAGCACCATATCCCTTGATCGGGACATGGATAACCTGTGCTCCAAGCTGTCGTGCAATCTCGATTGAGCCGTCAGTGCTCCCGTTATCCGCGACCAAGACTTCGCCCTGCACCCCATGATCCGCCAAGAATCGTTGAGCCTTAGCGATACATGCGGCCAGTGTTTCTGCTTCATTGAGGCACGGCATTAGAATCGTTAGGCGCAGGGGGGAAGTGCCCGGCGATGAATGCGCAGCAAGATTGCTCATAGCGGCCCCATGTCATGGAGGGTGGTGATGGAGGCGACCCCGCGTCGTCCTCTTTCGGGGAGCGAGCAATCAAAGGTTGCGAGATCGCGCGCCCAAGAGTCGAGTCTTCCGATAACCTTTACCTTGCCTTGCCCGGTGAGCCAGTAGCGCACCGTCCGATCTTCTAGATGCACCGAAACGAGAACGTTGTCATATTTTGTATAGGAGCGGTACCACTGAGTGCCCAAGCCTTCGGTCTGAGGTCCTGGAGGATAGAAAAGATCGGGGCAGCGAGCCTCGAGTGTCGTCATTACTGCTGAGGCCGCATTCCGGCGTTGCTTAAGGTCCGGAGACGGCGGTGCCGGTGTCAGTCGGCAAATGAAAATACGGCGACTGCGCTGGGGCGGCAGCTGTCGGTTCACCACCTCGATCAACTTGCCGGGTAGCGGCTTTGCATTGTCGATTCGGACGATGCTGCAGGAGCTGGCGTCAATGCGAAGGCCGACACGGTCAAGCAGGGCTGACTTTTGTTCTGCCATCGTTCTGACGCTTGGTCGCGTGCCCGGTAGCGGTGCTTCTTTAAAGACCGCGAAGGCGCGCTCAGGATGGCGCATTAGCAGTCGCTGGAAGCGTGCGAATGCAGGGCCTTGGCTCGGGATCGAATGATGGCTGCCGATGAGGTTGATATAGGTCGAATCCGGATGCAGGTGCCGGACTAGGTACGACTGCGATTGTGCGTCCAAGGAAACATAGGCGCCCGGGAGCGAGCGGTGTTGTCTTGGTAGCTCGACCGGGATCCACGCCTCCGTCCACCTTTGTGCTCCCCAGCGTTCCACGCCTGCAGAGTATGTGTTGAACCATTGCAAGACTAGGGCGACAACGGCGGCAATTCCGGCAGCCTTGAGGGGAAACAGCCGTCCCACTAGCAAAGCGAATGCGGGGCCAAGCAGCATGAACAACGGCAGTGCGTAACGGCCGTTGCTGGAGGTCGCAAGCCATGTGAGCGCTGCTGCGGCCAGAAACACCCAGAATCGTTCCGGTGAGGCACTCGGTTGGGCGTCGGCAACCTTCGCAGGCGAGCGGCGAGCCACGTATATAAGAAGCGAAGCGGCTGCAAGAACGCTGACTGCCGCGGGCAGTAGGTCGGGCGCGGCAACCTCCACGTATATCCAGGAGTTGTGCTGAAGAATTCGGAAGGGAAACGCCAATAAATCTGCGGGCTCCTGGGGGATGAAGCGGACGATGTTGCCGTCGTATGGTGCGAAGAGTGGTGATTTAAATGCGCCGTTGAGCAGCGGAAATATTGGATTGCCAAGCTCGCTACTCAATATGGCTCCCCAATGCGCGTAGGCGACCAGGAACCCTATGACCATGGCGGCTGCGGCCGCCGCGGTCTCCCATGCCCATCGCCAGCCATACGGACGTCGGCAGATCGCAAGGGTCAGCCCAAGAGCGGCGGCGAATGCAATGTTCGTAAGCTTGAGGCCTGCTGCGAAGCCGGCAAGGCCAGCCGCTGCAAGCGCCAGCGTCCAATGCTCCCGGCGTAAGAGTAGCCACACCGAAGCGAGTACCGCGACGGACGCAGTCGGGTCCACAAACGTAGAACCGAGGTGCGATAGGAATATTGGGGATGTAGCACCAAGCAGGAAGCCTGGGATTAGTAGGCGACGCTGCTCAGGTGGAAGCGACCGCGCCAGTTCCATGCAGATCAGCATCAGCAACAGCGCGTTCGCCGAATGGATCAGTGCGAGCCCAACGCCTATGCCCGCACTGTTCAGGCCGCTACGCAGCAGCGCTTCGAATGGAGCGTAGATCAATGGATTTTGATAGCTCTGAATTCCTGCGGGAAAGAAGTCGCGGTCGAGCCTGTCGCCTGTGGAGGTGAAGGCTAGATAGTCGTGGTAATTCAGCAGGTCCCAGTTGACATCGCGTCCGAACACGAGCGTCAGTGCTACATAGGCAACGGCCGCCACGAGCCACGCCAGAGTAAGGCGCATGGTGCTGGGCGGTGGCATCCTTGCGAAACTCTTGGTCATCTTGGTTGGGCGACGGCTAGAACCGTTCCGTTGGGCGGGATCAAAAAGAAGCCCCGCTGTGGCGGGGCTTCGGTACAGCCAGTCGCAGTAGGGGGCTTACTGCTGGCAGCTGCCGGGGCGGTACTTCGCCGCGACGGTGCCGCCGCAGGTCCAGGTCACCTGGCCATTCGGCCGCAACTCGCCGGTCAGTACAATGTTACCTGTAGCGTCCGGCACGGTCGAAACGGCCGTGAGCGTGCGGTTAGTCGCATCCCAGGTGACACCACTGACATAGGTCGAGGACTGGGTTTCCGGAACCCAAGTCGACGGCGGCAGCGAGCCAGTAGACGCGGCGTACTCGGAGACGGCTGTGCGTGCTGATGATGCCGCAAGCATCACTTCCGAAATCTTCGCTTTCTTCGTGTAGTCGCTATACGCCGGCAGCGCAATCGCGGCCAGGATGCCGATGATCGCGACGACGATCATCAGTTCGATCAAGGTAAAGCCCTGCTGCTTCTTCATGGTGTATCCCCTAGGAGGTTGTGATCTTCACGTGCCTGCATGGCGGGCGTTCCGGTCCATCGGCTTGCCGTGCTTAGCTGCACGTGCCTTGAAAGAATACGCACAAGGCGTGCCAATGCACGGATGCGGGGCGGCGGAGTTTCGATCTGAAACGACGGTCACGATTGTTTCGGCCCGGTTCACAATGTCGTGACGCTGAGCGTCAGTTGCGCGATGCAGGAGTGACGCGGGGCGTCACTTTTTCGGGGCATTCGCGATAGGTCTGCGCGGAATCAGGCTTTTAGCAAGGCGAATTTGCGCTTCGAATGGCTACTGTTGAGGGGCCAGCCGATTTGGTCGGTCGCTCGAGGTAGCGACGACCTCTGTGCTACGCGCACTGGCGATCGCAGCGAATTTGGTCCGATGGGCATCGAGTGACCGCGGCGTCCTGCCACCGCGGATGCCGCCGCGGGGTGCCGCACGGCCCGCGCAGGGCAGGCCGGCGACGGCGGTCGACCAGGGCATCAAGAGGGAGTGCAGTTCCGGTCCCCGCCCCAAGTCGCAGCTCAGTTGGGTTGAAGCAACAACCTCAACTGGCAAATCGTCGTGGACAACAGTCGGCAGGCACCCAACGACATCGACAACACCATGCTGTGGCTTGGGCGTTCGCGAACTACCAAGCGCCACTGCCGCTCAGTCTCCAAAAAACGCCCTCAGAGCACCCGCGGCGGTTCCCCGCCGACAATCACCACATCCGCAGGCCGCCTTGCGAACAGGCCGACGCTGACAACGCCCGGGATCTGGTTGATCGCCTGTTCCAGCGCCACCGGATCGGTAATCGCGAGACCGTGCACGTCGAGGATGGCATTACCGTTGTCGGTCACGACGCCGCGGCCTTCCGCGTCCTGCCGCCAGACGGGCTGCGCGCGCGTGATTGCAAGGAGCTCGCGGGCAACGAGGCTGCGCGCCATCGGGATGACTTCGACTGGCAGCGGAAAGCGGCCGAGCACGTCGACCTGCTTGGCCGGATCAACGATGCAGACGAACTTCTCGCTGGCCTCGGCGATGATCTTTTCGCGCGTGAGCGCGGCGCCGCCGCCCTTGATCAGGCGCTTGTGCGGGTCGCATTCGTCGGCGCCGTCGACATACAGCGACAGCGGGCCGGTCGAGTTCAGGTCGAGCACTTCGATGCCGAGCGCGCGCAGGCGCTGCGTGCTCTGCTCCGAACTCGACACCGCGCCTTTGATGCGGTCGCCGATGCGGCCGAGCGCGTCAATGAAGTACGCGACCGTCGATCCGGTGCCGACGCCGACGATCATGCCGTCCTCGACGTACTCGATGGCTTTTTCGGCGGCCTGGCGCTTGGCTTCGGTCATGGGGCTTCCAGTAAGGGTTATTCGAGCGAGAGCAGGTGCTGCCACTGCGCGGCAGTCACCGGCAGGATCGACAGGCGGTTGCCACGGCGGATCAGTGCGAAATCCTCGCCCAGTGCATCGGCTTCGCGCTTGATCTCGTCGAGCGTGACGGTGCGCTTGAAGCGCCGTTCGAACGTGACGTCGACCATGTGCCAGCGCGGTTCTTCCTGCGTCGCCTTCGGATCGAAGTAGTGCGACGCCCGATCGAACTGGGTCGGGTCCGGGTACGCAGTGCACGCGACCGTGGCGGTGCCGACGATGCCGGGCGGGCTGCAGTTGGAGTGGTAGAACAGAACGCCGTCGCCGACCTGCATCGAGTTGCGCATGAAGTTGCGCGCCTGGTAGTTGCGCACACCGGTCCATGGTTCGGTGCCCACGCGCGCAAGGTCGTCGATCGAGAACGTGTCGGGCTCGGATTTCATGAGCCAGTAGCGGCGGCGCGCGGTCATGCGGAGGCGGGGCGTTCGTAGGTCCTGGAGGGTGTGCAGACCACGTCGAGTGCGACGTCCCAGCTGGCGCGGTCGAGCGCGTCAACCTGCTGTTCGTCGAACGCGGCACCGACTAGCCATGGCGGCGCTGGTGAGTCGAGGCGGAAAGCAAGGGCGCGATCGTACCAGCCGCCGCCCATCCCGAGCCGGTGGCACTGCGGGTCGAACCCGACCAGCGGCATCACGATCAGTGACAGATCGGCGGCCTCGAGCAACGAGGCGGGCGCGACGTCGGGCTCGGGAATGCCGTAGCGATTCGTGACCAGCGGATCGCCGAAGCGCCACGGCGCGAAACGCAGCGTGCCGGGCTGCAGCACCGGCAGGCAGTAGACGCTTCCTTTCGGCAGACGTGTCTGCCATGCATGCAGGGCGATTTCCCCATCGGATGCCCAGTAGCCCGCGACGTAGCCCGAGGTCGGCGCACATGGAAGCGACAGCAGGCGCGCCGCGAGGCCTTCAGCGGCAGCGATGCGTTGCGGAGCGGTCAGGGAGCGGCGTCGGGCGCGCAGTTCAAGGCGCAGGGCATCGCGATCGGACGTCATGCGGAACCGGTGATTCGACACGGAGGGAAGTCGGAGCGCAGCGGTGCTGCTGCCCCAGTCGTCCCGGCTGCGGATGACCTGCAGCGGGACTCAAAGAAAAGTCCTCCACCATGGCGATGCGTGCGAAACGACCTTGAACCCGGGGTTCAAGTGGGAGTGCTGGGATGCCGTCGGGCGTTCCGCTCGAAGGCGGACTTGCACACCAGGCACCCGTTACACACCCGCGGTCGCAATTAAGGGACAAGGCGAATGTTTGCGCACGCCGTCGCTCACAGCAGAGGACGTGGAGGCAGTATACGCACGCCGCAGTCGCCTGCGCATCCGTTCGTCGGCAGCGGTCGGGCGTGATTCATCGCTGTGCTTGTGCGATGAAAAGATCAGCGCGCTGCGGGCTCGAGCAGGCCATCGAGTCGGCGGTTGAGGTCGGCCAGAGTACGCGAGAGCTCGCGGTCGCGGCCCTCGCTGTCATGTTTGAGTTGCTGCACCTCATGCGCGAAGTTCAGCGCCGCGAGCACGGCCACGCGGTCGAGTGCGACCATGCGGTTGCTGCCACGGATCTCGCGCATCTTCGCGTCCAGCAGGCGAGCGGCCGCTACCAGGCTGTCGCGCTCGTCGGGCGTGCAGCCGACCGTGTACTCGCGGTCGAGCAGGCGGATCGTGACCGGTTCGGAAGCGGTACGCATCATGTGTGCTGCTCCAGCGATTTCAGGCGCGCAATCATGGCTTCGACCCGCACGCGCGCCTGCTCGTTCTTCGCGAGCAGGGTGGCGCGCTCGCTCGCAAGCTGTTCCTGCTGCTGGCGCAGGCTGCGGTTCTCGTCGGTCAGCCGTCGCAGTCGTTCGGACAGCATTTCGACCCGGCTGACGAGCTGCTCGAGCTGTGCGTTGAGGTCGGCGTCCATGGCGGCAAGATAGCAGCCCGGGTCATCCGGTCAAGGCGCGAGCACCGCAGGCCGCGGCTCCGGTGTCCAAGAGCGGATGAACGCGACGCAGGCGTCCGGATCGAGTGGCCGGGCAAGCCAGTAGCCCTGCACCTCGTCACAGCCGTGATCGCGCAGGAACTGCACCTGCGCGGGCGTCTCGACACCTTCCGCGACGACCGTCAAACCCAGCGAATGCGCCATCGTGATGACGGTGCTGGTGATCGCTTCGTCATCGACGTCATGGGTGATGTCGCCGATGAATTCCTTGTCGATCTTCAGCGTGCTCAGCGGCAGCCGCTTGAGATAGGCAAGCGAGGAATAGCCCGTACCGAAGTCGTCGATCGCGATACCGACGCCGAGTTCGCGGAACGCCTGCAACGTCGCGGCGGTCGCCTGCGCGTTCGCCATCAGCACGCTTTCGGTCAGCTCCAGCTCCAGGCAGTTCGCCGGCACGCCGCTGTCTTCGAGCGCGTTCGCGACCACGCGTGTGAAGTCGCTGCGCAGCAGCTGCAACGCCGACACGTTCACGGCCATCGTGAGGTCGGTCAGGCCCAGGTCGCGCCAGCGGCGCAGCATGTGGCAGGCCTGGTGCAGTACCCATTCGCCGATCTCGAGAATGAGGCCGCTTTCCTCTGCCAGCGGAATGAATTGCGCCGGCGGAATCTCGCCGTGTTCCGGGCTGCTCCAGCGCAGCAGCGCTTCGACGCCGGTGATGCGCTCGTCGCGCAGCGAAAGACGCGGCTGGAACACGAGGCGCAGCTCGTTGCGCTCGATGACGTTGCGAAGCGCGCCGGAAATCGTGGCCCGCCGCCGCACTTCGACGTCCATGCCTTCGTGGTAGCGCATGAAGGTGCGCCGCCCGATCGCCTTGGCCTGGTACATCGCGGTGTCGGCGTGCTTGAGCAGGTCGGTCGGCACCAGTGCGTGATCGGGATAGAGCGCGATGCCGATCGACGGCGAGATCGCGAGGTCCTGCCGGTCGTCGATGTCGAGCGGCGCGCCGAATGCGCGGATGATCTCGGCTGCGACCTGCTCGGCCTGCTCGGCGCTGCCGATGCGCTCGAGTACGACGGTGAACTCGTCACCGCCCAGTCGCGCGACCGTGTGCTGGGGGCCGACGATCTGCTGCAGCCGCGATGCGGCCGCGCGCAGGATGCGGTCGCCGGTGGCATGGCCGAGCGAATCGTTGATGTCCTTGAAGCGGTCGAGGTCGAGGAACAGCAGTGCGATCTTGGTGTCGTGGCGGCGGGCGCGGACGATTGCGCGTGACAGGCGCTCGGACAGCAGCGTGCGATTCGGCAGGCTGGTCAGGGTGTCGTAGTTCGCGAGGTAGCGCAGCTCCTGCTCGGCGCGCTTCTGGTCGGTGACATCGGCCAGCACCGCGACGTAGAGGTCGCGCGAGTCGCCGGTGTCCTCGACCGCGCTGGCCTGCAGCCAGCACAGGAATTCGCTGCCGTCCTTGCGTCGCTGCCACAGCTCGCCGGACCAGTGGCCCAGGCGTTCGAGCTCGGCACGCATATGCCGGTACAGCTCGGCGTCGTGCTGGGGGCTGTCGAGCACGCGCGTGGGCCGGCCGATGACTTCGGTGTCGCTGTAACCGGTCATGCGCGCGAACGCGGGATTGACCGAGACGAACGTGAAGTCGCGGTCGAACACCGCTACCGCCTCGGCCATGCTGCGCAGGACTTCGCTGGCGACGCGGCGCTCGCGTTCGGCGCTGCGGCTGGCGTTGATGTCGCGTGCGGTCCCCGAAACGCGCAGTGCGCGGCCATCAGCGTCGCGCTCGACCACGCGACCGCGTGCGCGAACCCAGCTCCAGCGGCCGGGACCCACGCGGATGCGGTGCTCGGACAGGAACAGCGCGGCCTGTCCGCGCAGGTGGCGGCGCAGCTCGTCGAGCACGCGCGGCAGATCGTCGGGATGGATCTCGTGGTTCGCCTCGAACTGGCTCTGCATGCCGATGAATGGCGTCGGGCCGACCTCCTCGTCGACGCGCATCCGGTGCAGGGCGCGGGTGCGCAGGTCGAAGTCCCAGAACTGTTCGCCCGAGGCCCACAGCGCGAGCTTCAGTCGTTCTTCGCGCTCGCGGATCTGCGCGAAATAGCCGCGTTCACGCAGCCGGCGCAGGTGCAGTTGCCAACCGAGCAGGCCGAGTGCTGCAAGCGCCATGATCGCCGCCGCGGCCAGCACGAGCGGGTGACGCCAGAGCGGCGCTGCGACCTGTACGGGGATGCGCAGCTCGTTCGGGTTCCAGCCGTTGTCGTGGCTGCCCGCCTGGGCGCGGAACACGTAATCGCCGGGCGGCAGGCGCGTGTAGGTGATGTCCTGCTGGATGCCGTTGTCGATCCAGTCGCGATCGAACCCGTCCATCCGGTAGCGGTAACGCGGCTGCGCCGCCGGCGAGTAGTCGAGCGCGCCGATGCGCAGGCGCAGCAGGTCGGAGGTGGCCGGCACCTCGATGCGCTCCGGTCGCCAGAGCATGCCGTCCTGGTCGGGTGCGTCGCTGTCGATGCGGGCCGACAGCAGGCGCAATGGCGGCGTGTAGGTCGAGTCGCGCTCGCGCGCCGGATCGAACAGGTTCAGCCCGCTGACGCCGCCGAACGCCAGCCGGCCGTCTGCGAGGTAGCCGACCGCGCCGCCATTGAATTCGAGGTCCTGCAGCCCGTCGGCGATCCCGTAGTTACGGCGGCGTCCGCTGCGGATGCCGAAGCGGACGATGCCTTGGTCAGTGCCGAGCCACAGCCGCCCGGGCGGGCGCTCGGCGATCGTGAACACGACCGGCACACCGGAGTCGCCGGCGCTTTCGGCCAGCGGGTGCACGAACGAGATGTGCTCGCCACCGTCGGGCCGGGTGCCCACGACGACCCGGCTCAGGCCGGCGTGCGATCCGACCCAGATCTGGCCGGCCGCGTCCTGGTGCAGCGCGCGCACGATGTTCGCCGGAAGGCTGGTCGCGTTGTTCGGGACGTGGCGGAACTGCCGCACCCCGCCGGTGGTCGGATCGAGCACGGCAAGCCCGTCGCCGGTGCCGACCCAGATGCGGCCGCGGCGGTCCTCGAGCAGTGCGAACACGACCGGGTGGGGCAGCGAGGCGGGGTCGCCGGCACGATGGCTGTACTGCGCGACGCTGCCGTCCTGAGGCCGATACCGCACGAGGCCGCGGCCATGCGTGCCGAGCCAGAGATCGCCGTTGCGGCCGACCAGCACACTGCGCAGCGATACACCCGGCAGGCCCGGCAACTCGACGCGCTGAAGCTGCAGGCGCTCGGTGTCGAAACGGTACAGGCCCTGGCTGGTCGCGAGCCAGAAACGGCGCTGGCCCGCGTCGGCGATCGCCTGCACCCGCGCGCGGGGGCTGATGGCGGCCGCGGGCGCGTCGGGCAGACGCTCGGTGTGGTCCTGGAAACTGTCCGATGCCGGCTCGTAGCGCAGCAGCCGCGCATTGTCGGTGCCGAGCCAGAGGCTGCGGTCGTCGTCCTCGGCGATCGCGCGGATGCTGTCTCCGGTAGCGAAGCCGACGCTGGTCTTGCGATGCGGGCCGAGCACATAGCTGAAACGGGTGCCGCGTGTATCGGCAACGCCAACGCCACGGAATACGCTGCCCGCCCAGAGCATGCCGCCGGCGTCGATGAACAGCGTTTCGATCGTGTTTTCCGGCAGGTTTGCGGACGAGCGCGTCTCCGCATGCAGGCGGCGCGTCGCTCCGGTGTCCGGATTGAACCGCACCAGGCCCTTGCCGAACACCGACAGCCACAGGTGCCCGTCCGGAGCCTGCGCGATCGAGCGGATCTCGCCGCCGTCGCGTTCGTCGCCCGCGCCCGGCCAGATGCGTCGCAGCGAGCGGCCGTCAGGCTCGAGACGGTCCAGCCCGTCGAGGCGGCCGACCCAGAGACGGCCGCGCGCATCGACCTCGAGGCTGCGCACGGGCGCCGCCGGCCCGACCCGGATGACCTGGCCGTTGGCGGCCACGTGGTGCAGCCCGCTGGACGCGCCGAACCACACGCCGCCGTCGGCAGCGGGGACCAGGCTCTGCGAGGACGTCAGGCCGCTGGGTTGATCGGCGAGCGGCATCACCGTGCGCGAGGTGCCCGTCCGCGGATCGAGCTGTTTCAGCCCGGCGCTGGTGCCGATCCACAAGCGGTCGCCCTGCGGCAGCACCGCGCGGACCTGGCCGTCAGCGGGCGTGGCATCCGGGCCCGGCGTGTAGCGGCGGATCGAGCCGGTGTCGAGGTCGACGGACGAGACGTACTGCGAATTCGTGCCGACCCAGAGCCGCTGCGTGTCGTCGACAGCCAGCGCCGTGATGAAGCTGTCGGGCAACGTCGCGGCATCACGCGGATCGTGTCGGAACGCGGTGTAACGCTGGCCGTCGAACCGGTGCAGCCCGCCCTGGGTGCCCACCCAGATGAAGCCCTGGCCGTCCTGCACGATCGCCGTGACCGAACTCTGCCGTAGCCCGTGCTCGCGACCGAGCCGGTTGAAATGGAAATCACGCGTCCCGGCCCGCGCGTCAGGTGCCCATGCCGGGGAAACCAGCAGGGCCGCGAGCAGACATAGCGCAATTGCGAGGGCGGAAAACGGACGCACGGACACCGTTGCGCTTCAGCGGAGGCCAGTGTGTCGTGCCTGCAACGGCGGGGCAACCGCCGGTGCGTTCGCTACACTGGCGGCGTCCCCCACCTGATCGATGCCGTGCACGACGACGCGCTCCCGTCCGCGGGCGAACTGCCCGACCTTTCCGCCGTTGCCGCTGAAATCGCGCGGCTCTCGCTGGCGACTTCCCCATCCGAACTGCATGGCGCCCTGTGCGGCTGGCTCGCCGGAGGCGGCGGCAGCGTGCGCGAGTGGCCGGCCCGCGTGCTCGCCGACGATGCGCTGCCGGCGCCTGCAGCCGGCGGTGCACTGGATACGCTGCGCACGGTCAGTGCCGCCCAGCTCGCCGATCGCAGCTTCGAGTTCGACCTGCTGCTGCCCGGTGAGGACGCGTCGCTGGTCGAGCGCAGCGGCGCGCTGTTCGACTGGTGCCGCGGCTTTCTCGGCGCATTCGGACTGGCGGCCGGCAGTGCCAAGACGCTGTCAGACGAAAGCCGCGAAGCGCTCGGCGATATCGCCAAGCTGGCCGCGGCTCAGCCGCAGGACGAGGGCGATGAAGAGGACGAGGAAGCGCTCGTCGAGATCGAGGAATTCGTGCGCGTCGCCACGCTGCTGCTGCATGGCGACTGCGTGCTCGCGGCGCAGCACCGCCAGAGCCTGAACTGATGGCGTCCGCCAGCGGCATCCCGGCCGCGAACCACGCGCGCCGGCGCAAGCAGTTGATGCGTCTGGCCGGTGAGGACGCGATCGTGATCGTGCCCGCGGCGATCGAGCGCATCCGCAGCCGCGACACGTTCTATCCGTACCGGCAGGATTCCGACATGTGGTACCTGACCGGCTTTCCCGAGCCCGAATCGGTGCTCGTGCTCGTGCCCGGCCGCAAGCACGGCGAAACGCTGCTGTTCTGCCGCGAGCGAGATGCCGAGCGCGAAGGCTGGGACGGGCCGCGTTTCGGACCGGAAGGTGCGGTCGAGGCGTTCGGCCTTGACGACGCGTATCCGATTACTGATCTCGACGACATCCTGCCGGGCCTGCTCGAGGGCCGGTCGCGGGTGTACTACCACTTCGGCCGCGACCAGGAGTTCGACCTCAAGCTGATCGGCTGGCTCAACCGCGTGCGCGCGATGGTGCGCCAGGGGGCGCAGCCGCCCCACGAGTTCCTCGAACTCGGCCACCTGCTCGACGAGCTGCGGCTGTTCAAGGACGCCGCCGAGATCAAGCTCATGCAGCGCGCGGCCGACATCACCGTGCTGGCGCATGAGGCCGCGATGCACGCCGCGCGGCCTGGCATCCGCGAGTACGAACTGCAGGCCGAGATCGAGCGCGTGTTCCGCATGCACGACGCGGTGCCTGCATACGGCAGCATCGTCGGCGCGGGCGCGAACGGCTGCGTGCTGCATTACCACGCCAATAACGCTGCCGCGCGCGACGGCGACCTCGTGCTCATCGATGCCGGCGCCGAATACCGCAGCTACGCCGCCGACATCACGCGTACGTTCCCGGTCAACGGGCGCTTCACTGAAGCCCAGCGCGCGCTGCACGACCTCGTGCTTGCCGCACAGGCTGCGGCGCTTGCGCAGGCCCGGCCCGGCGTGGCGTACGAAGCGGGGCACCTGGCCGCGGTCGAAACGCTCACCGATGGTCTGCTGCGGCTCGGCCTGCTGCGTGGAAAGCTGGGCAAGAACATCGCCGACGGCAGCTACAAGCGCTTCTACCGGCACAAGACCGGGCACTGGCTCGGCCTGGATGTGCACGACGTCGGCGAGTACCGCATCGATGGCCAGTCACGTTTGCTCGAGCCGGGCATGGTGTTCACGATCGAGCCCGGCCTCTACATCGCGCCGGACGATGCCACCGTGGACGCGAAATGGCGCGGCATCGGCATCCGCATCGAGGATGACGTGCTGGTCACGAAGGACGGGCACCGGGTGTTGACCGACCGTCTTGCACGCAGCGCCGACGAGATCGAACACTTCATGGGATCGTGCCGACGCGCTGCCTGAATGGGCACCGCCGCCGGCCGCTTACCGCATCAGGCTGCGCGCAGTGAGTGCGCGAGCTGCGCGCCGAGCCAGACCAGCGACAGCCCACCGACCAGCGTGACCGCGAGGTAGCCGAGCATCACCCCGCTGCGCGCGCCGCGCGCGAGCAGCAGGCACTCGAGCATCAGCGACGAATACGTCGTCAGCGCACCGAGCACGCCGACGACCAGGAACGCCCGCCATGGCAGCGCGGCCGTGCCCCGCTGCTCGAGCCAGATGGCGATGAAGCCCGCGAGAAACGATCCAGCCAGGTTTGCGGCAAGCGTGCCCCACGGCAGGCCATCGCCCATGCGCTTGAGCAACCAACCGCCCAGCCAGTAGCGCCCGGCAGCGCCGAGCGCGCCGCCGAGCATGACCAGCATCAGTGTCGGAAGACCGGGCGACACGCCGAAGCGCTCAGCTCGCTGCCGCCTCGGCGTACGCGTCGCGCGTGAGGTTGATCGGGTCGCCGTCGGTGCAGACCACGTCGTCCTCGATGCGGATGCCGCCGTACGGACGGAACTGCTCGATGCGGTTCCAGTCCACCGCATCCGCATGCGGCCCCTGCCGCAGTCCGTCGAGCAGCAGCTCGGCGAAGTAGATGCCCGGTTCAATCGTCACGACCATTCCGGGCTCGAGCACGCGCGTCAGCCGCAGGTAGGGATGGCCTTCGGGCTTGGCGATCGTGCCGCCGCGGTCGGATTCGGCGAACCCGGCGACATCGTGCACCTGCAGGCCGATGCCGTGGCCGATGCCGTGCGGGAAGAACACGCTGCTGACGCCGGTCTCGAGCGCGGCCTCGGGCGAGAGCCGGCTGATCCCAAAGTTTTTCAGGATGCCCGCCAACGCGAGGTGGGCGTCGAGATGGATGCGCTTGTAGTCGATGCCGGCGCGCACCTGCGCGCACATGCGCTGCTGCGCGGCATCCACCGCATCGATGAGCTGCTGGAACTCGCTGCCGGTGTCGCGGGCGTAGGTGCGCGTGATGTCGCTCGCGTAGCCCGCATGCGCGGCGCCTGCATCGATCAGGAAGCTGCGCGGGTCAGCGGGCGCGTCGCGGTCCAGCTCGGTGTAGTGCAGGACTGCGCCGTGTTCGTTGAGCGCGACGATGTTGCGATACGGCAGCTCGAACGCGTCCTGACGCGCAGCCGCGCAGTACGCGAGGTGGATGTCGAACTCGCTTCCGCCGTTGCGGAACGCCGCCTCGGCCGCGCGGTGTGCACGCACGCCGGTGCGCGATGCGCCACGCATCATCTCGATCTCGTACGGCGTCTTGAACGCGCGGTGGTACTCGAGGTACTGCACGACCGCAGGCGGATTGTTCGGCACGTAATCGCCGAGCGCGCTCTGCGGCTCGCCGAGGATCGCGCAACGTGCGGCGTCGGCCGGCAGGTGCTGTGCGGCTTCTTCGGGCGTGCGGATCACGACGATGTCGAAGTGTTCGACCCAGTAGCCGCTTGGCGCTTCCGGTACCACGTGCCAGTAGTCGAACGGCTGCAGGTAGACGAGCTTCGGCTTGCGGCCCGGGGTGAATACAAGCCAGCTGCCGGGGTTGCGGGTCAACGGTGCCCAGGCCTTGAACTGCGGATTGACCGCGTACGCGTAGTCGCGATCGTCGAACACCTGGTAATGCAGCGTGCCGCTGGGAACGACGAGATGATCGAAACCACCGCGCTCGAGTGCGCGTTCGCTGCGTTGCTGCAGTACGCTGACGTGGGCGGCGTAAGCCGTGCCGATATCTGAGGCGATCATGGAGGGTCTCTTGGAAGCCTCGAAGGATTCTGACGGATTCGCGCAGGACCCGCAGGAGCCGCCAGAACAGGGATGGAACCACTGGCAGGCCGGGCTGTGGAGCCTGCTTGCGCTGCTGGCCGGGCTTGCGTTGTCGGTGTGGCTGGCGCAGATGCAGCAGCAACGCGTCGACGAACGTCGTCGGCAGGGGCTGGAGCAGGTGGCGAACGACACCCATGCGGCGCTGCGTGACCGGATCGAAGAGGCGGCGCTGCTGCTGCGCGGATTGCAGACGATCTACGCGACGTCGCAATCGGTCGAGCCCGACGAATTCGCAGCAAGCTTCACCAACCTCGAGCCGCAGACGCGCTTCCCGAGCCTGCAAGCCTTTGCGTATGCGCAGCGGGAGCGGCGTGATGGTCGCGACTTTTTTCCGGTCGTGCTCGTCGCGCCGCTGCCGGAAAACGAACGCCTGCTCGGCCTGGACGTGACCAGCCAGCCGGAGAACCTGAAGGCATTGCTGGGTTCGGCAGCCACGAACCGCCCGGCGCTTTCTGCACCATTTCCGCTGCTGCAGGCCGCCCCGGGCCAGGGCCGGTCACCTGGCGTGGTGCTGCGCCTGCCGGTCTATCGCAGCGGTCCCCCGCCCGTTACGCCGGCGCAGCGGCTCGAACGACTGCAGGGTTCGCTGGCGGTGTCGTTTCTCGTGAACGATCTGATCGCCAACGCAGTGCCGGCGCAAAGCCGCCAATTGCTGCATCTGCAGGTGACCGACGTCACCAGCGAACGTTCGCAGCCGCTGTACGACTCGCATCCCGCCGCGCATGACCCGGTTGCGTTCGACTGGCAGCGCAGCGTCGAGATGGACGTCGGCGGGCGCACCTGGCAGCTCGACATGCACCCGCTCGAGCATGCGGTCGCGCGGCTGGACTGGACGCAGTCGCTGCTGCTGCCCGGCATCTGCGCCAGCGTGCTGTTTGCGCTGCTGGTCGGTTCGCTGGTCAGCACGCGCCAGCGCGCATTGTCGCTGGGCGAACGCATGAGCCGCCGCTATCGCGCGAGCGAAGCGCGGTTCCGCGCGCTCAACGACCTGCTGCCGGCACTGGTGCTGCTGGCGCGTAGTCGCGACGGCATGGTCATGTACGCGAACCAGGCCGCGCAGCTGCGCTTGGGGCGGCACGTCCGCACGCTCGCGTTGGCCGATCTGTTCGATGAGGACGAGCAGCGGGCGCAGCTTCGCCGCAGCGACCATCCGGGCTGCAGCAACGCCGAGGCCTTGCTTCGCAGTGCGAACGGCGACCGCTTCTGGGCCTCGGTCTCGATCGCGCCGGTCCAGCTCGATGACGAGCAGCAGCTGCTGATGGTTGCGTCGGACATTTCCGAGCAGCGCCAGCTCACCGAGCTGCTCGGCTACCAGGCGACGCACGATGCGTTGACCGAGCTGCTGAACCGGCGCGAATTCGAACGTCGCGTCGATCACGTGCTCGCCGGCATCGCCGCCGGCGCGCCGCCGTGCGCGCTGTTTTTCATCGACCTCGACCAGTTCAAGCTGATCAATGACACCTCCGGCCATGCGGCCGGCGACCAGCTGCTCGTGCAGCTGGCCGGCGTGATGCGTGACCAGCTGCGCGGCGGCGACGTGCTCGCGCGCCTGGGCGGTGACGAATTCGGGGTGCTGGCCACGAGTGTCGAGGACCTCGAGGGCGCGAAGCTCGTCGCCGGGCGCCTGCGTGAGGCGGTCGATGCGTACGCGTTCATCTGGGAGCAGCGCAGCTACACCATCAGCGCGAGCATCGGCGGTGTGATGGTCGAGCATGCCGAGGCGAACCCGAAGGAGCTGTTCGCGCAGGCCGACACTGCGTGCTATCTCGCGAAGGAAGCCGGCCGCAACCGCGTGCATTTCTATCGCGAGCAGGACGATGAAGCCGCGCGCAGGCGCAACGAGATGCAGTGGGCGCACCGGCTGCGCTGGGCGATTGATGAAAACCGGTTCCTGCTGCAGTACCAGGAGGTGTGGCCGCTGGCGCTCGACCTCGACGCCGGCGCGCGCATTGAATTGCTGCTGCGGTTCCGGGAGGAAAACGGCCAGATCGTCGCGCCCGGTGCATTCATCCCGGCGGCCGAGCGCTACGGATTGATGCCGATGATCGACCGCTGGGTCATCGAAGCCGTGCTCGGCAACTTCGACCGGCTGCATCCCAGCGGCACATCGTTGCAGTTGGCAACGATCAACCTGTCGGGCGCAAGCATCGAGGACGAGGCGCTGTCGTCACTGATTCTCGAGCTGCTGCAGCGCCATGCTGTCGACCCTAGGCGCGTGTGCTTCGAGATCACCGAAACCGTCGCGGTGCGTAGCTTCGCGCAGGTCACGCGGTTCATCGAGCCGCTGCGCGCGGTGGGTTGCCGCATCGCACTCGACGATTTCGGTGCGGGCATGTCCTCGTTCGGCTACCTCAAGAGTTTGCCGCTGGACATCATCAAGATCGATGGCAGCTTCATCCGCGATCTGACGCACGACTCGATGAGCCGGGCGATCGTGCGCGCGGTGACCGACATCGGCCACGAGCGCGGGTTCAAGATCGTTGCCGAATGGGTGACCGGCTACGCGATCGCCGATGCGCTCGCGGAGATCGGCGTCGACTACGCCCAGGGGTTCGGCCTGCACCGGCCGCAGACCGTGGTGTTCCAGCGCGAGAGCTGACCGGCGGGCCTGGCCCGTCAGTCGTAGCGGCCGCCCGGGGCGTCGAGCCAGTTGCGCAGCTGCTGCAGCTGCAGGTCCGGGATCGAGATCGCCCGAAGCCCGACCCACGCCTGGCCCGAGCCCGTGCTGCGGTCCTGCCACAACGCATGCATGCCGGCCTCGACCGACAGCAGCGCACCGCCGTGCATCGATAGTGAGTAACGGAACTGGTAGAGCGCATCATCGACGAGCGGGGCCGTCGCGATCAGCAGCATGCCGGTTTCGGAGAGGTTGCCGATCCGTCCGACGATCGCGTCGGTCATCGCGTCGGTCACCAGCACGGTGCCTTCGATCCGCCGCCGGCGCGCGCGACGGAGGTTGTGCACGTTGCCGGCGGACTGCAGTACGTGCGGGCTCATGACGCGGCCGCCGTATCGTCGTGGCCGAAGCGACGGAGGCTGGCCAGCGTGGCTTCCCAGGCGCGATCGACGACGCTGCGGCCGTCGTCGCCGACCGGTCGGGCCGCGCCTTTTGCGAGCATGCGCGCCAGTTCGTCGAGCGTGTATTCGGCTGCGCGCTGGCCGCGGCGGTTGACGAACAGCGTGGCGTTCGTGACCGGTCCGATCCACGCAAGCCGCCGCCTGACGGAGGTGCCCGCCTCGTCGATGAATTCGAACTGGCCGCCTGCGCGCATCGTGCGCAGCAGCTCCAGTTGCGCCTGTTCGTCGGGCTCGAGCGGGGCGGACGGGCGGATCTCGGGCAGCGCCTGGCCGCCGAGGCGCGCACGCGCCTTCAGCCGCATGACCAGCTCGGTCCTGGAGGCCGCCGAATCCTCGTCCAGCCCGATGCCGGCGCCCAGGTGCGATGCAATCGCCGCCGCTTCTTCCTCGTGATAGCCGATCAGCGTCAGCGCCTCTCGGATGCGCACGTCGAGTCCTGCCGGTGGCGGTTCACCGACGGCCACCGCGATGATCTGGCGGGTCGTGTCCATCTGCACGCTCCACTCGGCGCTGGACGCGTCGTGGCGCAGCAGCGTCAGCGTCAGCACATCGGCCCAGGCCTGGTGGATCAGCGCCTGCAGCACGCGTGGCAGGGACCGCTCGCCGAGCAGGCCCCGGATGAGCGCCGCGGCACGCTCGCGCGCGTCGGCCAGCCGCTCCTTGCCGCGAGCCGACTCGACCTGGCGCCGCTCGGCCACTTCGCTGCGCCGCGCGAGTGCGCGTAGCTGCTCCTGTATCGCTTCGTTCGCGGCTTCGAACGCACGCGGATCGTCGTCGTTGCGTTCGATCACCTGGTTGACGGCGTGTTCGAGCGCGCTGCGAAGCTGCGGGTCGAGGTCGTCGTCCGCGGACCCGAGCACGCCGGGCGCGGCGACTGCCTCGAGCAACTGTCGTGCGGGATGCTGCGGCCGGTCGAAAAACGCGTGGTCCTGCAGCGCCTCGCGCAACACCGTCGCCTGCAGGCGCTCAAGCAAGGCGACGCTCGCGCTGCCGGGACGCAACTGTCGGGTGATCTGGGCGTGCATCAGGCCGAACAACTCGAATACATCGGCGTCGATCGGCGACAGCACGCCCGCGCCGCTGGCCTCGAACCGGCGCTGCAGTTCATCACGAAGCCGGTCGATCGGCGGCAGTGGACGGCCCTGCAGCGGGGCGAGCGCCGCGACGACCTCTTCGGTCGGGACGGTGGCCGCATGGGCCTGGCCCATGCCGGGATTGGCACGCAGCCGCTCGATCAGCCCACGTCGGCGCGCGAGCAGTTGCTGCATGAAATCGAACGATGCGGCCGGCGGCGCGATTGCGTCCGCGACGGCAGGCGCCGGTGCGGCCGGCGTCGGGTCAGCAGCCTCGCCGTGCAGCCGGGGTTTGGTGCGCAGCGGCACGAACGTCATGCTCGGCAGCACGTTGTGCTGGGCCAGCGAGTCGTTCATCACCGCGGCGAGTGCTTCGTAATGCGCGAGCACGCGCTGCTCGAAGCTCTGCAGCAATGTGAGGCGGGTCTCCGGGGCGATCTCGAGCGCCTGGGCGGCCTGCGACAGCAGCACGGTCATGCGATGCGGGCCAACCGGCAGGTGCTCGGCGTCGAACGCCGGTCGCGCGCCCAGCACGCCGAAGCGCTGGCCCAGCAGCTGCAGCGGCAGGCCTGCGCGGGACTCGTAGCGGATCGTGATCGCGCGCAGCAGCGCGTCCTCGCTGGCCTCGTCGTCTTCAAGCAGCCGCAGCTCCCAGGTGGACGACGGTCCTACTGCGCTCGACGGGGGCGGGGCGACAGGCGCGACCGGCTCGCGGATCGCCGCGAACTCGGCTTCGAGCAGATCGATGAAGCGCGGGCCCAGTCGGTCGCGGTTGCGCTGCAGGGCACGCAGCTGACCGAGCCGCTGGACGCGGAGGGTCAGGTCGTCGGTCTGTTCGGCCGATCGATGCAACTGCTGTTCGATCTCGTCCAGTACGCGCTCGAGTGGGCCGGCGACGTGGTCGAGCACGAGCGATAGCACGGCCTGCAACGCGTCGCGAACTCGACGCGGCAGCGCGGCCGCGGCAAGCGAGGGCATCCGGTGTGGGCTGACAAACGGCTGCAAAGGTGCGGGCACGGTTCCCCCGGGTCGATCCATCTGAACATGCGCGGGCGGTGCTGTCATCCGGCGCGGGCCTCGCTGCAACGTCCTGCAGCGCCTACCGTCGCGTTGCAAGAACCGTTCCCGCCGCTTCGTCAGGATTCCGACAGGAACAGTTCAACCACGTCGTTCGTGAACCTGCGCCCCAGTTCGGTCGGCCGCACCAGTGCGCCCTCGCGTTCCAGCCAGCCGCGTTCTTCGGCGATGGCGAGCGACGGCTCGATCGCCGCGACCGGCAGCCCGGTGCCGTAGATGAAGTCGTCCAGCGCGAAGCCATCGACGAGTCGCAGCGCGTTGAGCATGAACTCGAACGGCCGCCGGGCCGGTTCGATGCGGTCATCGCCCCCGATCGCGTCGGGCGTGCCCGCAGCGGCGAGGTAGCGCGCGGGGTGCTTGAGTTTCCAGCGCCGCAGGATCGTCTGCTCGTGGCCAAGCGTGAGCTTGCCGTGCGCGCCCGCGCCGATGCCGAGGTAATCGCCGTAGCGCCAGTAGTTGAGGTTATGCGCGCAGCGCCGGCCCGGGCGGGCATAGGCGCTGACCTCGTACTGGCCGTAGCCGGCCCGGGCGAGCAGCTGCTGGCAGCGCTCCTGCATGTCCCAGCCGGCGTCCTCGTCGGGAATGCCCACGGGCGGGCGGGCCGCGAACACGGTGTTCGGCTCCAGCGTCAGCTGGTAATGGCTGATGTGCGTCGGCTGCAGCGCGAACGCGCGTTCGAGGTCGTGCTCGGCCATCGACAGTGTCTGCTGCGGCAGCGCGTACATGAGGTCGAGGTTGATGTTGTCGAAGCCGGCATCCTGCGCGAGCCGCACTGCGGCCTCGGCTTCGCCACTGTCGTGGATGCGGCCCAGCCGCTGCAGGCAACCGTCATCGAAGCTCTGGATGCCGAAGCTGAGCCGGTTGACGCCGGCAGACCGGTAACCTTCGAACCGGCCGTACTCGGCGGTGCCCGGGTTCGCCTCCATCGTGATCTCGCAGCCCGGCGCGAAGCGCAGCCGGCTGCTGGCGCCCTGCAGGAAGCGCTCGATCTGCTCGGGCGGCATCAGGCTCGGCGTGCCGCCACCGAAGAACACTGTGTGCACGGTGCGGCCCCAGACCAGCGGCAGGTCGAAATCCAGGTCCGCCAGCAGCGCGTCGACGTACTGCGCGAACGGCAGTTCGCCGCGCTGCTCGTGCGAGTTGAAATCGCAGTACGGGCATTTGCGTACGCACCACGGAATGTGGACGTACAACGAGAGCGGGGGCGGGGTCAGCATCACGAGGCGGATTGTCCCATCGGGCGAAGCCGCGGCGAGGGTGGCGGCGGGTAGGGTTCAGGCGGAGGTCGGCTGCGGGCGGCGTGGTGGGGCTTGCTGGGGCAGGCGGGTCGCAGCTGGCGCGAGGGCGATCAGGGCGGCCGCGGTTCCGGGCTGGATAGGGCTGGCTTCGGGTGGGTGCGTGGGGGCGTGAGCCGAACGGCGGGCTGTAGCGGCGCCCCGCCGTCGGGGCTTCCTGCCCCGAGTTGGGGCCGTGCGCCATCCATGGCGCACTCGCCACGACAGCCCGCCGCCCGGCTCACGCGTGGCGATTCGATGCTTCGGTTGGGGAAAGGCGCCTGCATTGCCTGCCGCCTGTCGCAGACCTCAGACCTCAGACCTCAGACCTCAGACCTCAGAGATCAGACCTCAGAGATCAGAGATCAGAGATCAGAGATCAGAGATCAGGCCTTGCGGCGCATCGTCGCCCTACGCACCCGTCGCTTGCGTCGCCCCTGCGCCGTTGCTGCGCACCCGCCCAGGTCAGTCTGCCGCCGGCTCCGCCAGCTCCACCGGACTGTCCTGCAGCAGACGCGCACGCAGTGCAGCCAGCGCCTGGGCACGGTGGCTGATGCGGTTCTTCAGCGCCGGATCGAGCTGCGCGGCGCTGCAGCCGTGCACGGGGTCGAAGAACACCGGGTCGTAGCCGAAGCCGCCGTCGCCTGCGACCGCCTCGAGGACGCGTCCGCGCCAGACGCCTTCGGCCACCAGCGGCTGCGGATCCTCGGCATGGCGCAGCAGCACGATCACGGCATAGAAATGCGCGCCGCGCTGGTCTTCCGGTACGTCCTGCAGGGCGGCGAGCAGCTTGGCGATATTTGCCTGTGCGTCGCCGTGCGTGCCGGCATAGCGTGCCGACAGCAGCCCGGGCGCCCCGCCGAGCGCGTCCACACACAGGCCCGAGTCGTCGGCAAGCGCCGGCAGCCCGGTCAGGCGCGCGGCGTGGCGCGCTTTCAACAGCGCGTTCTCGACGAAGGTCAGGCCGGTTTCCTCGGCATCGCTGACGCCGAGCTCATGCTGCGCGACCCATTCGATGCCGCTGCCGGCAAGCAGGTCGGCGAACTCCGCAAGCTTGCCGCGATTGCCGCTCGCGACGACGATCCGTTTCACCTTGCAAGCGCCTCGCGCTGGATCTCGACCAGCTGCGCAATCCCGGCTTCGGCCAGCGCGGTCATCGCGTTGAGCTCGTCGCGTCGGAACGCATGCCCTTCGGCCGTGCCCTGCAGCTCGATGAAGCCGCCGCCGTCGTTCATGACCACATTCATGTCGGTGTCGCAGTCCGAGTCTTCAGCGTAATCGAGGTCGAGCACCGGAACGCCTTTCCAGATGCCGACCGACACGGCCGCGACGGCGCCGAACACCGGGTCGCGCCGGTTGCTGCCGGACTTGATCTCGCCGCGCGCCTGCAGCCAGCGCACCGCGTCGACAAGCGCCACGTATGCGCCGGTGATCGCGGCCGTGCGCGTGCCGCCGTCGGCCTGCAGCACGTCGCAGTCGAGCGTGATCGTACGCTCGCCCAGCAGCTTGCGGTCGATGCACGCGCGCAGCGAGCGGCCGATCAGGCGCTGGATCTCGAGCGTGCGTCCGCCCTGTTTGCCGCGTGCGGCCTCGCGGTCGTTGCGGGTGTTCGTCGAGCGCGGAAGCATGCCGTACTCGGCCGTGACCCAGCCTTCGCCCTTGCCGCGCAGGAACGGCGGCACCTTGTTCTCGACGCTCGCGGTGCACAGCACGCGTGTGTCGCCGAAGCTCACCAGCACCGAGCCCTCGGCATGGCGCGTAAACCCGCGCTCGATGCGGACCTCGCGCAGTTCATCGGGGCGCCGACCACTGGGTCGGAGGATGGTCTGCGTGCCAGCGCTCATGCCGGTTTTTACCGATAACGGGGCGAGCGAGCTTACCATTCGCCCCTTTCCGGCCGGCCGGCCGGTGCCCAGCGCCGCCCCGTAGCGGGTGAGGAGACGCCCGTGATCCGCAGCATGACCGCTTTTGCCAACGCCGAGCGCAGCACTCCATGGGGCACGCTCGCCTGCGAGCTGCGTTCGGTGAACCACCGCTTCCTCGAGCTCGCCGTACGCCTGCCCGACGAGCTGCGCGTGTTCGAGCCGCTGCTGCGCGAGCGCGTCGGTGCGCGGGTGACCCGCGGCAAGCTCGACCTGGTGCTGCGGCTGCGCGCGCCGGAAGGCGAGGGCGGGCTGCAGGTCAACCCGGTGCGTGTTCGCGAGCTGAGCGCGCTGGCGATCGAACTGTCGGCGCAGTTTCCGGGGCTGCATACCCATTTCACCGACCTCGTGCAGTTCCCGGGCGTGCTGCAGACGCAGGCGGCCGATCCGGCGGAACTGCAGGCCCAGGCACTCGCGCTGCTCGATACGGTGCTCGATGAATTCATCGCGGCGCGCGAACGCGAGGGCGCGAAGCTGCAGGCGGCGATCGCCGAGCGCATCGACGGCATCGCGCGCATCGCAGGTGACGTCCGCACGCTGATGCCGCAGATCCGCACCGGCCAGCGCGCGAAGTTGCAGGCACGCCTGGGCGACCTGCTGCAGGGCAGCAGCGTGGCAGTCGACGCCGGCCGCATCGAGCAGGAATTCGTGCTGTGGCTGCAGAAGCTCGACGTCGACGAGGAGCTCGATCGGCTGGACGCGCATGTCAGCGAGGCCCGGCGCGTGCTGAAGCTGCGCGAGGCGGTCGGTCGGCGGCTGGACTTCCTGCTGCAGGAGTTCAACCGCGAAGCGAACACGCTGGGCTCGAAGTCGGTCGATGCGCGCAGCTCCGCGGCGGCCGTGGAGCTCAAGCTGCTGATCGACCAGGTGCGCGAGCAGATCCAGAATATCGAGTAGAGCGCAGGCCCCGCCGCGGCGGATTTGGCGGCCCGCAAAAGCGGGTAGGATTCACGGCCCGGTTCCGCTTCGGTGCGCGGCAGCGAAGTCCGGATCGACCCCGAGCCCTGAGATCCCGGCCCTATGCGCGGAACCCTCTTCATCGTCGCAGCGCCATCCGGCGCCGGGAAATCGAGCATCGTCAACGCGGTGCTCGCACGCGACCCGAACATCGCCCTGTCGATCTCGTTTACATCGCGCGCGCCAAGGCCCGGTGAGCGCCACGCCGAGCATTACCACTTCGTCAGCGCCGGGCAGTTCGAGGGGATGGTCGCTGCCGGCGACTTCTTCGAGCACGCCCGCGTGCACGGCGACTGGAAGGGCACGGCCCGGCAGTCGGTGGAGCCGCAGCTTGCGTCCGGACGCGACGTGCTGCTCGAAATCGACTGGCAGGGCGCGCGGCAGGTCCGGCAGAAGGTGCCGGGCGCGGTCAGCGTGTTCATTCTTCCGCCGTCGCGGCAGGCGCTGGAGCAGCGCATGCGCGCGCGCGGGCAGGACAGCGAGGCCGTGATCGCGCAGCGGCTGGCAGCGGCGCGCGAGGAGATGAGCCATTACGGCGAGTTCGATTACGTGATCGTCAACGAGCACTTCGACGTCGCGGTCAGCGAGATGTGCGCGATCTTCACCGCCAGCCGCCTGCGTCGTGAACCGCAGGTGGCCCGGCACGCGCGCCTGATCACCGCGCTGCTCGCCGACGAGCCGCGCTGATTGCAGGTCGGCCGACCGTCAGGCGTCGATCACTGGCGGGCCGGGCTAAGCGACTGATTCATAAGCGGCAGCTTGCCGCGGCTGCCCGGCGTCGCTACACTCGCCGGTCCCTTGTATCCGCAGCGACGGCCTCCGGCCGCCGGGAGCCCCATGGCCCGCATTACCGTTGAAGATTGCCTGGAAGTGGTCGACAACCGCTTCGAACTCGTGATGATGGCCGCCAAGCGCGCGCGCCAGCTCGCCAATGGCGTCGAGCCGCAGCTCGACAACACCGAACACAACGACAAGCCGACGGTGATGGCGCTGCGCGAGATCGCCGCGCGCCGCATCGACAACGACTACATCGACGCGGTCGAGAAGGCCGAGCGTGAGCGCAAGGAGCGCGAGGCGATGGAGTGGGCTGCTGCCGAAGTCGTCGCTGACGAGGACATGTCGAAGAACGACGACTGACCTGCGCCGCCGGCTACGGGCCGGCAGCGACGAAATCCGGCCCCGCACTGCGGGGCCGTTTTGTTTGCATTTGGCAAGCGCGTTGCGCGGCGGCGCATGCCCCGCGTAGATTGCCTTCATGATCCCTTCCACGTCCGCCGCCCGCGCATCCGTGCCGGCCGTGCCACCGGCTGCCGGCGACGACGCGCGGGTGCCGGACTACGTCGCTGAACTCGAACGAGCTGCGCATTACCTCAATGACGAGCAGCGCGCGGTGCTCAGGCGGGCGTGGTCGGTCGGCGCCGCCGCGCATGCCGGCCAGACACGGAAGTCCGGCGAGCCGTACATCACGCATCCGGTCGCAGTGGCCAAGGTGCTGGCCGACCAGGGCCTGGATGTTGAGACGCTGATCGCGGCGATCCTGCACGACACCCTCGAGGACACGCCGCTCACGCACGAGCAGCTCGTCAGCGAGTTCGGTGCCACGGTCGCCGAACTTGTTGACGGCGTCACCAAGCTCGACAAGCTGCACTTCCGCGATCGTCAGGAAGCCGCGGCCGAAAGCTTCCGCAAGATGCTGCTCGCGATGTCGCGCGATCTGCGCGTCATCCTGATCAAGCTTGCCGACCGCCTGCACAACATGCGCACGCTCGGCGCGCAGAGCATGGAGGCGCGCCACCGCATCGCGCGCGAGACGCTGGAGATCTATGCGCCGATCGCGCAGCGGCTCGGCATGAACCTGATCAAGGCCGAACTGCAGGACCTCGGCTTCCGCGCGCTGCACCCGTGGCGCCATGCAGTCATCGAAAAACGCATTCGCACACAGCCGGTGGTGCGGCGCGAATCACTGGTGCAGATCGAGGCGAACCTCGCCCAGCGCCTGGCGAAGGAAAAGCTCAACCATCGGCTGATCAGCCGGGTGAAGTCGCCCTGGAGCATCTATTCGAAGATGCGCGCCGAGCACAAGAACTTCACACAGGTGATGGACGTGTTCGGTTATCGGGTCGTCGTGCGTTCGGTGCCTGATTGCTATCACGCGCTCGGCGTCGTGCATGCGGCGTACAAGCCGCTGGATTCGCGGTTCCGCGACTTCATCGCGATCCCGAAGGCGAACGGCTACCAGTCGTTGCACACGGTGCTGTTCGGCCCCTACGGCTCGCCGGTCGAAGTGCAAATTCGCACCGAGGAAATGGACCTGGTCGCCGAGCGCGGCATCGCGGCGCACTGGTCGTACAAGCACGGCGGCGAAGGACCGAACAGCGCCCAGAGCCGTGCGCATCACTGGATCAACGGGCTCGTCGAATCACAGCGTTCGACCGGCTCATCGCTGGAGTTCCTCGAGAACGTCAAGGTCGACCTGTTCCCCGACGAGGTCTACCTGTTCACGCCGAAGGGCGACATCCTGTCGCTGCCCCGCAACGCGACTGCACTGGATTTCGCGTATGCGGTGCATACCGACATCGGCAACCATGCCGTGACTGCGCGCGTCGATGGGCGCCTGGTCCCGCTGCGTACCAAACTCTCGAGCGGCCAGCGCGTCGACATCATCACTGCGAAGGCATCGCTGCCGAAGCCGCAGTGGCTGGAGTTCGTGGTGTCGGGCAAGGCGCGCACCGCGATCCGGCAGCAGCTCAAGCAGCTCGAACATGAGGACGCGGTCCAGCTCGGTCACCGCATGCTCGACCGTGCGCTCGAGGTGCTTGACACGTCGATCGAGCGGCTGCCGGCCGCGCGGCTGGATGCGTATCTGCACGAGCATCGCTATCCGCGCCTCGAGGCGCTGCTGGCCGACATCGCGCTCGGCAACCGCATGCCGCAGCAGGTCGCTTCGACCCTGGTACGCGAAGCGGCGGGGCGGCAGCGCATCGTTGCTTCAGGCCTGCCGGAGGACAAGATCCTCATCACCGGCGCCGAGCGCGGCGTGGTGAGCTTCGCGAACTGCTGCCTGCCGGTGCCCGGCGATGAAATCATGGGCTACCACACGGCCGGCCGGGGCGTGGTGGTGCATCGCCTCGAATGTCCGAACGTCGCCGACTACCGCAAGTCGCCCGACCGTTGGGTGGCGATCGGCTGGGACCGCGAGGTGCGCGGCGATTTCGGCGCGGCGCTGCGCGTCGAGCTCGACAATCGCCCCGGTGCGCTTGCGCAGGTGGCGGCCGCGATCGCCGAGGCCGGTTCCAACATCGACCGCGTCGAATATCTCGAGCGCGACACGAACCTGGCAGTGCTGCGCTTTGCGATCGAGGTGGGCGACCGCCGCCACCTCGCCGACGTGCTGCGGCGGGTGCGCCGACTGGGCGTCGTGCTCGGCGTACAGCGCATCTGATTCAAGGTGTGCGGCCCGGGCGGCCCATGCGCCGGGCCGGCGTGTCGCGCCGCATGAGCCGGTGGCCTGTACGATTCACGTCCCTTCCCACGTCCAGACCCGCATGGCCCAGATCATCCACACCGACCGCGCCCCGGCCGCCATTGGTCCATACTCGCAGGCCGTCCGCGCCGGCAACACCGTCTATTTTTCCGGCCAGATCGCGCTCCACCCGGAAAGCGGCGCGCTGGTCGAAGGCGACGCCGCTGTGCAGGCGCGGCAGGCGTTCGACAACCTGCGTGCGGTCGCAGAGGCAGCTGGGGGTTCACTCGCGCAGATCGTTCGGCTCGGCCTGTACCTGACCGACCTCGGCGAGTTCGGCGCGGTCAATGCAGTCATGGCCGAGTACTTCCAGGCACCGTATCCGGCCCGCTCGACGATCGAAGTCGCTGGCCTGCCGCGCGGCGCGGCGTTCGAGGTCGATGCGGTCATGGTGCTCGACTGAGCCTGCGATGCCGCGCCCGCGTCCCGCACCTGCGCTTGCGGCGCTCGGTGAGACCCCGCTGACGACGCTGCCGGGCTGCGGCCCGAAAGTCGCCGAAAAGCTCGCTGCGCGTGGCCTCGTCACGCTGCAGGATCTGTGGCTGCAGCTGCCCCGGCAGTACGAAGACCGCACACGGATCACGCCGATCCGCGCCCTGCAGCCCGGGGTCGCCGCCCAGGTCGAAGGCCGCGTGGAAGCCGTCGAGCGCGGTTTCCGCTATCGCCCGACCCTGCGCGTGGCGATCGTCGACGATTCACGCTCGACGCTGGTGCTGCGCTTTTTTCATTTCCGTGCCGCGCAGGTCTCGCAGTTCCAGCCCGGTGTAAGGCTGCGGTGCTACGGCACGCCCCGGCCGGGCCAGAACGGTCTTGAAATCGTGCACCCAAGTTATCGGGTGCTCGACGACGACGAAGGCAGCGAGCTCGGCAACGCGCTTGATCCGGTCTATCCGACGATTGAAGGCCTGGGGCCGGCTTCGCTGCGCCGGCTGATCGGCCTTGCGCTGGATCGCCTGCCCGGCGACGACGCGCTCGAACTGCTGCCGTCCGACCTGCGCATCCGCTTGCGACTTCCTTCGCTGCGCGAGGCGCTGCTGACCGTGCACCGCCCCCCGGCCGATGCCGACGTGGGTGCGCTGCTGGCCGGCACGCATCCGGCGCAGCGCCGCCTCGTCATCGAGGAACTGCTCGCCCATCACCTGAGCCTGCGGCGCCAGCGCCTGGCCCAGCAGTCGTACGCGGCGCACGCGCTGTCCGACACCGCGCTGGCGCAGCGCCTGCGCGCGGCCTTGCCGTTCGCGCTCACCGGCGCGCAGGAGCGCGTGTTCGACGAGATCCTCGCGGACCTGCGCCGGCCGCAGCCGATGCTGCGGCTCGTGCAGGGCGATGTCGGATCGGGCAAAACGGTCGTGGCCGCGCTCGCCGCGACGCTTGCGGTGGCGGCTGGCCGGCAGGCCGCACTGATGGCGCCGACCGAACTCCTCGCCGAGCAGCATCTGAACAACCTGCGCGCATGGCTCGAGCCGCTCGGGGTGCGTGTGGCGTGGCTGGCCGGCAAGGTCACAGGTCGCGCGCGAGCGAAAGCGCTTGCCGAGGTCGCGGAAGGCGATGCGCAGCTTGTTGTCGGCACGCATGCGCTGATGCAGGAGGGCGTGGTATTCCGCGACCTCGCGCTTGCGATCGTCGACGAGCAGCACCGGTTCGGCGTGCATCAGCGGCTGGCGCTGCGCGACAAGGGCGCCGGCGGCGTGGTCGGCGCGGAGTCGGTGGTCCCGCATCAGCTCGTAATGACCGCCACGCCGATCCCACGCACGCTCGCGATGGCGGCCTATGCCGACCTGGACCTGTCGGCAATCGACGAGCTGCCGCCCGGCCGCACGCCGGTGCAGACCGTGGCACTCAGCGCCGAGCGCCGCCCCGAACTCGTCGAACGCATCCGGCGCGCGTGCGCCGAAGGCCGCCAGGCCTATTGGGTCTGCACGCTGATCGAGGAAAGCGAGGAGCCCGGCAAGCCCGGGCAGGGCCGCGGCATGCGCATCGAGGCGCAGGCCGCGCAGACCACGTTCGAAGCACTGTCGAGCCAGCTGCCGGGCCTGCGGGTCGGGCTCGTGCACGGCCGGCTCAAGCCCGCTGAAAAGCAGGCGGTGATGCGCGCATTCAAGGATGGCGAGATCGACCTGCTCGTGGCGACCACGGTGATCGAAGTCGGCGTCGACGTGCCGAACGCATCACTGATGATCATCGAAAACGCCGAACGCCTCGGCCTTGCGCAGCTGCACCAGTTGCGTGGACGCGTGGGGCGGGGCAGTGCGGTGTCGAGCTGCGTGCTGCTGTACCAGTCACCGCTCTCGCAGTTGGCGCGCGAGCGTCTGGAGACGATGCGCGAAACCAACGACGGCTTCGTGATCGCCGAGAAAGACCTCGAGCTGCGCGGCCCGGGCGAGTTGCTCGGCACGCGCCAGACCGGCCTGGCCGGATTCCGACTGGCCGACCTGGGGCGCGATGCGGACCTGCTGCCGCAGGTGCACGAGGCCGCCGACCAGTTACTCGCAACCTCGCCCGTGATCGCCGAGCGCATCGTCGAGCGCTGGATCGGCAGTGCAACACGTTACGCATCGGCCTGATTGTCGGGTGCGACAGGTTCCCGGTCGTCGTATCGCCGAGTGCACGGGTGCAGCATTCATAATCATCCGATGACTTCGACCACTCCTCTTCTGATCGATACCGATCCCGGCGTCGATGACGCCCTCGCCCTGCTGATGGCGTTCAACGACCCACGCCATTCGGTCGTGGGACTCACCGTTGCCGCGGGCAACGTCGGGCTGCGGCACACCGTCGCGAACGCGCTCAAGCTCTGCGAGGTCGCTGGCGTCGACGTGCCGGTTTTCGCCGGATGCGCATCGCCGTTGTTGCACCCCGCACGCGATGCCGCCTACGTGCACGGGCAGGACGGCTTCGGCGACGTCGGCTACGCGCCGGCGGTACGCGGCGCCGAAGCCGAGCACGCCGCGCTTGCGATCCTTCGTCTGTCGCACGAGCACGCCGGACAACTGCTGCTGGTTGCCCTGGGGCCGCTGACCAACATCGCGCTCGCGCTCAGGCTCGATCCGACGCTGCCGCAGCGCATCGCGCGCATCGTGGTCATGGGCGGCGCCGTCAGCGCCCACGGCAACATCACCGCCGCGGCCGAATTCAACATCGCGTTCGATCCGGAAGCGGCGCACATCGTGTTCTCGGCGTTTCCCAAGATCGAGCTGGTCGACTGGGAAGCCGTGATCGCGCATGGCCTGCTGCACACGCAGGTGGACGAGTGGCTGCGTGCGGACAGCCCCCGCGCCCGCTTCTACGACGACATCTCGCGGCAGACGCGGGCGTGGTCAGCCGAGCGGCGGGGCGAACGCTGGCACTCGGCTGACGCACTAGCGATGGCTTATGCGCTTGCGCCGGGCGGGACGCTCAAGCTGGTCGAGCGACCGGTCGTGGTCGAGCTCGACGGACGCCACACGCGTGGCGCCACCGTGGTCGACTGGCAGCGGCAGATGGGCGGGCACGACAACGCGGCCATCCTCATGCGCTACGAGCAGGTCCGTTTCGAGCGGATGATCCAGGCGGCGCTCGCCGCCTGCTGACGGGCTTGCGTAGTCCGCAACCTGGCAGCTATACTGCCGCGCTTTCCCCGCAGACGATTGGTGAGTGCCATGAAGGCCGGCATCCATCCCGAATACCGCGACGTCATCTTCCAGGACGTCACCACCGATTTCCAGTTCCGCACCCGCTCGACCCTTGGCAGCAAGGAATCGATCAAGTGGGAGGACGGGCAGGAATACCCGCTGATCAAGGTCGACATCTCGTCTGCGTCGCACCCGTTCTACACGGGCAAGCAGAAGCTGCTCGATACCAGCGGCCGCGTGGACAAGTTCCGCAAGCGTTACGCGCAGAAATAATTCCGCCGGCATCGCCGACCGGATTGCGAACGGCCGCCCTTGGGCGGCCGTTTTGCATTTCTAGGCACGAGCGCCGGATGCGCCGCCATACGCCGATGGTCCAGTGCCGCAGCCGGGTCCGTACGGCACCGTTGTGCGATAATTGTGCGACGCGGCATCCGGCTTTTCGGACCGCGGTCTTGTCCCCCTTCCATGCCGCGGCCCACTCACGGCATGCCGACTGAGGAGTGCCCCGTGTCCGTTTCCGATCTTTCCACGCTGCAGCAGGCCACGCTTACTGCCGGTGACCGCGACGTCAGCCTGCCCGTGCAGCACCCGACCGTGGGCGCGCCCTGTATCGATATCGCCAAGCTCCCGAAGGAAACCGGCTGCTTCACCTACGACCCGGGCTTCACTGCGACCGCGAGCTGCAAGTCGGCCATCACCTACATCGACGGCGACGAGGGCGTGCTGCTTTACCGTGGCTACCCGATCGAGCAGCTGGCCGAGAAGTCGAGCTTTCTCGAAGTCGCGTACCTGCTGATGAATGGCGAACTGCCGACGACGGAGCAGTTCGCGTCGTTCGAGCACGAGGTCACGCATCACACGATGATGCACGAGGCCTTCAAGAGCTTCATCGGCGGTTTCCGCCACGATGCTCATCCGATGGCGATGCTGGTCGGCATGCTCGGCTCGATGGCGAGCTTCTATCACAACGACCTCAACCTCGACGATCCCGAGCAGCGTCGCCTGGCCGCGATCCGACTGATCGCGAAGGTCCCGACGATCGCTGCCGCCTGTCACCGTCATTCGATCGGCTGGCCGATCCGTTATCCGCGCAACAACCTCGAGTACACCACGCGCTTCCTGCACATGATGAAGGAAGTGCCGAGCGAGCCGCTCGAGCTCAATCCGGTTGCCGCGAAGGCGATGGATCTTCTCTTCATCCTGCATGCGGACCACGAGCAGAACGCGTCGACCTCGACCGTGCGTCTGGTCGGTTCGACCGGCGCGAACCCGTACGTCTGCGTCGCCTCGGGCGTCGCGGCGCTGTGGGGGCCGGCGCACGGCGGTGCGAACGAAGCCGTGCTGAAGATGCTCGCCGAGATCGGCCGCCCGGAAAACGTGAAGTCCGCGGTCGACAAGGCGAAGGACAAGAACTCCGGCTTCCGACTGATGGGCTTCGGCCACCGCGTCTACAAGAACTACGATCCGCGTGCAGCGCTGGTCCGGAAGATGACGCACGAGGTGCTCGGTGCGCTCGGCGTCAACGATCCGCTGCTCGACGTGGCGATGAAGCTCGAGGAGGCAGCGCTGCAGGACGAGTACTTCGTGCAGCGCAAGCTTTACCCGAACGTCGATTTCTACTCGGGCATCATCTACAAGGCGCTCGGGATCCCGGTCGAGATGTTCACGGTGATGTTCGCGATCGCGCGCACCGCCGGCTGGGTCTCGCACTGGCTCGAGCAGCAGAACGATCCGGAAAACAAGATCGGTCGCCCGCGTCAGATCTACACCGGCGCGACGACGCGCGACTACGTCGGCATCGACCAGCGCTGAACCTTGCAGCGCATCGGGTCCGATGCAGCCCCGAAGCCGCGGCAGGTCCGCGGCTTCGTCGTTTTCAAATGGCTGGTCTACGCGTTGCTCGCCATCGATGTGGGGCTCTACGCCACGCAGGGCACGGCGACCGAAATGGTCGACACCGCCGCGTGGCTCGTGCTGCTGCTCTTGTTTGAATGGGAGACCGGTGGCTGGCCGTTGCGGCCACGCACGAGGCGCGCCCTGCACGCGGTGCGGCTGCTCGCCTCGGCCGCGATTGTCTGGGCGTGCCGGGACTACGCGTTGCAGCGCGAATGGCTGGACTTCGCGAACGCACTGACGTGGCTCGCCGTCGTGTTCGCGCTGGAGCTTGAAGTTCGGGTTGCAGCGACACGGATCGGTTTCCACCGCGTCCGGCGCGCAATCACCTGGATGCTCTACGCCGCGCTCGGCGGCTTCATCGTCGCCTGGCTCTGGCAGGCACAGGGGCAAGTGGCCGGGGCCTGGCTCGATGCCTGGGATGCGAGCCTCTGGCTGGCGGCATTTATCGCGATCGAACTCAACGTGTTCGCGCTCGGTGCGGCGAACGATCGCACCCATCGCGTCCGCAACGGCTGATCCCGCTCGCAGCGTCGACCGCTGGATGATGCGCCGCGCCGCTGCGCGCCCCCAAATGGCTGCGGAAATGCTCGGAGCCAGGAACTCGAAGCTGCGCACCGCCCTTAGCGGCGCAGTTCGTAGCTTTGGATCTCCGCCTCGGCTAGCAGCTGGCGTAGCTGCGCCGCAGACGCGCGACGCATCGGTTTTTCATCCACTGCGGCAAGGGGCGCTTGGCGCAGGATGTCGAGCGGCAGGACGGTCAGGTCGAATGTCAGGCCTTCGGCGCTGAAGACCCACACCGGGAAATCCGCTTCGCGTTCGCGATCCAGCCGTAGGCGTCGGCTCCGCAGCACGGCCGGTATGCGGTGTTCGTCAAGGAAGCGGCTGACCGCGTCGGCATCGTCGCAGTGCAGATGCAGCGAGACTGCCGTGTGTGCATCCGCCGTGCCGTCGAGCACGGCGCCGACCAGGCGTGGCTCAAATGCGGAGAAGAACGTGACCGCCCGCAGCGCGGCCTCGCGGCATTGCTGGGTCAGCGTGTCGCCATCCTTCTGAAACAGGCGCTGGTACTCGCGCAGCGCGTCCTCGATTTCGCGGTTGCGCGGCAGCGACGCGTCGTCGTGGATGCCGAGTCGCTCGGCCGCTTTGAGCTTGGCCTGGTGGTAATCGCGCAAGCCGCCTTCGGCCATCAATCGGGCCGCCTCGTGGGCGAGGCGATGGCGGCGTTCTCGGGTGCGGGTCTGCGCGTGCTGCGCGTGGCGGGCGTGGCGGTGCATGGAACCTCCGCAGCGGACGCGACACCGACGGTTATCCGTCGTGGCCGGCCGTAGCGACCGGCACCGGCACGCTACCACGCATGAGGTGAACGGTTATTGCGGCCCGGATCGCGTACCGGGCCGCCCTTTACGCGGCGGTCGAGAAACCGCGCGGCAGTGTGGTCAGAAGATGTCGAACGATTCCTCGGACGGAACCTCGTTGCCATCGATGCCGTAATCGATCTGGCTTTCCATGCGTTCGAGGTCCTCGGCCTTCACCCATTCGATCACGCCGCCCGTTCCTTCCGGGATCAGCGTGCCGTTGGGCGCGACCGCGACCTTGACCATGCCGGCCGGCGGCTCGTTTGGAACGATCGGCTGGTCCTTGAGCGCGACGCGCATGTAATCGATCCAGATCGGCAGCGCCGCCTTGCCGCCGTACTCGCGATAGCCGAGCGACTTGAAGTCGTCGCGACCCACCCAGACCGTCGTGACGAGCGGGCCACCGGCGCCGGAGAACCACGCGTCGCGATGCTCGTTCGTCGAGCCCGTCTTGCCACCGATGTCCTCGCGTTCGAGCACCTTGGCCGCCGTGCCCGTGCCGCGCTGCACGACGTCGCGCAGCATCGACGTCATCTGGTACGCAATGCGTTCGTCGATCGCGCGCGGCGCAAGCTTGACGTTTGCGGGCAGCGTGGGCTTCGGCGCCACGGTGGCAACCGGAGCCGCCTTGGCCGCGTCCGCTGCCGGTGCGGTCGTCTGGCCCGGAGCCGGGCCCAGATCGAACCCGGCGACCTCGGTCGTCGGGGCGGGGGCCTGGCCGCCGGCCGCGGTCGCGGTGCCGCCACAGCCGTGGCAGCCCTGGGCCGGCGTTTCCTTGAACAGGCGTGCGCCGTCGCGGTCTTTCACCTCGTCGATGAAGTACGGCGTGATGCGGAAGCCGCCATTCGCGAACACCGCGTAGCCGCGTGCAACCGACAGCGGCGTTAGCGATGCGGTGCCGAGCGACATCGACAGGTTCGGCGGCAGCTGCTCGGGCTCGAAGCCGAAGTGGCTGATGAACTTGCGCGCATAGTCGACGCCGATCGCATCGAGCAGACGCACCGACACGAGGTTTCGCGACTGCACCATCGCTTCGCGGATCCGCATCGGGCCGGCGAAGTTGCCGGTGTCGTTTTGCGGGCGCCACAGGTGGCCGCGGCGATCCTTGAACACGACCGGTGCGTCGAGCACGATCGACGCCGGATTGAAGCCGCGTTCGAACGAGGCCGCATACAGGAACGGCTTGAAGCTCGAACCCGGCTGGCGGCGTGCCTGCGTTGCGCGGTTGAACTTGTTCCCCGCGAAGCTGTAGCCGCCCGACAGGGCACGCAGCGCGCCGGTCATCGCTTCAAGCGAGACCAGCGTCGCCTGCGCCTGCGGCAACTGGTCGAGGCGGTAGCGCGGCGGATCTTCGCGCTCGGGCTCTTCGCCGGCCTTGGCCTCCTCACCGGGCTTCGTCTCGACCTTGATCTGCCGCACGCGAACCATGTCGCCGCGCTTGAGCGTGGCCGGGCTCTTGCTGCCCCAGCCCTGGTTCGCCCCGAGTTCAATCTCGCGCCCGTCGCCCAGCACGAGGTTCGCGCGGCCATCGCCGGTGCCGAGCACGATGGCCGGCAGCAGTTCGCCCTGGGCGGGGATCGGACGCAGGCGGCGCGCGGCAGTCGCTGCGTCCTCGTCAGCTGCAAGGTCGAACTGCTGCTCGACGCCGTGCCAGCCGCGGCGCTGGTCATACACATGCAGCCCGTCGCGCACGGCCTTGTCTGCTGCGACCTGCATGACGGGATCGATCGTCGTGGTGACGTGGTAGCCCTTGGTCAGTGCTTCCGGACCATAGCGCGCGATCATCTCCTGCCGCGCCATCTCGGCGACATACGGCGCGTAGACCTGTACCGGGCGCTCGTGCGGCTTGGCATGCATCGCGACGGCCTTTGACTGCGCGGCCTCCGCTGCGCTTACGAAGCCCAGTTCGGCCATGCGATCGAGGATGTAATCGCGGCGAAGCTTCGCGCGTTCGGGATTGCTGAGCGGATTGCCACTCGATGGAAACTTCGGAATGCCGGCAAGCGAAGCCATCTCGTCGAGGTCGAGCTCGCTCATCTTCTTGCCGTAATAGAACTCGGCGGCGGCGGCCACGCCGTAGGCGCGGTTACCGAAGAAGCTCTTGTTGAGGTACAGCTCGAAGATCTCGTCCTTGCTGAGCTCGCGCTCCATCCGCATCGCGAGCAGCATCTCCGCGAGCTTGCGCGTATAGCTGTATTCCGAGCTCAGGAAGAACTGGCGCGCGACCTGCTGGGTGATCGTCGAACCGCCCGGCACGCGCTTGGCGTCGGTGGTCGCGAGCAGCCACACCGCGCGGCCGATGCCCTTGTAGTCGATGCCGTGGTGATCGTAGAAGCGCGCATCCTCGATCGCGATGAATGCCTGCTTCAGTCGCTCGGGCACCTCTTCGATATCGACCGGGTAGCGACGTGTCTCGCCGAACAGTGCCATCAGGCGACCGTCGCGCGCGTATACGTACATCGGCTCCTGCATCTCGACGTTGCGAAGCGCTTCGACGTCGGGAAGCTTGGGAGCGATCAGGAAATACAGCGTGCCGAGCGCAAGCACTCCGAGCAGGGTCAGGCCGGCAAGCGCGTACAGCGCACCGCGCAGCAGGCGGCGGAAACGAGGCATCGAAGCGGATTCCGATTGCATGAGTCGGGGGCGTGGAGTATAGAGCCCGGCGACGCGGTGCGGCCGGGCGGGGGAAGGGGCGAGTCAGCGTCTGTGCAAGGGTGTGAGCACCGTCGCGTCGCGGCGGGAAAGTGACGCTCCGCGGCAGCCCAAACGGCGTTTTTGGCTAGCCGGTCACGAAGCGAAGGTTGCCAGCCTGTGAAAAGTCCGTTATCAAAGCACTGCTGCACAAAGTGCGCGTAAGCACTTGTGGCTGGGGAGAAAAAGCGTGGGGATCATCACAAAAAGCCAGCCGCCGCTGGTCGGTGTCGACATCAGCTCGACCGCGGTAAAGCTGCTTCAGCTTGCGCGCGTCGGCAACCGCTACCGCGTCGAGCATTACGCGGTCGAATCACTGCCGCCGAACGCGGTGGTGGAAAAGCAGATTGCCGAGGTTGAGGTCGTGGGCGAGGCGATCAAGCGCGCCCTGTCTCGATCGGGCTCGCGCGCCAAGTTTGGCGCCGCGGCCGTCGCTGGCGCGTCGGTCATCACCAAGATGATCCCGATGCCCGCCGAACTCGGCGACGACGAACTCGAGGCCCAGGTCGAACTGGAAGCCACGAACTACATTCCGTACCCGATCGAGGAGGTCAACCTCGATTTCGAGGTGATCGGCCCGATGCCGAACGCGCCGGAGTCTGTCCAGGTGCTGCTGGCTGCATCGCGATCGGAGAATGTCGAGATGCGTGCGTCCGCGCTGGAGATCGGCGGGTTGACGCCGCGCGTCGTCGACGTCGAGGCGTTTGCGATCGAGAACGCGTTCGCGCTGCTCGCCGACCAGCTCAACACGCCGAAGGATGGCCTCGTGGCGCTGGTGGATTCCGGCGCGACGATGACCACGCTCAACGTGCTGCGCAACGGGCGCAGCCTGTACACGCGTGAGCAGGTGTTCGGCGGCAAGCAGCTGACCGACGAGATCATGCGCCGCTATGGCCTGAGCTACGAGGAGGCCGGACTCGCCAAACGCCAGGGCGGTTTGCCGGAGAGCTACCAGTTCGAAGTGCTCGAGCCGTTCAAGGAGGCGATGGTCCAGCAGATCAGCCGCCTGCTGCAGTTCTTCTATGCCGGTAGCGAGTTCAACCGTGTCGATCAGATCGTGGTCGCCGGCGGCAGCGCCGCGATTCCGGGCCTCGCGCAGTTGGTCGAAGAGCAGCTCGGCATTGCGACGATGATCGCCAACCCGCTCGCGCAGATGACGCTGGGGCCGCGCGTGCAGGCGCAGGCGCTCGCGCAGGACGCGCCCGCGCTGCTGATCGCCTGTGGCCTGGCCCTGAGGAGCTTCGACTGATGGCACGCATCAACCTGCTCCCGTGGCGCGCCGAGCGGCGCAAGCAGCGCCAGAAAGAGTTCGGGATCATGCTCGGCGTCGCGGCCGCGGCCGCGCTCGGCGTGAGCCTGCTGATCTCGAGCTTCTATAACGCCCAGATCGAAGGCCAGAACGAGCGCAATGCCTACCTGAGGACGCAGATCGAATCGGTCCAGAAGGAGATCGACGAGATCAAGCTGCTCGACGAGAAGCGCGCAAAGCTGCTCGCCCGCAAGGAAGTCATCGAGAGCCTGCAGGCCGACCGGTCGCAGATGGTCCACCTGTTCGATTCGCTGGTGCGCACGATCCCCGACGGGGTGGTGCTGACGTCGGTCAAGCAGGACGACAAGACGCTGACGTTGGAAGGGCGCTCGCAGTCGAACGCGCGCGTGAGTACCTACCTGCGCAACCTCGAAGGCTCGGGTTGGATGAGCCGCCCGGAGCTTTCGATCATCGAGGCGAAGGGTAGCGACAAGGGCCTGCCGTACGAGTTCAAGCTGCAGGTGCAGCTGGCGAACCCGAACGGAGCGAAGGAGGGGGGCGAAGGCGATCCGGCTACGCCGGCAGCGGACTCAGCGCCGGTTGCAGTGCCCGGTGCATCGGCAGAGGTCCAGCCACAAGCAGCTGCGACGGCGCCCGCGCCTGCTGCCGCACCGGCTCCGGCTCCGGCCGCGTCGGTCCCGACTGTCCCGCCCGCCACGGATTCCGCACCTGCCGGGCTTGATTCGCCGTCGAAAGCGCCGGCAATCGAAGGAGCCGCGTCATGAGCGCGAAAAAGAGCATCAATCTCAAAGAACTCGACATCAACAACATCGGGGCTTGGCCGCGACAGGCGCAGATCGGCTTCGCTGCGATCGTTGCGCTCGTGATCATCGGCCTGTGGTGGTACCTGTTCATCAGCGACAAGCGCACCGAGCTTGAGGACCTGGAGCGGCAGGAAACCGACCTGCGCGCCGAGTTCGAGACCAAGCAGGGGCGCGCCGCAAACCTCGAGCCGCTGAAGCTGCAGCTTGCGCAGATGGAGCAGCAGTTGCAGCAGATGCTGCGCCAGCTGCCGAGCAAGAACGAGATGCCCGATCTGATCGTCGACATCTCGCAGACCGCGCTGGCTACGGGCATCACGAATGAGCTGTTCCAGCCCGGTCCTGAAGAGCCCAAGGAGTTCTACGCCGAGAAGCCGATCGCGCTGCGCATGGTGGGTTCGTATCACCAGTTCGGCGGCTTTGTTTCCGGCGTGGCGTCGCTGCCGCGCGTAGTAATCATGACGATGCATGACATCCAGCTGAAGCCGCGCGGTGAAAGCAAGACCGGCGAAGGCATCACCGTCAATGCGCCGCTGGAGCTGTCGGGCACCGTGAAGACCTATCGCTACCTCGACGAGGAAGAAGTGGCAGCGCAGCAGCCGGCCGCCGAAGGCGCCACGAAGCCGGAAGGGGGCAACTGATATGGGCAATGCTTCCAACCGCATGACGCGCACCAGCATCGCGCTGCTGACACTCGCGATCGCACTGTCGGGCTGTGCGCGTGACATCACCAGCACGCCCGGCGACGCGCCGAATCTCGAGTCGTGGATCGCCGAGGTCAAGGCACGCCCGGCTCCGCCGCTGGATCCGTTGCCGGTGATGCAGCAGTTCGAGACGTTTGAATATTCCGCGCAGTCGCTGCGCGATCCGTTCAGCAACGCATTTACCGATGAGGGCGCTGCCAGTGGGCCGCGCCCCGATTCGACCCGGCGCAAGCAGGTGCTCGAGCAGTTCCCGCTCGACAGCCTGGACATGGTGGGCACGCTCGGAAAAGGCAGTGGCCTGATCGCACTGGTGATGGCACCCGACAAGGTGACCTACCGCGTGCGGCCGGGTGCGTACATGGGGCAGTCCGACGGCCGTGTCACCTCGGTGTACGAGGACCGGATCGAACTGGTGGAACTGGTGCCGGACGGCGCTGGCGGTTGGCTGGAACGCCCGGCCACGCTGGCGCTCGAAGATTAATGATTGGGGATAGCAAGATGACCGTATTTAATGCAAAGCGCACGCGGCCGGCATTGCTGCTCCGCACCGGGGGCGTCGGCCTCGCCATCGGCCTGGTCGCCGCGAGCAGCGCCGTCAGCGCGGGCGCTCCTGCGGCCGGCGGCAGGTTCGTGCCGACGTTCGTCGCGCAGGTCGCGCCGGCTGCCAGCCTCGATCCCGCCAAGCAGCTGCCGGGCACCGTCGCGGTGTCGGACATCGACTTCAAGCGCGGTGACGGCGGCGCGGGTCGACTGATCCTGCGCTTCAGTGGCGAGGGGGCGACTCCGGACCTGCGCCAGCAGGGTTCGAACATCGTCATCAGCGTCGCGAACGCGGAGCTGCCCGACAGCCTGCGCCAACAGCTCAACGTGGCCGACTTCGCCACGCCGGTACAGCGCATCGACGCCCGTACTTCGAGTGCCGGCGCCCAACTGATGCTCGCGGTAGACGGCGAATACGAGTCGATGGCGTACCAGACCGGACGCGAGTACATCGTCGAGATTTTACCGAAGGCACGCACGGCCGGCCGCACGAACCCGGCGGCCACGGGCGCCGCTGCGGCTCAGGCGAACGCGGCCGCCGCGCCGGGCCGCCCGTACAGCGGCAAGCCGGTGACATTCAACTTCCAAGACGTGCCGGTACGTACGGTGCTGCAGCTGGTGGCCGAGGAGTCGGGCCTGAACCTCGTGGCCAGCGACACCGTGCAGGGCAACGTGACGCTGCGGCTGGTGAACGTGCCGTGGGACCAGGCACTCGACATCGTGCTGCAGGCCAAGGGCCTCGACAAGCGCCGCAGCGGCAACGTGGTCTGGGTCGCGCCGCAGCCGGAACTCGCGAAGTATGAGCAGGACCGCGAGGACGCACGGATCGCGCTGGAAAACCGCGTCGATCTGGTGACTGAATACGTGCAGATCAACTACCACAACGCGACGCAGATCTTCAAAGCGCTGACCGAGGCGAAGGGCATGGGTGGCGGCGGTGGTGCGGGCAGCCCGGCCGGAGGTTCGAACCTCGATAACGGCTTCCTGTCACCTCGCGGCCGCATGGTGGCCGACGAGCGCACAAACACGCTGATGATCAGTGATATCCCCAAGAAGATCACACAGATGAAGGAACTCATCCGCGTGATTGACCGTCCGGTCGACCAGGTAATCATCGAAGCGCGCGTGGTCGTGGCGAACGAGACCTTTGCACGCGAGCTGGGCGCGAAGTTCGGCATCAATGGCGCAACCGGTTCGCCGGGCGATCGTAGCTCGCTAGGCTTCGGTGGCACTGCCGCTGCGTCGTCTGCGAATGCACTGGCGCGGCAGGAGGGGGTGCTCACCGGTGAGCGACAGGAGCTCGCCCGCGATCTGATCACGAACCTCGGCGTCACGAACGCGGCCGGCGCGCTCGGCCTGTCGATCCTCAACGCGGGCTACCTGCTCGACCTCGAGCTGTCGGCAATGCAGACCGAAGGCCGTGGCGAAGTGGTCTCCAATCCGCGCGTCGTCACCAGCAACCAGCGCGAGGCCGTGATCAGCCAGGGCCAGGAAGTTGGCTACGTGACGGTCCAGCCGGCGGCTGTCGGTGGCGTGGCGACCCCGAGCGTTCAGTTCAAGGAAGTGCTGCTACAGCTGCGCGTCACCCCGACGATCACCGGCGACGGTCGCGTCTTCCTGAACATGAACATCAAGAAGGACGAGGTTGAAGGCTTCGTCGATACGTCGATCGGCGACGTGCCGATCATCGGCAAGAGCGAGGTCAACACCGCGGTGCTGATCGAGGACGGGCAGACCGTGGTGGTCGGCGGCGTCTACGAGTTCAACAGCCGCGAGGACGTGTCGAAGGTGCCGTTCCTCGCCGACATCCCGTTCCTTGGCGTACTGTTCAAGAACAAGTCCAAGATCAAGCAAAAGGCCGAGCTGCTGATCATGGTGACCCCGAAGGTGCTGCACGTCGCGCAGCGCAACTGACCGCCGCCCGGCAGGCCTGTCCTGCGACGGAAACGAACAACGGGGCCGCTGGCCCCGTTGTTCGTCGTGGCGCCGCGGTTTCAGGCGCTCGTGAACCTTCCTCACGCGCACGCGGTCAGAATCGGTCCGAGCCAGCCACGGGATCGACATGGACCGAGCCGACACCGCACCCACGCCGACGCCGGAATCCGGACCGGATACCTCATCCACGCTGCAGCGCCGCTTCGCCGGGCTGCGCGAGGCGCTATCGGCGCAGATCGTCGGGCAGGCCGCGCTCGTCGAGCGGCTGCTGATCGCACTGCTGGCCGACGGCCACCTGCTGGTCGAAGGCGCGCCGGGTCTGGCGAAGACGACCGCGATCCGGGCGCTCGCCGATGGCCTGGAGGCCGACTTCGCCCGGATCCAGTTCACGCCCGACCTGCTGCCGGCCGACCTGACCGGTACCGATGTGTGGCGGCCGCAGGAGGGGCGGTTCGAGTTCCAGCCCGGCCCGGTCTTCCACCCGGTGCTGCTGGCCGACGAGATCAACCGCGCACCGGCGAAGGTGCAGTCCGCGCTGCTCGAGGCGATGGGCGAACGCCAGGTCACGGTCGGCCGCGCGACGTACCCGCTGCCGGCGCTGTTTCTCGTAATGGCGACGCAGAACCCGATCGAGCAGGAGGGCACGTTCCCGCTGCCGGAAGCCCAGCTCGACCGTTTCCTGATGCATGTGCGGATCGGGTACCCCGCGGCCGGGGCCGAAACCGAGATCCTGCGGCTGGCTCGGGACCGGGCGCGTCAGGGAGCGGCCGTATCGGCGCGGCCGGCGTCGCGGCTGTCGGTCGATGAAGTGTTCGCTGCTCGCGCCGCCGTGCTTGCGCTGCACCTGGCGCCTGCGGTCGAGCGCTACATCGTCGAAATCGTGCTCGCCACGCGCGACGCTTCGCCATACGACAAGGCGCTTGCCGGTCGCATCGCCTGGGGCGCGAGCCCGCGTGGTTCGATCGCGCTGGAGCGCTGCGCCCGCGCCCATGCCTGGCTGGCGGGGCGTGACTATGTCACCCCGGACGACGTGCGTGCGATCGCGCCCGATGTGCTGCGCCACCGCGTGTTGCCGGGCTTCGAGGCGACCGCGGAAGGCTGGGATGGCGACCGCCTGGTCCAGGCGCTGTTGCGCCAGGTGCCGCTGCCTTGAGCGCGGTGAGCGTGCGCGGGGCGTGCCGCTTCACAGGCGTCGCAGGTGCGGCGTCGGCTGCGCCGTACCCGTCACGCGTCGCGCAGCGGTGCTCCGTGCATCGCCGCGCCCGCGCGCAGGAACGGTCGGGCCGGCATGGCTGATGGCATCGTGCCGACGCTGGCTGAACTGGTCGCGCTGCGCGCTGCGGTCGGTCGCCGCCCGGCTGCGCGGTCCGGTCGGTTCGGGGCAGCCGGGCCGGCACGCTCGTCGCTGCGCGGCCGCGGCATGGAGTACGCCGAGTCGCGCGAATACTCGGCCGGCGACGACGCCCGCCACATCGACTGGCGGCTGACGGCTCGCACCGGGCGCGCCCACACCAAGCTGTTCCAGGTCGAGCGCGAGCGCATGACGCTGGTCGTCGCCGATACCTCGGCGGCGTTGTATTTCGGTACCCGCGTGCGGTTCAAATCGGTGCAGGCCGCGCGGGCCGGCGCACTGGCGGCCTGGGCCGCGGCGCGCGATGGCGACCGCATCGCGGCGTTGCGCGGCAGCCTGCGCGAGCCCGCAATCGCACCTGCTTCGGGGCCCCGAGGCGCACTGCATGTGATCGACGCGCTCGCCCGCTGGTACGCGCGTCCGCCCGACGATGACGCCGGCCTGCCGGTCGCGCTCGAGCACGCCCAGCGGCTGATGCGCCCGGGCTCACGGCTGGTGCTGCTGGCCGACCCCACCAGCGTGGCCGGGGTGCCCGATCACCGCTGGCCCGCGCTGTCGCAGCATCAGGATGTGGTGGTCGTGCTGCTGACCGACCCGCTGGAGACTGACCCGCCCGCGCAAACCGTGCCGTTCGTGCGTGCCGGCGGCACCCTGGCGCTGGACCTCGGTGCCTCGCCCGTGCGCCGGGCGTGGCGGAAGACCTTCGTCGAGCCCGTCGCGACCGCGCTCGAATCACTGGCGGCGCGCGGCATCCGTGCGCGGGCGCTGTCGACGGCCGAGCCGAGTGAGGCCTGGCTGTCGCTGCTCGGCTCACCGCGGCCGCAGGGGGCGTGATGGTGGGCGCGACGCTCGTGCTGCGCGACATCCACCAGCCGCCGGCGCCGCCGTGGTGGCCGCCGGCGCCAGGCTGGTGGTGGCTGGCGGCCGGCATTGTCCTGATCGGCCTGATCGCGCTGGCACTGCACCTGCGGCGTCGCCGGCACCAGGCGGTGCGTGCGCGCTTGTTCGATAGCGGATTGAAGCCGGCGCGGACACCGGCCGAGCAGGTGGCGGCGATGTCCGAGCTGCTGCGGCGCGCGGCGCGCGAGCGAGACCCTGATGCCGACCGCCTGCAGGGCGACGCCTGGCTCGAGCGGCTGGACGGCAACGATCCAGCGAAGCCGTTCTCCACCGGGCCCGGGCGCCTGCTGCTCGACGGCGCCTTCCGTCCCGACGTCGATCCGCAGCAGGTCGAGGCCGTCCGGCCGCTGGCCCGCGCGCGTTTTCTCCAATGGACGGCGCGGCGATGAGCGCATGGGTCGACCTGCTCACCTCGTTCGCGTGGCCGTGGTGGCTGCTCGCGCTGCCACTGCCGTGGCTGTTGCAACGCTGGCTGCCGGCCGCGGCGCCGCAGATCGCGGCGCTGCGCGTGCCGTTCGGCGCGCGGCTGGACGACGTCGCGGCCGCCGCTCCAGGCCGCCGCAGCCGCGGGCCCGGTATCTGGGCCTGGCTTGCCTGGGCCCTGCTGTGCATCGCGGCCGCCCGGCCCCAGCAGTTGGGCGAACCGGTGACGCCGCCGTCGCGCGGGCGGCAGATGCTGCTCGCGCTCGACCTGTCGGCCAGCATGAGCGAGCCCGACATGGAGCTCGGCGGGCAGCCCGTCGACCGCCTGACCGCGGCCAAGGCCGTCATCGCCGACTTCCTCGACCGCCGTGCGGGTGACCGGATCGGTCTGCTCGTGTTTGGCCGCCGGGCCTACATGCTGACCCCGCTCACGCTCGACCGCGACAGCGTGCAGGACCAGCTCGCCGACGCGGTAGCGGGACTGGCCGGGCAGGAGACCGCGATCGGTGACGCGCTCGGTCTGGCGGTCAAACGGCTGCAGAAGCAGCCGGCCGGGCAGCGCGTGGTCATTCTGCTGACCGACGGCGTCAACACCGCCGGCCTGCTGGATCCGCAGCGCGCGGCGCAGATTGCGCGCGATGCCGGCGTGCGCGTGCACACGATCGCGTTCGGCGGCGAGGGCGGGCTGTCGCTGTTCGGGTTCCAGCTGCCGATGCCGGGCGCGGGTGACGAGATCGATGAGTCCGGCCTGCAGGCGATCGCCGAGCGCACCGGCGGCCGGTTCTTTCGCGCGCGCGACACTTCCGACCTGGTCGGCATCTACGAGGAAATCGACCGCCTCGAGCCGGTTGCCGTGGCAGGCCCATCGGTGCGGCTGGTGATCGAGCGATACCCGTGGCCGCTAGGGGCGGCCTTGGCCTGCGTACTGATCGGCCTGCTGTGGCCGGCGAGGCGGACCGCGTGATGATCGACCCGACCGCACTGCACCTGTTGCGACCGCAGTGGCTCTGGGCGCTGCTCGCGCTGCCGTTGCTCGCGTGGCTGTGGCAGCGCCGCGGCCGCGCGCACATGCCGTGGCAGGACGCGGTCGACCCGCACCTGCTGCCGCGCCTGATCGAAACCCCTGCCTCGCGGCGCAGCCGGCTGCACGGCGCGATCGCCGCGCTCGGCTACGTGCTGGCGGTGCTCGCACTCGCCGGTCCGAGCTGGCGGCAGGTCGAGCAGCCTTTGAGCCAAGGCGGCACGCCGCTCGTGGTCGCGGTCGACCTGTCGTCGGAAACGCTGGCCACGGACCTGCCGCCGTCGCGCCTGGCGCACGTGCGCGCCAAGCTCGCCCAGTTGTTGCAAGCTCGAAGCTCGGCGCCGGTCGGCTTGGTGGCCTACGCCGATGACGCGTTCACCGTGGCGCCACTGACCGACGACGCCGCAAACGTCGGCCTGTTCCTCGATGCACTTGCGCCGGACGTGATGCCCGTCGACGGCCGCCGCACCGACCGGGCGATCGAACGCGCGGTCGAACTGCTGCGCCGGGCCGGCTACCCGCAGGGCGAGATCGTCCTGTTGACCGGCGACGCGGAGGCCTCCGCGCGCGAAGCGGCCGCGTCCGCGGCGCGGGCCGGCTACCGCGTATCGGTGCTCGGCCTCGGTACCGACGCGGGCGCGCTGGTCCGCATGCGCGATCGCGCGATCCGCCAGGTACGCCTCGAAGACCAGGCGCTGCGCGCGCTGGCCCGCGCCGGCGACGGCCGCTACGCGCCGCTGCAGTCGGACCCGGGTGATCTGCGCGAGCTCGGACTGCTGGATGCGGGTGCGTCCCCGGGCTCCGAATCCCGCGCGAGTGCGGGCCGGGTCTGGCAGGACGAAGGCTACTGGTTGCTGCCGCCGCTGATGCTGCTGGCGCTGTTTGCGCTGAGGCGCCGCGCTGGCGTGCTGCTGGTGCTGTTGTGCGTCGGTCTGCCGTGGTCGCAGGCCGAGGCCTCGAGCTGGTGGCAGCGCCCCGACCAGGCCGCATACGAGCGGCTGCTGGCCGGAAACGAGGCCTACCGGCGCGGCGACTTCGATCGCGCGGCCGCGCTTTACCGCGGTATCACGATGGCGGACGCGCACTACAACCGCGGCAACGCGCTGGCCAAGTCCGGCGAGTACCGCGACGCGATTGCAGCCTACGACGAGGCGCTGAAACTTCAGCCGGGCATGGCCGATGCGATCGCGAACCGCCGCGCCGTGCTCGCCGCGATGAAGCGCCAGCCGCCGCCAGCGCCGAAATCCGGCAAGCAGCAGGGCGGCAAGGGCAACAGCCAGTCCGACCGCGGCGCGCAGCAGAAAGACGGCGAAGGGCAGCGCAAGCAGCCGCCCCAGTCCTCGCCCGAGTCTTCGCAATCCCAGCCGCAACCGCAGTCCGGCGACGCGCGCGAGCAGCAGCGCCAGGCCGACGCCGCGCAGCGCGAACGGGTGCAGCGTGCGCTGCAGCAGCGCAAGCCCCAGCGCAGCGGCGAGCCCGTGCCCGGGAAAGCCGAGACGCCGGCCGAGCGCGAGCAGCGCATCGCGAACGAGGCCTGGCTGCGCCGCGTGCCCGACGACCCGGGCGGGCTGCTGCGCGCCAAGTTCCGGCTCGAGCACCAGCGCCGCCAGGAGCAGACGGAGCCGACCCCATGACCGCCGCACGCATGAGCCGCTGGCTGGTGATGGCGTGGCTGCTGCTCGCCGCCGCGCTGGTGCACGCCGCGCCGAAGGCCTGGCTGGACCGCAACCGCATCGCGCTCGGCGAAACCGTCACGCTCAACATCGCCACGACCGAAACCGCAGCGCCCGAATTCGGCCCGCTGGAGGGCGACTTCGCCCCGCACGGGCATACCAGCGAGCGTCGCTTCGAGCTGGTGAACGGGCAGGCCACGATGCGTTCGCTCTACAGCGTGGCGCTGCGGCCGGCGCAGGCCGGGCGGGTCACGATCCCGCCGATCCGCGTCGGTAACACGGTGACGGCGCCGCTGGTGCTCGAGGTGACACCGGCTGCCCAGGCGATCCCGGCCCGGGCGGGCGACGACGTCTTCATCGAGAGCGGGCCCGACGACCTCGACCCGTACGTGCAGCAGGCCGTCGGCTGGGTGGTGCGCCTGTATTCGGCCATCCCGCTGGTCTCAGGACACCTCGACCAGGCGGCGCCGGCGGGCGCGTCGATGCAGCGCATCGGCGACGACGCGCAGTACACGCGCGAGCTCGGCGGACGGCGCTACACGGTGGTCGAACGCCGGTACCTGCTGGTGCCCGAGCGCAGCGGAGAACTCGCCGTGCCGGGCGCCGTATTCGAGGGACGCGGCGTCGGCGGCATGTTCGATTCGCTGTTCGGCGACCGCGGCGGCGAGCTGCGCGCCCGCGCCGCGCCCCGGGTGCTGAGCGTGCAGCCGGTGCCGGCCGGTGCGCCGCAGCCCTGGCTGCCGCTACACGATCTGCGCCTGAGGTACACCACCACGCCCACGCAACCGCAGGCCGGCCGCGCGGCGACGCTCGCGGTCGAGCTCGTCGCCGATGGCGCGCTTGCGGCGCAGCTGCCCGAGCTGGAGCTGCCCGCGATTGACGGCGTGCAGGTCTTCGCCGAGCCGCCGCAGTCCGACGAGCGCTTCGTCGACGGCCGCCCGCAGGTCACGCTGACCCGGCGCTTTTCGCTGGTGCCCTCGCAGGCCGGCCCGGTGCGGCTGCCCGGGCTGCGGCTGCCGTGGTGGGATATCGCAGGCGGCGCCGTCCGCACGGCCACGCTGCCTGCGCTCGACTGGCAGGTGCGCCCGGGCAGCGCAGCCGCGGCAGCGACGGCCGGGCAGGGGGCCTCGGACCCGCCTGTTGCCGGTAGTGCCGCCCCCGGGCAGGCCACCACCGACAGGCAACGCATCTGGGTCGCAATCGCGCTGGCATTCGCAGGGCTGTGGCTGCTGACGCTCGTCTGGGCCGTCCATCGGCGCGGCCAGCGCGCCGGCTCCGGCGTCGCGCCAGCGGCAGGCTCGGACACGGCGACCAAGTCGACCGCGGTTGCCACGCCAGCGAAACCCGGCCTTGCGCAACTGCGCCGTGCGATCGACGCCGGCGGGCCCGAAGAGATCGTCGCCATCCTTCAGGCAATGGCGGATCCGCCGATTGAGCGGGTCGACGCGCTGCAGTCCCGGCTCGATGACGAAGCCCAGCGCGAGGCGCTGGACGCGCTGCAGCGCGCCCGCTGGGGCGGCGGTGACGTGTCGGCCGCGCGACAGGCGGTGCGCGCCGCATTCGCAAAGGGGCCGCGCTGGGCCGCGTCCCAGACGCCCGCGAAGCCGCCACTGCCACCGCTGTACCCGGAGCGCTGAGCGCCGCACGGTGCGGTTATCCTCAACAGACTTCTGGCGCGACCATCAGGCGCGCGAACACTTCAGGAATCGCCCGACCCATGAGCGAGCACGCCACCACCGCCCGCGCGCCGAAGCTGTCCCTCCACACCCGGATGCTGATCGGCTTCGTGATCGGCGCCGGTGCCGGCCTGCTCGCGAACTTCTACGCTGCCGACGCCGGCTGGCTCGAGGGGCTGGTGACCTATGTCGCCGATCCGATCGGCCAGTTGTTCCTGCGCCTGCTGTTCATGCTGGTCATCCCGCTGGTGTTCTCCGCGCTGATCCTCGGCGTGGTCGAGATCGGCGACCCGCAGTCGCTCGGCCGCATCGGCGGCAAGACGCTCGTGTGGATCCTCGCGGTCACCGCGATCGCGGTAACGATCGGCCTGGTGCTGGTCAACCTGCTGCAACCCGGCCTCGGCCTGCCGCCGGAACTGGCCACCTCGCTGCTCGCCGAATCCGGCGAGCGCACCGCGGACATCGCCGGCAAGGGCGGGGCGATTTCGGGCGTCGACCTGCTGCTCAACATCGTGCCGAAGAATCCGATCGCATCGGCGGCCGCGGGCGATCTGATCGCGGTGATGTTCTTCGCGCTGATGTTCGGCATCGCCGCCACGGTGCTGCGCACTGACAGCACGCGCCTGTTCGTCGGTGCGGTACAGGGCATCTACGACATCTGCCTCAAGCTCATCGGCTGGATCATTGAACTTGCCCCGTACGCGGTCGCCGCACTGCTGTTCTCGATCACGTCCAAGCTCGGTTTCGACGTGATGGTGCAGCTCGCGCGCTTCGTCGGCACTGTGCTGCTCGCGCTGGGCATCCACTTCTTCATCGTTTTCCCGGTGATGCTGATGGTGTTCGGCCGCACCTCGCCGCTCGCGTTCTTCCGCGGCGCGCAGCCGGCGCTGCTGACCGCGTTCTCGACCTCGTCCTCGAGCGCAACGCTGCCGACGACGCTCGCGGTCACCGAAGAGCGCCTCGGCGTGCCACGCCGCGTTGCGCGTTTCGTATGCACGCTCGGCGCAACCGCGAACATGAACGGGACCGCGCTGTTCGAAGGCATTACGGTGCTGTTCCTCGCGCAGTTCTTCGGCATCGAACTGAGCCTCGTGCAGCAGATCACCGTGCTGGTGCTGTGCATCTTCGGCTCGATCGGCGCGGCCGGCGTGCCCGGCGGCTCGCTGCCGGTGATCGCGATGATCCTGATGATGTTCAACATCCCGCCCGAAGGCATCGGCCTGATCCTCGGCGTGGACCGCCTGCTCGACATGTGCCGCACGGTGGTCAACGTCGGCGGCGACATGGTCGGCTCGGTCGTGATCGGCCGTACCGAAGCCGGGCACGACGCACTGCCCGGGGATGCGCCCGGCCACGCGCAGGGCTGAGGCGGGCGCCGCAGCAAGCGGCTTCCACCGGCCGGCCGACACCCCCGGCCGGGCGTAAGCCATCGAACGGCCGCGCGCCAGGCGCGGCCGCACGGACGAGGTGGATAGGCCAGACGGCAGCCGGCCAGCGGCAGGGCCGCGGAATACGTTGCGAGGCGACATCGGGGCGCCCGGATGGGACAATGCGCCGCCCGCGCGGCCGTGTCCTTGCCGCCGGCGCGCCTTCCGCCGCTCCCAGACGACCCCATGCCGACGCCTGATTCCCAGCAGCCCGCCCGCCGCGACCTCGCCAACGCGATCCGCTTCCTTGCCATCGACGCGGTGCAGGCCGCCAACTCCGGTCACCCGGGCATGCCGATGGGCATGGCCGACATCGCCGAAGTGCTCTGGAACGACTACCTCAGCCACAACCCGGACAACCCGGGCTGGGCCAACCGCGACCGCTTCCTGCTGTCGAACGGGCACGGCTCGATGCTGCAGTACGCGCTGCTGCACCTGGCCGGTTACGACCTGCCGATCGAGGACATCCGCAACTTCCGCCAGCTCGATTCGAAGACGCCGGGCCACCCCGAGAACTTCATGACGCCGGGCGTGGAAACCACCACCGGCCCGCTGGGCCAGGGTTTCGCGAACGCGGTCGGCATGGCGCTGGCCGAGAAGCTGCTCGCGCAGCGCTTCAACCGCGACGGCTTCGAGCTCATCAACCATCGCACCTACGTGTTCATGGGCGACGGCTGCCTGATGGAAGGCATCTCGCACGAGGCCGCCTCGCTGGCCGGCACCTGGGGCCTGAACAAGCTCGTCGCGTTCTGGGACGACAACAAAATCTCGATCGACGGCAATACCGACGGCTGGTTCACCGACGACACGCCGGCGCGCTTCGAGGCCTACGGCTGGAACGTGGTGCGCGGCGTCGACGGTCATAACGCCGATTCGATCAAGGCCGGCATCGAGCAGGCACTGGCCAGCACCGACAAGCCGACGCTGATCTGCTGCCGCACCACGATCGGTTTCGGTTCGCCGAACAAGGCCGGCAAGGAATCCAGCCACGGCGCACCGCTGGGCAAGGACGAGATCGCCGCCACGCGCGAAGCGCTGAACTGGCCGCACGGCCCGTTCGAAATCCCGGCCGACGTGGCTGGCGTCTGGCGCGCGAATGACGCCGGCGCCGCGCGCGAGCAGGCGTGGAATGCGCTGTTCGAGCGCTATGCCGCGCAGTTCCCGGACGCCGCTGCCGAACTCACCCGCCGCCTGCGCGCCGAGCTGCCGGAAGGCTTCCTCGATGCGGCCGATGCGTACATCGCCAAGCTACAGGCCGAAGGCCCCGTCGTGGCTTCGCGCAAGGCCTCGCAGATGGCGATCGAAGCGTTTGCGCCGCTGCTGCCGGAACTTGTCGGCGGCTCGGCCGACCTCGCGCATTCCAACCTCACGCTGTGGAAGGGCAGCAAGTCGGTTGCGACCGACGATCCGAACGCGAACTACATCTATTACGGTGTGCGCGAGTTCGCGATGACCGCGATCAACAACGGCCTGGAGCTGCACGGCGGCTTCATTCCGTACGACGCGACGTTCCTGGTGTTCAGCGATTACGCGCGCAACGCCGTGCGCATGAGCGCGCTGATGGGCGCGCATGCGATCCACGTCTACACGCATGACTCGATCGGCCTCGGCGAGGACGGCCCGACGCACCAGCCGATCGAGCACCTCGCCTCGCTGCGCTACATCCCCGACAACGACGTGTGGCGCCCATGCGACGCCGTCGAATCGGCAGTGGCGTGGAAAGCCGCGCTCGTGCGCAATGACGGTCCGAGCTGCCTGGTGTTCTCGCGCCAGAACCTGCCGCACCAGCCGCGCAGCGAGCAGCAGGTGGCCGACATCGCGCGCGGCGGCTACGTGCTGCGCGAGGGCGGCACGACGCCGCGCATCATCCTGATCGCCACGGGTTCGGAAGTCGGCCTTGCGATGCAGGCGGCCGAGCAGCTCGGCGACGATGTGCGCGTGGTGTCGATGCCGTCGCCGGAAGTCTTCGAGCGCCAGGACGCGGCGTACCGCGAGTCGGTGCTCCCGCGCGATGTGCGTCGCCGCGTCGCGATCGAGGCCGGCACTGCGGACTACTGGTACAAGTACGTCGGCCTGGATGGCGCGGTGGTCGGCATGCACGGCTTCGGTGCCAGTGCACCGGCCGAGAAGCTGTTCCCGCACTTCGGCTTCACGGTCGAGCGGGTGGTCGAGGTCGCGCGCACGCTCGGCTGATCCGTGCCCGATGTCGTGCAGGAGAAAGGCGGCCTCGGCCGCCTTTCTCTTTTTCGGGAGGATCGCAGCGAATCGCGCCTAGGCCAGCAGCAACTTCCCCGCGGCCACCAGCAGCACGACGCCGAGCGCATGGCGCAGCCCGCGCACCGGCAGCCATTTCAGACCGAGCTGGGTGCCGATCACCGCGCCGATCGCCACCGCGCCGAGCCACAGCGGCAGCGCCGGCGGCAATGTGCCGGTGGCCTGCAGCAGTCCGGCCAGTGCGGTCAGCGAGTTGATCCACACGAACGCCACCGACGTGCCGCTGGCCTCGCGCGTCGGCATCCAGTGGGCGAACAGCAGCAGCGGCGTCAGGAAGATCGCGCCGCCGGTACCGGTCAGGCCCGACAGCACGCCGATCGCGCCACCCGTAAGCAGGCCGATGAGCCATGGCACGCGACCGCCGGCCGCAACGCGATCCTCGCGCTCGGCGCCGGACGCGCTGCGGAACACCCCGGCTGCCGCGACCAGCAGCACGAGACCGAGCAGCATCGAATAGCTGTCCTTCGGCAACCTGAGCTGCGCTGCGAAGTACGCAGCCGGGGCCGATGCGAGCACGAACGGCAGCACGTTGCGCCATCGCACATGCCCGGCACACGCGAACCGCACCAGGCCAATTCCGCCGACCAGCAGGTTGAGTGCGAGCGCCGTCGGCCGCACCTGCTCCGGCGCGAAGCCGAGCAGTGCCATCGCCGCGATGTAACCGCTCGCGCCCGCATGGCCGACGGACGAATACAGCACCGCGACGAGCAGGAACAGCGCCGCAAGCCACCAGGTCGAATCGATCATCGCGCGCTCGTACGCAGTGCAGTCGCTGGCCGGATCAGCATGTGCAGCCGCCGGGGCAGCCGATCATCCAGGGCCGGGCAAGCCACGCAGGCTTCTCAGCGGCGTGCAGTGCTGTCCGCTCAGCGTTCCAGCGCGTCGTTGAGCAGCGTGGCGAGCCGGTACCCGGCCTGGCGCACGCGCTGTTCGGCGAGCGGGCGCTTGGAATCGAGGTAGCGATGATCGAGCTTGTGCCCGCGCGGATACAGCGCGCTCGCCTTGACCGTGCGGCAGGACTCGGCCGCCCACGACTGCGGCGTGCCGACGGGCGTGTCGTGCGGCGGCCACGGCAGCACATCCAGCTTCCGGGCATAGGCCGGCAGTTCGAGGCCGGGCGAGCCGAGCACGTAGTAGTCCCAGATCGAATGCAGGTTCGTGCCCATCACGCCGTTTTTGTAGTCCTTGCGTGCATAGGCTTCGGGTTCGAGCGGCGTGCGCAGGCTGATCTGGAAATCGTTGCCGCCCTTGTCGGTGCGGCTGTTCGCATGCAGCGGCTGGTGCACGTCGCCAACGAAATGCACGAGAAACTTAAGCGCCTCGCGTCGTGCGGCGAGCGGCTGCGACCGGTCGGCAAGGATGCGGCGCTGCGCCTCGATCGCGCCGACAACGCACTGGCCGTCCTTGCAGTCGCGCTCGAAGTCGATGCGGCAGCTTCCCGGCGTCGTCTTGACGTAATGCCAGGCGGCAGTGCGCTTGAACTGCTCGGGGCTGCTGGAGCGCAGCGTATCGGCCCAGGTCGCCACGCCGGCCAGCGTCGGGTCGTCCTCGCCGGCCAGCAGGCGCGCGACCTCCTGCTTCGCCTCGGGCGTGAGGTGGCGCTCGGCCAGCTCGCCAATCAGGCGATGGCCGAGTGCGCTCCATGCCGCGGCGGGCGTCGAGGCGAGCAGCAGGATGAGGGCGGCGACGAGGGCAGGGGTGCGTTTCATCCGGCCATGATATCGGCCGATGCAGGGCCCCGACCGTGCCGGAAACGGGGTTTGGCGCACACCGCAGCGATCGCAACCGGTGTGGTTCACGCATGCGATGTCGCGCAGGTCGGGCGCTGCGAGCGGGCGCGGCAGGCACGCAATGCGCCGTCGATCCGGGCGTGCGCTCGGGCTTCGCAAGCTGTCTACAGCCCCGGTCGGCTAAAATGGCGGACTTTCCCGTGCAGGAGTTGTCATGGCGATCAAGGTGGGTATCAACGGCTTCGGCCGCATCGGCCGGAACGTGCTGCGTTCGGCCGTGCAGAATTTCGCAGGCGAGATCGAGATCGTTGCGATCAACGACCTGCTCGAACCCGATTACCTCGCCTACATGCTGCGCTACGACTCGGTGCATGGCCGCTTCGACGGCGACGTGTCGGTCGAGGACGGTCAGCTGGTCATCAACGGCAAGAAGATCCGCCTGACCCAGGAGCGCGACCCCGCGAACCTCAAGTGGGACGAGGTCGGCGCCGACGTCGTCATCGAGTCGACCGGCCTGTTCCTCGACAAGACCACCGCACAGAAGCACCTCGATGCGGGCGCGAAGAAGGTGATCCTGTCGGCGCCGTCGAAGGACGACACGCCGATGTTCGTCTACGGCGTGAACCACCAGAAGTACAACGGCGAGGCGATCGTCTCGAACGCGTCATGCACCACGAACTGCCTCGCGCCGCTCGCGAAGGTGCTCAACGACAAGTGGGGCATCAAGCGCGGCCTGATGACCACCGTGCATGCGGCTACGGCCACGCAGAAGACCGTCGACGGCCCGAGCAACAAGGACTGGCGCGGCGGCCGCGGCATCCTCGAGAACATCATCCCGTCGAGCACGGGCGCAGCGAAGGCCGTTGGCGTCGTGATCCCCGAGCTCAACAAGAAGCTCACCGGCATGGCGTTCCGCGTGCCGACCTCGGACGTGTCGGTGGTCGATCTGACCGTCGAGCTCGAGAAGTCGGCAACCTACGCCGAGATCTGCGCGGAAATGAAGGCGCAGAGCCAAGGCGCGCTCAAGGGCGTGCTGGGCTACACCGAGGACAAGGTCGTCGCGACCGATTTCCGCGGCGATGCGCGCACGTCGATCTTCGACGCCGAAGCCGGCATCGCGCTCGACGGTACGTTCGTCAAGCTCGTGAGCTGGTACGACAACGAGTGGGGCTACTCGAACAAGTGCCTCGAGATGGTGCGGGTCGTCGCGGGCAAGTAAGCGCGACCGGGTCCGAATCGAAAGCCCCGCCGATGCGGGGCTTTCTTTTTGTGCGGACGGGCCGCGCGCTACGCGGCGCGCCGGTCGTTACGCCGATCCGTGGCGCGGCGGTCACCCATGCGCCGGTCGCTGTCGTGTGCGCCGCCGTCGCGGTGCTCGCCCTCCTGTGAGCGCACGCGCATCTGTCGTCGCTCCTGGATGAGCCGCCCCGCGGGGAATGCGACCGCCGCGCGCAGCCCGGCCACCGGCGAGGCGTTGCGCACGCCGCGCCTGGCGACGTTGAGTACGTGCTGCACCATCTCGCGACGTGGCACTTCGCCCTGTTCGCGTACGAACGACAGCCGGTGCATCGAATACAGGCCGAATACCGCCGAGATCAGGAAGAAGAACTGCCACCAGCCGATCGAGATCGTCACCAGTTCGAGGGCGCCGCCGGGCGCACGCCAGTCCATGTACAGGCGCAGCTCGCGCCGTTCGAAGAATGTCGCAAACAGCCCGCCGAGCAGTGGCGCGGCGCCGGCCGCCAGCGCGGTGACGAGCGCGTTCGTGGCGACGTACGCCGTCGCGGCGCCGCGCGGCGCCATCTTCATGCTGATCGCACTCGATGCCAGCGCAACGCCGGCCGAGGTCATGCCCATCAGCACGTGCAGCACGATCAGATAGGTCGACGTCCAGCCGCGACCACCGATCTCGCCGGCGAGCGACATCGCCGCGATGCATGCGATGAACGCCGGCGCCGCGAACGTCAGCACGGTCTTGTTTGTGAAGCGGTCCGACAACCGGCCCCAGGTGCGCAGCACCACAATGTTCGCCAACTGGCTGACGATGCTCATCACCAGCACGAAGCCGGCCGAGAACCCGAGCTGGCGCATCATGAACACGGTGAAGAATGGCGCGGCCAGGTTGACCGCGAACTGCCACGACGCGAAGAAGCGCAGCAGGCGCACGAAGTCGGGGTCGTGGAACGGCTGCGCGAACAACGCGCGCAGGCGGCGGCCCGGCACCGGCGCCGGCATTGCCGGTTCCGGCACCTTCGCGAGTTGCCACGTGCTCACAAGGCTCGATACGAACCCGATCATGTAAAGCCCGGCAAACGCGAGTGGAGTACCGCCACCACCGTTCGGGCCAGCGAAATGCAGCGCGCCGGCGGCGAGCGCCGTGCCGACGATGCCGAGCACCGTGGCCCAGATCGTGCGCTGGGCGAAGAAGTTGCCCATGCGCTCTTCGGGCACAAGGTCGCGGATCCACGAGTTCCAGGCGCAGCCGGCCACCGCGTTGAACGCGCAATGCACGGTTTCGCCAACCACCAGCAGCGTCAGCGCGAGCGTGCGGTTTTCCATGAAGCCGAGCACCGCCATCAGCGGCAGCGCGAGCCGCGCCATGAACAATGCCACGATCGACACCAGCCGCCGCGAGCGCACGCGCTCGAGCAGGATCACCGCAGGCGCCTGCAGCAACTGCGTGAGGAACGGGATGGCGGCCAGCACGCCGATCACCGTCGACGACGCACCCAGCAAAAGCGCGTACGCGACAAGCACGACACCACTGTTGAGCGTGCCGACGATCGTGGAGAACGCGGCATCGAACATGAGGCGACGCGTGCCGTGCTCGAGGTCGTCGTGTGTGATCTCGGGCTGGGTCGCGGCGAGTCTCATCGGGCAGGCGGTCTCGTCGGGCGGGCCCCGAACTAGAGCAACCTTTCCGTGACGGGCTGGTCCATCTTGCGTTAGAAGTTCGGTCGAACTGGACCACGCTTACGTGGCCGATCGCTCGTCGATCCTGCTCGCGAACATGCACGCGACAAGGCAGGCGCATTCGCTGACTCCGCCGTCAGCAGCGCGGCGGTGCGGATCCAGCGTGCGTCGAACTTAGGTGTGCTGGCGCCGTCGTGGAACCGGCGACCAGGCGGGGTGCGACACGCACCGGGCCGAACGCATGCATCAGAACACCGCTGCAGCTGCACGAGTCACCACCCTCGCGTCGAAGCGCGGCGGACATAGGAACTCGGGACCGCAAGCCCATCCACCAGGCCCGCCGGCCAAGCCCGCGAGCAGCGTCATCCGGCCGGCATCACAGGCGTCGAAGGCGCGGCCAAGATGGTGTGGCGCGAGTGCTTGATAAGCGCCACATATCGAGATCCACCGCCGGTCGGCATAAGCATTGCTCCAATGGCCCGGACCGGGGGACTGGTGTACCGTTTTGCGCGGTTCAGTGGTTCTGCGGTGCGGCCAAGCCGCAACGCCGAGGCTGCAAGGAAGCAAGGCGTCGTATCGACGTGGCGACCCACAGGGGGGAAGTCCAATGGAAGGATGGTTCGGGTTGCTGGTGCTCGCGCTGCTGTCGGTGCCGGTGCTGCTGGTTGTCGCACTGGTCATGATTGCGGGCCTGCGCTCGCGGGTCACCACGCTGGAACTGCGCATCGCGCAGCTGCAGGCTGATCGCGACGTCCAGAGCGGCTCTACGCTCGGCGACTGGATGCAGCGGCAGGCGGGAGCAGGCGCTGCGCCCACCGCGCGCGCTGCACCCGCGGCTCAAACGCCGCCCGGCGCGGTCGATACGCCACCGCCGCCGGTCGCGCCTCCGCTGGTGCCTCGCCCGGAAGCGTCGCGCGGGGCGCCTTCACCGTTGCCGGCACGGCCGCAAGTCGAAGCAAGGCCCGCTGCCGCCCGGGCACAGGCCGCACGGCCCGATCCCATCGCACTGGCCGCGCGCGCAGCGAGGCGCTGGTTCACCGAGGGCAACGTACCGGTGAAGGTCGGCATGCTGGTGCTGATGGCCGGCGTGGCCGCACTGCTCAAGTACGCGAGCGACCAGGGCTGGATGACGTTGCCGATCGAGCTGCGGCTCGCCGGCATCGGCTCGGCGGCGCTTACCGCGCTCGTGTTCGCATGGCGCCAGCGCGACGCCCGTCGCGGCTTCGCGCTCGCGTTGCAGGGTGGTGCGATCGGCGTGCTGCTGCTGGTCGTGTTCGCGGCATCGAAGCTCTACCAGTTGCTGCCCGCGGGCGCGGCGTTCGGGCTCAGCGTCGTGCTGGTCGCCGGGCTGGGCGTGTTGTCGGTACTGCAGAACGCGCGCGTGCTCGCCGTGCTCGGCCTGCTTGCTGGCTTCCTCGCGCCGATCTGGCTCTCGACCGGGCAGGGCAGCCATGTCGCGCTGTTCGGCTATTACGCATTGCTCAATACGGGCATTTTCGCCATCGCCTGGGTGCGCCCGTGGCGCATGCTCAATGCGCTGGGCTTCGCGTTTACGTTCGGCATCGGCACGCTTTGGGGCGTACTGAGCTACCGCCCGGAGCACTTCGCGACCGTCCAGCCGTTCCTGCTGCTGTTCTTCGCGTTCTACCTGCTGATCCCGATTCTGTACGCCCGCCGGCGCGCACCCGGCCGGCGCGATTTCGTCGATGGCTGCCTGCTGTTCGGCACGCCGCTGGTCGCGTTTTCGCTGCAGGCCGCGTTGCTCGAAGGCGAACGGCTGCCGCTCGCGTTCTGCGCGGTCGGGCTCGGCGCGCTGTATGCGGCGCTGGCGACATGGTTGCGACGGCGCGAGCATTTCGAGCCGCTGGTGGCGCCGTACGCGGTACTCGCGGTGGGCTTTGCAACGCTCGCTGTACCGCTCGCACTGTCGGCGCGCGCGACTGCGGGTGTGTTCGCACTCGAAGGCGCGGCGGCCGCGTGGCTGGGCCTTCGGCAGCAGCGGCGCCTGCCGCAGCTGGGCGGCGCGCTGCTGCAGGTCGCGGCGGCGGTTGCGTTCTTTATCGGCGGCACGGATGTGCCTGCAGGTGCCCCGGCCATTGCGAATGCCGCGTTCATGAGCGCAGCGCTGATCGCGCTCGCGGGATTTGCCAGTGCGTACAGCTACCGGCGCGAAACCGGCACTAACGTGGCGGCGGCGTACTACCTCTGGGGGCTCGCATGGTGGCTCGGAAACGGGCTGGGCGAGATTGACGGCTTCCTCGTCGCGGTCGCGAAGGCCGACGCCGCGTTGCTGTTCCTGGTCGCCAGTGGCTGGCTTGCCGCGGTCATGCACCGGCGCGAGCCTGCCCCGGCACTGGCGTGGACCGCGATGGCCGCGCTGGCGTGCGCACTGCCGCTCGCATGGCTGCAGGCCGCGGCGCATGCGCAGCCGTTCGCAGGTCTCGGCGCGCTCGCATGGGTTGCTTACGCGCTGGCGGGCGCGTCAATGCTGAGGATTCTCGGCACGCAGGTCGAACGCGGGCTCGGCGCGGCGCATTCGGCCTGGCTGCTCGCGTGGGCGCTCGCACTGTCGCTGGCGCTGCACGAGATCGCGCAGCAGACGGGCCTCGGCGGTGGTTGGCGCTTCGCGCTGGTCGCGCTGCCGTGGCTGGCGCTGGCGGCGGCCGCGCAATGGCGGCCGGGTCGGGTGGCGTGGCCGCTCGCGCATGCGTTCGATCAGTGGCGGGCACCGCTTCAGCAGGGTTTGATGACCGTGGTCGCGATCGGCAGCGCGATGGCACTTTTCCACGCCGCGCAGAGCACGCCGCTGCCGTGGCTGCCACTGCTCAATCCGCTCGAGCTGGCCCAGCTGGCCGCGCTTGGGGTGCTTGCCGGCTGGCTCGCCTCACCGCTGGCACCGGTGCTCTGGCGCGAACGGCGCATCCCGCTGCTTGCTGGCGCTGCATTCGCGCTCGTGAGCACGACCACGCTGCGCACGGCGCACCACTGGGGCGGTGTCGACTGGGATGCCGGGATGCTGTCGACCAGCCTCGTGCAGACCAGCCTGACGGTCGTCTGGAGTCTGCTCGGGGTGTTCGGCTGGATCGTCGGTTCGCGCCGGGGGCAGCGCACGCTCTGGCTCGCGGGCGCCGTGCTGATGGCGGTGGTACTCGCGAAGCTGCTGCTGATCGATCGCCTGCATCTGGGCAACCTGCTCGGCATCGTGTCGTTCATGGCGTACGGCGTGCTGTGCACGGTGGTTGGGTACTTCGCGCCGGCACCGCCGCGCGCGGCGACTGTCACGCTCGCGGCCGACGGGAGCCCGGCATGAAGCGCCTAATGGCCTGCATCGCGCTGCTGCTGCCGATAGTCGCCCTCGCGACGCCCCGCGGCGACTACGCCTGGCAGTGGCCGCTCGCTGCGGCGCGGTCGGACGACGGAGCCTTCCGGGTCGTGCTCGACGAGACCGTCTACCGGCGTATCCGTACGCCGACGCTGCGCGACCTGACCGTCATCGATCGCAACGGCGCGGCGATGCCCGCGTCGCTGATCGCGGCCGCTCCGCCCGCGGCGCGGGTTGCGCCGCGGCGGCAACTGCCGTGGTTCGCGTTGCCGCCGCCCTCGCGCAGTACCGCGGACGGTCATTGGTCCCTGGTTACCGAGGCCGATGCGGACGGTCGCCTGCGGCGGGTGGACGTACGCGGCGGCGCGCCGCAGGCGCCCGGTGCGCCGCAGGGGGCGTTGCTCGTCGATGCCAGCAGCGTGCGTGCTCCGCTGGCCGCGCTCGAACTCGAATGGCGCGATGTGGGCGCAGTCGATGCCGGCTACCGCATCGAGGCCAGCCACGACCTCGAGCACTGGCGCACCCTGGCTACGCACGGCCGACTCGTGGACCTGCGCCAGGACGGCCGCCGGCTGCTGCAGCAGCGCATCGAGTTCAGCGATGCGCCGGTCGCGCGCTATCTGCGCCTGACCCCGGAGCCGGGCGCCGCCGGCCTTGAAATCACTGCGGTCACTGCAGAAGTCGCGGTTGCTGCACCGACCGTCCCGCCGCGCTGGCTTACGCTATCGCCGCGCCCGGCGGCCGCGGAGTCTTCGCAGCAAGCGACGGTCTTCGAATACGAGCTGGACGGGCGTTTCCCGGTGCATACCGCCGATGTCGAGCTGCCGGGCAACCACGCGGTCGAGTGGCGGCTCGAAACACGCGACGACCCCGAGGCGCCGTGGCGCGCCGTGGCAGGCCCATGGATCGCGTTCCGCATCGGCGCATCGGCCAGCAGCACGCACTCCGCTCCGCAGCCGCTCGCGCGGCTCGTGCGCGATCGTTACTGGCGCCTGCGTTCGAGCGCGCCGATCAGCGGATCGCCGGTGTTGCGGCTCGGTTACCGGCCCGAATCACTGGTGTTCGTCGCCCAGGGCGCGCCGCCGTACACGCTGGTGGCCGGCAGTGCCGAAGCGCGTCGCGCCGACGCTCCAGTGCCGGCGCTGCTCGATGCACTGCGTGCTGCGCGCGGCACCGGCTGGCAGCCGGCCATGGCCCGGCTCGGTGCGATGCGCGAACTCGCAGGCGAGGCGGCGCTGCGCCCGGTGCGCGACTGGAAGGCATGGCTGCTGTGGAGCGTGCTGGGGCTGGCGGCAATCACCGTGGCGGCCTTCGCGGCCAGCCTGTTACACGCACCGCGTCCTGCGCGGGGCTGAGCCGGCGTTTTCCATCCGGACCGGCCGCCGCGACAATACGCGGCTTGGCCCACCGTGCCGTCCCAGTCCAGGAGCTTTGCCTTGACCATTCTTCGCATGACCGACCTCGACCTCGCCGGCAAGCGCGTGCTGATCCGCGAGGACCTCAACGTGCCCATCGAACGCAGCCAAAGCGGCGAGGCCCGCATCACCTCCGAACAGCGCATCCAGGCGGCACTGCCGACGCTGCGCGCTGCGCTGGAAAAAGGCGCTGCGGTGATGGTGATGTCGCACCTGGGCCGGCCGAAGGAAGGCGTGTGGAGCCCGGAGGATTCGCTCGAGCCGGTCGCGAAGCGGCTGTCGGAACTGCTCGGCGTCGAAGTGCCGCTGGTGCGCGACTGGGTCGGCGGCGTGGAGGTGAAGCCCGGCGAGATCGCGTTGCTCGAAAACTGCCGCATGAATGTCGGCGAGGGCAAGGACGACGAGGCGCTGTCGAAGGCGTACGCGGCGCTGTGCGACGTGTTCGTCATGGATGCGTTCGGCACCGCGCACCGCGCGCAGGCCTCCACGCATGGCGTGGCCCGGCACGCGAAGATCGCCTGCGGTGGCCCGCTGCTGATGGCCGAGCTCGATGCGCTTGCGAACGCGCTCGAAACGCCGGCCCGCCCGCTTCTCGCGATCGTTGCCGGCAGCAAGGTGTCGACGAAGCTCGAACTGCTGTCGTCGCTGGTCGGCAAGGTCGACCAGCTGATTGTCGGCGGCGGCATCGCGAACACGTTCATTGCTGCGATGGGCCATGACGTCGGCAAGTCGCTGGTCGAGCGCGACCTCGTCGACACCGCGAAGCAGATCATGGCGCAGGCGAAGGCGCGCGGCGCCGACATTCCGGTGCCGACCGACGTCGTCGTTGCGCCCGAGTTCAAGGCCGACGCGCCGGCGACCGTGAAGCCGGTCGATCAGGTCGGCGCGGACGACATGATCCTCGACATCGGCCCGGACACCGCGGCGCGCTATGCCGAGCTGATCCGCAATGCCGGCACCGTGGTCTGGAATGGCCCGGTCGGCGTGTTCGAGTTTGATGCGTTCGGCCGCGGCACCGAAGCGCTCGCGCGTGCGATTGCCGAGAGCTCGGCCTTCTCGATCGCCGGTGGCGGCGACACGCTTGCAGCGGTCGACAAGTACGGCATCGAGCAGCAGGTCTCCTACATCTCGACCGGCGGCGGCGCATTCCTCGAGTTCCTCGAAGGCAAGACGCTGCCGGCCGTGGCCGCGCTAGCGCAGCGCGGCGCTTGAGCGGGCCGGTCAGCGCGTCGACGCTGCTGTTCGACCTCGACGGCACGCTGATCGATTCGGCCATTGGCATCACCCGCTGCGCGGCGTACGCGTTCGAGCAGCTGGGTGAGCCGGTGCCGGACGATGCGACGCTGCGCAGCTGGATCGGGCCGCCGCTGCGCGACAGCTTCGCGCCGTTGCTGCACGACTTCGCCCGCATCGAGCGCGCGGTCGAGCTGTACCGCGAGCGGTACGAAGTTGCCGGCTGGTCCGAGCACGTCGTGTACGCGGGCATTGCCGGCGCGATCGAGTCGTTGCATGCGGCCGGGCATCGCCTGGCCGTCGTGACGGCGAAGAACGAGCCGCATGCGCGCAAGATCGTTTCGCATCTGCCATTCGGCCATCACTTCGACAACGTGATCGGCGCAACGCTGGACGGGCGCCTGAGCCACAAGCCCGAACTGATCGCCGAGGCGCTCGAACGCCTCGGCGTGCCCGCGTCCGAGTGCTGCATGATCGGCGACCGCCGCATGGACATGGACGGCGCAGCGTTCCATCGCATGCCGGGCGTCGGCGTACTGTGGGGCTTCGGCAGCGAGGACGAGCTGCGCGGCGCCGGCACACGCGTGCTCGCGGCCGCGCCTGCGCAACTGCCGAGCCTGTTCACACGCTGACCGCTCGTTCGGGCTGAGCTACGAAGGCGCGGTCGGCCCTGGGTTGGCCGCGTTCCGGTGCAGCGAGTGTCACGGCCGCGTGGCTGCTTCGCCGGCCCGCCAGTCACGTGCAAGCAGACCGTAAAGCACGGTGTCGCACAGCTCGCCGGCCACGTGCCAACGCTCACGCAGCAGCCCTTCACGCACGAAGCCCAGCTGCTCGACGAGGCGGCACGACGCGGCATTGCGCGGATCGATGTCGGCTTCGATACGACGAAGCCCGAGCACATCGAACGCATGCGTGATCACGAGCTGCACCGCTTCGCGCGCATAGCCGTGGCCCCAGTGGGCAGACGACAGCGCATAGCCGATCTCGGCCCGGCCCTGCTCGCGGTTGATGGCGTACAGCGTGACCGCGCCGATCAGACGGTCGTCGGCCGGCAGCGCGATCACGCGGCAGAGCATCCGGTCCGGGTCGCGGCCGGCCTTCGCGCTCTCGAAATACGCTTGCGCCTGCGACAGGTCGGTCCATGCCGCGAAGCTCCAGTACCGCATCACGCGCGGGTCGGAGTGCAGCGCAAAGAACTGCGGCAGGTCGTCGTCGCGGAACGCGCGCAGTCGTACGCGCAAACCGTCGAGTACGGTCATGTCCAGGTCGTTATCAGGGCTTCGGCAGGGCTTGCTCATCGCATACGTATGCAGTCAACGTGGTATCCGTGCTGTGCTAGCTTGCCGCGGAATCTTGGAGTCATGCCATGAGTGTAAAAACGCGTCGTACGAAAATCCTGGTCACCCTCGGACCGGCAACCGATCCGCCGGGCGTGCTCGACGCGCTGCTCAAGGCCGGGATCGACTGCGTCCGGCTCAACTTCTCCCACGGCGACCCGTCCGACCAGATCGAGCGCGCAAACGCGCTGCGGGCAGCCGCCAAACGCGCCGGGCGCGAGGTGGGCATCCTCGTCGACCTGCCCGGGCCCAAGATCCGCATCGAGCGCTTCACCGAAGGCCGCGTGCAGCTGAAAGCGGGTGAACGCTTCGACCTCGTGGCCAGCAACGACGCGCCGGAAGGCAACGAGCGTGAGGTCGGCGTCAGCTACCTCGGCCTGCCAGGCGATGTCGCGCCCGGCGATACGCTGCTGCTCGACGACGGCATGATGCAGATGCGCGTCGAGCGCGTCGAAGGCGAACGCATCATCACCACCGTGCTCAACGACGGTGCGCTGTCGAACCGCAAGGGACTCAACAAGCTCGGTGGCGGCCTGTCGCTTGGCGCGTTGACCGAGCGCGACTGCGAGCTGATCAAGATCGCGGCCGAGATCGGTGCCGACTTTATTGCCGTCTCGTTCTGCCGCACCGCGCAGGACATGGAAGACGCCCGCCGCGTTGCACGCGAAGCCGGCAGCGATGCGTTCCTCGTATCGAAGATCGAGCGCGCCGAAGCGATCGAGAACCTCACCGAGATCATCCAGGCCAGCGACGTCGTCATGGTCGCGCGTGGTGACCTCGGCGTCGAGATCGGTGACGCCGAACTGCCGGGCCTGCAGAAGAAGATCATCCGCGAGGCCGTGCGCTGCAACCGCGTCGTGATTACTGCCACGCAGATGCTGCAGTCGATGGTCGACAGCCCGATCCCGACCCGTGCCGAAGTGCTCGACGTTGCGAACTCGGTGATCGACGGCACCGATACAGTGATGCTGTCGCAGGAGAGCGCGGCCGGCAAATACCCGGTCAAGTCGGTCGAGGCGCTGGTGCGCATCTGCCTCGGCGCCGAGCGCACGTTCGCGCACGACACCGATTTCGAAGCCGCGCCCCGCAACCTCGAGCGCGCCGACCAGGCGATCGCGATGGCGGCGATGTTCCTGTCCGAGCACATCGGTGTGCGTGCGATCGTCGCGATCACCGAGTCCGGCGGTACGCCGCGGTATCTGTCGCGGTTCCGCTCGCCGTCGCCGGTATTCGCGCTGTCGAACGACGCCGGCGTGCGCCGCCGCATGTCGCTGATGCGCGACGTCACCGCGGTGCCGTTCGAGATCGGTGGCATGGGCGCGCGCGAAGCGGCCCGGCGCGCGGCGAAGCAGCTGTTCGATGCGGGGCTGTTCGAGGTCGGCGACCAGCTGATCTTCACCAGCGGTGAAACCATGGGTCAGCATGGCGCGACCAATACGCTTCGCCTGCTGCAGATCGGCGAGAACGGCGTGGCCGAGGGGCTCGGCGAGCTGTAACGCGGCCCACGCGCCCGCATTGCGGCCGCCTGCAGCGGGCGGCCGCCCGACCACATGTGTCGTCGATGCAACTGCCTTGCAGGCGGTAGGCCAGGCCGTGTGCGAACGCTTCACACGGTGCGCACTTGGCGCGACCGTTATAATTGCGGGCTTCCTTCCGCTCCCGCAGGACGTCTCATGAGCATCGAACAGCTGGCCGAAACCGCACTGGCCATGGTGGCCCCGGGCAAGGGCATCATCGCGATCGACGAGTCCACCTCCACCATCAAGAAGCGCTTCGACAGCGTCGGCATCGAGTGCACCGAGGAGAATCGTCGCGCCTACCGCGAGATGCTGCTCGGCACCCCGAACCTGAGCCAGTACATCTCCGGCGCCATCCTGTTCGACGAAACGATCCGCCAGTCCACCAAGGACGGCGTACCGTTCGCGAAGCTGATGATGGACAACGGCATGATCCCGGGCATCAAGGTCGACAAGGGCACGCATGCGCTCGCCGGTTTCCCGGGTGAGGTCGTGACCGAAGGCCTCGACGGCCTGCGCGGCCGCCTCGAGGAGTACTACAAGCTCGGCGCGCGTTTCGCGAAGTGGCGCGCGGTGATCAACATCAGTGACGACGCGCCGTCGGGCACCTGCATCGACGCGAACACCCACGCGCTCGCGCGCTACGCCGCGCTGTGCCAGGAGCAGGGCCTGGTGCCGATGGTGGAGCCGGAAGTGATCATGGACGGCAGCCACGACATCGACACCTGCTACGAGGTCACCGAAGTCACGCTGCGCTCGCTGTTCGCATCGCTGTACGAGCATAACGTCATGCTCGAGGGTACGATCCTCAAGGCATCGATGGTGATCCCGGGCACCACCAGCGGCGAGAAGGCCTCGGTCGAGGAAGTCGCCGCAGCCACGCTGCAGTGCCTGAAGTCGACCGTGCCGGCGACGCTGCCGGGCATCGTGTTCCTGTCCGGCGGCCAGTCCGACGAGGACGCGACCGCGCACCTGGACGCAATGAACCGCATGGGTCCGAATCCGTGGCCGCTGTCGTTCTCGTACGGCCGCGCAATGCAGTCGGCAGCGCTGAAGCTGTGGGCGCAGGACCTGCAGGGCAACATCGATCAGGCGCGCCAGACCGTGTTCGACCGCGCACGCGACAACGGCCTGGCAGCGCTCGGCCAGTGGAAATCGGCTGCCTGAGTTTGGCTGCCCGACGCGCTGCTCCGGTAGCGCGGTGAAACGAAAACGCCGGCGATGAGCCGGCGTTTTCATGTCCGGATCCGTCCGGGAGCGAGGCGGACGGCCGGCTGCGACCGCGCTTGTTTGCGCGTTACATCGAGCGACGCACGCTCGGTGCCGGTTCGGCGGTACCCAGACGCGTGGTGGCCGAGCCGCCTTCGAGCTCGACCCGGTACAGGTCGGCCATGACCCGGTCGGCGCAGCAGAAGATCACGCGTGCCGGCCGTGGATTGGCATCTTTCCAGGCATGCACTTCGGCCACTGCGATCTTCACCGCCTGCTCGGGCGGATAGCCGTACGCGCCGCAGCTGATCGCCGGGAACGCGATCGAGCTGATCTTGTGGTTGAGCGACAGCTCGAGAACGCTGCGGTAGCAGCGCGCAAGCAGCTCGGGTTCGCCGGCTTCGCCGCCCTGCCAGATCGGGCCGACGGTGTGGATGACGTGGCGCGCCAGCAGCCGGTAGGCGCCGGTGATCCGGGCCTCGCCGACCCGGCAGCGGATGCCGGGCTCGACTTCGGCCAGTCGCCGGCATTCGGCGAGCAGGCCCGGGCCTGCCGCGCGGTGGATTGCGCCGTCGACGCCGTTGCCGCCGAGCAGCGTTTCGTTTGCCGCGTTGACGATCGCGTCGGCCGCAACGACGGTGATGTCGCCCTGGATGACTTCAATTCCCATATCTACGCTCCTTCCAGCTCGGAGAGCCAGTCGTCGTCCGAACCTTCGCCGATGTTTTCGAAAAGGAAAGTGGAGAGGTAACGCTCGCCGGTGTCGGGGAGCATCGCGAGGATCACCGCGCCTTTGTCGGCTTCCTGGGCAACCTTCAACGCGGCGGCGACCGTGGCGCCGGCAGAGATGCCGACGAACAGGCCTTCCTCGCGTGAAAGTCGCCGCGCGGTGTCGCGCGCGAGCACGTCATCGATCGGCCGCACCGCGTGGGCAGCGTCGCGATCGAGTACCTCGGGCACGAAGTCGGGCGTCCAGCCCTGGATCTTGTGTGGCTGCCAGTCGGCGCCGGACAGCAGGGCCGCGCCCGCCGGTTCGCAGGCGGTAATGCGCACTTCGGGGCGTGCTAGCCGCAGCATCTGGCCGACGCCGGTCAGCGTGCCGCCCGTGCCCCAGCCGGTCACGAAGTGATCGAGCCGGCGGCCGGCGAAGTCGCGCAGGATTTCCGCGGCGGTCGTCTGGCGGTGGTAGGCCGGGTTGGCAGGGTTGGCGAACTGGCGGGCGAGGAACCAGCCATGCTGCTCGGCCAGTTCGGTTGCGCGGCGCACCATGCCGGTGCCGCGTTCGGCTGCGGGCGTGAGGATGACTTTCGCGCCGTAGGCCTTCATCAGCTTGCGGCGCTCGACCGAGAAGCTGTCGCTCATCACCGCGACGAACTGATAGCCGCGCGCTGCGCAGACCATCGCCATCGCGACGCCGGTGTTGCCCGAGGTGGCCTCGATGATGGTGTCGCCGGGCTTCAGCGCGCCGCGCGCTTCGGCATCGAGCACGATCGCGAGTGCGAGCCGGTCCTTGACCGAACCACCGGGGTTGAACGATTCCACCTTCGCGTACAGCTCGACACCCTGCGGCGCCAGCCGGTGCAGGCGGACGATGGGTGTGTGGCCGATGGTGTCGAGGATGCTGTCGAAGATCATGCGCGGTTCTCCCTGGGGGAAACGTCAGCCGCCGCCAACGACGGCCGCGTCACGGTGCGTCATGCATCACGGCCCCATCGTGCGCCCTGTCACGCTTCCTGTCGAGCCACCTTGCCCGATCCCGTTCAGGGCTTTGCCCGGTCGGGCCGCGTGAGCCGTGCGCTTCGTGCCGCCATTGGCTGCCACGAAGGAGTGAGGGATGCGGGGCTAGACTCGCCCGCTTGCCGTCCCCCACCGGTCCCAACGATGCCCAGTCCGCGTTCCGTCGGCGCCTTTCCGCACGCCGCTGCTGTGTTGATGCTCGTCCTGCTGGCCGCCTGCACCGGTGGCGACGATGCCGCGCCTGGTCGCGGTGGTGGCGGTGGCGCGCGCGGCGGCGGGGGCGAGGACCGTCCCGTGCCGGTCACGACCGCGCAGGTACAGCCGCGTGCGTTCAGCGACACCGTGCAGGCGCTCGGCACCGTGCAGGCCCGCGAGTCGGTGACGCTGACCGCGAAGGTCAGCGAAACCGTTGAGCGTGTGCATTTCGACAGCGGTGAGGTGGTCAAGGCCGGCGCGCCGCTGATCACACTGAGCGGGCAGGCCCAGCAGGCGTCACTGCGCGAGGCGCAGGCGACGGCCGAAGAAGCGGAGCGTTTGTTCCAGCGCCAGAACGAGCTGGCCGGGCAGCAGCTGATCGCACGCTCGCAGCTCGACGCGCAGCGCGCGACGCGCGATGCGGCGCGGGCGCGCGTGGCGCAGATCCGCGCACAGCTCGGCGACCGCACGATCCGCGCACCGTTCGCCGGCGTACTCGGCCTGCGCCAGGTCAGCCCCGGCACCCTGGTTACGCCGGGCACGGTAATCGCCACGCTCGACGACACCGCGCGTGTGCACGTGGATTTTCCGGTCCCCGAAACGCAGCTTGCGCAGGTCGCGCCGGGACAGGCGCTGACTGCGACGAGCGCGGCGTATCCCGGCCGCCGCTTCGACGGCACGGTCGCAACGGTCGACTCACGCATCGATGCCGGCACGCGCGCCGTCACCGTGCGCGGCGATTTCCCGAATCCCGAGCGCCTGCTGCGCCCTGGCATGCTGATGGAAGTCACGCTGTCGCAGGCCGAGCGCCGCGCGCTGCTGGTGCCGGAAATCGCAGTGGTGCAGGTGGGCAGCGACTCGTTCGTCTATCGCGTGAAGCCCGACGGCTCGGTCGAGCGCGCCGACGTGCGCACCGGGGCGCGCCGCGAAGGGCAGGTTGAAATCACCTCCGGGCTGGCCGCCGGCGATCGCATCGTCGTCGACGGCACCGGCAAACTGCGGCCGGGCGCGAAGATCAGCGAAGCGGGTCAGAGGCCCGCCGCCGGCGCCCCGGCGGGAGCCGCACGGTGAGCAGGCCGACCTTCCCGATGGGGCTGCCGGCGCGATGCGCTGACACCCGCCACCGCGTGGGGACGACGGAGCAGCCGCGATGAGCCTGTCGGACCTGTCGATCCGGCGGCCGGTGTTCGCCACCGTGGTCAGCCTGCTGCTGATCGTGCTCGGCGTGATGGCCTACCTGCGCCTGACGCTGCGCGAGCTGCCGGCGATCGACCCGCCGGTGGTGTCGGTCGACGTCAGCTATCCGGGCGCCTCGGCCGCGGTCGTCGAAACCCGAATCACCCAGGTGCTCGAGGACGCGCTCGCCGGCATCGAGGGCATCGAGACGATCGAGTCGCGCAGCGTCAACGGGCGCGCGTCGATCAGCATCGAATTCACGCTTGCGCGCGAGATCGAGGCCGCCGCGAACGACGTGCGCGATGCGGTCAGCCGCGTCGCCGACCGCCTGCCGGACGAGGCCGATCCGCCCGAGATCGAGAAGGTCGAGAGCGATTCGGAGGTGATCGTCTGGCTCAACATGAGCTCCAGCGCAATGGACACGCTGCAGCTCACCGATTACGCCGAGCGTTATGTCGTCGACCGGCTGTCGAGCCTCGACGGCGTGGCCCAGGTGCGCGTCGGCGGCAGCCAGCGCTATGCGATGCGCGTGTGGCTCGATCGCGACGCACTGGCCGCGCGCGGCGTGACCGTGAGCGAGGTCGAGACCGCATTGCGCGCCGAGAACGTCGAGCTGCCGGCCGGCCGCATCGAATCGGACACGCGCGATTTCACGCTGCGCGTCGCGCGCGGTTATCTCGAGCCCGAGGACTTCGCGCAGATTCCGCTGCGACAGGGCACTGACGGTTACGTCGTGCGGCTCGGCGACGTGGCGAAGGTCGAACTCGCCTCGGCCGAGCGCCGTGCGTACTACCGCAGCAACGGTGAGCCGAACATCGGCCTCGGTGTCGTCAAGACCTCGACCGCGAACAGCCTCGACGTCGCGCGTGCGGCGCGTGCCGAGGCCGAGCGTATCCAGGCGACGCTGCCGGAAGGCACGAAGATCTTCGTCGCGTTCGACAGCACGGTGTTCATCGAGGCCGCGGTCAACCGCGTCTACTGGACGCTCGGCGAGGCGATCGTGTTGGTGCTGCTCGTGATCTGGCTGTTCCTCGGCAGCCTGCGCGCGGCGCTGATCCCGGCAGTCACGGTGCCGGTGTGCCTGGTTGCGGCGTTCATCCCGCTGTACGCGTTCGGGTTTTCGATCAACCTGATGACGCTGCTCGCGCTGGTGCTGTGCATCGGCCTGGTGGTCGATGACGCGATCGTCGTGCTCGAGAACATCCAGCGCCGCGCCGACCTCGGCGAGCCCCGGTTGGTTGCCGCGCGGCGCGGCACCAAGCAGGTCTCGTTCGCGGTAATCGCCACGACTGCGGTGCTGGTGGCGGTGTTTCTGCCGATCGGCTTCATGGAAGGCAACACCGGCCGCTTGTTCCGCGAGCTGTCGGTCGCGCTCGCAGGTGCGGTCGCGATTTCGGCCTTCGTCGCGCTGACGCTGACGCCGATGATGTCGTCCAAGCTGGTGCGCCCGCATCGCGAGGAGAAGGCGAGCTTCGTCAACCGCTGGGTCAACGCGCGGCTGGACGGCGTGACGCGTCGCTATCGCGGGCTGTTGGACCGCACGGTCGACCGGCCATGGTTGTTCGGCGCGCTGATGCTCGGTGCGCTGGCGTTGAGCTTCGTGCTGATCAAGCTGGTGCCGTCGGAGCTTGCGCCGGCCGAGGATCGCGGCGCGTTCTTCGTGTCGGTCGTCGGCCCCGAGGGCGCCGGCTTCGACTACACGGTCGGCCAGATCGAGCAGGTCGAGAACATCCTGTCCAAGTACACCGGCGATGCCGAGTCGGGCGCGCCGATCCAGCGAGCGAACACGCGCGTGCCCGGCGGCTTCGGCGCGAGCGAGGAGATGCACACCGGCCAGGTGATCGTCTTTTTGCAGGACTGGGACAAGCGCGAGACCACGACGAACGATGTGGTCGATTCGCTGCGTGGCGAGCTCGGCAGGCTGCCCGGCGTGCGTGCGAACCCGCAGGTGCGCACCGGCCTGGTGCGCAGCCGCGGCCAGCCGCTGCAGATCGTGCTGGGCGGGCCCGAGTACGGGGACCTCGCGCGCTGGCGCGACATCCTGATCGAGCGGATGGAAGCGAACCCACAGCTGTTTTCGGTCGATTCCGATTACAAGGAAACGCGGCCGCAGATGCGCGTGGACATCAACCGCCAGCGCGCCGCGGACCTCGGCGTCAGCGTCACCGACATCGGCCGCGCGCTGGAGACGATGATGGGCAGCCGGCGCGTGACCACGTTCGTGCGCGAGGGCGAGGAGTACGACGTCATCGTGCAGGCCGATCGCGCCGCCCGCGCATCGCCCGCAGACCTGGCCGCGATCCAGGTGCGTGCGCGCGACGGCGCACTGGTGCCGCTGTCGAACCTGGTCACGCTGCGCGAGCTCGCCGAGCCCGGCAGCCTCAACCGCTTCAACCGCCTGCGCGCGATCACGATCAGCGCGGCGCTTGCGCCGGGCTATCCGATGGGCGAGGCGATCGCGTGGCTCAACGGCGTGGTCGAAGAAGAACTGCCCGAGCACGCCCAGGTCGACTGGAAAGGCGAATCGCGCGAATACCAGGCCGCGGGCGGTGCAGTGCTGCTGACATTCACGCTGGCGCTGCTGGTCGTGTACCTGGTGCTGGCGGCGCAGTTCGAAAGCTTCATCCACCCGTTCGTGATCATGCTCACCGTGCCGCTCGGCGTGCTGGGTGCGCTGATCGGGCTGTGGATCACCGGCGGCTCGCTCAACCTCTTCAGCCAGATCGGCATCGTGATGCTAGTCGGCCTGGCGGCGAAAAACGGCATCCTGATCGTCGAGTTCGCAAACCAGCTACGCGACGAGGGCATGGCGATCCGCGAGGCGATCATCGAATCGTCCGCGGTGCGCCTGCGCCCGATCCTGATGACCTCGCTGGCGACCGTGGTCGGCGCGTTGCCGCTGGTGCTCGCCGGCGGCCCGGGCTCGGCAAGTCGCGCGACGATCGGCGTCGTGGTGATCTTCGGCGTGTCGTTCTCGACGCTGCTGTCGCTGTTCGTCGTGCCGGCGTTCTACGGGGTGCTTGCGAAATACACGCGCTCGCCGGACGCGGTCGCGCACGAGCTGGAAAAGCTGGAGGCCAGCACGCCGGAAGTCGGCGGGCACGCCTGAGGCCCGTGCGGCACTCAAGCGCGGGCGCTGCGGAACGACGCGCCCGCGACAGTCGCGCCGGCAAGCTCGGTGCATGGCCGGGACCGACGCGATCGTCATCGGCGCCGGGCTCGCCGGACTTGCATGCGCGCTTGCGCTGTCCGACCGCGGCCTGCGCGTCACCGTACTCGAGGCGAGCGACACGCCCGGCGGGCGGGCACGCAGCTGGACCGACGCGACGACCGGCGACCGCGTCGATATCGGCCCGCACATCCTGCTGTCCGAATACCGCAACCTGCGCGCGATGCTCGAGCGGCTAGGCACGCACGAGCAGATCGCCTGGCAGGGCCGGCGCTTCCTGCTGCTGGCCGACCAGCCGCAACTGGAGATCCGCGTCGACCCGCTGCCCGCGCCGCTGCATCTGCTGCCGAGCCTGCTGAAGGCGCCGCAGGCGCCGATGCATGACCTGGTCTCGAATGCACGCGTGCTGTGGCGCACCCTGCGGCTGACGGCCGATGACGTGCAGGCGCTCGATGCGATCGACGCCGAGACGCTCGTGCGCAGGCTGGGCGTGACGCCGCACTTCATCGACTGGTTCTGGCGCACAGGCGCGATGACGCTGATGAACGTGCCGCTGGGCGAGTGCTCGGCCGGCGCCCTGCTGCAGCTGTTCCGCTTTCTGATCGGCGTCAGCGGTTACGAGGTCGGGCTGGCGAAGGTCGGGCTCGGCGATCTGTTCGCGCCGGCGGCGATCCGCGCGATCGAGGCGAACGGGGGCAAGGTGCGGTTCGGCGCGCCGGTCGCAGGCCTGATCGGCGATGCGTCGGCGACCGGCGTGCGCCTCCGCGATGGCGCCGAGCTGCATGCGCCGCGGTGCATCGCCGCGGTGCCGCCGGACGCGCTCAGAGCGATGCTGCCGCCGCACTGGACCGGGCGCCACGGGTTGTTCGATTCGTTCGCCCGGTTCAAGCCAAGCCCGTACATCAGCAGCTACCTCTGGTTCGATCGCAAGCTCACCCGCGAGCCGTTCTGGTCGAAGGTCTGGACGCCGCGCACGCTGCACTACGATTTCTACGACCTGTCGAACATCCGTAGCGGCTGGCGGGACCGCGCGTCTGTGATCGCCTGCAACCTGATCCACAGCGACCGTGCCGCCGGGCTTTCGGACGACCAGATCGTCCAGGCGGCGGTGCGCGAAGCGGCCGAGTTCGTCCCCGGCGCGGCCGATGCCCACGTGACGCACGCGAGCGTGCACCGGATTCCGATGGCGATCCCGTCGCCGCACCCGGGCACCGAGCGTTTGCGCCCGGGGCCCATCACGCCGGTCGAAGGGTTGTTTCTCGCGGGCGACTGGCTCGACACCGGCTTGCCATCCTCGATGGAAAGCGCCGTGCGTGGCGGCTGGCTGGCAGCGGAGGCCGTGCTGTCGACCGCAGGCGGTCGCGCCGAGGCGATCGCGCGGCCGGTGCCGACGCTGCAGGGGCTTGCGGCGCTGATCGGGCACCGTTCGCTGCGCTGAGCCGCGCGGCGGCCGGACGCGCCCGGCTATCATCGGCGGCCCGCTCGAGGTCACCGCCATGCCGTCGCCCTGGAAGTCCCGCAGCGAACGCGAACCGCGCCGGCCGCCCGCATCGGACGCCGGGCGCGGACCGGCCGGTCCAGGCCCACGCGAAGAGCTGCGCCTGTACGGGCTCAACGCCGTGCGTGCGGTGTTCGCGCGCCGGCCCGATGCGATCCGCAAGCTGTACCTGACCGAGGGGCGCATTCCCGCGCTGCAGCCGCTGCTGAAGTGGTGCGTCGCGCACCGCGTCGGCTATCGCGTGGTCGAGGAAGAGGACCTGCATCGGCTGGCCGCGAGCGCGCATCACGAAGGCGTGGTCGCCGATGTGCTGCGTGTCGAGCCGACGCCACTGTCGGCGTGGCTGCGCGACCTGCCCGATGGGCCGCAGTGCGCGATCTGGCTCGACGGCGTAGGCAATCCGCACAACTTCGGCGCGATCCTGCGCTCGGCCGCGCATTTCGGCGTGGCCGCGGTGCTGCTGCCGAAGGACTCGACACTGGCGCTGTCCGGCGCGGCCGCACGCGTGGCCGAAGGCGGCGCCGAGGCGGTGCCGCTGGTGCGGCTCGGGCGCAGCGACAACGCGCTCGCTCAGCTGCGTGGCGCCGGTTTCACGCTCGCCGCGACGGTGGTGTCCGGCGGCCGCGACCTGTTCGCGACCGCGCCGCCGGCGCGGCTGGTGTACGTGCTGGGCGCCGAAGGCGAGGGCATGGACCGCGAGCTGGCATCGGGCTGTGACCTCCAACTGTCGATCCCGGGCACTGGCGCGGTCGAAAGCCTGAACGTGGCTGCGGCGACTGCCGTGATGCTGGCGGCGTGGCGGGCCCGGGCGTGATTGCAGAGGCTGCCTGGGACTCGCTACCCGATTGGGAAGTTGAAGCCGGCCCGATCCGGCAAACCGAAGCCCATGCAGTGCAGGACGTGCTCGCCGCGCCGGCCGTGCCCGGTAGGTGCGTGCTGTGCGAAGCCGCGTACGGCTTCGAGCAAGCGCCTTCAGCCGATTCGATGCGCGAAGGTCTGGCCTGCGTCCGCTGCCGTTGCAACGCACGCCAGCGTGCCGCAGCCCAAATGCTGCTCGCCGCCTTGCCGTCGCCGGCGACCGCGCGGGTCTATGGGACCGAGCAGGCGAGCCCGTTTTTCGTCGCACTGCGGCGGCGCGTCGGCACACTGGTCGGCAGCGAGTACCGGCCGGGCTGGCGCAGGCGTCTGAGGCTGTCGGCGTGGCTGCTGCGGCAGGGCGTACGCGCGTGGATCCGCGATGAGGACCTGACGGCGTTGAGGCTGCCCGACGCGTCGCTCGACGCGGTGATCAGCCTCGACGTACTCGAGCACGTGCCGGACTTCCGCGCGGCGCTGCGCGAATGTGCACGCGTACTGCGGCCCGGCGGAGTGCTGGTGCTGACGGTTCCGTTCTACGAGGACCGCGTCGAGAACGAGCAGATTGCGCGGCTCAATGCGGACGGTTCGATCGAGCACGCAGGCGAGCCCGAGTTCCACGGCGACCCGATCAGCGGCGGCGTGGTGTGCTTCCACCATTTCGGATGGGCGCTGCTCGACGATATGCGTGCTGCTGGACTACGCGAGGTCCAGGCGTGCCGCGTTCAGGGCGTCGATGTGGCGCTGCCGCAGGGTGTGTGGGTGATCCGCGCCTACCGTTGAGGCCAGGTAGTAAGGCCGAGTGAAGCCTAGGCGCCGCTGGAGCGGCGCCACATGCCACGAGCTGCACACGCCGCACACGCCGCGCGCGGTCTAGCGGTCTAGCGGTCGGGTTCGGGATGCTGCAGCGGCAGCTCGGCACGCACTCGTGTCCCGTGCGCGGGATCGCTGTCGACATCGAGGCGGCCGCCGACCTGCTGCGCGCGCTCGCGCATCGTCACCAGGCCGAGTCCGTTCGCGTCGTCGCCGGAGAAGCCGCGGCCGTCGTCGCTGACTTCAAGCGTGAGTGAGTCGTCCTGGCGGGCCAAACGCAGCGTGACGTGGCGGGCCTGCGCGTGGCGCAGCACGTTTGTCAGCGACTCCTGCGCAATGCGGAAGCACGCAAGCTCGACGGCTGGCGGTGGGCGCGCCGGCAAGGGCTCGATGTCGAGCTCGAGCTTCGGGCGGCCGTTGCGGAACATCGTGCCCGCCTGCCAGCGCAGCGCGGCCTCGAGCCCGAGCGCATCAAGTTGCGGCGGGCGCAGCAGCAGCGAGAGGTTGCGCACCTTCGCGACGGTCTGGTCGGTGATCTCGATGATCTCGGCCAGTATCTCGGCGCGTCGTACGGGGTCGGTGTCGTCCTGCAGCGCCATCGCGCCGAGCTTGATCGCGGTGATCTGCTGGCCGATGTCATCGTGCAGCTCGTGCGACAACGTACGGCGCTCGTCTTCCTGCACGCTGAGTACGCGCCGCGTCATTGCCTGCAACTCGTCGTGCTGGCGCTCGAGCTGGTCGCGGATGCGGTCGCTTTCGGACAGGTCACAAACGAACAGCAGCCGTAACGCGCGTCCGCCGACCTCGAGCGCGCGTGCGCTGAGCTCGGCACGGAAGAGCTCGCCATCGGCACGGCGCAAGCTCAGCTGGCGTTCCTGCACGGGTGGTTCGTCGAGCAGGGCCGCGGCCGCATCCGGATCGGCGAACAGGGCCTGTGCCAAGCAGCCCGACAGTGCACGAGGCTGCGCTGCGAACTGGCGGGCAGCAACCGAATTCACCGCGTACACGCGTCCGTCCTGGACCACCACCACGCCCACCGGCAGTGCGTCGGCGAGCGCGAGAAGCTGGCGCTCGCATTCGGCGGGGGGCATCGGGACCGGCGTGTCGGGCATGCGTCGAGTGTGCCGACTGGAGAGTGATTTCGCGAGGGTGCGCGGAGGTTTGTCGCGTGATGCGGGTGCGGGTGGGGCGTGGTGCCCGGTGCCCGGGTGGTGCGAGTGCGGTGCGACTGCGCGGGCAGGGGGCCTTTCGATTGCTGAAGGGGGCTGGCGGCTGCCGGGCAGGGTGGTTGAGCTTGCGACGCTTGAGTACTTGTCCGGCTTTCGCTGCCGCGCGGCGGTTGGGCGACTCGACGACGCGCCGCCTTCCACGGTCGTGGCGACCATAGTGATGCGGTCGCGGGCGCCTCGGCTGGACACGGTTGTGGTGCTCTCCATGGGGTCGCCTGCACCAGTGCGATTACCGCTGCCATTGCGTCCATGGCAGCAGTCGTCCTCGCTCGGCGTTTCCACTGCCCTTGCCCTTGCCCTTTCCTTTTCCCTTTTTCTTGCCGTTGCCGTTGCCGTCGAGCAAAGCCAAAAGCCGATGCAGTCGTAGACCCGAAGGGCGGCGGGCATGGATGCCCGCCGTTTTCCGACTGAGCCATGGAATGGCGAATCGGAACATCCCGACCAGCCGTCCGATCGCCAGCTGTAGATCCCTCGGGGAAAAGCCGTTTCTTTTGGTTACTTTTCTTTGGGCCAGCAAAGAAAAGTGACCCGCCGCAAGGCGGAAGCTCTTGCTCCAAACGCTGTTGGCTTAGGTCGCGAAAAAAAGCGCGTGCGCAGCGCGAGCTCCAGCTTCGACATGACGTTCGGCCGCGCGCGCAGCGACATGCGAGGAGGAGCAACAGCTTCCGCCTGCGGGCGGGTTACTTTTCTTTGCTGGCCCAAAAAAAAGTAACCAAAAGAAATGGCCTTCCCCGGCAGGGCACAGGCTCGCGATCGGCCGGTTGCCGGGGATTTTCCGATTCGCCAATCCTTGGCTCAGTCGGAAAACGGCGGGCATCCATGCCCGCCGCCCTTCGGGTCTACGGTTAGGTCGGCGTTTGGATGTTACGAACGGCAAATGCAGCGACGGCGCCGAAATCGCGATGAACATCGACGCTGGACAGCGATACAGCCACCAACGACATCGTCAACACCAGCAGAAGTGCAGGGAAAGGCACAGGCACAGGCGTAACGCCGCCCACATCGCTGGCAACTGCCAGTCCTAACGAGAAACCAGCAACGAAAAAGGCCGCGCCCTTGCGGTGCGCGGCCTCTCTCATTTTGGTGCGGACTGCGGCTTCCGCGATCAGAACAGCTCGACGCTGCCTGCATCCATCGACTGCTGCATCACCGGCTTGTGCGGCGGACGCTCCCAGTCGGTGCGCATCTGGCCGATGCGCTGGCCGAGGCGGTTGAGCGCCTGCATGCGTTCGGTTTCGTTGATGTTGCCGCGCTGCAGCAGCTCCTGCAGAGCACTCGCTTCACGGTTGATCGCATTCAGGCGGTCGAGGTGGACCGTCGCGGCGCCCAATGCCTGGGTCGCGATGTCCTCGAACTGCAGCGAACGCACGGCCTCGGCCACCGAGACATCGATCGAGCGGCCGCAGTCGGCGATCTCGCGCATGCCGTTGCCCAGGCCGCGGTTGATGCCTTCGACGCGCTCGAGCATCGCAGCGGCTTCGACGCGGGCACCGCGTGAGCGGTCCAGGTCGCGCGAGGCCATCTGCACGACGGTTTCGCGGACGCGGGAGATCGAATCCTTCGAGCTGTGCGCCAGCTTGCGGATCTGCTCGTTGAACGCGGTGCTGCGCTCGGACAGGTTGCGCACCTCGTCGGCGACGACTGCGAAGCCGCGGCCGGCTTCACCCGCACGCGCCGCTTCGATCGCGGCATTCAGCGCGAGCAGGTTGGTCTGGTCGGCGATCGACTTGACGTCTTCGAGCAGTGCGAAGATGCCGTCCAGGTGCACCGCCATCGCATCGATGTGGGTCACGGTGACGTTGCTCTGGCCGGCGACGTCCTCGAGCGCCTCGACGAGCTGCTCCATCTTCTGGCTGGCCTGCAGCGCGAACTGCGACACGTCCATGCCGCCGCTGTTGCCGGAGTCGGTGCGATCGACAATGCGCGCAACGACCTGGCTCTGCTGGCGCGACTGGCGATTGACCGCCTCGAAGCTGTGGCCAAGCTTGGAAACCGACTCGCGGATCAGTTCGCGGGTGCGGTCGATCTCGCCGCGCGAGCCCTGCACTTCGGCGCCGATGAAGGTGCGCATTTCCTCGAGAAGACGGTTCTGCTCGGCCAGCACGTTGCGGTCACGGCCGGCGCCCGGGCGGGTCATGGTCCATGCAAACGCCAGCCATGCGGCCGTCATCGCGACCAGGGCGCCCCAGCGCACCGCGCCGGGCCACTCCATCGCCATGGCGAGGATCAGCAGGAGGGTCATGGCCAGCGGAGCGGCCAGCCGGATCATGGTGCGAGGGTCCATCGTCGATCTCGTCGAGGTGTTCATGAAGGAGGTAACGGCGCGTATCGCGGTCGCTTGAGCGCGATGCCGCAACGCGCGTCACAGTGCGACGCGGAAAGCGGCATTCCGCGCCGGCTTACGCGTCGGCGGTGCTCGCCAGCAAGGCCGCGCCGATGCGGCCGAGCGGCAGCACCTGGCCGGCGCCACCGAGCGCGACGGCTGCGCCGGGCATGCCCCAGACCACGCTGCTGGCCTGGTCCTGGGCAAACGTCGGTGCGCCGGCCTTGCGCAGCGCACACATGCCGCGTGCGCCGTCGTCGCCCATGCCGGTCAGCAGCGCGGCGCTGGTCACGTCCCCGGCGTGTTCGGCCAGCGAATCGAACATCGCATCCACGCTCGGACGGTGCAGGCGCACGGGGGCGTCGTCCCCGATGCGGCAGCGCCAGTCTGTGCCGTTGCGCTCGATGCGCAGGTGCCGACCGCCGGGTGCGACATAGGCATGGCCGACCTGGAGCACGTCGCCGTCCTGCGCCTCGTGCACGCTCAGCCGGCTGCTGCGGTCGAGCCGCTGTGCGAACGCAGTGCTGAACGTGGCGGGGATGTGCTGCACGATCACCACCGGCGGCGCATCAGCGGGGAAGCCATCGAGCAGGCTGCGGATCGCTTCGGTGCCGCCGGTGGATGCGCCGATCGCGATGATGCGGCCTTCGCTGCGGTACTTCGCAGCGGGCGGTGGCGGTGCGGCCGGGGCCGGCGCATCGGTCAGCGCGGCGACCTGCACCTGGGCCGCGGCCTTGACCTTCTCGACCAGCATCGAGCCGTACTCGCCCAGGCCGTGCTGCGGATGCGCGGACGGCTTGGGCACGAAGTCCACCGCGCCGGCGGCCAGTGCATCCAGCGTCGCCTGTGCGCCGGCGTGGGTCAGCGTCGACACCATCACCACCGGCATCGGCCGCAGCCGCATCAGGTTGCGCAGGAACGTCAGGCCGTCCATGCGCGGCATCTCGATGTCGAGCGTCAGCACGTCCGGCGTGAGCTGCTTGATCTTGTCACGTGCGATGTACGGATCGGCCGCCGTGCCGACGACCTCGATGTCCGGATCGGCTTCGAGCAGTTCGGTGATCAGCCGGCACAGCAACGCCGAGTCATCGACCACGAGCACACGGATCCGCCGATCCGGGCGCTTGGCTACCTGGGTCATGAAACCACTCCGTCAGAACAGTTCGACGCCGCCGCTGGTCGGGGCAACGGACAGGCGGCTGCGGTAGGCGCGCTCGACATCGGCCACTTCGCGCTCGCGCGTGGCTGGCAGGCGACGCACCAGCGTGCGCCCGCTCTGGGCGAAGAAGCAGACCTTGCGCGGGAAAATGTCGCCCAGGTCCTGGGCAACCACTGCGATGTGCTCGGCCGCAAGGTAGTCGAGCACGAACTCGGCGTTGCGCGTGCCGATCGGATCCTGGAAGCCGCGCAGCACGTTGCCGCCACCGAACACCTTCGCCTGCAGCCGCGCGCGGCGCGCACCGCGCTTGAGCAGCTCGTTGATCAGCAGTTCCATCGCGTGTGCGCCGTAGCGCGCACTGACGTCGCCGGGGCGGTCGCCGGGCTGGCCTTCCGGCAGCATGAAGTGGTTCATGCCGCCGAGCTGCACGGCCGGGTCGAAGACGCATGCGGCCACGCACGATCCGAGCAGCGTCACCAATGCAAGCGGCTCGGAGGTGACCAGGTAATCGGCCGGCAGCAGCTTGACCGCGCGCGTCTGCAGCGCAGCGTCGAAATAGACGCTCGGCCTGGCAGGCGCAATCGCGGCGACGGCGGCGCTCATCGGCGATCCCCGGCACGCGCCGCGCGGTAGGTGGTGCGGCCGCACGCCGTCACCACGTCTGCGGCATGCGCGAAGCTTTCGGAGTGGCCGGCATAGAGCACGCCGTCCGGGCCCAGTAGCGGCGCGATGCGTCGCAGCACTTCGTGCTGGGTCGGCTTGTCGAAATAGATCATCACGTTGCGGCAGAACACCGCCGCAAAGCCGCCACGCAGGCCGTAGTCGTCGCCCAGCAGATTCAGCGGACGGAATTCGATCAGCGCCTGCAGCTCGGGTTTGACGCGCACCAGGCCGGCGTTCGGGCCGGTCCCGCGCAGGAAATAGTCGCGCTGGCGCTGCGCTGACAGGGTGGCGATGCGCTCGAGCGGGTAGACGCCGCGCGCGGCGGTCTCCAGCACGCCGGTGTCGATATCCGTCGCCAGGATGCGCACCGGCGGCCGCAGCGTGCCGAAGGTTTCGCAGGCGGTGATCGCGATCGAATACGGCTCCTCGCCAGTGGACGCGGCGCAGCACCAGATCGAATGCGGCCCGCCGCCGGCGTTGCGCAGCAGCTTTTCGAACGCGTCGAAATGGTGCTCCTCGCGGAAGAACGAGGTCAGGTTCGTCGTCAGCGCATTGATGAACGCCTGGTCCTCGTCCTCGGGGTGGCGCTCGAGGTGGTCGAGGTAATCGCAGAACCGCTCCATGCCCAGCGTGCGGATGCGACGCGCGAGCCGGCTGTAGACCATGTCGCGCTTGCTCGGGCCGAGGTTGATGCCCGCGCGTTCGCGGATCAGCCGGCAGACCCGCGCGAAGTCGCGGTCGTCGAACGTGAAGGCCCGGTCCTCGCGCAGCGAAGCGACGGCGTCGGCGGCATCACTCATGGCCGGGCACCCGATAGCTTTCGATCCAGCGGTTGAAATCCGCCAGCGGAAGCGCACGCGAGTACAGGAACCCCTGGGCCTCGTCGCAGCCGAGCTCGCGCAGCATCTCCGCCTGCGCCGCCGTTTCCACGCCTTCGGCGATCACGCGCAGGTTGAAGTTGCGGGCGATCAGCAGGATCGAGCGCACGATCGCCGCATCGCCGCGGTTGGCGAGCACGTCGCGCACGAACGAGCGGTCGATCTTGACCCGGTCGACCGGCAGCCGCTGCAGCATCGACAGCGACGCGTAGCCGGTGCCAAAGTCGTCGTATGCCACGCGGATGCCGCGTGCCCGCAGCGAAGCGAGCGCGCTTGCAGCGATGCCGTCATCGCGCAGCGCGATCGTTTCGGTCAGTTCCAGCTCGAGCCGGGCCGGCGCGAGACCGGTGCTGGCCAGCGCATGGTCGACTTCGCCGAGCAGTCGTTCGTCGTCGAGCTGCACCGGAAACAGGTTGATGCCGATTGCGAGCTTGCGGCCATCGATCACTGGCCAGGTCATCGCGTCCCGACAGGCGCGCTCGAGAATCCAGCGACCGACCGTGGCGTTGACCGAGCTGTTCGCGAGCGCGTCGATGAACTTGTCCGGCGACAGCAGGCCGCGCTCGGGATGGCGCCAGCGCAGCAGCGCTTCGGCACCGGTCGGGCGGCCACTGAACAGGTCGATCTGCGGCTGATAGTGCAGTTCGAATTCTTCCTCGTCGCAGGCGCGGCGCAGTTCGAGGTCGAGGCGGCGACGGTCGTGCGCTTCGACGCGCATGTCCGGCTCGAACCGGCTCAGGCGGCGGCCACCGCTGCGCTTGGCGTGCTGCATGGCGAGGTCGGCGCGGGCGACCAGCTCGCCGCTTTCCATGTTCGGCTCGTCGCACATCGCCACGCCGATGCTGGCTTCGATGTGCACGAGGTTGTGGTCGACCTCGCACGGGCGGGCAAGGTCGGACAGCACCGCGCGCAGATGGCGCTGGATCGCGTCCTGCTCGGTGCCGGGATAGACCAGCGCGAACTCGTCGCCGCCGAAGCGGGCCAAGCGCGCACTGGGCGGCAGGCTGAACTGCAGGCGGCAGGCGACCAGCTGCAGCACCGCGTCACCGATCGTGTGGCCGAGCGTGTCGTTGACCGTGCGGAAGTTGTCCAGGCCGAGCAACGCAACGCCGAGCGGGCGGACGCGGTCGCGCAGGAACGTGTCGAGCACGGCCAGCAGCGAACCGCGACGCGGCAGGCCGGTCAGTTCGTCGTTCGGTGAGACATTGAGACGGTGGCGCAGCAGGCGGCGCTCGGTGACGTCGCGCAGGATCAGCGCCATGCCCGGCTCGCCGCCGGACACCCAGGCGCAGCGCGCGGCCTCGAGCGTGCGTAGATCGCCCTGGCGCGTGCGGATGCGCAGGTCATGCGAGGCCTGCGGCGCGGCCAGGCCCGGCGAGCCGTCGCGCAGCCACTGCACCGTGCCTTCGGGGTTGGATTGAAGCTCGTCCGGGAACAGCTCGTTGACGCGCGCGCCGGCGGGCAGCGGGTGGCCGAAGATCATCTCGGCGGCCGGGTTTGCGAACGTCACCTCGCCGCGGCCGTCGACGACGATCACGCCGCTGAAATCGGCATGCGCGATCTGCTCGGCGATGCGGTTGGTGCGTTCGAGGCGGCGGCGTTCGATCAGACCGGCGGACAACTGTGCAAGCCGCTGCAGCAGCGACTGGCTGGCGGCGCGCACCGACACGCGCGGACGCGGGTCGGCGACCAGCAGCACGCCGAGCGTTTCGTCGCCGGTGCCCGGCACCGCGACCGCCAGCACGAAGCGCAGGTTGGGCGCAGCGCGTACCAGCGGATCGATCTGGAACGCCGGGTCGACATTCGCGTCGAGCAGCAGACGCACCGGCATGTGCACGGTCAGGCCGTCCAGCAACGGCTGAAGCGGCGACAGTGCGACCGGCCCCAGGCCGCGCTCGGCGAGCACGTGCAGACGACCGCCTTCGAGCATCGCCAGCGCCGCGACTGGCGCGTCCAGCAACTGGACCGCCATTGCGACGACGTCGTCGAAACCGTCGCTGCGACCGGTTTCGTTGCGCAGTGCACCGAACGCGTCGACGGCTTCGGCGGTGGCGCCTTCGGCGGGAGGGAAGGGGACCTGCAACGGCATGGGCGTCGTCTGCGTTCGGGGGCCGGTTCAACCATGTCGGCCGCATCGAGGCGGCCGGCATGGGGCGGGGTCAAGCGATGTCGTACAGGTCCGGCAGGGTTTGCCTGCCGGGCGATCCGATGCGGGGCATCAGAACTCCTGCCAGTCGTGGTCGTTGCCGGTGCCGGAGGTCACGGCGCCGGCCACCGGCGTCGCAGCGCGCTTGCGCGGCGCAGGGCGGGCCTGCGCTGCAGGCGCTGCAGCGGCGCGACGCACGGCCGGTCCGGCCGCCGCGCGGGGCGCGCTGTGCACCTGCACCGGTGCCGGTGCCTGGCCGACGCGGAACACCGACACGGTCTGCACCAGTTGTTCGGCCTGCTGCTCGAGCGCGCGCGCCGAGGCCGAGGCCTCTTCGACGAGCGCGGCGTTCTGCTGCGTGCCCTCGTCCATGTGCGTGATTGCCTGGTTGACCTGCTCGATGCCGGCACTCTGCTCGGCCGAGGCCGCCGCGATGTCGGCGATGATGTCGCTGACGCGCTTCACGCTGGTCACGATCTCGGCCATGGTCTTGCCGGCCTGGTCGACCAGGGCGCCGCCTTCCTCGACCTTCAGCGTCGAATCGCTGATCAGCTGCTTGATCTCCTTGGCGGCGTTCGCGCTGCGCTGTGCGAGCGAGCGCACTTCGGCGGCGACTACTGCGAAGCCACGGCCCTGCTCGCCGGCGCGGGCGGCTTCGACCGCCGCGTTCAGCGCCAGGATGTTGGTCTGGAACGCGATGCCATCGATGACCGAGATGATCTCGGCGACCTTGCGCGAGGACTGGTTGATTTCGCTCATCGTCTGCACGACGCGGCCGACCACTGCGCCGCCCTGCGACGCGACGCCACCGGCACCGATCGCGAGCTGGTTGGCCTGGCGGGCGTTCTCGGCGTTCTGGCGCACGGTGGAGGTCAGTTCCTCCATCGACGAGGCGGTTTCTTCCAGCGCGGCGGCCTGCTGCTCGGTGCGCTGCGACAGGTCGTTGTTGCCCGAGGCGATCTCACCGGCGGCGGAGTTGATCGCGTCGCTGGTCTGGCGGATCTCGCCGACGATCTGCGTCAGCTGCTCGACCGTGCGGTTGGCATCGTTCGCAAGCACGCCGAACTGGCCCGGCAGCTGCACTTCGACACGGCGGCCGAGGTCGCCGTCGGCCACGGCCGACAGCAGCGCACCGACTTCGCCCATGCCGTGGTCGGCGGTCTTCATCAGGCGGTTCAGGCCTTCGATGATGTCGCGGTAGACGAACTCGAAGCGCTCGGCGTTGCCACGACGGGTGAGGTCGCCGGCCACGCCGGCATCGACCAGTGCCTTGATCTCGGCATTGACCGCCTGCATGCCGGCCTTGACCGCATCCACCGCAGCGGTGATCTCGGCCTTCTTGCCCGGATAGCGCTCGATATCGGCCGACAGGTCGCCACGTGCGTACTGGCCCACGATCTGGATCAGGCGCGCATTGACGTCGATGTGCGAGGCGACCAGCGTGTTGGTTTCATCGGCCATCACGCCGAACGCGCCCGGGAATGCATCGGTGTCCATGCGGTGGTCGATTTCGCCGGCCTGGTGGGCCTCGAACATCGTGCGCTGGGCGCCGGAGTACTGGCGCAGGCTGGCGACCGCGTTTTCGATGCTGTTGCCGATATCGCGCAGTTCGTCGCGGCTGTGCACGGCGACCTTTTCGGGGAACTGGCCAACGGCCAGCATTTCCGAAGCCTGCTTGATCACCGCGAGCGAATCGCGCGTGCTGCGGCTGAAGCCGACGAACAGGTAACCCGAGAGCATCAGTGCGAGCACGCAGATCAGCGCGACCGTCAGCGCCTTGGCGCGCAGCTGCTGCAGCTCGTCGGCACCGGCGTTGGCATAGGCCTTTGCTGCGCTATGGATCGCGTTGGCAATCGCCGCGCGCGTGGCTGACGAGTGCTTGCCCATCTCGGCCACCGGCATGTCCGGCACGTCGGCGTCGAGCGCGCGCGTCTGGATCAAGGTCTCCTGGGTCTTGGTGGCTTTCATCGCGGCGTCGAGCGCGCCCTTGACGTCCTTGGCGATCGACGGCGCGCTGGCCTCGATCTGCGCCGTGTCGATGCGGATGCGGTCCTCGAGGTAGCGCTCCATGTTCTGCGCGACCGCGAGCTGTGCGCGGTCCTCGGCCCAGACCGAGCCCTCGCCGAACATGCGGATCGCGACGACACCCTGTCGAGAGGTGTATTCGCTGAGCATCGGCAGCCACTCGCTGAGCGAACGGCTGACGTAGAGCATCGCCGGATCGGACGCGAGCGCCAGGCCGGTGGCGGTGTCCACGCCCTTGACCAGCAGGCGCGCGTGCCGCAGCGCTTCTTCATGAGCCTTGGCGGCCGCAAGCGCATCGGCGTGGTCGCCCTGGGCCTTTTTCCAAGATGCGCGGAGCTTCTCGAACCGCTCCTTCAGCGGCTGGTCCTCGAGCGTTTGGGCTTCCCACGCCTCGACGGCTTCGAGCTGCTTGTCGACCGCCGCGCGCATCTGCGGGATCGCGGCCTGCTGCGACGGATCGTCGAAGAACCCGCGGACCGTCGCTTCACGATGCTGCTGCATGCCGAGCATCGCCTCGTGCATCGCCGCCAGCGGCGTGCCGGCCGAGACCTGCAGCTCGGTCGCCGAGATCTCGCGCACCGTGGAGGTGGCGATGACGCCGGCCAGCACGGCGCAGGTCAGGCCGAACGACAGGCCGATGACGATTGCCTTGTTGAGAAACGTCAGGCGCGACATCAATCGCGTTGCCGGCGTCATCAGGCGATCCAGGAGGGCGGAAGCAGAAACGGACATGGGGGCCTCGATCCAGAAGCGGACCCCAGACGGGGGTCGACCCTCATGGCATCGGCGGCCGGTCCGGTTTCTTTAAGGCCGGCAGCGGCGGGCCGCCGGACGGCTACGCGAAACGTGCGCTGCTCCGCGGTTCGCGCGCGGGCGACATGCAAAACGCCGGGTCCGTCACGCTATCGATACGCACCTGCTGCGGGGCGCTCAAGTCGCATGCGGGACCGCCGATGTCTGGGATGTAACCGACAGGAGTTCCACCCATGCGTCACATCGCCCTCGCCATCGCACTGGCCGCCATGGCCGCCTCGTTCGCCGCTCCCGCTTCGGCCGAACTCAAGCCGATCAAGCGCGTGGAGCCGCAGTACCCGCCGGAAGCGGCGCGCACCGGCAAGCAGGGTTTCGTCGAGGTCGAGTTCGTCGTCGACGCGACCGGCAAGGTGGAGAGCGTGTCGGTCGTCAACGCCAAGCCGGCACGCACGTTCGAGAGCGCCGCCGTGCGCGCAGTGAAGCAATGGACGTTCGCGCCGGGCGGTGGTCGCGGCAAGGTCCGCCTCGACTTCGCGCTGTAATCCGATCGTTATCCGTCGTCGCGCCCTCGGCAGGCGCGACGGCAGCCGGGTGGTTCGTGAGGCGGGCCACCCGGCCCCGTGTCCGTGTCCTTTATGCCCCGTCCTGCATGCAGGTGCGGGGCTTTTTTTGTCCGCGTTTTGAAGCGGCGAGCTGGCCGGCGCTGTTGTTTTCTGCGGGCGACCGAGGCCGAGCGCCGGCGCAGCACCGGCGGCCCCGACGTCTACCGTCTCCGAGCGGTGGAGGCTGACAGGCAGCAGCAACGCGCCCCGGCGCAGTGGTGGGGCAGGGCAGGCGTCGGGGGGCGACGTAGAATCAACCGCGGCGCTACAGGAGCCGTTTAGCCGTGCTGGGCCAGCGCGGTCAGCGCCGGGCTGCTCTTGAGCCGCTGGATGTCCTGCAGCAGTACATGCAGGCTCAGCTCGCGCTGCAGGCAATCGGCGAGATCACGCAGGCGGCCAAGCAGCTCGGGAGTGAGCGTGCGCGGGCGGCGGTCCATCACGCACAGCGTGCCGATCGCGAGGTTGCCGGGTACGTAGACCGGGCAACCGGCATAGAAGCGGATGTGCGGCGCGCCCGTTACCAGCGGGTTGTCGGCAAAGCGCGCGTCGGCCGCGGCGTCCGGGATGTAGAACACGCCCTGCTCAAGGATCGCGTGGCCACAGAACGAGATGTTGCGCGGCGTCTCGGACATTTCGAGCCCTTCGCAGCCTTTGAACCACTGCCGGTTCGAGTCGACCAGCGAAATCGTCGCGATCGGTACATCGATCAGCGACTTCGCCAGCCGTACGTAACGCGAGAAGCGCTCTTCGTTCTGGGTGTCGAGCAGGCCAAGCGATCGCAGGGCTTGAAGGCGCGGCGATTCGTTCGCGGGAAGGGCGGGGGCTTGCATCGTGTTCCAGTCGGAGTGGCAGGTCGCCTCGGTAACGGCCGCCGGCGGCGGAGGTTGAGCGCGGCCAACGGGCGTGCCCAGTCCGCTGCGGCGTCAGTACGTCACCTGCACGCGCAGCCCCGCGGTCGTGGGCGAATCCTGTGCGCCATCGCGCCGGCTGTGGATCAGGTTGACCATGACGCGCAGGTACGAGTTCGCGTAATAGGTCGCCGCCGCGCCGAGGTTCTCGACCTCGCCGCCGGCAATCGCGCCGTCGTGCAGGTCGATCGCACTCCAGCGCAGCGCGAATTCCCATGCCGGGCCGTCGTCCACCGACGGCGCGCCGACGACGCCACGCCTGTAGCTGCGCGCGTCACCGGTCGGCGACCAGGTCGCCAGCAGCGATTGGGCGTTGCCAACGAAATCGGCACCGTCGCGCCGCGCTGTGACCTGTGCCAGCTCGCCCTGCAGTGACCATGCGCCGCGCAGCCACAATCCCTCGAGTGCGGCGCGATTAACGCGGTCGACCCGCGTCATCGACCCGCTGCGCGCCAGCTTGACCTCGGTCAGTGCCGTGCCGGGCCCGGCGCTGAATGCGGCGCGTGTGTTGTCCGGCGATTCGCTCGCCAGCCCGCCGCCAATGTGGAGCACCTCGCCCTCGCGTTCGCGCAGGCGCCACGTAGCGCGCGTGGTGAAACCGCGCGATGCGTTGCTGCCGTCGAGACGCTGGTCGAACACCGCTGCGTTGATCGTGCCCCGTGCCGCCTGGCGCGCGTATTCGACGCCGATGCGGCGGCTGATGCCGAACGCACCGAGCAGCGACTGCTCCATGAACAGCGCGTGCTTGTCGCTGACGGCGTCCTCGAGCAGGAACGGCTGCTTGAACTGGCCGATGCGCAGGCTGTGGCCCTTGGCCGGCGTGATCTCCACGAAGGCGTCGGGCGGCGTGTTCTCGGCCAGGTCGTGCTCGGCGACCAGCTGCCAGCGCCCGTCAGCGCCCTTGAGCTTGAAGCCGACGCGTGCGCGCCGGAACGCGTCATCGTCGCGCAGGCGGACGTCGTCGGACTCGAAGCGTGCCCAGTCGTACTGGATGTTCGCGGTCGGCGAGAAATCGAGCCCATCCGCCTGCGCGGCGTAGCAGGGCGAGGCCAGCAACGCGCAGCCCAGTGCGAGCGGGCGAGCAGCGGTGGTGCAAAAACGGAAGGACATGGCAGATACCGGCACGCGCAAGCGCGTGCGATGACGGTGTGTGGAAAGAGTTCGGCGGACCGGGTTAGAACCCGGCCGGGACGGTTGCGCCGTGATGCGAAGGTGCGCCGTCAGTCGCGCCGCAAATCAACGGCGCTTCGCGTGCATCGCCCGGCATTCGCCGCCATTGCTGCGGGGTGCAGGCCGAGCGTCACTGGCAGCTGGACCCGGCCGGTTTCAGGCCGCGATTGCCTCGTCGACGAGGCCCATCTCGTTGCTGGTCATCAGCCGTTCGATGTCGAGCAGGACCAGCATGCGCTCGTCGACGACGCCGAGGCCGGTCACGAACTTGCGGTCGATCGCCGAACCGAGCTCGGGCGTCGGCCGCACCTGGTCGGCATTGAGGCTCAGCACGTCGGACACGCTGTCGACCACGACGCCGACGATGCGGTCGGCCACGTTGAGCACGATCATCACCGTGGTCGTGTCGTAGACCACGCGCGGCAGGCGGAACTTGATGCGCATGTCGACGACCGGAACGATCGTGCCGCGCAGGTTGATCACGCCCTTGATGAAGGCGGGTGCCTCGGGCAACCGGGTTACGGTGTCGTAGCCGCGGATTTCCTGCACCCTGAGGATGTCGACGCCGTACTCCTCGTCGCCGAGCGCGAAGGTCAGGTACTCGTTCGCCAGCGCGCTGGCGGAGTCCGGGTTGGCTTTGGCAGTGCGGGCATCGGTCATCGCGGCATCTCGAAGCAGGACCGCGCAGATGCGCGGGCCGGAACAGGGGAAGGGCTCGTGCGTGGCAGGCTCATGCCGCCGCTGCCAGGCGGGCGGCGTGCGACAGGCCGCCGGCATCGACGATCAGTGCGACGCGACCGTCGCCGAGGATCGTCGCGCCGGATACGCCGGGCACGCGGCGGTAATGGGTTTCGAGGTTCTTGATCACGAACTGCTGCTGGCCGAGCAGGTCGTCGACCTCGAGCGCAAGGCGCTTGCCTTCGCTCTCGACCACGACCGCGATCGGTGCGCCGCCCTGCGTCTGGCGCAGTGTCGGCGGCATGCCGTACTGCGATGCGAGGTCGACCAGCGGCACGTAGTCGTCGCGCACGCGCACCATGCGCGCGGAGTTCGCGACTGTGCGCACGTCGGCGGCCTCGGGCTGCAGCGATTCGATGACGGTGTTGAGCGGCACGACGAACACCTGCTCGCCGACCGCAACGGTCATGCCGTCGAGGATCGCCAGCGTCAGCGGCAGGCGGATCGAGATCGTGCTGCCTTTGCCCGGCGCGCTGCGGATTTCCACCGCGCCGCCGAGCGAGAGGATGTTCTTCTTGACCACGTCCATGCCGACGCCGCGGCCGGACAGTTCGGTCAGTGCCTCGGCGGTCGAGAAGCCCGGTGCGAACACCAGGTCCCAGACCTGACCGTCGGTCGGGTTTTCCGGCACGGCCAGGCCCTTCTCGCGCGCCTTCGACAGGATGCGCTCGCGGTTCATGCCGCGGCCGTCGTCGGTGATCTCGATCAGGATGTGGCCGCCCTGGTGCTGGGCGTTGAGCGTGATCGTGCCGTTCTCGTCCTTGCCGGCGGCCTTGCGCTCGTCGGGCATCTCGAGGCCGTGGTCGATCGCGTTGCGCACCAGGTGCACGAGCGGGTCGACGATCTTTTCGATCATGCCCTTGTCGAGCTCGGTCGCCTCGCCGAACGTGCGCAGCTTGACCTTCTTGCCCAGGCGGCCGGAGAGGTCGCGGACCATGCGCGGGAAGCGGCTGAATGCGAATTCGACCGGCAGCATGCGCACGCCCATCACCGCTTCCTGCAGGTCGCGCGTGTTGCGGGCGAGCTGGTCGATGCCGGTCAGCAGCGACTCGAACTCGCCCGGGTCGAGGCCTTCGGTGCGCTGGCGCAGCATCGCCTGGGTGATCACGAGTTCGCCGACGAGGTTGATCAGCACGTCGATCTTCGACGTCGCGATACGGATCGAGCCATCGGCGTCGGACGCGCGCTGGTTGCCGGCCGGTGCATTGGCAGCAGCCGGTGCAGCAGCCACAGCTTCGGGTGCCGGGGCCGCCGTGGCGGCCTGCGGCGGCGCGGCCTGCTGGCCGACGCCTTCGATCGACAGATCACATTCGTCCTCGACCCATGCGAACGCATCGGCGACGAGCGCGCGCTTGACCGTACCCGGTACCTTGACGCGCCAGGACATGAACGCCTGCAGCGGATCGAACTCGCCGAACTTCGGCAGCTTCGCATCGCTCATCTCGACGTCGACCGGACCGAGGTCGGCGAGCTCGCGGATGATGCGCAGCGGATCGTTGCCGCTCATGAACAGCGACGGATGCGGCGCGAAGCTGACCAGCCAGTGGTCCGGCAGGGCATCGACGGGCTTGGCGGCCTTCGGTGCGGCGGCGGCGGTGCCGCTGCTGCCCTGCAGGATCGCCTCGAGCGCGCTATGCGCATCGCCAAGCGCGAACTCGTCGACGCTGCCGCCATGCTCGGCGACTTCGAGCAGGTCGCGCAGCACGTCGACCGAGCCGAGCAGTGCGCTGACCGCGTCGCTGCCGAGCGTGCGCTTGCCGGCCCGTGCCTCGTCCAGCAGTGTTTCGAGTACGTGGGTCAGCTTGGTGACGTGTACGAAACCGAACGTCGCCGCGCCGCCCTTGATCGAGTGGGCGGCGCGGAAGATGACGTTGATGGTTTCGCCATCGCTGTTCCCCGATTCCAGCCCGAGCAGGCCCGACTCCATCGCGGCAAGCCCTTCACGGCTCTCCTCGAAGAACGCGGCATGGAATTGGGACATGTCCATCAGGGTCTACCCGTCACTGGAGCGGCCGCTGCGCGCACAAGGCGCGGGCGGCGGGGAAAACACGGATGCCGCGGCAGCGTGCACGGCCGCGACGCGCAGGCGGGACGGCCGGGCCGTCCCTGCCGCGATCATCAGCCGAGCACCTTGCGCACGGTGTTGAGCAGCTGCTCGGGATCGAACGGCTTGACCAGCCAGCCGGTCGCGCCGGCCTGCTTGCCTTCCATCTTCTTTTCCGGGCCCGACTCGGTGGTCAGCATGAGCAGCGGCGTGAACTTGTAGTCAGGCAGCTGGCGCAGGTGGCGGATCAGCTCGATGCCATCCATGCGCGGCATGTTGACGTCGGTGACCACCGCGTCGAAGCGGCGCGTCCTGGCGATGTCGAGCGCGGCCTGGCCGTCTTCCGCCTCGCTGACCGAGTAGCCGCCGGACGACAGCGCGAACGCGACCATCTGCCGCATGGAGGTGGAATCATCGACGATCAACAACTGGGCGCTCACGCGGCGTCTCCGGAAAGGGTTTCAACTTGGTGGATATCGACGCCGAGGCTCACCGCCAGCGCGAGCTGGCGGGCGGCCGCGGCGAGCGCGGGCGACGCTGACTTGACCGTGGTGCTTCCGCCGCGCGCCGCGCGTTCGCGTACGAACGCATGCAGCAGCTGCAGCCCCGCGGTATGCACGCGGGTGACCTGGTCGCCGACGAGCGCAAGCGGCTCGGCATCGTCCAGGTGAGGCAACAACATGTCCTGCAGCTCGCTTACACGCTCGATGCCGAGGTCGGATTGGAGGGCAACTTCGCTCATGGCAGGCCTCGCGACCGGATGGTTCGAGAGTTTTAACGGCGCTCCCGACGATCACTTGAGGCCCCGGCAGGGTGACCGGGTACGCGGTTTGCGGTGATTGGTCGCGATAAGCGGCTTCCGCCCCAAAGTCGCGCCGTGCGGTCAGCCGATCGAGCGCCCGTGCAAGCGGCGGTGCGCTCCGACGGCATCGGCCCTGAAGTCGCCTCAGCCGTCGCAAAAGTCGTGGCTGTCGCTGTCGCTGTCGCTGTCGCTGTCGCTGTCGCACTTGACGACAGCCCAACGGCTGCATCGTCATGGAAACCCGAAGGGCGGCGGGCATGGATGCCCGCCGTTTTCCGACTGAGCCATGGAATGGCGAATCGGAAAATCCCGAGCAGCCGTCCGGTTGCCAGCTGTAGATCCCTCGGGGAAAAGCCGTTTCTTTTGGTTACTTTTCTTTGGGCCAGCAAAGAAAAGTAACCCGCCGCAAGGCGGAAGCCCTTGCCGTGAGCTCAAATCTCAAATCTCAAATCTCAAATCTCAAATCTCAAATCTCAAATCTCAAAAGCTCAAAAGCTCAACAACGTCACTCAATCAAACAGCCAATTCGCATCCAGCAACACCGTAGGCGCATCGTTCGCCCGAGCGACCCCCATGATCGCCCCCGGCGTTCCCGCCCCGAGCGGCGGCTCGATGTGCTCGGCCGTCAGCGTCACCACATCGTTGACTGCCGTCACCAGCAGCCCGATCAGCTCGTCGTTGCGTTCGACCACCACGATGCGTGCGCGTTCGTCCGGCTCCACGGCCGTCGTCCCCAGCCACAGCCCCAGGTCGAACACCGGCACGATGCGGCCACGCAGGTTCATCACCCCGAGCACCGCCGCGTGCGCGCCGCGCATCCACACGATCGGCACCAGTCGTACGACTTCCTGAACGCGCAGCAGCTCGACCGCGTAGCGGTCGGTGTCCACGCACACGCGCAGCCAGCGGCCCGGATGCGCATGCCCCGGTCGCGTGGTGTCCTTCGCACGCAGCGCGGGCGGGGTTTCCTGGACCGGCCGCGGCCGCGGCACCGGCGAGAACGACTCGGGCAGCTCGAACGACTCCGGGGCGACGCGCGCAGCCGCAGCCGGGGCGAGCTGCGCTGGCGGTTCGGCTGACGCCGCCGGCGTGCGCGCGGCACGCGGAATGACCGCCGGTTGCGTCGCGATCTCGCGGTCGAACTCGGCCAGCAACTCGGCCGCCAGCGAATCGTCGATGACCGCAGCGGCCGGCGACGGGGCCGGGGCCGGGGCGGAAGCCTCCGAGTCCGTAGGGTTCGAAGCGACAGAATCCGAAGCGGCGGAGTCGGAAGCGGCAGGGTCCGGATCCGAACAGACCGGCGCCGGAGACGCCGGCGCAGCGGCGCCCGTGGTTTCCCGGTCGAAGTCTTCAAGCAGCGCCACGGCCAGCGCATCGGCCGTGGCGTCGGCCACCGCCTCCGCGACGGCCGCATGGGCGACCACGTCGTCGGGCGTCGACGCTGGAACGGGCGCCGAGGCGCGTCCGCCGCCCGGCGTCGGGCCGAGCAGTTCGTCGAGATAGGCGTCGATCAGCGGCTGGTTCATGCGGCTTCCTGATGGGTACGGGCGCTGTCGAGCAGCCATGAAGCGGCGAGCGCGTAGGCCTCGGTGCCGCGGCTGTGCACAGGGGCGGCGCCGGTCAGCGCTTCGGCATCGCGCAGTCGCGTGTCGACCGGAATCGCGCCGGGCCATACGTGCCGGCCATGGCGCTCGTGCAGCAGCTCGAGACTGCGCGTACCGGCGCGCGTGCGACGGTCGTGCAGGGTGGGGATGATCTGGCGCGGCAGCGGCCGGCGACGCGAGCGCTCGATCATGTCGGCCGTACGCAGCATGTCGTCGAGACCATGCAGGGCCAGCGGGTCCGTCTGCGTTGGCGCCACCAGGCGGTCGGCGGCGGCAAGCGCGTTCACCATCAGCAGGCCGAGCGTGGGCGGGCAGTCGAGCAGCGCGTAGTCGTACTGCATGCGCGCATCGTTCAGTGCACGGCCCAGCGAAAGACCGAGTCCGGGCTGGCTGGCACCGCGTCGTTCGAGCGTCGCCAGTGCCGGCTGCGCCGCCATCAGCCGCAGTCCGTCGATCGGGGTGTCGAGCGCAAGCGCCTCGATCGATGCTTCCTCGTCCAGGAAGATGTCGTGGCTGCCTTGCGGCGGCGGATCGATCGGCACCCTGAACGCATGCGACAGCGAGGCGTGCGGGTCGAGATCGATGAGCAGCACGCGTGCGCCGGCTTCGGCAAGCGCGCGGCCGAGGCACAGCGTCGTCGTGGTCTTGCCGACGCCGCCTTTCTGGTTGGCGATCGCCCAGGTCTGCATCAGTGGACTCCGGCAGTGGTTGAAACCGGGGTAACGCTGCTGGCGACCGAGCGCTCGAGCGAGGCGTATCCGGAAAGTGGAAGGGTCAAGCGGGTTTCAGGATCGGGCTCGGCTGCCTGCGCCAGCGTGGGCGCGGCGCGTGTCTGCACGGCCGCCACCGATGCGGCCACTGCCGGCGGCGCCGCGCGCTCGGGCATCACCGTGTCGGCGCCGTCGGTCGCGGCCAAAATCACCAGCTGCACGCGGCGGTTCGCGTTGCGGCCTTCGACGGTCGCGTTGTCGGCCACGGGGTGGTGCTCGCCGTAGCCGATCACCGCAAGGCGCGGCTCGGCGATGCCGCCGTCGCTGAGTTCGTGCACCACGCTTGCCGCGCGTGCGGCGGACAGTTCCCAGTTCGAGCGGAACTGCGCGGTGCGGATCGGCCGGTTGTCGGTGTATCCCTCGACGCGGATCGCGTTGGGCTCGCCGCGCAGCACGTCGGCGAGCTGACGGATCGCCGTGCGCGCCGCCGGGCTGGGCACGGCCACGCCGCTGGCGAACAGCAGGTCGCTCTGGATCTCGACCTCGAGATAGGTGCGGCTGCGACGCACGGTGACCAGTCCCTGCGCGACCAGGCCCGAGAGCGCGCGTTCGACGCGTGCACCGATCGCACCGAGCTGGTCGTCGATCGCCGCGGGCATCTGTGATCGCACGTGGGACGTGCGCTGCAGCGTGTCGCCCAGCGGCGGCAACTGCAGCAGCTGGTTCAGCCGGGGGTTGTGCACCGCGCTCGCGGTGGCCGCGCCGGCCGCGGAGCGGTCGAGCGGGTCGCCCGCCTGCATTGTCTCGCCGAGCTGTACTGGCGACAGCGTGCTGGGCGGGCCGCCAAACGCAACCGACATCGCATCGGCCATGACGCGGTACTTGCCTTCGTTGACCGAAGACACCGCATACATCACGACGAAAAACGCGAGCAGCAGCGTCACCAGATCGCCGTAGGGGATCGCCCAGGCCTCGTGGTTGACGTGTTCTTCGTGCTGGTGCCGGCGTGACCGCATCGTCGTGTCAGTGCAGGTAGCCGTTGAGGCGCACTTCGATGTTGCGCGGGTTCTCGCCCTGCGCGATCGCGATCAGGCCTTCGACCAGCATCTCGCGCTCGTGGGTCTGCGCGTTGACGAGACTTTTGAGCTTGGCGGCCATCGGCAGGAACATCAGGTTCGCCGCGCCGATGCCGTAGATCGTCGCGGTGAATGCGGCAGCGATGCCCTGACCGAGCCTGCTCGGATCGGCGAGGTTCTTCATCACCGCCATCAGGCCGAGCACGGCGCCGATGATGCCCAGCGTCGGCGCATAGATGCCCATGCCCTCGAACACCTTCGCGGCGGCGAGGTCTCGCTGGCTGTGGCCGTGTACTTCGATTTCCAGCATCTGCCGGATCGTTTCAGGCTCGACGCCGTCGACCACCATCTGCAGGCCCTTGCGCAGCAGCGGATCGTGCTGGCGATCCACTTCGATCTCGAGTGCGAGCAGCCCGTGGCGGCGCGCGACGGTGCTCCATTGGACGAAGCGCGTGATCTGCGCGCGCGCATCGCTCGCCGGCGGGCGGAACACCCAGCGCACGATCTTCCACGCACGCCGGAACGTCGTGATCGGCGTCTGCAGCATGATTGCCGCGAACGTACCGACGATCACGATGGCGAACGCCGCGGGCGACCACAGGCCCGAAAGGCCTGCGCCCTTGAGCACGCTGCCGCCGACGAGGGCGACCAGGGCGAGCACGACGGCAATGACGCTGAGCTTGTCCATCACAGGGTTTATCGGAGTCCGGGGCGGATTCTTGAGCGGCACGGCGACGGGCCGCGCCGCGCGGAGGCGGTCGATCCGGAGCGATGCAAGAAGCGGACCCGGGCACCGGCCCGGCGGGTGGCGCGAACGCGGCGGCCGCGCGCCGGCGTCAGAAGCCGTAGTGCAGCGCGAGCAGGTAGGCGTCGGGGCCTTCGGCGAGCTCGGCTTCGGCGGCCAGGCTCCAGATCGGGTTGAAGAACACCTCGCCACCGAACGACGCGGTCGTCAGCGTGCCTTCGGTGTCGCCGCCGAAATAGTGGTTCGCCCTCGCGGTGACGACGAAGCGGTCGTTCGGCATGTGGGTAACGCCAACCGAGCCGCGATAGCCATCGACCTGCTCGCCAGCGGCATCGGCGCGCTGGTAGCCGGCTTCGAAGTTCAGGTCGGTGCCTTCGACCAGCGTATGCGCATAGCCGATCCCGGCCAGACCGACATCGACATCGACATCGCCCGCACCGGCCGCGTCGAAATTCTGACGGCTGTAGCCGACGCTGCCGTAGAAGCCCGTATCGCCGAAGCCGGCGCTGACGCGCGCGATGGGCCCGGACGACGTGCCTTCGATCTGGAAGTGGCCGATCTCGAGAAAGTTGTAGGCGATGTCGGCCGCGATCGCGGGTGACGCCGGCGCGGCGAGCGCGGACAGGGAGAGCAGAAGCAGGGCGCGTTTCATTCGGGCGGGCCGGGCGGAAGGAAGGAGTTCAATGCCGGTAACGGCCCACCTGTGGGCGGCTGAAGCCGTTTTTGCCCGTGAGGATTGCCGTTTGCTGCACGCGCCCCACCGGTCCGCGGGCAGTTATCCATCGCGGCATCCTGCAAGCGCGTGGCCGGGGCCGCCTGCACAACGCTGATCGGTTCAGAAGAAAGATCAAGCTCGACCGAACCGATGCGGTTTGCTTTTGACTAGCATCACCCACGAGGCGTGATGCGCTTCACGGTTCGGCCCGGAGCGAGGGCCGTAAGGGGCAGGGCGCAACAGGCGCACGGGCGGGGATCAAACCACCGCAACCCACCGTCGGCCCAAGGGCGACGGACGTGGACGCCCGCGCTGGATCAAGGCGGTATTCCAGAATCGAGGGGAGTGTGATGACGAAGATGACGGGTTTCATTCCGGCCGCGTTCGTGTCGTTCGCGTTGCTGACGGCCGCCGATGTACAGGCGCAATCGATGTTCAGCGTGCTCGACGAATCTTCGCGTGCCGAGCAGGTCATCACCCATGAGACCGGGCAGTTCCGGGTCTACGGCACCGCCGAGCGCCTGCACTTCAACGTGCGCGCGAACGCGGGCGAGCAGTCCACGTTCGGCAGCGGACAGTGGTACGTCACCCTCGTGGCGCCGCCCGGCGAGCGCCTGCGTCCGGGCCTGTATCCGGATGTCGGTTGCCCGGTCACCACGTTCGGCCGCTCGGCCGGCCTGCAGGTGACCGACGACAATCCCAAGTGCGAAGCGACCGACACGATCTGGGGCTGGATCTCGATCCGCCAGATCGAGTTCGACGAAGCCGGCAACGTGACCCGTCTCGAAGCGGCGTACAGCCAGCGCGTCGGCGCCGCGAACGCGCCCGCCTGGAGCGGCCTGGTGCGTTACAACGCCGCACCGATGTCGTTCAACGTCAGGGCCGCGGGCACGTCGCCCTGGGGCCGGGTGCGGCAGCAAAATCACGGCGATACCAGCCTGTTCACGCTGACTGGTGACGCCTCGCAGGTGTATTACGAAGCGTCGGTGCTCAAGGACCTCTGGAGCGTCGTGATCGCGCCACCCACTGGCCAGGCGCTGAAGGTCGGTCGCTATGAAACCCGTGGCGAGCCGAACACGCAGCAGGCCGCGCTCAACGTCGTGCGCGGACTGGACTCGCCCCTGTACTGCCCGGACAGCCGCGGCTCGGTCGACGTGCAGGACATCGCCTACGACGAGACCGGCAAGGCGGTCGCATTGCGTGCGCAGTTCGAATACCGCTGCACGCCGCGCGGCGCGCCGCTGCGCGGCGAGATCCGCTTCCAGCGCTGAGGCCGGCGGCCGCAACAGCAATGACGAAATCACCGCCCGGACGCGGCTTCGCGTCCGGGCGGTTGCGTTTTACGCGACTTCCGCGATCCGCCGGTTCGGGCGAAGACCGGTGCGCAGCAGCGCATCGACATCCAGGATCAACGCCATGCGTCCGTCGCCCACAAGGCTGGCGCCCGCATAGCCCGGCAGGCCGCGCAGCGTGCGCGGCAGCGCCTTGATCACCACTTCCTCGCGGCCGCGAACGCGGTCGACGATCAGGCAGAAACGCTGTTCGCCGGCCTGCAGAACGACTGCAGTGCTGCTCGCGGTCGGCAGCGGGTCAAGCCCCAGCCAGACGCGCAGGTCGAGCAGCGGCAGCGGCTGCTCGCGCAGGTCGAGCACGCTCTGGCCATCGATCCACATCGCGCGTTCGGGATGGTGCGAAAGCACTTCGATCACGCGCACCAGCGGCAGCGCGTAGACGTCGTCGTCGATCTCGATCAGCAGCGTCGGCAGGATCGCCAGTGTCAGCGGCACGCGGATCACGAAGCGGCTGCCGCGGCCGATTTCGGAAAGGATCTGCACCTGGCCGGACAGCTCGCGGATGCGCGACTGCACCACGTCCATGCCCACACCGCGGCCGGACAGGTCGCTGACTTCCGCGCGTGTAGAGAAGCCCGGCAGGAAGATCAGCTGCAGGCATTCCTCGGGCGTGAGGCGCGCAGCCGAATCGGCGTCGATCAGGCCCTTTTCGCAGGCGCTGCGGCGGATCTTCTCGGGGTCGATGCCGCCGCCGTCGTCGCGCACTTCGATCGAGACGTGGTCGCCTTCCTGCTGTGCGCTCAGGCGCACGTTGCCGGTTTCAGGCTTGCCGGCGGCGCGGCGCTGCTGCGGTGATTCGATGCCATGGTCGATCGCGTTGCGCATCAGGTGCACCAGCGGATCGGCCAGCGCCTCGACGAGGTTGCGATCAAGTTCGGTATCGGCGCCGACGACTTCGAGGTCGACGGCCTTGCCGAGCTGGCGCGACACATCCCGCGCGAGTTTGGGGAAGCGCGAGAACACGCGACCGACCGGCTGCATGCGCACGGTCATCACCGCCGACTGCAGGCGCGAGGTGGCGGCATCAAGCGCGGTGACCGCACGATCGAGATCCTCGTCGCGCAGGCGCGGACGGATCGTCTTGAGGCGGTTGCGCGCCAGCACCAGTTCGCCGACCAGGTTCACCATCGCGTCCAGGCGCCGCACGTCGACGCGCACGGTGGCTTCGGCGGGCTCGGCATTCGCCGCGGCAACCGGCTTCGGCTTGGGTTTGGTGTCGCGCGCCGGGGGGGGCGGCTTCGGCTTGGGCGCTGCCGCCGCGGCCGGCGCTGCACCGGGCAGGGCGCCCGCACCGTGCAGGCTGTCGAGCAGGGCGTCGAAGTCCAGGTCGTCGAGGTTTTCAGGCAGGTCGGTGACCTGCATAGTCGGCGCTGCGGCGACGGCCGGCTCCGCCGGACCGACGTGCAGCGCGGCGACCAGTGATTCCGGTGGTTCCTCGGGCGTTTCGCCACGCCCGATCGCATCGAGCATATCGCTGAGCAGGTCGATCGACTGCTGCGTCGCGTCGAACGCGATTTCGTCCATCGACGCTTCGCTGCTGCGCGCGGCGTTGAGCCGGTCCTCGACCGCGTGGCAAATCGTCACCATCGCGGGGAAGTCGAGGAAGCCTGCGCCGCCCTTGATCGTGTGGAAGCCGCGGAACACCGCATTGAGGCAGTCGCGGTCGTACGGCGACTGTTCCAGTGCGACGAGCTGCTCGCCGAGCTGGTCGACGATTTCGCGCGCCTCGATCAGGAAGTCAGCGCAGATGTCGGATTCGGCTTCGCTCACGTCAAAGTCCCAGCGATGACAACAAATCGTTTGCGTCGTCCTGCGTGGCCGGTGCGGCATCGACGCCGGTGACGGCCGGGCCGAAGCCCTTCGACGACGCGGGCAGCTGCAGCGGCGCGGACTCGGGCATCACGCCATCGCTTGCGGCATGCACGCAGCGCACGATGTCGACGACGCGCTTGATGATCTGGCCGGTCAGGTCCTGGTAGCCCTGCGCGGCGGTCATTTCGGAAAACCGCACGCGCATGCCGGCCGCGGCCTCGGCCGCCTCGCTTCCCGGCGCGACCGGAATCGTCGCCAGCAGGTCGCGGCACTGGTCGATCATGTCCATCGTGCGATGGCTGGCGTCCTCACTCATCTTCACCGCGTGCTCGAGGCGCGCGCAGGCCTCGGGCAGCGAGCCGCCGGTGCTCGCGCCCTCGCCGTCGCCGAAGGCCTGGCCGAGTTCGCGTGCAAGCCGCACCAGGCCCTGCACCAGCGGTTGGTTGCGCCATTCGACCAGCGCGTCGAGGTTTTCGCGGAAGCCGGCCTGGTCGTCATTCTCGATCGCCCCAAGCGCGGCGCGCACGCGCCGGATGATGGCCTCGCGACTGTCGGTCGACAGACTGTCGGGATCGGTGAGGACCTGGGCGTTCACGCCGCGGCCTCGAGGCGCTCGAAGATCTTGCCCAGCTTCTCGCTCAGGGTGCCGGCGGTGAACGGCTTGATGACGTAGCCGTTCACGCCCGCCTGGGCGGCTTCGATGATCTGTTCGCGCTTGGCTTCGGCCGTGACCATCAGCACCGGCGTCTTGCTCAGCGCGGCGTCGGCACGCACGTGCTTGAGCAGTTCCATGCCCGTCATGCCCGGCATGTTCCAGTCGGTGATGATCAGGTCGTACTTCGCGCGCTTGAGTTCCTCGAGCGCCGTCGTGCCGTCGTCGGCCTCGGCGGTGTTGGAAAAGCCCAGGTCGCTGAGCAGGTTCTTGACGATGCGGCGCATGGTCGAGAAGTCGTCGACGATGAGAATCTTGATGTTCTTGTCCATGAAGGGCTCGTGCGGCGATGCGGTAATGGGGTGGGGCGCATACCGGCGGGGTCAGGTCCGGCACACGCCCCTTGCGGCGGATATCGACCGGTGCCGTCGGTCCTGAACCTTCCGGACCAGGACGACACCGGTTCGGTGACGCGTGTCGCGATCAGTCGTCGTTGTCGGCGTCGATGCCGCGCCAGTCGCCCAGGCGAGAGCGCAGCCGGAGCATGGCCTGGCCGTGGATCTGGCAGACGCGTGATTCGCTGATCGACAGCACCGCGCCGATTTCGCGCAGGTTCAGTTCCTGCTCGTAGTACAGCGACAGCACCAGTTGCTCGCGCTCGGGCAGCAGGCCGATCGCGGCACCAAGCGCGCCGCGGAACTCCTCGTGCTCGAATGCGCGTGCCGGCGTCGTGCCATCGGCGGTGGCCAGGCGCGGCTCGCCGTCGTGCTCCTCGGCATGCGCGTCCAGGCTCAGCAACTGTCCGCGTGCGGCGTCCTCGAGCATCGCGTGGTACTCGGGGATGCTCACGCCGAGCGCGGTGGCGACTTCCTGCGACGTCGCAGCGCGGCCGGTGGCCTGCTCGACGGCGCGCGTGGCAGCGACGACGTCGCGGTAGCGGCGATGCACCGAGCGCGGCACCCAGTCGCCACGACGGATCTCGTCGATCATCGCGCCGCGGATGCGGATCGAGGCATACGTCTCGAACGCGGCACCCTGGTCGGACTGGAAGTTCTTCGCGGCCTCGATGAGGCCGAGCATGCCGGCCTGGATCAGGTCATCGATCTCGACGCTGGCGGGCAGCTTCGCGGCGAGGTGGTGCGCGATGCGGCGCACGAGTTCGGCGTGCTTCTCGACGATCGCGGCGGTGTCGACCTGCGGGCGCGCAGCGCGGTACTGGGCGGCGGCCATGGCATTCATGCGGCGCTCCTGGCTGGGGTCACCAGCCGTTCAAGGAAAAATTCGACATGTCCGCGCGGACCTTGCGGGACCTGCCATTGGGATGCGCGTCGCGCGATGTCGCGGAAAGCGAGTGCGGACGGGCTGGATGGGAATGCCTCGACGACGGCTTCCTGGCGTTGCACCGCGCGGCGCAGCCATTCATCGCGTGGAATCGCACCGAGATACGACATCGTGACGTCGAGGAAACGCGCGCTGACGCGTTCGAGCTTCTCGAACAGGTGGCGGCCTTCCTGCGGGCTGCCGACCTGGTTCGCGAGCACCTGCACCCGGGTCACACCGCGTTCGCGGCTGAGCACCTTGACCAGCGCGTAGGCGTCGGTGACCGAGGCCGGCTCGTCGCAGACCACGATGATCACGTCCTGCGCGGCCTGGCAGAACGTCAGCACGCCATCGGCGATGCCGGCTGCGTTGTCGACGACCATCGTGTCGATGGGCAGGTCGAGCTGGCTGAAGGCATGCACCAGGCCGACGTGCTGCGCCGGGGTGAGTTCGGTCATGTGGCGCTTGCCCGATGCGGCGGGGACCACCCAGAGGCCACCGGGGCCTTCGATGATCGTGTCGGCCAGTTCGCAGCGTCCGGCGATCACGTCGGCCAGCGTGAAGCGCGGCGACAGGCCGAGCATCACGTCGACGTTGGCGAGGCCGAGGTCGGTGTCGAGCAGCAGCGTGCGGCGGCCGGCCATCACCAGCGACATCGCCAGGTTGACCGAGACCGACGTCTTGCCGACGCCGCCCTTGCCGCTGGCCACCGCGATCACCCTGACCGGCGCGACGCTCGCCGGCGTGGCGGGCGCCGCTTCGGCGCAAGGGGCCGGGTCGGCGGCCGTGGTGTCATGTCCGTTCATGTCGTGTCCGAGGCAGGATGCGTTGGGGTCAGGCGACGGCATGGCGGTCCTCGGTCATCAAGGGGTTGTCGGCAGCGCGGCGCAGTTTTTCGAGTGAAGCGACGAGGCGAACGGGGTCGGCGGCCTCGATGTCGTGCGGCACCTGCTGTCCCGAAGTGGTGTAGGCGAGATGCATGTCCTGCTTGACCAGCACCGACAGCGCGGCGCCCAGGCGGCCGGTCTCGTCGGTCTTGGTCAGCACCACGCCTTCCGGCGAAGCCGGGCGGTAGCGGCGGATGATTTCGCTGAGGTCATGCGGGTGCGCGTTGGCGGGCAGCACCAGCAGGCTGCGCACACGGCGCGCAGTGCGCAGCCACAGGATCTGGCTCAGCAGCGCGCGGTCGCGGGCGGCGTAGCCGGCGGTATCGACCAGCACCAGCGGGTAGTCGGCCAGCTGGTCGAGCGTGGCGTTCAGCGCTTCCGGGCCGTCGGCCTCGCAGACGGTGATGCCGAGTCGGCGGCCGTGCGCATGCAGCTGTTCGCGCGCACCGGCGCGACTGACGTCGGTGGTGACCAGCGCGACGTCGCGGGCGCGGTTGCGGGCAGCGAAGCGCGCCGCGAGCTTGGCGATGGTGGTGGTCTTGCCGGCGCCGGTCGGGCCGACCAGTGCGATCACGCCGCCGTCGTCGATCGGCTCGGCGCGGTGGGTCATGATCATGCGCGCCAGTTCGGCGCACATCGGCTCGCGGGTCTCTTCGGGCGTGAGGTTTGCGTCGATGCGGGCGGCAACGCTCTGCGCGACGCTCTCGTCGCAGCCGCAGGCCACCAGCGTGTCGAACACATACGCACGGCCGGCCGAACCGCGCAGGCGCTCGATCGCGTACTGGTCCATCTGGCGTTCGATCAGCTCACGCATCGACGCCAGCTCGTTGCGCATCGCTGCGAGCGTCGGATCCTCGACGGGCGTGGCGACTGCCTGCAGCACGGGTTCGGCGGGCACTGCGATGGCGACCGGCGCAGCGGCCGGGGTCACCTCCGCCACCGGATCGATCGCGGCAATCGGAGCCGGAGCCGGAGCCGCTGCAGCAATCGGGGCGGCAACCGGCGGCGCGACTTCCATCGTTGCGACCGGCACCATCGGCGCGGCTTCGACCACCGGAGCCGGTGCGACCATCGCTTCGGCGGCCTGGGCGGCCGGCGACGGCATCTCGGCCACCGGTGCCGGCATTTCGCGGGCCTGTTCGGCGGCGGAAAGGCGGGCGAGCAGTTCGAGGAAATTGTCGCCGGGCGCCAGGGTGGCCGGTGCCGCAGCGGGTGCGGCAGGCGCGTGGGACGCGGCCGCGAAATCATTCGGGTTGAATACGCTCTCCTCCACGACGCTGCTCGTCAGCAGCGAGGCCATGGCCGGCGGGTGCGAGCGCGAGGCGGCCTGCGACGCAGCGCGCCGGGCCGAAGCGGCGTCGGCCTCGGCGGCCGCGGCGTCGACGCGGAATACCGCGCGTGCCCGCGCTGCAAGCGAGTCGCGCGGCGTGGTGCCTGACATCGCGGCGATCATCGCCTCGGCGCGCGTGCCGAGCGATCGCGTGGCGGGCGCCACGCGCGGTTCCTCGGCTGCGGTGCGGGCTGCGGCGGTTTCCTGACGCGCGTACGCGGTCGGAGCCGGCATCTGCACCACGTTCGGGGCTGCGCGCGGCGCCGGGGCTGCGAACGTGCCCGGAGCTGCGAACGTGCCCGGAGCGGCGGTGCGCAGCGCCTGCTGGACCAGCGCCTCGTCGTAATCGGTGGCGGCCACCACCTCGATGCCTTCCGGAATCGAGCGGTTCGAGAGGATCACCGCGTCCGCGCCCTGCTCGTCGCGAACCATCCGCAGCGCGGTGCGCATGTCAGGGGCGACGAAGCGTTTGATTCTCATCAGTGACTCCTTGAACTTGGGGCGCGAAATACGGGGTATTGGGTCGGTCGGAACAGCCATGGCCGCTCCCTGCCAATGACAAGGCAATAACCGTGCCTACGGTTGGGGCTGCGCTTCGACGGGCTTCCGTCGTGGCTGCGGGTGGGGTGTGCGGATTGCCGTCAGGCGGTGCCGGGGTGAGGCTTCGGGCCGGGCCGGGCCGGGCCGGGCCGGGCGCGGGGCGTGGGGCGTGGGGGTTCGATGGGCGCGGCGGGTGACGGTGGGGCGCCGGGCGTCGCGCCGCCTTGCGGCTCGATTGGCGGGCGGAAACTCGTGTGGGAGGAATGCGGACGGCAGGTTCCGCCGGCCCGCCGCGGGGGTTCGACATTCCTCGTGCCGCTTGGGCGGCACTCCTCATTCCGACCGAGCGGTACACGTGTTGCTGCTAGGCGTTGGTCAGGTCGCGGGAGAGGGGCGCGTGCGGGTTACGCCCCGGCCCGGATGGCCGTCCGGGCAATGGGGCGGCCGCGCGAAATGGCCCTGCGCGGTTTGTCTGGCGCGATGCGGGGCGGCGCGGGCGCCGGGCGTTCGGCCGGGCGAGATGGTCGTAGGCGGAGTGTCCGCCCCGGCCCGACGCGGGGGCGCCGGCGTTCGCCGGAGCACGCGCCGGCTCATCCGGACCGTCGGCACAGCCGCCGGGCGCTCGAGCGGCAGTGCCGCGCACGTCAGGTGGCGGAGATTCGCGGCGAGCGAGTGCTTCGCCCTCCCGGCCCGTCGGCGTAGCCGCCGGGCGTTCGGCGCGGCGCGCGGCAGTGCCGCGCACGTTAGGTGGCGGAGATTCGCGGTGAGCGGGTGCTTCGCCCTCCCGGCCCGTCGGCGTAGCCGCCGGGCGTTCGGCGGCGCGCGATCGTCCACCGGACGATCGCAAGCGCGCCGCCTCACCCCACCGACCCCACCAGTCGCAGGCGCTTGTCTTCGGGCACTTCGCCATACGCCAGCACCGCAAGCTGCGGCACGCTGTGGCGCACGAGGCGGGCGATCGCGGCGCGGATCTGGCCGGGCACCAGCAGCACGGCGGGCTCGCCGAGGCTTTCCTGGCGCGCGACGCATTCGCTGAGGTTCTGGTGCAGGCGCTCGGCCAGGCCCGGCTCCAGCGCCGCGGACTGTCCGCTGACCGAATCCTGCAGCACGCGTTCGAGCTGCGGGGCCAGCGTGTAGACCGGCAGTTCGGCGCCCATGCCGGTGAGCTCCTGCACGATGAAACGGCCCAGCGCCGTGCGCACCGCGGCGGTGAGCACGGTCGGGTCCTGCGTGTGGGCGCCGTGTTCGAGCAGTGCCTCGACGATCTGGCGCATCTGCCGCAGTGACACGCGCTCGGCGAGCAGCGACTGCAGTACGCGCACGACCGACGACAGCGGCAGCAGCTTCGGCGTCAAATCCTCGACGAGCTTCGGCGTCGCCTTGCCGACACTGGCGAGCAGCTGCTGCACTTCGTCATGGCCCAGCAGTTCGGACGCGCGTTCGCGCACGAGGTGCGACAGGTGCGTGGCGACCACGGTCGCCGCATCGACGACGGTGTAGCCCAGCGATTCGGCGTGCGCGCGCTGGCCCGGTGTAATCCACACCGCGTCCAGCCCGAACGCAGGGTCCTTGCCCGGGATGCCTTCGACCGGCCCGAACACGCGGCCCGGGTCCAGCGCGAGTTCGCGGTCGGGGTGCAGCTCGCCCGCCGCGATCGGCACGCCGTGCACGAGCACGCGGTACTGGCCCGGGGCGAGTTCGAGGTTGTCGCGCACGTGCACGGCCGGGATCAGGAAGCCCAGATCCTGCGTCAGCTTGCGGCGCACGCCCTTCAGACGTGCGAGCAGTTCGCCGCCCTGGTTCTTGTCGACCATCGCGATCAGCTTGTAGCCGACCTCCAGGCCCAGCGGTTCCACCGGGCGCACTTCGTCCCAGCTCAGTTCGGCCTGCGGCGACGGGATCGGGGACAGGCCGTTGCCCGGTGCGGCTTCGGCGTTCGCGGCGGCAAGCAGGGCAGCCTTCTCGCGCTGGTTGAGTTTCCAGGCGGCATAGCCGAATGCAGCCGCGAACAGCAGGAACGGCACGTTCGGCATGCCCGGCACGATGCCGATCAGGCCCAGCACCGCGGCGGTGACGATCAACGCACGCTGCTGGCCGAACACCTGCGTGCCGACCGCCTTGCCCATTTCCTGCTCGCGCGTGGCGCGGGTGACGAGCATCGCGACCGCGGTCGACACCAGCAGCGCGGGCAGCTGCGCGACCAGGCCGTCGCCGATCGCGAGCAGCGAGTACACCTTGGCCGCTTCGCCGAAGCCCATGCCGTGCTGCGCGATGCCGATGATGATGCCGCCGATCAGGTTGATCGCCAGGATCAGCAGGCCGGCGATCGCGTCGCCGCGCACGAACTTGTTCGCACCGTCCATCGAGCCGTAGAAGTCGGCTTCCTCGCGGACTTCCTCGCGGCGGGCCTTGGCTTCCTCGCGCGTGAGCACGCCGGCGTTGAGGTCGGCGTCGATCGCCATCTGCTTGCCGGGCAGCGCGTCGAGGATGAAGCGCGCCGAGACTTCCGCGATGCGGCCGGCACCCTTGGTGACGACCACGAAGTTGATGACGGTCAGGATCGCGAACACCACGAAGCCGACGGCATAACTGCCGCCGATCACGAACTGGCCGAACGCCTCGATGACGTGGCCGGCCGCGCCCGGGCCCTCATGGCCGTGCAGCAGCACCACGCGCGTGGAGGCCACGTTGAGCGCCAGCCGCAGCAGCGTGACCAGCAGCAGCACGCTGGGGAAGACCGAGAATTCGAGCGGTCGCTTGACGTACACGACCGCGAGCAGCACCACCAGCGACAGCGCGATGTTGAGCGTGAACATCACGTCCAGCACGATCGGCGCGAGCGGCACCAGCACCATCGCCAGCATCGCGAGCACGGCGATCGGCGCGGCGGCGCCCCCGCGCACGGCGCTGGCGATGCCCGACAGGCGTCCGGCGGTCACGCTCATCGCGGCACCTCGCTGTCAGGCGCGCCGTCGCGGCCGACGTCGAGCTGGTTCAGCTCCGGCATCGGCCCACGGGCCGGGTGCCAGCGCTTGAGCTGGTAGACGTACGACAACACCTGTGCGACGGCGGCATACAGCTTCACCGGAATCTCCTGGTCGACCTTCGCCTGTCGATACAAGGCGCGTGCCAGCGGTGGCGCCTCGACCAGCGTGACCTTGTGGTGGCCGGCGAGTTCGCGGATGCGCAGCGCGAGTTCGTCGACGCCCATCGCGACGACTTTCGGCGCGCGCATCGCGCCGGCTTCGTATTTCAGTGCGACCGCGTAGTGGGTCGGGTTGGTGATCACGACGTCGGCGGTGGGCACCGCGTCCATCATCCGGCGCTGGCTCATCTCGCGGGCGACCTGGCGCACGCGGGCCTTCACCTCGGGATTGCCCTCGAGCTCCTTGTGCTCGTCGCGCACTTCCTGCTTGGTCATCTTGAGCTTGTTGCGCCAGTGCCAGTGCTGGTACGGAATGTCGAGCGCGGCCAGCAGGCCGAGCGCGCCCACCATCGCCAGCAGCGCGAACACCGCCAGGTCGACGCCGTAGGCGATCGAGCTTTCGAGCGATTGCTTCGGCATCGCGAGCAGGCCGTCGAATGCGCGGTAGACGACGATCGCGCCGATGCCGCCGATCAGCACCACGCGCAGCAGTGAACGCACGAGTTCGGCGACGCTTTCCTTGCCGTACATGCGCTTGAGGCCGGCCATCGGGCTCAGCCGCTTGAGGTCCGGCTGCAGCGCCTGGTTCGAAAAACGAAGCCCGCCCATGATGGCCGGCGCAATCAGGCAGGCCGCGAGCGCGGCGAGCACCAGCGGCAGCATCGGCAGCATCAGCTTGAGCAGCAGCATTGCCGCGTGGCCGAGCAGGCGGTCGGGCTCGCCGATCAACGTCGGGTCGAAGCGCAGCGCCTCGCGCATCCAGCCCTGCGACGCGCGGCCGATGCCCGGGCCGGTCACCATCAACGCCACCGTCGCGCAGCCGAGCACCGCCACGTTCGCCAGTTCCCGCGATCGCGGGACGTCGCCTTTCGTGCGCGCGTCCCGCAATCGTTTTTCGGATGGCTGTTCGGTCTTGTCTTCCTGGTCGCTCTCGGACATCCACTCACCCGGTCAGTGCGCGGGCCGCGAGGAAGGCTTCCTCGAACAGCCGCATCACCGGGCCCTGCAGCTCCCGTGCCAGCAGCGACAACAGAAGCAGGCCGACCAGCAGCGCGACCGGCAGGCCGATCGCGATCGGGTTGAGCTGGGCGGCGGCCTTGGACAGCACGCCGAACGCGAGGTTGACCGCGAGCAGCGCCATCATCACCGGCAGCGCAAGCAGCACGCCGGCGCGCAGCGCGGTCGAAAAGAACGTCGGCAGCAGCGAGACGAACTCCTGCAGGTCAGCGATCGGCTGCCCGATCGGCAGCGCGGCATAGCTTTCGAACAGCAGCCGCACGAGCGCGAGGTGACCGTCGACGGCAAAGAAGATCAGCGCGAAGCTGAGGTAGAACCACTGCGCGAGCACCGGCGAGGACGCGCCGCTGAGCGGGTCGGCCATCGTCGCGAACGACAGGCCCATGCCCTGGCTGACCAGTTCGCCGGCCAGCTGGCCCGCTTCGAACGCGATGCGGATCACCAGCCCGATCGACAGGCCGACCGCGAACTCGCGCAGCACCGACAGCACGGTCGCCGCGTCGACCGCGGCGGGCGGCGGCACCGGAAGCAGCGTCGACATCGCCGCGGCGATCGCCACCGTGGTGATCAGTCGCGCGCGCGCCGGCACCGCCCGGCCGCCGATCATCGGCAGCACCTGCAGCGCCGCGCCGATGCGCAGGGCATGCCACAGCACCGTGGCAAGCATGGCGAACAGGTTGAACCCGTCGATGGTGGTCAGCGTGACCGTGTCCACCGCTTCAGCCGATCAGGTGCGGGATGCGCTGGAACAGTTCGATCGTGAACGACACCAGGCGGCCGAGCAGGAAGTGCCCGGTCAGCGCCAGCGTCGCCGCCAGCGCGACGGCTTTGACGACGAAGCCGATCGTCTGCTCATTGATCTGCGTCGCGGCCTGGATGATGCCGACCAGTACGCCGACAGCGAGCACCGCGAGCAGCGGCGGGGCGCCGAGCATCAGCGCCATCTGCAGGCCGCGGCCGATTTCGGTGAGGGCGGTTTCAGGAGTCATGTCGTGCGCCTCACGCGGGGTTGAAGCTGGCCGCGAGCGAGCCGACGACCAGCACCCAGCCATCGACCAGCACGAACAGCAGGATCTTGAACGGCGCGGAGATCAGCATCGGCGAGAGCATCATCATGCCCATCGACATCAGCACGCTGGCGACGACGAGATCGATGATCACGAACGGGATGTAGATCAGGAACGCGATCTCGAATGCGGTCTTGAGCTCGCTGGTGAGGAACGATGCGGCCAGCACGCCGAACGGCACGTCCTGCGCGGTCGCATACGGACCGGAGCTGGACAGTCCCGCGAACGTCATCAGGTCGGTTTCGCGTACCTGCGCGAGCATGAAGTCGCGGAACGGCTGCGAGGCCTGCGCCCACGCGGTGCGGAAATCCATCTGATCGTTGAGATACGGCGCGATGCCGGCCGCCCAGGCCTGATCGAACGTCGGCAGCATCACCATGAAGGTGAGAAACAGCGCGAGCGCGAGCAGCACCTGGTTGCCCGGGGTCTGGCCGGTGCCCAGTGCCTGACGCAGCAGCGCGAGCACGATGATGATGCGGGTGAAGGCGGTGACGCCCAGCAGCGCCGCGGGCAGCAGCGTGATGCCGGTCATCAGCAGCAGCACCTGCATCGGCATGCTGACCGGCTCGCCGCCGATGCGGCCCACCGTTACCGAGGGCAGCGGCTGGGCGGACGGGGCGGCCTGCGCGGTCGGCAGCGTGGCGCGTGGCGCCGTGGCCTGCGTGATCGCCGTCTGTGCCGGCGGCTGCGCGGGTGTGGTGACGGTCTGTGCCGCCGCGGGCGCGAGCAGCGCCATCGCGAGCACGAGCAGCAGCGCGTGCGCCAGGCGCTGGGCCCAGGTTGAAAACCGAGTCATGCCTTCTTTCCGAAATGCTGTGCGAGCAGCTGCGCGAACTGCGGCGCCGGCGTGGGGCCGGCTTCCGGCAGCGGCTCAGCGAGGGTATGCAGGGTGCGCGTGCCGCCCGGGCCCACGCCGAGCAGCAGCTGCGTCTCGCCGACTTCGACCACGACGACGCGCTCGCGCGGGCCGATCGGCAGCGAAGCGACCATGCGCAAGCCGTTGCTGGGTGCGCCGCGGCCGAAGCCGGGCATGCGCTTGGCCAGCCAGCCCAGCCCGAGGATCAGGCCGACCACGAGCAGCAGTGCGAACACGGTGCCGCCCAACGATCCGGCGTCGGCCGGCGATGCGGCGGGTACCGGACGGGCTGCGGCCTGCGTGGTCGCGAACGTCTTGGCCGGAACCGGCACCGCGGGAGTCACGGTCGCGGCTACACCGGTGGCATCGGCCGTGGCCGTCGCAGGGGCGACCGGCGGCTCCGCCGTGACGCCCATAGGCGCGGCAGTCGCTGCCGCGTCCGGCCCATAGACGGACGCCGAGCCATTGCCTGCCACCGGCGTCGCCTGCACGGCCTGCTGCGGAGCGGTTGCCGGGCGGGCGCCGTCGGCTGCGGCCGGGGCGTCGCCTGCCTGCGCTGCAGGCATTGGCGCTGCAGGACGTGCGACGTCGACCGCACGCTCGTCGCCTGCGGTTTCCATCGCCACGTCCAACGCCGGGCCGATTCCGCTCATGCGTGCGGTCTCAGCGCAGCCGCTTGATGCGTTCGGACGGGCTGACCACGTCGGTCAGGCGCACGCCGAAACGATCATTAACGACCACCACCTCGCCCTGGGCGATCAGGGTGCCGTTGACGAACACGTCGAGCGGTTCGCCCGCACCGCGTTCGAGCTCGACGACCGAGCCCTGGTTGAGCTGCAGCAGGTTGCGGATCGCCAGCTTGGCGCGGCCGACCTCGAGCGAGAGCGTGACCGGCACGTCGAGGATGACGTCCAGGTTGAGGTCGGGGGCGCCGCTGGTGTCGGCGGTCAGCGAATCGAAAGTGGCGGGGGCCGCGGCGTCAGAAGGATTCATGGCGTGATCACGTAGTCGGGACGGTTGGAGCGGGGCAGGTGCACCGAGGTCACCTTGATGGCGTTGCGGCCGTTGTGGACGCCGAATTGACCGCTGAACAGCGCGGTTTTCTCGACCTCCAGCGAGACCGTGGGCGGCAGGTCGATCGGGATCACGTCGCCGACCTTGAGCCTGCACAGCTCGCGCAACGTGATCGTGCGCTTGGCCAGCGCGCTGCTGAGTTCGACCTCGGCGTCCTGCAGCTGCGAGCGCAGTGCGCGCTCCCAGCTTTCGTCCTTCTCGACGCGGTCGCTCTGCACGCCGGCATCGAGCAGTTCGCGAATCGGCTCGAGCATCGACCACGGCATCGCGATGTGCACATCGCCGCCACCGCCTTCGAGCTCGACATGGAAGCGGCACACGACGATGTATTCGCGCGGGCCGACGATGTTCGCGAAGTGCGGGTTGATCTCGGAGTTGAGGTACTCGAACTCCACCGGCATCAGCGGCGCCCAGGCTTCGGCGAGGTCGACGAACGTCTGTTTCAGAAGCAGCTGGATCACGCGCATCTCGGTCGGCGTGAATTCGCGGCCTTCGATGCGGGTGTGGTACTTGCCCGAGCCGCCGAAGAAGTTGTCGACCACGGTGAACACCAGGCGCGGCTCGAACACGACCATCGCCGTGCCGCGCAGCGGCTTCATCTTCACCAGGTTGAGGTTGTTCGGTACCTGCAGCGAATGCATGTATTCGCCGAAGCGGATCATGTCGATGCCGCGTACCGACAGGTCGGCCGAGCGGCGCAGCAGGTTGAACAGGCCGATGCGCCACGTGCGCGAGAAGCGCTCGTTGATCATCTCGAGCGTCGGCAGGCGGCCACGGACGATGCGGTCCTGGCTTGCGAAGTCGTAGCTGCGGGCCTCGCCCGTGGGAACCGGCGGCTCCTCGACCTCGACCACGCCGGTATCGACGCCGTGGAGGAGGGCGTCGATCTCGTCCTGCGACAGCAGATCGCTCATCATCGCGGCGGTCCTTACTGGATCACGAGGCTGGTGAAGTACAGCGCGTCGACCTTGTCGGGCGCCTTCTCGGCCTTCAGCACGGCGCGCACCTCGGCAAGCGCCAGCTTCTGCAGCTGCTCCTTGCCGGCGCGGTGATTGATCGTTGCCGCCACCTGGCTGCCGAGCAGCAACAGCATCCGGTTGCGGATCGCCGGTGCATGCAGCTCTAGCGCGGCCACCGTCTCGGGGTCGCGTGTCATCAGCTGCACGTCGGCCTGCAGGTAGCGCGAGGATTCGCTGTCGGCCAGGTTGACGACGAACGCCGGGGTCATCGCGTGGTACAGCGCTGGCGGCACGACCGGGGTGGCGGCCGCTTCGGCACGCTTGGCAAACACGACGTAACCGCCGGCACCACCGCCGGCGAGCAACGCGACGGCGCCCACCGCGATCAGCAGCATCTTCTTTTTCTTGGGCATTGGGGTAGCAACAGCAGCAGCGGCTTGGGCGGTCACGCGACGCACTCCGGACAGGGTCGACGGAGCTGTGCAAGCGGTGTGCCGCGATCAATGCCGTGCGGGCGCCGGACTATTGGCGCCTGGCTGAACAAACCGGTGCCGGGATCCCGGCGAGCGTTGCCGTCAGGCCGGGACGGCGCGCCAGACGGTGCTGCTACGGGCAGCGTTCGGCCGCGCGGATGTGCGGCCGGCAGCCCGTGTTGCGCGGCCGGGCAGGCGGTGCCGTGCGGCCGGCCGAGTCGCCGCAGCGTCGTGCGGTGACGGCAGCCGGGTCAAACGGATGCTCGAGCAGGTGTCGCGCCGCCCACGCGATTGCGCGGCGGCGCATAGCGCGTCGCCACGCCGGGTCAGGCCACTTCGTCGAGCAGGCGGCGGCTGCGAACCACGGTGGCAGCCGGGGCGGAATCGGACCGCTCGTCTCGCTCGCCGTTCGCCGGCTCGCCCGCACCACCCTGTTGCGTGCCGGATCGCTGCTGGCCGACATCGGCCTGTGCGAGCTGCAAGCCGTGCTGGCCGAGCATGTCGCGCAGGCGGCCGAAGCTGGCTTCCAGCGCCTGCCGGACTTCGGGCTGCGCGCTGAAGAACTCGGCGCTCACCTTGCTGCCGTCGAGCTGCAGGCGCACGTCGATCGTGCCCAGGTGTTCGGGTGTGATGCGGATGTCGGCATGCCCGAGGCGTTGCTCGGCCATCCAGACGATGCGGCTGCCGAAGCCGTCGTCGAAGCCCACATCCGGATCGGCCGGTAGCGCGATCGTGCCCGGGACGGTCACGGCCGCCTCGAGCCGCGACCCGGTGCCGGACGCGGGTGCGGTGGACCACAGGCTGCCCGCGGTGCCGGCGTCGAGCGGCGCCGCTGCGGTTGCGCCCGCGGCGTCACCCAGCATTGCGGCGAACTCGGGCTTGCCGGCGCCGGCTTCCGCCGCGACGGCCATCTGCGCGGTCGCAGCCGCGGCGGACGTGGCCGCGGCCGTCGCCGCGGTGGTGCCGACGGCCGACGCCCAGGCATTCGCACCCGGCAACGCGGCGGTGCCCGTGGTTGCGGTGCCTGCGGCGATTCCAGGCCGGCTGCCCGCAAGAACCGGAGCCGGCGTGGCGGCTGCGCCCACGGTAGGCGGCGCCATGGCGACGCCGAGCATCGCCAGCAGCTGGTCCGGCAGGCTTGCGGCCGGCGCAGTGGCGGCTGTGGCGGCGGTGTCGTGCGTGGGTGGCGCCGTCGTCGGGGACGCTGCGGCAGTGGCGGCCGCGTCACCGCCGGCGGCCTGCAGGCCCGCGGTTTCAGCGCCGGCTGCGGGGTCGGACGCGAGCAGGTCGTCGAATGATTGGCCGGTGCCCTCGCTGGCGCCCGGTTGGGACATGGGCTGGCCCGTGGCCGCCGCGTTGGCGGCCGGTGCGGGGGCGGGCGTGGGGGCAAGTGCCCCCTGGATGCTGCTCATGCGGTATCTCCTTCATCGGCCGCGACCTGCGCGGCGCGTGCGCGTCGACCGCCGAGATCGTCGAGTTCGCGCTGCGTGCGCTTTTCGGCGAGGCGGCCTTCTTCGGCGCGGTAACTGGCTGCCAGCTGCTCGAGCACCTTGGTGTCGCGGCTGGCGAGCATCAGGCGGGCGCGCTCGACTTCGGCGCTCTGGCGGGTGTGGTGGACGATGCTCACCTGCTGCTGCACCGCGGCGTCGAGCTTCTCGCGGAATGCAAGCCGGTTCGCGAGCAGCGCCGGGGCGATCGTGGCGTTCGCGGGGGCGATTGCGTATTCGTCCGCATAGCGGCGCAGCGTTTCCAGCCGGTCCTGCTGTTCGGCCAGCGCACGGTCGCGCTCGGCCACCTGGCGGGCGGCTTCGTCCTGGCGTTGCTGCTTGATGCGGAGCAGGGGATCGAGGCGTTGCGAACGGGTCATTGGGCGTCGGTGCTGGAAGGGTCGTCGGGGCGGAAACGCGGTGGGGCTTTACGTCCTTAAGGTCATACGCCGTCGAGCAGCTGCGCCAGCGCGGCGCGGCTGGCTTCCACGTCGGCGCCCTCGTGCACGTCCTGGCCGAGGAAATGCTGGATCGCCGGCCAGCGCGCGAGCGCCTCGTCGACGACCGGGTCGTTACCGCGCTGGTAGGCGCCGATCGCGATCAGGTCGCGCTGCGCGTTGTAGGCCGACATCAGGCGCTTGAGCTTGCGGATGCGTTCGCGCCACGGTGCGTCGGTGATGTCCTGCATCACGCGGCTGACCGACACCTCGATGTCGATCGCCGGGTACTGGCCGGAGTCGGCGATACGGCGGGTCAGCACGATGTGGCCGTCGAGGATCGCGCGCGACGCGTCGGCGATGGGCTCCTGCTGGTCGTCGCCTTCGGTCAGCACGGTGTAGAACGCGGTGATCGAGCCGCGCCCATCGGCACCGTTGCCCGCGCGCTCGACCAGGGCGGGAAGCTTGGCAAACACGCTGGGCGGGTAGCCGCGCGTGGTCGGCGGCTCGCCGACCGACAGGCCGATTTCGCGCTGCGCCTGCGCGTAGCGGGTCAGCGAGTCCATCAGCAGCAATACGTGCAGACCCTGGTCGCGGTAGTACTCGGCGATTGCGGTCGCGCGCAGCGCGCCGTGCAGGCGCGCGAGCGGCGGCCGGTCGGCCGGCGCGGCCACGACCACCGCACGGCGAAGACCTTCCTCGCCGAGCGTGGCTTCCACGAAGTCGCGCACTTCGCGACCGCGCTCGCCGATCAGGCCGACCACGATCACGTCGGCCGCGGTGAAGCGCGTCATCATTCCTAGCAGCGTCGATTTACCGACGCCGGAGCCCGCGAACAGGCCGACGCGCTGGCCGCGTCCGATCGGCAGCATCGCGTTGATCGCACGCACGCCGACATCGAGCGAGCGCGTGATCGGTTCGCGCATCAGCGGGTTGATGGATACGCCCGCCAGCCCGACCCAGCTTTCGGCGCGGATCGGCCCGCGGCCGTCCAGCGGCACGCCGTCGGAGTCGATCACGCGGCCGAGCAGGCCTTCGCCGACCGCGACCTCGCCTTTCTGGCGCATCGACACCACGCGCGCATTCGGCAGCAGGCCGTCGAGATGGGCGGTGGGCATCAGAAACGTGCGTTCGCCGGAGAAGCCGACGACTTCAGCCTCGACCCAGCGCCCGCCGGAGGTTTCCACGCGGCAGCGCGAGCCCATCGGCGAGGTGCAGCCCGAAGCTTCCAGCGTCAGCCCCACCGCACGGCGCAGCACGCCTTCGCGTGTCAGGCCCAGCGCTTCGGGCTGCGGGTCGGCCATGCGCAGCCGCCCGGCCAGGCGCAGGTTGCGGGCTTCTTCCCAGTAGGTGGCAGCGATCGAGGTCATCGGCGTGTTGGAGTCGGAGTCGAACCGTCCATGCAAGAGCCGGGCCTGAAGCGCCGCGTCAGGCGCCGGCCGCGCGATCCAGCGTCGCTTGCAGGCAGGCCTGCAGGCGCGTCGCGAGCGTGCCGTCGATGCGCACGCTCTCGCTGTGCAGGCGCAGTTCGCCGCGCGCCAGCGTGTTGTCCCCGGTCAGGCGGACGCCGTCGATGGCCGTCAGATGGGGTGTCAGCACGCCGATGTCGTGCGGGTGCAGCCGCAACTCGACGTCGCGGCCGTTACTGCCGACGGTGTCGAGCGCTTCGCGCACGAGGTCGGCCAGCAGCGTCGGGTCGGCGGCGTACGCACGGCCGACCAGTGAGCCGGCGATGCGCACCGCCAGGTCGCCGAGCGCGTCGCCGACTTCGGAATCGAGCCGCGCGAGCGGCCGGGTGAAGCTGTCGAGGATGCCTTCGATCTGCGCGACGATGCGGCGGATCTCGGCCTGCCCCTGCGCCAGCCCGTCCGCATGGCCGCGTTCGAAGCCTTCGTCGTACGCGGCCTGCTCGATCGCCTGCAGTTCCTCGACGCTCGGCGGGGTGGGCGGCGGTGGCAGTTCGGGCTCGGGCTCGGGTTCGGGCGGCGGGTCGAAGCCCGGTGCGATCCAGCGCACGATCCCATCGGCGGAGGTCATACGAACGCCTCGGCCTTGGCAGCCAGCGTGATCGTGCCGGCATCGGCCATCTTGCGCACGAGCGCGAGGATTTCCTTCTGTGCGGCCTCGACTTCGGCCAGGCGCACCGGGCCGCGGGCGTCGATGTCGTCCTTGAGGTTCTCGGCCGCGCGCTGCGACATGTTGCCGAGGATCTTGTCCTTGACCTTCTGGTCGGCGCCGCGCAGCGCGATCGCGAGCTTGTCGTTCGGGATGTCGCGCAGCACCACCTGCATCGCGCGGTCATCGATATCGGCCAGGTTGTCGAACACGAACATCAGGTCGCGGATCTTCGTGCTCAGCGCGCTGTCCACCTCGCTCATCGAGGTGAGGATCTTCTCGTCCTGGCCCGAGTCCATGAAGTTGAGGATGTTCGCCGCCACCTTGACGCCGCCGATCGACGAGGACTTGATGTTCTGGCTGCCGGCGAACTGCCGCGCGAGCACGTCATTGAGTTCGTTCAGCGCGTGCGGCGGAATACCGTCGAGCGTGGACAGGCGCAGCAGAATGTCGACGCGGCCGCGCTCGGGGAAGCACTTGAGCACTTCGGCTGCGTGGTCGACGTCCAGGTGCGCAAGCACGATCGCGATGATCTGCGGATGCTCGTTGCGGACCAGTTCGGCAATCGCGCGCGGCTCCATCCACTTCAGCGAATCCAGGCCCGAGGTGTTGCGGCCCATCAGGATGCGGTCGATCAGGCCGTTCGCGCGGTCTTCGCCGAGTGCCTGCATCAGCACTTCGCGGATGTAGTCGTCCGCGCCGGCACCGATCGCGATCGGCTGCGACAGCACGTCGACGAATTCATCGAAGATCTGTGCGATGTCGTCGCGCGACACGGAGCCGACGGACGTCATCGCAAGGCCGAGCTTCTGCACTTCCTTCGCGTTCATGTGCTTGAGCACTTCAGCCGCCTGGGCCTCGCCAAGCGAAAGCAGCACGATGGCCGCCCGCTGCGTGCCGGTCAGTTTTTCCTCAGCCATCGGTTGCCACCCACTCCCGGATTACATTCGCCACACGCTTGGGGTCCTGACTGACCGCCTCTCGTGCGAGCTGTACTTTGTCCTCAAACGTCATCCCACCCTGCGAGCTGGAACCCAGTGCCGGTGCCTGCGCCGGCATCGTCGCCTGCGGGTTGAGCGTCACCTGCACGTCGTCGTCGAGCATTTCGACCTCGGCGGTCTGCGGCGGCTTTTCGATCGCCTTCGGCTGCACGAGCTGGCGGAACGTCGGGCGCAGCACGAAGAAGATCACCGCGAGCACCGCGAGGCCGCCGAGCAGCGTGCGCAGCAGATCGCGCGCACGCGGGTGCTCCCAGATCGGCAACGCCTCGTCGGCCGTGAGTTCGTCACGCGCGAACGGCGCATTGACCACCGACACCGCGTCGCCGCGCTGCCCGTCGAAACCGATCGCCTGCTGCACCAGCGTCTCGATGCGCTTGAGCTCGGCATCGGTGAGCGCGCGCGAGCCCGGCGCCGCGTCCTTGCCTTTGGCCGGGGCGGCGGCGACGTTGTCGACCAGCACCGCGGCGGTAACGCGGCGGATGCGGCCCGGCGCCTGGCGGGTGTGGGTCAGCGTGCGGTCGACCTCGAAATTGCGCACTGCGGTGCGCGAGCTCGGGCCGGTCTGGGCCGGCTGCTCGGGCACGGCGCCCGGGGTGTTGGCCACACTGCCGGGCACGCCCTGGGCGACGGCGCCGCCGCCGCCGTTCATTTCGGAGATCTGCTCGCTGCGCACCATCGTGCCGGTCGTCGACTCGGCCGGGCCGTAGGTCTCGCGGGCCTGCTCGGTCTCGTTGAAGTCCATATCGACGCTGACCTGCGCGCTGACGCGGCCGGGGCCGGTCATCGGCTCGAGCAGCTCCTGGATGCGCTGGACGTAGACGGCTTCCTGACGGCGCTGCTGGTCGAACTGCTTGGCGCCGATCGCGTCCGAGCTGTTCGGATCGGGGTTGGAGAGCATGCGGCCGAACTGGTCGACAACGGTGACGTTCGCGGTCGGCAGGCCTGGAATGCTGGAGGCGACCAGGTGCACGATCGCGTTGACCTGGTTCTGCTCGAGCGTCGCGCCGCTGCGCAGCTGCAGCACGACCGATGCGCTGGCCGGCTCCTTCTGGCGCGTGAACGCGCTCGGCTTCGGCAGCGCCAGGTGCACGCGTGCTTCGCGCACCGGGCTGAGGTTGGAGATCGTGCGTGCCAGTTCGGTTTCCAGCGCGTGCTGGTAGCGTGCGTTCTCGACGAACTGGCTGGTGCCGAAGCCCTGGTCACCCTGCATCGTCTCGAAGCCCTTGTCGCCGTTGGCCGGCAGGCCGGCTGCGGCAAGCGCGAGCTTCGCGTCGCCGAGGCGCTCGACCGGCACGGCCAGCGCGCCGGTGCCGGATTCGAGGCGGAACGGGATCTTGGCCGTGCCGAGCAGGTCGGACGCCTCGGCGGTCGCTTTCGCGTCCAGCCCGGCGAACACCGGCACGTAGTCCGGCTTCTGGGTCCAGAAGAACAGCCACAGGCCGAGCGCGATCGCCACCGCCACGATGCCGAGCATTGCCAGCTGGCGAACGGCCGGGATGTCCTGCAGGCGGCCGAGGTTGCGCAGTCCTTCGGGATTAGGGAGGGCCAGAGTGCTCATCGCGGGGCGGGGGCTCGGAAGGCGGAATCAGGGAAACTCGGGGGCGGAGCGGTGCGGCGGCTTCGGTTCGGTGCGCTCACGCGCGGCGCTGCTCGGTTCCAAAGCCGGGTCCGATCGGACCGGGCGGGATCGTTCGGATCGGCCCGGGTCAGATCGCCCTGGATCAGATCGGCATGTTCATGACGTCCTGATAGGCCTGGACGAGACGGTTGCGAACTTCGACCGTGGCCTTGAACGCCACCTGCGACTGCTGCATCGCCACCATGACGCGGGCGAGGTCGGCCTTGGGATCGCCGAGTTCGAACGCCTGCTGCAGCTCGCCCGAGGTGCGCTGGGTCGCGCTGACCTTGTCGATCGCATTGCTGAGCGTCTGCTGGAAACCCGGCGCCTGCGGGGCGCTGCCGAGTCCGCCGACGCCGCCACCCAGGCCGCCGATCGCATTGCTCGGCCCGACGTCCGCGGCAACGGCGCGGGTCCGCTTCTCGTGCGCACGGATCTGGGAAAGGATCGAGGAAATCGCGTCAGTCATGGCCTGGTGCGTAGTCGCGGTGGGTCTGCCGGGACTAGGCAAGTCCTGTGCCACGAGCCCGCCGGAATCCCGACACTACGGCCGGGCTGAAATTCCTGCGGAGGCAGGCAGTTTTTCTTTGCCAGGCGATGGCGGTGGGGTGACGGGCTGGCGCGCGAGCCCTGCGGCGCATGGAGACACCGGGATCAGCGCCGGTGGCACGGCGCTTGCGACCTGTCCAGGTATCCCCGACAGGAGGCAGACCCATGACCCGAGGCGTAGGTGGCGAATCCCCGAGCAACGTCCAGCAGTTTCTCAAGGGCGTGTCGTATCCGGCCGACAAGGCGCAGCTGCTCGATCAGGCACGGCGCAACGGCGCGCCCGAAGAGATCCAGCAGATCATCGAGGCGTTCGACGAGGATGAGTTCGGTGGCCCGCAGGACGTGATGAAGGCCTACGGCCGGACCCACTGATCCGTTGAGCTGCGGCCTGTCGCGCGGAAGTGTCCCGTGCGCGGCGGGCCGCCGCAGCGGTGCACGCCGCTATTCGTCCCGATCGATGCCGTATTTGCGCAGCTTCTCGACCAGCGTCGTGCGGCGCAGGCCGAGCAGCGGCGCCGCGTGCGCGACCACACCACCAGCCTGCGCGAGTGCTGCTCGGATCAGTTCGAGTTCGATATTCGCGATGTGCCCGCGCAGGTCGATGCCCTCGGCCGGCAGCGTGGTCAGCGGCGCCATCTCACCCGAGTCCCCGTTCGCCTGTGTGGCGCCCGGTGCCGCACGGCTGACGATCGGTTCGGGCTCGACTTCCGGCATCCCGGCGCGGTAGCGCGCGGGCAGGTCACCGGCGCGCACCGTAGCGCCCGGGTGCAGCACGGCCAGGCGCTCGAGCAGATTGCTGAGCTCGCGCACGTTGCCCGGCCACGGGTAGTACTGCAGCGCGGCGATCGCGTCCTCCGACAGCGAGACCCGGCCGCGACCGCTTTCGGCCAACTGGCGGGTGATCGCATTGATGAGGTCGGGCAGGTCTTCGGTGCGCTCGCGCAGCGCCGGCATCTCGATCGGAAACACGTTGAGCCGGTAGAACAGGTCCTCGCGGAACTTGCCCTCGGCGATGTGGCCTTCGAGGTTGCGGTGCGTCGCGGCAACCACGCGCACGTCGCACTTGATGACCGCACCGCCGCCGACGCGCTCGAACGTGCGCTCCTGCAGCACGCGCAGCAGCTTGACCTGCATCGGCATCGGCATGTCGCCGATCTCGTCGAGCAGCAACGTGCCGCCCTCGGCCATTTCGAAGCGGCCCTTGCGCTGGGTCAGTGCGCCGGTGAATGCGCCTTTTTCATGGCCGAACAGCTCGCTTTCGAGCAGGTCCGGCGGAATGGCGCCGCAGTTGATCGCCACGAACGGCCTGGACCGCCGCGGCGAGCGATCGTGCACGGCGCGCGCGACGACTTCCTTACCAGTGCCGGACTCGCCGAGGATCAGCACCGTCGTATCGAACGAGGCGACCTGGTCGATCATCCGGTTGAGCCGGTGCACGGCGCCGCTGCGACCGGTCGGCCCGGCCTGCGGCTGCTCGCGCTGTGCGTCGTCGTCGATGCGCTTGAGGCTGGCGCGGCGAAGCGCTTCCTGCAGCTGCGTGCGGCGGATCGGGTAATCGAGCGGCCAGACCGCCTCGGGGTGGATCTGCGCGCGCCAGGCGGCGTCGGGCGCGTGGCCCGGAAGCTCGAGCATCGGCGGGTGAAGCGACTGCGCGGCCAGCCAGCTGACGAAACGCGGCCATTGCGGGTCGTCGCCGATGTCGCCAGCGATCACCGCAACCCAGTCGCTTGCACGCGCACGCGACAGGTCCACATCGGCGACCTCGTCGACGATGCGCGGGGTGAAGTCCATGAACTCCAGTAGCGTCGCAATGCGCTCGGCCCGCGCGCTATCGCGGTCGAGCAGCAGGATGCGTGACTCACTCATTCGGTCGCTTCCTGCTCGCCGATCCCGGCCAGCCGCTCGAGCAGCGGCATGACGTCGTGCAGGTAGGCGAGCTTGCTGACAAACGCATCGGCGCCCGCGCGCATCGCATGTTCGCGGTGCTCGCCGTCATCGAAATGGCTGGCGATGACGATGTACGGCGCGGCGTCCTGGGCCTTGATCAGCCGGGTTGCCTGCAGGCCGCCCATCTCGGGCATCGCCAGGTCCATCAGCACCACGTCGGGGCGCAGCGCCTCGCACTGGGTGATCGCCTCGATGCCGTTGCCGGCCATGCCGACCACGGTCAGCCAGTCCAGACGGCGCAGGTGGCGCACGGCCGCGTTGATGAAACCCGGATGATCGTCGACGAGCAGAATCTTGAGATGGCGCATCGGAGCTCTCCGTCAAAACCCTGACATTGTGCGCGCTTGCGGCTGCATACGTCTCAGATTGGCCGGCGCAATGCACAGCTGGTCACGGTATTTGGCCACCGTACGGCGCGCGATGCGAACACCCTGGCGCGCCAGCAGGCCTGCAATCGCGTCGTCGGCGAGCGGGGCGTTCGTCGGTTCGGACTCGATCAGGCGCTTGACCATTGCCTTGACGGCGGCCGCGCCGACCGTCGCGCCCTCGAGCCGCACCGCGAACAGGCGCTTGAGTTCGAACGTGCCGCGCGGGGTCTGGATGTACTTGCCGCTGGTGATGCGCGAGACGGTGGACTCGTGCATGCCGATCGCGTCCGCGACTTCCTTCAGCGTCAGCGGCGCGAGTGCTTCCTCGCCACGCTCGAGGAATTCACGCTGGCGCTCGACGAGCACCTGCGCGGTCTTGAGCAGCGTTTCGTTGCGCATCGCGATGCCGCGCACCAGCCAGCGCGCTTCGTCCAGCAGGCCGCGAAGCGCGGTGTGGTCACTGCCTCCGCCGGCCAGCGCCTGCTCGCAGTGCGCCGACACGCGCAGCTTCGGCATCGCGCCGGCGCTGAGCCCGACCCGCCAGCCGTCGCCCGCGCGCCAGACCAGCACGTCCGGCACCACGTGGGTCTGCTCGTTCGCATCGCTTTCCAGCGGATGCGCCCGCAGCGACAGGATCAGCGCGATCGCCGAACGCAACTGCGCGCCGTCGACGCCGAGCGCGGTTGCGAGCGCTGAATGATCCTGCGATGCGAGCGCACCGAGGTGTTCGCGCACGATCCGCAGTGCGAGCGCGCGCTCCGCGCTCGGACGCAACACCGCGAGCTGCGCACGCAGGCATTCGGACGGATCCATCGCGGCCAGGCCCGGGCAGTCGCCGTGCAGCAGCCGCTGGCGGATCGCCTCCAGCCCGTCGATTGCGACGTCGAGCGCGGAGGCGCCTTCCGCCAGCAGCGCTTCGCGATCGAGCTCGAGGTAGCCTCGATCGTCGCAGTGATCCAGCCAGAACGCGGCCATCGCCAGCTCGCCGTCATCCCAGCTCAAACGCAGCTGGTCGAGCAGACGCACACGGGCGTCGGTGGATTCGCCGGCCGCGATGCGCGCGGTCGCGTCGTCTTCGCCGATCGCGCCGCCACCGGACAGGAACGACGGCTCGGGCAACTCGTCCCATGCCGCTGCTTCGACCGTGGCCGCTTCGATCACGGCCTCCGATTCGGCGTCGGTCTCGCCGATCTCGTCCTCTTCGGTTTCCAGCAGCGGATTGCGCTCGAGCGCCTGACGCATTTCGAGTTCGAGCTGCGGCGCGGTGAGCTGCAACAGGCGGATTGCCTGCAGCAGTTGCGGGGTCAGGTTGACCGTCTGCCCCAGTTGCGCGCGCATCGTGTTTTTCATGGTCCGCCTCGAATGCTCGAGCCGTTAATCGGCCCTGAACATCATCCTGAGCGGCAGCTGACGGAAACCGAATCGGGCTACACCCGAGCCTGCTTCAGGAAAAACCCTAGCCTTTGTCGGGGAAACCCCTACAACGCGTCGAAATCCCGGCGCGCGGTCGCAAACGCGCGCATCCGGCGGCGTATGGTCTAGGGGCCGCCGTGCAGCCGCATGGCCATGCGCAGCAGTTCGACCGCGTTGCGACAGCCGAGCGTTTCCATGATGCGTGCGCGGTGGGTTTCGACGGTTTTCACGCTGATGCCGAGGTCGGCGGCGATCTGCTTGGTGGTGCGGCCAGCACCGAGCGCCTGCAGGATTTCGCGCTGCCGCGGCGGCAGCCGGTCAGCATCGTTCTGCACGCTGCGGTGACCGTGCAATTGCGGTGCCGACACCTGCGGGCTCAGGAACGTCCGGCCGTTCACCGCGGCGCGCAATGCGATTTCGAGCTCGGCCGGCGCGGCTTCCTTGACCACGAAGCCGCTCGCCCCACGCGACAGCGCGGCGCGCACATGCACCGGGTCGTCGTGCATCGACATGATGACCACGGCCGTATCGGGGCAGGCGCGGCGCAGTTCATCGAGCGCGTCGAAGCCGCTGCGGCCGGGCATCGACAGATCGAGCAGGACGGCATCGGGCAGGGTCTGGCGGGCCTTGATCACCACCTCATCGGCGCTGGCGGCCTCGGCGACGACCTCGAACGAATCGAACGACTCCAGCAGCCGGCGTAATCCGGCTCTTACGAGCGTGTGGTCGTCGCAGATCAGTACTCGCACCTGCCGTGTGTCCTCGGTCGACCGCTAGGGCCACCTTAACCAAGGCTTTCATAGGTGCCAACACGGGAGCGTCAGGATTCCGACGCGTGTCCGGTTCTTTGGCGCAGGGCAGGGCAAACGGCGGCCCTGACCAACATCAGGCCGTGCGATGCGGGACGCACCGACCGTGGCATCGAGGCCGGCTAATCGGCCCCGCAGATCGGATCAGGCCGCCCCGGGATGGCGCCCGCGGCGGCCGGCGACTTCGCGCCGGTGGACGCGGAACAGGTGCCGCTCCAGCGCGAGCACCAGGCCCGGCGTCAGCGGTCCGAAGCGCAGCCAGGCTGCGCCGGAGTCGTCGTGTGCGATCACCGTCGCCGGCAGTTGCAGCGGCTCGGGCAGCCAGTCACACGGCTGCACGCGGAACACGCCGGCGCCCGTCGTGGCCGCGCCCGCCTGTGGAAGATGCGCGCCGACGGCCGACCAGCGCACCGATTGCCAGGCATCGCCACCGTCGCGTTGCGCCAGCCGCGCAACCAGCGCCGTCAGCAGGTCCAGCCGGGCCTCGATGCGGCTCAGTGCGAGCGCAGCCGGGCCGAATTCCTCGGAGTCTTCGCTGCGGCTGTCTTCGATCACCGCCACCGACTGCAGGAACGCTTCGGCGCGGCTGCACAGCGAAGCGATCGCGACCGAATCAAGCGCCGCTGGGACGAACGCGGCCGGCAGGTGCTGCACGCAGGTCAGCGCATCGCCGAACAGCGCGTCCGCAGCCTGCTCGGGTGTCACGCGCCGCTGCCGAGGTAGGCCTGCACGCCGCGCTTGTCGCGCTGGAACTGGCGCAGCTGCGCCGCGACGTGGTCGCGCGCGGCCGAAAGCTCGGTCACCAGCGCCTGGTGGGCGTTGAACAGCTGGGCAGCTTCGGCAAGGCTGGGGCGGCTGGCCTGCGATTCGAACGCCGCACGCACCTCGGCGTCGTAGCGTTCGATCAGCGCGAACGCGGCGTCCCAGGCATCCGTTGCCAGTGCCGAGCGCACCGCATCGGAAGGAGGCAGCAGGCTCATCCCACGGCCTCCAGCTTCTGCGGCGCGGCCGCCTGCGGAGAGATCGCATTCCAGGCCGACTCGATGTCGCCGAACAGGCCATCGATCTCGACGAGGATCGACACGTCGTTGCCGACGTTCGCTTCGACGAGCCGGCGCTGCGCGTATTCGTACAGCGCGCCGAGGTTCGCCGCGATTTCGCCGCCGGCCTGGTGGTCGAGCGTGCCGTCGAGGTTGCCGATGATCAGGCTGGCCTGGCTGATGGCTTCACCCTTGCGCGCGATGTTCCCGCTCTGCATGCACGCGGCCGCGAGCTTGAGGCGCTCGCGCACACCGGCGAACAGCAGCGAGATCAGCTTGTGCGGGTCGGCGTCGAGCACGGCGCTGGTGACGCCGGTCTGCTTGTACTGGGATGCGAGGTTTCGGCTGTACATGGCGGTCACGATTGCTTGCTGAATTGGGCGAGCTGCTGGTTCAGGTAGCTGCTCGTGCTTTGCATCTTCGACATGATTGCGTCGAGTGCAGTGAACTGGCGGCGGTAGGCTTCCTCGACGCGGCCGATGCGCACCGCGAATGCTTCGCGCTGCTTGCCGAGCTGCTTGACGCGCTCGTTGAGGTTGTCGGTGCGCCCGGCGATCATTCCCTTCTCGCCGACGTAGGCGGTCAGGGAGGCCCGCAGCGACTTGCCGAGCTCGGAATCTGTTCCGAACAGGCGGTTGACGGCCGATGGGTCGGCTGCAATCGCGGTGTCGAACTTCGTGCCGTCCAGGCTCAACGAACCGTCGACGCCGGTCTTGAGGCCGAGCGAACTGAGCTCGGAGTAGTGGGCGCTGATTGTTCCGCGCAGCGACGAAATCATCGAGCGCGGCGCCGAGTCGCCGCTGAGTGGGCCCGCGACCTTACCTGTACCACCGGCCGCGCTCTGCGCACGCAGCGCCACCAATGCAGTGTTGTACGAGCTGATCAGCGTCAGCATGCTTGCCTTGAGCGGGCTTGCGTCCGCTTCCACCGCGAGCGAGAACGTCTCGCCGGGCTTGGCCTTCGTGAGGTCGATCGTGACCCCGGTGATCGCATCCGTGATCTTGTTGCCGCTGCTGGTGCGGACAATGCCATCGATGACGACCTTCGCATCGGCTGCGGCTGACGCAGTGGTCATCGTGCCGCTGCCGGTGGCGAGCACGCCTAGACCACCGTCTCCGCCGCCGGCGGTGACCGTCAGTGCGCCTCCAGTGCCGGGCTTCGTCGACGACAGGACCAGTACGTCGCCCGCATCGCCTTTCACCACCGTAGCGCTGAAACCCTTGCCGGAGCCTTTCGCGTTGATCGCGTCGCGGATTTCGGCAAGCGTGCCCTTGTTTTGCTCGATCGTGATCTCGACCGGAGCATCACTGCCGACCGCGATCGAAAGCGTGCCATAGCCGATCTGTGCGGTTGCGGCCGCTGGCGCTGACTGCAGCTTGTGCGCGGTCGCGAGCGCTTCGACCCTGACCTGGTAACTGCCCAGCGCGGCCTTGGTATCCGACGTCGCGCTGAAGCCCGCATCGGCACCGACGGTGACCTTTCGGCCGAGCTGCGCACCGCTACCATCGAATTTCTTGAGCGCGCTTTCGAGGCCCGCAAGGCCGGCGCGGATCGCGCCGAACGCCGAGATCAGTGCCTTCGTCGTCGATTCGATTTTGCTGAAGCGCTGCTCGGTCGGAGCGCGTTCGGATGCGACGAGCTGCGACACGAGTCCGTTGACATCGAGGCCCGAACCGATGCCTGCGCTGGAAATGGATGCCATGGTGTGAGCTCCCAAACTGACCGCATCGCGGCCGTGCCAGGTTTAACGGCCGCAAGGGCTGCGGCTTTAGCGCTGCGGCCCGGGGCGGTGGCGATCGCCGTGTGCGGATGCCTGGCGCAGCGTGCTGGCGGAGCCACAGGCGCAGCCGCATCCACGCAGCTGGAGCCGCGCAAGTGCAGCTGCGTAGTTGGAGCTTCGTAGGCGCGGCTTCAGAGTTGCAGCCGGGCCACGAGCGTCAGGCTTTCGCTTCGACCAGCGAGCCGGTGCTCGCAAGGCGGCGCGCGAGGGTGAGCGCGGTTTCGTTCGGTACCTGCAGGATCACTTCGCCACGCCGGTCGAGCACGGACACCACCACGCGATCGGTTTCCTCGTCAACGCGGAAACGCAGAGTGGTCTGGGTGTTGGCAAGTACGCGGTCGATCTGCGCCTGCAGCGCCCGCTTTGACTGCTCGGCGGGCTGCAGCGCATCAGGCGGCGGCGCCTCGGAGGCCGGTCGCGTGGTGGCAGGTACGGGTGCAACGGACGCGGCCGGCACGGCGGCGGACGCCGCGGCATCGGCGGGTCCGAGTCGAGGCGTGGACGGAGCGATGGACGCGATCTCGGTCATGACGGTTCGCCGTAAGTACGCCAAAGGGAGGCGCTTGCGCGCCCCCCGGAATTGAGCGGAACGGTGCCCATGCACCGTTCCGGTTGGGGCTGGCGCGGGAACGCCAGCCTTTGAAGCCGCCGCGGTGGATCACCGCGGCGTTATTGCGGTGTTGCTTAGCGGAGCAGGCTCAGGACACCCTGGGTTGCCTGGTTGGCCTGGGCGAGCATCGCCGTACCAGCCTGCGAGAGGATCTGCGTGCGGCTCAGCTCAGCCGTCTCCTTCGCATAGTCGGCATCGCGGATGCGGCTGCGCGACGCGGTCAGGTTCTCGGACGTGGTGTTGAGGTTGCTGACCACCGAGGTGAAGCGGTTCTGGATGGCACCGAGATCGGCGCGCGAGGCGTTGATGCCCTGCAGTGCAGCGTCCAGCGAGACCAGCGCGTTCTGGGCGCCGGCCGAGGAGGTGATGTCGATCGTGCTCACCGCCGAGCCGGTGGCGGCAATGGCGTTCGTGCCGAGGCCCGTGTTGCTGAACGCGACGTTGCCCGTCGTGCCAGTCGGCGCGCTGTAGCTGACGTTGAGCGTGCCGCCGGCAGTGCCAGCCGCACCCAGGCCCCAATCCGCAAGGGTCGCACCGGTGTTACCGCCGGCCGCGAAGCCTGCGACGGTCACGTTGCGGCCGTCAGCGGCGCGCAGTTCCAGGCCCGAGCCCGTGTCGACAGCGCGGACGCCCGTCGCTGCGGACTGGTTGTTGATCGCTTCGAGGGCGGTGGCGCGGTTGGTCGCCGCGGCGCCGCTGCCTGCCAGGCTGATCTGAACGCCGTTCAGCGTGAACGTTGAGGTGCCGTTGGCCGTTGCCGTGATGGCCGAGGTGCCTGCCGCCTTCACGGTTTCGTTGGCCGAGGCAGTCATGCCCGCCGGGCCCTTGCTGTTGATCGCCGCGGCCATCGCCTTGGCATCCGTCGCGATCGTGCCCAACTGGTAGATCGTGCCGCCGACCGTGACCGTCTGTGCTGCCGCCGTGTCGTTTGCAGTACCGATGCTGTTGTTGGCCAGCGTAAAGCCCTGGTACTGGCCGAGGCCGGAAGTGCGGGCGCTGGCGATCTGGTCGACCGAGATCGTCTCGCCCTTGTTCGCGCCGACCTGGAACTGCTGTGCGCTGAACGAGCCGTCGAGCAGCTTGGTGCCGTTGAAGTTGGTCTGGGTGGCGACGCGGTCGATTTCCGACTTGAGCTGGTCGACTTCCTTCTGCAGCGCGGCGCGATCGGCGCCGGAGTTGGTCGCGTTCGAGGACTGCACGGCCAGTTCACGGATGCGCTGCAGGTTGTTGCCGATTTCGCCAAGCGCGCCTTCGGCAGTCTGCGCAAGGGAGATGCCGTCGTTCGCGTTGCGGGCGGCCTGGTTGATGCCGCGGATCTGCGTGGTGAAACGCTCGGAGATTGCGAGGCCGGCCGCGTCGTCCTTCGCGCTGTTGATGCGCAGGCCCGACGACAGGCGCTGGATGGTGGTAGCGAGGCTGGCGCTGTTGGTCGACAGATTGCGCTGCGAGTTCAGCGACATCACGTTGGTATTGATAACGGACATTTGTGCGGTCTCCTGGAAGGTGAGGTCCGGCGGCGGCGCGGGCCGGTGCCGGAATTCGCAGGGTGTTGGCTGTTTGGTGCCGCGCCGCTGCTGAGATAAGTAACGGCAACCCCTTGTCAAGCTTTAGGGGGTTTTTTTGCGTCGGATGCGAATTCCTTCCGCATCGGAGCCACTGCATGCAGTGCGCGCGGTCGGCAGCGCGTTGCCGAACTTGAGGGCGGCGACCAACGCTTGAGAAGCGATGCAGGGCGTGCGTTCAGTGCACTCAGCGCAGCGCAGCGTGTGCGATGCACGGCTGCGGCTGCGGCTGCGGCTGCGGCTGCGGCTGCGACATGCGACATGCGACATGCGACATGCGACATGCGACATGCGACATGCGGTGTGGAGCGCGCGATACGGGACGTTGGAGTTACGCGTCGCGTAACGAGGCAGCGCGCCCGGGGCCGGGCAGTGCGAACGCTTCGGGTTGCATGATGCAACCCGAAGCGGGAGTCGATCAGCTGCCGAGTTCGCGCCGGCGAATGGAGTGCAGGCGGTCGAGGTGCATCACGTAGCGCACCAGCCGCGCCTGGTCCTGCGCGCTGAGCTGGACGAACTGGCAGCCGGCACGCATTACCGTGCGCCCGTTCTGCTCGAATTTAGCGACGTGCTGCACGCGCAGGCGCACGGTCAGCGGGCCATCCTCCGGCAGCTCGAGCACGACGTGCTCGAGCTCGTCGCCGACAGCCGGTTGCAGGGCTGCGTCGTCGCTGGTCAGCACCGCCAGGCCGCCGCCGCCGATGTCGGCAATACGCGCGGTGATCTTGTGGTCGCCGCCGGCGGAGGCAGGCACGCTGAGCGTGCAACCAAGCGAGCTCAGCGGTTCGCGGCGCACGTAATCGCGACGCTGGAGATGGATGAGCTTTTCGGGCAGGTCGACCTCGAGTGCCGGCAGGCCTTCGTAGGTGCCCAGCCGCGCCGGACCGGTCGTGAAGCGCACGCCGATGCGCTCGATCGCGCTTTCAAAGCGCAGTTTTTCCGCGGTTTGCAGCCGCGGAGTCAGGTCGGCGTCGCGCGGCACGTCGAACCAGATGCTGCGCTCGCCGAGTGCCAGCGCGGCCGTGGTCGCGTCCTCCTGGCCCGGTGCACGCACCATCACCGTGCAGCGCTTGTCGATCAGCTGCCGCAGGCGTGCGCGGATATCGGCCGGATGATGAAGCATGTACTTCTCGTACATGCTTTCGAAGTCATCGCGGCTGGCAGACGGAGCCGGGTCGGTCATGGGCGTCGATGGTCTTGAGCGAGGCGGGAGGTGGCGCGTTGGATGCGCCGCAATGGACTGTACATCCGGTTTATCCGGCTGCGTATCCGGTAACGGCCGCGCGTTGCCTCGATACAGGGTGAAGCGGCCGTCCTGTGATCGAAGTCGCGCTGTCGCAGGCCTGCGACAGCGGCGACGCTCGGGCCTGCGATCAAGCGGCCCGCGATGAAAACTGCCGGAATGCCGCGACCGTGCGCTCGATACCGTCGTCGTCCACATCCAGGTGGGTGACCAGCCGGACCAGCGGCGTGTAGCCGATCGACAGCCGGATGCCGTCCGCGTCCAGCTGCTGCTTCAACGCCGGCAGCCGTTCGACCGGCACGTCGATGAACACCATGTTGGTATGCTGTGCGGTCACCGTAACGCCGGCATCGCGCAGGCCTTCGGCGAGCCGCGCGGCGCGGCCGTGATCATCGGCGAGGCGCACAACGTGATGGTCGAGGGCATGCAGTGCGCCCGCGGCAAGGATGCCTGCCTGGCGCATGCCGCCGCCGCAGACCTTGCGCCAGCGCATCGCCGTCTCGATCAACGCCTGCGTGCCGAGCAGCACCGAACCGACAGGCGCACCCAGGCCCTTTGACAGGCACACCGACACGCTGTCGAAATGCCGCGCGATCTCACGCACCGGCACGCCGCAGGCCGTCGCGGCGTTGTAGACGCGCGCGCCGTCGAGGTGCAGCGAAAGCCCGCGACGGTCGCATAGCGCCCGCGCCTGCTCGAAGTACGCAAGCGGCAGCGGGCGGCCGTGCCATGTGTTTTCCAGGCACAGCAACCGCGAGCGCGCGAAGTGCGCATCGACCGGCTTGATCGCACGCTCGACGTCGTCGAGCGGCAGCGTGCCGTCGGCGGCATGCATGATCGGTTGCGGCTGGATCGAACCGAGCACGGCCGCACCGCCGCCCTCGTACTTGTAGGTATGCGCGTCCATCCCGACGAGGTATTCATCGCCGCGTGCGCAGTGCGAGATCAGCGCGAGCAGGTTCGATTGGGTGCCACTGGGCACGAACAGCCCGGCTTCGAAACCCAGCTCATCCGCAAGCCGCTGCTGCAGCGCATTGACGGTCGGGTCCTCGCCGTAGACGTCGTCGCCGACCGGTGCGCGCAGCATCGCGTCGCGCATTGCTGGCGTCGGCTGGGTGACGGTATCGCTGCGCAGGTCAATGACATTCATCGAGGAGTGGGCTCGTGGATGGGGGAGGCCGATGCTAACGCTCGGCATGTGTCCGGCCAGCGGCCCGGCAGCTGCGGGCGGACAATCCGCGGGATCAGGCAAACCGGTGCGCGCGGCGGTTCAGTGCAGCGCCGCGGGCTGGTCCCAGCGGCCGCTGGAGCGCATCAACGCTTCCACGCGGCCTGGTGGCAGCGGCGGACTGAACAGGAAACCCTGGACTTCATCGCATGCAAGCCGGCGCAGCAGTCGCGCCTGCTCGTTCGATTCCACGCCTTCTGCGACGACCTTCAGGCGCAGTTGGTGGGCGAGCGATATCACGCTGGCGACGATCTCGCGGTCGGTCGTGTTGCGCGTCATGCCTGAGACGAACGAGCGATCAATCTTCAGCGTGTCCAGCGGCAGCCGCGCGATGTACTGCAGCGACGAATAGCCGGTGCCGAAATCGTCGATCGCAATCGACACGCCCATGTCGCGGATCGCGTCGAGCTTGTCGGCGTTGCTCTCCACGCGCGTCATCAGCATGCTTTCGGTGATCTCGAGTTCGAGGCCGCGCTCGGCATGGTCGTCGCCACCGACCGCACTGCGCACCGAGCGCGTGAACGAGTCCTGGCGCAACTGCAGCGCCGATACGTTGACGGCGATGCGCGGCGGCGACAGGCCGGCCTCGCGCCAGCGGCGGTAATCGCGCAGTGCCTCGTTCATCACCCACTCGCCGACCGGCAGGATCAGGCCGGTTTCCTCGAGCAGCGGCACGAAGCGGGCGGGGAGGATCAGATCGTCTTCATCGGGGTCCTTCCAGCGGATCAGCGCCTCCAGTCCGCACAGCGCGCCACTGCGCGCCTCGAACTTGGGCTGGTAGTGCAGCACGAACTGCCCACGCTCGAGCGCGCTGCGCAGCTTGTTCTCGATCACGAGTGTCTCGGCAACGCGCGCATTCATCGCCGGTGCGTAGAACACCATGCGTTCGCGCATGTGCTTGGCACGCGCGAGCGCGGCTTCGGCGTTGCGCACCAAGGTCTCGGTGTCGCGCCCATCATCGGGGTAGAGCGACACGCCGGCGCGCACCGAGATGTGCAGCGCCTGGCCATCGACGTTCATCGGCACATCGCTGCAGGCCTGCAGCGCCTTCTGCACCGCCGAGGCGATCTCCGCTTCGGAGCCGGCCTCGTCGATGAGGAACATGAAGTGGTCGCGCTCGGGGCGAGAAAGCACCGCGTCCCGGCCCAGCGCGGTCGCCAGCCGCTGCGCGATCAGGCGGATCACCATGTCGCCCGCCTCGCGGCCCGCAGTCGCGTTGATCTGGCGGAACCGCTCGATGTCGATTTTCGCCACGGCACAGCGCAGGTCGCCTTCGGCAGCGCGGCGCAGGCGCTGCCCGGTGCGGTCGATGAACAGCGTGTGGTTCGGCAGGCCGGTCAGTGCATCGTGCAGTGCGAGGTAGTTCACGCGTTCGACCGCGGCGAGGTGATCGAGCGCATGCGATAGGTCGGCGGCAAGGTGCTCGAGCGTGCGCGTTTCGTCGGCCGTGAAAAAACCGGTCGGGCGGGCGAGCAGGGTGAGCGTGGCCACCGGCTCATTGCGGCGCAGCAACGGCAGCGTGATCTTGGACCGGTAGCCGAGGGCGACCGCGCACTGGCGACGCGGGCTGCGGTCGGTGCGCGTGGTCAGGTCGTTGCTGACCACGGTATGGCCGGAAACGAACGTCTCCACCGCCATGCCGCTGCCGTCGTCGTTGAGCGTGACGGGCTCGGCAAGCAGCTGGCCCGCGTCCTTGCCGGCCGACGCTACGGTGCTCAGTGTTCCGGTCGCCGGATCGACCATGTCGATCCATGCTGCACCAAGCCGGCCGTGCCGCACCGCCGCGTCGCAGGTGCCTTCGAACAGTTCACTGCGCGTAGTGGCGCGCACGATCAGCGAGCTGATCCCGCCCTGCAGCCGGCGCGTGCGCTCCAGGCGCGCGATCAATGCCTGCTGCTCGGCGCGACGCTGCAGTTCGCGCCACAGGCGCACACCGAGCAGAGTCAACAGCACGAGCAGCAGCAGCGAGCCGGCGATGTAGGTCGCCGCGGTCTGTCGCCAGGGGGCCAGCACCTCGTTGACGCCGACGCCGGCGAGCACCACCAGCGGCCGACCCGGCAGGCGACGGTAGCTGATGATGCGGTCGATGCCGTCGAACGGGTGCGCGGTGCGGTAGCTGCCGGTATCGGAGCGGCGCGCAAGCGCGATGAAACGCGGCGTCGGTTCTATCGGCCGGCCCACCATCGCCGGTGGCAGCGGGGCCTGCTGCATGACCACACCGTCGATGCTCATCAGCACCGCCACGCCCTCGCGTCCGAGGTCGAGCGCGCTGGTCTGGCGGGCGATGTAATCCGGGCGCAGCGCTGCGACGACCATGCCCGCAAAGCGCCGGTCCGGCCGCTCGATGCGGCGGCTCACCGGGATGAACCACCGGCCCCGTCCGTCCGGCATCGGGCGTCCGAACGCGAGTGTGTCGGTGTCGCGCTGCCGGTGCAGCTGCAGGTGTCCTTGCGTGGCCAGCTCCGCGCGATGCGGCATGTCACGGCTGCGATGGGCGATACGGCCGCCCGCGTCGATCACCCACATCGCCTGCACCGCCGGCAGGTGACTTGCCGCGCCTGTCAGCATTTCGTCAGCGACGGCGGCCTCGGCAGTGCCGGGGGACGCCTGCGCAGGTGCGCTGCGCGCCACGATCGACATCGAGAAATCAACGTCATCGATCAGGCCGGCCAGCTGTTGCTGCACGGCGAGCGCGAGGTTGGCGGTGTCGTCGCGCGCTTCGGCAAGCAGCGTCTGGTGCGTATTGCGCAGCGAGAAGAACAGGTTCGCGATCACGCCGCCGACGAACAGCACGACGACCGCGAGGATCAACAGCCGCAGGCTGCGATCGCCACGGGCGATGCGATTGCGCACGCGCGGGCGGCGATGGGCGTACTCGAGCCCGACAATCAACACCGTGGCGATGGCGGCGACCGCGACCCATCCGTAGGCGTCCCCGCGCATGCCCGGCAGCGCAGCACCCGACGCGGCGGCAAGCGGCGATATCAGCGCACAGGCGAGTGCTGCGGTGATCCGTCGCATTGGCCGAGGGTTGCGCATGCACGCCCCCGCGGTGGGGTGATCCATAGGCTGCCGCCATGTCGAGGCCGTGACAGGCTCGACTTCCTGGCTGGCATGTCAGCAAGCGGCGATGCAAAAGCGGGTGAACATGATCCGCGCGATCAGTCGCGTTTCGGGCGCGATTACCGGGCTTTTGCGCCCCGTCGTGGCCGCCGAGGGCGGCCATTGCGTGCTATCGCGGGCTGTACGCAGCCGCATGGTGCGGCGTGCGCGGTGATCAGCCCAGGCGGTCGAACAGCGACAGTTGCTGCACGCGCAGCATGGTGCGCTGCGCGGCTTCGATCGCGGTCAGCTGCAGGCTGAGTCGGCTTGTGGCTTCGGCGTAGTTGACGTCACGCAGGTCGGACAGGTTGGTGCGGAGCGATTCGTTCTGCGCTTCGCGTTGATGTCCGGCCTCGTCGATCGCGCCGAGGCGGGCGCCCGTGCCGGCACGCAGGCCGAGCACATGGTTCTGCGCTGTGCTGATATCGCCGAGCGCATCGCCGATCAGGTTGCTCTGGCGCGCACGCTCGGCATCGGAGGCGACCGGCATGTCGAGTGCATCGGCCAGTTGCTCCAGCGTCGCGAACACGTCACGCGTCGGTGCCGGTTCGAGCGTGAAGGTATCGCCGACGGCCGGGGTGCCGTTCAAACGCGTCTGCACGCCACCGAACGCGATCGACTCGCCGCTGGTATACGCACCGGTGCTCAGCACCGCGCCGCCGGAGTCGACGATGCGGTATGCGTCGGGCGCGGTGAATTCGATGCGCATCGGCGCACCGGCCCAGGTGGCGAAGTTGACCACCTTGGCGCCCTGCATCACCACGTTGCCCGCGTTCGTCGATGCGGCGCTGCCGCGTACCGTGCCGTCGCCGGTGCGAACGCGCATGAACACGTCGCTGCCGGGCTCGGCATCGGCAAGCGCGAGGTCGGGGCCGACGTCGAGCATGTTGCGGCCATCGTCGCCGGCATAGCTGACGGTGCCGCCCGATTCGATGAACGGACGCACGCCATCGACGCGGCCGGCGAACAGCGCACGGCCGGTGCCGTCCTCGCGGTTGGAAACCGACAGCAACTCAGTGCGCAGGTGGCGGATTTCGAGCGCGACCATGCGGCGGTCGTCCGACGACAGCGATGCGTTGTTCGCCTGCACTGCGAGATCGCGCGCGCGGCCGAGCAGGTCGCCGGAATCGCTGAGTGCGGACTCCTGTTGCTCGAGCCGGCTCTGCAGCAGGCTGGCGTTGCGCTCGAAGCCGTCGAGCATGGCGACCGCATGGTCGATGCGCTGGGCCTGCGCGGCGCCGCTGGGGTTCTGCGCGGCGCGCGTGAGCTTGTTGCCCGTGACCATTTCCTGCTGGGTACGGGCGACATCGGACTGCCGCTTCAGCAGCCCTTGCAGCCCCTGCGCATGCAGGGAGGCGGTGGAGATTCTCAGGGTCATCGGCGGATCGCTCCGATCAGGGACTGGAACAGGCTGTCGGCGGTCGCGATGACCTGCGCGGCGGCCTGGTAGGCCTGCTGATAACGCAGCAGGTCGGCGGCTTCTTCATCGAGGTTCACGCCCGACACGGATTCGCGTTCGGCGACGACCTGGTTGTGGATCGCCTGCTGCGCTTCGAGCGACAGCTCGGCGTGGCGGGCCTGGCTGCCGGCACGCGCGGTCAGCTGGCCCATGCCTTCGACGACGCTGGTGTTGCCGCTGTCGAGCATGCGGCGCTTGTCCAGCGCGGCCATGGCGCGCGCATTGCCGTTGTCGGCCGAGCGCGGTGGCGTGGGCGAGAGCGTGAACGTGTCTCCGGCCGCCGGTGCACCTTCGAGCGACAGCGACCAGCCGCCACTCGCGATCGGTGCCCCGGACGAGTACGGGAACGGACCGGCGCCGTCGACGGTGTACTGGGTGGCATCGATGAATTCGACCGTCGCGCCCGAAAAGCCCTGGAACGCAGCCGGATCGGTGACCTGCGTATTGAGCACGCGCGCCGTGCCGAGGTTGGTGGTGTCGGCGCGGCCCTGCACGGGCGATGCCGCGGCGATGCCGCCCGGGTCACGCATCACCAGCTGCATGCCGCTGGCCGCGCCCGAGGTCGGGTTCAGTGCGAAGCGGTCACCCGCGCCCGCCGTGCCGGCCACCGTGAGGCTCAGGCCGGAGACGCGGAACGGGTTGGCCGACGTGCCGGCGCCGGTCATCGCGACTGCGGCGCCCGTGTCGGCGCGATTCGCGCTCCAGGCCGAGCCGTCGAAGCGCAGCACGAGGTCCGGCGACTGCAGCGCGCCGACATCGGCGACGCTGGCGCTGAATGCGGCATTGCCGGTGTTGGACGAGTGCGGCTCGGCGGTCGGCGCACGCAGCGAGAACAGGTTCGCGCCCGGATTGCCGGCCGAATCGATGCCCCCGCTCTGGACCTGGTTGAACGTGGTCGCGAATGCGGTCGCCAGGCGGCCGAGCTCGGCGCGCGCCGGGTCCAGCACGCGGTCGCGGAATTCGAGCAGGCCGCCGATCTCGCCCGAGACGCTGCCGGCGGGCAACTGCACCGTGCCGTTCGGGCCGGCGAGTGCGAATTGCAGGCGATCGGGGCGGTACGGGTCCGGCACTGTCGCGAGTGACGACACCTTCGTGCCGAGCACGACCGGCTGGCCGCCCCCGGTGAATACGTTGAGCGAGCCGTCGTCCTGCGGCACCGTCTGGGCGCCGACGAGGCGGGCGAGCTGATCGATGCGCTGCGCACGGGCGTCGAGCAGGTCGGGCGCGGCGTTGCCACCGACGGCGACGATGTCGAGGTTGTATTTCGCGATCTCGCCACTGAGGCGGTTGACCTCGGAGACCTGGGTGATCATGCGCTGGTTGGTTTCGCTGCCCATCTGCGAAAGCTGCGAATCAAGCGAGCGCCAGCGGCCGGCAAGCTGTTCGGCAGTGTCGAGCATCGCCGTGCGCGCGACCGTCGAGGTCGGCTCGGATGAAACGCCCTGCGCGGCCGAGAAGAACGCCGACCACGGCTGCGAAAGGCTTGTCGCGGGGTCGGTCAGCAGCGCGTCCACGCGGCCGGCAAGCGACGAGACCTGCTGCAGCCGGCCCATTTCGCCGCTGCTGTCGACCTGGCGGGCGAACACCAGCCCGTCCGCGAGGCGCTGCAGTTTCGCGACTTCGACGCCCGAGCCGATCTGCAGACCCGTGACCGCGGTGCCGGGCCGCGAAGCGAGTTCGACGCGCTGGCGGCTGTAGCCGGGGGTTGCCGCGTTCGCGACGTTATGACCGACGGTGCTGAGTGCGCGCTGGAACGCGAGCAGGGCAGAAGTACCGGTGGAGAGCACGCTGCTCATCATTTATCCCTTGGGTGTGACGCCGGGCAGGCCGGCCAACGCGCGATTGAGGGTGGCGCCGTTTGCGATCGCGCTGATCTTGGCGGCGTACGACGGGTCCGTCGCATAGCCGGCTTTCTGCAGTGCGCTTGCGAAGCCGTGGACGTCGTCGCCGGTGCCGCGGGCCGCCGCATACCGGCTGCCGCTGATCAGGCGCGCGTAATCGTTGAAACTCTCGCCGGCCGATCCATACGCACGGAACGCATCACGCACGTTCTTGCGCACGCCGTTGACGAACTCGTGCGTGCCCGAGACGACCTTCTCTCCGAGCCAGCGACCGGTCGCCTTGATGCCGAACAGGTTGTGCGAGGTCGCCTGGCCATTGCCGCCTGCAAGACGCCGGCCCCAGCCGGTCTCGAGCGCGGCTTGGGCGACCAGCGCCTTGGCCGGCACCTTGAGTTCGGCGGCGACCTTCTGCGCATGCGGCCAGATCGAGCGTACGAACGCTTCGGGGCTGCTGCAGTCGAGCGGGGTGGTCGGGTCACAGGCCACGCCGCCCGGGGGCGCGGCCTTCGGCATCGCGGGCAGCGGCGGCGCGGCAACCGGCGCCTGGATCGAGACACCGCTGGTGGTCGGCGCGAGCGAAACCGCGCCGTTGCCCGGCACTGCGAGGTTCAGGCCGCCAGAGCTCGGCAGCGCGATCGACATCGACATCGGCGAGGCCGGCAGCCGCAGCGGCATCGGGCCGGCCGGCAGTGCCGCCGGGACCGGTGCGGTGCTGCGTTCGAGCTGACGCATGATCACCGGCGCCAGGCCCAGGCCACGGCCCTTGGTCAGCTCCTTGGAGAGCTGCTGGTCGTACATCTCGCGGTACGTGGTGTTGTTGCCGCCGAGCGGGTCGCCGCCGGTGGTCGAGCGCATGGACTTGATCAGCATGTGCGCGAACTGGGTTTCCAGCTCGCGCGCGGCTTCTTCCATCCGGGCGCGTGGCGTCTCGGTCGATGGGGTCAGTGGCAGCGGGGTGACGGATCGCAGGTACATGTCAGCTCCGGTGCAAGCCACGTGCCGCAAGCGTGGGAGCCACCGCGACGGCTTGCCGGCGCGGCCGCAGCTGCGCCGTGCCGGCCGGCAGAAGGGCGCCGGCCCGGGCAACACGCGCACGCCGCTGCCGACCTGCGGCCCTCGGTGATGGCGTGATGCTCGGGACGACGGAGACTTGCATGAGGGGGTTATCGGCAGCGAGCGCGCGGACTGCAGTGAGCCGGGCGCTGTATGGGAGTCAGATCACTTCAAGTTCGGCACGCAGCGCGCCTGCCCGCTTGAGTGCCTCGAGGATGGCCACGATGTCGCCCGGCGCCGCGCCGACCGCGTTGACCGCGCGCACGATCGCCTCGAGCGACGTGCCGCCTTCGAACATGAACATGCGGCTGCCGTCGGCGTTCGCGGTAACGGTGGACTGCGGCGTCACCACCGTGGCGCCGCCCGTCAGCGGATTGGGCTGGTCGACGTTGAATGTCTCGCTGACCGTGACGGTGAGCGAGCCGTGGGCGACCGCCGCCGGCATCACCGTGACGCTGCCGCCCATGACCACCGTGCCGGTTCGCGAATTCACGATGACCTTCGCCGCCGATGCGCCCGGGCTGATGTCCAGCGATTCGAGCTTGGACAGGAACGCGATGCGGTCGCCGGCCGGCGGGGTGATCTCGATCGTGACGCCGTCCAGCGCCTTCGCGTGGCCGGCGCCGAATGCCGCGTCGACCGCCGACACGATGCGCGCGGCAGTGGTGAAGTCGTTCTGGTGCAGGTTCAGCGTGACGCTGCCGCCGGGCGCGGCGCCGGGCACCGCGCGCTCGACGATCGCGCCGCTCGGGATGCGGCCGCCGTTCGGTGCGTTGACGGAAATTCGCGAGCCGTCGCGGCCCTGCGCGCCGAAGCCGCTGACCACGAGGCTGCCCTGCGCGATCGCATAGACCTGGCCGTCGGCGCCTTTGAGCGGCGCCATCAGCAGACTGCCGCCGCGCAGGCTGCCGGCGTTGCCGATCGAGGAGACCGTCACGTCGATGGTCTGGCCCGGCTTCGCAAACGCCGGCAGTTCGGCGTGGATCGCCACCGCCGCGACGTTCTTGAGCTGCGGGTTCACGCCCGGCGGAATCGTGACGCCGAGCTGTTCGAGCATCGCCTTCATGCTTTGCACGGTGAACGGCGTCTGGCTGGTGCGGTCACCCGAACCGTCCAGGCCGACCACCAGGCCGTAACCGACCAGCGGATTGCCGCGCACACCGGCGACCTGCGCGAGGTCCTTGATGCGCTCGGCCGAAGCCGGCAGCGCGGTAAATGCCAGCGCGAACGCGGCGAGCACGACGGAAAAACGGCGCATGGCGAAGCCTCAGTACGGGAACAGCGCGGAATTGAAGAAGCGGCCCAGCCAGCCCATCGCGTTCGAACGCGCGAGCGTGCCCTTGCCGCCATAGACGATGCGCGCATCGCCGATGCGGTTGGATGCGATGCGGTTATCCGGGCCGATGTCGGCCGGGCGCACCACGCCCTGCACCTGCACCAGCTCGTCGCCCTGGTTCAGGCGCATCATCTTTTCGCCGCGCACGAGCAGGTTGCCGTTCGGCATCTGCTGCACCACGGTGACGGTGATGTCGCCCGCCAGCTCGTTGCTCTGCGTCGACACGCCGCCGCCCGCGAACTCGCGGCTGCCTTCGACTTCGGCCTGCAGGATGTTGCGGCCCTTGTAGGTCACCGACGAGCCGGCAATGTTCGGCACCCCCATGCCCACGCCCGCGTCCTTGGTGACCGCCGTGTTGGCCCGAGTGCGCGATTCGGTGCTTTCCACCAGCACGATCGTCAGCAGATCGCCGACGTCGCGCGCCTTGTTGTCTTCGAACAGACGCAGGCGCGGGCCCTGCGACGCAGCGTAGATCGAGCCGCTCGACGCGGCGCCGGTGTTCGCGGCGCCATAGATCGATCCACCCGCGGCCGCCTGCTGCGCAGCGACGACCGCATGCGTGCCCGGCGCCTTCGGCACCGGCGCGAACGGTTTGACGTCGCCCTGCAGCGCACCGACGGTGGCGCAGCCGGGCAGGGCGGCCAGCGCCACTGCCAGGACGAGCATGCAACGGGCGAACTGCAGCGGAGAACGGCTCATCGCAGCGATCACAGGTTGTTGTTGAGGTAAGCGAGCATCTGGTCGGTGGTCGAGATCGCCTTCGCGTTGGTCTCGTATGCCCGCTGGGTTTCGATCATCGACACCAGCTCTTCGACCACGTTGACGTTCGAGCCTTCGAGCGAGCCCTGGATCAGCAGGCCCGCGCCGCCCTGGCCCGGTGCACCGCTCTGGGCGGGGCCGCTGGCGCCGGTTTCGACGTAGAGGTTCTCGCCCTTGGCCTGCAGGCCCGCGGGATTGACGAAGTCGGCCAGCGTCAGCGCGCCGACCTGGACCGGCTCGGGCTGTCCGGACACCTGCACGCTGACCGTGCCGTCGGCGCCGATCGTCACGCTCTGCGCGCCCTCGGGAATCTGCAGGCCGGGCTGCACGGCGTAGCCCTGGTTCGTGACCAGTTCGCCCTGCGCATTGATCTGGAAGCTGCCGTCACGCGTATACGCGGTGCTGCCGTCGGGCATCAGCACTTCGAAAAAGCCGCGGCCGTTGATCGCCACGTCGAGCGCGTTGCCGGTCTGCGCCAGGTTGCCCTGCGCGAAGCTCTTGGCGGTCGCCGACACGCGCACGCCGGTGCCAACCTGCAGGCCGGTCGGAAGCTGGGTCTGCTCGCTGGTCGCGCCGCCGGGCTGGCGTACGGTCTGGTACAGCAGGTCCTCGAAACTCGCGCGGTCCCGCTTGAAGCCTGCGGTGTTGACGTTGGCGAGGTTATTGGACGTGACCGCCATGCGCGTCTGCTGCGCATCGAGGCCGGTTTTGGCAATCCACAGAGCCTGGGTCATGGCGGTGATCCTGTTTCAGTCATGTGCGGTGGGCGGGCGCTGGAAAATCAGCGCGAGGACAGCAGCGAGTTCGCCGAACGGGCGTTCTCGTCGGAGGTGTGCAAGACGCGTACCTGCATTTCGAACTGGCGCGAAAGCTCAATCATCGACACCAGCGCCGTGGTCGCCTCGACGTTGCTGCCTTCGAGTGCGCCGGGGATCAGCGACGGTCCGGTTGCGAGCGCCGGTGCGGTGCCAGGGGCCGGGCGGAACAGGCCGTCGTCGCCGCGCACCAGCTGCGGCTGGGTCGCCTGGAAGACGCCGATCGTGCCGGCGGCTGCGATCGTCGAGGCCGGCTGGCCCTGCGGCACGATCGAGATCGTGCCGTCGCTGGCGATGCTGATCGAATCATTCGGCGGAACCGCGACCGGCGCGCCATCGGCGCCGAGCACCGGCAGGCCACTGCGCGTGGTCAGCAGCCCGTTCGGGGTGACCTGCAGATTGCCGGCGCGCGTGTAGGCGGTCGTGCCGTCGGTGGCCTGCACGGCCAGCCAGCGGCCTTCATGCAGCGCGACATCGAGCGGACCGCCGGTGGTCATCACCTGGCCGCGCGCGGCGCTGACGCCGAGGTTTTCAAAGCCGGCGTTGACGCGCGTGCGGTGGCCTTCGCCATCGATAGGCGCGGCCACGGTACCGCTCATCGTGGCCTGGAATCCGACGGTGTCGGTGTTGGCGAGGTTGTGCGATACCGATGTCTGTGCGCGCAGCGTGGCGCTTGCACCGGTCATCGCGACATAAAGGGCACGGTCGGTCATGCGGGTCCACGGGTGTTCGCCAATGGCGTTGCCCGAAGCGGTGCAAGCCGCGTGCCGCGGCCGTGCCGGCTTCCCGCCACGGTGCCGGGATCGCGGCGCGCACGCCGCGTCGCGCACGCAATAAAAAAGCCGCACCCCGGCGGGTGCGGCTTTGCGTCTGTCGCCCGCGTGCGGGCGATGCAGCGTGTCGTCAGCGGATGTTGATCACGGCCTGGGTGATCTGGTCCTGCGTCGAGATCATCTGTGCGTTCGCCTGGAAGTTGCGCTGCGCGGTGATCATGTTGACCAGCTGCGCCGTCATGTCGACGTTCGACGCCTCGAGCGCGCCGCCCTGCACCGAGCCGAAGTCGGACGAGCCGGCCGCGCCGCGGCGCGCCTGGCCCGACTCGAAGCTCTCGGACCACACGTTGTCGCCCTGGGAGGTCAGGCCCTGCGGATTGGCGAAGCTGGTCAGTGCCACCTGGCCCAGCGGCGTGGACACGCCGTTGGTGTAGCGCGCGCTGACGATGCCCTCGGCCGAGACTTCCACGCCGCTCAGGCGACCGGTGGTGTAGCCGTCCTGCGACAGCGAAGCCACGGCGAAACGCTCGCCGTACTGCGTCGAATCACCGAGTTCCAGCGTGATGTTCATCGGCACCGAGCCGTTGCCCGGATCGTACGGAGGCAGGGCGAGGCGGCCAGTGGCCGGCGCAACCAGCGCACCGGTGCCCGAGTACTGCAGCGTCTGCGGGGCACCGATCGCGTTGCCGTCGATGTAGGTATGCACCTGCCACTCGTTCGGATTGGCGGTCTTGACGTAGTACATCGACTGGCTGTGCGACGCACCGAGCGAGTCGTACACGGTCAGCGACGTGGTGTGGTTATAGGTCACCGGATCGTTCGGATCGACCGGGGTGATCGTCGGAGGCGTCGCGTTCGCCGGCAGGTTGGTCAGCACGTCGATCGACGACGTCGCCCGCGGCGGGGAGTCGTTCGTCGACAGGCGCAGGTCGATCATGCGGCCCGTGTCGAAGCCCACGCCCGAGGGGGTGGGCGCGTAGACCTGCAGGCGATGCCCGGCCGGGTTGACGACGAAGCCATCACGATCGGCACCGAAGTTGCCGGCGCGCGAGTAGACCTGCGCGCCCTGGTTCGACAGCGTGAAAAAGCCACGGCCCGACAGCGCCATGTCCAGCGTCTTGCCGGTGAAGTCGATATTGCCCTGGCCGAACTGCTGCGCCACTTTCGCAAGGCGCACACCGGCGCCGATCGCGTTCTGCGAACCGCCGTAGGCCGAGACTGCGAACACGTCGGCGAACTCGGCGCGCGACTCCTTGAAACCGGTGGTGTTCGCGTTGGCGATGTTGTTCGAGGTGACGTTGAGGTCGGACGAGGCCGCGTTCATACCGCTGAGCGAGATACGGAAACTCATGATGGGCTCCTGGGTGTCGGGGGCGCAGCGGCTCAGCCGATGCGGCGGACCGCGGACAGCGGATGGCTGCCGAGTCCGTTGAGGTTGAGGACGAGGCCGGTCGCCTCGATCGAGACGCTGTCCACGCGCGCGGCGACACGGACATCGAGTGCTTCGGCATCGGCGCCACTGCCGGCGGCAGCGCGCACGGTGTAGCGGCCGGCGGGGGCGGCGCTGCCGTTCGCGGTGTTGCCATCCCAGGCGAACGGGACATTGCCCGCGCCGGGCGAGTTGACGGTCATGCGCTGCACGACCTGGCCGCCGGCATCGACGATGTCGACCTGCACCGGGCCCGCGCCCTGCGCGACGATCTCGCCACGCACGCCGGCACCGGCCTGCAGCGACACCGTCGAGGCGTCGACGAGCGCGTCGTGCCCGACCAGCGCGGCGGCGCGCAGGGTCTGGTCGGACTCCATCACGCTGGCAACCGCGCCGAGGGATTTCTGCATGTTCTCGATGCCCTGCACGGTCGAGAACTGTGCGAGCTGGCCGAGGAACTGCGAGCCTTCCAGCGGCTTGAGCGGGTCCTGGTTCTTGAGCTGTTCGGTCATCAGGCGCAGGAAGTCGGCCTGGCCCATGTCACCCGAGCGCTTGTTCTGCGGCGCGGCGAGCCCGAGCGACGCGAGTGCGTCGCTGTTGTTGGTGATCGTGGTCATGCGCACCCCGGTGCGTCAGGTGGAAAGGTGGGCACGTGCATTACTTGCCCATCATCAAAGTCGCGTTCGCCAATTCCTTGGCGGTGTTGAACACCTCGACGTTCGCCTGGTAGCTGCGCGAGGCGGAGATCATGTCGACCATCTGCGCGACCGGATCGATGTCGGGCGCGTATACATAGCCCTGCGCATCGGCAAGCGGATGGCTGGGCTCGTAGCGTTTGATCGGCGCGGCCTCGCTCTCGCGTACCTCGGTGATCTTCACGCCGTTCAGAGCCGGGTCGGCACCGACGGCTTCGGCCGAGAACACAGGCTGCTTCGCGCGGTAGACCGCATCGGGCGCGCCGGCGATCGAGTTCGCGTTTGCCAGATTGCTGGCGACGGTATTCAGGCGCACCGATTGCGCGGTCATCGCCGAACCGGCGACGTCGAAGATGGGCAGGCTGCTCATGGGAGATCCCTTACTGGCCGGTGATCGCGGTCAGCATCGACCGGACCTTGGACTCGACGAACGACATCGAGGCGCGGTACTCGAGCGCGGCCTGCGCGAATGCGGCGTTCTCGCGCTCGCCTTCGACGGTGTTGCCGTCGAGGCTGGGTTGCACCGTGGTGCGCGCGAACTGGGCGGCGCCGACCGCGGTGTTGATTGCATCGCCGCCGGCCGCAGCGGCGCCGGGCTGCAGCGCCGCATTCAGTGCGGTGTTGAAGTCGAGGTCCTGGGCCTTGAAGCCCGGGGTGTCGGCATTGGCGAGGTTGGCCGCCAGCAACTGCAGCCGCTGCTCGCGCAGCGCAAGCGCAGTGCCGTGGATGCCGAGAAAGTTCTTGCCTGTCAGTGAATCGCTCATCGCCCGCTCCCGCGGAAAGTCTCGCGAGGTCAAGGCAAGCGCCGTGCCAGCACGGCCGTGGCGTTGTCAGGCGGGCTGGGGTCGGATCGGCTGCAAATGAGCGTCCGCGCCGCAGCGGGGTGACGGGAGTGCGTCGCGGTGATTACCGATCGAGGGGGCGCGCAACACGAGGCGGTGCACGGGTCGTGGCCGTGCACCACTGCAGAGCGGCGGGCCGGCGCTGGCTGGCCGGCCGTGGATGCCTGTGCGTGGCCCTGGGCGGGCCGGATCGCGTGTTGCCGGTCAGGCCAGCGCGGCGAGGCGCGTGGTGATGCGGTCGGCGAGCTCGCGCTCGGAGTACTTCGGCACGAAGTCGTCCGCGCCCACGCGCTCGACCATCGCCTGGTTGAACACGCCCGACAGTGAGGTGTGCAGCAGCACGAACATATCGTTGAGCATGGGATCACGACGGATTTCCGTCGTCAGCGTGTAACCGTCCATCGCAGGCATTTCGATGTCGGAAATCACCATCGCGTAGCGCTCCTGCGGGCGCGTGCCGCTCTGTGCGATCTGCTGCAGGTGATCGAGTGCCTGGCGGCCGTCGGACAGCAGCGTGGCGCTGAGGCCGAGCTGCTCGAGCACCCAGCGGATGCGGTTGCGCGCCACGCGCGAGTCGTCGACGACCAGCACTTCGCGCTGCACGTTCGCAGGCACCGAAATGGGAGCCAGCGGAAGTGCATCGGTCTCGCGCGGGGCCGACTCGGCCAGCACGCTCTCGACGTCGATCAGCTGGATCAGCTCGCCCTGGTGCCGCGTCACCGCGGTCAGGTAATTGTTCTCGCTGCCGAGTTCCGGCGGCGGGTGGATGTCGGCAACCGCGATGTTGACGATGCGCTCGACGCCCGATACCAGAAAGCCCTGCACCGAGCGGTTGAACTCGGTCACCACGAGGTAGCGCGGCTCGCCGGTGTCGCTCAGGTGGCCGATCGCGCGGGCGAGGTCCAGTACCGGCACCGTGCGCCCGCGGACATCGGCCGCGCCTGCGAACGCCGCCGGCAGCTGCGGCAGCCGGAACAGGGCAGGGCGTTGCAGCACTTCCTGCACCTTGAACACGTTGACGCCAAAAAGCTGACGCGTTCCAAGCCGGAACAGCAGCAACGCGAGCCGGTTGTGGCCAGCCAGGCGGGTTCGTTGGTCGATTCGGTCAAGCAGATCTCGGCTCATGCCGGCGTTGTCGGCGGCGGCTGGGCAAGCTTGAGGGCGGGGGCCCCCGCCGGCCCCGAACTGCGACCGTGGCCCAATGGCCTGCGCCGGGCGCCGTCGTCCCCTCTTGCCGGCCTCAGGCATGCGCCTTGCCTAGCCTTCTGCATGGCCCTGCTTGCTCTCATCCATCCACTGTCGCGCTACCCGCTGGCATTCGCGCTGATGGCGGCCACGGGCGTCGCCGACGCGACCGCGACGCATCCGGTCGAGGACATCCGCGCCACCGCGATCGCCGCGCTCGGTGCGGACGCCGCGAATGCGCAGGCGACGCTGGGCGCGGGCGTGCGCTTTGCCCGCTGCAGCCAGCCGTTGCAGGCGGTCGCGACGGGGGCGCAGACCGCGCAGGTGCGTTGCCCGGATGCGCCCGGCTGGAAACTCTACGTGCCGGTGCGCGTTCGCCGCGAGGCCGATGTCGTGGTGCTGCGTGGGCCGGTCCGCGCCGGCCAGCCGATCACTGCCGACCAGCTCACCGTGCAGCGTCGCGACCTCGGACAGGCCGCATCGCCCGGGTTCAGCGATCCGGCGCAGGTGATCGGAATGACGCCGTCGAAGTCGCTTGCCGCGGGGGCGGCACTGACCACGGCCGACGTCATGCAGGGTCCGCCGCTGCGACGCGGTGATCCGGTCGTGCTGCTGACGCGCATTGGGGGTGTCGAGGTGCGCATGGCCGGTCGTGCGCTCGGGCCGGCGGGCGCAGGCGGCACCGTGTCGGCCGAGAACGTCGAGTCCCGACGCATCGTCCGTGGCCGGCTCAGCGCGCCGGGCGTGGTCGAGATTGTCCGGTAAACGGCCGATGAACCTGTTCACACAGACGCCAACCGTCAGCACGGCATCGATGCCGGTGACGCAGTCGGCGCGGCAGCGGGGCCGTCGCCGCCTAAGTTATTGCCGTCACAAGGATTCGGGTTGCGCCCGGCTGGCCCAAACGCGTCACTTTTGGCCTTATGCCGTCGTTACGCGAAGTCGCGCACAGATCCCTAAAGTTATTTCGGACAACGCCGTTACTTGCCTTGTCCGAGGCAAACAGGAGTGTGTGATGACCAAGATCGAAGGCGCCGCGATGTCGCCGCGACCGGTTGAAACCGGTGCGTCCGCCGCTGCGCAGAGTGTCCGTGCCGGTGGCGAGCGCACTGCGCCGATCGCTGCCACGCCGGCCGCCGACAGCCTGCGCCTGACCGGCGAGGCAACCGGCCTGCAGGCGATCGAGCGCGAGCTCGGCGCTGCGCCCGCCGGCATTGACGTAGGCCGTGTCAACGCGATCCGCGCCGCGCTTGCGGACGGCAGCTATCGCGTCGACGCACAGGCGGTCGCCGACCGCATGATCGACTTCGAGCGTGCCCTGACCCAATGAACGCCATCGCCCCCGACGCACTGAACGAGCTTGAGAACGCCCTGCAGGAAGAGCGTCGCGCACTGCTCGAGAACGACGTCGAGGCGCTGCTGCGTTCCACCCAGGCCAAGCTCGCGGCCGTGCGCGTGCTTCAGGGCACGCCAGCGGTCGCGCCGGTCGACCGCGTCACCCGACTCAACGAGCTCAACCAGGCCAACCACGTGCTGCTGACCCGTCGGCGGCGTGAAGTGAACTGGGCGCTGCGCCATCTCGGCCGCGTCGAGTCCGCCGGCGTGTACGATGCCTCCGGACAGCCCGGCGCCCGCCCCCAGGCGCGCTGTCTCGGAGTTGGATGAGCGAAGAGACTTCTTCACAACCGCGCACGGCCTGGAGCGACGACCTGCTCTGGGCCCTGTCCGTGTTCGACACCGCCGTGCTGCTGCTCGACGGTGAACTGCGCATCACCCATGCGAACGCCGCCGCGCATGCGCTGGCCGCGCGCGTCGACCCCGCACATCCCGATCCGTCCGTGCTGCTGCGGCAATTGCCTGCCGAAGCATGGGCACCGGCGTGCACGATCGGTCGCTGGCGTGGCGAAGTCGCGACCGCCAGCGGCGTCGTGCTGCAGGTCGCGGCCTACTGCGGCCAGCGCGGCAACGAAATGCGCCGCTTCGTCGTGCTCGACGACGTCACCGCGCGCGTCGCGCGCGAGCACGAGCTGACCAGCCGTCACGACGAGCTCGAACGCACCTACCGGCGCCTCGCGAGCACGCAGGAACAACTGCTGCAGACCGAGAAGATGGCCTCGATCGGCCAGCTCGCGGCCGGCGTCGCGCACGAGATCAACAACCCGATCGGCTACGTGCACTCCAACCTCGGCACGCTGCGCGATTACGCCAGCGCGCTGATCAGCCTGGTCGAAGCCTACGGCCGCGAGCTCGGCACCGAGCACCCCGCATCGGCGCATCTGCAGCAGATGCGCGAGCGGCTGGACATCGACTTCATCGTCGGCGACCTGCCGCAGCTGCTCGACGAATCGCGCGAAGGCATCGAGCGCGTGACGAAGATCGTGCAGGACCTCAAGGAGTTCTCGCACGTCGGCCGCGACGAGCCGGTCCGTGCGGTCGATCTGCACAAGGGCCTGGACTCGACGCTCAACATCGTCTGGAACGACCTCAAGTACAAAGTGCGGCTCGAGAAGCACTACGGCGAGATCCCGCCGGTGGAGTGCCATCCGTCCGAGCTCAACCAGGTCTTCATGAACCTGCTGATCAACGCGGGCCAGTCGATCGCCGAGCGCGGCACGATCACGCTCGCGACCGGCGTCGACAACGAGGAGGTCTGGGTCAGCATCGCAGACAGCGGGTGCGGCATCCCCGACGAATCGCTCGCGCGCATCTTCGACCCGTTCTACACCACCAAACCGATCGGCCGCGGCACCGGGCTCGGGCTCGCGATCTGTTACGGCATCGTGGCCAAGCACCACGGGCGCATCGAGGTCAGCAGCCGGCTCGGGTTCGGCAGCACGTTCCGCGTCGTGCTGCCGGTGCAGCAGCCCAGGCCCGGCCAGCCCGGCGCCTGAGCCGGGTCAGAACGCGGCGTCGCCGGCCGCGCGCCGCTCGTGCGCGCGGAACGCATCGCGGATGTGCTCGCGAAGCTCGTCGTCGTTCCAGGGCTTGGTCAAAAAGCGGTAGATCGCGCCGAGGTTGATCGCCTCGGTGATCGTCGCCAGATCCGTGTAGCCCGACAGCACCATCCGCACCGTATCCGGATACAGGTCGCGCACTCGGGTCAGGAACTCCGTGCCGCTCATGTCGGGCATGCGCTGGTCCGACAGGATCACCTGCACGCTGTTGCTCGCGAGCATGTCGAACGCCTCGGCCACGCTGTTCGCGGTGAGGATCTGATAGCCGTCGCGGCGGAACAGCCGCACCAGCGAGCGCAGCACGTTCTCCTCGTCGTCGAGCAGCAGCAGCGTGCGCTCCGGTCGCGTCGCGGCGAATGTGTCCGATAACAGGAAACGCTTGCGGATCAGCTCGCCCAGGTCCTCGGCCGGCAATGGCGGCGCGAACAGATAGCCCTGGAAGAAATCGCAGTGGTTGCGGCGCAGGAAGCCGAGTTCGGCCTCGCTCTCCACGCCTTTCGCGGTCACGCGCATGCCCAGGCGGTGGCCCATCGCGATGATGCCGCGCACGATCGCCGCGCTGCGCGGGTCGCTCTCCACGTTGTGAATGAAGCTGCGGTCGATCTTCAGCCGGTCCAGCGGGTACTGCGCCAGCGCCGCGAAGCTCAGCCCGCCCATGCCGAAATCCTGCACGGTCAGCGTCGCACCGAGCCGGCGCAGGCCGGCCAGCGTGTCGTAGACATCGCGTGCGTCGAGGCCCAGCACGCTTTCGGCGATCTCGAACTCGACCGCCTCACCCGGCAGCCCGAAGCGGTGCAGCAACTCGCCGATCTGGTCCAGGCAGTCGGGCCGGGTCAGCATCGGGCTGGCCAGGTGCACCGACATCGTCAGGTAGTCGATGCCCTGTTCGCGCCACTGGGCCAGCTGGCGCATCGCGCTTTCGGCCACCCAGTAGCCCACGCGCGCCGACAGGCCGACGCGCTCGACCAGCTGCAGGAAGCGGTTCGGCCGCAGCAGACCCTGGTGTTCGGTCTGCCAGCGCAGCACGGTGCTGAAGCCGGAAATGCTGCCGTCGTGCGCGTTCACCACCGGCTGGTGGAAAAGCCGGAACTCGCTGTTCGCGATCGCCTCGACGAAGCGACGCGAGAGGTCGTCGCCATTGCTGTGCGTGGCGCTGTCTATCGAGAACAGGCCGATGCCGTTCGGGCCTTCGTGTTTCGCCCGGCGAATCGCATGCTCGGCGGTCGCCAGCAGCGCGGCCGCGTCCTGCGCATGGTCGGGGTAGACGGCGATCCCGATCGACAAGGTAATCGGCAGCGTATACGGCGGGATTGAAAGCGGGGTTTCGAACGCGTCGCGCAGCCGTTCGGCCAGCACGCTGCCGTCGGGTTCCTCGTGGCGGTAGCCGATGCCCGCCAGAAACTCGTCGCTGCCCAGCCGCCACAGCCAGCTGCCGCTCGGCATCGCCTTGTGCATGCGCTGCGCGATCGCCGCGAGCGCCTGGTCGCCGACCAGTTCGCCCATGTTTTCGTTGATCGCGCGGAAGCGGTCGACGTCGATGTGCAGCAGCGCGACGCGGCGACCGGTCGCGGACGCCGCGGAAAGCACGGTGGGCAGGTTCGGGCCGCCTGCGCCGAGCCGGTACAACGCGGTGACCGGATCGACCGAGACGCCACCGGCTTCGTCATAGCGCTGTCGGATCATCGGCCAAGCTTACCCGGCCCGGGCGGCGGCGAAACCGCCGCGCATGATCGCGGCGATGTCGCGGCCGGGCCGAGATGGCTCGACGGGCTTACTTCGCCGCCTCGGGCGCCGGGGCTTTCGGCGCGCTGCCGAAATCGCCCTCGGCCGCCGCAGCCAGGTAGGCGAACACCGAATACGCGGCGACGTTCTGCGCGATCGCCTTCGGGTCGATCTTGTCGAACGTGTCGTCGGGCGTGTGGTGCAGGTCGAAATAGTCCGTGCCGTCCTGGCGCAGGTTCGCCCAGGTCAGCCCACGCTCGACCAGCGGGCCGATGTCCGGGCCCGGCCCGCCCTTGCCGGGGGTGTGCTCGATGCCCAGCGGCGCAAGCGCCTGCGCGATCCGCGCCTCGGCCGCCTTCGCATGCGGCGGGGCGGACGTCGCGAACGCGTAGATGCGCCCGGCGCCGAAATCGCTCTCGGCGCCGATCTGGTGGCGCGCGATGTCCTTGGCGTATTTCTCCGCGTACGCCTTGGCGCCGTGCAGGCCCTGCTCCTCGTTCGCGAACGCGATCACGCGGACCGTGCGCGCCGGCGGCTTCGGCAACTGGCCGATCAGCGCGCCGGCGGCCATCGTGATGCCGATGCCTGCGCCATCGTCGACCGCGCCGGTGCCGAGGTCCCAGGAATCCAGATGCCCGCCGATCACGACCACTTCCTGTGGCTTGCCGCGGCCGGCCGCCTTCGAGCCGGTGATCTCGCCGATCACGTTGTGCGAGGTGGCGGTGCCGTTCCAGCCGGCATCGATCGCCAGGCGCACGCGCTGCGGGCCGAGCGCGAGCAGGCGCGAAAGCTGCTGCGCGTCCGGCACCGACAGCGCGGCCGACGGCACCGGCGTCAGGCCTTCGTCGAAGCGGGTAATTCCGGTGTGCGGATTGCGGTGCGAGTCGGTGCCCGCCGAGCGCATCAGGAAACCGATCGCACCCTTGCCGATCGCGGTCGACGGGCCGCGGCTGCGCACGCGCGAGCCCGGGCCGTAGCCGCTGCCGTCGCGTGCACGCTGCATCTCGTAATCGACGAACGCGATCTTGCCTGCCAGAGACCCGTCCGCTGCAGCCTCGAGCGAGGCGAGGTCCGGAAAACGCACCACCTCGGCCTCGACCGTGCCGGCGGGGCTGCCGCCGAGCGCGGTGATCTTCAATGGCTGCGCATTCGCGCCGAGCACCTGCGCGCTCTCGCTGCGGCGCTCCCACTTCGGGAACGTCACCGGTTCGAGCCAGACCTTGTCGTAACCGAGTTCGCGGAACTTCTTCTCCGCCCAGGCGACCGCGCGTGCATCGGCCTCGCTGCCGGGCAGTCGCGGGCCGACCTCGGTGGTGAGCGATTCGATGACGCGATAGCCCAGGTCGCTCTCGAGCGCGGTCTGGCGCAACTGCGCCGCGGTTTGCATCGCCGGTTCGGGAATGCGCGTTTCACGCGGTGCGGCATTCGCCACGCCGAGCGCCGCGCCCATCCAGAGGCCTGCCGTGACTGCCAACATCGAACCCCGCATCGCAACCTCTCCCGCCGCAGTCAAACCTCGAGGGTAACAACCCCGGGCGAGCGGCGGGATACGCAGCGCTGTGTGCGGTTGTGCAGCGTTTGGCCGCAGCCGTGATCAACGGTGGGCGCCATCAAGGCCGGCAGGCGAACCCGGACCGACCGGGTACCGCGCTCGTAGCGGGGCGGTCAGGCGTCGCGCTGCTTGAGCAGGTCGCGGATTTCGCGAAGCAGCACCACGTCTTCGGCCGGCTCGGTGACCTTCTTCGCTTCCTGCTTCTCCGTTTCCTTCCGGTCCTCGTGATGGCGCAGGCGGTTGTAGGCCTTGAGCACGATGAAGATCACGAACGAGATCAGCATGAAGTCGATCACCGACTGCAGCACGTGCCCGTAGCGGATCGCGACTTCCGCGGCGATTTCCTTGCCCGCCGCATCGACCTGCGCCGGTTCGACCACGTATTCCCAGTCATCGACGCTGACGCCGCCGCTCAGGGTCGCGATCGTCGGCATGATGATGCCGTCCACGAGCGCGGTGACGATCTTGTTGAACGCTGCGCCGATGACGACGGCAACGGCGAGGTCGATGACGTTGCCGCGCGCGATGAACTCGCGGAACTCGCTGATCAGACTCATGCAAACCGGTCCTTTGAAAGTCAGGCCGGCGGCATCGCTCCAGTGACTTCGCCGCGCAGGCTCACCACGTCATCGAGCTGCGCATCGAAACGGTCGCCCGGCATCAGCGGGCCGACACCGGCCGGTGTGCCCATGAGTACCAGATCGCCGGCGCGCAACGTGTAGAGGCGCGAGAGCTCGTGCAGGATCTCCGGCACGTTCCAGACCAGGTCCGACAGCGCGCCGTGCTGGCGCCTGTCGCCGTTGACGTGCAGCGTGATCGAGCGACTCGCAAGCTCGCCGATTTCGCCCGCGCGCACCAGTTCGCTCACCGGCGCGGAATGATCGAACGCCTTGCCGGTATCCCACGGCAGGCCCTTGGCCTTCGCCGCGGCCTGCAGGTCGCGGCGTGTCAGGTCCAGGCCGATGCCGTAGCCGAACACGAGCTGCCCGGCGTCGGCCGGGTCGAGTTCGTCAGCGGGTGCATCGGCGCCGAGTGCAACGACGAGCTCGACTTCGTGGTGCAGCTCGCGCGTGCCGCGCGGATACGGGACCACGCCGTCGAGCACGATCGCATCGGCCGGCTTGCAGAAGAACACCGGCTGGCCGCGTTCGGCCGCGGACGTCGGCACCGGCGCGCCCATTTCGCGCGCATGGTCGGCGAAGTTGCGGCCGACGCAGTAGATCCGTCGCACCGGAAACGCGCCGCCGCCACGCACGGGAATACGCACCGGCAGCGATGCCGCAATCAAATCGTTCATCAGGAAATTCCGCTGCGGCGGGGTCAGTGCGAAGCCGGCAGCACCGGACGCCTAACGACGCGGTATTGCCCTTCGACAACGCGCGATGGGGCGTTGCCGGTGCGGCGCGCGCCGCCGCCGAGCAGGCGGTAGCCGAGCCCGAACGCCAGCATCAGCGCACCAATGACGACGGCAACCACGACCAGCACCGCGAGCAATGCGACACCCGCGAGCCCCAGCAGGAAGCGCAGCGCACGATGGCGCGGCTTGCGTGGTTCAAATACGGCTCGCAGCGCAGCCATGAGGTGGCGCGGGTCGGGGCGGCGAGCGCCGAAACGGGTCGAAACGAACAGGCGGGCGAAAGCGGACATCGGATCGCGCATGACACAATCGGCCGGAAGCCGGGCAGTCGAGTATCGGCGCAGCACAGGGCGGGCGTGTGAGGGGTTCGTTAAACGGAGACTGCGGTCACACGGATGGGCCGGGGCCGCTGCTGGCACTCGAAGCCATCGGCGACGGCGCGTTCGCCGAAGCCGAAGCGCTGGTCGACGGCGTCAGCGAATCGCTGGTGCTGTACCGCGAAGGCGATCGCGTGCGCGCCTGGCTCAACATCTGTCCGCATGCCGGCCGCCGCCTCGACTGGGCGCCCGGCCAGTTCCTCAAGAGCAAGGACGGCCTGCTGGTCTGCGCCGCGCATGGCGCGGGCTTTGAGCTGCAGCGCGGCGAATGCATCTCGGGCCCGTGTCGCGGGCAGTCGCTGCGCGCAGTGGCGGTGGATGTGCGCGACGGCGCGGTCTGGCGAGTGGGCCCTTAAGCCAGCGCCCGCGGCGTCAGAACATCAGGTTGACCATCGCCACGATCAGCAACGTATAGACGAACGACAGCGGCGCCCCGATACGCCACAGCTCGCGGTTCGTGTAGCCGGCAGGGCCCGTGATCATCGAGATCACCGGGTTCGACGCGGTCATGAAGTTGTTCGATGCCGACAGTGCGACCACGAGCGCGAATGCGGTCGGGTTGCCACCGGCCGCCAGCGCGAGGTTGATCGCCAGCGGCACCACGACGATCGTCGCGCCGACGTGGCTGATCACCAGCGAGAACGTCGTCGTCAGCAGGCCAATCGCCAGCTCGAGCACCCAGGTAGGGGTCTCTCCGGGCAGCCGCTCGACCGTGTGGGCGGCGATCCACGCCGCTGCGCCGCTCGAGTCCATCGCCCAGCCCAGCGGAATCAGGCTGGCCATCAGGAACACGGTCTTCCAGTTGATCGCGTCGTAGGCCTCGTCGATGTTGATGACGCCGGCGATCAGCATCCCCGCGACGCCGGTCATCAGTGCGATCGACACCGGCAGGCGCGACGACAGCGCCAGCAGCATCGTCACGGCAAAGATCGCCAGCGCGATCTTGAGCTTGTGCGGGCGCTGCTCGCCCTTGGGGTAATCGGTGACGACGACGAGGTCCTTGGTTTCCGCGGCCTCGGCCAGGTCGGTCCAGATGCTGTGCAGCACCAGCATGTCGCCCGCGCGCAGCGCCATGTCGCGCACGTTCTCGCGGCGCACGGCCTTGTCGCGGTTCACCGCGAGCAGGCTGATGCCGTACTGCTTGCGCAGCTGCAGGTCGCTCGCGGTCTTGCCGATGAACTTCGACGTGGCGGGCACCACCGCTTCGGAGATGCCGGCGCGGCTGGGGTTGAACAGGTCGGCGAAGTTGCGCAGCCGGCTGGCCATGCGCAACAGGTTGTTCTGCGCGAAGTCGGTCACCTGCTGGCGCGGCCCCATCGCGCCGAGCACGCTGCCCACCCAGATGCGTGCATCCGCCGACGGTGAGAGCTTGGCTTCCTCGGAGCCGGATTTCAGCGCGAGCAGCAGCGGCGCGCCACGCAGGCCCTCGGCCTCGCCGAGCGACATGCCGACCAGCGGGCTGTCTGCGGTGACCGTCAGCTCGTACACGTCGCCGTCAATGCCGTAGGTCTTCGCGAAGTAGCTCTGCGTGCGCGCCGGCGTCACCGATTCGCCGCCTTCGTCGCGCAACTGCTTGTCGCCGAAGAAATGGAAGTAGATCAGCGACGCGCCCAGTAGCACCAGGCCGATCGGCAGCGGCGCGAACATCTTCAGCGGCTCGAGCGTCGCCGCGCCCGACGGCAGGTTGCTGTTGGCGGCCAGCAACAGGTCGTTGAGCAGGATCAGCGGTGAGTTGCCGACCATCGTCAGCGCGCCGCCCATCACGATCGCCGCTGCGATCGGCAGCAGCAGGCGCGGCAGCGACAGGCCGGTGCGCGACGACAGGCGGGCGGCGACGGGCATGTACAGCGCCATCACCGACGGGTTCTGCATGAACGAGGAGTTGAGCCCGGCCACTGCGGTGGTCAGCAGCAGCAGCCGGCTTTCGACGCCTTTCGCGCGTCGCAGCAGCCAGCCCGCAAGCCGGTTCAGCGCGCCGGTGCGATCCAGGCCAGCACCCAGGATCATCGTCGCGATGATGCTGATGACCGCGTTGCCGGAAAAACCGTTGAACAGCTCGTCCGGTTCGACCAGCCCGGACAAACCCAGCAGCACCAGCACGACGAGCGCGACCACGTCGGCGCGGATGCGCTCGAACAGAAACATCACCATCGTGAAACCGACCAGCCCGAGCACGAGCTTCATGTCGGTGGTCAGCGTCAGCGCGGTCTCCATCAGCGACAGGCGTTCGCGTGCATGCGCGTCACGCAGCTGCGTCCGACGCGCGGCCCGCCGCGTTCGTCATGCGGACCCGGCGCTCGAGTCAGGCCCGCGGCGCCACCGTCATGCCCCGTCGTTCCGCCCGCCGCGGTCGCACACGCCGTGGCGTGTTTCGCGGTGCGCATGACAACGGAGGGGCGGATCATCGTGCTGCGGTCCTTGGCTCAACGACACACGGTCTAGCGGTGACGGGTCCTACGGCAGGGGGTCGGACAGCGGGCGGTCGTACAGCAGGTCCCACACGCCGTGCCCGAGCTTCTGGCCGCGTGTTTCGAAGTGCGTCTGCGGACGCCAGTCGGGCCGCGGCACACTGCCGCGCGAACCGGCGCGGTTGACGAGGCCGGGCGTTGCGTCGAGCACGTCCCACATCTGTTCCGCATAGTCGTGCCAGTCGGTCGCCAGGTGCAAGCGTCCGCCGGGAGCGAGCTTACGCACGAGCAGGCAGGCCAGACCCGGCTGTACGAGGCGGCGCTTGTTATGGCGCTTCTTGTGCCACGGATCGGGGAAGTAGATGCGTACTTCGTCGAGGCTCGCATCGGCGATCTCGTGCTCGAGCACCTCGACCGCGTCGTGGTGGTAGATCCGCACGTGGTCGCTGCCGTCTTCGGCCAGCGCGTTGAGTAATCGGCCTACGCCGGGGGCATGCACCTCGATACCGATGTAATCGCGGGCGGGATCGTGCTGCGCCGCAAAGCGCAGCGCCTCGCCGTTGCCGAAGCCGATTTCGAGCACGCGCCGTGTCTGGCGCCCGAACACCGCGTCGTAATCGCGCGGCGCTCCCGCATAGTCCAGCCCGAACCGCGGCCACTGCGCATCGAACGCGCGTTGTTGCGCCGGCGTGAAGCGCCCTTGTCGCAGCACGAAGCTGCGCACCTTGCGATGGCCTTCCTCGATGGTGAAGGGCTTCGGCGGCGCTTTGCGTTGTTCGGACACGTCGGACAAGTTGGAAACTCTATGGTGATTACGCCGTCCGGTGGCGTCGTGCGGCGAGCTGGATGCTGGACCGGGGCAGGCAGGCCAGGCCCCCGGCGACAAGGCGAGGAGCGGAAGGCGCCTTCGCTCAGCCGATCAGCCCATCCACGGGGCTCGAGGCGCTTGCGAAGCGCTTGCGCGGGATGCGGCCGGCCTTGAACGCGGCGCGGCCGGCTTCGACAGCCAGCTTCATCGCGTGCGCCATCAGCACCGGGTCCTTCGCGCCCGCGATCGCCGTATTCATCAGCACGCCGTCGCAGCCGAGCTCCATCGCGATCGACGCATCCGAGGCGGTGCCGACGCCGGCGTCTACGATGATCGGCACCTTCGCGTTCTCGACGATCTCGATCAGGTTCCACTTGTTCTGGATGCCCAGGCCCGAACCGATCGGCGCCGCCAGCGGCATCACCGCAACGCAGCCGATCTCCTCGAGCCGCTTGGCGAGGATCGGATCGTCCGAGGTGTAGACCATCACGTCGAAGCCGTCGCGCACGAGCGTCTCGGCGGCGGCGAGCGTCTGCACCACGTCGGGAAACAGCGTGCGCTGGTCGCCGAGTACCTCGAGCTTGACGAGGTTGTGGCCGTCCAGCAGTTCGCGCGCCAGGCGGCAGGTGCGCACCGCGTCGTCGGCGGTGTAGCAGCCGGCCGTGTTCGGCAGCATCGTGTAACGGGCCGGATCAAGCACGTCGAGCAGGTTCGGCTCGCCCGGGTTCTGCCCGATGTTCGTGCGACGGATCGCGACGGTGACGATCTGCGCGCCGGCCGCTTCGGTGGCGAGGCGCGTCTGCTCGAGGTCGGTGAACTTGCCGGTACCGGTCAGCAGGCGCGAGGCGTAGGGCTTGCCGGCGATGACAAGCGGATCGAGATGGGCAGGAGCATTCATGCGCGGATTATCGCACCGGTTGGCAGGCCATCGGGCCGACGCTGGATGAATGCGGGCGGGTGCGTTGCGCGGCCGGTGGGCGCGCTCGCTGGTGGGTTGCCCGGTTCGAGCACTCGGGCTTGTCGAGGCTGGTCCGTAGGCGGCGCGCTCGGAGTCGCCGCTGCCGCGCGATGCCGGCAGCGTCAACTCGTCCGGCCCGGTCTTGCGACCGGGCGTTCGAAAGGCCCCGCGGCAGTGCCGCGCAAGCGGCCTTTCTCATCCAGCCCGGCGCGGGGCGCCGTGCGTTCGGCGATGCGCAATCGTCCCCCGGACGATTGCAAGCAGCATCACCTCATCCGGCCCGGTCTTGCGACCGGGCGTTCGAAAGGCCCCGCGGCAGTGCCGCGCAAGCGGCCTTTCTCACCCCCCTCCCAATGCGTGGACGATTTCGATGCGATCGCCTGACGACAGCGCGTGGTCGGCGTGGCGGCTGCGCGGGACGATCTCGCCGTTGACCTCGACTGCGACGCGGCGTTCGGCGAGGCCTTCCAGCTGCAGGACCTGCAGCACGGTGAGGCCGGATTGGAGCGAGCGGGGCTCGCCATTGAGCACGATTTCCATGCCCGCATTGTCGCCGCTCGTGCGCGCGAACCCAAATGCCCGCGGGGGCAGCTTGTGCCGGCCCGCCGCGCGTGGTTCGATTGCGCCGCCATCCGCCGACGTACGTCGGTGGGCAGGGCCCGAATGCATTCAACCAGGACACCCGCATGACGTTGATCCGTACCGCCCTTGCCACCGCGCTCGCGCTCGCCGCCGTGCCGGCTGTCGCCCAGACCTACTCGCAGACCATCTTCTTCGGCGACAGCCTCACGGACTCCGGCGCGTTCCGACCGGCCCTCGTGGCGCAGAACCCGGCTGCCGCATCGCTGGGTCGGTTCACGACGAACCCGGGTTTGGTCTGGGCCGAGTACCTCGCGGATTTTTACGGGACGCGTGCCGATCCGGCCCTCCAGTACCGCCCAACGGGCAACCCGACCAATCCGATCGGCGTCGTGTTGAATCCGGGCGCGACCAATTTCGCTATCGGTGGTGCGCGTACGGGCGTTAATTCGCCTACGGCGTTTGGCCCGGCCCTCTCAGTCGCGCAGCAGGTGGACCGCTATCTCGGCACGACCGGGCGTCAGGCGGACCCCAGCGCGCTGTACACCGTCTGGGGCGGTGCGAATGATCTGTTCGCGGTCGCTGCGGGAGCACCGGCCACCGCGACGATCGGCAGCGCGGTCGCGGCGCAGGTCACCGCGATCGGCACGCTGCAGGCGGCAGGCGCGCGCTACGTGCTGGTGCCTTCCATCCCCGATATCGGCCTCACCCCGGGCTTCCGCGCCCGCGGCCCGGCCGTGCAGGCGCAGCTGACCGCGCTGTCGGCGGGCTACAACAATGCGTTGTTCAGCAGCCTGGCATCGGCCGGCCTGCGCGTGATTCCGCTCAACATGTTCAGCCTGTTCCAGGAAGTTGTCGCCAACCCGTCGGCGTTCGGCTTCACGAATGTCACCGGCACCGCCTGCCAGCCGCAGATCACCGCGCAGTCGCTGACCTGTAACCCGACGACCTACGTCACCCCGTCCGCACCGTTCACCTACGCATTCGCCGATGGCGTGCATCCGACCACGTCGGCGCACGAGATCATTGCCGATTACGCGGTCTCGATGCTCGAGGCGCCGCGCCAGATTGCGGTGCTGCCGAACTCGGCCGCGATGGTCGGCCGCGCGCGTGCCGAACGCGTCGCCACGCGCATGATCGGCGCGCCGGCCAGCGAGGGAGCGAACTGGTGGGCCGACATCCGCGGCGATTTCCAGCGCTACGGCCATGGCGACCAGTACGACGGCGTGGGCCCGGCGCTGACCGGCGGTGTCGACTGGACGTCAGGCAACCTGGTGTTCGGTGCGTTCGCCGGCTACGGCCGTAGCGCGCTCGACTGGGGCATGCGCGGCGGCAGCTTCGACCAGAGCGACGCGACACTCGGCGCACATGCGGCGTGGCGCTCGGGTGGCGGTTGGGTCGATGCGCAGGTGAGCTACAGCAAGCTCGATTTCGATATCGAGCGCAATGTCGTGCTCGGCCAGGCCAGCCGCATGCATCGCGGTTCGGCTGACGGCGACAACCTCAGCGCGGGCGTGCAGGGCGGTTTCGAGTTCGGCCAGGGCGCACTGCGCCACGGCCCGGTCGTCGCGGTGCTCGCACAGCGCATCGAGATCGACGGCTTCGCCGAAGACCAGCCCGAGCTGTCGACCTCGCTCGCCTATCCGGAGCAGAGCTTCGACTCGCTGATCGGCAGCGTCGGCTGGCAGGTCAGCGTGCAAGCGAACGACCACCTGACGCCGTACGCGCGCGTAACCATCGACCGCGAGTTCGAAGAAGCGCCGGAGCAGGCGTTCGCGCAGGCGCAGTCGCTGCCGGGCACGCTGCCCTATGCGGTGCCTGGCCTCGCGTTCGACCAGGGCTACAGCACGCTGCTGCTCGGTGCGCGCACGCGCGTGCTCGGCGTCGATGCGAACCTCGGCGCCAGCCTCACCGTCGGTCAGGAAGGCGGCAGCCACGCGACGCTGTTCGCGACGGTCGGCCGCCGCTTCTAAGCGCGAAGCCGCAACATGGCCGGGCGCCGCACGGGCCCGGCCGCGTTGGCAACGATGCCAGTCCGGCCCGCGTTGCCAGCTGTCGGAACGCGACTTACACTGCCCCGGCGCGGGTGTAGTTCAATGGTAGAACTGCAGCTTCCCAAGCTGCTAGCGTGGGTTCGATTCCCATCACCCGCTCCACATCTCCTGCACGGCGGCCCCGGTTACGGTGGCCGCCGTTTTTGATTCCGGTTCGGCGAGGCTGCATGGCAACGAAGGCATGCTGACGAGGATCGTCCTCGGCTGGCGGGAATGGGTCGCACTGCCGGACCTCGGCCTCGCGGTGCGCGCCAAGGTCGATACCGGTGCACGCACGTCCGCGCTACACGTGGATTCGCAGTGGCGCTTCCATGACGGCGGCGCGCCATGGGTCGGTTTCCGACTGGGGCCCGAAGGCGTGTCCGGCCATCTGCTCGAGGCCGCGGCGCCGATCATCGACGAACGCGATGTCACCGACTCGGGCGGGCGCACGACTCGGCGCGCGTTCCTGCGCACGCGGCTGCAGCTGGCGGGTGTCGAGCGCGACGTCGAGATGAACCTCTGCAATCGCGGTGGAATGATGTTTCCGATGCTGCTTGGCCGCACGGCGATGGCGCGCACGTTCACCGTCGACCCGGCACGCTCGTTCCTCCACGGCCGGGCGCCCGCCAGACTCGGCGAGCCGGTGATCCACAGCTGAGGCGGTCGAATGAAACTCGCAATCCTGTCGCGAAACGGCAAGCTGTATTCGACCCGGCGATTGCTAGAGGCCGCCCGCGAACAGGGTCATACCGCACGCGTGCTGGACCCGCTGCGCTGCTACATGCGCATCGACTGCGACGGTTTCGCGATGCATTACAAGGGCAAGCCGCTGTCGGGCTACGACGCGGTGATCCCGCGCATCGGCGCATCGGTTACACGCTACGGCACCGCCGTGCTGCGCCAGTTCGAGCTGATGGACACGTTCACCCCGAACCCCTCGGACGCGATCCTCAAGGCACGCGACAAGCTGCGCAGCCACCAGTTGCTCGCGGCACAGCACATCGGGCTTCCCGCGACCGTGTTCGGTGACAACCCCGATGACACGCACGATCTCCTAGCGATGCTCGGACCGCCCCCGCATGTCATCAAGCTCAACGAGGGCACCCAGGGCACGGGGGTCATGCTGACCGAGAAGCTATCGGCGTCGCGAGGCGTCATCGAGGCGCTGCGCGGGCTGTACGCGAATTTCCTGGTGCAGGAATTCGTCGCGGAAGCGAAAGGCGCGGACCTGCGCTGCTTCGTGGTCGGCGGCAAGGTGGTGGCAGCGATGCGCCGGCAGGCGCCGAAGGGCGATTTCCGGTCAAACCTGCATCGCGGTGGTACCGCGAAAGGCGTCAAGGCGACCGAGGCCGAAAAGGACGTGGCGGTGCGCGCGGCGGCCGCGCTCGGGCTCGGCATTGCAGGTGTCGACCTGATCCGCTCGCAGCGGGGGCCGCTGGTGCTGGAGGTCAACGCCTCGCCGGGCCTGGAAGGCATTGAAAACGCGAGCGGGGCCGACGTGGCCGGGGCGATCATCCGTCATGTCTCGGACCGTTTGACGCAGCGCAGCACCGAGCGCGCCGCGAGTGCAGCCGCCCAGAAGCTCGGCAGCTACGGCCGGCGCGGGTCGTGACAAAGCTTTCGCAAAATTTAACGGGATATTAATTAGCCCGGGTCTAGCCTCCTTCGACCGCAGCTTCGCCTCCACTGCCGCGCATGCGGTTGTGGGCCGGGATGGTGACGGTGAATCGGGGTGTTCCCTTGGCCCAGGCGCGGCGGCCCCGCGTCTGGGCCTTTGTTCGCCGGCGCTCACTTTGCACATGCATGGGGCCGAGCCACACTTCGGGAACTTCGCGGCCTGCCGCGGCTCCAAGCCCGAGCGCACGGTGCGCTGCGGCGGTGCCGGGCCGGCAGGCGCGGGAACGCGATCACCCTCTTCAGGAAGACTCCATGCGCATCCTTGTCATCGAAGACAACCAGGACATTGCAGCCAACCTCGGCGATTTTCTCGAAGACCGCGGGCATACGGTCGATTTCGCGGCCGATGGCATCACGGGGCTGCACCTGGCGGTCGTCAATGATTTCGATTCGATCGTGCTCGATCTGAACCTGCCGGGTCTGGACGGCATCGAGGTCTGCCGCAAGCTGCGCAACGAAGCGCGCAAGCAGACGCCGGTGCTGATGCTGACCGCGCGCGACAGCCTCGAGAACAAGCTCGCCGGTTTCGACTCCGGCGCCGACGATTACCTGATCAAGCCGTTCGCGCTGCAGGAAGTCGAGGTGCGGCTCAACGCGCTCTCGCGCCGTGGCCGTGGCGTGCAGACGCGCGTGCTCAACGTCGCCGATCTCGAGTACAACCTCGACACGCTCGAAGTGCGCCGTCAGGGCAAGCTGCTGCAGCTCAATCCGACCGCGCTGAAGATCCTGCAGTCGCTGATGGAAGCCGCCCCGGCGGTTGTGACGCGGCAGGAACTGGAAACGCGCGTGTGGGGCGAGGAGCTGCCCGATTCGGACAGCCTGCGCGTGCATATCCATGGCCTGCGCGCGGTGGTCGACAAGCCGTTCGACGTGCCGCTGATCCAGACCCGCCACGGCATCGGCTATCGTATCGCTGCTCCGGAAAGCGCCAACGGTCAATAAGTGGTCCCAGCCAAGTCGCCGCCTGCGCGGCCTCGGGCGCGCTACCGGCGACGGCTGCGCAGCCGCATCATCCTTGCGTTCGTACTGCTCGGCTTCGGGCTGATGCTGCTGTTCGCGTTTGCGACGAACTGGACGCGTAACCGCGTCGAGAACCAGCTCGTCGAAGACCTGATGAACCGCAACATCGAGCAGGCGGCGCGGCAGTTCCAGGAAAACCCGGAAGACCCGCAGTTCGCAGTCGACCAGATCCGCGCGTTCGTCTATACGCCGGAGAAGTTCGATTCGGTGCGCGTGAATCGGCCCGAGTGGTACGGGCTGTCGGACGGCATCACGACGATCACCGGCACCGATGAAAACGGCAAGCCGATGACGTACAAGCTGGCCGTGCGCAAGACACCGCAGGCCTGGTTCTTCCTCGCGTACGACATGACCCAGGCCGCGCGAGGCGAGGCGCAGTTCAACCGCGCGATCTATGCGGCGGTGGTGGTGTTCACGCTGCTGTCGTTACTGGTCGGATGGTGGGCGGCGTCGCGCGTGATGAGCCCCGTTTCCGAACTTGCGCGGCGCCTGAAGCGTTCGGGTCGCAGTACGCAGCCCGAGGCGCTGGCCAGCTATTTTTCCGACGACGAAGTGGGCCAGCTGGCCGCGGCGCTCGACGATTACGCGGTGCGGCTTACGCATGTGGTCGAACGCGATCGCGAGTTCAACGCCGACGTGAGCCACGAGCTGCGCACGCCGCTCGCGGTCATCAAGGGCGCGGTCGAACTGCTGCTCAGCAAGAGCGATCTGGACGAGAAGACCCGCAGCCGCCTGATGCGCATCCAACGCGCCGAGCAGCAGTGCACCGACCTCATCAGCGCGCTGCTGCTGCTCTCGCGCAACGAGCGCGGCCACGGTGCGACCGACATTGCGCGACTGACCGAGCAGCTGCTCGACATGCACCGCGCGCAGCTGGGCGGCAAGCCGCTGACGTTGCGCATGGAGGGCGAACGAGGGCTGGTTGTCGATGCGCCGGAGGCTGCGGTCGCGGTCGCGCTCGGCAACCTGATCGGCAACGCGGTCAAGTACACGATGTCCGGCGAAGTGGTCGTGCGGCTGGCGCCGACGCTAGTGCAGGTGATCGATTCCGGCCCGGGGCTGAGCGCCGAGGACGCGGCGAAACTGTTCGAGCGCGGCTACCGCGGCACGCATGCCGGGCACTCGCAGGGCGGCGGCATTGGCCTGTCGATCGTGCGGCGGCTGTGCGATCTCTACGGCTGGGACGTGCGTGTCAAGCCCGGCGTGGAAAAAGGCGTGGTCGCGACGCTGACGTTCGCCCAGCGCGACACGTCGCGCTGAGATCGGGCCGCCTGCGCGGTTGCAGGCGGCTCGTCCAGATCGTCTGAGTGCTTACAGTGGATCGAGCCAGCCGTAGGTATCGGGCGTGCGGCCGTCGAACAGGCCGAAGAACAGATCCTGGATCTGCCGGGTCACCGGGCCGGGCTTGCCCACGCCGACCTGCTTGCCGTCGACCGAGCGGATCGGGGTGATTTCCGCCGCGGTGCCGCACATGAAAAGCTCGTCGCACAGGTACAGGTATTCGCGCGGCAGGTCGCGTTCGATCACCTGGATGCCGGCATCGCGGGCGAGGGTGATGATCGTGTTGCGGGTGATGCCGTTGAGCAGCGCGGCGCTGACAGGCGTGGTGTGCAGCGCACCGTCGAACACGAGGAACAGGTTCTCGCCGGCCCCTTCACTGAGCAGACCGGTCGATGCCAGCGCGATGCCTTCGCCGAAGCCCAGGCGGCGCGCCTCGCGTGCGATCAGCTGGCCGGACAGGTAGTTGCCGCCGGCCTTGGCACCGGCCGGAATCGTGTTCGGCGCAAAGCGCTGCCAGCTGGACACGCAGGCATCGATACCGGCCTCGAGCACGCCGTCACCGAGATACGGGCCCATGAACCAGGTCGCGACCGACACGTCGATCGGCGTGTCCGCCGACAGGCCGAAGCCGCCGAGGCCGCGATACGCGAACGGACGCAGGTAGGCCTTGGTCAGGTTGTTGCGGCGGATGACCTCATGGCACGCAGCATTGATCTGCTCGAGCGTGTACGGGATCTGCATATCGTAGATCTTCGCCGACGCGAACAGGCGCTTGTTGTGGTCGTTGAGGCGGAAGATCGCCGGGCCGTTCGGGGTTTCGTAGCAGCGGATGCCCTCGAACACGGACGAGCCGTAGTGCAGTGCATGCGACATCACATGGGTGGTGGCGTCGGCCCAGCGCTTGATCGCGCCGTTGTGCCAGATCCATTCGGGATATTGCATGCGGGTGGTCCGTGGTGAGGAGCCCGCTATTGTGCCTGCTCGACCTTGGGCCGAGCGATCCCGCGCCCGGTCAGCCGCGAAGCCACCAGCATCCGAAATGCCGTTGCAGGCCGAACACGGCCCGGGCGGGGGTGGCCCCGTTCGCCAGCGTCTGCTCGATGCGCAGCGCGACCGGGGCCCGTCGCGAGGTCGTCTGCGCGTAGTCGCTCTGCGCCGGGCCTCCCGGCATGACCGGCACGATATCGACCAGCGGCCGACGTGCGACCGTTTCGAGGCGCGAGACGACAGCATAGGCCTGACGCGTGGACATGCCGGGCCAGTGGTACAAGCCGGCCAAGCGGTTCGGATCGTTGGCGGCGATCGCCTCGCCGACTTCGAATACGAGGTCACGCAAGGTGCGCGCGCAGCCGCCCCGGTAGGTGGCGACGGCAGGGCGGTCAGGCCGGGGCGCTTGCTCGACTGCGCCGAGCGTGTCGCAGCGGCGGTCGGTGTAGATGACCTGGGCGTCCGGCGTGACACAACGCCGGACCTGCGCCATTGCGTCAGATGGGGCGGTAAAGCCCAAGACCAGTCCAATCAGGAAAAGCGTTCGCATAGGCGCAGCGTAACGGCGAACGCCGCCGCAGGGCCGCGCAGGCGTGGCCGCATTCAGGCCTGGTGACCGCCGTCGCGGAAACGGACGAAATAGCAGCCGGCATAGCGCTGCACTTCGAAGTCGACGACTTCATAAGCACCGCCTTCGCCGAAGGACAGCTGGAGCAGGCCGCTCATGCCGTCGCCCTGTCGGAACGAAGTGGCCTCGCGGAACGCAGCGGGGCTGATCTGCACGTCGAAGAATTGCACGTCCTGCAGCGGTCGCCGGTTGAGGCGATCGAGTCGCTGCAATACCGGGTGCGCCTGCCGGTGCGTGTGCCCGACCCAGTGATAGCTTTCGGCGAGGCGATTGAGGTCGCGCAGCGCGAGCGAGCCCTCTAGATCACGCGCGAGTTGTACAGGCGTACGCGCACACCCCGCCGTTGGCGAGCGGCGGCCAGGCGCGGGGGCGTCGAGGCTGCGCGCGAAGGTCAGCGCGGCATCCGGCATATCCGATTGCGGGCGGTCGCTCGCGATGCGCTTGAGCAATTCGCCGGACATCGGTGACGGGCGCGCGCCGAATGTCTCGCACGCGCGATCGGTATAGATCACCCGACCACCCGGCGCTTCGCACCGCACAATGCTGCCGCTCGCCTGTGCAGGCCGCGACGTCGGCACAAGCGCCGCCACTAGGACGGTCACGCACGTTATGAGCGGAAGAGTTTTCATCACACCACCAGTTCAACCGGGGTGCGATCGATCCTCCGCCGAGGCTTGTCAACGATGGGTGTGAAAACGGCGCCGGGGCTGAACCCCAGCGCAATTACTGCAAGCGCGACAGTACGTTCAGTGTCGGTTTCGACAGGTTGAGCGTGTAGAAGTGCAGCGCCGGTGCGCCGCCTTCGATCAGCCTGCGGCAAAGCTGCGCAACGACTTCGGCACCGAACGCACGCACGCTTCCGGCGTCGTCTGCATACGCGAGCATGCGCTGCGAGATCCAGCGCGGAATCTCCGCGCCGCACAACTCCGAGAAGCGGCGGATCTGGCTGAAGTTCGCGATCGGCATGATGCCCGGCACGATCGGGATGTCGATGCCTTCGGCGCGCACGTCTTCCACAAAACGAAAGTACGCATCGGCGTTGTAGAAGTACTGCGTGATCGCGCCGTTCGCGCCGGCGCGTACCTTGCCGATGAAGTTGCGCAGATCGACCTGCGAATCACGCGCCTGCGGGTGCATCTCCGGATATGCGGCCACTTCGATGTGGAAGTGGTCGCCGGTTTCCTCGCGGATGAAGCTCACCAGCTCGTCGGCGTAGCGCATTTCGCCCGCGCTCACCATGCCCGAAGGCAGGTCACCGCGCAGCGCGACGATGCGCTTGGCGCCGAGCGCACGGTAGAGCTTGAGCAGGCCGCGGATCTCCTCGCGCGAGCCGCCCATGCAGGTGAGGTGGGGCGCCGCCTCAAGCCCGCCAGTACGCAACTGGCGGATGGTCTCTGGGGTATGGCTGAGCGTTGAGCCGCCGGCGCCGAACGTCACGCTGACGTACTCCGGCGACCGCGTGCGCAGCTTCGCGACGGTCCTGTCGAGCTGCGACTGCTGCTCGGGGGTCTTGGGCGGATAGAACTCGAAGCTGATCGGGACCATGGCGACCGTCGTGGTGTAGCAGGGGGCGCGAAGTATATCTCTCCATCGCGATAAATAGAAAAGCCCCTCGGTGGCGGGCGCGAGCGGGTGGACGCCCGGCCACGTGACCGCTCGTGGACACCTGCGGCCGCTCGTCATCTTTCCGGCGGCCGGTAGGCCGGTAGAACGCAGGCTCTGCCCACCTTCTCCAGTGAGTCACCGCAATGAAGCCACGCGCCCGTACGTTCCGCCCGCTGCTTGTCGCCTGCCTGCTCGTCGCGGGCCTTGTCCACGCCAGCCCACAGCGGTTCGAGGGCCTTTCCGTCGAGGTTGTCGGCCAGGGGCGGCCGGTGCTGATGATCCCCGGACTGAACAGCGGCGCCGACACCTGGCGCGAGACCTGCTCGGCGCTGCAGGCCGAACGCATCCAATGTCACCTCGTGCACCTGCCCGGCTTCGCCGGTTTGCCGGCGACCGAAGGCGAGGTCTTCCTGCCCCGGATGCGCGAGGGCCTGCTCGCCTACGTGAAGGCGAAAGGGCTTCGGAAGCCGGCCGTCGTCGGTCACAGCCTCGGCGGCGTGCTCGCGCTGCAGATGGCGATCGACGCACCCGACGCGCTGGGCCCGCTCGTCATCGTCGATTCGCTGCCCTTCATGGCCGCGGCGACAAACCCGGCGGCCACATCCGAGGCCATGAGGCCAATGGCCGAGGCGATGCGCAAGCAGATGCGCACGTCTGATGATGCGACCTATGCGAAGGGCGCCGGGGCGGCGGTGCAGAACATGGCGCGCGACCCGGCGCGCATCGAGCTGCTCAAGACCTGGGGCCGGCAGAGCGACCGCGCGACGACGTCGCAGGCGATGTACGAATTGATGACCACCGACCTGCGACCGCAGCTTGGTTCGGTTCGCTCGCCGACGGTGGTGCTCGGCGGCTGGGCTGCATACAAGCCCTACGGTTCGACAAAGGAATCCACCGCGAACATCTTCCGCTCGCAGTACGCGAAACTCGAAGGCGCGCGCGTGGAGATGAGCGAGGACGGCTACCATTTCCTGATGTGGGACGACCCGAAGTGGGTGCAGTCGAACATCCGCGAATTCCTGGCCGCGCATCCCGAGCAGAAGTGAGTCATCGATGGCCGCACGCGGTTCCGCCCCGTATTTCTGGCTGATCAATGGACTGATCTGGGCGGTCTACGCAGCGGTTTCGATCGCGATGGGCGGCACGTTCGCCGGAGGTCTGACCTCCGGCATCGTCGCGATCAGCGTGCTGCTCGGCGCGCTGCTGTGGGTGTCGAGCGCCGCCCTGCGCGCGACGGCGCTGCGATACCGCTGGCTCGATCTCGAGGCGGGCTCGCTTGCGCTGAGGCTGGCCCTTGCCGTCGCCCTGCTCGCCGCGGCGGCGCAGTTGCTGATTGCGGTGCTGATTGCGCCAGCCCTGCGGTTCGGGTGGGTCGAGCTGCGCAACAACACCGGCTTTGCATGGGGCGCGGTCGTCTGGTACTGGATCAACACCGCGATCGTGCTCGGCCTGTGGACCGCCGGCTGGGCGGCGCGGCGCGTCCTGCGCCGCGCCCGCGAGAGTGAACTGGCGTCGCTGCGTGCCGAGTCCGACCGTCATCTGCTCGAACTCGACGCGCTGCGCGCGCGGCTCAACCCGCATTTCATCTTCAACGCGCTCAACAACCTGCGCGCGCTGATCCTCGAAGACCCTGCACGTGCACGCGAACTGGTAACGCGGCTTTCCAGCACGCTGCGCCACGCGCTCGAGCACAGCCAGCACGAGTGGACGACAGTTCGCCAGGAGCTGCAGGTGGTGCAGGACCACCTCGCGGTCGAGAGCGTGCACTATGAAGATCGCCTGCGGCCGCGCGTGGACGTCGACGACGAAGCGCTCGATGCACGTGTCCCGCCCATGGCCCTGCAGTTGCTCGTCGAGAACGCGATCAAGCACGGCATCGCGTGCACGCCGGGCGGCGGCGAACTGAACATCACGGCTCGTTGCGAGGCGCAAATACTGATCGTCGAAGTCGACAACCCCGGATCGCTCCCGCCCGACGCCAGCGGCACGGGCGTCGGGCTCGCGTTCCTCCGCAACCGGCTGCAGCGTGTGCATGGGCGCTTCGAGCTGAGCGCGAGTCAGGGCCGCGTCGTCGCCAGGCTGGAGATACCGCAATGACGCCACTGCGCGTGCTGATCGTCGACGACACCCGGCTGGCGCGGCTGGAATTGCGGACGATGCTGGCGGGGCTACCGGATGTCGAGTGCATCGGCGAAGCCGACGACGTGCCGGCCGCGCGCGAAGCGATCGCGCGCCTGCAGCCGGACGTGGTGCTGCTCGACATCCAGATGCCGTCGGGCACAGGTTTCGATGTGCTCGACGGGCTCGATCGAACGCCGCAGGTCATCTTCACCACCGCGTACGATCAGTACGCACTGCGCGGGTTCGAGGCGAATGCACTCGATTACCTGCTCAAGCCGGTGCAGGCCGACCGCGTAGCCGCCGCGTTCGCAAAGGCACGCGCGCAGCAACCCGAAGGGCACACGCCGCAGAAGCCGCTGCTGCGCGCCGACGATCAGGTGTTCCTGCGCGATGGCGAGCGTTGCTGGTTCGTGCCGCTGGCCCAGATCAGCCGGATCGAAGTCGACGGCAACTACGTGCGCGTGCACTTCCGCGGTGAGCGCGCGATGTTGGCGCGCAGCCTCAGCGCGCTCGAAGCGCGGCTGGACCCGGCGCTGTTCTTCCGTGCGAACCGCAATGCGCTGGTGAACCTGCAGATGGTCAAGCAGATCGACCTGTCGGTTGGTGACGGCTACACGCTGACGCTGAAGGATGGCGCGGAAGTCGAGGTGTCCCGCCGCCAGGCGCGCGAGCTGCGCGAGCGACTCTCGCTCTAGGCGGCGACACGCGCTGCGCGTACTTGCTGAATGCGCGGCCCGGTTGCGGCGCCCGCGTGAAACTGCGACGCAGTGCATGTCTGAATGGCGGGAGGTGTCTGCAATCTGCGGGCCCGTCGCACGGGCGACGCAATGATGAGGAACGATAGGCCTCGGGGAAGTACGCAGGCCTGTCCGGATGGCAATCAGACACCGTTTCGCCACATCGCTGATGGCGCTGATCGCATGCTTGGGCGGTGCGAATGCGCATGCCATGCCGACCGAGACGCTCGCGGACGGCACAATCCTGGTGCGACCGGCCGAGCAGGCGCTGGTGGTCAGCGGGCCGATCGGGACCAATTTCGAGGCGCATTTCCGCGCTGCGCTCAAGCGCTATCCGCAGGCGCAGGTGGTCATCGTGCGTGGGCCCGGTGGCATGCGCGGGCCGGCGCTGCGCGTCGCCGAGCTGATCAATTCGCGTGGCATGACGGTGAGGATCTCCGGCCGCTGTGCAAGCGCATGCGCGCTGCTGTGGGCCTCGTCGCGCTCCCGGGAGATGACGCCGACCTCGAAGCTGGGCCTGCATCGCAGCCGCCTGCCGGACTCGGTGATGCTGCCGGCGCCAATCGAACAGCGCCTCGTCGCCCGGAACGATCGCGAGACCGACCGCGTGCTGCGCGATGCCGGGTTCTCGCTGCAGCTGATCGCGCAGGGCAACCGTGCGTCGCCCACGTCGATGAGCTGGTTCACACCGGTCGAGCTGCAACGCAACGGTGTGCCGTTCACGCTGCTGGGCAACCCGCTGCCGGGAGCAGCCGTGCACCTTGCGGCGAACGCGACCGTGACGACGCAGCCGACGCAGCAGTAGCGACAAGCGGGCGGTCGGTCGCCCGGCGCCTTCGCAGCGCATGTCCAAGCTCAGCAGGCGGAAGCGCGCCTGCATTGCATCGCTATTCGTACCGACCGCAAATGCTCGCGCTGGCCAAGACCCGCAGCTAACGGCAGGCGGCCTAAGGTCGATGCGGATATCGAGGAGGCCGACATGAACAACGACCGCAACAATTCCGCGTCCGGTGCGAACAATGGCCAGCGCGAGCAGGACCGTGAACTGCCCAATCGCGAAGGCGACCCGCGCAAGCGCGGCCAGCAGGACCTGCGCACGATGGGCGAAGCCGAGGATGGGCTCCGCAAGGACGATCCGAGCCGCGCCCCGGAATCCGGAACACCGTAAGCAGGGTCGAAACCCGCGGCCGCGGCCTACGGGTCGCGGCTACGCTGCCGCAGAAAACAAAACGGGCGCCTGGGCGCCCGTTTCGTTATCACTGCGTTGTAAGCCCGCGATCAGTAGCGGTAATGGTCCGGCTTGTACGGGCCTTCCACCGGCACGCCGAGGTACGCGGCCTGCTCGTCGGTGAGCCTGGTCAGCACCACGCCGATCTTCTCCAGATGCAGTCGCGCGACTTCCTCGTCGAGCTTCTTCGGCAGGATGTAGACCTTCGGCTCGTACGCATCCTTGTTCGCCCACAGGTCGATCTGCGCGAGCGTCTGGTTTGAGAACGAGTTCGACATCACGAAGCTCGGGTGGCCGGTCGCGCAACCGAGGTTCACGAGGCGGCCTTCGGCGAGCAGGAAGATCGAGTTGCCGTTGTCGAACGTGTACTTGTCGACCTGCGGCTTGATGTTCGTGTGCTGCGCGCCCGAGGCGTACAGCGCATCGACCTGGATCTCGTTGTCGAAGTGGCCGATGTTGCAGACGATCGCCTGGTCCTTCATGCCCTTCATGTGCTCGAGCGTGATCACGTCCTTGTTGCCGGTCGTGGTCACGTAGATGTCGCCACGGCCGAGCGTGCTCTCGATCGTGTTGACCTCGAAGCCTTCCATCGCCGCCTGCAGCGCATTGATCGGGTCGATCTCGGTGACCACGACGCGGGCGCCGTACGCGCGAAGAGAGTGGGCCGAACCCTTACCGACGTCGCCGTAACCGCACACGACCGCGACCTTGCCCGCGAGCATGACGTCCATCGCGCGCTTGAGGCCGTCGGCCAGCGACTCGCGGCAGCCGTAGAGGTTGTCGAACTTGCTCTTGGTGACCGAGTCGTTGACGTTGATCGCCGGCACCAGCAGCTTGCCCTGCTGCGAGAGCTGGTACAGACGGTGCACGCCGGTCGTGGTCTCTTCCGAGACGCCCTTCCATTCCTTGACGACGCCGCTCCAGAAGCCCGGGCGCTCCTTCGCGACGCGCTTGAGCAGGTTCTTGATGACCTGCTCCTCGTGCGAGGCGGAAGCGCTGTTCACCCAGTTGGTGTCGCCCTGCTCGAGCTCGTAGCCCTTGTGGATCAGCAGGGTGACGTCGCCGCCGTCGTCGACGACGAGCTGCGGGCCCTTGCCGCCCGCGAACGACAGCGCATCGAGCGTGCAGTCCCAGTATTCCTCGAGCGTTTCACCCTTCCACGCGAACACCGGCGTGCCGGTCGCGGCGATCGCGGCGGCAGCGTGGTCCTGAGTCGAGAAGATGTTGCACGAGGCCCAGCGCACGTCGGCGCCGAGATCCTTCAGGGTCTCGATCAGCACCGCGGTCTGGATCGTCATGTGCAGCGAGCCGGTCACGCGCACGCCCTTGAGCGGCGCATCCGGTGCGTACTTGTTACGGATCGACATCAGGCCCGGCATTTCATGCTCGGCGATGTCGATTTCCTTGCGGCCCCAGTCGGCCAGCGAGATATCGGCAACCTTGTAATCGCCTTCGGTCGAGAAGGTCTTGGGCATAGCGTTCATACGTGCTCCGAAGCGGGCAATACGCCGTGGTCGAACAGGCGGATCGCGGACATCGGGCGCCGTTTACAGAAGAGATTTCGCCGAGCCTGGCCGTTGCCCTGTAAGTCCGCACACGCATGTGCGGGCTTGGCGGAAGAATCCGCACGGTGCAGCGGTCGCAGCGCCCCTCGGTGAATCGCCACAATTGTACCGGCTCGGGCGCCGCCCAGCCGATATGCTCGGGGTCGCGCTAAGGGACGGGCAGGAGATGTGAGCCGTGTCCCGCTGCGAACACATCCATTCCAACGGTTGCCCATGAACAAGATCGCGCCGCGGCGCCACGCCGCCTTTCTGCTGCTCGCCTTGCTGTCGTGGTCGACGCTCGTCGCCAAGGCGCCTCCCGCGGCTGCGCCCGCTCCGGCGGAAAAGGCCGCCAGCGGCTACCGGCTGCCGCCGGCCGCGCTGCAGGCGATCGTCGATGCGCCGCGCCCGCCCCAGTTGCTGCTCGGCCCCAAGCGCGATCTTGCCGCGCTGATGCAGGTGCCGCCATTGCCGTCGATCGAAACCGTGGCCCAGCCCGAGCTCAAGCTCGCGGGCATGCGGATCAACCCGCGGACCTATTCGGACAGCCGCTTCAGCTTCGGCAGCGACCTGTGGCTGATGGAGGTCGGCTCCGGCAAGGAACTGCGCATTGAAGGCCTGCCGCAGCCGCTGTCGATCGCGACCACCACATGGTCACCGGACCAGTCGCAGCTCGCGTTCAACCATGTCGATCCGCGCAGCGGGGCGAACGAGCTCTGGGTGGTCGACGTCGCAACGCGTCGCGCGCGGCGCATCGCGAGCGACCTCAACACCGTTGCCGGTCGCGGGTACCACTGGCTCCCCGACAGTCGGCGCCTGCTGGTGACGCTGCGCGCCGGCGGTGAAGCGCCGGTGTCGGACGGCGTTCCGACCGAGCCGAACATCCAGCAGACGGGCCCGGGCGGGACTGTGCGATCAATGCGCACCTACCAGGACCTGCTGAAGAACGAGCACGACGCTAAGACGTTCGAGCACTACCTGCGCTCGCAGCTCGCACTGGTATCGCTGGACGGCACGCAGCAGAAACTCGGCTCGCCCGAAATGCGCACCACGGCCGCGCCGTCGCCGGATGGGCGGCACGTGCTGAGCGTCGCGATCGAGCGGCCGTTCTCGTACCTCGTGCCGGTCCACTTCTTCCCGCAGCGCATCGAAGTGCTCGGGCTCGACGGGCGCGTGTTGCACACGGTCGCTAAACGGCCGCTCGTCGAAGGCCTGCCAACCGGTAACGATGCGGTGCCGACCGGCGTGCGCGCGATCGGCTGGCGCAGCGATGCGCCGGCGGCGCTGGTTTGGGCCGAGGCGCGCGACGGCGGCGATCCCGCCGTCGAAGCCGACGTGCGCGATGAGGTGCTGATCCAGGCCGCGCCGTTCAAGCAGGCGCCGGCGGTGCTTGCCAGGCTCGGCAGCCGGTATGCCGGCGCCGAGTGGGGGCGCGGCGATCTCGCGCTCGTGGACGAGTACTGGTGGAAGACGCGCCAGACCAAGCGCTGGCGCGTCGCGCCGGATGCGCCTTCCACCGCACCGGTGCTGTTGCACGAAGGCTCGAGCGAGGACCGCTACAACGACCCCGGCGACCCGGTCACCGTGCGTGACGCGGCCGGCTTCGAGCGCCTGCTGGTCGGCAAGGGCGACACGCTGTTTCTGATCGGTGACGGTGCATCGCCGGAAGGCGACCGCCCGTTCGTCGACCGCTGGCAGCTGGCCGATGGCAGCAAGTCGCGGCTGTTCCATTCGCAGGCGCCGCATTACGAATATCCGTACGCGCTGCTCGACGATGCAGGGCAGTCGCTGCTGACGCGTCGCGAGGCGCCGAGCGACCCGCCGAACTACTTCGTACGCAATGGCGACGGGACGCCACGCGCGCTGACGCGCTTCGAGCATCCGGCCCCGCAGCTCAAGGGCGTTACCAAAGAGCAGATCCGCTACAAGCGCAAGGATGGCGTCGAGCTGACCGGCAACCTCTACCTGCCGCCGGGCTACGACCCCAAGCGCGACGGCCCGCTGCCGCTGCTGATGTGGGCGTATCCGGCCGAGTTCAAATCCGCTAGCGCGGCCAGCCAAGTTACCGATTCGCCGTACCGCTTCAACGCGATCGGCTACTGGGGCCCGCAGCCGTTCCTCGCGAGGGGCTTCGCGGTGCTCGACGATCCGTCGATGCCGATCGTAGGCGAGGGCGACGCCGAGCCGAACGACACCTATGTCGAGCAGCTGGTCGCGAGTGCGGAAGCGGCCGTCGATGAAGTCGTGCGGCGCGGTGTCGCCGACCGCAACCGCATCGCGGTCGGCGGGCATTCGTACGGTGCGTTCATGACGGCGAACCTGCTTGCCCACACGCGCCTGTTCAAGGCCGGCATCGCGCGCAGCGGCGCCTACAACCGCTCGCTGACGCCGTTCGGCTTCCAGGCCGAGGAGCGCAACTACTGGCAGGCGCGTGACACCTATACGGCGATGTCCCCGTTCAACCACGCGCAGACCATCAAGGATCCGCTGCTGATCATCCATGGCGAGCAGGACAACAACTCGGGCACGTTCCCGATCCAGAGCGAGCGGCTGTTCGCGGCGATCAAAGGCCTGGGCGGTAACGCACGCCTGGTGATGCTGCCGAACGAATCGCACGGCTACCGCGCGCGCGAGTCGATCCTGCACATGCTGGCCGAGACCGACGCGTGGCTGGAACAGCACGTCAAGAACGCGGCGGTAGCGGCACCGGCATCCACGAAATAGACGTCGGTCCGGGTTACATCAGACAGGGCGCTTCGGCGCCCTGTTTTTTTGTAAGCCGCGGCAACCGATCAGCGGTGGCAGTCACTGCTGGCCACCGGTTGCTGATCGCGCGTCGGTCGCAGTCAGCCCGCTTGCGACAGGAAGAAGCGGACCATTTCGGCGGACGCGTCCGGGCCGCGTGCATCGGTGTACGAGCCCTGCGGACTGCCGCCCGACCAGGCATGGCCAGCGCCGTGGAGCTTCCATTCCTCGACGACCGCGCGCCCCGAGCCATCGGTGTGGATCGTGCGCTCGTACTGGCTGCCGCCCGCGGCCGAGCCGCGCTGGCGGTCGGCACGAAGCGCGGGCTCGCCGGCCTGCACGCGTGTCGCGTGCTCGCCGATCGCCGCGCCGTTGCGGATGTCGACAGTCTGGTCGCGGTCGCCATGGAAGATGATCGTCGGCACGCGGCGTCCGCCCGCCGATGGCGTCGTCCGGCGATTCGCACCACCGATCGACTGGCCCTTCATCGCGCCGAATGCGGATGGCATGTCGTGCGCGGCGCCGTAGGCCAGGCCCGAATGTGCGCCGACCGCGGCATAGAGATCGGGGTAGGTTTCGCCGAGGATCACCGCCATCGCTGCACCGGCCGAAAGCCCGGCCACGAAAATCTTGCTTGGATCGACGCGGTGGTTCGCGGCGATTTCGCGGGTGATGCCAGCGATCAGCGCGGGCTCACCGCGGTCGCGTTGCTGGTCTTCGGCGCGGAACCAGTTCCAGCACTTCGAGCCGTTCGCGTTCGCGGCCTGCGCCGGATACGCGACGAGGAAGCCGTGGCGCTCGGCCAGCGAGTTCATGCGTGTACCGGCGGCAAAGTCGTCCGGCGACTGCGTGCAGCCGTGCAGCATCACCACCAGCGGCATCGATACCGAGCCGCTGTCGGAGTAGCCCGAGGGAACGTAGAGCTTGTAGGTCCGGCTGCCGGCGGCATTGGAGAACGAGCGGCTGACGAACGTGCCCGGCTGCGCGGACGCACCGGGGCTTTCGGCCCGGTCCACCACTTCGACCGTCGTGCGGTACACCTTTTGTTCGGCGCGGTCGGGTGCTGCAGCGCCGGGCCCGGAATACAGGCCGGCGTCCGCGAGTGCGCGCTGGATCGTGTCCGTGACCCCTTGCATCTTGCCGGCGTCCTGCGCGCGGCCCGCACTGGCGAGCGCCCGCTGGATCGTGTCGGTCAGCGCAGCCGGATCGAACCGGCCGTCGACATGTGGCGCCGTGGCGTCCTTGCGGCGTGCGGATGCGTCGAGCAACTTCTTGAGAAATGCAGTCTTCATAAGGCCTCAGTGGATCCGGTCCGCAAGGGCAGCGCGCACGGCCGGGCTGGCCTGGAAAGCGCCGAGCACGGTGATCGATTGAATCGTGGCGCGGGCGAGTTCGGGGGTGACGTCGTCGGCGATCCGGGCAAGCCCGACCGCCTGGATATGCAGCGTTTCGCCTGCGGCGGCGACGCGCTCCAGATCCGCCCGGGAGATGTGCTGCAGGCCCAGGTGCAAAGCCCGACGGGCGACGGTCTGGCGCAGCGCATCCGAGTGCGCGGCCAGCTGGTTGCGGACGGCGGTCCGGATCATGTCGGTGCGGTTTGAATAGAACCCTTCCTGCACCAGAAGGTCGATCTGACCGAGGTCGACGACGCCGAGGTTGACCGTCAGCTTCTCGGTTTCGCCGCCGCCGCGCGGACGTACTTCAATGTCAGTGCCGGGCATCGCGCCATCCACGTGGAATCCAATTGGATGGATAGCACCACGTTATGTTGCACTGCACAAGCGCGGCCGGGGCTGGCGTTCAGGCACGACGTTTCCGGAGGGGCCGGCTGCCGAGTGGCTGCCTTTCAGCAGTCCGCGCGCGGCCGATCGACGCCGCAGGTGATGGACGGCAGGCGGTATGCGGCGGGCCGCCTCGACCTGCTACGGGCTTTCTCGCGGTCAGCGCATCGGATCACAACGCGTGTGCAGCTGTCCGCATGGGCGTACGCCAAGGCCGGTCTGCATCTGGACCCATTCGCGAGGTGAGGGAGTGCATACCGCGGGCCTGCAGCACCTTGGACCGCAGGCGGCGATGCGGTCGAGCGCCGGCTGCTCCCGGTGCCTCCGACGTCGCCATGCCAAAGCATTCGCGTCCGTGGCCTGCGGCGCGCCCGTGCATGGAAGACCCCGCCTGCCGCCCACGCATCTTCGCGAGCGGCAGGCGGCTTCGGCTTACCAATCCGTAGGCCGGTAGTCCTTCAGGAACTGGCCCCAGACGTGCTCGCCGGTGTTGATGCCGGCAATGATCGGATCGACGATGCGCGCGGCGCCGTCGACGATGTCCAGCGGCGGGTGGAACCGTTCTTCCACCACCTTGCGCGCAGCGATCTCCACCGGATCCTCGTCGGTCACCCAGCCGGTGTCGACCGAGTTCATGTGGATGCCGTCGCCGTGGTAATCGGCCGCGGCGGTGCGCGTCATCATGTTGAGCGCGGCCTTCGCCATGTTGGTGTGCGGATGCTTCGTGGTCTTGAAGTTGCGGTAGAACTGCCCCTCGACCGCGGACACGTTGACGATGTGCTTGTCGAAGCCCGGCGTGCGCAGCATCAGCGGCTTCAGGCGCGCATTGATGATGAACGGTGCGACGGCGTTGACCAGCTGGGTCTCGAGCAGTTCGACCGACGGCACCTCGTGCATCTGCAGGCGCCACGAATTGCGCCCCCGCAGGTCGACCTGCTGCAGGTCCTGGTCGAGCCGGCCTTCGGGGAACAGGTGCTTCTGGCCCAGCAGTTCCTCGGCCAGAAGCGGCACCTGCGACAGCTCCGCAGCGCGCGTCAGGCCGGCGGCATCACGCAGCGCCTGCGGGTCCGCCAGCCGCGCGATCGCATCCGCGCCATCGCCCGAAGCCGCCTCCGGCAGCATGTTGTAACTGCGCAGCCCTTCATACCGGCCGATCAGCCGGCGGATCGTTTCCGGCGCCTCATGCAGCGCCGCGGTCTCACCGGCCATCATGTGGGCGTAGAACTCCGGCGGGCGGCGCACGGTCTGGCAGGCGTTGTTGATGATGAAATCCAGCCGTTCGCGCGTGGCAAGCAGCTGACTGCAGAACGCTTCGACGCTCGGCGTATGGCGCAGATCGAGGCCGAACACCTCCAGCCGGTGGCCCCATTGCTCGAAGTCCGGCTCCTGCGCGTAGCGCGCTGCCGAATCGCGCGGGAAACGAGTGGTCACGATCAATTCCGCACCAGCGCGCAGCAACTTCAGGCCGGCCTGGTAGCCGATCTTGACGCGGCCACCGGTCAGCAGCGCGACGCGGCCGGTGAGGTCGGCCAGTTCGGTGCGTTTGAAGAAGTTGAACTCCGCGCACGGCGGGCAGAGCTGGTCGTAGAAGTGGTGCACGCGGGTGTACTTCTGCTTGCACACGTAGCAGTGCAGCAACTCGGGCGACTCGCGCTGCGCATCGTGCGCAAGCGACTCCAGCGCAAGATGCGCGCCCGCGGCGGTCGGCGGGAAATAGTTCGGTGTGGTGAACACCGGCTTGCGGCGCAGTTCGCGGATTCCCGTGCTGTCGAGCAATGCCTCGGTGCTGCGTGCAAGTTCGGCATTGCGCTGGCGCTGGAGCGTTTTGGTCTTCTTCCGCTTCATCCGCCGCTCGGGCGAGTGCACCTGCGCGACGGCCCGGTGCAGGCGCGCCCGGTCCTCTTTGGGCAGCGCATCAAGCACCGAGCGATCGGCGGCGATGGCTTCGAGCAGTTCGATCGCACTGCGCGTATCCACCGGCGCCGCCGTCGGTGCAGCGGAGTTGTTCTCGGACGAGTGGGCGGGCTCGGCGTCCGCGGAGGTGCGATTCGGGTGTGCGTGTGTCACGACAGGAAAATCCATGGCAGGCCGGAGCGGCCGGTTGACGTCCGCGCTGGATGCGCGGGATGGAACCTCGGCCGGCGAGTATCGGCCTTTGCGGCTGACCAAAACAGAACGGGCCGCCCGGATGGGCAGCCCGTTTGTCGTGCGCCGCCCTTCGGATCCGGGCAGCGCGCGAAGTCGTGCGTGTCGCTTACTTGATGCCGGCCGCGCTGCGCAGTTCCTCGGCCTTGTCCGTCTTCTCCCACGAGAACGCAGTCGCGGTGTGCTCCATGCCGCCTTGGTCGCGGTAGGTGACCTGCTCCGGCGCACGGCCGAAGTGGCCGTAGGCCGCGGTCGGCTGGTACACCGGGTGGATCAGGTCGAGCATCTTCACGATGCCGTACGGACGCAGGTCGAAATGCGCGCGGATCAGCTTCTCGATCTGCTCGTCGGAGATCTTGCCGGTGCCGAACGTGGTGACCGAAATCGAGGTCGGCTCGGCGACGCCGATCGCGTACGAGACCTGCACTTCGCACTTGGTCGCCAGGCCCGCAGCAACAATGTTCTTCGCGACGTAACGCGCGGCGTACGCGGCCGAGCGGTCCACCTTCGAAGGATCCTTGCCCGAGAAAGCGCCACCACCGTGGCGTGCCATGCCGCCGTAGGTGTCGACGATTATCTTGCGGCCGGTCAGGCCGCAGTCGCCGACCGGACCGCCGATCACGAAGATGCCCGTCGGGTTGATGTGCACCTTGTTCTTCGGCAGCTGCGACAGCCACTCGGCCGGCAGCACCGGCTTCAGGATGTGCTCGTACACGGCGTCGACGAGGTCGTTCTGCGCGATGCCCGGATCGTGCTGCGTCGACAGCACCACGGCGTCGAGGCCGACGACCTTGTGCTCGTTGTCGTAGCGCAGCGTGACCTGGCTCTTCGCGTCCGGACGCAGCCAGTTCAGCGTGCCGTCCTTGCGGACCTTCGCCTGCTGCTCGACCAGGCGGTGGCTGTAGTAGATCGGCGCCGGCATGAACTCCGGTGCTTCATCGACCGCGTAGCCGAACATCAGGCCCTGGTCGCCCGCGCCCTGTTCCTCGGGGCTGGTGCGGTCCACGCCCGCGGCGATGTCCGGCGACTGCTTGCCGAGCATGTTGATGATCGCGCAGGTATGACCGTCGAAGCCGACGTTCGAATTGTCGTAGCCGATGTCGTTGATGACCTTGCGCGCGAGCGCCTCGATGTCGACCCACGCGGTGGTGGTGACTTCACCCGCGACGATCGCCGCGCCGGTCTTCACCATCGTCTCGCAGGCCACGCGGGCGCGCTTGTCCTGGGCGAGGATCGCGTCGAGCACCGCATCGGAAATCTGGTCGGCGATCTTGTCCGGATGGCCTTCAGACACGGATTCGGAGGTGAACAGGTAGCTGGACATCGAGGCTATATCCTTGCATCGGGATAAAAGGATGGCCGCGCATGATACAGGCTCCGCCCGGTCGGCGCATTGTGCGGACGGACGCGCGGCAGGCCGGTTAAGCCAGCAATGGCCGGGCCCGTGGTCGAGCCAGCGCGCTAGCATGCGCGCATGGATTCCGTGACCCAGATTGTCCTCGGCGCCGCCGTGGCGGCCGCGATCGCACCGCCCGGCCACCGCCGTGCCGCGCTGCTGGCCGGCGCCGCGCTCGGCACGCTGCCCGACCTCGACTTCATCCCGATCAACCTCGTGACCGATGACCCGGTCGCGCGGATGACCTGGCACCGCAGTTTCAGCCACTCATTGCTCGTGCTGCCGATCGTCGCCTGGGCGCTGTGGGCGTGGTTCCGCAGCCGCGGCGGTAGGGTCGCGCAGGCGCCCCGGCGCTGGTTCTGGGCGATGCAGCTCGCGCTCGTCACGCATCCGCTGCTCGATGCATTCACCGTCTACGGCACGCAGTTGCTCTGGCCGCTGCCGCCGCGGCCGGTGATGTGGTCGAGCGTTTTCATCATCGATCCGCTCTATACGATCTGGCTGCTGATCGCATGCATCGCCGCCTGGTGGCTGCGCGAGCGACGCGGCGCGCAGCGTGCACTGGTCGCGGGGCTGGTGCTGAGCACGGCCTACCTCGGCTTTTCGCTGCTCGCGAAAGCGTCGGTGGATCGTGTCGCCGACGCTTCGCTTGCACGCATGGGGCTGGCCGACGCGTCGCGGTTCTCGGTGCCGATGCCGTTCAACACGCTGCTGTGGCGCGTGGTCGCGATGACGCCGGATGGATTCGTCGAAGGCGAACGCTCGATCGTGGCCGACCGCGGCCCGATGCAGTTCCGCCACTACCGTTCCGACACCGCCGCCTTGCATGCGGTCGCGGACTTTCCGGTCGTGCGCCGACTCATGTGGTTCAACCATGGCTTCATGAAGGCGGAGCAGCGCGACGGCCAGCTTGTGCTTTCCGATCTGCGCATGGGCAGCGAGCCGGACTACACGTTCCGTTTCGCAGTCGCCGAACGCCACGGCGACCAGTGGCGAGCGATCGATCCTCAGCAGATCGAATGGCCGTGGGACGCCGCGCGCCGGCTCGAATGGATGTGGCAACGCATCTGGTCCCAGCCTCCGCGGACTGCAAAATAACGGCGGCGTCGCGCGCCGTAATGCATGCGGCAACGACGCGGGTGAACAATGCGTGCACCGTATTGTTCGTCCTGCATGGCAGGATGCATTGGCACCGGCCTGGATCAGACGGTTATCGACGCGCGGTGCGAAAGCCCTTCCGCCGAAACCGATGAGGTCCAACATGAGCAACCAGATTCCGCCCTCTCCGAGCCGTCGCCGAGCACTCGGTGCCATGTGCGCCTGCAGTGGCGCCGCAGCCGCCGCACCGTTGTTGAGTTCGGCTGCACTGCGCACGCTTGCGCTCGGCGCCACGGGCGCAGCCGGTGTTGCCGCATCATCCGCCGCAGTTGCAGCGCCGGCCGGTGCCAAGCCGATCGGTCCCCCGAAGACCACGCTTACGCCGGACCAGGCACTGCAGCGCTTGAAGGATGCGAACAACGCATTCATTTCCGACAAGGCGCCGACATCGCCGCTGGGTCGCAAGCGCCGCCTTGAACTTGCGCAGGGACAGGCGCCGTTCGCGGTACTGCTGAGCTGCTCGGATTCGCGTGTGCCGCCGGAAATGCTGTTCGGACAGGGGCTGGGTGATCTGTTCACCGTGCGCGTTGCCGGCAACACGGTGTCCCCCGAAGGGCTCGGCAGCATCGAGTACGCGGTCGCCGAACTCGGGGTTCCGTTGATCGTTGTGCTTGGTCACGAGCGTTGCGGCGCGGTTGCCGCAGCGGTGTCCATCGTTCGCGACGGTGCGCGCTTTCCAGGCGCGATCGGCGAGATGGTCGGGCCGATCCTGCCCTCGGCGATCCATGCGAAGAACGAGAAGGGCGACTGGCTCGACAACGCCGTGCGTCTCAACGTTGTCAACGTAGTCGAGCGTCTGAAGGTCTCCGGCAAGCTGCTCGAAGACCCAATCGCTGCGGGCAAGCTCAGGATCGTCGGTGCGCGCTACGACCTTGACGACGGCAAGGTGGACTTCTTCCACACCTGATCGCGCAGCAGCCTTCCGCCTTGGCGGACGTGCCTCACGGGCCCGTCCGTCGAGAGCGGTCAGTACACGACCGCGCGCGCCTGCACGAACGAATAGAAAAACACTGCGTTCGGATCGTTCTGCACCTGCTGCATTTCGCGTCGCACGCCGGCAACCACCTCTTCGGTGACCTTGCCTTCGCTGATCAGCTGGTCGGCCGCCGACAGCATCAGCTCCTCCCAGAACGCGATCATCGTCTTGCGCTGGCCGGGCTCGCGATTGTCGAAGTGGAACGTCTTGATCTCGGTCTGCACGTCATGGAAACCGCCGGCCAGCAGCAGGTTGCCGAGCTTGGCGCCGACGAACGGATCGCCACCGGATTCGATCTGGAAATCGTTGAACGCCATCCAGTAGCGCCAGACATTCGGCGAGTACGGATCGAGCAGGAACGAAGCGTTCATGACCTCCGTGACATACACGACCGAGCCCGGCGCCAGCACGCGACGCACTTCGCTGAGCACGCGCGCGGGCGAGGGGACATGCTCGAGCACCCAGCACAGGAACGCGGAGTCGAAGCTGCGCGACTCGAACGGCAGGTCGCTCGCATCGCCCTGCTGCAGCGTGTAGCGACCGTCGAGCCACGACATGCTGCCGAGGTGCTGCCGCGCAGCCTCGAGCTGCGCGCCGTTGAGGTCGACGCAGGTTGCGTGCAGATCGGGGAAGCGCCGCAGCAGGATCTCGGTCTGCGCGCCCACACCACTGCCGACCTCGAGCAGGCGGCGCGCGCCGGAATAGTCGACGTTGCGGAAGATCGTCGACTCGGCAATCCGCGCCTGTTTACGCAGGCGGGCCTGTTCGGTTGGGGAAAAGCCGTGCAGGTACGGCATCGTCGTGGCGGAGGAGGCGGGATCGTTCATGGCAGTCGGCGCTTCGTTCTGTTGCAGGGAGCACGTGCCGGCAGGGCGACATGCGGCCGGAAAGGCTACCAACTCTGTTACGACGGGGATATTGCGTATTGCAGCTCGACGCCGCTTCCTTCGCGCGGCCCGACTAGCCACGGCCAGCCCGCGAACAGATCGTAGCGGCCGCGGTTATGCTTCGATCGAGCCATGTTCGCTGCGTTACAAATTGCCGCCCGCAGACGCGGTACGAGCATGCCCGCGGATCAGGCCGCGACCGAAAGCTCCGGCTGCACTCCGGCAATCAGCGCATCGAAGTATTCGCGCGTAAGGCGAAGCTGCGCCTCGGCGGTTTCCGCGCGGTTGACCACGGCACGGAACCCTGCGCGTTGTTCGGCCGAGTGCTCGGGGCGGTCTTTTGCATACCAGCCCAGGTGCTTTCGTGCGATGCGCACGCCGGCCTGCTCGCCGTAGAAGTCGTGCAGCTGCTGCAGATGGCCCAGCAGCACGTCGCGCACCTCGGTCAGCGACGGCGGCGGCAGTCGCTCGCCCGTCGCGAGGTAATGGGCGATCTCCCGGAAGATCCACGGGCGCCCTTGCGCAGCGCGACCGACCATGACGGCATCGCAGCCGGTCCGCTCGAGCACGGCGGCGGCCTTTTCTGGCGAGTCGATATCGCCGTTCGCGACCACCGGGATCGATAGCGCGGCCTTGACCTCGGCAATCGTGTCGTACTCGGCAGTGCCGGTGTACTGCTGGTCGCGGGTGCGTCCGTGCATCGCGAGCGACCGGATGCCGGCGGCCTCGGCGATGCGCGCGATCGCGAGCGCGTTCTTCTGGTCTGCGGCCCAGCCGGTCCGGATCTTCAGCGTCACCGGCACGTCGACCGCGCGCACCACCGCATCGGCGATGCGCGCCACCAGCGCTTCGTCGCGCATCAGCGCCGATCCCGCCCAGGCATTGCAGACCTTCTTCGCCGGGCAGCCCATGTTGATGTCGATGATCTGCGCGCCGTGGTCGACGTTGTAGCGCGCGGCCTCGGCCATGATCTCGGGCACGGTGCCGGCGATCTGCACGCTGATCGGCGCGGGCTCGCCGATGTGGTCCATGCGGTGGCGCGACTTCGAGGTGTTCCAGAACCGCGGGTCGGAGGTCGTCATCTCCGACACGCACAACCCCGCGCCGAGGCGCTTGCACAGCATCCGGAACGGCTTGTCGGTCACCCCGGCCATCGGGGCCAGGATCACGTTTGGGGCGATGTCGTACGGGCCGATGCGCATCGCGCAAGTTTAACGGTCGGGCCGGAGTCGGCCTGAACGACCGCGGCTCCCGATCAGTGCCCGCGCCGGCGGCGCCAGAACAGAAAGCCCGTTGCAAGCAGGAACGTTGGCAGCAACCCGGTCAGCGCGGTCAGCCACTTCACGACCGCGCCGCCGACCGAGCCGATGTGCAACGGATAGATCGCCTCGGTCATGCGTGCGCCCAGCGGCTGTCGGGTCGCGTCGTGCACGCGCAGAACCTGCTGTCCGGCGGTGTCGACATGCACCGTTGTGCGCCCGTACGGGTGCCACTCGCCGGCATTTCGAGCGCGAAAACTCACGACGCCACTGTCCTCGGCCGGTGCGGCGGTTCGTGTCAGCGCCGCGGAGGGCAGCGCGGACTGCGCGCGCGACAGCACGCGCGGCCAGTCGACCGGCGTTCCATCGGCAGGGCGCACGGGCGCATCAGGCGTGGCGCCGCCGCCGAACACACCGGTCAGCAGGCTGCGCGCCGCGCCGTGGTAGACCATGCCGATGCCGGTCAGCACCGCCAGCAACAGCACCGGCAGCAGCACGACGCCGGCGCTGCGATGCCAGGTCAGCCATCGACGCACGGGCGGGCCCCGGAACACCCGCAGCTGCGCCAGCATGCGCCCGCGCTTGGGCCACCAGAGGTACAGGCCCGTCAGGGTGAGGCCGAGTGCGATCCAGCCGACGATGCCGACCAGTGCCTCACCGGTTTCGCCGCCGAGCAGGTGCGTGTGCAGTTCATGCAGCCAGATCAGCGCATCGTCGTGCTCGCTGCGGACCAGCAGCAGGCGGCCGTCGTCCGGTGCGAAGTAAGCGCGGCGCCCGTCTTCGTAGAAGCCCATCCACACCGGCAGTGCCTCGGCCGGTAGCTGCAGCGACCGCAGCCCGCGCGATGTCTCGCGAGCAAGCACCGCGGCCAGTACCTCGCCGCGAGCCTGCGGTTCGAACACCGTCAGCTGCGGATGCTGCAGCCGCAGCAGGTCGCTATGGAACACGAGCACCGAGCCCGAAAGGCCGACGACCGCGAAGACCGCGCCGACGCTGAGGCCGACCCACAGGTGCAACCAGGCGAGCAGGGCGCGGACGCGACGCCAAAGCGTGGCGACCCGGGTGGGCGGTGCGAGCGGGACGGCGACCACGTGGTCAGGCGCCAGCCCCGGGGCAGGCGGACTCGGGCGCGACGGACAAGGCAACGCCAAACGTCCGCAGCTGTGACACGCGGGGCAGGGGAGCAGCGCTGGCGCGGAGAAGCGTCATCGGGGCGGCCGATCGGATCGGCGGCCATGGTAATGCGAGCCATTCTCGATCGGAACTGCCGGGCGCTCGCACAGCCGGTGGCATGTAGCCGAGCGACATGGGCAAACACCGAGAGCGCGCGGCTGCCAGCAGCCACGGCCGAGCGTCACGACCTCAGCCGCCGAACCGGCCGATGACGTCGGCCAGCCGCGGCATTGCAGCCGCTGCACCGGCGTTTTCGGTGGACATTGCGGCGTACCGGTTCGCGAACTTCACCTGCTGTGCGAACGGCCGCTGCGCATCACGGGCAAGCGCTGCGGCGAGCGCGCCATTGAATGCGTCGCCCGCGCCGGTGGTGTCGATCGCCTGTGCGGCTTCACCGGCCACGCGGTAGTGCTGCAGACCGTCGCCGCGCAAATCCTGCGGCGCATGTGACACGAAACAGCCCGCAGCTCCGAGTGTGACCACCACGGTGCCGTGCGGCAGCAAGCGTCGGCAGTGGGTATGCAGCAGCTCGTCGTTGAGTGCGGCCAGCGACGCGGCGTCCACCTCGTCGCCACCGTGGCGACGCAGCAACGCAGCGAACTCGGTTTCGTTCGGGGTGAGCAGGTCGGCGAGCGCCAGCAGTTCCGTCGGCACTTCGACATTCGCGGGCGCAGGATTCAGCATCCGCGTTGCTCCGGCCTCTCCCGCCAACTGCAGTGCTCGCGTGATGCTCGCGACCGGAGATTCCAGCTGCACCAGCACGACCGCCGATTCGGCCATTGCCGCGCGCTGCGCATCGACGAACGACGGCGTCATCGCCGCGTTCGCGCCCGGGCCGATCACGATGCTGTTCGCGCCATCGCTGCCGACGAAGATGCCGGCGGTGCCCGTTGGTGCATCGCTGGGCTGGTCGCGCAGGTCGATGCCGTCGGCGACCGCAAGCGCGCGCGCGAGCTGCCCGCCGCTGTCGGCGCCAAGCGCGCAGACGAAGCTCGTCGATGCACCCGCACGGGCGGACGCGACCGCCTGGTTGAAGCCCTTGCCGCCGGGGCCGCTGTGGTAGCGGCCCGCCAATGTTTCGCCCGGCCGCGGCAGGGCCGCGGCGGTCCAGACGTGGTCGACGTTGAACGAGCCGACCACGGTGACGCGATTGGCAGCCATACCGTCAGCCGAAGTAGGTCAGCACGCCCGCGATCGTGGCGGTCATCAGTGTGGCGATCGTGCCGCCGAGCACGGCGCGCAGGCCGAAGCGCGCCAGGTCCGCACGGCGATCGGGGGCCAGGCCGCCGATACCGCCGATCTGGATCGCGATCGAGCTGAAGTTCGCGAAGCCGCACAGTGCATAGGTCGCGATCAGCCGGCCCTGCTCGGACAGCACCACGCCCGGCGCGTTGCCGTTGACGATGTCGGCAAGCTGCAGGTACGCCACGAATTCATTGAGCACGATCTTCTGCCCGATCAGGCCGCCGACGATCGTCGCGTCCTGCCACGGCACACCGATCAGCCACGCCACCGGCGCCAGTACGAAGCCGAGCAGCGTCGCCATGTCGGTGGGCTTGCCGATCGCGGCGGACAGGCCGGTCACTTCGCCGATCGCGGTCAGCGGCCAGTTCAACAGCGCGATCAGCGCGATGAACGCGAGCAGCATCGCGGCGATATTCAGTGCCAGGCGCAGGCCGTCGGCCGCACCGGCCGCCGCGGCGTCGATCACGTTGCTGGTGGTCTTCTCCACCTCCATCTTCACCGTGCCGCGCGTCAGCGGGGTGCCCGTCTCCGGGATCAGCAGCTTGGCCACGACCATTGTCGCGGGCGCGGCCATGATCGAGGCCGCCAGCAGGTGCTTGGCGTAGAACGCCTGCTGCACCGGGTCGCCGCCGCCGAGCATGCCGACGTACGCGGCCAGCACGCCGCCTGCGATGTGCGCCATGCCGCCGATCATCATCGTGATCAGCTCGGACTCGGTCATGCGCGAGATGTACGGCCGCACCGTCAACGGCGCTTCGGTCTGGCCGATGAAGACGCTCGCGCAGACGCTGGTGGTCTCGGCGCCGGACACGCGCATGACCTTGGTGATCGCCCAGGCCATCGCGCGCACGATGGCCTGCATCACCCCGAGGTGGTACAGCACGCTCATCAATGCGGCGAAGAAGATGATCGTCGGCAGCACCTGGAACGCGAAGATGAACCCGTACTTCGGGATGTCCATCAACCCGCCGAAGATGAAGTTGCTACCCGCGGAGACGAAGCTGAGGATCTTCACGAAGCCGTGGCCGAGCGCGTCGAACACGTCGCGGCCGCCGGGGACCAGCAGCACGAGTGCGGCGAAGCCGATCTGCAACGCGATGCCAGTGGCGACCAGGCGCCAGTCCACTGCTTTCTTGTGGTTCGAAAATAGCCACGCGATGCCGATCAGCACGGCAAGGCCGAACAGGCCGAATCCGACCCGAGTCAATGCTTCCACTTGGAACTGTCCCCTGCGGCGCGCAGCCGCCCGTCAATCGGTCGAGCCTAGAGTACGCGGGCCCGGAGCGGCAAGCCGTGCGCGTGTTCAACCATCCCGTGCGATCACCCGGTTGCGGCCTTCGCGCTTGGCTTCCTGCAGGCGCTGGTCGGCTCGGCCGAGCAGCGCCGACAGGTCCAGCCCTTCGGCCGGGTAGCCCGCAAGCCCGGCGCTGAACGTCACCCGGATGAAGTCGGCGCCGCGGTCGACCTCGAACGGCCGGCTCGCAACCAGGCGACGCAGCGCGTCGACGCGCTCCCACGCCGTGCCGATCGGCTTGCGCATCACCAGCACGAACTCCTCGCCGCCAAGCCGCACTAACCACTCGCCAGGCTCGGCGCTGTCGCGCAGCACACTGACCACGTGCCGCAGCACGCGGTCGCCGACGTGGTGGCCGGCTTCGTCGTTGACGCGCTTGAAGTGGTCCAGATTGATCAGCGCAAGCGTCAGGCTGCCGCCTTCTTCCCGCGCGGCGCGCAGTAGCCGGGGGATGCGGTGCAGCAGCCAGGTGCGGTTCGGCAGCCGGGTCAGTCCATCGGTACCCGACATCTCGACCAGCCGCTGCATGCGGTAGACGATGACCGCGGTCACCAGCGTGCCCATACCGAGCAGCAGCAGGCGCTGGAGCTGGGTGCTCCAGGTGACAATCCCGTGCTCGCTCGAGATCAGCTGCTCGGGCGCCGTGGTCAGCAGCGCAAATGCGGCGAGCGCCCCGTACTGCGCAAGTGCGAGCGCGCCTGCGACGAGCGTCGTGCGGCCGTCGCCACGCAGCGCCGTGAGCAGGATCGCCAGCAGGTAGCCGCACCAGACCACCATGCTGTTGAGCCCGGCCGGCACGTCATTGAAGGCGAGCACGATGAGCACCGCGCTGGTGGCGGTGACGTCGAACGCGGACGTCGCGAACGGCAGCCAGCGGTACCGGCGCGAGCGACGCGCGAGCGGCAGCCAGATCTGAGCGAACAGATTGATCAGCACCGCACCGGCCAGTCCGACCAGCGTGCTGCGCAGGGTTCCACCGCCCAGCGCGTTCGCGAGTGGCAGCAGAAGCAGCAGCGCAGCGATCACCGCACGCAGTCGTGCGACCAGCAGTTCGCCGGTCGCACCGATCTCGAGCATGATCTCGTCGGGGCGCGAAAGCAGTGCCGACATGGCGTCGGCGACCGGGGTGCGACCGACCAGCCGGGCCTCGTCCGTGCGGTTGGGGTCAACGTGGCGCTCGTCGCTGCGATCAGCCGGGTCGACACTCATATCCCGCTGCGCCATGCGATCTCCTGTCCGTACATCGGCCCGCGTGCATCATCGTCCCGGCACGTCGGCGCGGCCCAGCGAAGCGCGGACGCCGCAATGGCATAAGGCATGTCGAACCGCACTCCGCACCGGACTTGGCCGGCGATCGTAACGCGAGGCCGTGCAAGTGCGTGCGACCGACGCCATGCGGGGCCGGCGATGGTCCTCATCTGATCGGACGCGGACGGCAAGGGCAGGGCCAGCCGCTAACGGAATGACGCGCGAAGTCCTGCGGCGACCACGCCCCGCGAGCCCCTGCGCGCCCGCGGCGACGTGTTTGCAGTTGCTTGCGCGGAGAGCGGGTTGAGCTTGTGTGTCAAATGAGAATGGTTATCATCAAAACGCTGCCCAACCGGGGGTTGCCCGATGACGACACAGACCGCAGTCCTGCATCTCAAGCCGCGTCCTACGACGCTCCGTCCTGCGCCGGAGCCGGTCGCGTCGCGTCCAGCCAGCTTTGACAGCCAAGCATTGCTGCGCGGCCATCGCGAAATCCTGATCGAGCACGCCGGTGAGGTGTACCGGCTGCGACACACCCGTAACGACAAACTGATTCTTACGAAGTAAGCGATTCCGTCCGCCGCTGTGAGGCGGCGGCGGACGGACGGAGCTGCCGAGGAAGCACTCAGTGCGGCGGGAACCGGTAGAGCGGGGGAGCTCCCGGCAACGGCAGACACACAGCGCACCCGAGGTAGGGCTTCGACTGACGGGCCGCCGTCCAGTTCTGCGTTGGCCTCATATAAGACGGCCATCATTTATCGTGCGCCTCCTGCGCCTCGCGGGCTGACCAGCTGACGGGGTCCAGCGCTTCGCACAGGTGACGGCTGCCAACCGAACTCTGACCATGGGCCCCGGGCGCGTTGCATGAGCGCCGTCGCGCTGTGCGTCCGCCGAGCGCGGCGAAATTGGCACCGCGATCCGAGCCGCCGCTCCACCCTCAAAAACCCAACGCTGCAGCTGCGTCACATCGGACGGCGAGAGCGTTCGCAGCACGCGTCTCGCCCTCTTCGTCTTCCGCCATGCAACGACAGTGTGCTGTCGGTTCCAGCGTATGCGCGCACGACACCCTCGTCGGCCGGGCTCCGCTGCAGCCAGCCAGCTGTGTGCCGCCTCCATGAAAAACTCCTCCGACACTTCCGGGCTCGACGAAACGGCATCGGGGAGGACGCTTGCGCCCTCGCCGCAGACGCCTCGAGCCTTCGCCACACGAGCGTGCAGGTCAGCCAATCGAACCGGTAGTGCCCCTCTTCGACATCGTTGCGTCGCCACTGCCGCACCCGCATCGGTGCAACGCCCGCGTATGCGTCGCTGGTCGGCCTCGCGTTCGCCAACGAGTGCGGCCAGTGGAAGACTGCCGGCCTCGGGGGCATCTATCGAGCGGCCGCCATTCGCGCCGGGTGACGCAGCCGGCCAGCCACTGCCGCTCATGCCGCCAGCCGTGCGAATCGCCGGCTCGCGCAATCACGCGCAGTCAAGGCCATCTGGAATAATGCGCGCCTCATTCTCCAGGCGGGCCGACATGACCCAGAAGACGATCCTCAACGATGCCCATCGCGCGCTCGGCGCCCGCATGGTCGACTTCGGCGGCTGGGACATGCCGATCAACTACGGCTCGCAGATCGAAGAGCACCACCAGGTGCGTCGCGACGCCGGAATGTTCGACGTCAGCCACATGACCGTGGTCGACCTCAGCGGCGAGCGCGTACGCGAGTTCCTGCGCCGCCTGGTTGCGAACTCGGTCGACAAGCTCAAGCTGCCGGGCAAGGCGCTGTACACCACCATGCTCAACGAGCGCGGCGGTGTGATCGACGACCTGATCGTGTACTTCCTCGCCGACGATCTGTTCCGCCTCGTCGTCAACGCGTCCACGCGCGAGAAGGATCTGGAGTGGATCGAGAAGCAGGCGCTCGAGTTCGGCGTCGAGGTTACCGAGCGGCCCGAGTTCGCGATCATCGCGGTGCAGGGTCCCAACGCGCGCGAGAAGGTCATCGGTCTGCTGCGCGAGGAAGACCGCGTGCGCATCGGTAAGCTCGGGCGGTTCGCCGCGGCCGACGCGCAGTACTCGGACGGCACGCCGCTGTTCGTCGCGCGCACCGGTTACACGGGAGAGGACGGCTTCGAGATCGTCGTGCCTGCCGGCGGCGCCGCGGCGCTCTGGCATGCGCTCCACGAGGCAGGCGTCAAACCGGCCGGCCTCGGCGCGCGCGACACGCTGCGCCTGGAAGCCGGCATGAACCTCTACGGACAGGACATGGACGAAACCGTGTCGCCCTACGAGGCCGCGCTCGGCTGGACCGTCTCGCTCGACGAAGGACGCGACTTCATCGGTCGCGAAGTGCTCGAGCAGCAAAAGCGCGACGGCGCACCGCGCCAGATGATTGGCCTGGTCATGGATGAAAAGGGCGTGCTGCGCCACGGCCAGAAAGTGCTGACGCCACACGGCGAGGGCGAGGTTCTCTCGGGGACGTTCTCGCCCACGCTCGGCAAGGCGATCGCGTTCGCGCGCGTGCCGGCCGGTCAGCTCGCAACCGGCGCCGACGCAAACGTGCGCGTCGACATCCGTGGACGCGAAGTGCCTGTGCGCGTGGTGAAGTTCCCGTTCGTTCGCGAAGGCCAGCCGCAGGACGGCGTGCTTGCCTGATGCATCACCGGCAGCGCGGCACCATGCGTCGCGCTGCTGCTTGGTTACACTATCGACCCCCCATCCACCGGCTGTACCGGAGTGCCCCCATGAGTGAGATCCCCGGCGACCTGAAGTTCCTGAAGTCACACGAGTGGGCGCGCCTAGAAGGCGAAGGCAAGGTGACGGTCGGCATCTCCGACCACGCCCAGGGCCTGCTCGGCGACCTCGTCTATGTCGAGTTGCCGAACGTGGGCGACCGCGTCGAAGCCGGCAATGCATGCGCCGTGGTCGAGTCGGTCAAGGCCGCCTCCGACGTCTACGCGCCGGTCACCGGCACGGTCACCGCGGTCAACGCCGCGCTCGGCGACAAGCCGGAGACGATCAACGAAGACGCCTACGGCGAAGGCTGGATCTTCACCGTCGACATCGACGACGCCGAGCAGCTCAACGAGCTGTTGGGCCCAGACGAGTACGCCGAGCTGCTCGAGAACGACGACCACTGATCGCCGTCGTTCGCGGTATCGAAGGCCATCGGGATGGAAGTCCCGGTGGCCTTTTCTTTTGCGTGATCGTTTAGGCCGGGTGCGGGCGCTTGAGCGTTCGGCGGTGTGGACGGCGCGAACCGGTCGCGACCACGCACGACGCGCCGCATGGTCATTGCGCATCTGCCACGGCGCGCGAGTCGAGCGAGCAGGGCAACAGGAGCACATCCGCTGTCGCACGCGTGAGCTACGAGACGTCCGCGGCACTCACGCATCATTCGCTTCGAACACATGCGACCCGTCGAGCGCCGGCATTGAAACGCACTCGAAGATGCGGTGCCGGAGTGCGTCGACGTGAGCGTCAGGTGGTGCTGTCGTGAAGCCTGTGTCGAAGCGCACGCGGTGCACGATGTCGTCGACGCGCGTGCTGACACGTCACGCGCTTGAAAAAGTTCGCGCACTTCGATGTGTTGCGGCGCGAAACGCGCACGACTTGAGGTGCGCGTCGGCAAAGGCGATTGCGTGACAACGGCGTCGTTGTTGCGACGACGCCGCGTCGCTTCAATGCACGCGCACGAATGTCGACGGCGTTAGGTGCAGTGCAACGAAAGCCTTGTGTAACAAGGGTTTCAGTCGTTCTTCTCAGACGCCTTCAACAACAAACCCAGTGTGCGATCGATCGCATGACGTCGGCTTCGATCGGTTCTGCCGACATGCGCTCGGGTGCACGCAGAAAAAAACGTTGCGGACACTTGTTGACACAAAAAAAAACCGTGATTAGGTTTCGCGCAGCAGCATTACTGCACAGATGCGAGTGAGCAAAGCCATCGCGACAACGCGTTGCACGTCACCCAGCTTCGCCCGCACATACTCGACCTGCGGCGTCGGGTCACTGTCCCCTCTCGAATCGCAAGCTGCAGCACGCGACTTGCGAGCCCGCAGATCCACGTTGACCTGTCTGGTCGAGTCGGATGCCTGGCAGGCCGACAGGGGTAATCGCTTTTACGCGCGGCGCGTATTGCGTCGACGCCGCTTCCGCCTTGATGGCGGAGCAATGCCGGATCCGTTCCGACGCCCGATTGCGTCGGCGGTTGGTCGCGGGAATCACCCGCGGCACTGTTCGTACTGGGCCGTACCCGATTGACCACTGACCAGGAGCCAGACCATGGCCACGAAAAAAGCTGCCAAGAAGAAACCCGCTGCCAAGAAAGCCGCGACCAAGAAGACCGCAGGCAAGAAGGCTGTAGCGAAGAAGACCGCCGCGAAGAAGGCCACGAAGAAGACCGCGGGCAAGACCGCCGCGAAGAAGGCCACGAAGAAGTCGACCGGTAACAAGGTCGCGAAGAAGTCCGCAAGCAAGAAGACCGCTACCCGCAAGACGGCCGGCAAGAAGGTCGCTGCGAAGAAGTCGGTCGGCAAGAAGACCGCCGGCAAGAAGGCCGCTACCAAGAAGACCGCTACCAAGAAGACCGCAGGCAAGAAGGCGGCCGGCAAGAAAGTCGCTAGCAAGAAGAGCGTAGGCAAGAAGACCGCCACCAAGAAGGCTGCGACCAAGAAGACCGCCGGCAAGAAGGCTGCTGCCAAGAAGACCTCGGGCGGCCGCGGCGCGAAGTCGGCAAGCAAGGTCGCGCGCAAGTCGTCCGACTCGGCCACGAAGAAGACCACGCGTCGCGCTTCGAAGAAGAACGCCGCAGCGGCTCCCGCCGCGATGCCGGCGACCCCGGCACCGATGATCTGATAGCCCCTCCGAGCTCGGATCAGTTTCATCCGACTCCCTTCCCGCAGCCCAGGCGGGGAGGGAGTTTTTTATTTGTCGCGCTCTCGATCACCGCTCCGCGGATGGACGGCGCAGGGGCGGCGGGCCGCTCGCATGGCGGCGCCGACCGGCGCTTGGGCACGGGCGCTGCGGCTACCTGAGCGGCTGAGGCGCAGCGCTGCCCGTTACTCGGTCGCCAAGGTTAGACAAAAGCGAGCAGCGCTGTTGGCCGCAATGCTGGGTGCACCGCGGGCTCCGGATACGTGCACCCGGCTGCGTCGTCGTGCTCGCTGATCGGTAGAGGTCAGCGGCGTGCTGCCGATGGCGCGGCGTACTCTGCGGCCTTACGCGCGCGCTGCGCCTCGAGCGCTACCCACTAGCAGGAGTGCGCGTCGCCCGAGCTCCGCGGATGGCGACACCGCGGGCGCCGCAGCGCCGGAAATGGCGTACTGCCCCAGGCGGTCACCCGGCCCGGCGATCGTGCGCCAACCGAGCGGAATGATGCGGCCTCCCAAACGGAAACGGCCCGCACGATGGCGGGCCGTTTCGTCGTCAGCAGTTCAAGCTTGGATCAGAGCGGTGCTGCCGTCGCCTTCGCCGCGCTGCCGCCTGCGTTCTGCGCCGGTGTGGGCGCCGTCGGCGTCGCGTCGGCGTAGATCGTCGGTTCGTCGAACTCGAAGTTCATCCAGCGCTGCTCCGGCAGCCCGAGTGCGCGGTCGAGCATCGTCGGCAGCATCCCCGTGGGCAGCGAGCTGTCGCTGTTCCACATCATCGCGATGCCGAGGTCGCGGCCCGGCAGCATCGCGATCACGCCGCGGTAGCCCTGCACGGCGCCGCCATGGAACACAAGCTCATGGCCGGCGTAGTCGTAAACGCGCCAGCCCAGGCCGTAGCCAGCCGACGACACCCGCGCGCGTCGCCAAGCCGAACCCTGCGTTTCGCTGGGCGTCTCGACCAGCGGGCGGTGCAGCGTCGCCAGCAACGGCGCCGGCAGCACGTCGGGCCGATGGCCGGTCTGCGCGAGCAGCCACTGCGCCATATCGCTCGCGCTGGCGTTGACGCCGGCGGCGGGCGCGACTTCGTAATACGTCGGCTTCGGCGTAACAGATACCCAGCCACTGCGGCCGCGCACATGCGGGCGCGCCCAGCGCGGGCTCGACTGGATGCCTTCCAGGCCGAGGCTCGCGTCGTTCATGCCCAGAGGTTTCAGCAGGCGGCGTTGCACGGCTTCGTTGTAGAACGTGCCGGTGGCGCCGAACACGACATCGCCGATCAGGCTGAAAGCGACGTTCTGGTAGGCGTAGCAGGTGCCCGGCTGGCACTGCAGCGGCGCATTCGCGAGCTTCTGCGTCAGCGTCCGGTAGTCGACGTAGGCTTCGAGATCACGGTCGTACGCGTTGCGGCTCAGGCCGACGCGGTGGCTGAGCACGTCGGCGACGGTGATCCGTTGTGCAGCCGACGGATCGCGCAGCGCGAAGTTCGGCATGTACTGCGTGAGCTTGCTGTCCCAACGCAGTGTGCCGTCGTTGACGAGCAGGCCGGCCATCGTGCCGGCAAAGCCCTTCGACAGCGACGCCAGGCGGAACACGGTATGGCCATCGACCGGTTCGGCCGCCTTGACGTCCGTGATGCCATAACCGCGCGCGCTGAGCACGCGCCCGTTGTGGACGATCGCGAGCGCCAGTCCGGGAATCGTCTGGTCCGCAACAAGCTGCTGCGCCATCGACTCGAACTTCGCGATGTCGAATTCAGCGGGCAGCGGCGGACCTGCCGGCACGCGCGCAGCAGCAACCGACGTCGCCGTCGTGGACGCCGCGGCCGCGGTAGTGTCCCATCGCAGCTCCGATGTCTGGGCGCCCGAGCCGAGTGTCAGCGTCATCAGGAACGCGGCCGTAGCGAGGCGCGTGATCCGTCGACGTGGACGATGAGTGGCTGGATTCCCCTGCCCGTGGTCGGTCATTGCGCGCAGTCCCGTGAGTGAGCCCGGTAAACGATGATTCTAGTGTGAGCAATCAGTAGGTTGGAACGAAAAGCTGTTCAGCTTTCTCGTCAAACCGCGCCTCGAGCGCGATATGAACTGTGACCGCATTCCGCTTTCCGCAGATTGGCCTTTACGGATGAGCTTCCGGCCCCTATTCAGGGCACTTGCAAGGCACCGAGATTTGCGGTGATGAAGAAGCGGTCCCGCCTACCCTAACGCACAACCGCTCGCCGGTCAGGCCACATCGGCAAGTCGTTCCAGAACTGCTTCGCCATAGCGGTCGAGCTTGGTGCTACCGATGCCCGGAACGCGCGATAGTTCGTCGAGGTCTTCGGGTGCCGCCTCGGCGATCGCGCGCAACGTGCTGTCGTGGAAGATCACGTATGCAGGCACGTTCTGCTCGCGCGCCGTCTCCGCACGCCATTCGCGAAGCGCGGTGAAGCGCAGCAGCGATTCGGGCGCGAGGTCGAGGCCGGCGCTGTCGACACCGCGGCCGCGGTCGCGCCGACGCCGGGCCGGCTGCGGCGCTTCGCTGCGCAGCCGCAAGGTGCGCTCGCCGCGCAGCACCGGGCCACTCTCGGCAGTCAGTCGTAGCGCACCGTGGCGTTCGACATCCGCTTCGAGAAGGCCGGCCGCTACGAGCTGGCGAAACACGCCGCGCCATGCGCGATCGTCGAGATCGCTGCCGATCGCCCAGGTGCTGAGTTCGTCGTGACGGTACTGCCGCACCTTGTCGGTGGGCTCTCCGCGCAGCACATCGATCACATGAGCAGCGCCGAACCGCTGGCCGGTGCGATACACGCACGACAGCGCCTTGCGCGCGGCCTGCGTGCCGTCCCAGCTGTGCGGCGGGTTGAGGCAGTTGTCGCAGTTGCCGCACGCGCCGCCGTGCGGCTCACCAAACCAGCCCAGCAACGCCTGGCGCCGGCATTGCACGGTCTCGCAGTAGCCGAGCAGTGCATCTAGCTTGCGCAGCTCGAGCTGCTTGCGCTCGTCGTTCGCTTCGCCCAGTTGGATCAGCTGGCGCATGCTCACGACATCGCCGAGCCCATAGCTGAGCCAGGCCTCGGCTGGCTCGCCGTCGCGCCCAGCGCGACCTGTCTCCTGGTAATAGCCTTCGATCGACTTGGGCAGGTCGACATGCGCGACGAAGCGAACGTCCGGCTTGTCGATGCCCATGCCGAACGCGATCGTCGCGACCATGACGACGCCGTCTTCCTGCAGGAAGCGGCGCTGGTTCTCTGCGCGCGGTTCGGCGCCCATGCCGGCGTGGTACGGCAGTGCCTTGATGCCGGCGGTCTGCAGCTGGTCGGCGACGGTATCCACGCGCTTGCGGGAGAACGCATAGACGATGCCGCTCTCGCCGCGATGGTCGCGGATGAAATCCAGCAACTGGCGCGTGCCGCCGCCGTCCTTGTGCACGATCCGATAGCGGATGTTCGGGCGGTCGAACGAGCTCACGAACTGGTGCGCGTCTTCGAGCGCGAGCCGCTCGACGATTTCGCGCCGGGTCGGCGTGTCCGCGGTCGCGGTCAGCGCGATGCGAGGCACCTCGGGCCAGCGCTCGTGCAGCACGGTCAGCTGGCGGTACTCAGGGCGGAAGTCGTGTCCCCACTGCGAAACGCAGTGCGCTTCGTCAATCGCGAACAGTCCAATGCGCGCGCGGTCGAGCAGGTTGAGGCAGCGCTGGGTGAGCAGGCGTTCGGGTGAGACGTACAGCAGGTCGAGCTCGCCCGAGAGCAGGTCACGCTCGACCGCGCCGGCGGCTTCGGCGTCGAGCGTCGAGTTCAGGCAGGCGGCGCGCACACCGAGCTGGCGTAGCGCTTCGACCTGGTTCTGCATCAGCGCGATCAGCGGCGAAACCACGATGCCGCAGCCGTCGCGCAGCAGCGCGGGCAGCTGGTAGCACAGCGACTTGCCGCCGCCGGTCGGCATCAGGACCATCGCATCGCCGCCACCGGCGACGTGCTCGACGATCTGTTGCTGCTCGCCCCGGAACGCGGTGTGGCCAAAGATGCGGTGGAGCAGGGCAAGCGCGGTATCGGACATGCGCCTAGGGTACCAAGCGGGTCCGCGCGGGCGGCGCCGGATGCGCCCGGATGTCGCGTCAGGAAATGCCGTGGGTCAGGCAGCGTAAAGCCGAGGCGAACGGCGCCGCGGCAGAATGGGAGGCTTTACTGATGGAGCGCGACGGGCTGCGCTGAGGCCGACGCGCTGATGTCGAGGAGCCCGGACCGCGCGCCGCCGTTCGACGGCACGCGGTGGCAGATCGGATTACTGCAGCAGCGAGCGCAGCATCCAGGCGTTCTTTTCATGCACCTGCAGGCGCTCGCCGAGCAGGCCGACGGTCGGGTCGTCGCCGGCCGGGGATGCAATCGCGAGCACCTGGCGCGCGCTGCGGCACACGGCCTCGTTGCCGACCGTCAGCTGGCGCACCATCTCGCGCCAGTCGGCGGTTTCGGTCAGGCCCGGCTCTTCCGGCAGCGAGCTCAGGCGCATGAATTCCGCGTACGAGCCCGGTGCATTGAAGCCCAGTGCCCGGATGCGCTCGGCGAGGTCGTCCAGCGCACCCCACTGCTCGGTGTACTGCGTTTCGAACATCACATGCAGCGTGTTGAACATCGGGCCGGTGATGTTCCAGTGGAAGTTGTGGGTCTTCAGGTAAAGCGTGTAGCTGTCGGCGAGGTAGCGGGAAAGCGCTTCGGCTATCGCCTTGCGGTCGGCCTCCTCGATCCCGATGTTGACGCTCGGGGCACCGGCGGCCATGGTCGCGCCGAACGCGCGGTTACCGTTGCCGTTCTCGCTCTGGCGGGTTTCGGTTCCGTTCTGCATAACGTTTCTCCCGTGGTATGCCGTGACAATAGGCCGCAGGGATGCGGCTGTGAAATCAAACGTAGCTTTTGAAGCGATCCATGAAGTCTATCGAGTCGGACATCACAGGCCTGTTGCAACGTGCGCGCGTCGATATCGACCGGGCGCTCAGCCGCGACCGTGGTCGCCTGCATGGCCTGCTGACGCGCTGGCAACAGGCGCCCGGCGATGCCTCGCGCCGCGAAGCGTTCGAGCAACTGCTGTCCGCATCGGCCGCGCAGCGCGAAGCGCGTGCGGCAGCTTTGCCGAACGCGCCGGTCGATGCGTCGTTGCCGATCGCGGCCGAAGCCGAGCGCATTGTCGCGCTGGTTCGTGAACACCCGGTTGTGGTGATCGCAGGCGAAACCGGATCGGGCAAGACCACGCAGCTGCCCAAGCTCTGCCTTGCGGCAGGGCGAGGTGCGGCCGGCATGATCGGCTGCACGCAGCCGCGCCGGATTGCCGCGCGTGCGGTGGCCAAGCGCGTCGCGGACGAGTTGGGCACGCAGCTCGGCGGTGTGGTGGGCTACCAGGTGCGCTTCAGCGACAACGTCGGTGAGCAGACCGCGGTCAAGTTCATGACAGACGGCATCCTGCTCGCCGAGATCCAGACCGACCGCTGGCTGTCGCGCTACGACACGATCGTCATCGACGAGGCGCACGAGCGCAGCCTCAACATCGATTTCCTGCTCGGCTACCTCAAGCAGCTGCTCGTCAAGCGTCGCGACCTCAAGATCATCGTCACCTCCGCGACGATCGACACGGCGCGTTTCGCTGCGCATTTCACCGACGCGCCGGTGGTCAACGTCGAAGGACGCGGTTACCCGGTGTCGGTGCGCTACCGGCCACTCGATGATGCGGGCGAAGCCGCGACGCCAACACCGGGCAAGCCGCGACGCGGGCGGCCCGAGCACGAAGCCGACGTGATGAGCGTCAACGACGGCATCGTGGCGGCCTGCGACGAGATCACGCGCGAGGATCCGCGTGGCGACGTGCTGATCTTCCTGCCGGGCGAGCGCGAGATCCGCGATGCGCACCAGGCGTTGGAGCGGCGCAAATATCGCGAGACCGAAGTGCTGCCGCTGTACGCGCGGCTTTCGGTGCGCGATCAGGACCGCGTGTTCAACCCGGGGCCGAAGCGGCGCATCGTGCTGGCGACGAACGTCGCGGAAACCTCGCTCACGGTGCCGCGCATCCGCTACGTGGTCGATCCGGGCCTGGCGCGCGTCAAGCGTTACAGCCCGCGGGGCAAGCTCGACCGGCTGCATATCGAGCCGGTCAGCCAGGCCAGCGCAGACCAGCGCAAAGGCCGCTGCGGCCGCGTGTCCGAAGGCACCTGCGTCCGCCTGTATTCGGAGGCCGATTTCGAATCGCGTCCGCAATACACGGATCCGGAAATCCGTCGTGCTGCACTGGCCGGCGTCATCCTGCGCATGCTCTCGCTCGGGCTGGGCAGGATCGAGGACTTCCCGTTTCTCGAGCCGCCTGATCCGCGCGCGATTGCCGACGGCTGGCAGCAGCTGGCCGAGCTCGGTGCGATCGACGAGCAGCGAAAGCTCACCGCGATCGGCCGTACGATGGCGAAGCTGCCGGTGGACGTGAAGCTCTCGCGCATGCTCGTAGCCGCCAACGGCCACGGCTGCCTGCGCGAGATGCTGGCGATTGCCTCGTTCCTCGGCATCCAGGACCCGCGCGAACGACCGGCGGACCAACGCGGCGCGGCCGATGCCGCGCATGCACAGTTCGCCGACCCGCGCTCGGAATTCGTCGGCATCCTCAAGCTATGGGATGCGTACCAGGCCGCGCACGGTGACCTGACGCAGTCGAAGCTGCGCGATTGGTGCGAGCGCAATTTCCTCGGCTTCATGCGCATGCGCGAGTGGCGCGAGCTGCACCGCCAGCTCAAGCTCATGACCGAAGAGCTGGGCTGGGCGCGGGACCGTGCGAGCGAACTGCCGGTCACTACGCCCGGGGCCACGAAGACGCGCGCAGGCAAACAGGGCGACGCGAAGGCTGTGCCGACCCTCCAGGCGCCACCCGACAACGCGGCCGAAGAACTCGCGCGCTACACCTTTCTGCACCGGGCACTGATCTCAGGCCTGCCTACGCAGATTGGGCAGCGCGCGCAGCGGGGCGACGGTAAGCCGCCGGCCAAAGCCGAAGGTCGGCCGGGTGCCGCGCAATACGACGGCCCCCGTGGGCGCAAGTTCCAGCTGTTCCCGGGCTCGCCGCTGTCGCGCAAGCCGCCGCCGTGGGTGCTGTCGGCAACGCTGCTCGACACTGAGCGCGTGTGGTCGCTGACGAACGCCGCGATCGAGCCGCAGTGGGTGATCGAGGAGTTGCCGCATCTGCTCTCGCGGCGGCAGTTCGACCCGCGCTGGTCGCGCGCGCAGGGGCGGGTGCTCGGCAGCGAGCAGATCGGGCTCTTCGGCCTGGTGCTCGCACCGAAGCGGCCGATCCATTACGGCGCACTGTTTCCCGAGGAAAGCCGCGAAATCTTCGTGCGCGATGCGCTGGTCACGGGCGAGATCAACACGCGAAGCCCGTTCCTCGCACGCAACCTCGCCACGCTCGAAAAAGCCAAGGAAGAGGAAGCCAAGCAGCGGCGCGCAGGACTCGTGGTCGACGAGGACTGGCAGGCGCGTTGGTACTTCGACCGGCTGCCGGCGCACGTGCACAACGCGCAGGCGCTGGACCATTGGTACGGCAAGCTGGGTGCGAAGGAGAAGGCCGCGCTCGAGTGGTCGCTCGATGAACTGCTCGTCACCGACCAGACCGAGGCGGCGCGCTTCCCGCCGTTCCTCGCGCTTGGCGACGTGCGCTTGCCGGTGACGTACCGCTTCGATCCGGGGGCGCTGGATGACGGCATGACGGTGGGCGTGCCGCTGCACCTGCTCAACGCGCTCGACGCCCCGCGGCTGTCGTGGCTTGCGCCGGGCTTCGTGGTCGACAAGGCGGCGGCGCTGATCAAGTCGCTGCCGAAGACGCAGCGACGCAACTTCGTGCCGGCGCCCGACTTTGCGAAGGCGTTCGCGGAAGCGCACAGGGGTGCCGAGCCCGATGCATTCGCTGGAACGCTTGCGCGATTCCTGCAGCGGCTGACGGGCGTTGCGGTCATGGGCACTGACTTCGACGAGACCGCGCTCGAGCCGCACCTGCGCATGAACCTGCGGCTGTTCGATCGCGATGGCCGAACCGTGCTCGCGGAGTCGCGCGATCTCGATGAGCTGCGTGCCCGCTTCGGTGCGCGCGCGGCCGATGCGTTCGCAGCGAAGGCCGCGGATGGTATGGCGCGCGGCGGCCTGACGTCGTTTCCCGACACGCCGATTCCGCTCTCGGTACCGGGGGCAGGGGGCGTTCCCGCTTACCCGGCGCTGCACGACGACAGCGACAGCGTTTCGTTGCGCGTGCATGCCGACCGCGAAGAAGCGCAGCGCGCCCATCCGAAGGGTGTGCGGCGCCTGCTGGAACTCGCGCTGGCCGATCGGTTCCGTCAGGCGCGTAAGCAGCTGCCGGTATCGCCGAAGACCGGGCTGCTCTACGCGGCGATCGAATCGGCGTCGCCGCGGCATGCCGGGCTCAAGGATGGCGATCGGCTTCGCGCTGACCTCGTCGAGGGTGCGTTCGAAGCGCTGGCTGCCGAGGGCCTGGGGGATATCCGTGATGCGGCCGCGTTTGCCGAGCGACGCGACGCGATCGGCAAGCAGCTGTTTTCCGAAGCGATGGAGCGCCTGAGGCAGGCCGAGGCGATTCTCGCGGCCGTGGCAGAGGTGCGCGCAAAGCTGGAGTCGCCGCTGATGGGCTGGGCCAGCGGGAACCTCGACGACATGCGCGCACAACTTGCGTCGCTCACGCCCCCGGGTTTCCTGCGCGATGTGCCGGCCGACGCGCTACGCGAATATCCACGCTATCTGAAGGCCCTGGCGCTGCGAGGCGAGCGTGCCCTGCGCGACCCCACCCGCGACCAGGCCCGCATGCTCGAGATCAAGCCGTTCGCTGACGCGCTTGCGACAGCGGGCGAGGAGCGGGGCGAACCCGAGTGGCAGGCGCTGCGCTGGGAGCTGGAGGAACTGCGCGTTTCGCTATTCGCCCAGGAGCTTGGCGCTCGCGGTGGTGTGTCGCCGAAGAAGCTGGCGGCGAGGCTGGCGCAGCTGCGGTCGGGGTGATTTTGCTAGAGGTTGGGTGGTGGCCGTATCCCGCCAGCCGACAACCCCGTAACCCTGGCGTACCTGACTCTGGGAGAGATCAAGGAACTGCTGCGGAGAGCGCCCGGTTTCAGGGCCCATCGCGTGAGACCAGAAACGCGCTCCAGCGGAGGCGAACGTTCATCCTGCGCGTCACGCCCGTTGGACGTGGTTACCCGATGCGCAACACGCACCTGCCGGATGAGCGCTTCAGTCAGAACCGTTGCACTTCGCATGCCGCGTGCCTTGGTGTAGCGTTTGCCTGCTGTCCACAGCTTGCCGCAGTCACTACAAGGAGAAGTAGATATGAAGCTGATCATCCCGGTTGCATTGGGAACGTTGTTGAGCGTTTCGGTGTTTTCGCACGCTGCGACCGCGGCGTCATCTGACGTCGCCGGTAGTGCAGCGCCGCAGGAAACTGCCGATGCGAACACTGCAGCGCCGGATCCCGAAAGAGCGTCGGACCGCCTCGTCTGCAGGACCGAAAAAGTGCTGGGTACTCGCAGGACCAAGCGCGTCTGCCGTAGCGACGAGTCGCTGAAGAATCACAAGGAAGCGGGCCGCGCGTTCACGGAGAAGGGGCAAAACCGGTTGCAGGACGTAACGGGGGGGAATTAGCGCTCCGTGATCGCCAGCTGAAGTGCAGAGCCGTGGTGTTCCGCCCGTGGCGGAGCCACGGCCTGCCGACCATGTCGAACGCGCTGGGCCGCGTCTAGTTCGGTCCGCCGTGAGGTCATGCTGCTCGGGCCAGCATTTCTGACGCTCATCAATGACGGCATGTTGCCCTTCGTACTGCTCGGAGCATTACATCCGGCCGGTGTCTCACGAACAGGAAGCGTTCCACCGATCGCCGATGTCGAGCTTAGGGCCCGGCGACGCTCGTCAAAGCGCGCTGTCTGCCCATCACCCGCCGGGTATGCCGCACGTCACTGCCCGAAGATTCATTGCGACGCTAGTGTAGAGGTCCAAACGTACCTCCCTGTGCGCCCCGATGACTGCCATGCCGACCGGTCCAAGTCACGAACCCTCACGGGCCGATGCATCCGTCGGAATTCCGCTCCGCTGCCTGGCAATGAGCAACCTGCCGGCGCCTCTCGCTGAGTGGTTGCGCGACGCCGCAAGCGGCGCCGCGCCGCCCGACCCTCTGGTGGCCACGGTTCTGGACGAGACAGTCGGAGCGCTCCGTCGACTGGACGCCGACCCCGACTCCATCGTCGCGGCGGTCCTGCACATCTGGCCGGAGCTGCTCGAGGCGTTGGGTCCGAAGTTCGAGCGAGAGCGTCCCGGGGTCACGGCGTTGCTCGAGGGGCAGCGCGCGGCGGAGCAGGTCTGGGCGCTGCACCGCGAGCATGGCAGCAGCAAGCGTGGTGAAGGGTTGCGCCGGCTGCTGCTGGCGATCGTGCGCGACCTGCGTGTGGTCCCGATCCTCCTCGCGCACCAGCTCGGCCGCTTGCGTCATGCGCCGACGCTGCCGGAGGGGGAGCGCCGGGCGCTTGCGATGCTCACGCGCGATATCCATGCGCCTCTCGCGAACCGGCTTGGCATCTGGCAGCTGAAGTGGGAGCTCGAGGACCTCGCGTTCCGCTTCCTCGAGCCTGCCACGTATCAGCAGATCGCGCGCCTGCTCGATGAAAAGCGCGTAGACCGCGAGCGTTACATCGAAGCGGTGAAGCACACGCTGCACGACGCGCTGGAGGCGCAGGGCCTACACGCCGACGTGGCCGGCCGACCGAAGCACATCTACAGCATCTGGAAGAAGATGCAGCGCAAAGGCGTGCCGATCGGCGAGCTCTACGATCTGCGCGCGGTGCGGGTGCTGGTCGAAGACCTCGGCGCCTGCTATGCGGCGCTCGGTGTCGTGCACGCGACCTGGACGCCGATCCCGAGCGAGTTCGACGATTACATCGCGAGGCCCAAGCGCAACGATTACCGCTCACTGCATACGGCGGTGATCGGACCCGAGGGCAAGACGCTCGAGGTGCAGATCCGCACGCGCGAGATGCATCGGCAGGCCGAGCTCGGCGTAGCCGCGCACTGGAAATACAAGGAAGGCGGCAGCCACGCGGCCGACGCCGCGTTCGACCGGAAAATCGCTTGGATGCGTCGGCTGCTCGACGCGCAATCGGACGGCGAGCGTGATGGTGGCGAAGCGCTTGCCGGCGAATTCGATACCGAGCTCGCCGAAGATCGGGTGTATGTGCTGACGCCGAAAGGCGAGGTCGTCGACCTGCCGCATGGGGCGACACCGCTGGATTTCGCCTACCACGTGCATACCGAGGTCGGGCACCGCTGCCGCGGAGCGAAGGTCGACGGCCGCATCGTGCCGCTCGATCACAAGCTGCACAGCGGCGACCGGGTCGAAATCCTGACCGCGAAGACCGGTGAGCCTCGCCGTGACTGGCTGGTGGCGTCGAACGGCTTCCTTGCGAGCAGCCGTTCGCGCGAAAAGGTGCGCACCTGGTTCCACAAGCTCGACCGCACGCGCAACGAACAGGCCGGTCGTGAACTGCTCGACAAGGAACTGCGACGGCTTGGCCTACTCGGCGCCGACCTCGCACCGGCGCGCGAACGTTTCCACATGGCGAGCGACGCCGACCTCTACGTGCATGTCGCGCTTGGGGACCTCGGGCCACACCAGATCGGACGCGTGCTGCTCGAGCACGAGCGTGCGGCTGGCTCGCCGGCCGATGAAGTGCCGACCGCGCTTCCGGCACGGCGGGTGGTGCAGTCCGATGACTTCACTGTCGAAGGGGTCGGCAACCTGCTCGTCCAGCTCGCCCGCTGCTGCCAGCCGCTGCCCGGCGAGCCGATCGTCGGCTACCTCACCCGCGGCCGCGGTGTCACGGTGCACCGGCCGGACTGCGCTGCGTTGACGCGTCTTGCAAGCGCGCAGCCTCAGCGGATCCTGCCGGTCGAGTGGGGGCGTCGCGGACGTCATTACGACGTCGACGTGGAACTGCTCGCGGTCGACCGCAAGTGGCTGCTGAAGGAGGTCACGAACGTGATCGCCCAGGCCGACGCGCACGTCGGCAGCATCCAGAGCACGCACGAGCGCGACGGTGCGCGCGTCAGGCTGCGTCTGCGGCTGCGCGTAGGCGATTTCGGCCAGCTGGCGGCCGTGCTCGGCAAGCTCGGTGCGCTGCCGGGCGTGGAGCAGGTGCAGCGCTACTGACGTCGCCCGACGGGCGAGACGTTATGCTGCGGCGGTGATACGCAGGCCTTTTCAGCCCCGCCCCGACCGTCGCCCGCGCCAGTTTGACCGGACGATCCTTTCCGGTGCGCCCTGGCGAAACGCAGTGCTCGGCCGGCTGGCGACGCGACGTCACCTGGCGTGGGCCGCGCTGCTCGTGCTGGCGCTGATGGCAGGGCTGCTCGGATTTCGCAGGCCCCTGTCCGACTGGCTGTGGCCCGACACCCGCATCCAGCAGTTGCGCGAGGATGCCGCGCTTGCACTGGCGCAGGGGCGCCTGACCTCGCCAGATGGTCGCGGCGCGCGCGAGCTCTACGAAGCAGCACTTGCGCTCGATCCGGACCGGGTGGACATCCACAGTGACCTTGCACGCGTCGGTCAGGCAGCGCTCGAGCAGGCACGCCGCGCGCTCGCCGAGCAGCGGTACCGCGACGCGCACCACGCGCTGGCGCTCGCGCGCGAACTCGAGACCCCGCGCGCTGCCGTTTCTGCAGTCGCCGAGGCGCTCCGCAAGCGCGAGGCGGCGTTGGCCGGTATCGATCGGATGCTGCGAGCCGCTGCGGAGGCGCGTAGCAATGGTCGGCTGGAAGGGGGCGATGACAGTGCGCTCGCGCTCTATCAGCGGGTGCTGGCGCTCGAGCCGGGCAATGTCGAGGCGCTCGAAGGTCGTGAGGACACGCTTGCCGACCTTCTCGGCCAGGCGCGTCGGGCGCTCGGCGAAGGCCGGGTGCGCGAAGCGGCAGCGACGCTGACCCGCGTACAGGCGGCCGATCCAGGCCACGTCGAGCTGCCGTCGGCATTGGCGGCGCTGACTGCGCGGCTGGATGCGCATCGGCGCAGTGGCGACCGGGAACTGCGGCGCGGCCGCCTCGAGCGTGCGCTGCGCGAATACGACACGGTGGTCGCGATCCGGCCCGAGGACACGGACGCCGTCCGTGGCCGCTTGTCGGTGGCTCATGCTTTTGCGCGACGCGGCGAACTTCTCGCCGCCGACTTCCGGTTCGGCCCTGCGCGCGCAGCATTGGAGCGCGCCCGTACGATTGCCCCTGATGCCCCGGCCGTGGCGGCGGCTCAGGTGCGCCTGGAGCGCGCGCAGGCCGCGCGGGCGCGGCTGAACGCGGGTGCGTTGTCGGCCGGGGAGCGGCGGCAGCTCGAGATGTTACTGCGCGAAGCGCAGGGTGCAGAGGCGAAAGGTGACCTGATCACGCCACCGGGCGAGAGTGCATTCGACCGGCTACGCGCCGCGCGTGCGATCGCTCCCCAAGACCCACGCGTCCAGCGCGCCATTGCCCGCCTGTTGCCCGCAGCACGCGCGTGCTTCGAAGCGGAGCTGAGGTCGAATCGTCTCGGGCGGGCGCGACACTGCCTGGACGCATGGCAGGCGTTGGGCGGAGAGCGCGACGCCGCAGAGGGCAGGCGCCGGCTTGCCCAGCGATGGTTGGCAGTCGGGAACGAACGTCTTGGCGCAGGAGAGTTCGATGCCGCACAGGCTGCGCTCGCCTCGGCACGTGAGCTTGACTCGACGGCCGGAGGGCTCGACGAGTTCGCCCAGCGGCTTCAAACCGCTATGGCGGGCGCCCGGTAAGCAGCCGTGGAGTGGCTGCCGAACAATCAGTCACGGCGCAGCAGTACCCGCCGTACCACCTCCCGACCGGCATCGAGCGAGAAGTGCTGCTCGACATTGCGCAGTCCGTGCTCGGCGAGAGTGTTCCATAACGTCTCGTCGGTATAGGCGCGGACCACGGCGTCAGCGAAGCTCTGTGGATCATCTGCAACCAGCACGTCACGACCGTGCACGAGGTGCATGCCTTCGACCGCGCACGGCGTAGCCACCACTGGCTGGCCATGCGCCATGCTCAGGTTGACCTTGCCTTTCACCCCCGCGCCGTAGCGCAGAGGTGCGACGGCGATTCGGCCGCCGTCCATGTACGGGTCTATATCCGGGACGTGGCCATGCACGATGACCCCCGGCTGGGAAGCCAGAGCTGTGACCGAAGGCGGCGGGTCGCTGCCTATGCAGTGAAAGCGGGCATGGGGCAATTGCGTGCGCACGCGCGGGAACACCTCGCGCACGAACCAGACTACGGCGTCCACATTGGGCGGATGCCTGAAACCGCCAACGAACACGAGGTCGGCACGCGCTTCGAAGCTCTGGCCGCGGCCCGAAACGCGGTGCAGATTCGACAGGACGTCCACCGAAGCACCTGGTGCGTCGGTCGCAAGCAGTGATCGTTCGACCTCGCTTACCACGAGCGTGGCATCGGCTCGGGCGATCAGGTCCAGTTCAAGCCGGCGCGTGCGTTCGGCCGCCCGCATCAACGCTGTGTCGCCCGCGAGTTCTGCGCCACGCTTTTCGCGCAGGTAATGAAGATCGACGGTATCGAACACGACGCGCGCGCGCGGTGCGTGCCGGCGCAAGAGGGGCAGGAACTCACGCAAAACGTAATGGCGGCAGACGAGCACCGCGTCGAACCGCTCTCCATGACGCTTCAGCCAAGCAGGCGCGCGCGCAGCAAACGGGGCGTACCACGTCTCGACTCCGAGATCTTGGAGCGTTTTCGTATCCGAGCCCGAGTGAGTGCGGTTGGCGGGCATAAAGACTACATGCGCGCCCTCGTCCCGTAGAAGCCGCATGAGATTGAGCAGCCTCAGCGAGCCGGAGTCTCGATCCGGTTGTGGAGTCAGAGCGTCAACGATCAGCACGCATGGATGGCAATTGCCGCGCAGAACCGCGCTGTCCGCTGGCCCCGGTGGTGGCTGTCGAGCCAGATCCTTCGCCCACTTCTCGGCGAAGATGCTCCGGTTGCGCTCCTGGTACGCCTTGGGGCCTTGGTTGATGTCGGTTCCCGACGTCGTCCCTTCGTCGTGCACGACGCGAGCGGCCGGCTGATACAGCACGGAGCGGCCTGAAGCGCGCACCGCAAACGCTAAATCGGTGTCCTCGTAATACGCGGGTGCGTAGCGGCGGTCGAAGCCTCCAAGTGATAGAAACAGCTCCCGCCTGAGCGCAATCGCGGCACCGGAGCAGTAATCCGCTGCGCGCACGAATGAGTAACGAGGGTCATCGGGTGAGTCGAAGCGCCCGTAGTTCCAGCCACTGCCGTCCGCGAAAACGATGCCTCCTGCTTCCTGCAGTCGGCCATCGGGATACACCAGTTGTGCTCCGACAAGCCCCGCGTCTGGGTACGATTCGAACGTGCCCAGCAGGGCGTCCAGCCAGCCCGGCTGAGGCACAGTGTCGTTGTTGAGAAAAACGAGATATTCGCCTCGTGCCAGCGAGGCGCCATCGTTGCACGCAGAAATGAAGCCGCCGTTCTCCGAGCGGCGGTGGTAGCGCACACCTTCGACAAGCGGCAGGGAGGCCGTGGTTTCATCACTGGAGCCGTCATCGACGACGATGATCTCGATCGCAGCCTGCGGCGGATGCTCGGCGAGCGCGCGAAGGCATTGCAGCGTATGTGCGAAATGGTTGTAGACGGGAATAACGATGCTCGCGCGCGGCGCCGCTGCTGCAGGTACTGAAAACGGCGCGAATTGCGCGGCGGCTGGCAGATAGAGCGTCGGTCGCTGGGTCGGCGGCACCGGACGGAGCTGGCGCGCGACGCGCTCCCACGTGGCCCGGGCCCCGCGCGTGCGAAGGCTGACCAGCCCGCGCTGGAGCAAGCCGCTGCCGCGGTCGATCAGGAACCGGATCTCGGCCCAGTCCATTGCCATGCTGAAGGAACTCCGATGAGTCGTTAACGCCCGTGCGGACGCCCGGGCCGGCTGCGCTAGACTCCCGTCGACGCGGGCGCAGCCCGACAATTGTCTCATCACGTGGCCCGAATCGATTACGACGAAGACGCCGACGCGTCCGCCGACGACACCTCCGCACCCTGGCTCCGGCGGCTTGCGACCTGGGCCCTGGCGGTCATCGGGCTGGGCCTGGGCTTTCTGATTCCGTACACGCTCTACCTCAATCACGAGGTCGGCGAGCGTTTCGGGCAGTTGCGCTGGCAGGTGCCGACGCGTGTGTTCGCGCGTCCACTGCAGCTTTCGCCCGGTCTGGCGATAGATGCGAGGACCCTGAAGACCGAGCTCGACGCCGCGGGCTACCGGGAAGGCGACGGGCGTCGTGAAGGGTCGTACGAACGCAGTGGCAACCGCTGGCGGATTTCCAGCCGCGGCTTTCACGATGTCGACGGCGTCGTGAAACCGCGCCGGATCGAGGTCGTGCTCGGTGGTGGTCGCGTGGTGTCGGTGCGCGACGCCGCGCGCCGGGAATCGGTGAAGGCCGCGCGGCTGGACCCGGCACGCATCGCCACGCTGTACGGCCAGCAGCAGGAAGAGCGCCGGCTGGTGCGCATCGACGAGGTGCCCGAGCTGCTGGTCACCGGCCTGCAGGCCGTCGAGGACCGCGACTTCAACAGCCACATCGGCATCGACCTTACCGGCATGGTGCGCGCCGCGTTCGTGAACCTGCGTTCCGGCGAGACCCGCCAGGGCGCGAGTACGCTGACCCAGCAGCTCGCGCGCAGCGGTCTGCTCGGGATCGGGCGCGAGCAGACGCTCACACGCAAGGGAAAGGAAATCCTCTACGCGCTGCTGATGGAGGCGCGCTACGACAAGCGCACGATCCTCGAGGCGTACCTCAACCAGGTTTACCTCGGCCAGCGCGGCGCACAGGCGATCCACGGTGTCGCTGCGGGTGCCGAGTTCTGGTTCGGTCGCGATCTCAAGGACCTGTCGACCGAGCAGATCGCGCTGCTGGTCGGCATCGTGAAGGGCCCATCGGCCTATGACCCTCGACGGCGCCCCGAGGCGGCACGTGAGCGGCGGGCGATCGCGTTGGGCGAGATGCACGAGGCCGGCCTGATCGACGACGCCGAGTACAAGCGCGCGCTCGACGCACCGCTCGGCGTGACCAAGACGCCCGGCCACGTCGCCGCGAACCGGTTCCCCGCATTCGTCGATCTCGTTCGCCGCCAGCTTGCACGCGACTATCCGGCCAACGAGCTGGCCGGCGCCGGCCTGCGCGTGATGAGCAGCATGTCTCCGTCGGCGCAGGCGTATGCCGAGGGCGGGGTGACCCGCACGCTCAAGAGTCTCGGAAAACGCCGCGCCCCGCTGCAGGCGGCGGTCGTGGTAACCGATGTCGAGGACGGCGGCGTGCGCGCCGTGGTCGGCGGCAAGGACTTCGACACGCACGGGTTCAACCGGGCGATCGAAGCGCAGCGTCCGGTCGGCTCGCTGCTCAAGCCCTTCGTGTACCTGCTTGCCTTGGCCGAACCGCAGAAATTCTCGCTGGCGACCTGGGTCGACGATTCGGCGGTGCAGGTCAAGCTGGGCGACGGCAAGACCTGGGCGCCGAAAAACTCCGACGGCCGCAGCCACGGCAGCGTGCGGCTGGTCGATGCGCTCGCGCAGTCGTACAACCAGTCAATGGTGCGCGTCGGCATGCAGGTCGGCCCGGCCCGGATCGCCGACCTGCTGCGTACGCTGGCTGGTATCGACGCACGGCCGCACCCGTCGTTGATTCTGGGCGGGACCGACCAGAGCCCGTACGCGATGGCGCAGCTGTACCAGTTCGTGGCGTCGGGCGGCGAAATCCAGCCGCTGCATGCGGTGCGCGGCGTACTCGATTCCGAAGGCCGGGCGCTGAAGCGCTACGACAAGACCCCCGCGCCGGCGCAGGAGGGCGACGCGATCGCCGCACGCCTGATTACGGTCGGCCTGCAGCAGGCGGTCACGAACGGCACCGGACGGCAGCTCGTCGGTGATGGTCTGGGCCGGTTGTCTCCGGCCGGCAAGACCGGCACCAGCAACGACGGCCGCGACAGCTGGTTCGCGGGCTGGACCGGCGACTATCTGGCCGTCGTCTGGGTCGGCAACGACCAGAACGAAACCACAGGCCTGTACGGCGCGACCGGGGCGATGCGGATCTGGTCGGCGATGTTCTCGCGACTGCCGAGCGCGCCGTTGCAGGTCGGCGATGAAGGGCTGGACTGGCAATGGGTGATCGGATCGAACACGACCGACCCCGAGTGCGCCGGCGCGCGACGGCTTCCATTCGTGGCGGGCTTTGCACCGTCCTACACGCCGTGTCCGGCATCGCAGCCGGTATACGAGGATGAAAGCGAAGGGTCGGGCGGCTGGCGTGAGTGGTTCGGGCTGGATCGCAACGATGCTCCCGCCACCGAGGAGGAACGAGAGTGAAAACTCATAGCGCGAACGGGCTCTGCATCATCATGCTGCTCGCCGGCTGTGCGACGCAGCCCGCCGCACCCGACCTGACCGAGCCGCCCGGCGCTGCGACACGCGTCGAGATGGTCGAGACAATCCGCGCTGCCGGGGTCGCCAGTGATGACGAACTCGAAGTGCGGCCGCTGCGCGAAGGCGCGGTGGAAGACCTTCGCGAGCGCGCGCAGGCGCTGCAGGCCCAGGGCGACTACCCGCAGGCGGCGGCGCTGCTCGACGAAGCCCTGGAAAGGCATGGGGCGGATCCGACCGTGCTGCAGGAACGCGCCGAAGCGGCAGTGCTCGTTGGCGACTTCGATGCCGCCGAGCGTTTCTCGCGGCGTGCGATCGAGATCGGCACGCAGGTCGGGCCGCTGTGCCGCAGGCACTGGACGCTCCTTGAGCAGGTTGCCCAGGCGCAGCTTGCCGGTGCGGATGCCGCCGAATCAGCCGGACTGCAATCCCGCGTCGACGCCGCGCGTCGCGAGCGCGAAGCCTGCACCGTCGCCGCGCCTGCGCGGTACTGACGTGCTCGGGCGACTCGCGCAGGCCAGCCGCGACGCGCTCGTCGAAGGCGGCGACCTTGCGCGAAACATTGCCGCGTTTGCACCGCGCCCGGCGCAGCAGGACCTGGCGGCCGCGATCGGTGAAGCATTCGACACGCAGGGCACATTGATCGCCGAGGCCGGCACGGGCACCGGCAAGACGTTCGCGTACCTCGTGCCCGCGCTGCTGTCGGGCAAGAAGACGATCATCTCCACCGGAACGCGTGCGCTGCAGGATCAGCTCTACCACCGTGACCTGCCACGCGTGCGCGACGCGCTCGGCACCGGTCTGAAGTCGGCCCTGCTCAAGGGGCGCGCGAACTACCTGTGTCATTACCGCATGCGCCAGGCCGAAGGCGAGCCGCGGTTTACTTCGCGCGAACTCGCATCGCAGTTCCAGCGCATCGTCGCCTGGTCCGGGCGCACGCGCATGGGCGATCTTGCCGAGCTGGACGCACTGCCCGAAGACTCGCCACTGATCGCGATGGTGACGAGCACGGCGGAGAACTGCCTCGGCAGTGAATGCCCGTTCTTTTCCGAATGTTTCGTCGTGCAGGCACGGCAGCGTGCGCAGGCCGCGGACGTGGTCGTCGTGAACCACCACCTGCTGCTGGCCGACCTTGCACTCAAGCAGGAAGGCTTCGGCGAGATCCTGCCCGGTGCGCAGGCGTTCGTCGTGGACGAAGCACACCAGCTGCCGGACCTCGCCGCGCAGTTCTTCGGCGAAGCGCTGAGCGCGCGGCCGTTGGTCGAGCTGGCGCGTGATGCCGTCGCCGAGTGCAAGGACCAGCCCGGTGCGCTCGCAGTGCTGCAGGATCCGGCACGTGAGCTGGAGCATGCGGTACGCGGACTGCGCAACGCGATGGATGAGCTGCCGGTGCGCGGCACGCGTCGCCGCGCCAGCGAACTCGACTCGGTCGAGGACGCGCTCGATGTGCTTACCGGCGCGTTGCGCAGGTTGCATGAAGCGCTGCTGCCGCTGCACATGGTTGCCCCGGGTTTCGAGAGCTGCACCGCGCGCGCAAAGGAATTCGAACTGCGCCTGCAGCGCTGGCGGGGCACGTCGGACCACTCGATGCCTTTGCTGGATGCGCTCGACACCGACGCGTTCGAAGACGCCTCGGTGCTGGACGGGCAGGGCGCGCAGCTTCCCGTAGCGGCCGGCGCGCTACTCGCTGGCCTGCAGCGCGATGAGTTGCCAGTCGAGCCTGAGTCGAGTGCTGACGATGAGGTCCCGTCCGGGGACGAAAAGGGCAATCCGCATGCGGACGACAGCGTCCTCTGGTACGAGCTGAGCGCACGCGGCTTCCGGCTCAGCCGCACACCGCTGGACGTGGCCGGCCCACTCGCGCGTCACCGCGCCCGTTCGCACGCGGCCTGGGTGTTCACCTCGGCCACGCTCGCGATTAGCGGACGGTTCGAGCACTACGCGAGCAAGCTCGGCCTGCACCTCAAGGGCGAGCACGCGCCCGTAACGCTGCTTGCGCCCAGCCCGTTCGACTGGCCGCGCCAAGCGGTGTGCTACCAGCCGCGTGGGCTGCCCGATCCGGCTTCGCCCGATTACACGACGCGCGTGATCGACGCGGTGCGCCCGGTGCTCGATGCGTCCGGCGGTCGCGCATTCATCCTGTTCGCCTCGCACCGCGCGCTGCGCGAAGCGGCGCAACTGCTGCGCGAGGGTCCGTGGCCGCTGTTCGTGCAGGGCGAAGCGCCGCGGCCGGTGCTGCTCGAGCGGTTCCGTGCGTCGGGCAATGGCGTCCTGCTCGGCGCGGCGAGCTTCCGCGAGGGCGTCGATGTCGCCGGCGATGCGCTGAGCGTTGTCATCATCGACAAGCTGCCGTTCGCGGCGCCGGATGATCCGGTGTTCGACGCGCGGCTGGATGCGATTCGCCGAAACGGCGGCAACCCGTTTCGCGACGAGCAGCTGCCGCAGGCGGTCATCGCGCTCAAGCAGGGCGCGGGTCGATTGATCCGCTCCGAGCACGACCGCGGCGTGCTCGTGCTCTGCGACCCGCGCCTGTCGACGAAGAGCTACGGCGCGGTGTTCATGCAGTCGTTGCCGCCGATGCCACGCACGCGTGCGCTCGAGGACGTGCAGCGCTTTTTCTCCAGCGTCCCGGCCGAGCCCTCGGTCGAGGCGATGTTCTGATGCTTTCGATCCCGGCCACCTGATACCGATGAAGCTGCTCGCATTCGAAACCTCGACCGAAGCCTGTTCGGTCGCCCTGTGGCTGGACGGCGAAGTGCGGGAGCGCTTCGAGCTGGCGCCGCGCCGCCACGCGGAAGTTGCGCTGCCCTGGACCACAACGCTGCTGGACGAGGCGGGCGTGAAGCGTTCGCAGATCGATGCGATTGCAGTGGGCCGTGGCCCGGGTGCGTTCACTGGTGTGCGGCTCGCGATCGCGCTTGCGCAGGGCATCGCGCTTGCGCTCGATCGGCCGGTCGTGCCGGTCTCCACACTTGCTGCTCTGGCGATGCAGGGTAGGGGAGGCACGAGCGGCGGCGCGCACGTGGTCGCTGCAATCGACGCACGCATGAGCGAAACCTACGTCGGCATGTTCGCACCTGATGGCGAGGGCATGCGTGCGATCGGCGATGAATGGTTGGGTCCGCCTGCTGATTTCAAGATGCCCGGACGCGTCGGCGAGTGGAGCGGTGTGGGCACGGGTTTCGCCGCACTGGACGGTGTATTGAGTCGCAGGCTCGAGTCCGCACTGGTTGCGATCGATCCGATGGCCCTGCCGCATGCAGCCGATGTCGCGCTGCTTGCGTCGATCGATTTCGCTAGTGGAAAAGCGCTCGCGCCGGAACACGTCGAGCCCGCCTATCTGCGCAACAACGTGGCTCTGACGCTCGAGCAGCAGCGCGCAGCTCGCCTCAACCGTTGAACGTCTGACTCGACGATTGCAGCGTTAGAGCTACGAAACAAGGCGTGTGCGTGGTCACCTCGGGTTACTGCAGCGGGGCCTAGGGTCGGAAAGTCGCGTGGCTGTCCACGTGGACGGCGACGCGGCCCACCTACCTAAACGAGGAGAAACCCATGCTTACCCAGCTCACGACGGCCACGCTGTTCGCGGCCCTGCTGGTCACGCCGGTGTTCGCCCAGTCGAGTAGCACGGCTGACCAGACGCGCATGCAGAAACAGGGCATGCAGACCAACCAGGCTCAAGCCGCGGATAAGTCGAAATCCGACAAGAAACAAGCCAGCCATGCGGGCGATCAGAGCAAGGCCCGCAACGACCACGCCGGGAAGAGCGCCACGGCGCATGACGGGATGAACCGTCAGGGCATGGATCACCAGGGCATGGGCCACGGCATGATGAAGCAAGGCGGCATGGCCCAGAACGATCACAAGATGATGCAGGGCCAAATGAATGCCGCCCAGGTGCAGAAGATGACCGAAGGCTGGCCGGAGCCCTCCCGCAAGGCGATCCAGGCGATGAGCGAGAAGTACGGCCCGCCGGCCGCGGTCACTGCCGACATGGTGCTGTGGAACGAGGCCGGTCCGTGGAAGCGCACCGCCGTGTATCGCGAAGCGGTTCCGCACCAGTTCCCGATGCCGCACATGGACGTCCTGCAGCAGTGGACCGACTACAAGGCTCCGCCGTCGAAGTATGACGAGCTGGCGATGTTCGACGGCAGCGTCGTGCTCGCACGCACCGCGGGCGAGATCTCGGCTCGCTGCGACAAGGAGCCCGCGAACATTCTCGCGTTGAACCTCGCCGATGAAGTCGCGAGCGGCAAGCGATCGGTCGAAGAGGCTCGCAAGATGTATGGCGAACAGATCAAGGCGCTGATGGAAGGCAAGCCCGCGCCGTACACCGAGAAGCTCATGTTCACCACGGCCGGCGACACACAGGCGCCCGACAAGGCGCTCGCAGGTATGTAAGCAGTGCGCGGTTCCAGTTCCAGGCGGGCGCCGCGGCTAGCTGTCGACGAGCGTCCCGCCTGGCAGGAACTGCCAGGTCCGGGTGACGTGCAGCACGTCCGGGTCTTCATCGGTCTTCGGCAGCGGTGCGTACGGCTCGGCGAGCTTGGCGATGCGCAGTGCCGATGCATCGAGCAGCGCGACGCCGCTGGACTGCACGATGTCGGCGCGCTCAACCGAGCCGTCGCGGCGAATCGCCACGCTGATCACCACCTGGCCCTTGAGGCGACGGCGCCGGGCCTCGTCGGGATAGTTGAGGTTGCCTACGCGCTCGACGCGGTCCACCCAGTCCCGCAGGTAGCCGGCCCACGCATATTCCTGCGTGCTTGCTGATACGAACTTGCGCTTCGGCCGTTTGGCGTAGCGTTCTGAGCGCAGGTGGATCTCGGCGGCGAGCCGCGCCATTTCCATGTCGCGCTCGATGCGCTCGGGGCCCGCCGGCAGTGGTGTGTCGACAGGCTCGGGTGAGCGTTGCTCCTCGGCCACGGCCTGTTCGCCACGCGGGCTGGTGACGACGCGGACCTGCGGCGCGGGTTGCGCGGTAGGCGACTGTGCCTGCAACTGCCGCGGCGCTACGCCGGCCTCGTCCTTTGCGACCGGACCGGTCTGGGTATCGCGCGGGCGCAGGCTGCGCTCGTGCTCGCCACCGCCCTGATGATTCGCCTGGGCGAGAAAGTCGGCCTGCTTCGGCGTCAGCGGCGTCGTGGTCTCGGTCAGGATCACGTCCAGCGTCGGTCGCAGCGGCGCCGAATCCTCGAGCGTGAAACCAATGCCGAGCAGCACCAGTCCGTGCACGAGCACGGACAGCACCATCGTCGCGCCGAGGCGCTGGTTTTCGTCGATGCCACCGCCAGCAGCGGTGGGCACGGGTGCGTTCATGGCGTGACAGTCACCGGGGGAAGGCCGTCCACGCCGGCCCGCGGGTGGGCCCGGACGTTAGCGGCAGCGTGCGTCGATCGCATCCAGCAGTGTGCCGGCAATGTTGAGCCCGAACTGTGCGTCGAGTTCGCGAATGCAGGTCGGGCTGGTGACATTGACCTCGGTCAGGTAATCGCCGATTACGTCCAGTCCGACGAACACCATGCCGCGCCGCTTCATCTCCGGGCCAACCTGCGCTGCGATCCAGCGGTCGCGCTCGGTCAGCGGGCGGCCTTCTCCACGCCCGCCGACCGCGAGGTTGCCGCGGAATTCATCACCCTGCGGGATACGCGCCAGGCAGTAATCGACCGGCTCGCCATCGACCAGCAGGATGCGCTTGTCGCCGCCGGTGATCTCGGGCAGGTAGCGCTGGGCCATGGCCAGATGCTGTCCGCCCAGGGTCAACGTCTCGAGGATCACGTTGAGGTTCATGTCGCCGTGCGAGGCGCGGAAGATCGAGCGGCCGCCCATGCCGTCGAGCGGCTTGAGTACCGCCTGGCCGTGCTCGGCGACGAACTTCTTGAGGTCGGCCGCGTCGCGGCTCACCAGCGTCGGGGGGCAGCATTGCGGGAACAGCAGCGCGGCCAGTTTCTCGTTGTAGTCGCGCAATCCCTGCGGGTCGTTAACCACCAATGCTCCGGCCTGCTGCGCAAGGCCGAGTATCTGCGTGTCGTGGATGTATTCGCTGTCGACCGGCGGGTCCTTGCGCATCAGCACGACGTGACCGCGGCCGAGAGCAATGTGTGACGCGGGTTCGAGTTCGAACCATCGGCCCGCGTCTTCCATGACACGGAGCGGCGAGACGAGCGCCCGTGCGGCACCATCACGTACCGAAAGGCCTCCGGGTACCACGTAAAGCAGCCGGTGACCCCGGCGCTGGGCTTCGAGCAGCATCGCAAAGGTCGAGTCCTTGGCGATCTTGATCGATCCGATCGGATCCATCACGACGACGATGTCGAGCGGCATTGGCATTGGTCCGGTTGGGGTCTGGGATGGTATCAGGCAGGCGCCTGGCAACTGACGCAAATGTGCAGTGATCAGGCTGCAAAGTGACAAAAAGTGCTGGCTTGACAGCCTGCGGTGGGATTGGAATAAAGGCGTTCAACGCGTTGTGCCAAGGGGATTCGAAGCACGCGCCCAGGAGGATTCGAGATGCAGGACGAGGGTCGCAACGACAACCTCGACGGTTTGCGGGTGATGGTGATCGATGATTCCAAAACGATCCGTCGCACGGCCGAGACGTTGCTCAAGCGTGAAGGCTGCGATGTGGTCACCGCGACCGACGGCTTCGAGGCACTCGCCAAGATCGCCGACCAGCAGCCGCAGATCATCTTCGTCGACATCATGATGCCGAGGCTCGACGGCTATCAGACCTGCGCGCTGATCAAGAACAACCAGATGTTCAAGGGCACGCCGGTGATCATGCTGTCGTCCAAGGATGGTCTGTTCGACAAGGCGCGCGGCCGCATCGTCGGCTCCGAGCAGTACCTGACCAAGCCGTTCACCCGCGAAGAACTGCTCGACGCGATCCGAAACCACGTTTCCCACGCACGCAACGCCTGACCGGGGGGTAGGGCACCAATGGCACGTATTCTGCTGATCGAGGATTCACCGACTGAAACCGCGGTGATGACCCAACTGCTCGAGCGCAACGGGCACCAGGTGCTCGCATCGACGAGCGCCGAGGACGGTATCGAAGCCTGCCGCCGCGAGCGTCCGGACCTGGTGCTGATGGATGTCGTGCTTCCGGGCATGAACGGCTTCCAGGCCACCCGTGCGCTGTCGCGCGATAACGACACCAAGTCGATCCCCGTGCTGATCGTCAGTACGAAGGCGATGGAAACCGACAAGGCCTGGGGCCTGCGCCAGGGCGCGAAGGACTACATCGTCAAGCCGCCGCGCGAGGCCGAACTGATCGCGCGCATCAACGACCTGCTCGGACCCTGACTCCTTGGCGCCGGGTCCCGCATCCGCCGCCTGCCGCATGAGCCTGCTGCCCCCATGAAGATGTCCCCGTTCGAGGTTCTGGCCGATTACGAGCGCCGCTCGCTGGCGCACGTCGCCGGCTTGCCCGAGCAGCTCGATGCTCCGGGCCTGTGGCGCGGCGTCGGCTACCGCATCGGCAGCCGCCGGCTTGCGTCCGAGTTTGGCGAAGTGAGGGAAATCCTCACGATGCCGCCGGTCACGCCGGTACCGGGCGCGCAGCCATGGATGCTGGGCGTCGCCAACGTCCGCGGCAGCCTGGTGCCGATCGTCGACCTCAAGCAGTTCCTCGAGGGCGAGCGCACCGTGATCCACGAACACCAGCGCGTGCTGCTGGTCCGTCAGCCCGGCGGCGACGTCGCCGTGCTGATCGACGAGCTCTACGGCCAGCGCAGCTTCGCCGAGCAGCACCAGCTGGACGATGATCAGATCACCGCCGAGCGCCTCGCCGAGGGGCGCTATGCGCATTTCGTCGACCGCGGTTACCGCCTCGGCGAACAACCGTGGGGCATCTTCAGCCTCGACCGGTTGGCCCGTACTCCCGAATTCCGTCAGGCCGCCGCCTGAGCCCTGCCACCCAACGCCGTCACCAAACGCGACCGCTGTACATAAACCCGAGGTCCCACCATGAGCTCTGACATCAATTCCGTCGCCGGCAAGGCCCGCAGCCTGGGCGTCAACACATGGTTGACCATGCTCGCCATCTCCCTGCTCGTGCTGGCGGCGAACTTCGGTTATGCGTCGTACAAGGCCGGTAAGGCGAGCGGCGCGAGCGAAGCGGCAGCCGACCTGCAGGTGCTCTCGCAGCAGCTTGCGGTGCAGAGCCAGGAGGCGGTGAGCGGCGACGCGAAGGCATTCGAAGCACTACGCGGCACGAAGTCCGCGATCGACGAGGACGTCGAGCAGCTCAACGCCGACTACGGGCAGACCGTAGGTGTCTCCGGTCCGATCGCCACGGTGGCCTCGACCTGGAAGCCGCTGGGCCAGAACGCCGAGCAGGTGCTGCAGAGCGAGAAGGCCGTGCTGGCACTCGCCGGCAACGCCGAGAGCTTCGCCGGCCGCCTGCCGCAGCTGCAGGCGCGCCTCGACGAGCTGGTGCGCGCAATGTCCGCGAGCGGCTCGCCGTCGTCGCAGGTCTACCTCGCACTGCGCCAGGTCGTGCTGTCGGGAACCATGGCCCGCCGCATCACTGAAATCCGCGCTGGCGGCCCGGGCGCCGCAATCGCCGGTGACGCGCTTGCACGCGACGCCGCGGTGTTCGGTAACGTGCTCGACGGTCTGCGCAAGGGCAGCGCCGACGTGAGCCAGCTCAACAATGCAAGTGCGCTCGCAGCGCTGAGCCAGGCCGAGTCGGTCTGGCGCGACATGAAGACCGACCTCGACGCGATCCTCGGCAGCTCGCAGAACCTGTTCCGCGCGCAGGCCGCCGCCAACTCGATCACCTCCGGTTCGGACGACCTGCTCAACCAGTCGGAAGGGCTCTTCAACGCGGTGAACGCGCCGGGCTCGTTCCAGGACACCAGCCTGCTCGGGAACATCTGGATCTCGATCATCTCAGGTCTGATCGCGCTGCTCTCGTTCGCCGGCCTGCTGTGGTCGCTGAACCGCCAGCAGCAGACGCGTTACCAGACCACGAAGGAACTCAACGACCGTAACCAGGAGGCGATCATGCGCCTGCTGGACGAAATGGGTTCGCTCGCAGAAGGCGACCTGACGGTAAAGGCGACGGTCACCGAAGACATGACCGGCGCGATCGCCGACTCCATCAACTTCGCCGTCGAGCAGCTGCGCAGCCTCGTGCAGACGATTACCGATACGTCGGTGCAGGTCGCCGCAAGCGCACAGGAAACGCAGGCCACCGCCATGCACCTGGCCGAAGCCGCAGAGCATCAGGCGCAGGAGATCTCCTCGGCCTCCGACCGCATCAGCGAAATCGCAGCCAGCATCGACCAGGTTTCGAAGAACTCCGCCGAATCCGCGGACGTGGCGCAGCGCTCGGTGCAGATCGCGACCAAGGGTGCCGGCGTCGTGCGCCAGACGATTCAGGGCATGGACAACATCCGTGACCAGATCCAGGAAACCTCGAAGCGAATCAAGCGCCTCGGTGAGTCGTCGCAGGAAATCGGCTCGATCGTTGAACTGATCAACGACATCTCGGAACAGACGAACATCCTGGCGCTGAACGCCGCAATTCAGGCGGCCTCGGCCGGTGAGGCGGGCCGCGGGTTCGCGGTCGTGGCCGACGAAGTGCAGCGACTTGCAGAACGCGCGTCAAACGCGACGAAGCGAATCGAAACGCTGGTCCAGACGATTCAGTCCGACACCAACGAAGCCGTCAGCTCGATGGAGCAGACGACCTCCGAAGTGGTCGCGGGTGCACGCCTCGCCGAGGACGCCGGTACGGCACTGGGCGAGATCGAAAAGGTGTCGTCCGACCTCTCGGGCCTCATTCAGGGCATCTCGATGGCGGCGCAGCAGCAGTCCGGCGCGGCAGCGAACATCACCCAGACGATGAACACGATTCAGCAGATCACCTCGCAGACCACGCAGGGCGCGAACCAGACGGCCGAGTCGATCGGCAACCTGGCACAGCTCGCTGCCGACCTGCGCCGCTCGGTCGCCGACTTCAAGCTGCCGGCCTGATCGCGTCCACCTGATCCGAACGAATCCGAATTTAGACGCATGACCAGGCTCGCTCCCGGCCCCCATCGCATCGATCGCGACGTACACCGTCGCGGCTGCGGCGGCCGCGGCTCCGCCGATCAATGGAGTGCGCGATGAACATGATGCGCGAAGCGATCGATACCACCACCCTCGGCTGGATCAAGCCCGAAATCGACGAGACCCTGCGCCACGCGCGGCAGGATATCGAGGCGTTCGCGGACAACCCTGCGGACGCTTCGGCGATGCGCAGTTGTGCGGCCCACCTGCACCAGATCTGCGGCACGCTGCGCATGATCGAACTGCATGCGCCGGCAATGGTCGCCGACGAGATGGAGCAGCTGTCGCTTGCGCTGCAGGGCGGAGTCGTGGGCGACCGCGACGAAGCCTGCGGCGCGCTGATGCGCGGCGTCGTGCAGCTGCCTGACTATCTCGAGCGTCTGCAGGGCGGCCACCGGGACATCCCGATCGTGCTGTTGCCGCTGCTCAACGAACTGCGTGCCGCTCGCGGCGCCGTCGGTCTCGACGAGTCGGCATTGTTCGTCGCCGATCTCGAGCGGGCCGTGCCTGCAGTCGCACCGGCCCCAAGCGCTGATCACGACGTGAGCCGGCCACTGTCGGCACTGGGCGCAGCGGTTGCCACCTGGTCGCAGGACGGTTCGGCGGTCGACGGTAACGCGCTTACGGCCGCGCTCGAAGCGCTGCTCGCCAAGGCGGGTCCCGAGTCGGCGCGACGGATGGTATGGGTCGCCATGTCGGTCGCGACCGCAATGCGCGATGGCGCGCTGGCTCCGTCTGCGTCACTGCGTCAGGCATTCGCAGGCGTGGCCAATGACGCAGCGCGGCTGCTCGGCCCATCGGGCCCCACGACCCGCGCCGACGACGCGGGCGCCGAGCCGACCCGCCAGCTGCTGTTCCACGTCGCCCACAGCGACAGCCGCCATCCGGCGCTGGATCAGCTGCGTGACGTATTCGAGCTGCGTGTCCAGGCGCCGACCGAAAGCGAGCTGGCGCATGCGCGCGGCAGCCTCGGCGGTCGCAACCGCGCACTGCTCGACACCGTTTCGGCGGCGATCAAGGAAGACCTGATGCGCGTCAAGGACGCGCTCGACCTGCACCTCCGTACCGGGCAGAGCGACATCGCTGATCTGCATCCCCAGGTGGATGCACTGACCCGCGTTGGCGAAACCCTCGGCATGATGGGCGTGGACACCGCACGCAGCGTCGTCATGCAACAGCGCGACGCGATGCGGCAGATCGTCTCGGGCCAGCGCGCCGCTGATGAGCACGCACTGCTCGATATCGCCGGTGCACTGCTCTATGTGGACGCGTCGCTCGACGACCAGGTAGCCCGCCTCGGGTTGCCGGAAGACCTTCAGGGTGAGGACCGTTTCACGGGCGAGTCGCGCAAGGTGCTCGACCTCGTCGTGCGCGAAGCCATCGCGAACTTCGGCGACGCCCGGCAGGCTTTCGTCGCGTTCGTCGAGACCGGCTGGGATCACGCCCAGCTGGCCGAAGTGCCGCGCCTGCTCGATGAAGTCGCCGGCGCGCTTCGCATCCTCGAGATGCCGACCGCCGCGAATTACCTCCATGCCGTTCGGCGCTACACCGCGACCGAACTCGTGGCGCACCAGCGCGTTCCCAGCGCACAGCAGCTCGACACGCTGGCCGACGCGCTCGCGAGCATCGAGTACTACCTCGAAGCGCTGCGCGATCAGCGACCGAACCGCGACGACATCCTCGAGATTGCACGCCAGAGCCTCGAAGCGCTGCGCTACTGGCCATTGCACGACGCATCACAGCCGGCCGCGGTCGAGATGGCCGAGGCGCATCCGGCGGATGTGACCGAAGCCCCCTCCGCAGAAGCGGCCATCGAGGCCCCACAGCTCGTAGAGATGGTGGAGGCCGAGCCTGCGCCGGGTGTCGCACAGCTCGCCGGCATCAATGCCGGCTTCGAGCACAGCGCGGACATCGACGACGACATCCGCGAAGTCTTCATCGAAGAACTCGACGAAGAAATCGCGAACCTCGGCAGCATGCTGCCGGGCTGGCGCGCCGCGCCGGACAACGCTGAAATCCTGCGGCCGATCCGTCGCGTCTTCCATACTCTCAAGGGCAGCGGTCGCCTGGTCGGCGCCAAGACGCTCGGCGAGTTCAGCTGGAAGATCGAAAGCATGCTCAACCGCGTGCTGGACGGTACGCGGCCGGCCTCGCCCGCGGTTCTCGCGGTCGTTGCGCAGGCATACGACGTCCTGCCCCAGTTCCGGGCGGCGCTTGCCGAAACCGGCGGGCTGACCGTCGACCTGCCGGCGCTCGAGGACGTGGCAGTCCGCGTGGCCGAGGGTGAGGAAGTCTTCTTTACGGCTGCTGCTGTCGAAGCCGCGCCGGTTGTGACTGACGCGCCGGCCGAGGCCGCCGCGGTTGCAGCCGCACCGGCCGAGCCCGAGCCCAGCGTGCCGGCCGCAGTCGATCCTGTGCTGCTGGAAATCCTTACGGTCGAAGTCAACGGCCATCTGGCGACGATCGACAAGTGGTTCGCGTCGGGTTCGCCGGCCGATGACCGTTTGCAGCGCGCGATCCACACGCTCAACGGCGCATTTGCGATGACCGAAGTGCCGGTCATCACCGAGATCACCGGTCCGGCCGAAGCGTATGTGAAGCGGCTGTTGGCCGCCGGCGGCGTTGCGACCGAAGAAGGTCGCGCAACGTTGCACGCGGTCGCGGACGCGATCCGTCGCACGATCGGGGCGCTGGAATCGCCCGCCCCGCACGTGCCAACGTTCGCCGGTCTTGCCGCTCGCGTGCTCTCGATGCGCGACAGCCTGCCTGACGCACGTACGCCGCTGCCGGTCGACGATATGGCTTCGCTTGCGATGCCGATCGGCGTCGACTTCGACGCTGAGCGTCGTGAGGCTGAGCGTCTTGAGGCCGAACGTCTCGAAGCTGAGCGTCTCGAAGCCGAACGCATCGAAGCTGAGCGCATCGAAGCCGAGCGTCTCCAAGCCGAGCGTCTCGAAGCAGAACGTCTTGAAGCCGAGCGCCTCGAAGCCGAACGCCTCGAAGCTGAGCGTCTTGAGGCAGAACGTCTCGAAGCCGAGCGTCTCGACGCCGAACGTCTCGAGGCAGAACGACTCGAAGCTGAGCGTCTTGAGGCCGAACGTCTCGAAGCTGAGCGTCTCGAAGCCGAACGCATCGAAGCTGAGCGCATCGAAGCCGAGCGTCTCGAAGCCGAGCGTCTCGAAGCAGAACGTCTTGAGGCCGAGCGCCTCGAAGCAGAGCGTCTCGAGGCCGAGCGTCTTGAGGCTGAGCGTCTCGAAGCCGAGCGTCTCGAGTACGAGCGCCTCGAGGCTGAATATGCCGAAGCCGCACGTCTCGAGCGTGAGGCCGCAATGAGCCAGGCCGAGCGGCTTGAGGCACAGCGTCTCGAAGCCGAACGTCTTGAGGCAGAACGGCTCGAAGCTGAGCGTCTCGAAGCCGAACGTCTCGAGGCCGAGCGCGTCGAAGCCGAACGTCTCGAGGCCGAGCGTCTCGAGGCCGAGCGTCTCGAAGCCGAGCGCGTCGAAGCCGAACGTCTCGAGGCCGAGCGTCTCGAAGCCGAGCGCGTCGAAGCCGAACGTCTCGAGGCCGAGCGTCTCGAGGCCGAGCGTCTCGAAGCCGAGCGCGTCGAAGCCGAACGTCTCGAGGCCGAGCGCGTCGAAGCAGAACGTCTCGAGGCCGAGCGCGTCGAAGCAGAACGTCTCGAGGCCGAGCGCATCGAAGCCGAACGCGTCGAAGCCGAACGCCTCGAAGCCGAACGCCTCGAAGCCGAGCGTCTCGAGGCCGAACGCCTCGAAGCCGAACGCCTCGAAGCCGAACGCCTCGAAGCCGAACGCCTCGAAGCCGAGCGTCTCGAAGCCGAGCGTCTCGAAGCCGAGTACGCAGCTGCGGCGCAGGCCGCGCTTGCGGCAGCGGCTGCCGCTGCACAGGCCGAGCCGGCATCTGCCGATGCGGGCGACGCATACGCCGAACCCGCGGCTTACGCCCACGCCGCCACGGCCGATCCCGACGAAGCGCTGGACCTCAGCGGTCTGGACCCGGAACTGGTCGATATCTTCGTCGAGGAAGGCGGCGATCTTCTCGACCATTCCGATGGCCTGCTTGCGCAGCTGCGCAATGCACCGGACGAGCGCGAACCGCTGGTCGGCCTGCAGCGCGATCTGCACACGCTGAAGGGCGGCGCGCGCATGGCCGGCATCATGGCGGTCGGCGAACTCGGCCACGTGATGGAATCGCTGCTCGAAGCCGTAGTCGCGAACCGGGTCGAACTCGGCCGCGATGGCATTCCGCTGCTCGAGCGGGGATTCGATCGCCTGCATGCGATGGTCACGCGGGTCGGCAATCGGCTTGCGATCGCGATGCCCTCCGAACTCATTGCCGAGTTCGATGCGCGTTCGCGTGGCGAGATCATCCGCGGTCCGGCCACCGCCGGCGCGAAGCCGGCCGTCCCGGCGGTCGAGCTCAAGCCGCTGTCGGCGCCGCTGTCGGATACGCCGCTCGACGACGAAGACGAGATCGGCATCCGCGCGCCGCAGGAGCAGGTGCGCATCCGTGCCGACCTGCTCGACCGGCTCGTCAACTACGCCGGTGAGGTCGCGATCTACCGTGCACGCCTCGAGCAGCAGCTCGGTGCGTTCCGCGGCGCGATCGGCGAAATGGAAGCGACGAACACGCGTATCCGCGACCAGCTGCGCCGACTCGAGATCGAAACCGAAGCGCAGATCCTTTCGCGCTTCCAGCGCGAAGGCGACAACGCCGATGCGACGTTCGACCCGCTCGAGCTCGACCGCTTCTCGACGCTGCAGCAGCTCTCGCGTGCGCTCGCCGAATCGGCGGCCGACCAGGTCTCGTTGCAGGGCACGCTGGACGACCTGACGCGTCAGTACGAAACGTTGCTGTTGCAGCAGTCGCGCGTATCGTCCGACCTGCAGGAAGGCCTCATGCGCACGCGCATGGTGCCGTTCGATGGTTTGCTGCCGCGCCTGCGTCGCGTCGTCCGCCAGGCCTCGTCCGAACTCGGCAAGAACGTCCAGCTCAAGCTCGACGGCGCCCAGGGCGAACTCGACCGCAACGTGCTTGAACGCATGACCGCTCCGCTGGAGCACATGCTGCGCAACTCGGTCGCGCACGGCATCGAACTGCCCGCCAAGCGCGCGCAGAGCGGCAAGCCGGTCGACGGTTCGATCTACATCGCGATCCGGCGCGAAGGCTCGGAAGTCGTGCTGGAAGTCGGCGACGACGGCGCCGGTCTGGATCGCGACGCGATCCGCCGCCGCGCAGTCGAGCGTGGGCTGCTGCGCCGCGATGCGCTGCTTGCCGACAGTGACCTCGATGCCCTGATCCTCGAGCCGGGCTTCTCGACGGCCGACGAGGTCAGCCGCCTGGCGGGTCGCGGCGTCGGTATGGACGTGGTGGCAAGCGAAGTCCGCCAGCTCGGCGGCACGCTCGACATCCAGTCGTCGCCGGGCAAGGGCGTGCGCTTCACGCTGCGCCTGCCGCAGACGCTTGCGGTCACGCAGGCGGTGTTCGTCCGCGCCGGCGAGACGACGTTCGCAGTGCCGATCGCTTCGGTGCGCGGCGTCGGTCGTATCGCCCGCGAAGAGCTGGTGGCCGCGCGCGACGAAGGTCGCGACGCGATCTACCGGTACGGCGACGAGGACTACACCGTCCACGACCTCGGCCTGCTGATCGGCCAGTCGGCTGCGAAGGCCGAAGGCCATCTGCAGATGCCGCTGCTGCTGATCCGCGCCGGTGAGCTCCGCGCCGCGGTCAGCGTCGACCAGGTGGTTGGCAACCGCGAAATCGTGGTCAAGCCGGTCGGTCCGCAGGTCGCGTCGGTGCCGGGCATCTTCGGTGCAACGGTGATGGGCGATGGCCGCGTGGTCGTCATCCTCGACGTCGCTCCGCTGGTGCGTCGTCAGGCCGCACTGCCGCGTGACCATTCGGCGCTGACCCCGGCGCCCGTGGTCGAAACGCGCCACGTCCCGCTGGTCATGGTGGTCGACGACTCGGTCACGATGCGCAAGGTCACCGGCCGCGTGCTGGAGCGCAACGGGTTCGAAGTGATCACTGCGAAGGACGGTATCGACGCGCTCGAACGCATGGCCGACGCCGTGCCGGACCTGGTCCTGCTCGACGTCGAAATGCCACGCATGGACGGCTACGAGCTGGCGACTGCGATGAAGAACGAGCAGCGCCTGCGCGGGGTGCCGATCATGATGATCACGTCGCGTACCGGCGAGAAGCATCGCCAGCGCGCGCTCGACATCGGCGTCAACCGTTACCTCGGCAAGCCGTATCAGGAGAACGAGCTGATGCGCAACGTCAACGAGCTGCTCGGCATGGCGACCGTCGATGCCTGAGTCCGGCCGCCGCGTCGTACTGCTCGCGCGGCCGGGACCGGCGCGTGACCGCCTGCGCGCGGCGTTGACCGAGGCGGCGGCGGAGCTTGTCCTCGAGGCGGACCCGACCCGGGTCACGCCCGAGGAACTGGGCGACGCGCAGCCGGAAGTGGTGATCGTCGCGCTCGACAGCGCGACGGAAGCCGCGCTCGATCGACTGGATGCAGTGCTCTGCCAGCCTTCGATCGATGTGATGTACGAAGAGGCGGATGTCGCGGCCAACCGCAACGGCTGGGATGCCGCGCGCTGGGTTCGCCACCTGTCCGCCAAGCTCAACCGTCATACCGATGTACTGCCGCCCGGCGCTTCAGCTGCGGCCGCACCGCTGCCTGAGGTGCAACCGCAGACGGAGGCGGCGCCTGCCGCGGTCGAAGAGCCGGGTATCGAGCTACCTGCGTTCGCGTTCGAAGACGCGGGTCTTGCGGGGTTGGACACGCCACCCGCGCATCCGCTTTCCGACGATTTCAGCCCTGGCGTCGAGCCGGGCAGCTACGGCGCGTTCGACCCCGTGGCCGCGGAGATCGGGGAATTCGAGGCGACCGCTGACCAGGTGATCACGTTCGATTCGAGCCTGCGCGACGATTTCGTCGTCGAGCCGTCGCACCTGTCCACGCCGTCGGTCGATATGGGGCTGCCTTCACTGGACCCCACGCTGGCCGAAGGGCTGCCGGCGCTGGACCTCGTGTTCGAAAGCGAACTCGAGTTGCCCGCGGACGTGCTCTCGCCGGCCGCCGTCGACACGCCGCGCTTCCAGGATTTCTCCCTCGACGATCTGCCCGCTGAGCCACGTGGCCCGGTGGCCGATGACGACGCGGTTCTGTCGCTCGATTTCGACATCACACCGCCTGACGCAGCGCCGGCCCCTGCCGCGCCGGAAAAGGCCGCGCCGTTTGCCGGGCTGTCGAGCGGCCATGTGCTCGAACTGGTCAACGACGACGCACCGACGCCCGCCGCGTCGGTAGGTGGGACGTCGCGCCAGACGAACCTGGCCGACCTCGAACGGCGTATCGCGTCGCTCGAACTGGTCGAGGACACGCCGGCTGCGCCGCGAGGCGGGGCAGTGCTGCTGGTCGCCGGCATCGGCGGGCCCGACGCCGTACGTCAGGTGCTCGGCGCGCTACCGGAAGGATTTTCCAGGCCCGTGATCGTGCAGCAGCGGCTCGACGGCGGCCGCTACGACAGGCTGGTCAGCCAGCTCGAACGCGCAACGCGGTTGCCGGTCGATCTGGCCGAGCCCGGCACCGAACTGCGGCCGGGGGTCGTCTACGTGCTGCCGGCCGACGTAGGGATTTCGGCTGGCAGCCAAGCCCTTACGTTCGACGACAGCGGGCGCACCTACGATGCGCTGCTGCCTGCGGACAGCGCAGTGCTGCTGCTCAGTGGCAGCGACCCGGCGATCGTCGATCGCCTCGTTTCGCCGGAGTGGTCCGACGGGCTCGTCGTCGGTCAGTCGACCGATGGCTGCTACGACGCCGCCGCTTCTGTCGCACTGGCCGCCCATGGCCGCCCGACCGCACCACCGGCTGAACTTGCCCAGCGTCTCGTCGAGCGCTGGAGTGCCGCCTGACTGGCGACCGATTCGAGGAAACCCCATGTCGAAGAAGCGCCATCCGAACAAGTCGCGCCACCAGCAGCGTCCGCAGGGCACGGTCGTGAAGACTGTCGATGCCGTCCCAGCGGCAGTGGTCGAGGTCGAACCCGACGCGGCTGCGGCCGATCCGATCCACGTATCTGAAACCGTTTTTCTGGAAGTACCCCTTATGCAGCACGCTCCGACGCCGGACTCGGCCCAGAATTCCAACGCGGCTCCGCACGCAGCGGGTCCAGCCGACGCCACGCCCGTCCCCGCGGCAGCGCGCGCCGTCGAACCGACGCCGGCACCGTCCGCTCCGTACTCGCAGGGCGACATCCGTGGCGTGCTGATCCAGGTTGCAGGCGCACGGCTGCTGTTGCCGAACGCGACGATCGCCGAGGTGCTGTCCTACGCCGATCCTGACCCGGTCGGTGCGGAAGCGCCGGACTGGTTGCTTGGCCGTATGCGCTGGCGCGGCTGGATGCTGCCGCTGATCGCGTTCGGCCGGCTCGCAGGCGTGTCCGAGGAAAAGGCGGCACTGGGCAGCAAGGTGGTCGTGCTGAAGGCGCTCGCCGGCACGACCAAGACGCCGTACTTCGCGATCCTGACGCAGGGCTTCCCGCGCCTGGTCACGGTGTCGCGCGCGGCGCTCGCGGTCGAGGACGACAGTGACGACGCACTGCCCCAGGGCGTGCAGGCGCGCGTGCGTCTGAATGAGGACTCGGCATTGCTGCCGGACCTCGAGGCCGTCGAAACACTGGTGGCCGAGGCGCTCGCGCACGCGGCTTAAACGCGGCGTTCTTCCCAATCAGGCGGCGCGCCTGCCCCCGGCAGGCGCGGTGTGCCGGACGTGCGGGTCGCCGGCATGTCTTTGAAGTGCGCGCTCGAATCTGGAGTGGGGAAGGCTTTCGGCGCTCCCGATAGCAACGCTCGAGGAGAGGTCCCGTCGCGGAGCCGTTCTCCCGCTATCGGCGGCGCGGCTCGAATTGCCTACGCCAACTCGCCCGGTCTGCTCGCGCGGCTACCTGCGCTGGTGCCCTTACGCCGCCACCCGGCCGCGAGGCAAGATCAACCCAGATCGCCGAGCCGCGCCTGCAACGCCGCAAGTGCCGCCAGACCGGCGGTTTCCGTACGCAGCACGCGGGGGCCGAGTCGCAGCCCCTGAAAGCCCGCGTCCATCAGCTGCGTACGGTCGGTCGGCGACCAGCCGCCCTCGGGCCCGACCGCAAGCCAGACCGCCGCGCTGGGCTCGATGTCCAGCGAGCGCAGCGACACCGTGCCTTCAGGATCGAGCAGCAGTCGCAGCCCACCCGCCGGCAGCGCTGCCAGCACGGCTGCGAGAGACGCGGGTGCGGCGACAGCAGGTACGCGGGCGCGGCCGCTCTGCTCGCATGCGGAAGTGACCACGCCGCACCAGTGCGCATGCCGCTTGCGCGCGCGGGCTTCGTCGAGTTTGACCTCGCTGCGCTGCGACCACAGCGGCCGCACCTCGCCGATCCCGAGCTCGGTGGCCTTCTGCAGGATCAGGTCCATCTTCTCGCCGCGCGCGATGCCCTGAAGCAGGCCCGTGTGCAGCGGCGATTCGCGATCCACCGCGAACGCGGCACCGACCGCGGCGCGCACTTCGCGCTTGCCGACTGCCACCAGCTTCGCGGGGTAATCAAAGCCGTCGCCGTTGAACAGCACGCAGGCATCGCCGGCTTGGAGACGCAACACGCGGGTCAGGTGCGCGGCCGGTGCTTCCGGCAGCGTCAGCTCGGCGCCCGACTGCAGAGGCAGGTCGACATGGACTCGGGTCAGACGCATTTGAACTCCGTGCCGAAACGTGTGGCGGGGCTCGCGAACGGTGGAGCGGGCCGAAGCGCACTCGCGCAACGGGCATGTCTAAAAGCGCAGGCACGTTGAAAAGCGCAGGCACAAACAGCGATTCGGGCGCTTACGTACCCGGCAACCGCGACAAAAACAAAGCTCATCGCCGACTCACGCAGCCGTCGCTTCGACGATCGCCTCGCGTGTCACCTGTGCGAGTTGCCGCAGCGCATCGTCATCGACGCAGTACGGCGGCATCCAGTACAGGATGTCACCGAGCGGGCGCAGCAGCACCCCACGCGCAAGCGCCGCGCGGTACGCATGCAGACCGATCCGCCGCTGCGGCTCGAACGGCGTCTGCCGGTTGCCGTCACGGGTCAGCTCGAACGCGACGATCATGCCGACCTGCCGGGTGTCCGCAACATGCGCAAGCGTCGAAATTTCTGCGGCGTAGTCCCGCATGCGCACGGCGGTGCCACGGTTGCGGGCAACCGCGTCGTCGTCGCGAAAGATGTTGAGCGTAGCGAGCGCAGCGGCGCAGGCGAGGGGGTTGCCGGTGTAGCTGTGCGAATGCAGGAACGCGCGCTCCCGCGATTCGTCGAGGAAGCCGTCGTACAGCGCCTGCGTCGCAAGCACCGCCGCAAGCGGCAGCGCGCCGCCGGTCAGGCCCTTCGACAGGCACAGCAGATCAGGCTGGATACCGGCGACCGTGGATCCGTCTGCCGCGGGCGCCTGTTCGCACGCGAACATCGTGCCGGTGCGTCCAAAGCCAACCGCGATCTCGTCCGCGATCAGAAACACGCCGTGCGCATCGCACAACTCGCGCGCAAGCCGCAGGTACAGCGGGTCGTGCATGCGCATGCCGCCCGCGCATTGGACGCGTGGCTCGAGGATCATCGCGCAGACTTCGCCTGCGTGGCGCTCGAGCAATTCGCGCAGTCCCTTGGCCGCGCGCACGGCGCAGTCGGAGGTGCTCTCGCCCGGGGCCGCCAAGTACGCATCCGGCGACGGCGCGAACAACGCTTCGGCAAGCAGCGGCGCGTAGACCCGCCGATAGAGCGGGATATCGCCGACCGCGAGCGCGCCGAGCGTCTCGCCGTGATAGCCGCCCTCGAGTGCGATGAATCGCGTGCGTTTGAGGTCGCCGCGATTGCGGAACCAGTGAAACGCCATCTTCAGCGCAACCTCGACTCCCGCCGATCCGTTATCTGCATAGAACACCTTGGTCAGTGGCGCGCGACCAGACTCCTTCGGGGCAAGCGCGAGCAGACGCTCCGCCAGCTCGACCGCTGGAGCGTGCGAGCAGCCCGCGAGGATCACGTGCTCCAGCGTCCTGGCCTGTGTCGCGATCGCTTCGGCGATGCGTGGGTTCGCATGGCCGAACAGGTTCGTCCACCAGCTGCTGATCGCGTCGAGGTAGCGCTTGCCGTCGCGGCCGATCAGCCAAGGCCCCTCTCCGCGCTCCACGGGGAGCAGCGGCAGGGTATGGGGGTGCTCGCGCATCTGCGTGCAGGGATGCCACAGCACGTCGAGGTCGCGCCGGCGCCAGTGCTCGGCGGCGGCGTCACCTTGCTCTGCTAGCATCGCCGCATCGTGAATCAGTTCATTCATTCCCCCATTATCGCGCCACTGCGCCGTTGCGGAGCCCCCGCATGACGCGCCGGCTGCCCGTGATCCATGGCGTGACCGAGCACGACGCCGGCCCGTACCGCTTCGAGCAGCTCGATCTGGAGTTTGCGAACGGCGAGCGCCGCTTGTACCAGCGCATGCACGGGCGCGGCCACGGCGCCGTGGTCGTGGTGCCGATGCTCGATGCGGAAACGGTATTGCTCGTGCGTGAGTACGCCGCCGGCGTGCACCGCTACGAGCTGGGTCTCGTGAAAGGCCGCATCGACGCAGGCGAAACCGCGATCGAGGCCGCCAACCGCGAGCTGCAGGAGGAGGCCGGTTACGCCGCGCGCTCGCTGACGCAGTTGCGCGCACTGACGCTGGCACCGACCTACATGAGCCATCAGACCCAGCTGATCATTGCCCGTGACCTCTACCCGCAGAGCCTGCCGGGCGACGAGCCCGAGCCGCTGGATGTGGTGCCGTGGAAAATCGACAGCCTGCACGAGCTGATGCTGCGCGAGGATTTCTCGGAAGGGCGCAGCATTGCCGCGCTGTTCATCGCGCGCGAATGGTTGAGGACACAGGCATGATCCCGAACGAGTTGCGCGAAGCCGTAATCGCGATCGCCAACGATGCCGCGACCGCGATCCTGGGCATCTACGACAGCGAGTTCGCGGTCGAGCACAAGGATGACGACTCGCCACTCACCGCCGCGGACCTGGCGGCGCACCGCTGCATCATCGATGGGCTCGCGCGGCTGACGCCCGACATTCCGGTGCTGTCGGAGGAATCCGCACACGAGGTGTCGTACGCGCAGCGACGGACCTGGCCGCGGTTGTGGGTGGTCGACCCGCTCGACGGCACGCGTGAGTTCGTCAAGCGCAATGGCGAATTCACGGTCAACATCGCGCTCGTCGAGGACGGGGTGGCGACGTACGGCTTCGTGCAGGCACCGGTGACCGGTGTGCTCTGGCACGGCGGTGCCGGCATCGGCGCGTGGCGACGCGAGGGCGGCCGCGAGTCCGCGCTGCGCGTAACGCCGGCGCATTCGCCACTGCGCGTTGCGACCAGCCGTTCGCACCGCGACGGACGCAGCGAGGCGTTCATTGCCCGCATTGGGGAAATCAGCCCCGTGGGGCTTGGCTCGTCGCTGAAATTCTGCGCGCTTGCCGATGGCGAACTCGATCTCTACCCGCGCTTCGGCCCGACCAGCGAATGGGACACGGCAGCCGGGCAGTGCGTGCTCGAAGGCGCCGGCGGCGCCGTGCTCGACCTGCAGGGGCGGCCGTTCCGCTACAACCTGCGCGAGACCGTGCTCAATGGCGAATTCATCGCGCTGGCCGATGACAGCCTGCCGTGGCGCGAGTGGCTGCCCGGATGAGCCCGGTTCTGCGACGAGGCGCTCGACCCGGATGAGCGATCAGGAAGCCCGAACGGGCATCGAGGGCCTGCTTTCAATCATGGCCCAGCTGCGCGACCGCGAGCGCGGATGCCCCTGGGACGTCGCGCAGACGTTCGAAACGATTGCGCCGTACACGATCGAGGAAGCGTACGAAGTCGCCGATGCTATCGACCGCGGCGACCTGCCCGCGCTGAAGGACGAACTCGGCGACCTGCTGCTGCAGGTCGTGTTCCATGCGCGCATGGCCGAAGAGGCCGGCGCGTTCGCATTTCCCGACGTGGTGGCCGCGATTAGCGACAAGATGCGCCGGCGTCATCCGCATGTGTTCGGCGATGAGCACGTGGCCGACGCCGAGGCGCAGACCGTCGCGTGGGAAGAGCTCAAGCGACGCGAGCGCGAAGCGGCAGGAGAAGCCGACACGTCCGCACTGGCCGGCATCAGCCGCGGCCTGCCGGAATGGCAGCGCGCAACCAAACTGCAGAAGCGTGCCGCACGCGTGGGCTTCGACTGGCCTTCGGTCGGCCCGGTGTTCGACAAGCTGCACGAGGAGATCGACGAAGTGCGCGCGGAGTTTGCTGCGCTCGACGGCGCCGATGACGAGGCGGCCGTGCGCGCGCGGCTCGAGGACGAGATCGGCGATCTGCTGTTCGTCTGCACGAACATCGCACGCCACGGCCGGGTGGACGTCGGCAGTGCGCTGCGCCGCGCGAACCTCAAGTTCGAGCGCCGCTTCCGCGCCATGGAGGTGATGGCGCAGGCCGATGGCCGGAATCTCGCCCAATTGCCGCTTGACGAGCAGGATGCCTACTGGGCGAGGGCGAAAGCGGCCGAGCGCAGCTGACTGCCGAGGCCGACTTTCACTCCGGTCGAGCTGTCTTCACACGACCTCTACCCCGGCCGAGGCACCTTTCACAAAACTGAAGGGTTGGAGATCTGTATGCAAGGCTCGCGCGACGGTGGTCTGGTCCTGATCGTGGAAGACAACCGCAATATTTCCGAGATGGTGGGTGAATACCTCGAAGGCCGTGGATTCGAGGTGGACTACGCGGCCGACGGCCTCGATGGTTACCGGCTGGCTTCGGAGAACAGCTACGACGTGGTCGTGCTCGACCTGATGCTGCCGCGCCTGGATGGAATCGAGGTCTGCAAGCGCCTGCGTGAAGATGCGCGCAAGTCGACGCCGGTGCTCATGCTGACGTCGCGCGACACGCTCGACGAGAAGCTCACGGGCCTGTCAGCCGGTGCCGACGACTACCTCACCAAGCCGTTCGCAATCCAGGAGCTCGAGGCGCGCCTGCGCGCCCTGATCCGCCGTGAACGCCGTCAGGTGGGTGGCGAAGTGCTCAAGGTCGCCGACCTCGTGCTCGATCCGGCCAGCCTGCGCGTCACGCGTGGCGGGGTGGAGCTGCAGCTGTCGCCGATCGGCCTGCGCCTGCTGACGATCCTCATGCGCGAATCGCCGCGCGTGGTGAGCCGTCAGGAAATCGAGCGCGAGATCTGGGGCAATGGCCTGCCGGACTCCGACACGCTCCGCAGCCACCTGTACAACCTGCGCAAGACCATCGACAAGCCGTTCGACAAGCAGCTGCTGCACACCGTGCAGAGCGCGGGTTACCGGATCGCCGATATCTCGCAGCCGCCGGACTGATCGCCGGTTCACGGCAATGCCACAGGGGCTTCCGCGAAAGATCAAGCTGGCCATCATCGGCCAGGCGTTGGTCGCTACGCTCGTGATCTCGCTCGGCGTACTGCTGGGCGGGATCGCGGTGCGTCAGACGCTGCTGCATTCGTTGCTTCGACACGAGGCAGCCGCGTTCCGCGAGGGGCATCGTCAGGACGCGGCGCATCCGCTGCCGAACACCACGATGCTCAGCGGCTACCTGGCTGCGCCGAACGGGCGAGGCACGCCGCTGCCCGAGGTGCTTCGCGAAACGTCGCCGGGGCTGCACGCGTTCGGCGGCGATGACAAAGTGGTATTCGTCGACCCGGACCCACACGGCACCCTTTATCTGGTCTACGACCCGAGCCTGATCGATCGCGCGGTGTTCTGGACCGCATCGGTTGCGCTGCTGCTCTCGCTGCTGGTGATGTACCTCACCTCGTGGCTGACGTACCGCACATCGAAGCGGCTGGTCGCGCCGGTCAGCTGGCTGGCGAACGTGGTGTCGCGCTGGGACCCCCGCCAGCCGGACCCGGCCGCGCTCGCCCCCGACCACCTTCCCCCCGAGTCCGCAACCGAGGTGCGCCGCCTTGCGCACGCGCTGCGCGGGCTTGCACGTCGGGTGGGCGACTTCGTCCAGCGCGAGCGTGATTTCACGCGGGACGCCAGCCACGAACTGCGCACCCCGTTGACGGTCATCCGCGTGGCAACCGATCTGCTCAGTGCCGAGCCCGAGCTTTCGGACCGGCACAAGCGCTCGCTCGGCCGCGTGCAGCGTGCAGCGCGCGACATGGAAGCGGTGATCGAGGCATTCCTGATCCTGGCCCGCGAATCGGAAGTCGAACCGCAGAGCGAGCGGCTGCCCGTGCGCGACATCATCGATAAGGAAGTCGAGCGGGCGCGGCCGCTGCTCGACGGCAAGCCGGTCGAACTGCGCGTCGTCATCGACGGCACGCCCGAGCTCTATGCGCCACGCCACGTGCTCAACGTGATGCTCGGCAATCTGCTCAGCAATGCGACTCGCTACACCGAGCGCGGCGAAATCAGCATCGTCGTAAACCCAGAACGCATCGAAGTGCGCGACAGCGGCATCGGCATGTCGGCCGAAGCGGTGAGCAAGGCATTCGATCCGTTCTTCCGCGTCGATATGGAGCGCCAGGAAGGCAAGGGCATTGGCCTGTCGATCGTGCGGCGACTCGGGGAGCGTTTCGGCTGGCCGGTCACGCTTACCAGTGCGCCCGGTGAGGGCACGACCGCGGTGATCCACTTCCCCGAGAGTGGTTCGCAGGACTGAGCTACGGCGGCGCGAACTGCGTTCCGGCAATAGCAATGGCTGTGGAATGGCAACGGCGGCGTCCTTGCCGACATGTTGGCGGTCGTGATGACGGCCACGGTGGTTCGAGCTAAGCACTGCGGGCAGCACGGGCTTGATCCGGCCGCTGCTGGACCCAGATTTCGCTGGTTACCCTCGAGTGGAGTGATGTTGTTCCATTCCTCTGCATGAGCGCCGCTTCGCTTGGCGTCGCTTCTCGCGCCGCTGGCGCCCGACCCTCGTCGTGCTACGGCCGCGGGGCTCCGAGTCACATTGCTCTTCGGTGTCCACCCCATGACGGCGCCAGCGCATCGCCTGGCTTGCGCATGACAACTGTTGGACTACCCCCCCCCCCGGCTTGAGCATCTGCGCTGCCCGTTTGCAGAGGGTGGCCTCTGCGTGTCGATCTCAGCGGTCGCCTCTGCGTCCGCGTCACCGACGAACTAGTCGGCCTCGAGGATGGTGTAGGAGGCCTTCGGTCGACCGCACCGCCGGGTCCTGATGCTTTCCGAGCCTCGATCCGGCACGGCAATGGACATGTCGAAGGCACGCGCGAGCGTTGAAGCCGTGAGCCGTACCTCATGAATTATGGACCGTTGGCGAAACGCTGTAGTGGGCGGTGCGCTCTGAGCGCCGAGTTCGGGGTTGCTGGGTGGTTTGTTTGGCTGCCGCCAGCACCGGCGCATACGTCACCGCGCACATCACCTTGCTGGCCTCAGGCGTCTCGATCGCGACGCGACTGTAGTGATGCCGCTACGTGCGCCGTAGGGCGTTATCTCTCGATTTCTTCGGAGCGCTAGCGTCCGTAAGGCAACACTATCAAGACAAAGGCGGCCCGAGGGCCGCCTTCGCATGCGCCATCCATGGCGCTTACTGCATTCGCATCAGATCAGCGCGTATAGAGCAGTCGGTTCGGCGAGCCCGCGACGTTGTACACGCGACCCGTCGTCGCGTTGTTGGTCAGCCAGCCCTTCACGGACGACGTCGAGGCCGACGGATACCGCTGCAGGTAGAGCGCGGCGGCGCCCGCCACGTGCGGCGATGCCATCGAGGTGCCGCTGATCGTGTTGGTTGCCGTGGTGCTGGTGTACCAGGCCGACTTGATCGAGGTGCCCGGCGCGAAGATGTCCAAGCAGCTGCCGTAGTTCGAGAACGACGAGCGGTAGTCGTTCGACTGCGTCGAGCCGACCGTGTACACGCCCGAGGCGCGTGCCGGCGAGTAGTTGCAGGCGTTCTGGTTGTCGTTACCCGCGGCAACCACGACGGTGACGCCGGCGTTGTTGAGGTTGTTCACTGCGGTGTCGATTGCCGAGGAGGCGCCGCCACCCAGGCTCATGTTCGCCACGGCCGGCTTGACGTGGTTGTAGCGAACCCAGTCCACGCCCGCGATGATCGTCGAGTTGCTGCTGCCGCCCGTGCAACCGAACACGCGCACCGGCACCAGCCGGACCGACTTCGCCACGCCCCAGGTTGCGCCGCCGATCGTGCCCGCCACATGCGTGCCGTGGCCGTTGCAGTCGCTGGTGCCGCGGCCGTCGTTGATCGCTGTGTAGCCACCGCTGACGCGGCCGCCGAAGTCCTGGTGGCTCGCAAGGATGCCGCTGTCGATGACGTACGCACGCACGTTGTAGCCGGTGTAGTCGTAGACGTAGCTGCCGTTGAGCGGAAGCGCACGCTGGTCGGAACGATCAAGGCCCCAGGTGGCGCCGCTCTGCGTGGCGGTCGGATACGACATCGCGTCTTCTTCGATGAAGGCGACGCGCGGGTCCTTCAGCATGCGGGCGACCACGTGTTCCGGTGCCTTGAGGGAAAAGCCCTGGAGTGCGTGTCCGTAGACGCGCTCGACGTTGCCGCCGTGGCGCGAGGCCAGGTCAACCGCGGCGTTTTCAGCGGCGACGGCCAGGCCCGGGGCACGCTCGAGGCCCGGCGGGGTCTGCAGACGGGCAGGGTCAAGCACAACGATGTACTGGCCTTCGATGCGGTTCCGCTCCGCACGAACGAGATCGGCTGCAGCGGCAGCTGAAGAGCCCAGGGCCAGGGTGACGGCCAACGCGAGGACGCGCTTGGTCATTGTGAACACTCCAAAGGATTGATTGACGACTAGGGCCTGCTCATTCCGGAGCAGTACGTGCCACACCGACCAAACCCGGCGACGCGCTGGCTGCGTGGTGTAGCGAGAGTTCGCGTCCCGCCGAATTCGTGTCAACAGCGTGTGTCAAGTCGTCTGTGTGTTTCACAAACATAAACGCGGTGATTCTTGCGTCAACGAAGTGATAAGGCGTTGTTACATCAATGTTTCATTTCTGAGAATCGATCGGGATCTGGTCAAAAAATAGCCAAGACCGTGAAGGCGTGCGCAGCCGTTTATGCTGCATCGCACAGCAAGCTTGCGCGGCGGGTCACTCGCAAGCCGATGCCGAGGTCACGTTTTCAGCGGATCGGGGCGGTTTGTGGGCTGGGCCTGCTGCCGCAGTCGACAGGCATGTAGCGCGAGTGCAACACGCCCGGTTGGTGTCGCGCGGTCGCAGGAAAGCAGTGCTCGCCGAGCGCAACTGCTCGGTCAGCGGCGGGCGCCGCAGCCGCGCCATACCGCACTTGCCGCTGGGCGCCGCCCGGCCGACCCTGGTTCCAGGAGGCACGCCTACGGGGCGAAGCGGCACGACCAGCGAGTCAGCCGGTTGCCGGCGGTTGGTAAGGAGCAGCCACTCGGACGGACTGCGCGCAGCGCGAAGCGCTGGTGCCGGCGTGCCAGGCCCCTAAAAGACGGGCGGGTTCGGCCGGAGGCGCCAACGCGACGATGATCTGCCCGGCAGGGAGCACGTGATGCGCGTGCCTTTCGGCGCGATGTCGCGCTCGGTGCTGATGCGTCGGGAACGCAAGCGCCTCGCAGGACAACATGGAGGCGCTGCTGCGCAAGCGCCATCGTGCCCGGCACCACGGAGCGCTGAGCCAGCGCGCGTAGCGTGTCGGAGAGGCCGCTGCATGCGCCGTGGAGACGCGGCCGGCGCTGCAGCTGTTCGACGTACTCGCGACGATCCGGCTCACCGAGGTCGCCATCAGCACTCTGACCGGCGCGGTGCCACCACGCGCCGCCAGCGCAGCTGCTGCAGGTCGCGCCTACGACGCGCTCACCGCGATCACCATGGCCTTTTCAGTCATCGCCCCGGGCTCTCGCTGAGGGCTTTCAGTCCAGGGTCGCGCGGTTGTCTGATCACTGCTTGCACATAGGGCGCCCGCGCTAGATCCGGTCCAATCGGGCAGTGGCACGAGCGCGTAGCCCAGACATGACGAAGGCGGCCCGAGGGCCGCCTTCGCATGCGTCATCCGTGGCGCTTACCGCGTTCGCATCAGATCAGCGCGTGTAGAGGAGGCGATTCGGCGAGTACGAACCGATCGAGTACAGGCGGCCGGTCGTCGAGTTGTTGGTCAGCCAACCCTTCACCGACGACGGCGAGGCCGACGGATAACGCTGCAGGTACAGCGCGGCGGCGCCCGCCACGTGCGGCGATGCCATCGAGGTGCCGCTGATCGTGTTCGTCGCCGTGTTGCTGGTGTGCCAGGCCGACTTGATCGAGGTGCCCGGCGCGAAGATGTCCAGGCAGCTGCCGTAGTTCGAGAACGACGAGCGGTAGTCGTTCGACTGCGTCGAGCCGACCGTGTACACGCCTGCGGCGCGCGCTGGCGAGAAGTTGCAGGCGTTCTGGTTGTCGTTACCCGCGGCAACGACGACGGTGACGCCGGCGTTGTTGAGGTTGTTCACCGCGGTGTCGACGGCTGACGAGGCGCCGCCACCGAGGCTCATGTTCGCCACGGCCGGCTTGACGTGGTTGTAACGAACCCAGTCGATGCCGGCGATGACGCCGGAGTTTGAGCCCGAGCCGTTGCAATCCAGCACCCGGATCGGCACCAGGCGGACCGACTTCGCCACGCCCCAGGTTGCGCCGCCGACAGTGCCTGCCACGTGCGTGCCATGGCCGTTGCAGTCACGCGTGCCGCGGCCGTCGTTGATCGCCGTGTAGCCGCCGCTGACGCGGCCGCCGAAGTCCTGATGGCTGGCCAGGATGCCGGTGTCCACAATGTAGGCGCGCACGTTGTAGCCGGTGTAGTTGTAGACGTAGCTTCCGTTGAGCGGGCGATCGCGCTGGTCGGAGCGATCAAGGCCCCACGTTGCGCCGCTCTGGGTCGCGCTGGTGGTGACCACCGCATCTTCCTCGATGAACGCCACGCGCGGGTCCTTCAGCATGCGCGCAATCACGTGCTCCGGTGCCTTGATGGAGAAGCCCTGAAGTGCGTGTCCGTAGACGCGCTCGACGTTGCCGCCGTGGCGCGAGGCCAGGTCGACTGCGGCGTTTTCGGCGGCGACGGCTAGGCCCGGGGCACGCTCGAGGCCCGGCGGGGTCTGCAGACGGTCAGGGTCGAGCACAACGATGTACTGACCTTCGATGCGGTTCCGTTCCGCACGAACGAGATCGGCTGCGGCGGCAGCCGAAGAGCCCAGGGCCAGGGTGACGGCCAACGCGAGGACGCGCTTGGTCATTGTGAACACTCCATTGAATGGTTGACGAGGAAGGTCTGCCCGGTTGCCGGGCTGTACTTGCCACGCCGACCAACCCCGGCGACGCGCCGGCTGCGTGGCGGACCGAGAGTTCGATGCGTGTCGAAAACCTGTCAACCACGCAAGTGCATGTGGTAACGGCTCTTCACGAAGCTAAACAGGGCGTGCAGGCGCGCATGCAATCGATAACGTGTTGGTACAGAACTGTTTCAGTTCTGAGATGCACGTCGCGAGATCATCAAAAACATACCTCGACCGTGAAGGAGTTAAGCCGCGTTTATGTTGCGTTGCACAGCGCGGATGCGCGGATCGAGCCTCCCGTAGGCGCCCGCCGCGCCGCGCTATCCTCTGGTACCGAACTGCGGAGCCCGACCGTCCATGCGATTTCCAGTCCTGATCGTCACCATGCTTGCCGCCATGTCCGCTACCGCTGCAGAACCCAAGACCGCGCTCGTGATCCACGGCGGTGCCGGCTTCGTCCCGAAGGACGCGCTGTCCGAAGAGGATCGGCGCGACGTGCATGCCACGCTTAATCGCGCGCTGGACGCCGGCAACCGCATCCTGCAGGACGGTGGTACGTCGCTGGATGCGGTCGAGGCGGCGGTGCTCGTGCTCGAGGAATCGCCGCGTTTCAACGCCGGCAAGGGCGCGGTGTTCAACGCCAAGGGCGGGCACGAACTCGATGCGTCGATCATGGAAGGACACACCCGACGCGCCGGGGCGGTGGCTGGCGTAACCACGGTGCGCAGCCCGATCCGCCTCGCGCGTGCGGTGATGGAGCACAGTCCGCACGTGATGCTCGCCGGTGATGGCGCCGAAGCGTTCGCCGATACCCGGCCCGAGCTCGAGCGCGTGCCGAATACGTGGTTCGACACCGACCATCGCAAGCGCGCGCTCGAGAAGGCGCAGCGCGAGGAGGCCAGCAAATCCGGCGCTAGGCCGCTCGAGGACGACGCGCCGAAGTATTTCGGTACGGTCGGCGCGGTTGCACTCGACAAGCACGGCCACATTGCGGCCGCGACCAGCACCGGTGGTATGACCAACAAGAAGTGGGGCCGCGTCGGCGACGCGCCGATCATCGGCGCCGGCACCTGGGCCGACGACCGCTGCGGCGTGTCCGGCACCGGCTGGGGCGAGTTCTACATCCGCAGCGCTGTTGCACACGACATCTGCGCACGAGTCGCCTACCGCGGCGATTCGTTGCAGGCCGCGGCCGAGGAAGTCGTCAATAAGATCGTCCCGGCCATGGGCGGCGATGGCGGCGCGATTGCACTCGACCGCGACGGCAACATCGCGATGCCGTTCAACAGCGGCAGCATGTTCCGCGGCTGGATCCGCCCCGACGGCACCCGCGGCACGGGAATCCATGAGGATGAGCCGGCGCGCTGACGCGGCACTGCCGCGTGCGCCGGCGAATGCCCGAGCCACCGGCTCGGGCCGGACTGAGTAGGCGCGTTTGCGAGGCACTGCCGGGCGCGCCTACGAACGCCCGGGCCCCTCGCCCCGGCCGCCCCGAGTAGCCCCACCGGGCCCACCGGGCCCACCACCGCAAAGCGACCACCCGCACGGCTGTGGCAGAATTCACGGCCCTGGCGGGACCGCCGCGACCGAATTTCCGAATGTCGACCGTCGACTCCTACCGTCTGCGCCGCGGCGCGCAGCGTCCGTCGCACGGCCGCGGTTCGAGGCACGCGCATGGCTGACGAGACCGGAAATCTGCCGCGCCGACCCGGACGGATCCTCAAGGCGACCCAGTGGTCGCTGCAGGGACTTTCAGCGGCCTGGACGCACGAATCGTCGTTCCGGCTCGAGGTCTACCTGTTCGTGGTGCTGGCGCCGCTGGGCTGGTGGCTGGCCGAGACGCCGGTCGAGATCGTGCTGCTCGTCGGCTCGATGCTGCTTGTGCTGGCCTGCGAGCTTCTGAATTCGTCGATCGAGGCGGTCATCGAGCGCTACGGCGCGGAGTTCCACGAGCTGGCCGGCCGCGCCAAAGACATGGGATCGGCCGCGGTGTTCGTGCTGATGCTCAATGTGCTGTTGACCTGGGGCGCGATCGTCGGTTCACGCCTGCTGTCCCCGTAGCGCGTCACGATTGCGCCCGTACCGATCCATAACCGCCCGTTTCCAAGACGTCAGGACGTACCGTGAACGAAATTTTTCTGGATCCGCAGACCTGGATCACCCTGATCACGCTGAGCTCGATCGAGATCGTGCTCGGCATCGACAACCTGGTCTTCATCTCCATCGCCGTCAGCAAACTGCCGTACGAGCAACGCGAACGCGCGCGCAAGTTCGGCATCGCGGTTGCGTGTATCACACGCATCCTGCTGCTGCTGACGCTGGCCTGGCTGGCCGGCCTGACGAGCGACCTGTTCCGCCTGTTCGGACAGGGCATCTCGGTGCGCGACCTGGTGCTGATCCTCGGCGGCCTGTTCCTGATCGTGAAGGGCGCGGCCGAGATCAAGGACATGATCGCCGGCGAGCCGGAATCCGAGGACGTCCACACGCGCCCGGCCGCATCGTTCATGGCGGTGATCTCGCAGATCGCGGTGATCGACATCGTGTTCTCGCTGGACTCGGTGATCGCCGCGGTCGGCATGGCCGATCAGACCATCATCATGGTCATCGCGATCCTTGCCGCAGTCGCCGTGATGCTGCTCGCCTCGAAGCCGCTGGGCGAATTCATCGATCGCAACCCGACCGTGAAGATGCTGGCGCTCGCCTTCATCGTCCTGGTCGGTGCGTACCTGCTGGCCGATGGCTTCGAACACCACGTGCCTAAGGCCTACATCTACGGTGCAATGGGCTTCTCGGCGCTGGTCGAGGTGTTGAACCTCGCTGCGAAGCGCCGCATGCGCCAACACGTCCTGCCGGAGTAACGGCGGGTCGATCCGCAACGCGAAAAGCCGGCCTTCGGGCCGGCTTTTTCGTTGGGCTTCTCACGCTGCGTTTATTGGTGCTGGGGTGTAGTCGCGCGGCAGGCACGCTTGGGCCTGCGCCGTCTACGAGGAGTGACCATGCGTGCGCGCTTGAACATCGTCTGGATCATGCTGCTGGCCCTGCTGCTCAGCGGCTGCGGTTACAACGAGATCCAGCAGAAGGACGAAGCGGTGAACGCGGCCTGGTCGCAGGTGCTCAACGTCTACAAGCGTCGCGCCGACCTGGTGCCCAATCTGGTGGCGACGGTGCGCGGCTACGCCTCGCACGAGCAGCAGGTGCTGACCGACGTGACCGAAGCGCGTGCGCGCGTTGGCGGCATCAACGTCAATGCTGACGATCCGGCTTCGCTGGCGCAGTTCCAGCAGGCGCAGGGGCAGTTGCAGAGCGCGATCGGCCGGCTGCTGGTCGTCAGCGAGAACTACCCGCAGCTCAAGGCCGACCAGCAGTTCCTCCAGCTGCAGGCACAGCTCGAAGGCACCGAGAACCGGATTACAGTCGAACGCCAGCGCTACATCGAGCGCGTGCAGGACTACAACACCTACATCCGCCAGTTCCCGACCAACCTCACGGCGAAGATGTTCGACTACGACACGCGGCCGAACTTCGCGGTCGAGAACGAAGCGCAGATCCGGGAAGCGCCGCGCGTGGACTTTGGCACGCCGCCGGTCGCACCGACCCCGGCGCCGCCGGCAACCGGCGCGCCGCAGCCGGCGCCGCAGCCGCTGCCCCCGCCGTCGGGCGGCTGAGCGCGCTTCGGGTGACCGAAGTGATCCGGCACGCAAGCTTCGGCCTGCCGTTTGAAACACGGCCTCAACGGGCATTGGAGGCCGTGCACGCGCAGGCTGGCACCGCGGATGCGCCAGCGTTTGGCGCGACCGCGTCGGCGACCTTACGGGTGGCGGCATTACGCGGCCGCCGGCGCGCAGCCGCAATGCGCGACCGCCACATCGCCGGAGTGTTTCCGGTCTGGCTGCTGTCGATGCTGGTCATGCTCGCCGCCCTGTTCTCCGTCCCTGCGGTCGCCCAGACACTCGCGCCGATCCCGCGGCTCGATTCGCCGGTGGTCGACACGACCGGAACGCTGGACGCGCAGACGCGTGCACGCCTCGAAGCGCAGGCGCGCGCGCTGCGCGAGCGCAAAGGCAGCCAGCTGCAGGTGCTGATGGTGCCGACCACGCAGCCGGAGGACATCGCCCAGTACGCGGTCCGTGCGTTCGACCAGTGGAAGCTCGGGCGCGGCGAGGTGGACGACGGTGTGCTGCTCGTCGTGGCGAAGAACGACCGCCGGGTGCGGATCGAGGTCGGGTACGGCCTCGAGGGAGCGATCCCCGACGCGACCGCCGCGCGCGTGATCCAGGAGTACGCCGTCCCGCGCTTCCGCGCCGGCGACTACGCAGGAGGCATTTCGGACGCGACCGCCGTGCTCGCACGCATCATCGAAGGCGAGCCGCTTCCTCCGCCGATGGCCTCGCACCGCGCCCCGGCCGCGCGGGCACCTCAGGGCGGCGGCAGTAATTGGCTGTTCGCATTGTTCGCCGCGTTCATCGTCGCGCAGGTGGCGCGCGGAATATTCGGAAGCGCGCCACGATCGCTGCGCGGCCTGGCCGGCGCCGGCGCCGCGGGCGCGGTCGCCTGGCTGCTGTCGTCGATGCTCCTCGTAGGCGGCATCGGCGCGCTGCTCGGCATGTTTCTCGGCCTCGCCGGCCGCCCCGCGGGTCGCTATGCGCGGCCGCATGCCTGGGGCGGGTTTGGTGGATTCGGCGGTGGCGGGTTTGGAGGCGGCGGCTTCGGTGGCGGTGGGTTCGGCGGCGGAGGCGGCTGGTCTGGTGGCGGCGGCATGAGCGGAGGCGGTGGCGCCTCGGGGAGTTGGTAGCCGATGGCGGCACGTGTGCTCAGGCATCTGTTCGCGCCTTCGGTGCGGCGCCGCTTTCCGGAGCAGGCGCTGCAGCGCATCACCGCTGCGATCGAGGCGGGCGAACGCCGCCACACCGGCGAGGTCTGCTTCGCGGTCGAGGCCGCGTTGCCGGTGCGCGATGTCTTTGCCGGCGTCGGCGCACGCGACCGCGCGCAGGACGTGTTCGCACAGCTGAGGGTCTGGGATACGCAGGCCGACAATGGCGTGCTGCTGTACCTGCTGCTGGCCGACCATGCGATCGAGATCGTTGCCGATCGAGGGTTCGCGGATTGCGTCACCGCCGAGGAGTGGCAAGCCGTGTGTCGCAGCATCGAAGCCGGGCTGCGTGGCGGCGAGTTCGAGCGCGCGGTCATTGACGGCGTCACCCGACTGACCGACATCGTGGCGCGGTGCTTCCCGCGTGGCGACGCACCCGACCGCAACGAGCTGCCGGATCGTCCCGTAGTGCTGTGAGAGGTGCATCGCGAGCAGTGACTGTCGCGCGCCGCCGCTCGCGTCAGGTCGACAGCGGACGCCCTCGGGCACAACAATAGCGACCGCCGCTTCGGGCCCTGATGGCCGTTTGCGTGCTTTCCCACCCAGTTGGAATCCCAAACGCATGACCGTCCTGCACCAGATCGACCCGATCGCCCTGCAACTCGGGCCGGTCAGCATCCACTGGTACGGGATCATGTACCTGCTCGGCTTCGGCCTGGCCTGGTGGCTCGGGCTGCGGCGCGTGCGCGCCGGTCGTCTGCCAGGGGTGAACGAGCAGGCCTACGGCGACCTTCTGTTCTACGGAATGCTCGGCGTCGTGCTCGGCGGGCGCCTGGGCTACGTGCTGTTCTACGGCTTTGCCGATCTGGCCGATGACCCGATGATGCTGCTGCGCATCTGGGAAGGCGGCATGAGCTTCCACGGCGGCCTGCTCGGCGTACTCGCCGCCTGCCTGTGGTGGGCGCGCCGCCACGGACTGCACTTTTTCGACGTGATGGATTTCGTCGCGCCGCTGGTGCCGCCGGGTCTCGGGTTCGGACGCCTCGGCAATTACATCGGCGGCGAGTTGTGGGGCAAGTTCACTGGCGCCGGCTGGGGCGTGATCTTTCCGCGCAGCGAGCTTGGGCCGCATGACGGGGCGTCGATCGAGCGCCTGCGCGAGCTGCATGCCACCGGCGCGCTCGATGCGTTCGCGCGCCATCCCTCGCAGCTGTATCAGGCGCTGCTCGAGGGCCTGGTCATGTTTGCAATCCTGTGGTGGTACTCGAGCACGCCGAAGCCGCGCTATGCGGTGTCGGGGATGTTCGCGCTGCTGTACGGCTGTTTCCGCTTCATCGTGGAGTTCGTGCGCGAACCCGACGCACATCTGGGGTACCTCGCGTTCGGCTGGTTGACGATGGGCCAGCTGCTGAGCCTGCCGCTGATCGCCGTCGGCCTGTTCCTGCTGGCGCTGTCGCGCCGCGCGCCGATCGTGGCGGCAACCCCGGCTTCCCGGAGCTGACGATGCGCCAGTACCTCGATCTGCTGCGTCACGTGCTCGAGCACGGCTCGGACAAGTCCGATCGCACCGGCACCGGCACGCGCAGTGTGTTCGGCTGGCAGATGCGCTTCGACCTGCGCGAAGGGTTTCCGCTGGTCACCACGAAGAAGCTGCACCTGCGCTCGATCGTGCACGAGCTGCTGTGGTTCCTGAAAGGCGAGACGAACATCGCCTACCTCAAGGACAACAAGGTCAGCATCTGGGACGAGTGGGCCGACGAGGCCGGCGAGCTCGGCCCGGTCTACGGCAAGCAGTGGCGGCGCTGGGCTGGCGCCGACGGCATCGAAATCGACCAGATCCGCTGGGTCGTGGACGAGATCCGCCGCAACCCGGATTCGCGCCGCCTGATCGTCAGCGCGTGGAACGTGGCCGAGCTGCCGCAGATGGCGCTGATGCCGTGCCATACGCTGTTCCAGTTCTACGTCGCGAACGGGCGCCTGAGTTGCCAGCTGTACCAGCGCAGCGGCGACATCTTTCTCGGCGTGCCATTCAACATCGCCAGCTACGCGCTGCTCACGCATCTGGTCGCGCAGGTCTGCGACCTCGAGGTCGGCGACTTCGTACACACGCTCGGCGATGCGCACCTGTATTCGAACCACTTCGAGCAGGCGCGCGAACAGCTCTCGCGGGAGCCTCGCCCGCTTCCACGGCTGAAGCTCAATCCAGGCGTGCGCGACATCTTCGATTTCACCTACGACGACATCGCGATCGAAGGCTACGACCCGCTGCCGGCGATCAAGGCGCCGGTCGCGGTTTGATGCTGCGGGCGCGGTCCAACCCGGAACTCCGGCATTGATCATCAGCCTGATCGCGGCGATCGACCGCAACTACGCCATCGGCCGCGATAACGACCTGCCGTGGCGTCTGCCGGACGACCTCAAGCGCTTCAAGGCACTGACGCTGGGCAGGCCGATGCTGATGGGCCGCAAGACCGCCGAGTCGCTCGGCCGGGCCCTGCCGGGGCGCGAAAATCTCGTGCTGACGCGGACGGGCAGGGTGCCGTTCGAGGGCATGACTCCGGTCTCCAGCCTCGACGAAGCGTTCGATGTCGCCCGCCGGCGGCAGGCCGGCGAGCTGTGCGTGATCGGCGGGGGCGAGGTGTTTTCGCTGTGCCTGCCGCATGCCACGCACCTGCGGATGACGTATGTGGACACATGCGTCGAGAACGCCGACGCGTACTTTCCGCGCTTCGACGTGTCGCAGTGGAGGGAGACCTCGCGCGAGTTCCACGCGGCCGACGCGAAGCACGCGTTCTCCTTCGAGTTCGTCGATTACGAGCGCTGATCGCGCGGCTGGATGTGCGGCGAGCACCTTCCAAGTGTGAGGCGGTTGCGATTGCGCAGCGTTGAGGAAACGCAGCCGGCTGAGACCGGGCACTTGTATGGGTCAACGCGATGCGTTGTGGCGATCGGGCGGGCGAAAGGGCCACGGAGCGGGTCGCGCTGACTCGTCGCCCCGGGTGCAAATCGCTGTTGCAAATCGGCAGCGTCAGACGCTGCTGCGGTTGGCACTCAGCGCTGCGGCGCGCCGTTGTTGCCGTTGCCGTTGCCGTTGTCCGCACGCCGCGGAGGGCGATCAGCGGGTCGCGGTTGGCGGCCTTGTGGATGCGAAGGCCGCGGCGGGCGCGCCTTAGGCGGCTGGGCCGGTACGTCGCGGCCGGGCACCTGCACGACGCGCAGTTCGTCGGTGTCGAGCTGCAGTGCGGTGAGCTTGCCGCCCCAGACCGCGCCGGTATCGATCGCATGCACGCCGTGGCCGATGAAAAGGCCCAACGCCGACCAGTGGCCGCAGACGATTTTCAGATCGCGCTCGGCGCGCCCCGGCACCTCGTACCACGGGTAGAGCCCGGCCGGCTGGGTGCCGGGCACGCCCTTGTCCTCGAACGCGATGCGCCCGCGCGGTGAGCAGTACCGCATGCGGGTGAAGACGTTGATGATCGCGCGCTGGCGGTCGATGCCGGCCAGGCGCGGGTTCCACGCAGGCCCATCGCCGTACATGTTCTTCAGCAGCCGGCCGTACTGCTCACCCTGCAGGCGCTCCTCGACCTCGCGCGCGTGGCGCTCGGCCAGCTGCGTCGTCCACTTCGGCGCAAGACCCGCGTGCACCATCATCCAGCCGATCTTGCGATCCACGTGCGCGAGCTTCTGCATGCGCAGCCAGCCCAGCAGCTCCTTGCGGTCGTCGGCCAGCACGACGCGCTGCAGATCGGGATTGACCTTACGCTGCTCGTCCTCGCGCCGCTCGCCAATCGCAAGCAACGACAGGTCGTGGTTGCCGAGCACGACAACCGAGCTTTCGCGCAGCGAGTACACCAGGCGCAGCGTTTCCAGCGACTGTCCACCGCGGTTGACGAGGTCGCCGCAGAACCACAGCCGGTCCGAGGCCGGATCGAAGCGCAGCCGTTCGAGCAGTCGCTGCGTCGCGTCGTAGCAACCCTGGAGGTCGCCGATTGCCCAGATCGCCATCGACGGCCCTCAGTGCAGCGTGCGCGGCACGGTCAACGCGAACACCGGCACCGGCGCTTCGAATTCGGTGCCGTCTTCGGCAAGCATCACGTAGCTGCCCTGCATCAGGCCCAGGTCGGTCTCGAGGATCGCGCCGGAGGTGTAGCGGAAGTGCTCGCCGGGCTGCAGCCATGGCTGCTTGCCCACCACGCCTTCGCCCGTCACTTCCTGCACCTTGCCGTTCGCATCGGTGATGATCCAGTGGCGTGCGACGAGCTGCGCGGGCACCTTGCCGGTGTTGTGGATGTCGATCGTGTACGCGAACACGTAGCGGCGCCGTTCGGGCTCCGATTGCTGGTCGAGGTAGCGCGTGGCGACATCGACATCGACACGATAGAGGCTGCGGTGTTCCATGCCGTCAGTTTACGGCGTGAACGTGTCGCAGGCGTGCAGGAGATGCAATCGATGTGATGCCGGCGTCTTCGCACTGATCCCGCATAGCGGGCCGCGGCCGATGCGCACTGCACTCGGCCCCAGCTTTAAGCGGATGCTCCGCGTGCTACTCGCTGGCCGCGGCACCGGTCAGCGAGTTCGCAAGCCGGATGAAGTCGGCAACCGGCAGCTGTTCGGCGCGCGCATCGGGCCGGATGCCCGCCGCTTCGATTGCAGCGGAATCGCACTGACGCGAAAGCGCGTTGCGCAGCGTTTTGCGGCGTTGGCCGAACGCGTCGCGCACGACGTGCGCGAACAGCGTGGCGTCGTCGATGCCGATGTCCTGCGGCGCACGCGGTACCAGGCGCACGACCGCCGAGTCGACTTTCGGCGGCGGCCGGAACGCCCCCGGCGGCACGTCGAACAGCGGCGTCACCGTGCAGTACGCCTGCAGCATCACGCTGAGGCGGCCATAGACCTTGCTGCCGGGGTCGGCGGCCATGCGGTCAACGACTTCCTTCTGCAGCATGAAGACCATGTCGCGCACCACGGCGGCGTGGTCGAGCACGTGGAACAGGATCGGCGAGGAGAGGTTGTAGGGCAGGTTGCCGACCAGCCGCAGCGCAGGGCCGTCGCCGGCAAGCTCGGTGAAGTCCACCGACAGCACGTCGCGATGGATCACGTGCAACTCGCCACGTGGCTTCGCCTGCTCGGTCAATGGCGCGATCAGGTCGCGGTCGAACTCGATCACGGTCATCGCACCGTGCCGTTCCAGCAGCGGGAACGTGATCGCGCCCTGGCCTGGGCCGATCTCGACGAGTCGATCACCGGGCTTGGGGTCCACCGCACGGACGATGCCGTCGATGATCCCGCGTTCGTGCAGGAAGTGCTGGCCGAGGTGCTTCTTCGGCGGCTCGCTGAAAGAGGATGCGCGGGTCATGCCGCATTATCGGCGACGCTTACCGCAGTGTCGCGTCGGGTTTGTCGCTATGCGTGGATGGCAGGCCCGCGTGCCCGCCGCGCGCGTGCCATGCGGGCGCAGGTGCGCGCCGCGGCGAACAGGCTGGACGGATCGGCGACGCCGCGGCCGGCCAGGTCGAGCGCGGTGCCGTGGTCGACCGCCACGCGCGGGTAGGGCAGGCCGAGAGTGAGGTTCACCGCCTGCTCGAAGCCGCTGTACTTGAGCACCGGCAGGCCCTGGTCGTGGTACATCGCGACCACCGCGTCGAAGCCATGCAGCTTCGCAGGCAAAAACGCGGTGTCGGCCGGCAGCGGGCCGATGAGATCGAAGCCGTGGGCGCGCAGCCGCTCGAGCGCCGGTTCGATGACATCGATTTCCTCGCGCCCAAGATGCCCGGCTTCACCCGCGTGCGGATTGAGCCCGAGCACGGCGATGCGAGGCCGGGCGATGTCGAAGTCCCGCTGCAGCGCGGCCGCGGTTATGCATAGGCACTGCGTCACCGTGTCCTCGGTGATCGCATCCGGCACTTCGCGTAGTGGCAGGTGCGTGGTGACCAGCGCCACGCGGACGATATCGTTCGCGAGCATCATCACCACGTCGCAGCCGGCATGGCGGGCGAGCAGTTCGGTGGTGCCCGAATAGGCGATGCCGCCTTCGTTGATCGCGGCCTTGTGCACCGGGCCGGTGATCAGCCCGTCGAAGTCGCCCTGCATGCAGCCGGTCGCGGCGCGCTGCAGTGCGTCGATGACGGCACCTGCATTGGCAGGCTCGGGGGTGCCGAACGCCGGGTGTATCGCGTTCGCGGTTTCAGTCAGTGCGAGTTCGCCAGCGCGGGTGCTGGCCTGATCCGGGTCGACCAGCCGCAGCGGCATGCCGATCGCGTCGGCCGCGGCTCTGAGCGTGTCGGCATCGCCGAACGCGACCAGCGCGTGGTCGCGCGGCTCGTGGGCCAGGCGCACGCACAGCTCCGGGCCCACGCCGGCCGGTTCGCCCGGCACCAGCGCGAGCCGGAGCAGGTCCACTCAGCCGCCGCTGGCCGGCGTTTCCGCCGGGGCTTCGGTATTGCCGGTCCGGACGTCGATGTACGCCTCGCCGCGCAGTTCACGCAGGAAGCGGTTCCACTCGTCCTCGAGCTTGCGGCGGCCGATCGTCTCGCCGACCTGGGCGCGACGGTTCTGAGCGCCGACATCGGCTTCACGGCTGCCGAGGCGCTGCACGATGTGCCAGCCGGCCTGGGTGCGGAACGGCTTCGACACCTGCTGGTCGGACAGCGCCTTCACCGGGGCCGCGAAGTCCGGCCCGAACTGGTCGGGAGCGAACCAGCCCAGGTCGCCGCCGCGGCCCTGCGTGCTCGGGTCCTCGGAGTGCTCACGCGCCAGCTCGGCGAAATCGGCACCGCCGGCAACGCGCGCGGCAAGCGTGTCGATCTTCGCCTTGGCCTGCTCGTTCGTGGTGTCTTCGTCGACGCGCACCAGGATGTGGCGGGCCTGCACCTGGGTCGCGGTCTGCGGAGCGGCCTGCGAGGCATCGCGGGTCTCGACCAGCTGCAGCAGCTGGAAGCCGCTCGGCCCGCGCAGCGGCGCACTGACCTGGCCCACTTTCATGTCGCGGATCAGCTCGCCGAACGCATTAGGAATTTCATCGAGGTTGCGCCAACCGAGGTCGCCGCCTTCAAGTGCGTTCGGGCTGTCGGAATAGCGTACGGCCGCGGCTGCGAAGTCCATCTCGCCACGGTCGATCAGGCCCTTCACGCCGGCGACTTTCTTCTGCGCGGTCGCAATCTGCTCGGGCGTGGCGCCCTCGGGCAGGGCGACCAGGATGTGGGCAAGGCGGTACTGCGTGCCGGCGTTCGCTTCGGAAGCGAGCGCGGCATCGATCTCGGCTTCACTGACCGAGACGCGGCTCTGCGCGAAACGCTGGCGCAGGCGCTGGGTCAGCAGTTCCTCGCGGACCGAATTGCGGAATTCCGCGAACGCGATACCGTCGCGCGCGAGCTGCTCACGCAGCTGGTCGACGCTGATTCGGTTCTGCGCCGCAATCGCGCCGATCGCCTGATCGAGCTCCTGGTCGGTGATGCGCACTCCGGTTTCCTGCGCGCGGGCCACCTGCAGCTTCAGCAGCACCAGACGCTCGAGCACCTGCCGTTCAAGCACGTCACGCGGCGGCAGCTGGTTTTCGCGTCCCTGGTACTGCGCGGCGATGTTGGCAACAGCGCGGTCGAGCTCGCTGCGCAGCACCACGTCCTCGTTGACCACCGCGACGATCCGGTCGATCGGCTGCAGCTGCTGGGCGAATGCGGTTGGGGCCAGCAGCGGTTGCCCGGCCAGCACGGCCGTGGCCAGCGCGTACGCGAGCAGCGTCTTCTTCGCGAAAAGTGTCTTCATAGGGTCGGATCGGGAGAGGGGGCGGCCGTGCCGTCGACACCCGGGCTGCGAATCACCGAGGACGGCGGGACGAGGTAGAGGTCGTCGCGGTCGTAGCCGAGAATAGCACGGCGTAAAACGCGCTCGGTCTTCTGCCCGGCCGAGCCCAAACCCTTCAGTTCAACTTCCAGCTGGAGGGAGTTGTTCAGGTCGCCGCTACGGTTGCGCAGGTAGCGCCGTCCGAGCAGGCGCACCGCGAGGCAGCAGCTTTCCCACTGCACGCCGGCGATCGTTTCCAGCTCCTTGCGTTTGTCGAGCGAGTAGTAATAGCGCCCGACCAGGCTCCAGTTCGCGTTGACCGGGTACAGGAACGAGAAGTCGACCTGTTCAATCAGGTCGCGCCGGTAGCGGTAGCCGAGGTTGACGATGCCCTCGTCGCCGATCAGGTAGCGCGCACGCAGCGCGGCCAGGTCCTCGCGACGGAACTTAGGGTCCCACTGGTAGGCAGCGTTGATGGTCCAGCGGTCGCTCGGCGACACGCTGACGTCGGCGATCCACGCGGACTTGCCGCGCTCGACTGCAATGGGCTGGCCCGTTTCCAGCGTGACCCGGCTGTCGTCGAAGTACTGGATCTGGCCGAAGCTCGCGGCGAGCCGCTCGCGGCCGTCGTCCTCGCTGATCAGCCGGGTCGTAACCGCGAGCGTCAGCTGGTTCGCGTCGGTCTGGCGGTCTGGCCCGGTGTAGCGGTTGTCGCGGAACAACTGACCCCAGCTGAACGTCATCGGCGCCGTGTCGAACAGCGGCAGGTCGTCCTGGTTTTCGTACGGCACGCGCAGGTAGTACATGCGCGGCTCGAGCGTATGCAGGTAGCGGTCACCACGGATTACGGTGTCGCGATCGAAGTACAGGCCGGCATCGACGGATCCGATCGGCAGCGTGCGCGAGGGTGACTCGTTGTAGAACTGGGCGATCTGTTCTTCGGTCAGGTCTGTAGGCGCAACGCGGTAGAAGTCGGCCGCCCGCACGACGGCGATGCTGCGCGCGCGCCCCGCGTCGAGCTCGTATCCAGTATAGCGCCAAGCCAGCTTTGGCCGTACGAACCATGCGGCGCCCTCGAGCGACATCGCTGCATAAGGCTTGAGGTCCACGCGGCTGCCGGCGTCGAACACCTCATGTTCGAACCGCACCGCCTCGCCGTCGAGGCCGACCTCCACGAGGCCGCCGAAGAACGGCTCAGCCCAGTGACCATAGGCGCGGGGCAGGCGGTCAAACGGCAGGCTTGTCTCGCCGAGCGTGTAGTCGGACAGCTGGTAGTGGTCGGCGGTGATGCTCGCTTCCCAGTTGCGACCGCGGCCGTAGACGCCGATGTCGCTGCGCAGGTTGTAGGTCGACACGCCGTACAGACTGTTGCTGAAGTCCTCGAGGTAATGCGTGTCGCTGACCCAGCCGAGGTTCGCGGTCGCGTACCACTTCGAGCCGATCGTGTGCAGCGCATTCAGCGCGAACTGGCCGCGGTTTTCGTCCGGTGGGCTCGGGTCACGGATCGGAATGCCGCTCGTGTCGTAAACCAGATTTCCGTTCGGGTCGCGGAGCAGGTAACGGTCCGGATCATTCTCGGGCAGCTGATCGCTCGGCATGAACGTGCCCGACACCGTGCCCTGGCCCTGCGGATAGAGCCAGCGGAACTCGCCGCCCAGCAATGCGCCGCGCTTGCTCATGAGGCGCGGGTACAGCGTCGCGTCGTAGTTCGGCGCCAGATTGAAGTAGATCGGCTGGCGCCAGTCCAGGCCGTTTCGCCCTGACATCGAGATCGACGGGTACAGCAGGCCGGTGCGGCGGCGGTCGTCGATCGGGAACATGAACCACGGCACGTAGAGGACCGGCACGTTGCCGATGCGCAGCTTCGCGCCACGGGCGATGCCCATGCCCTCGGCGGTGTTGATGTCGATGCGGTCGGCCTCGAGCTCCCAGACGCGTTGCGCGGGATCGCAGGTCGAGTACGTCGATCCGATCAGCGCGCCGCGGTCACCCTTCAGCACGATGCTGTCCGCGCCGCCGCTGCCGCGACGCTCGGTCAGCTGGTAGCGAAGCTCCGAGATACGGTGCGTGTCCGCTTCCTGGTTGCCTTCGGCGCGGTCGGCAATGATGCGCATGCCCGAGTCCTGGTACCGCACGCTGCCTTCGGCGACGTACTCACCGGTGTCGCTGTTGTAGGTCAGCTTGTCGGTGCCGAGGAACTGGTCGCCGCGCTGCAGGCGGACATTGCCCTGCACCAGCGTGTTCTGGTCTTCCTGGCCCTGGAGCTCGTCGCCTTCGATGTCGGTCGGCTGCTCGGTGCGCAGGGCCGGGTCGCTGGCGGGCGACCGGGCGTCATCGAACGCCGGCACCGCGTCGCGGATCGGGCACAGGGCCCAGTTTTCGGGTTCATCCTCCGCTGCGAACGCGGGCAGTGCCAGCGCTATGCACAACGACAACGGCAGCAGGCGGAAGGTAGGGCGCACGCGGACATCCGTCGGACCGATAGGGCGGCTAGCTTGCCGCATCGCTTCCACCCCGGCAACGCGAGCGCAGCGGGTGATGCGGCTACCTCGGCATGACGCAGCCCCGCGGCCGGACGGGCCGTCCGGACAGCCGGGCATGGAGCGGGTGCGGCGCCAGGCTCAGCGGCCGCGCAGGGCGTCCACGTGGGCGACGCTGCATTCACGCAGGGCGTCGAGGTCGTAACCGCCTTCGAGCATCGAGACGATGCGCCCGCCGCAGTGGCGTTCCGCAATCGCGACGAGTTCGCGGGTCAGCCAGCGGTAGTCCTCACCTTCGAGTTCGAGCTGCGCGAGCGGGTCCAGCCGGTGCGCGTCGAAGCCCGCGGAGATCATCAGCAGCTGCGGTTGGAAGCCGTCGAGCGCCGGCAGCAGGTCACGCTGCCACACCTCGCGGAAGCCCGCGCTGCTGGTGCCAGGCGGCAGCGGCGCATTGATGATGTTGCCGGCGCCGCGTTCGTGCTCGTAGCCGGTGTCCGGATACAGCGGCAGCTGGTGCGAGCTGATGAACAGCACGCGCGGGTCGTTCTCGAAGATTGCCTGCGTGCCGTTGCCGTGGTGCACGTCGAAGTCGCAGATCGCGACGCGCTCCAGCCCGTGATGCTCGATCGCATGCAGCGCGGCAACCGCGATGCTGTTGAACAGGCAAAAACCCATGACTTCGCGGCCGGTCGCATGGTGTCCCGGCGGGCGCACCGCGCAGAACGCGCGCAGCGTCTCGCCGCCGAGCACTGCATCGACTGCGATGATGCCGGCGCCGGCCGCACGCAGCGCGGCCTCGGCCGAGCCGGGCCCCAGCCAGGTGTCCGGGTCGAGCTGGACCGTGTGCTCGGCCGGCGTGTCGAGCACGAGCGCGATCAGCGCGTCGTCATGCGCGCGCTGCAGCTGTGAGCGATCGGCGACCGGCGCATCCAGCCATTCGAGATCACCGTGTGCAGCGCGCAACGCCTCGGTCACCGCGCGCAGGCGGTCGGGGCGTTCGGCGTGGGTCGGGCCCGGTGCGTGGTTGATGCATGCAGCGTGCGTATAGATGCGCATGTCAGGCCTTGCGACGTTCGTGATTCCACAGGACCTCGCCATGCCCGCTCGCACGTGCGAGCACGCGGGCGAGCACGAACAGCAGGTCCGACAGGCGGTTGAGGTAGCGCACCGCTTCCGGGCGTACCGGCTCGAGCCGCGACAGTGCGACCGCTTCGCGTTCGCCGCGGCGTACGACCGTGCGCGCGATGTGGCAGCGTGCGGCCGCTTCGCCGCCGCCGGGCAGGATGAAATCCTTCAGCGCCGGCAGTGGCTCGTTGAAGGCATCGAGGTGCTGCTCGAGACGTTCGATATCGGCGTCGGTGATCGCCGCGTGGCCCGGGATGCACAGCTCGCCGCCGAGATCGAACAGCTGGTGCTGGACGGCGGTCAGCAACGTGCGGACCTCGTCAGGGACCTCGCTTGCCAGCACCAGCCCGATCGCCGAATTCGCTTCGTCGACGGTGCCATAGGCGGCAACCCGCGCCGAGTCCTTCGCGACACGGCTGCCGTCGCCGAGGCCGGTCGTGCCGTCGTCACCGGTGCGTGTGTAGATCTTCGAAAGACGATTGCCCATCAGGACGCCTGGAGGTTTGCGCCGCCGCGCAGGCGCGAAGCCTGCACCGAGACGACATGGAGGCCGGCCGCGACCGCGGTGAACTTCGCGGCCGTCAACAGGTACGGGCCCAGCCAGTCGGTGTAGTTCTTCCACCAGCCGGTGAGCGTCGGCTCGGCGACGGTGCCCGAGATCCAGTAGAAGCTGCCCTGGCTGACCAGCTGGCAGGCGACGACCGAGACCACGAGGCTGCCGGCCAGCAGGCGGAGTGAACGCAGGTCGACGTTGACTTCGCGCCGGCGCAGCCACAGCCCACCCGCCCACATCGCGAAGTAGGCCGGAATCAGGCACCAGTACGCGGGCGAGACGCAGTAGTGCGACCAGAAATCGATGCCGCTGCGGCTGATCACCACGTAGTCGACGACGACGGCGAGCGCCATCAGCAGTGGGAATGCCCACCGAGTCCAGGTCGACAGATAGAAGCCGCCGATGAAAAACACCGCCCATGAGGCGTCTGGCAACGCTCCGAAATGGGCACCGCGGGTGGCCACCATCGTCGCGGCAAGCAGGGTCAGGATCAGGGTTCGCTCGGCGATCGGGCTCACTCGGTACTCCGGAACGGCGCTGCGGCACAGTGCGCTGGCGGCCGGGCATTCTAACGGACTGCCCGTGGCGAGGCCGTATCATGCCCGGATGGAATCAGGCAACGCGGCAGTGCACGACATCCTCATCATCGGAGGCGGGCTGGTGGGTGCCAGCCTGGCGATCGCGCTGGAGGCCACGGGGCTCGACGTCGGCCTGGTCGAGGCGGCGGCTTCGGACGCGCTGCCGGCGGTGTTCGACGAGCGCAACCTCAGCCTTGCGGAGGCGACCGTCAACGCGCTCGGGGCGCTTGGCGTGCTGCGCCACCTTCGCGCGCCCGGTGGGTCGATCGAGCGCATCCACGTGAGCCGGCGCGGCGACTTCGGCCGCGTCGTGCTGCGCGCTTCGGACTACGGCAGGCGCGAGTTCGGCCGCGTCGTGGTCGCGCGTGATTTCGGCGGCGCCCTCGAGGCGCGTCTTGCGGAGCTTCCGCGGCTGCACCGGTATCGGCCGGCGCGGTTCGACGGCTTCGATGGGGAAAGCGGAGATGCCCGGGCGGCGCGACTGGTGCTGCCGGACGGCAGCCGCCGCGTCGTCCGCGCGCGCTTGATGGTCGCGGCCGACGGTAGCCACAGTGCGGCGCGTTCGGCGCTCGGCATCGATGTGGACACGCATCACTACGGGCAGACGCTGCTGATCGCGCGCCTGCGCGCGGCGCAGCCCCCGGACGGCACCGCCTACGAACGCTTCGGCACCGAGGGCCCGACTGCACTGCTTCCGCGCGGCGACCGGCATTTCGGGCTCGTGCATGCGGTTGCCCGCGAGCATGCCGACGAGGTGGCCGCGCTCGACGATGGTGCTTTCCTGTCGCGCGCCCAGGAGGCATTCGGCTGGCGGGTCGGGCGCTTCCTCGCCTGCGGGCCGCGTGGCCGCTATCCGGCGGTACGTTCGGTTGCACGCTCGCTCACCGCGCCGCGTGCGGTTCTGGTCGGCAACGCTGCACAGACCGTGCATCCGATCGGGGCGCAGGGGTTCAACCTCGGGCTGCGAGACGCATTGACGCTTGCAGAACTGATCGATGGCGAGCGGCGCTCGTCACCCGGACCGGACGTGGGAGCCGCAGGCCTGCTCGAGCGGTACGCGGCGCTGCGGGAAGAAGACCGCCGGCGCACGCTCGCGTTCAGCGATGGGCTGGTGCGGCTGACTGCGCGCGAAGAGGCGTGGCTGAGCCCGCTGCGCGGCCTGGGCCTGCTGGCGGCCGATCGACTTGGCTCGCTGCAGGGTGCGCTGGTCGGCGGCGCGATGGGGTATCGCGGGCATGTGCCGGCGCTGTGCAGGGGTGAACAATGAGCCGGCGCGACGTGTTCGATGCGGTGGTTATCGGGGCCGGCGTCGTCGGCACTGCGGCTGCGCTCGGCCTGGCGCGCGACGGGCTGCACGTCGCGCTGGTCGAGGCAAGCGAGCCGCCGCGGTGGCGCGTCGATGAGCCGGACCTGCGCGTCTACGCATTCGCGCCCGACAATGCCGCGCAGCTGGATGCCTTGGGCGTCTGGCGCGAAGTACAGGTCGGGCGCGTGCAGCCGTACCGGTCAATGCGCGTGTGGGACGCGGCCGGCGGTGCCGAGCTCGCGTTCCACGCCGATGCGTTCGGCCGCCGCGAGCTGGGGTGGATCGTCGAGCATTCGTTATTGGTCGATCGTCTCTGGCAGGCCGTGGCGACGGAGGGGATCGACCGCTACTGTCCTGACCGGGTCGTCGGCTTTTCGCAGGACGAGCAGGCCGCGTCGATCGAGCTCGAAAGCGGACTGCGTCTGCGGGCGCGGCTGGTCGTCGCGGCCGATGGCGCCGCGTCCCCGATGCGAACGCTGGCCGGCATCGCCGCCCCGCCGCATGCGTATGGCCAGTCCGGGCTGGTGGCGTACGTCGAGACCGAGCAGCCGCACGAGGCGACCTGCTGGCAACGTTTCCTGCCGGGCGGTCCGGTGGCCGTGCTGCCGTTCGTCGACCCGCCGGGCGCGGTGCGCAAAGGTCATCGCAGCTCGATCGTCTGGACGCTGCCTGACGGTGAATCCGCCCGCCTGCTCGAGGCCGGTGACGCGGAGTTCCTGGGCGCGTTCGAACAGGCGCTCGGTGGTCGTCTCGGCCGGGCCGTTACGGTGTCGCGCCGGGCTTCGTTTCCGCTCGCGCGACAGCTCGCCGAACGCCCCGTCGCCGGGCGGCTGGTGCTCGTCGGCGATGCCGCGCATGTTGTGCATCCGCTAGCCGGGCAGGGCGTCAACCTGGGGCTGCGCGACGTCGGCCGCCTGCGCGCGGCGCTTGCAGGAGGCCAGGTGCGTGAGCCGGCTTCGCTGGAGGCGCGGCTGTCGCGCTGGGGCCGCGAGTGCCGCAGCGAGAACGCGTTGGCCGCGTATTCGTTCGACGGCCTCAACCGCCTGTTTTCGAATGACGCGCTGGTGCCGACATTGCTGCGCGGCCCGCTGCTGGGCATCGCCGGCCGCCTGCCAATGCTGTCGCACGCGCTCTGGCGGCACGCGGCCGGGCTGTAAAGAAAAAGCCCCGCCGGAGCGGGGCTTTCTGTTCATCAGTGACCCATCGGTCCCGACGCGATCAGCGGCGGGTCGACATCCAGGCGTGCAGTTCGCCACGGTCCAGTGAGCCGTCGCGGTTCTTGTCGACGGTGTCGAACTGGTCGACGAGTTCGCGCACCGTGGTGACCTCATCGCGGCCGAGCTGGCCGCTGCGGTCCTTGTCGAGCCGGGTGAACTCGGCGTCGTGGTCGGCGGAGGCCGAGGTCGATGCCGCACCGTTGGCCGAGCCGGCGCTCGCTGCAGTGCTTCCGGTCGCGCCCGCATTCACCCCGGAGTGACCGGCTGCGCCGCCCTGCATGCCGGACTGGGCGTTCGCGGCGCGCTCGGCTGCGTTCTGCCCGGTGGCGCTGCCCTGCGACGCGCCCATCTGAGCGGCAGCGCCGGTGGTGCCAGCGGCCGAGTTCGCGCGGTTGGTCGACCAGCTGTCCTGCGAGCCCGACTGCTGCGTGTCGCCGGACGTGGTGGTCTGCTGCTGCTCGGCCGACGTGGCGGCCGTGGCCTGGGCCGTTGCACCGGCTGCAGCCGTTGCGCGGGTCGCGGCGGTATCGGCCACTGCGCCGGCTTCGCGCGCGGTCTGGCGAGCTGCACTCGCGTCTGGACGCGGCGCCGTGCCCGAGGCGGTGGAGGCTTCCTGGACGTTCTCAGCAGCTTCGGTGGCGACCGCTGCGGCAACCTGCGCGGTTTCAGCGGCATTCTCGGCCACGTTCGCCGTCACCGCGGCTTTGACCGCGCCGGCCGGGGTCGCCGCGCCGCTCTGGCGGATGGCCTCGGCGGCCACTGCGGCCGTCGTCGCCTTGGCCGCGTCCTTGCGCGCTTCTTCAGCGATCTGTTCCGCAGTCTGGGCGGACTTGGCGGACTTCGTCGACTTCTGGGCGGTGGTGTCGGTCGCGTTCTGCGCGAGAGCGGCGCCGCTCATCGCGATCGAAGCCGCAAGGGCGACGGTCAACACGCTCGGGGTGATCTTCATGCCTTGGACCTCTATGTGTGGAAAGGTCCGCGGACGCTAGGCCTGCTGTCGTCAATTTCGCGTAAAAAGCTGCAAACGCGCGCTGAACGTCCGGTTAGGCCTCGGGTGTGGCGAAGACGGTGATCTCCTCGCGGTCGTGGTAGAGCTGGCGCGCCCGGATAGTCATGGGGCGGCCGGCCTCGCGCTCGAACAGCTCAAGGCACAGCCGGGTCTCGTCCCAACGCTTCTTCATCGGCAACTTGAGGTTGAAGATCGTCTGCCGGCACCAGTCCTCGCGGATCCAGGTCGCCATGCGCTCGGCGACCCGGCGCGGCTGTTCGACCATGTCGCAGACCATCCAGTCCAGCCTGCGCTTGGGCTGCCATGAAAACCCGTCGGCGCGCAGGTGATCGACCCGGCCGCTGTCGAGCAGCGCCTGCTGCAGCGGCCCGTTGTCGACGGACGTGACCTTCATGCCATTGCGCATCAGCACCCATGTCCAGCCGCCGGGCGCCGCGCCGAGGTCGGCCGCCTGCATGTTGTCGCGCAGCAGCGCCTCGCGTTCGCCGTCGTCGAGCAAAGTCAGCAGGGCTTCTTCGAGTTTCAGCGCCGATCGGCTGGGCGCGCTCGGGTGCATGCGCAGGCGCGGGATGCCGAGCGGCCACTGGGAACTGTCGCTGGGGTGCGCGCTGGCCAGCATCGCGTGGTCACCGGCAAGGAACACAACATGCAGCCGCGGCCGCCCGCGATCGTCCTGCGCGGTCAGCCAGCCGGCCTTGCGCAGCGCCGGGCGCAAGGCATTGCCGAAGCTGCGGGCAAGCGCGGCGAGTGGCTTGGCGGCATCGGACTCGGGGTGCTCGACCCGCAACTCGCCGAACATCCTCGGCATGCCCGAGCTGTCGAGGGCGGCAAGGATCGGGGCGATCCGGTCCTGCGGGTCCAGGTCGCGCAGGTCCGCGAAACGCAGCAGCTTCTGCCGCGCGAAGATCAGTTGTGCGAAAGGCAGCGCGCGCGACAGGGCGCGCGCGTCGTCGGTCACGAACTCGACGTAGCCGCTGCCGCGTTCGGTCCGCGCGTAGCCCGCGTAGCCGCTGGTTGCGGCCCGCTCGCCGAGCTCGGCTGCGAGCTCGGGCTCGAAGCCCGCCCGGCAGTAGCAGACAAGTGCATCACCGCCGCTGCGGTCGTGATTCATTGTTGGATCCGGGACGCGGCCGCCGGTCGGCCGGGCAGGCATTGTCGGGGATCGCGCCGGACAGGTGTTGGCAATCGACGGCGCCGCCCGGCAGGCGGCGCCGTCATGAGGTCAGCCGCCCTGGCGACCGCCGAAGTGGCTGCGGGCCTTCTGCCACGCCTGCTTGCCGATCACACGGCCGACACGGCGGCCTTCGAGATCGCCGATCGAGAAATGGATGCCGCCATAGCGACGCGAGAAACCGGCTTCGTCCGCCGCTTCGCTGAAGGTTGCCCAGTGCAGCTTCACGTCGCGCGCCGGTACCAGGCCCGGCTCGACCAGCGACGAGCCCGCCGGCACCACAGCGGAGTACTCGAAACGGTCGCTGCCGGTGTAGGTGCGCAGCACCTGCGCCGCGGCCGCACTGAACGTGCTGTGGCCGGAGACGCACTCGGCGAACGGCGGGCTGATCGCGTACGCCGGCTGGTACGGCGACCAGGTATGTCCGGCGATCTCCTGCGTGCCGCGGCCGAACCCGGCCCAGGCGCGGATCGTCTTGCCGGCGTAGAGCGTGCGGATTGCGGTGATCGGGCGGACGTAGTCGAGCTCGACCTTGCTGCGCCAAGCGAAAATGCCGGCGTCCATCAGGGCGTTGTTGAGCGCGAAGAACAGCTTGACGTCACCGTCGATGCCGCGGCGGACGCGCTTGGACACGACCTGCGCGAACATGTTCCAGTGGCCCGGAGGGGTGACCGAATGCGGGCCGTTCGCCCAGTATTCGGCGATGACCTTCTGCTTCTCGGTCAGCCGCGCGCTGATCTCGACGATCTCGCGGGCCTCGGCTTCGTACTCGGCCGAGCCGTAACGCGGCGGCGCCTGCAGCCCGTAGCTGCGGTAGGGACGCAGCGCGAACGGCTGCACCCAGCCCCACTGCGGGGTCAGGAACTTCTGCACGTAGGTGCTGCGGCCGTCGTAGGTCGGCACGCGCAGCGGCTGCCAGCGGGAAGGATCAAAGACGTGGGTCTCGCTGTTGACCGGCTGGTAGCCGGTGTAGTCGCTATACGGCGCGCCACCGCGATCGCCGAGCTGATTCGAACCGTCGCGGTGGCGGACTTCGAGCACTTCACCGCAGGCCACGTTCGCGATGCCGGCCGGCTTCGTGACGTCGCCGTTCGACAGGTCCGGACGCTGGCCGGACTTGCGCAGCAGCGCGTCGAAGCGCGGCTTCTCGCTCGGGAACAGGTCGAGCGCGGCGCGGTATGCGGCGTGGCTCACCGCGGCGCGCTTGTTGTCGAGCGTGTGCTCGGCGCGCGGGCGGCGCAGGTGCGAACCGAACTGCGTGCCGCGCGCGGTCTGATCGTAGGCGGCCCAGGCGTCGAACATGCAGGTGTGGGCAATCGCGAGTGCGCGCGAGGCGACGGTCGGGCCTGTGCCGGTGGTCGAGATCGCTTCCAGCAGCGCCTGGTTCCACTGGTTCACCGTCGATGGCTGCGCGGGCTTCGCGATGCCCGTGGCCGGCAGCCACAGCAGCGTTGCCACCACGGCGGCGAGTTTCGTCGTCCTCATGCGTTTCTCCTGATTGGGTTCGAGCCCGGGCCGTCGGGAGGCACGGCAACTCGTGCCCTGCCTGCCGGTTCAGCCACGTGGATTGGCCGTGCAGCGCGTGACCTAACGGCCGCGCTTCAGGCTCGCAGGGGGCAAACGGAGTAAATCAGTAGGACGGGCCACCAAGCTGGCCGTACGTGCGCAGCACGCCGCAGGCGTCGGCGCGGGCGATGTCGCGCACGACCTCGATGCCGCGGCGTTCGAGCTCCCCGACCCAGTCGGCCGGCAGCGGGCCTTCGTCGAATTCGGTCAGCGCCTCGACATCCTCGCTGCGGGCGCCGATCAGCAGGCGGTCGATGCCGGCCCAGACCGTCGCTCCGTAGCACTGGCAGCACGGCTGCGAGGAGGTGGCCAGCGTCATCGGGCCCAGCGCTTCGCCGTTCGCGCCCTCGTTGAGGCGCACGCGCTGAGTGCGCTGCTGGGCAAGCATGTAAGCCATGATTTCAGCGTGTGCGACCGAGCACGCGTGCGGCAACACCCGGTTGACCCCGACCGCGACTATGCGATCGGTCGCATCGAACACGACGGCGCCGAACGGGCCGCCGCTACCGGCCTCGATATTGCGGCGCGACAGCTCGATCGCGAATGCGACCTTGTCGGTGTCGGTCGCAAACGAGCGGGCGGTGTCGAGTTCGTGGATCCACGCCGGCAGCGTGAGGTGGACCTGCGCGTAGAGCATCGTCGGGCCCGCCATCAACGGATCGCGGCGCCCGCGTCGGCCGATTCGCAGCGGCCCTGCACGCAGGCACAGCTTTGGATCTCCTCGAACCCGCAGGTCGACACCATGCCCTGCTGCGCGCATTGCGCCTTGACGGCGCCGGGGTCGGGCTTGGCGTTGGTGTTCAGGCAGGCCGGCTTGTAGCCGCAGCAGCTGCCGACATCCTTCACCGCGCAGTCCGCACTGGTGCGGCAACTGCGGTCCAGCGCCGCAAGCGTGGGCGAATCGCTCGGCGCCGCTGCGCCGGTCGGGCGGATATCCGGCACCTGCTGCGGCGGCAGCGGGTCGCTCATCGGCGGGGCCGGGCGAGTGCGCGCCGGTGGCGTGGCCGCGCGGGCGTCTTCGGTGCCGGGCGCGCCGGCAAGCGCTGCCGAGTCCGGCGGAGGCGCGGCGCAGCCGGCGCCGAGCAGCGTCGCGATCAGCAGGGGAGCAAAGAAACGGCTCAGAACGCGCATGTGCAGGCTCCTTGGCGGGGGCTCAAACCTTGCCTGACCAGACGTCACGCAGCGTGACGCTGCGGTTGAACACCGGTCGGCCCGGCGCGTGGTCGTAGCGGTCGGCGACGAAATAGCCGATGCGTTCGAACTGGAACGACGTCTCCGGCGCCGCCTGGGCCGCGGCGGGCTCGACGTAACCGGTCACCGTGCGGCGCGAGTCCGGATTGATGTGGTCCTGGTAGGTCTTGCCGCCCTCGTCGCTATCGGGGTCGGGTACGACGAACAGCCGGTCGTACAGGCGGATCTCGGCCTCGACCGCATCGGCGGCGCTGACCCAATGGATCGTGCCCTTGACCTTGCGATTCGCACCTTCCATTCCGGGGCGCGATTCGGGGTCGAGCGTGCAGCGCAGTTCGACGATGTGGCCGGCCTCGTTCTTGACGACCTCATCGCAGCGCACGATGCCAGCGCCGCGCAGGCGCGCGTCGCCGCCCACCGTCAGGCGCTTGAAGCCCTTCGGCGGCACTTCCTCGAAATCCTCGCGCTCGATCCACAGCTCCCGCGAGAACGGGACCTGGCGCGTGCCGGCCGACTCGTCCTTCGGGTGGTTCGAGAACGTCAGCGACTCGCTGTGACCGTCAGGCAGATTCGTGATCACCAGCTTCAGCGGATCGATCACGGCCATACGGCGCTGCGCCGCGCCATCGAGGTCGTCACGCAGCGCGCCCTCGAGGATCGAAATGTCGAGCAGCGAGTTCTGCTTGCTGATGCCGACGCGATCGACCATCAGTTTCAGCGCCGACGGCGTATAGCCGCGGCGGCGGATGCCCTGCAGCGTCGGCATGCGCGGGTCGTCCCAGCCATCGACGAGCCCGGCCTGCACCAGCGCCATGAGCTTGCGCTTGCTCATCACGAGGAAGTTGAAGTTCAGGCGCGAGAACTCGATCTGGCGCGGCTTGCTGGCCTCGTTCGGTAGGCCCTTGCGAAGCAGCGGCTCGAGCAGCTCCGGCGAATTCGCCAGGTCGACCTTGTCGACGCACCAGTCGTACAGCGGACGATGGTCTTCGAACTCGAGCGTGCACAGCGAATGGGTGATGCCTTCGATCGCATCGCTGAGCGAATGCGCGAAGTCGTACATCGGATAGATCGGCCATTCGTTACCGGTGTTCTGGTGCTCGACGTGCTTGATCCGGTACAGGGCCGGGTCGCGCATGTTGATGTTGCCGCTCGCCATGTCGATCTTCGCGCGCAGCGTGCGCGAGCCATCGGGAAACTCGCCCGCGCGCATGCGGCGGAACAGGTCGAGGTTTTCCTCGACGCTGCGGTCGCGGTAGGGCGAAGGACGGCCGGGCTCGGTCAGGGTGCCGCGGTATTCGCGCACCTGTTCGGCGGTGAGGTCGTCGACGAATGCATCGCCCTGGCGGATGAGCTTCTCGGCAGCGAGGAAGAACACCTCGAAGTAATCCGACGCGTGGCGCAGGTCGTGCCACTCGAAACCGAGCCAGCGCACGTCGTCCTGGATCGCACGCACGTACTCGGGGTCTTCCTTCGCCGGGTTCGTATCGTCGAGGCGAAGGTTGCAGTCACCACCGAATTCCTGCGCAAGGCCGAAGTCCAGGCAGATCGCCTTCGCGTGGCCGATGTGCAGGTAGCCGTTCGGCTCGGGCGGGAAGCGCGTGCGGATCGCGTCGTGCTTTCCGCTTGCGAGGTCCTCGCGGACGATCTGGCGGATGAAGTCGTTGCGCACGACGGATTCGGTGCCGCCGGCATCGGCGGACGGGACGGTGGCGATCGGAGCGGACGAAGAAGCGGACATTGCGCGGTGGGGCCGGGCGGAAAACCGCAAGTCTAGCCGGTCGATGCGAAGCGGGCTGTCGTCATGGCCCTTCATGCGCGCGCGGGTATGTGCCACGTAAGGTGGCGTTACCGCGTCGATCGACGTGTACGGAGCGGTGCCATGCGAGTGGTTTACGAAGCGGCGAACCTGATCGATGCCCATCTCGTGCGGCATGCGCTCGAGGACGCGGGCCTGCCGGTGTTCCTGCGCGGCGAAGCGCTGATTGGGGGAATGGGGGAGCTGCCACTGTTCGGCGTGGTGGCGGTCTGCGTGCCCGAGGCCGCGCTGCCTGCCGCGCGCGATATCGTGCAGTCGCTTCCGATCACGGCGCCGCCCCCGCTGCAGCCGGTCGACGAACCCCATTCCATTCCCATCAACGGAAAACTCGCATGAGCGAAGCGCTCGCCACCCTGGTCATCGGCAACAAGAACTACTCATCCTGGTCGCTGCGGCCGTGGCTGCTGATGCGCGAGTTCGGAATCGCGTTCAGGGAAGAGCAACTGGCGCTCGATACGCCCGGGTTCGCCGAGCGCATCGGTACGCTGTCGCCGACGCGGCGCGTGCCGGCGCTGCATGACGGCGGGCTCGTGGTCTGGGATTCGCTCGCGATCTGCGAATACGTCAACGACCGCTGGCTGCATGGCCGCGGATGGCCCGAGCGCGTCGACAGCCGCGCGCTCGCACGCTCGGCGGCGGCCGAGATGCATTCGGGTTTCGCCGCACTGCGCAGCCAGCTGCCGATGAATTCGCGGCGCACGCCTGATAGCTACCGCTGGGATGCTGCTGCCCAGGCTGACATCGACCGCGTGCAACAGCTCTGGTGCGAACTGCGCAAGCGGCACGCGGACGAGGGCGAGTTTCTCTGCGGGCGGTTCGGCATCGTCGATGCGATGTTCGCGCCGGTCGTGATCCGGTTCGACGGCTACGGCGTGCAAAGCGACGAGACCTGCATGCAGTACATGCAGGCCATCAATGCGCTGCCCGGTATGCGCGAATGGCGCGATGCCGCCACGCGCGAACCCGAAGTGATCGAAGGCAGCGAAAAGCGCGGCTGAGGCGGGCAGGGACGGCGTGGCGCGAAGGCTTCCAGGCATCGGCGCGTTCAAGCAGCGGATGCCGATGCCCGACCGCGCACTGCCCGGCCGGGAGCAGCTGATGGCGCTGCGCAGCAACCGCCACCATGTGCACGGGCGGCCGCTCCAGGGCGCATTCAGCGGCCTGCAGCGCGTGCAGTTCGGCATGGGCTGTTTCTGGGGCGCCGAGCGGATGTTCTGGTCGACGCCGGGCGTGTTCACGACCGCGGTCGGCTACGCGGGCGGGTATACGCCGAACCCGACGTACCCCGAGGTCTGCAGCGGCGAAACCGGCCATGCCGAGGCCGTGCTCGTGGTGTACGACCCGCACCTCGTCAGCCTCGACGCACTGCTGAGAACGTTCTGGGAAGGCCACGACCCGACGCAGGGCATGCGCCAGGGCAACGATCTGGGTACGCAGTACCGCTCGGTGATCCATTGCCAGACGCAGGCCCAGTTCGATGCCGCGATCGCGAGCCGCGATGCTTTCCAACGGCGGCTCGCAGCGGCGGGCCTTGGCGAGATCACGACCTGGATCGTCCACCCGGAGCCCGCGTTCTACTACGCCGAGGACGAGCACCAGCAGTACCTGTCCAAGGACCCGGACGGCTACTGCGGGCTGGGCGGAACCGGGGTTGGCTGCCCGATAGGCCCGGTTGCGTGACCCGGAAACAGGGTCGGCCCTGAGCTGCGAACGCTAGACGGCTGCGCGCCCCGGAAACTCGAGCAATCCCGGCGGCAGCGCGCGGAACTCCTCCGCGAGCAGGGTCAGAAACTCGCCCATCGCCGAGCTGCGCCGCCAGACCAGCGCGATCTGCCGGTGCGGCGCCTCGCCTTCGAACGGCAGCAGGGCGACCTCAGGTGATGCCGGCACCGGCGGCTGCACCGCGAGCATCGGCAACAGCGTAAGCCCGACGCCGGCAGCGACCATCTGGCGCAGCGTCTCGAGGCTGGTCGCGCGGAAACCTTCGCGCTCGTCCGCGCCGGCCAGCCGACAGACATCCAGCGCCTGGTCGCGCAGGCAGTGGCCTTCCTCGAGCAGCAGCAGATGCACGTCGTCGAGGTCGCCCATGCGCAGCGACGTCTGCTGCGCCAGCGCATGTCGGCGCGGCACGGCCAGCACGAACGGCTCGTCGAACAGGCGCTCCACATGCAGCTGCTCGTCGTGCAGCGGCAGCGCGAGCAGGCCCGCGTCGAGGCGGCCATCGCGCAGGCGCGCGAGGATCTGGTCGGTTTTTTCCTCGACCAGCAGCAGTTCCAGCCGCGGAAAACGCTCGCGCAGGCGCGGCACCACGTGCGGCAGCAGGTATGGCCCGAGCGTGGGAAACAGGCCGAGCCGGACCGTGCCGGCTTCGGGATCCTGGCTGCGCCGCGCGACCTGCACCATCTGGTCGACTTCAGCGATCACCTTGCGGGCGCGGTCGGCGATCTCGCGCCCGACCGGGGTCAGCATCACGCGCCGCGGTGCACGCTCGACCAATGAGACGCCGAGCTCGTCCTCGAGCTTGCGGATCTGCGTCGACAGCGTCGGCTGGCTGACGAAACTGGCTTGCGCCGCGCGGCCGAAATGCCGGTGATCGGCCAGGGCGACGAGGTATTTGAGGTCGCGCAGGTTCATGCGGGCGATGGTAGCGAGTCGCGGCAGCGCACACGGCTCGATGCGCTGTTGTCGATCGTTTTCGCAGCTTGGGCAGGCGCAGCGCAGCCGGGCTAAGGAGGTTTTCGAGCCGCCGGGATGTGACCGAGGGCGTGTCGGCCGGCGGAGGTCGCGTCGAGCGGCCCATGGATGGGCCGCGCGGTGAGTCGGGCCGCGATGGCCTGACCGAGCCGAAAGCGACCTGCTCCGGTCGGCGCGCCCGGGCCGACGCACTCTGGCGCCACCCGGGCTACGTTATGTATCAGGCTGCGACGGCCTGTTCCATCGGCGCCGACGTACGGATCAGGTGGTCGAATGCGCTCAATGCCGCCGTCGATCCCGCGCCCATCGCGATCACGATCTGCTTGTACGGCACTGTGGTGGCGTCGCCGGCGGCGAACACGCCCGGGACCGACGTTGCGCCGCGATCGTCGATCACGATCTCGCCGTGCTTGGACAGCTCGAGCGTGCCCTTGAGCCACTCCGTGTTCGGCAGCAGGCCGATCTGCACGAACACACCCTCGAGCCCGACCGTACGCGATGCCCCCGAGTTGCGGTCCTTGACCACGATGCCGGTGACCTTGCTGCCGTCGCCGAGCACTTCGGTGGTTTGCCCGCTGACGATGATCTCGACGTTCGGCAGGCTGCGCAGCTTGCGCTGCAGCACCTCGTCGGCACGCAGTTTCGAATCGAATTCCACCAGCGTGACGTGCGCGACGATGCCCGCGAGATCGATCGCGGCCTCGACGCCGGAGTTGCCGCCACCAATCACCGCCACGCGCTTACCCTTGTACAGCGGGCCGTCGCAGTGCGGGCAGTAGGCCACGCCCTTGTTGCGGTACTGCTCTTCGCCGGGCACGTTCATCTGCCGCCAGCGCGCGCCGGTCGACAGGATCACCGAGCGCGCCAGCAGCGTCGCACCGTTCTCGAGCTCGACTCCCACCAGGCCGCCCGGCTCGCTGGCCGGGACGAGCTTCGTCGCGCGCTGCAGGTTCATGATGTCGACCTCGTAGTCGCGCACGTGCTGCTCGAGTGCGACCGCAAGCTTCGGGCCCTCGGTGTACGACACCGAGATGAAATTCTCGATCGCCATCGTGTCCAGCACCTGGCCGCCGAAACGCTCGGCGACCACGCCCGTGCGGATGCCCTTGCGGGCTGCGTAGATCGCCGATGCCGCACCGGCCGGGCCACCGCCGACGACGAGCATGTCGAACGGCGCTTTCTCGCGGATCTGCGCAGCGCTGCGGGCCGCGGCGCCGGTGTCGAGCTTGGCGATGATCTGTTCGACCGTCATGCGGCCGGCATCGAACGGCTGGCCGTTGAGGAAGATCGTCGGCACCGACATGATTTCGCGCGCCTGCACCTCATCCTGGAACAGCGCGCCGTCGATCGCGACGTGCTTGATGTTCGGGTTGATCACGCTCATGACGTTCAGCGCCTGGATCGTGTCCGGGCAGCTCTGGCACGACAGCGACATGAACGTTTCGAAGCGGAAGTCGCCCTCGAGGTCGCGGATCTGGTTCTGCACGTCCTCCTCGAGCTTCGGCGGATGGCCGCCGACCTGCAGCAGCGCGAGCACGAGCGAGGTGAACTCGTGGCCCAGCGGGATGCCGGCGAAGCGCACGTCGATGTCGGTGCCCTTGCGCACGATCGCGAACGACGGCTTGCGCAAGTCCTCATCGGTGCGCAGGTACTCGATCTTGTCGGACAGCGAGGCGATGTCCTGCAGCAGCGACTCGAGTTCGCGCGACTTGTCGCCGTCGTCTAGCGAGGCAACGAGCTGGATCGGCTGGACCAGGCGTTCGAGGTAGGACTGCAGCTGGGTCTTGAGCGTGGCGTCGAGCATGGGGAATGCCTCCATGGTCAGGAACAAAGTGGGAGCAGGGCCTTGGCGCAGCCGAGACGCCGACCGCTGATGTGGCGGAAGGCGGTGCGCTGGACGGTGCCGATCCGGTCGGGTCGGGCGTGCAGCGGGCGCGTGGTCGCGGCTGCGCGAATCGCCAGTGTTTGCAGGAGCGGCCTGGACCGCAGGAGAGAGCCGGTGGGGTCAGGCCGGCGTGGTCCAAGCCGCTGGTGCAAGCATCCGGAAGCGGAGCCGGGCGATGGCCGCCCGGCATCCGCGGGGATCGATCGATCAGATCTTGCCGACGAGGTCGAGCGACGGCTTGAGCGTCTCGGCGCCCTGCTGCCACTTGGCCGGGCAGACCTCGCCCGGATGCTCGGCGACGTAGCGCGCGGCCTTGAGCTTGCGCAGCGCTTCCTTCATGTCGCGGGCGATCGCGTTGTCGTGGATCTCGTAGGCCTTGATCACGCCTTCGGGATTGACGATGAAGGTGCCGCGCAGGGCGAGGCCTTCTTCTTCGATATGCACGTCGAACGCGCGGGTGAGTTGGTGCGTCGGGTCGCCGACCAGCGGGAACTTCGCCTTGCCGACGGCAGGCGAGGTTTCGTGCCACACCTTGTGCGAGAAATGGGTGTCGGTGGTGACGATGTAGACCTCGGCGCCAGCCTGCTGGAACTGTTCGTAGTTCTCGGCGGCGTCCTCGACTTCGGTCGGGCAGTTGAACGTGAATGCGGCCGGCATGAACACCACGACCGACCACTTGCCCTTCAGGTTCGCCTCGGTGACTTCGACGAACTTGCCGTTATGGAAGGCCTGGGTCTTGAACGGCTTGACCGGAGTGTTGATCAACGACATCAGTGGAGCTCCTTGTTTGGGAAACAGCCGCCAAGAATAGGGTGGGCTGCATGATCGTTCAAATTGATTAATGGAATTGTTTGGATTGACGGTGGCTATGGGTCCGATTGGGCCGCGCAATGCGCTTGTCCCAATCGCGGAGGGGTTGCAGCGGTCGGCCGCTACCATGCGCCTATGAACCTGCCTCACCCTGACGCCGCGGGCCCACGCGTCGACCAGCTGCTCGCCGACGCACGCGGACGCATCGACGCGATCGACGCCGAGGTGCTGCTCGCGCACGTGCTCGATCGATCGCGCACCTGGCTGTTCGCGTATGGCGATGCGGTCGCAGACCCTGCCCAGGCCGAGCGATTCGCCGGGCTCGTGGCGCGACGTGAAGCGGGCGAGCCGGTCGCCTATCTCACCGGCCGCCGCGGCTTCTGGCGGTTCGATCTGGCGGTGACGCCGGCAACCTTGATCCCGCGGCCTGAAACCGAACTGCTGGTCGAGCTGGCGCTGGAGCGGATCCCCGCCGGCGGAGCCCCATGCGTTGCCGATCTCGGCACCGGCAGCGGCGCGATCGCGCTCGCGTTGGCTTACGAGAGACCCGGCGCGCGTGTCATCGCGACCGATGCGAGCGACGAAGCGCTCGAAGTGGCACGGTCGAACGCGGTCGAGCTCGGGCTGTCGAACGTCGAGTTCCGGCTGGGCGACTGGTGTGCGCCGATCGCCGGCGCAACGTTCGACGTGATCGCCAGCAACCCGCCGTACATCGCGCGCGACGATGCGCACCTCAAGCAGGGCGACCTGCGGTTCGAACCGGCCACGGCGCTGGCGTCCGGCGACGATGGGCTGGACGCGATCCGGACGATCGCGCGCGACGCGCTGCCGTGCGTGCGCGCTGGAGGCTGGCTGCTGCTCGAGCACGGCTTTGACCAAGGCGCCGCGGTGCGCGCATTGCTTGAAGCGCAGGGGTGGCGCGATGTGGCCACGGCTGCGGACCTCGAGGCCCGCGACCGCGTCACGCTCGGGCGCCGCGCGATGTAACGCAAAGTACCCACGGATCTGCACCACACGGTTGCTAGACTGCCGCTCCCAGTCAGGAGGCCTCCGATGCGCACGCTCTATCCGGACATCGAACCGTTCGACACCGGCACGCTCAAGGTCGACGACCGGCACACGCTCTACTACGAGCAGTGCGGCAACCCGGACGGCAAGCCGGTTGTGCTGCTGCACGGCGGTCCCGGGGCGGGCTGCAACGAGAAGATGCGGCGTTTCCACGATCCGTCGAAATACCGCATCGTGCTGTTCGATCAGCGTGGTGCGGGGCGTTCGACGCCGCACGCGGACCTGGTCGACAACACGACCTGGCACCTCGTCTCCGATATCGAAAAGCTGCGCGAGATGCTCGGCATCGAGCGCTGGCAGGTATTCGGCGGCTCGTGGGGTTCGACGCTCGCGCTCGCGTATGCGCAGGCGCATCCGCAACGCGTCACCGAGCTCGTCCTGCGCGGCATCTTCATGCTGCGGCGCTGGGAGCTGGAGTGGTTCTATCAGGAAGGCGCATCGCGGCTGTTCCCGGATGCGTGGGAGCACTACCTCGCCGCGATCCCGCCGGTCGAGCGTCACGACCTGATCAGCGCCTACCACCGCCGCCTGACGTCCGATGATCTCGAGACCCGTCTCGCCGCCGCGCGCGCATGGAGCGTCTGGGAGGGCGCGACGAGCTTCCTGCACGTCGACCCGCATTTTGCGTCGAGCCATGAGGACGCCTCGTTCGCGCTCGCGTTCGCGCGCATCGAGAACCACTACTTCGTCCACAGCGGCTTCTTCGAAGTCGACGATCAGCTGCTGCGCGATGCGCACCGGTTAGCGGACATCCCCGGCGTGATCGTGCACGGGCGCTACGACGTGGTCTGCCCGGTCGCGAACGCCTGGGACCTGCACCGCGCGTGGCCACGGGCCGAGCTCTCGATCACGCCGACGTCCGGGCATTCGGCGCTGGAGCCCGAAAACGTCGATGCCCTGGTGCGCGCGACCGATCGCTTCGCGTAAGCACGAGGGCCGGGCTGCGCGGCGGATTGCCGTGCGGCTCGACGGGTCCCAAGGCCACAACACGAGGGCGCGGACTGCTGCAGTCCGCGCCCTGTCGTTTATGCCGCGTGCGCGCTAGCCAGCGCCGGGCGCCGGCGTGCCGTCCGGATTGCGTTCGAGCATCCACAGCCCCGCCCAGAGCTTGAGGTCGAGCTCGAACCCCTCTCGGCCTTTCTGCATCAGCCAGGCAGGGGCGTCCTTGCGCGGAACCTCGTGCACGATGATCGCTTCGTCGCCGACCCCGCCGCCCTTGCCGACCCGGCGCAGCCCGGTCGCGCGCACGAATGCGATCCGCTCGCTGCTCATGCCGGCCGAGGTTGGCCCGGTCAGCAACACGTCCACGTGCTCGGGCTCCCAGCCGGTTTCCTCGATGAGTTCGCGGCGCGCGGCATCGGCAAGCGTGTCACCGGCGTTTTCGTCACCGACCAGCCCTGCAGGCATTTCGATCGTGCGTCGGCCAAGCGGGATGCGGTGCTGTTCGACGAACAGCACGCAATCGTCCGGGGTCACCGCAACGACGATCACGGCCATGCCTTCGCCGTGCGTGCGCTCCACGTACTCCCAATGGCCGCGGCGCAACATCCGCAGCCATTCGCCCGCGTAGATGGTTTCGAGGGGCGCTTCGCTCATCCCGGATCCTCTGGCGTGATGGGTCGATCCTAAGCGGTCGGCGTTGACGGCGCGTAATCGATGCCCGCCGCCGCATGCAGCCGACGCCGGGTGAGCGGGCCGAACCGCAGCGCTTCGCACAGCGCGGTCAGCGCATCGGGGCAGGTCGTGCCCCGCGCGAACGGAAGCTTGAGCGGGTCGATCGGCGCATGCAGCGCGATCGTCGAAAGCTGCCGGCACAGCAGTGCCTGCTCGCGATGCTGGCGCAGCTTCACCGCGCATGCGGCAGCGCCACGCAGCCGCAGGTAGGGCACTTCGTCGATGCGTTCGAGCAGCGCGTCGAGCGTGCCGAAGTGCGCAAGCAGCGCGGCCGCGGTCTTCGCGCCGATGCCGGGCACACCCGGAATGTTGTCGACCGCGTCGCCGGTAAGCGCCAGGTAGTCGGCGATCTGGTGCGCGTGCACGCCGTGCCGCGCAGGCACGCCAGCCGCGGTCCAGCGCTGGTTGCGCGCGTAATCCCACTGCTCGTCGGCCTCGGCGAGCAGCTGTGAAAGGTCCTTGTCCGGCGAAACGATGACCGCGCGGAATCCATGGCCGCGCGCGGCCTGCGCTGCGGTACCGATCAGGTCGTCGGCCTCGAAATCGCGATGCGCGAGCACCTGCAGGCCGAGCACTTCGCACAGCGTCTTGCAATGGCCGAATTGCCGCCTGAGCTCTTCGGGCGCTGGCTCCCTGTTGGCCTTGTACGCGGGATAGATCGCGTTCCGAAAGCACGAGTCCAGCGCCTCGTCGAACGCGACCGCGATGTTCCGCGGGCGCACGCGTTCGATCAGTTCCAGCAGGAAGCGCGCAAACCCGTGCACCGCGTTGGTCGGCCAGCCTTCGCTGTCATGGAACTCGTTCGGCATCGAATGCCACGCGCGGAACACGTAGATGCTCGCGTCGACCAGGTACAGCGGTGGGCGCGGCGGGGTGGTGGATTCGGGATGCGTGCTCATGGCGCTCGTTCCACCGCCGGAGCCGGGTGCAATCCATCCGCCCGCCAATCGACGAGCAGCGCACGTGGATCGGGCCGATCACGCTCGGGCGTCTCGAGCTTCGGCGTGCCGATATGGACAAAACCGACAATGCGCTCATCCGCCTGCACACCGAGCCACTCGCGCACCTGCTCGTCGTAGGCCAGCCAGCCCGTCAGCCAGATCGCACCGAAGCCGCAGGCATGGGCGGCGTGCAGCAGCGCGAAGCACACGTTGGACGCGGTCGAAAAACGTTCCGACTCGGGAATCTTGTCATCGGGACCCAGTCGCGCCACCACGGCGACGATCACCGGGGCATACGAAAAGCGCATGCGGTCTTTTTCGATGACGGCATCGCTGGCATTGGGGTCGCGTTCGCGCGAGCGCGCTGCAAGGCGCTCGCCCAGTGCGTGGCGCGCATCGCCTGCAATGCGGATGAAGCGGAATGGCACGCGCTTGCCGTGGTCGGGCACGCGCACGGCCGACTGCAGCATGCGCAGCAGCGTGGCCTCGTCCGGGCCCGGCTCCATCAGCTGTTTCGGCGGAACCGAGCGGCGCGCATCGAGTGCGGAGAGGGCGTCACTGACGGCCATTTGCCGGGGGTCAAGATTCGAGTGGGGCATCAATCACAGATCGGAAATTTTGTTGATGAAGTGACGCAATCCGGCACTAGTCTGCCTGAGAGGGTCGTTTAACGACCCGGCTAGAACCCCTCACACTTCGCCAGCGCTCGGGAGACATCGCAATGTCCGGCTATCCGCTCGACATCGGGCTTGCAACACGAACCGACCCGGCGCGCGTCCTCGAGGAGATGAAGCGCCTCGCCGTCGAACAGCTCGGCACGTTGCCGCATAACCTTGCCCAAGGCGTCGAAAAGACGCTGCAGGCTTCGGCAGGCGGCCCCTCGTTCGAAGAGCAGGGGGCGCTCCAGCTGCTGCGCCAGCACGGCGCTAGCCATGTAATGCGGTTCCGGCAGCAAATCGCAAGCGGGTTCGACGAATTCCGCGGGCCGCTGTCACGCACTGCGGGCGCGGAGCTGAACCTGATCGACGAACAGCACCTGGACCTGCACCTGACCGGGCAGCGTCTGGCCGAGATGCTCGAGCAGCGCTACCAGCGCCCGCTCGAGGTCATGAAGCAGCGCCTGGGATCAGTGTCTTCCGCGCTTGGGACGCACGTGGGGCCGAATCCGGTCGCGCCGGCCCGCCTTGTCGGTGCATTCATTTCGACCTACGGCGATCTGGAGCTGCCGGCCGCGTTCCACGGCGTCATGTTCCGGCAGTACCAGCTCGCGCTTGGCCGGGTGCTGGACGAGCTGTACGTGCGCATCAACGCCACGCTCGCCACGGCGGGATACGGCGCGGATGTGGCGTCGCGCCGCACGACGCCTCTGCCGTCCAGCCGGCCCTGGAACGAGCAGGCGCTCGAGCCGCCCGCGACGCGCCAGCCGGATCCGCCGCTGGCCCGCTCTCCGGGCGCGGAGGCCGCTGCGGAGATCTCCATGGCGGCCCCGGTCGTCAGTTCGCGACTGGCGGGCGAGCTCATGAGCCTGCGCTCCCAGCTGCATGCCCGCCGGCGCCAGGCCGCCGAAATCGACACCGATGCGCACCGCCGCGCGATGCAGCGCCGTCCGCTGCAGTCGCGCGACGTGCTCACGATCGCGTCGGTGATGCAGTCCGAACCGCCGGACACGTTCGCACGTGCGCTAGCCGCGTCCGGCCGACTCGCCGACGTCGTCCGCGATCAGATGCTCGAAGGCGCGCGCCGGCTGGGCCTGGGTGCGGACGGACTCCGCCTCGGCGAGCAGGAGGAAGACGCGATCGACCTGGTGTCGATGCTGTTCGAATCGCTGTTCCGCACGCACACGCTCGAGGACCGCGCGCGCCGCGTGTACGGGCGCCTTGTGCTGCCGTACGTGAAGGTTGCGCTGGCGGGTGATGCATTGTTCGTGCAGCCGCAGCACCCGGCGCGCCGGCTGCTCGATGCGGTCACCGAAGCCTGCGAGGGCAACGACGCTGCGACGCCGCATGACCGTGAACTGCTCGAGCGCGCATCGGCGGTCTCGCAGCGCGTCGTGGCCGAGTACAACGAGGACATGGCGGTGTTCGAGCTGGCCCACGCCGAGCTCGAAGCCCTGCTGGTCCAGCAGCGCCGCCGTGGCGAGATGCAGGAAAGCCGCGCTGCCAAGGCGACCTTCGGCCGCGAGCGCCTGGCGCAGGCCCGTGCGATGGCGGATGCCGCGCTCGATACGCATTTCGCGGCCCGGCCGCTGACTTCGGCGGTCGCGGAGTTCCTGTCCGCGCCGTGGCGCCACCATTTCGTGCAGACGCTGCTGCGTGATGGCGACGAATGCGAGCGTGTGCAGCAGATCCGCGCGCTCGGCCACGCCTTGGTCGAGGTGGATGCGCTTGCCGAACAGGCGCGCGGGCGCGAGCTCGCGGACAGGCTCGTCGCGCTGCAGCCTTCGATCGTGCTGTGCCTCGGCAGCCTTGGGCTTGACGAGAATGCGGCGCGTCATGGCGTCGCGATGCTGGTGCGCGACCTGGCGACGCCCGACACCGAGCGCCGTCGGCAGGCCGTCACGCCGCTGGCCGGCGATGAGCCCGCAAATGACGACCCCAAACTCTGGCTCGCCGGCGGCACGGCGACCGTGCCGCACGATCCGGGCGTGGCGGCGGTGATCCGCAGGCTGCAGCCGGGCGAATGGCTGCGCATGGTCGATCCGCAGGGCGAGGCGTGTTCGGTCAAGGTCGCCTGGGTCAGCCCGTTGACGTCACGACTGCTGCTGGTCAACCGGCGCGGCATGCGCGTGCTCGTCGCCGCGCCCGAGGAACTGGCGGCGATGGTCGCGTCGGGCGGCGTGATGCTCGGCGGCGAACGCACGCCGTTCTCCGAGGCGATGCGCCAGTTGCGCCAGCGCCTGGACCACGCGGTCGGCCAGCACTGATCGAGCGCGGGTGCTCGCCGATCGCGGCGGGCGGCTCGTCTGGCATCGCGCAGCGAGTGGGGCGCCGGCTTCACCTGCTGGCGCCCTCATGTCGGCATGGCGGCGCGCTTTGTCGCTGTTGCCGCCCCCTGTACGACGAAGGCCGCCAGAGGTCATGCGACGCCATGCGGTAACGCGGCTTCATGACGGCGCACCGCAGCAGGCGTCGCCGCGCCGGCTCTTGGCTTAGCATGCGGAAACCCTCGCGGAGCACATCGCATGTCGACCGATCCGTCGCAATCGAGTTCGCCGTCTGCTGGTCCCGTCGTTGCGGTCGCGCGTGAGTCGGCTCCCGGCGAGCGGCGGGTGGCGGCGACGCCCGAGACCTGCCGCAAGCTTGGCGCCCTCGGCGCTCGCGTCCGGGTTGCAAGCCGCGCGGGGCTGGGCGCGCATTTCGCCGACGAGGCATACGCGCAGGCCGGTGCCGAAGTGGTCGACGACGAAAGCGCACTGCTCGGTACCGCGGACGTGGTGCTGTGCGTGCAGTCGCCCGCGGCGGCATCGATCGAACGCATGCAGCGCGGCGCGGTACTCGTCGGTCAGCTGGCCTTGCAGCCGGGCAGCGACCGGGCCGAGGCGATCGCGGCGCGAGAGGTGACCGCGTTCCCGCTCGAGCGCCTGCCGCGCACCACGCGGGCGCAGGCGATGGACGTCCTGAGTTCGCAGGCGGGCATGGCGGGCTACAAGGCCGTACTGATCGCCGCACAACTGGCGCCGCGCTTCTTCCCGATGCTGACCACGGCGGCCGGCACGATTCGTCCCTCGCGGCTGCTGGTGATCGGCGCCGGCGTGGCCGGGTTGCAGGCCATCGCGACCGCGCGTCGGCTGGGCGCGCAGGTCGAAGGCTTCGATGTGCGGCCCGAGACCCGCGAACAGATCGAGTCGCTCGGCGGGCGATTCCTGGATCTCGGCGTCAGCGCCGCGGGCGAGGGCGGCTACGCGAGGGCACTGACCGACGAAGAGCGGGCCGAGCAGCAGCGGCGCCTCGGTGAGCACCTCAAGAGCATCGACGTCATCGTCAGCACCGCAGCGGTTCCCGGCCGGCCGGCACCTCGCATCATCAGCGCCGCGATGGTCGCCGGCATGAAGCCCGGCAGCGTCATCGTCGACCTCGCGGCCGAGACCGGCGGCAACTGCGAACTCACCGTGCCGGGTCAGAACGCCGAAGTTGGCGGCGTCACGATTGCAGGCCCGCTCAATCTCGCAAGCCAGGGCGCGGTGCACGCCAGCGAGATGTTCGCGCGCAACGTGTTCAATTTCGTCAGCCTGTTCATTGCCGAGGGCGGCGTTGCGTTCGACTGGGGCGATGAACTGCTCGCACACACGGTCTGGCCGCCACGCGACGCCGCCAGCTGACGCCGCAGGCGGCCCGCTTCAATCGTCGTTTCGCGGCGTCGGCGCGGGGTGCACCTGCAGCCACGCCCGCTTCTGTTCGGCCGTCATCGACCGCCACTTCGCCATGAATACGCGCCGCTCGGGTTCGCGCATCGCGCGCACGTGATCGAACACCGCGCGCATCTGTTCGCGGTGCTCGGGCGGCATCTTCTGCCAGCGTTTCACACCGTGCCGCGCGCGCTGGCGCTGCTCGGGGGTGAGGTGCTGCCAGCGCTGCGCGTGCAGCAGCATGCGCTGGCGCTGCGCGGGCTCGGAGTTCCAGCGGTCGCGGATCGGGGCGATCAGCTGTTCGCGCTGCTGCGGCGTGAGTTGCTCCCAGGCGGGCAGGGAAGACGCAGGCGTTGCCCGGGCCGGCAGTGCGGCGGCGATCGCCACCAGCAGGCCAGCCGCAACGGCGGAAATGGATCGTGGGCTCATGGGGCCTGCTCCAGCAGATCGAGGGCCGCGTCGCTGGACGCCAGCCAGAGGTAGAAATCGGGCGATTCCTCGAGCGCGGCAAGTGCGGCGGGGATTTCGGCCGACGGGGCCGCACCGGGTGCGATCTGGCTCGCGCCCGCCACCACTGCCTCGGGCGGTGCGGCCTCCGACGGCGCAGCCGGCGGCGGTGAGCGTAGCGGCCATGCGATCGCGAGCGCGAACAATGCCGCGCATGCGCTCGCGATGGGCCAGCCGAAGCGGCGCGTGGAAGCGGCCGCCGTCGAAAGGCTGCGCGCGTTGCGCAGCCTGCGGCGGGTATCGGTACCCAGGTGGGAGAGGGAGTCGCGATGCAGCTCGCGCATCGCGGCATCGAACCGGTCACTGGAACCGTGGTCGCTCATCGCCAGTCCTTCAGTTGCTTCTGCAGCGCTTCGCGCGCCCGGAACAGATGTGTCTTCACCGCGCCCTCCCCACAGCCCATCACGCGCGCCGTCGTCGCCACGTCCAGTTCCTCGAGCACGCGCAGCGTAAAGGCCTCGCGTTGCCGGCGTGGCAGCGCCGCCAGCGCGCCCGCGAGGCGGCCATAGGCTTCGCGGCCGTCGTGCGTCCGCGACGGGTCGGGGGCCGTCTCGTCCTCCCAGTCGAGGTCGGTGTCGGGCCCGCTCGGCGACGGCAGCAGCCAGCGCAGCCGGAAGGCCCGCCGCCGTTGCAGGTCGACCACGCGGCTGCGCAGCACGCTCCAGAACAGCGGAGTCCATTCGGCCGCCGGCCGCTCGCGGTAGCCGAGCATCCGCACCATCGCGTCCTGCACGGCATCGAGCGCGTCCTCGCGGTTGCGCAGGCCGATCTCGGCGAAGCGGAATGCCCGCGGCCCAATCCCTGCAAGGAACTGCTCGATCGACGCCGGCACTGCACCCGCAGCCGCGCCGTCGCCGACGGATGGCCCGTCGATGCTGGCGGGTCCGGACTCGGGGCTCACGCGCAGCAGCATGCACAGCGCACGACGCGGCGTCGGACCGCCCGGATCGGCTGGGCGACGCAGACAGCGGACAGGCCGCCACGCAGGCAGGCGGGCCTACCTTGCACACGTGGCATTGCGCTGGTTACCCGCATCGGTGGCTCCGTTCGCTCGCAGGACGGCCTGCGCAACCGGTAACGCTCGGCCCGGCGATGCGTTGACAGATGCACGGTGGTATTCACCCGTGGTTATGATCGACCGACCGCCGCGGGGAGATGGGCCGATGGATGGATGGGTAGCGCTCTACATCTTCATGCTGGCCGCGATCGCCGGCCACGTGATCATCTCCCGGGTGCCGGTGATCCTGCACACGCCGCTGATGTCGGGGTCGAACTTCATCCACGGCATCGTGCTGATCGGCGCGATGGTGGTGCTCGGCCATGCGGACAGCCTGCTCGAGAAGGTGATCGGCTTCATCGCCGTCGCGCTCGGCGCCGGCAACGCGGCGGGCGGTTACGTGGTGACCGAGCGGATGCTCGAGATGTTCAAGTCATCGAAGCCGCCGGGAGACAGCCGGTGATCACGACGCTCGAACCCGATCCGTCCACCACCGTCCGACTAACCGTCGCTGCCGCGAGTTACCTCGTCGCGGCCACGTTGTTCCTGCTCGGCCTGCAGCGCATGGCGTCGCCCCTGACGGCCCGCAGCGGCATCCGCTGGGCCGGTGCCGGCATGCTGATCGCGACGGCGGCGACGTTTCTGCTGCCCGGGTTGCACAACCTCGGACTCATCGTCACCGCACTGGTGCTCGGCACCGTCGCGGCCTGGATCACCGGCCGCAAGGTCGCGATCACCGACATGCCGCAGATGGTCGCGCTCTACAACGGTATGGGCGGCGGCTCCGCGGCGGCGATCGGCGCGGTCGAGTTGCTGCGCCTGAGTGCCGCGCAGCAGGCGGGCACCGCGACCGCCGGGGCCGCGACGATGTCGACCACCGCGCTGGTGCTGGCCGTGATCGGCGCACTGATCGGCGCAGTCTCGCTGTCGGGTTCGGTGATCGCCTGGGCCAAGCTCGACGGGCGCATGGACCGCCGCTACACGTTCCGCGGTCAGCAGATCTTCAATGCCGTGCTGTTCGCGCTGACGGTCGTGCTGGGTGTGGTTGCGGCGTACTCGCTGCAGATGCCGGCAATCGTGGCGTTCTTTGTCGCGGCGCTGCTTCTGGGCGTGCTGATGACGTTGCCGATTGGCGGCGCGGACATGCCGGTCGTGATTTCGCTCTACAACGCGTTCACCGGGCTGGCCGTGGCGTTTGAAGGCTATGTGCTGGGGAACGAGGCGCTGATCATCGCCGGCATGATGGTGGGCGCTGCCGGTCTGCTGCTCACGCGGCTGATGGCCAAGGCGATGAACCGCCCGATCAGCGGCGTGCTGTTCGGCAGTTTCGGCGGCGGTGGCGAAGCGCAGTCGATCAGCGGATCGCAGAAACCCATCGAAGCCGGCGACGTGGCCGCGATGATGGCGTTCGCCGATCGCGTGGTGATCGTGCCGGGCTACGGCATGGCCGTCGCGCAGGCGCAGCACAAGATCTGGGAGCTTGCGCAGAAGCTCATTGCGCGCGGGGTGTCGGTCAAGTTCGCGATCCATCCTGTGGCCGGGCGCATGCCGGGCCACATGAACGTGCTGCTCGCCGAAGCCGGCGTGCCGTATGACCTGATCGCCGACATGGACGACATCAACCCCGAGTTCGCATTGACCGATGTCGCACTCGTGATCGGCGCGAACGACGTCGTCAATCCAGTCGCCAAGACCGACCCCGCCAGCCCCATCTACGGCATGCCGATTCTCGACGTGGTCAATGCACGCAACATCGTCGTGATCAAACGCGGCAAGGGCACGGGCTTTGCCGGCATCGAAAACGCGCTGTTCTACGCCGACAACGCCCGCATGCTCTACGGCGACGGGGCCGCGGCGGCGAGCGCACTGGTGGGCGAACTCAAGGCGCTCGACGGCGGCCATTGAGCGCCGCCGCGGTCGGGGCGGCTAGCGCGATGCGAGCGCCGCGACGATCAGGCCGGCCGCGATCCAGGCAGTGTCGGCGAGGCCGTTCGCGAGCTGGGCAAGCGTCCAGGCGTGGTTCCAGCCGAGCCTCGAGGCCGATTCCCACGGCGTCAGGCCCAGCACCACGCTGAGGTGGCTGGCGATGATCCACCAGTTCGCCAGCGCGACGATGACCGCGGTGCCCGCAAGGCCCGCCAGCGCTCGTCCCGCGCCTCGTGGCCAGCGGCCCAGCCGCAGCATCCACGCGACGTCCAGCGCGCCGACCACGGCCATCCAGCTGAGCTGTTCGCGCGTGTACAGCGCCAGCAGCACCCATAGCGCGGCAAAACCCGTGGTGCCCAGGGTCAGCAGCGACCACGACAGCCAGGTGGGACCACGAACCGGAACGGAGGACTTGGTCATCGGCAACGGGCGCGAGGCTCCGCGAGGCAAGCCGTACAGCATAGCGGGCATCGCGGCCGGTAGAATGGCCGGTCAGGCGCGGCCCCCGCGCGATGCGATCGTGTCGTATGTATTCCCGCAGCAGCGAACCCGTCCGTTTCGAGCGTGACTGCCCGGCCGTCCTGGTGCCCCAGGGCGAAGAGGTGACGTTGCCGGCGGGAAGCGTCGGCTACATCACGCAGGCACTCGGCGGCAGCTACACCGTGTTCGTCGAGGGCAACCTGTTCCGCATCGCGGGCAAGGATGCCGACGCGATCGGCAAGGAACCGCCCGAGCCGTTGCAGCTGCCGGAAGGCGCCGACGATGAACTCGTCGAGCAGCTGGTCTGGAAGCAGTTGCGGACCTGCTTCGATCCCGAGATCCCGATCAACGTCGTCGACCTGGGCCTCGTCTACGACGCCACCGTCGTTCCACACCCCGAGCAGGCGGGCCAGCGCATCGTGCAGGTGCGCATGACGCTGACCGCGCCGGGCTGTGGCATGGGCGACGTGCTGGTGTCGGACGTGCGCGACAAGGTCGAAATGATTCCGACCGTGGCCGAAGCCGATGTCGAACTCGTATTCGACCCGCCGTGGAACCGGACCATGATGTCCGAGGCTGCCCGGCTCGAGACCGGGATGCTGTAGCCGCGGGCTGCAGCGGGCGCCTGATGTCCCGGGTGTCGCCGGCACGATAAGAGACGTCGTGAATGGCGGCGTGCGCTGCCGGCTCGTTCCATCGGGCCGCTGCGTAGGCGGCCTCGAAGCTTCCTCCGCGAATGACTTCAAAGCTCGCCGTGGAGCTCAGACCGGCGGCGGCACTTTCCGTCCGCGCAGCTGCGGGAGCCGGTTTTCCGGTGTGGCGCGCTGATCCAGGTCGCGATCCGGGCGCAAATGGTCGCTGTACGGCCGATCCGCCCGAAAAGGTATGCCCAAGAAGGGCGTGCTGCATCGCCGCACGCCCCTGCGCAAAACCAGCCTAAACAGCCCTGCAGGCCTTGCTGGGCAAGGGCTGCAGGGTGTCCGGGCAGGCCAAATCGCCCGGTTTCCGCCGCCGATAGTGCAAAAAACGAGGCCTCGCAACCCTGTTTCGAACCTGAAACAGCCCTCGCGCCGGCCCTGCCAGTACTCACGAGAACTTTTCCCGCGCCTCCGGTCGCGTCCGGTTGCTTGAAATGTGACGCGAGTCACTCCGTTGGCGTGACTTGATGCGTCGACCTCGTTGTGGTGTCGCAAAACGGTCATCTAGTGTGGGGTTGACGGTCCTTTTCCGAGCCGCCGTCAACCCCTCGTCCGGAGCGGATATCCGCTCCGGACGAGCGGTCCCCCTGCTGACCTGCCTCAATTCCTGGAGTTCCTAGATGTCAGATCGCAACCAGCGCCGCACCCGCGTGCGCGTACTTGCCGCAGCCACTGCGGTCGTCGTGGCGTCCATGGCGGGCAACGCATTTGCCGGCAAGATCGACACCACCGGCCTGGCGGCCGACGGCAACGATCGCTTCATCGTCAAGTATCGCGAAGGCAGTGCGGAGCGCGCCGATGTGTCGAATGCGAAGGCCGCGCTCAACCGTGCCGCGCGCGCGGGTGCAGGTGGCAAGGCCGTCGCGCTGGGCCATGTGCGTCGCCTCGCGGTCGGTGCCGAAGCGGTCAAGGCTGGCCGTAAGCTCGATCGCGTCGAAGCACAGGCGCTGATGCAGCAGATCGCCGCCGATCCGAGCGTCGAGTACGTGGAAGTCGACCGCGTCATGCGCCCGGTGTTCACCCCGAACGACACACACTACGCGAACTACCAGTGGCATTACTTTGAAGCCACCGGCGGCATCCGCGCCGATACGGCCTGGGACATCACGAACGGCAGCGGTCAGTACGTCGCGGTGCTGGACACGGGTATCACCTCGCACAGCGACCTGGGCTCGAACATCGTCGGCGGTTACGACTTCATCAGCGACGCGGCGATGGCCCGCGACGGCAACGGTCGTGATTCGAACGCGGCCGACCAGGGCGACTGGTCCGCTGCGGGCGAGTGCGGAACCGGTTCCCCGGCCTCGAACTCGAGCTGGCACGGCACCCACGTGACGGGCACCGTCGCAGCGCTGACCAACAATGCCAAGGGCGTGGCCGGCGTCGCCTACGGCGCCAAGGTCGTGCCGGTCCGCGTGCTCGGCAAGTGCGGCGGCCTGACCTCCGACATCACCGACGCGATCATCTGGGCGTCCGGCGGCAGCGTCAGCGGCGTGACCGCGAACGCGTACCCGGCCAAGACGATCAACATGAGCCTCGGCGGCGGCGGGGCATGTTCGTCGACCTACCAGAACGCGATCAACAGCGCGGTCAGCCGTGGCTCGACGGTCGTGGTCGCTGCAGGCAACAGCAATGCCGATGTCTCGGGCTTTACCCCGGCCAGCTGCAATAACGTCATCGCCGTCGCTTCGACCACCCGCACTGGCGCTCGCTCGGGCTTCTCGAACTACGGCTCGCTGATCGACGTCGCTGCACCCGGCAGCGACATCGCCTCGACGGTCAACAGCGGTACCACTACGCCGTCGACCGAGAGCTACAGCCTGATGAACGGCACCTCGATGGCCTCGCCGCACGTCGCGGGCGTCGTCGCACTGATGCAGGCCAAGGCCGGCGGCTCGCTGAGCCCGTCGACGGTCGAGAGCACGCTGAAGAACACGCTGCGTCCGTTCCCGACCTCGATCGACAAGCCGATCGGCAACGGCATCGTCAATGCCCGTGCTGCGGTGGATGCCGTAGGCGGTGGCAGCAAGTTCACCAACTCCAACAACTACACGATCAACGACAACTCGACGGTCGAAAGTCCGATCGGCGTGTCCAACCTCAGCGGCTATGCGTCGAGTTCGACGCGTGTGGATCTGGACATCAAGCACACCTACCGCGGTGACCTGCGCGTGCAGCTGGTCGCGCCGGATGGCTCGCTGTACATGATCAAGGACTACAGCAGCAGCGACAGCGCGGACAACGTGATCGGCTACGTCACGCTGAACCTCTCGAGCGAGCTCAAGAACGGTACCTGGAAGCTGCGCGTCACCGACAACGCGTCGGGCGACACCGGGTACATCGACAGCTGGAGCATCACGCACTAAGCCTCTGCAAAGCGCACCAGGCGCCCCGGTTTCGACCGGGGCGTTTTTTTTAGTCCCCCGAAGCGCCAATCGCCCCCGCGTGCGGCGCGCCCATGCAGTCAAGGAGAGAGCATGAAAACCCGCAACATCCTGCCCCGCGCCGTTGCCGTCAGCCTCCTCGTATCCGCAGGCTCCGCCGTTGCCGGCCAACCGTTGTTCGTCGGTGAAATCGCATCCCCGACCGCCAGCAACCGCGCTGCACTGCAGTCGATCGCGGCGCGGCCGGAATCATTCAACACCCGCGCGATGCGGGCGAACCCCGCAGTCGTCAGCGCTTCGACGCAGGAAATCCAGCTCGATCTCGGCCACCGCCGCGTGAATGCCGTGCTCAGCGATGCCAGGGCCGTAGACGAGGGCGGCCTGGTCTGGGTCGGTCGCATCAAGGAGACGACCAGGGCGCGTTCGGGCTCGCTGCGCGAGACGGCGCAGGACGCCGCGAACACCGCCACGCTGGTGCGTCGCGATGGCACTGTCACCGGTAACGTCCGCGTCGACGGCAGGCTGTTCCGCATCCGCCCATTGCCCGGCGGCGGCCATGCGGTGATCGAGGTGGATGAGTCGCGCATGCCGGCCGACCATCCGGCCGACTATGCCGACCTGCCGCGATTCGACATGACCGCGTCGAACACCACGAGCGGCGGCTTCACCACGATGGCGATCAGCCCCGGCACGACTGCGACGATCCGGGTGATGGTTGTAGCGACGAACGCGGCGGTCAACGCGTACGGCGGCAACATGCGCTCGCTGATGGATCTGGCGATCTCCGAATCCAACCAGGGCTACGCGAACTCGAACGTCGGCATCAACCTCGTGCTGGCCGGCTACTACACGACGAGCTACACGGAAGTCGGTATGAGCACCGACCTGTCCCGCTTCCGGGGTACCTCCGACGGCTACATGGACGGCGTGCACAGCCTGCGCAACCAGAACGCAGCCGACGTGGTCATGCTGATCGGCAACCAGGGATCGTCCTGCGGACTGGCTTCGGGTATCGGCTCGACGGCGTCGACCGCGTTCGCGACCACGTACTGGAACTGCGCGACCGGCTACTACAGCTTCGCGCACGAGATCGGCCACCTGCAGTCGGCGCGGCATGACCCGGCCGCCGACCCGAGCACCACGCCCTACGCGTACGGCCACGGTTACCGCGCGCCGAACAACGCCTGGCGCACGATCATGGCCTACGCCTGCACCGGCGGGTGCCCGCGACTGAACTACTGGTCGAACCCGGACAAGACCTACAACGGCGTGGCGATGGGCACCACCACGCAGAGCCACAACCAGCGCGTGCTGGTGAACACGAAGGCGACGATGGCCGGGTTCCGCTGATCACGGGCGGACTGATCTAGTAACAGAAAACCCCGGCTTCGGCCGGGGTTTTTCTTTACACGCTGCGTAGCAGGTGCGTCAGTCGGCAGCTTCGAACCGGTTCGCCGCGACGTTCTTGCGGACCTTGGCCGGGTGCCAGACGCGGCCGTTCATCGCGATGTAGACGCCCGGGGGCAAGGACTGCACCGCGCCGACCGCCGTGCCGATGTTGAACTCCGCGTCCGAGCCGCGGAACCGCGCCGGGTTCAGCGCGCCGGTCAGCACGATCGTCCGATCGGTCAGCGTCGAGAGCACCTGTGCGGTCTGCACCATGCTGTCGGTGCCATGCGTGACCAGCACGTGGCGTGCATCCTGCGCGGCGATCGTCGCGCGGATCAGCTCGCGGTCCTCGTCGGTGATGTGCAGCGAATCCTTGCGGATGATCGGGATCACGCTGTACCGGAACGCGACCCCGAGTTCCTCGAGGATGCGGCCGATCTGTGGCTCGCCGACCTGGAAGTCCGACTTGTCGTCGAAGTAGATCTTGTCGATCGTGCCGCCGGTGGTGACGATGCAGAGCTGTTCCATCAAGGCGAGTGTCGTGCGGAGTCGCGGCGATTATACGGAGCGCGCGTCACGGCCTGCGCCGAGCGGCGCCAATCAGCTGCGTTTGCGGGAAAAACGCGCGCGCAGCCCCGGCCAGTTGGCCGCGAACACGACGACGAGCGCGAGCGCGATCTCGCCCCATGCGTATGCGGCTTCGGCCGGTCGCGACCAGGCGACCATCACGCCGTGGCTGAACCAGAACAGCCCGAGCACCGACGCCCAGAAGCCGGCCTTGCGACGGCCGCGCCAGCGGCCGATCGCGAGCAGCAGCGGCGGCAGCGCGAACACGACGAGCTCGTCCCACGGCGACGGTTTGCCGCCGAACCACGCCACGTACAGCGCGGCGAGCGCGAGCAGCGACGCGACGAGTACGCGTTCCGACGCAGTCATTCCCCTCATGCGAGCCGGGCCGCGATCGTCGCAAGCCGCCGGCCGAGCGCCCGCGCAAGGTGCGCTTCGTCATCGGTCAGCTGCGGGTTGTCGTCGGTCCCGGCGACATGGCTGGCCCCGTACGGCGTGCCGCCGCCGCGGGTCGTGCTCAGCAGCGGCTCGGTGTACGGCAGCCCAACCAGCACGCAGCCGTGGTGCAGCAGCGGCACCAGCATCGTCAGCAATGTCGCTTCCTGGCCGCCATGGTGGGTCGCGGTCGAAGTGAACGCGGCAGCAGGCTTGCCGACGAGCGTGCCACTTGCCCATTCGCCGCCCAGGCCGTCCAGCCAGTGCTTGAGCGGGGCGGCCATGTTGCCGAAGCGGGTGGGGCTGCCGAGCGCGAGGCCCACGCACTCGACGAGGTCATGCGGCTCGACGTAGGGCGCGCCTTCATCGGGCACCGGCGGGGCGACCGCGGTCGTGACGGCCGATACCGGCGGCACCGTGCGCACGCGCGCCGCCATGCCCGGCACTTCCTCGACGCCGCGCGCGACCTGCCGGGCAAGTCGCAGCACCGATCCGCCGCGGCTGTAATAGAGCACCAGGATGTCGGGCATCGGTCGCCTGCACTCGAAACGGGGGCCACAGCATAGTGGAACCGAATGCGCCTCCGGACGCGGGCCACCGTGCGGCAGCCGCGACGGGCAATCGTTTAGGCTTGGGCGATGCCTCATCCGAGCGAGTTGCTGCAGATGCGATCCGGTGCCCGCGCCTTCGTGCGCGGCACGGCGCATCGCCGGCTGCACGCGCATCTGCGCGACCAGGCGCGGCTGCGTGCGTTCCTGCGGTTCCTGTGGGGGCGCACGCTGGAAGACGACCTGTTCCAGGCCGCCGGCGCGCTGTCGTACACGGCGGTGTTCGCACTGGTGCCGCTTTCGATGGTGGTGTTCGGCGTGCTGTCGGCGTTCCCGGTGTTTTCCGAGTGGAGCGACAGCCTCAGCGACTACGTGTTTTCGAACTTCGTGCCGCGCGCCGCCAGTTCGGTACAGACCTACCTGCGGCAGTTCTCGGCCAACGCCGGGCAGCTCACCACCGCGGGCGTGATCGCGTTGCTGGTCTCGCTGCTGATCACGATCAGCGGCGTGGAATCGGCATTCAACCGCATCTGGCGGGTGAAGTCGGCGCGGCCCAGATTCGGGCGGTTCCTGATGTACTGGACCGTGCTGACGCTCGGTGCGCTGCTGGCCGCCGCAAGCCTCGCGATGTCGGCAAGTTTCTTCGCGCTGTCGATCTTCGAAACACAGGTCGGCAGTGCGCTCGAACAGGCGATGATGCGACTTGCACCGATGGCGATCGAGCTGATCGCGATCGCGGTGATCTACCGCGTCGTGCCGCACCGCACGATCCACTGGCGCTATGCGATCGCCGGCGCGCTGCTGGCGACCATCCTGCTGGAACTGATCAAAGGCGGCATCGGCCTGTACCTCGGCAGTTTCGGCAGCTACTCGAAGATCTACGGCACAGTCGCGTTCGTGCCGATCTTCCTGCTGTGGATCTACCTGACCTGGGTCGCGGTTCTGCTCGGTGCGTCGTTTGCGTCATCACTGTCCGCATTCCGCTACCAGCCGGCGCACCTGCGCCTGCCTGAAGGTTACGAGCTGTACGGTCTGTTGCGCCTGCTGACGCGCTTCCAGGAGGCCCGCGTCGAAGGTCGCGGCCTGCACTCGGACGAGATCCAGCGGCTGGAGCCGATCCTCACTGATGCGCTCGTCCAGCAGATGCTCGCCCAGCTGGGCGAGATCAACCTCGTGCGACGCGCGGAAGACGGCGAATGGCTGCTCGCGCGCGATCTGGATGCGCTTTCGCTGGCCGAGCTCTACGAAGCGTGCCAGCTGCGCATCCCGGTCGCGGAGGCGCATCTGCCCTCACGCGACGACGCGATCGGACGCGCGGCGGTCGAGGTGATGGACGAGCTGCGCGTGCCGTTGCGCGCGCTGCTCAAACGCCGCGTCAGCACGATCCACGACAATTCCCAGGAGTAACGATGCGTCCTGTTTCCCTTGCCGTCCTCGCGGCCTCTGTTCTTGTTCTCGCCGCGTGCCAGCAGCCGGCTGACGAGTCCGCTTCAGCCGGTTCCAGCAAAACCCCGGCGGCGGCCGAAGCGCCCGCAGCCACGCCCGCACCGGTCGCCAAGCCTGAGCCGGGATCGACGCAGATCCCGGAGCTGCGCGTCGCCACGCTCGACGGCACGCCGTATGACCTGGCCGAGCGGCGGGGCAAGTGGGTGGTGGTCAACTTCTGGGCCACCTGGTGCGCGCCGTGCCTCAAGGAAATGCCCGAGCTGTCCGAGCTCGACAAGTCGCGCGAGCACGTCGAGGTCATCGGGCTCGCCTATGAAGAGATCGAGCCGGCCGATATGCGCGCGTTTCTCGAGAAGCATCCGGTTGTGTATCCGATCGCAATCGTCGATGTGTCCCAGCCGCCAGCGTCGTTCGACACGCCGCGCGGCCTGCCGATGACCTACCTGATCGCGCCGGACGGGCGGATCGCGAAGGCGTTCTTAGGGCCGGTTACGGCCGCCGACATCGAAGCGGCGATCGAAAAGGCTGGCGGGCCGGCGGTGGCATGAGCGCGGCACGCTTCTTCGTTCGCGGCAAGGTACAGGGCGTCTGGTTCCGCGCTTCGACGCGTGAGCAGGCGCGGGCGCTCGGGCTGCGCGGCTACGCGCACAACCTCGACGACGGACGCGTCGAGGTGCTGGCGGTCGGCGACGCGGCTGCCATCGCATCGCTGGCCGGTTGGCTGGAGCATGGGCCTCCGAATGCGCGAGTCGGTGGAGTCGAGCGTTTGGACGCGGATGCAGGCGAGGCGGGTGGAGGTTTCGAGATCGGGTAGCTCCCGGCACTCTGGCGGGCTCCTGCGTGCATGTCTGCAGGAGCGCTGCAGTTGCATCCGCGGATGGCGTGCGTGCTTCCGAAGCCCGAACGACCGCACGCTTACGCACAAGCAGCGCGTGGCTCCACGGCGGAACCGGCCTGGCTTGGCTGGCTTCGCTTGGTCCAGCTACGTGTGGCAGAGCTGCGCGGCGCAGTGGAGGAAGCAGTGCATGAAGCCGGATAAACGCATCCCGGCCCGCAACTGAACGACCGCGGCGGCGCTCACTGCGCGGCCCGCGTGTTTCACCCGTCTGGCACGGCGCGTGGGCGAGCCTTCAAGCCCGTTCCAGCTGGTCGTGCCATGAGTCTGCAGCTCTCCGGATCCCCATCTGCCGCCGCTTGCAGGTCTGCCCCATGATCGGTCCGGACTGGATCGGTTGGGCCGCCTCTGCGGTGCTGATCGCCACGTTGCTGCGGCAGGTTTTCGTGCAGTGGCGCGAGCGCAGCACCGAGGGCGTCTCGTCTTGGCTGTTCGTCGGCCAGCTCGCGGCCAGTGTGCTGTTCACGATCTACAGCTGGCTCGTTGACAACGCCGTGTTCGTTTTCACCAACAGCGTTCTGCTGCTGACCGCGGTGATCGGCCAGCTGATTTTTCGCCGCAACCGCCGGTTGATGGCGGCCGAGGGCGGTGGGGGAGGCGGGTCGTAAACGCGTAACCCGTCGACCAGGGCAACGCACATCTCATCAAACGCATCTATTGGTGAGCCCGCGTCGGCGAACGCTCGAGCTACGCCTGCAACCGGCCCGCAGTAGGGTGCGTTCGTGCGTCGCCCCGACAGCGTCTCGCCAGGCAACTACGACGGGGAGCTGCCCCGGGGCGGGGTCGGCGGACGGTGGTGCGGGACACGGGTCAGCCCGGGCTGATGCTCGCCTGCTCGCTGCTCATACGAGGTCAAGGCTGTACCACTGGCTGTCGTCCTCACTCCAGCCCGCAGCACGGTACAGCGCGCGGGCGCCGTGGTTATTGCGGGTCGTCTCGAGCATCAACCGTGCTGCACCGTCGTCCCGTGCAAACGCGGCTGCCGCATCCAGCAACGCACGGGCGACGCCGCCGCGTCGCGCAGATTCATCCACGTACAGGTCATTGAGGATCCAGATCCGCGCGGTGCGGACCGACGAGAACATCGGGTACAGCTGGGTGAACCCAATCGCCACGCCGTCGCGTTCGGCCAGCAGCACCACGGACTCGTCGCGCGCCAGCCTCGCGTGCAGCCAGTCGTGGGCACGCGCGACATCGGCCGGCTGGCCGTAGAACTGGCGGTAGGCATCGAACAACGGGGCGATGCAGTCGAGATCGGCGATCTCGGCGCGGCGGACGGAGGCGGTCATGGTCGGCAGGCTGGGGCGGACGCTGCAAGCTTAGGCGAAGTGGAAAGGCCGCGAGTCGTCCGCATCGAGAAGTGCCGGCAATCAGTGTTGCCGGCTCCGCAAGTCAAGCGATCGGGCCGGCTCGGCGGCAGCACCATGAGGCGCGCCGGGAATTCGTGGCCCCCTCGGCATTACTCGACGTAAAGCAAGGCCACGTCCGTTGAAATGCCCAGTCCACCCGACCCGCGCTGGCTCAGTCCGCACAGTCACGCACGCGAGCTCATCGGCCTTCGGCTCAGTCCGCCGAAGTCAGGCGCAGGAGCTTCTTGGCCTTCGGCTCCATCCACCGAAATCAGGCGCAGCAGCGCATCGGCTTGCCGCTCAATCCGCCGACGTCAGCCGCGCGAGTTCATCGGCCTGGTGCTCCTGCTGCAGGCGCGCCACCAGCCCATCGAGCTCGCCGGTCATCACGCTCGGCAGGTCGTACAGGGTCAGGCCTTCCACGCGGTGGTCGGTGATGCGGCCCTGCGGAAAGTTGTAGGTGCGGATGCGCTGGCTGCGGTCGCCGCTGCCGACCTGCAGCTTGCGCGTGGCGGCCTGGGCCGCCGCGGCTTTCGCAGCCTGCGCTTCGGCAAGCATCGCGCGTAGGCGCTTCATCGCCTTGTCGCGGTTCGCGTGCTGGCTGCGCTCGGTCTGGCTTTCGACGACGACGCCCGACGGGAGATGGGTGATGCGGATCGCCGAGTCGGTCTTGTTGACGTGCTGTCCGCCGGCACCGGACGAGCGGAACGTGTCGACGCGAAGGTCGCTCGCATTGATCTCGATCGGCTCGCCCTCGGCCTCGACCGGAATGATCGCCACGGTGGCTGCGGAGGTGTGGATGCGGCCCTGGGATTCGGTCTCGGGCACACGCTGCACGCGGTGGGTGCCGGACTCGAACTTGAGCTGCGAATACGCGCCGCGGCCTTCGATCCGTGCGATCACTTCCTTGAAACCACCGTGCTCGCCCGGGCTTGCCGACTCGATTTCGACGCGCCAGCCCTGACGCTCGGCATAGCGCGAATACATGCGGAACAGGTCGCCGGCAAAGATCGCCGCCTCGTCGCCGCCGGTGCCGGCGCGCACCTCCAAGTAGATGTCACCGTCGTCGCGCGCATCCTTCGGGATCAGGTGCGCGAGCAGCTCGGCCTCGAGTTGCTGCAGGCGCGCGTTCGCGGCGGCGATCTCCTCGTCGGCCAGCTCACGCAGGTCCGGATCGGCGCGCATCGCTTCGGCCGTCGCGAGGTCCTCGCGTGCGCGGGCTTCCGCCGCCAGTGCGACCGCCACTGGTTCGAGCTGCGAAAACTCGCGCGAATAGCGCCGGAAGCGGTCGGCATCGCCGATCACGCCCGGATCGGACAGCAGGCGCTCGAGCTCTTCACGGCGTTCGGCGAGGGCTTCGAGCTTGCGGCGCAGGGTGGGAAGCATCAATAGACCGGGCTGAGGCAGGGACAGGCATCCGGACAGGGCCGGACGTAACGCAGCGGTTCGATCGCTGCGGAGCTACGGATGGCCGCTAACGCGGCGCCGCAGGGCCGGGCAGGGTAGCCGACGGGGCCGGCGGTTCGTTGCCCGGGTCCGCTGCCGGGCCGGTGCCCGGATCCGGGAAGAGCTTGTCGGCCGCGCGTGCCAGCTCGGCGTTGCCGAGCAGCGCCGCCTCACGCAGGGCGACCGTCGGCGCATGCAGCAGGCGGTTGGTCAGCGTATGGGCGAGGTAGTTCAGCGCGTCCTCGGGCGGCATGCCCGCCGCGAGCTGGGCACGGGCGCGCGCGAGCACTTCGGCGCGCGCCGCCTCGCCATGCGCGCGCAGCCTCTTGAGCGGCTCGGTGCGCGCGTGCGCGGCCAGCTGTTCGACGTAGCGGGCGACCTGCAACTCCACGATCGCTTCGGCCTCATCAGCGGCCTCGCGCCGACGCCGACGGTTGTCCTCGATCGCGCGTTCAAGATCGTCGACGGTGTAGAGGAACACGTCGCGCAGGTCCGCCACGTCGGGCGCGATATCGCGCGGAACCGCCAGGTCGAGCAGCAGCATCGGGCGGTGCTTGCGGGCTTCGAGCGCGGCCGAGACCTGCGCTTTCAGAAGGATGGGCTCGCGGCTCGCCGTTGCGCTCAGCACGATGTCGGCCTCGGCCAGATGCTTGCCGAGGTCGGCCAGCGGCAGCGCATAGCCGCCGTGTCGGATGGCGAGGTCCTGGGCATGCGCAAGCGTCCGGTTCGCGACGAGCAGGCGCTTGGCGCGGGCCTGTACCAGGTGCCGCGCGGCGAGTTCGATCGTCTCGCCGGCACCGATCAGCATCACAGTGGAATCTTCGAGCCGGGCAAACGACTCCTGTGCCAGCCGCACCGCGGTCGAGGCAACCGACACCGGGTTCGCGCCGATGCGGGTGTCGCTGCGCGCGCGCTTGGCGGTCGAGAACGCATGTTGGAACAACCTGTCGAGCTGGGGGCCCAGGCTGCCGGCGGCGCGCGCGGTCGACCAGGCCTCCTTGACCTGCCCGAGGATCTGCGGCTCGCCGAGCACCAGCGAATCCAGCCCGGTCGCCACGCGGAACAGGTGGCGCACCGCGTCCGCGCCGCCGTGGCGGTACAGATAGGCGTGCAGGTCATCGCCCTCGTCGGGGTGCGACGCGAGCCAGTCGGCCAGCGCGATGCCGTCATCGTCGGCCACCGCGTAGAGCTCGGTGCGATTGCAGGTCGACAGCAGTGCCACCTCGCGCACGGACGGCAGCGCCCTCAGCGCAGCGAGCGCGGCCGGCACCGCCTCGCCGGAAAACGCCACGCGCTCACGCAGCGCGACCGGCGCTGTCTGGTGATTCAGCCCCAGCACGTAGACGCCGGGCGAATCCTGACGGGTACCGGGCACGGCCGGACGGGGCGAAACCGAAGTCATGGGTGCGTGCGCGACAACCTGTTCAGGTGCTTGCGATAAGCTGCTGGCTACCGAGGGCCGTCATTCTACCGGCTCGATCCGGGCCGTTTCCGTACGGAACGGTCGACGTTCATGACCAAGCCAACGCCCGCCATGCCCAGAGCGACCCGACTGACGAAACCTGCCGTGCTTGCCGCGGGCTTATTGCTCGCAGCTTCGGCGGCCGCGGTCTCCAAGCCGCCTGCCGCAAGTGCAGCGACGCAGCGCCTTCCGAAGCCAAGCGCCGAGGCGGTGTCGCAAGCGCTCGAGTCGCTGATGGTCGGCGAGTTCTCGCTGCAGGCCGGCCGCCTCGACGAGGCCGCCAAAGCGTACCTGCGAGCAGCCCATGCGACGCGCGACGCGGCGCTGGCCGAGCGCGCGACGCGGATCGCGCTGCTCGCAAAAGATGATGCGAGCGCCGCCGATGCACTGGCGCTGTGGCACGGACTGGGCGGCGACCCCGCCGCGTTGCGCTCGGCGGACGCGATGCTGGCGCTTCGCAAGGGCCAGGATGCGCAAGCGCGCGAGCACCTCGTCGCGCTGGTCGGCATGAAAGCCAACGATGGTTGGCGGCAGGCGTTGGGCGTGCTCGGCGTCGGTGCACGCAGCCCCGAGCAGGCAACGGCGATGGTGCGGGCCCTGGTCGAAGGCGGCCATATCCCCGCCCGGCTCGACGCATGGCTTGCATTCGGGGGCCTGGCCCAGCGGCTCGAGCAGCCGGAGCTGGCCGAGCGAATCGTGACCGAGGTGGTGCGCCGTTTTCCGGGCGAGCCGCGCGTGGCGCTGCTGCAGGCCAGCCAGCTGCGCGAAGCCGGCAAGCGCGAGGAGGCGCTCGCCGCGCTGCAGGCCGTGATGCCGCATGCCGAGAACAACCCTGCGCTCCGACTGGCGCTGGCCGGTGAGTACGACCGGCTCGGCGACCTGTCGGCGGCCGCGGACGTGCTCGCGCGGGGCCCGCAGGACGAGCAGACGTACTCGCTGCGCGCATCGCTGCTGGCGCGCGCGCAGGACAAAACCACGCTGACGAAGCTGTACGAGGAACTCGGACGCGAGGGCAGTCGGCCCGATCCGCAGCGACGCCTGCTGCTGGGCCAGGTCGCCGAGTTCCTCGATCGCAACGAGGAAGCGCTCGGTTGGTATCAGGGCGTGCCCGGTGGCCCGCAGCGCTGGACCGCGCGCTTGCGTGCCACCAACGTGCTGCACGAGCTCGACCGCGATGCCGAAGCGTTCAAGTCGCTGCGTGAGCTGCAGGCCGATGTCTCCGCACCGGAAGACGCCCGGCGCGACGCCTACCTGCTCGAAGCTGCGCTGCGCGGTGAGGACAACGAACTGGCGGCCGAGATGGACGCGTTCGCGCGCGGGCTGGCCGCGTTCGCGGACGATCCCGAACTGCTCTACGCACGTGCGCTCAGTTGGGAGCGCCGCGACGACATTCCGCGCGCCGAAGCCGACCTGCGCCGCGTGCTGGTCGCCGATCCCGACAGCGTCGCAGCGCTCAATGCGCTCGGCTATACGCTGGCCGACCGCACCACGCGCTACCAGGAGGCGCTCGAACTGATCGACCGCGCCCGGACCGCCGAGCCCGACAATCCCGCGATCATCGACAGCTACGGCTGGGTGCTCTATCGGCTCGGACGCCTCGAGGAAGCACTGGTCGAACTGCGCCGGGCGTTCACCCTGCAAAAGGATCCCGAGATCGCGTCGCACCTCGGTGAGGTGTTGTGGGTGATAGGCAAGCGCGAAGAGGCGAGGCGTTATTTCGGCCAGGCGCGCGAGCTCGATCCCGACAACCGCGCCCTCAAGCGCGCACTCGAAAGGACCGGCGCATGAAGCGCGTGCTTGGACTTGCGGCGGCATTGCTTCTTGCCGCCTGCAGCTCGCAACCGATCCGCAGCGAACTGCCGCCCGCCGAGCGCGAGGCGGCCGAGATCGCGCAGCTCGACCGCGAAGCCGTATTGCGCGCCGATCCGGACTGGGCGCTCGAAGGCCGTATCGCCGTATCGAACGGCCGCGAAGGCGGCAGCGGCCGCATCGACTGGCGCCAGTCCGGTTCGGCCTACGAAGTGTCGTTGAGTGCCCCGGTGACGCGGCAGAGCTGGCGATTGTCCGGCGACGCCAGTCAGGCCCGGCTCGACGGGCTGGAAGGCGGCACCCGCACTGGAGACGACGCGGGTGCCCTGCTGCGCGAAGCGACTGGTTGGGACATCCCGGTTGTGGCTCTTGCCGAGTGGGTGCGCGGCGTTCGCGCCCAAGCGCTCGGATCAGCCGTAGTGCAATACGGGGCCAACGGCCTGCCAATGCGCATCGAGCAGGGCGGTTGGGTCATCGAGTACGTCTGGCCCGAGGGCGCGGCCGGTAAGCAGGCGCTGCCGACGCGGCTCGACGCGCGCCGCGGCGAGGCGCGAGTGAAACTCGTCATCGACCGCTGGGCCGACGCGCCTTGACCGCCGGAACGCAAGGCCGCACGTGTTCGCAGCGGCGGCCTGGCGCGGTGCCGCACGCGTCGCTGTCAGCCGTTCGCACACCAGCCGGCGCCGCTTCCATTCCGGCAGATCAATGACGTCCGAAGTCCCGGTAGCGCCCGGCGAGGGCTGGAGCCACTGGCCCGCACCTGCCAAGCTCAATCTCTTCCTGCGCATCACGGGCCGGCGCAGCGACGGCTACCACCTGTTGCAGACCGTGTTCCGCATCCTCGCCTGGGGCGATCGCGTCTCGTTGCGCGTGCGCAGCGACCCGGCCATCGAACGTATCGGGACGTCGGTGCCCGGTGTGGCCGAGGCCGACGACCTCGTGGTCCGGGCCGCACGACTGCTGCAGAGCGAAACGAGCTGCAAGAAAGGCGTCTCGATCGCCGTCGACAAGCGCATCCCCGCGGGAGGCGGCTTCGGCGGCGGCTCGTCCGATGCCGCGACGGTCCTCGTCGCGCTCAACGAGCTCTGGGGAACGCGCGTGCCGGTCGACGCACTTGCCGAGCTGGGACTGAGGCTGGGCGCGGACGTGCCGGTTTTCATCCACGGCGACAACGCCTGGGCCGAAGGAGTGGGCGAACGCCTGCAGCCGGTCGAGCTGCAGCCGGCGTGGTACGTGCTGGTGGACCCCGGCGTTCACGCGCCGACCGCCGCGCTCTTCGGCAGTCCTGAATTGACGCGCGATGCAGCGCCCGCGAGAATGTGCGACTTCGTTTCGGGTGAGCCGCTCGGCAATGCGTTCGAGCCGGTGTTGCGCCGCCGCGAACCGGCCGTCGAGGCCGCGTTCGCTGCGCTGACGCGCATCGGATCGCCGCGACTGACCGGCTCCGGCAGCGGCTGCTTCGTCGAATTCGCAACCCGCGAGTCCGCCGGAGCCGCGCTCGCGGTGCTTCCCGCAGGGCTTCGGGCCTGGGTTGCACCGGGAGCCACGCGTTCGCCGTTGCAGGATGCACTCGACACATGGCGCGCGACCGCAGGCAGCCCCCGACCGGGCTGACCGCGGTCAGCCGCCGAAAGCCGGTTTATCCAGGGGCGTCGCCAAGTGGTTAAGGCACCGGGTTTTGATCCCGGCATTCGTAGGTTCGAATCCTTCCGCCCCTGCCAGTTCGGGAATACGGCAGTCGGGATTGCAGACTCCTGAGGCGAGCGCCTCCGAAGTCGCGCCCGTGCCGCTCCCCGGTTTCACGAATTCCAGGTCTCGAATTCCGGCCATGCAAAACGACCGTAATCTGCTCGTCTTCAGCGGCAACGCCAATCGCCCGCTTGCCGAGGCTGTCTGCCGCGAACTGGGCATCCGCCTGGGCAAAGCACTGGTCAGCCGCTTCTCCGACGGGGAGGTGCAGGTCGAGATCGAGGAAAACGTGCGCCGCCAGGAGGTGTTCGTCATCCAGCCGACGAACGCGCCGACCGCCGAGAACTTCATGGAGCTCCTCGTGCTCGTCGACGCGCTCAAGCGCGCATCGGTCAGCAACGTCACCGCCGTCGTGCCGTACTTCGGCTACGCCCGCCAGGACCGTCGCCCGCGCAGTTCGCGCGTGCCGATCACGGCGAAGGTCGCCGCGAAGATGTTCGGCGCCGTCGGCACTGACCGCGTGCTGACGGTCGACCTGCATGCTGACCAGATCCAGGGCTTTTTCGACATCCCGGTCGACAACGTCTACGCATCGCCACTGCTGCTTGCCGACATCTGGCGCGCGCACGGAACCGACAACCTCATCGTCGTATCGCCCGACGTCGGCGGCGTGGTGCGCGCCCGCGCGCTCGCCAAGCGCCTGGACGATGCCGAGCTCGCGATCATCGACAAGCGCCGCCCACGTGCGAACGTCGCCACCGTGATGAACATCATCGGTGACGTCGCCGGCAAAACCTGCGTGCTCGTCGACGACATCATCGACACCGCCGGCACGCTGTGCGCTGCGGCGGCTGCGCTCAAGGAGCACGGCGCGATCAAGGTCGTTGCCTACTGCACCCACCCGGTGCTCTCGGGCGCGGCGATCACGAACGTCACCAACTCGCAGCTCGACGAGCTCGTCGTCACCGACACCATCAAGCTGTCGGACGCGGCGCGTGCTTGCACCAAGATCCGTCAGCTCAGCGTGGCCGAGCTGCTCGCCGAAACGATCCGCCGCGTCGCGTTCGGCGAGTCGGTGAGCTCGCTCTACGTCGACTGATCCGAATCCGCGGTGTCGGGCTTTCCGGCGCCGCTTCTCCGCTCACCTGGTCGCGGGTGAGCGCTCCAGCCGCCGCGAGGCGGTTTTCATGCAGTAAAAGCGAGTAACTCAAATGTCCGATCACACCATCAAGGCCACGAGCCGCAACGTCGAAGGGAAGGGTGCGAGCCGCCGCCTCCGTCGTTCCGCCTCCATCCCGGCCATCGTCTACGGTGGCAACGCCGAGCCGCAGCCGATCCAGCTCGACCACGAAAAGATCTGGCTCGCCCAGCAGAACGAGTGGTTCTACTCCTCGATCCTCAACCTCGACATCGACGGCCAGGTGCAGAGCGTGCTGCTGCGTGACATGCAGCGCCACCCGTTCAAGCAGATCATCATGCACCTGGACTTCCAGCGCGTGAATGCGAACGAGACCCTGCGCGCGAAGGTGCCGCTGCACTTCCTCAACCAGGACACGTCGCCTGCCGGCAGGTCCGCCGAGGTCGTCGTCACGCACGAGCTCAACGAAGTCGAGGTCACCTGTCTGCCACGCGACCTGCCGGAGTTCATCGAGGTCGACCTCAGCGCGCTCAAGGTCGGCGATATCGTCCACCTGTCGCAGCTCAAGCTGCCGGCCGGCGTGGAAATCCCCGAGCTCAAGCTCGGCAAGGAACACGACGTCGCAGTGGTCATCGCCAAGCACGGTCGCGTGGAGGCAGCTGCCTCGGACGAGGGCGCGGCAGAAGACGACCAGCAGTAATCCGCTTGCCGCGCGCGATGTGGCGTGGAGTCCCCGGCCCGGCCGGGTGCCTCCGTCGCCCCACAATCCGCGGCTGCGGTTGAACGATGACCGGTCTACGCCTCATCGTCGGGCTCGGCAATCCCGGGCCCGAACATCTCAGGACCCGGCACAACGCCGGGTTCTGGTTTGTCGATGCGCTCGCCGAAAAGCTCGGCGGCCGCTTCGGCCTGGAAGCGAAGCTGTTCGGCGAGACCTGCAAGGTCGAGCTCGCGGGCCAGCCGGTGTGGCTGCTCAAGCCCGCCACCTTCATGAACCTCTCGGGTAAGTCGGTCGCGGCGGCCCTGCGTTACTGGAAGATCGAGCCGGAGCAGGCTCTTCTTGCCCACGACGAACTCGATCTCTCTCCCGGTACGGCTCGGCTCAAGTTCGACGGTGGCCACGGCGGCCAGAACGGACTGCGCGACACGATGCGCCTGCTCGGTCACGGCGGCTTCCATCGCCTCCGCGTCGGCATCGGCCATCCCGGCCACAAGGACAAGGTCACCCCGTGGGTGCTCGGCAGGCCCGGAAAGGATGACGAGGCTTCGATCCTGCGCGCGATCGACGACGCGATCGATGTCATGCCGCTGGCGGTGTCCGGCGATTTCAACGAAGCAATGAAGCGCCTCCACACGGCCAAGGCCTGATCGGGGCATCATCGCGGCCTGATCGGCCATGGGAAATCGCGGACCGGCGCGCCGGAGTGTGATTTCCCATTTCCGATAACTGCTTACGGATCACTCATGGGTATCAAATGCGGCATCGTCGGCCTGCCTAACGTCGGCAAGTCGACCCTGTTCAATGCACTGACGAAGGCGGGCATTGCGGCGGCGAACTTTCCGTTCTGCACGATCGAACCGAACGTCGGCGTGGTTCCGGTGCCGGACCCGCGTCTCAACGCGTTGGCCGAGATCGTCAAGCCGCAGAAGGTAATTCCGACCGCGGTCGAGTTCGTCGACATCGCGGGCCTCGTCGCCGGCGCCGCAAGCGGCGAGGGCCTTGGCAACAAGTTCCTCGCGCATATCCGCGAGGTCGACGCGATCACCCACGTCGTACGCTGCTTCGATCATCCGGACGTCATCCACGTCGCGAACAGGGTCGATCCGATTGCCGACATCGACACGATCGACACCGAACTCGCGCTCGCCGACCTCGACAGCGTCGAGAAGGCGCTGCAGCGCGCCGAGCGCTCGGCCAAGACTGGCGATAAGGACGCGAAGGCGCGCGTCGAGGTGCTGGGGCGCGTCCGGGCAGGTCTCGACGCCGGCAAGCCCGCGCGCGCGTTGGCGCTTTCCGACGACGATCGCGTGCTGCTGCGCGATCTTTTTCTGCTCACGCTCAAGCCGGTGATGTATGTCGCCAACGTGCTTGAGGATGGTTTCGAAAACAACCCGCACCTCGACGCCGTGCGCGAGCGCGCGAAAGGCGAGGGCGCCGAGGTCGTTCCCGTCTCCGCGGCGATCGAGGAGGAACTCAGCCAGCTCGAGGACGCCGATCGCGACGCGTTCCTCACCGACCTCGGTCTCGACGAGCCCGGACTGAACCGCGTGATCCGTGCCGCGTACAAACTGCTCGGCCTGCAGACGTACTTCACTGCCGGCGTAAAGGAAGTCCGTGCCTGGACCGTCAAGGCGGGCTCGACCGCACCGCAGGCGGCGGCCGTCATCCATACCGACTTCGAAAAGGGCTTCATCCGCGCCGAGACGATCGGGTACGACGATTTCCTCAAATATCGTGGTGAGTCCGGCGCACGCGATGCCGGCCGTCTGCGGCTCGAGGGTAAGGAATACCGCGTGCAGGAAGGCGATGTCCTGCATTTCCGATTCAACGTCTGACCCAATCGCTAATAGAAAAGTCTGAACAAATCGTTGACTTCCGTCGAACTCATCGCCAGAATTGCGGGCTCTTTGGAGGGATACCCAAGCGGCCAACGGGGGCAGACTGTAAATCTGCTGGCTCACGCCTTCGGTGGTTCGAATCCACCTCCCTCCACCAGTTCACGCCGGCAGTTGCTGGTGCGACAGTAAAACCCGGCGGCATTACCATCCGTCGGCGCAGTACCCAAGCAGGTGAAGCCAGCGCGAGTTGGCCGGCGCGGGAGTAGTTCAATGGTAGAACCTCAGCCTTCCAAGCTGATGGTGCGGGTTCGATCCCCGTCTCCCGCTCCATTGATGTCGCGACACTCGCCTGTTTGAACAATCTGCTCACGTAGCTCAGTCGGTAGAGCACCTCCTTGGTAAGGAGGAGGTCGCTGGTTCGATTCCAGTCGTGAGCACCATCTTTGATCCCACCTAGCACGACCTCATCGAGACGCAACCATGGCCAAGGGTAAGTTCGAGCGCACCAAGCCCCACGTGAACGTGGGCACGATCGGTCACGTTGACCACGGCAAGACGACGCTGACGGCGGCGCTGACGAAGGTGGGCGCCGAGCGTTTTGGCGGCGAGTTCAAGGCATACGACGCGATCGACGCGGCGCCGGAAGAGAAGGCGCGCGGCATCACGATCTCGACCGCACACGTCGAGTACGAATCGGCCAACCGTCACTACGCGCACGTTGACTGCCCGGGCCACGCCGACTACGTCAAGAACATGATCACCGGTGCGGCGCAGATGGACGGCGCGATCCTGGTGTGCTCGGCCGCTGACGGTCCGATGCCGCAGACCCGCGAGCACATCCTGCTCTCGCGTCAGGTCGGTGTGCCGTACATCGTCGTGTTCCTGAACAAGGCTGACATGGTCGACGACGCCGAGCTGCTCGAGCTGGTCGAAATGGAAGTGCGTGAGCTGCTCACGAAGTACGACTTCCCGGGCGACGACACCCCGATCATCCACGGTTCGGCCCGCCTGGCGCTGGAAGGCGACCAGAGCGAGATCGGCGTGCCGGCGATCCTTAAGCTCGTCGACGCGCTCGACACGTTCATCCCCGAGCCCGAGCGTGACATCGACAAGCCGTTCCTGATGCCGGTCGAAGACGTGTTCTCGATCTCCGGTCGCGGCACGGTTGTCACCGGTCGTATCGAGCGCGGCATCATCAAGGTCGGCGACGAAATCGAAATCGTCGGCATCCGCGCCACGCAGAAGACCACGGTCACCGGCGTCGAGATGTTCCGCAAGCTGCTCGACCAGGGTCAGGCAGGCGACAACGCCGGTCTGCTGCTGCGCGGCACGAAGCGCGACGACGTCGAGCGCGGCCAGGTGCTGTGCAAGCCGGGTTCGATCAAGCCGCACACCGACTTCGAAGCCGAAGTCTACGTGCTGAGCAAGGACGAGGGCGGCCGCCACACGCCGTTCTTCAAGGGCTACCGTCCGCAGTTCTACTTCCGCACCACCGACATCACCGGTGCGGTGCAGCTGCCGGAAGGCGTCGAGATGGTGATGCCGGGCGACAACGTGAAGATGGTGGTCACGCTGATCAACCCGGTCGCGATGGACGAAGGTCTGCGCTTTGCAATCCGCGAGGGCGGCCGCACCGTCGGCGCCGGCGTGGTGGCGAAGATCATCAAGTAAGGCGAAGCGGCCGAGAGGCCGCTATCGCGACGGCGGGCCGTAGATTGGCTGACAATCTCCGGTCCGCTTTCGCCGTTAAGACTGAAGTCTGGCGGCGCGTTTTCAGGCATACGCCAGTAGCTCAATTGGCAGAGCAGCGGTCTCCAAAACCGCAGGTTGGGGGTTCGAGTCCCTCCTGGCGTGCCAACTGCGGGTGAGCCGACCGATCAGGTCGCGACGCCACGCATCAAGATTCGAAAGTCCGCGCATCGCCGCGGACTCTCCCAAGGGACTCTCAGGATGAACAGCAAGATCGAGCCATCCCGGAGCGGATCCGCGGCTGACGTCTTCAAGTATGCGCTGGCGCTGCTTCTCGTGGCGGCCAGCGTTTTTGCATATTACTGGTTCGACCAGTGGCCCACGGCGCTGCGCACCCTGATTGTGGTGCTCGGAATCGTCGCTGCGGTCGTGGTGTTCGCTGTCACCGCCAAGGGCGGCCAGACGCGCGAGTTCCTGTCGGAATCCCGTTTCGAGTTGCGCAAGGTGGTCTGGCCCACGCGCCAGGAAGCCATGCGCACCACCTGGGTCGTCATGATCGCCGTCGCTGTGCTCAGCCTCATCCTGGCCGGCTTCGACGTCATCATCCAGGCCGCTGTGAAGTTCCTGCTGGGACGGTGAACAAATGAACGAATCGCAGAGCTCCGACGCCAACAAGCGCTGGTACGTCGTCCACGCCTATTCCGGGTTCGAGAAGTCGGTGGCCCAAGCGCTGCGTGACCGCATCGTCCGCGCGGACATGCAGGATCGCTTCGGCGATGTGCTGGTTCCGACGGAAGAGGTCATCGAGATGCGTGCCGGGCAGAAGCGCCGGTCCGAACGCAAGTTCTTTCCCGGCTACGTGCTGGTCCAGATCGCGACGCACGACGACAACGGCATTCCGCGCATCGACAGCGAGTCGTGGCACCTCATCAAAGAAACCCCGAAGGTCATGGGTTTTATCGGTGGTACCGCCGACCGGCCGTTGCCGATCGCCGACCGCGAAGCCGACATGATCCTGCAGCGCGTTCAGGAAGGCGTCGAGAAGCCGCGGCCAAAGGTGCTCTTCGAGCCCGGCGAGATGGTGCGCGTGGTCGATGGCCCGTTCAACGACTTCAACGGGGTCGTCGAAGAGATCAACTACGAGAAGAGCCGCTTGCGCGTCGCCGTGCTGATCTTTGGACGCTCGACGCCGGTCGAACTCGAATTCGGCCAAGTCGAAAAAGCCTGATATACTGCGCGGCTCCCTGCCTGAGCGGGGAGTCTGCGTTTTCGCGCCGGCCGCCATCGTGCGGCCGCTCGCGCATAGATAACGTGATGTCGGGACACGTGATTTTCCCGGCGCGATGGGGAGCCTGCGGTTCAGGCGCTAGCACCCGGAGAGCAAGCAAATGGCAAAGAAAGTAGTCGGCTACATCAAGCTGCAGGTCAAGGCCGGTCAGGCCAACCCCTCGCCGCCCGTTGGTCCTGCGCTGGGTCAGCGCGGTCTGAACATCATGGAGTTCTGCAAGGCGTTCAACGCCGCGACCTCCAAGCTCGAGCCGGGACTGCCAACGCCGGTCATCATCACCGCGTATTCCGACCGTACGTTCACCTTCGTCACGAAGAGCACGCCGGCTTCCGTCCTGCTGAAGAAGGCGGCCGGCATCACGTCCGGCTCGAAGCGTCCGAACACCGAGAAGGTGGGTAAGGTTACCCGCGCCCAGCTCGAGGACATCGCGCGCCAGAAGGAAGCCGACCTGACGGCGGCTGAACTCGAGGCGGCGGTGCGTACGATTGCGGGCTCGGCCCGCAGCATGGGTCTGGTGGTGGAGGGCTGATCATGGCGATGACCAAGCGCGAGAAAGCAATCAAGGCAGCCGTCGTTCCGGGTAAGGCCTACCCGTTCGAAGAGGCGGTCCAGATCCTCAAGAACACCAGCAAGGCAAAGTTCGTCGAGTCCGTCGACGTTGCCGTTCGCCTGGGCGTGGACGCGAAGAAGTCGGACCAGCAGGTCCGCGGCTCGACCGTCCTTCCGGCCGGCACCGGCAAAACCGTGCGCGTGGCGGTGTTCGCCCCGGCGGGTGCCAAGGCTGACGAAGCCCGCGCCGCAGGCGCCGAGGCTGTCGGCATGGACGATCTCGCCGAGCAGATGATGGCGGGCGACCTGAACTATGACGTCGTCATTGCGACCCCGGACGCGATGCGCGTCGTCGGTAAGCTCGGCCAAGTGCTCGGTCCGCGCGGTCTGATGCCCAACCCGAAGGTTGGCACCGTTTCGCCGAACCCGGCCGAAGCCGTGAAGAACGCGAAGGGTGGCCAGGTGCGCTATCGCACCGACAAGGCCGGCATCATCCACTGCACGATCGGCAAGGCCAGCTTCGAAGACGGCTCGCTGAAGGACAACCTGCAGGCGCTGCTGATGGACCTGATCAAGGCCAAGCCGGCGACCTCAAAGGGTCAATACCTTCAGAAGGTCTCGATCAGCTCGACCATGGGTCCGGGCGTGACGGTCGACACCGCTTCGCTGACGCTCAAGTAATTCAGCAGTACGCCCGGCGCGTTCAGGCGCGCTGGACGGGGCGGCGCACAGCCCCACACTTTTGAAGGCATCGTCCGGACCCGTTCCGGACGAAGCCGTCAAAGACCGCAGGTGCGGTCAGCGCGCTACGACGACGTGCAGGGATGCGCGCTTTGGCAAGGAACCGCCGTCGAAGCAAGCGGGGCTGCTTAATCCGGATCCATACGGATCGGCCTGCGCAGATGGTGCCGCCTTTCTGGAATTTTTCTGGAGTGGCCACCACCGGGACGCCTCCGGCGTCCCCGGCGCCAGGGAGCAGGTGCCGCCCAGGACCGCAAACGGCAGGAGCCGTGAGCGGAGTTCATTTGGAGGAGTGCAATGGCTCTCAATCTGTCTCAGAAGCAAGAAGTAGTGGCCGAGCTCGCGGAAGTTGCCGCGACCGCCCACTCCTTGGTTGCTGCCGAGTACGCAGGCATGTCGGTCGGTCAGTTGACCGCCATGCGCAAGCAGGCTCGCGAGACCGGCGTTTTCTTGAAGGTTGTCAAGAACACGCTGGCCGTCCGCGCGGTCGAAGGTACCGAGTACGAGTGCACGAAAGACGCACTCGTCGGTCCGCTGCTGTATGCGTTCTCGACGGAAGAACCCGGCGCTGCCGGGCGTCTGATCAAGGACTTCTCGAAGGGTAACGACAAGCTCAAGGCGAAGGTGGTTGCCGTTGGCGGCCAGCTGTACCCGGCGAGCCACGTCGACGTGCTCGCGTCGCTGCCGACCCGCGAACAGGCTCTGGCCATGCTGGCCCGCGTCCTCGCCGAGCCGGCTGCCATGTTCGCGCGTGCGGTCAAGGCGGTGGCCGACCAGCAGGGCGGTGGCGATGCTGCCGACGCTGGCGCGGAAACGACCGAAGCCGCGGCTGAAACCGCCTGACGATCACTCGCGAACGCGAGTGTCGATCCTGAATCCGATTCGTAAGATCAATTTCCAGAGGTAATACAAATGTCCCTTTCCAACGACCAGATCGTCGACGCCGTTGCCGGCATGACCCTGATGGAAGTGATGGAGCTGGTCAAGGCCATCGAAGAGAAGTTCGGCGTCTCCGCCGCTGCCCCGGTCATGGCCGCTGGCCCAGCCGCCGCCGCGGCTCCGGTCGAAGAGCAGACCGAGTTCAACGTCATCCTGAAGTCGGCCGGCGACAAGAAGGTCGAGGTCATCAAGGCCGTCCGCGCCATCACCGGCCTGGGCCTGAAGGAAGCGAAGGACCTGACCGAAGCCGGTGGCGTCGTGAAGGAAGGCGCGTCGAAGGACGACGCCGCAAAGATGAAGAAGGACCTCGAGGCCGCTGGCGCGACCGTCGAAGTCAAGTAACCCGTAGTTGCGTCGCCGGCTTCCACTGGCGACCACCTGAGGCTGGGGGCGAAAGCCCCCGGCCTTTGGCCGTTGTAAAGCCGGGGTTGGAGGTTCGGCGGTTAGGATTCGAGGTCGCGGCAGTTCTGCCGTCGAATCCGAACCTGTCCCCAATCACCCGGCCCATCGAGTTGGCAGTTGGAAGTAGCGGGAGAGGGCGTGCTGGTGCCGGCAATACCAGCGACTCCCAACTGGCAATTTACTTTCGTCCCAGGGCTTCGAGTTTCGCGACACGGACTGCACCGAGCGCCACGCGCTCGCGTGAGGCTTGGTCGACGGCTCCAATCCCGGCTCCACAGAGGCGGTAGCTCATCATGTCCACTTCCACGTCGAAGTATTCGTTCACCGAGAAGAAGCGCATCCGCAAGGATTTCGGCAAGCGCAAGGCAATCCTCGAGGTGCCGTTCCTGCTCGCGATCCAGGTCGACTCGTACCGCGAGTTCCTGCAGGAAAACATCGATCCGGCCCGCCGCGAAGACCGCGGCCTGCATGCGGCGCTGAAATCGGTGTTTCCGATCGTCAGCTACAGCGGGAACGCTGCGCTCGAGTACGTGGGCTACAAGCTCGGCGAACCGGCGTTTGACGAGCGTGAATGCCGCACACGTGGCATGAGCTACGGCGCGCCGCTGCGCGTGACCGTGCGCCTGGTGATCTACGACCGTGAGTCGTCGACCAAGGCGATCAAGTACGTGAAGGAGCAGGAAGTCTACATGGGCGAAATTCCGCTCATGACGGGCAACGGCACCTTTATCGTCAATGGCACCGAGCGCGTCATCGTCTCCCAGTTGCACCGCTCGCCGGGCGTGTTCTTCGACCACGACCGTGGCAAGACGCACAGCTCGGGCAAGCTTCTCTACAGCGCCCGCATCATTCCTTACCGTGGCTCCTGGCTCGACTTCGAGTTCGACCCGAAGGACGCGCTGTTCACCCGAATCGATCGCCGCCGCAAGCTGCCGGTGACTGTGCTGCTGCGCGCGCTCGGCTACTCGAACGAGGAAATGCTGCGCGAGTTCTTCGAGATCAACACGTTCCACATCCTCCCCGAGGGCGTGCAGTGGGAGCTCGTGTCCGAGCGCTTGCGCGGTGAAACGCTGGACTTCGATCTCGCTGACGGCGAACGCATCATCGTCGAGGCCGGTAAGCGCGTAACCGCGCGCCACGTCAAGCAGATGGAGCAGTCGGGCATCGCCGCGCTGGCCGTGCCGGACAGCTACCTGGTGGGCCGAATCCTCGCGCACGACGTTGTGGACCCGAAGACGGGCGAACTGCTCGCGAACGCGAACGACGAAATCAACGACGACCAGCTGGCCGCGTTCCGCAAGGCCGGTATCGAGTCCGTCGGCACGATCTGGGTCAACGACCTCGACCGTGGTCCGTACATTTCGAACACGCTGCGCATCGATCCGAGCAAGACCCAGCTGGAGGCGCTCGTCGAGATCTACCGCATGATGCGTCCGGGCGAGCCGCCCACCAAGGACGCGGCGCAGAACCTGTTCCACAACCTGTTCTTCACGTTCGACCGTTACGACCTGTCGGCCGTCGGCCGCATGAAGTTCAACCGTCGCATCGGCCGCAAGGAAACCACTGGCGCCGCTGTGCTGTACGACGCCAAGTACTTCGCCGACCGCAAGGACGACGAGTCCGTCCGCCTGCGCGATGCGCTCGGGGAGACCTCGGACATCCTCGACGTCGTCCGCACGCTGACCGAGATCCGCAACGGTCGCGGCGTGGTCGACGACATCGACCACCTGGGCAATCGTCGCGTGCGTTCGGTCGGCGAGATGGCCGAGAACACGTTCCGCGTGGGCCTGGTCCGCGTTGAGCGCGCGGTCAAGGAGCGCCTGTCGATGGCCGAGTCCGAAGGACTCACGCCACAGGAGCTCATCAACGCCAAGCCTGTCGCCGCTGCGATCAAGGAGTTCTTCGGCTCCTCGCAGCTGTCGCAGTTCATGGATCAGAACAACCCGCTGTCGGAAGTCACGCACAAGCGTCGCGTGTCGGCCCTCGGCCCGGGCGGCCTCACCCGTGAACGCGCTGGCTTCGAAGTGCGCGACGTCCACCCGACCCACTACGGTCGCGTCTGCACGATCGAGACGCCTGAAGGCCCGAACATCGGTCTGATCAACTCGCTCGCTGTGTACGCGCGCACGAACCAGTACGGCTTCCTCGAGACGCCGTACCGCCGCGTCGTGGACGGCCAGGTGACCGACGAGGTCGAGTTCCTGTCGGCCATCGAAGAGAACGAGTACGTCATCGCCCAGGCGAACGCGCCTCAGGACGAGAACGGCACGCTTACCGCGCAGTTCGTCGCATGCCGTTACCAGGGCGAGTCGCTGCTCAAGCCGCCGGCCGAGATCCACTTCATGGACGTCTCGCCGATGCAAACAGTGTCGGTCGCGGCCGCGCTCGTGCCGTTCCTTGAGCACGACGACGCGAACCGCGCACTGATGGGCGCGAACATGCAGCGCCAGGCGGTCCCGACGCTCAAGGCCCAGAAGCCGCTGGTCGGCACGGGCATCGAGCGCGCGGTGGCCCGCGACTCGGGCGTGACCGTAAATGCACTGCGCGGCGGCACGATCGAGCAGATCGACGCAGCCCGCATCGTGGTCAAGGTCAATGAAGAGGAGATCTCCGGCGAGACCGATGCCGGCGTCGACATCTACAACCTGATCAAGTACACGCGTTCGAACCAGAACACCTGCATCAACCAGACCCCTCTGGTGAAGGTCGGTGACGTGATCGCGCGCGGCGACGTGCTGGCCGACGGTCCTTCGACGGACATCGGCGAGCTCGCGCTCGGCCAGAACATGCTCGTCGCGTTCATGCCGTGGAACGGTTACAACTTCGAAGACTCGATCCTGCTTTCAGAGCGCGTCGTCAAGGAAGATCGCTACACGACGATTCACATCGAGGAGCTGACCTGCGTCGCGCGCGACACGAAGCTCGGGCCGGAGGAGATTTCCGCCGACATCCCGAACGTCTCCGAGAACGCGCTCAATCGCCTCGATGAGTCCGGCGTGGTGTACATCGGCGCCGAAGTGCGCGCCGGCGACATCATGGTGGGCAAGGTCACGCCGAAGGGCGAGAGCCAGCTGACGCCGGAAGAGAAGCTGCTGCGCGCGATCTTCGGCGAGAAGGCGTCCGACGTTAAGGACAGCTCGCTGCGCGTGCCGCCGGGCATGGACGGCACCGTCATCGACGTGCAGGTCTTCACCCGCGACGGCATCGAGAAGGACAAGCGTGCGCGCCAGATCGAGGAGTCCGAGATCCGTCGCGTCAAGAAGGACTTCGACGACCAGTACCGCATCCTCGAAGCGGCGATCTTCGACCGTCTGCGCAGCCAGCTGATCGGCAAGACCGCCAACGGCGGCGCCGGCCTGAAGAAGGGTGAGACCGTCACCAGCCTCGTGCTCGACGGCCTCAAGCGTTCGGACTGGTTCACGCTGCGCATGAAGGACGAGGACGCAGTCGAGGCGATTGAGCGCGCGCAGAAGCAGATCGAAGCCCACAAGGCCGAGTTCGAGAAGCGCTTCGCCGACAAGCGCGGCAAGATCACGCAGGGCGACGACCTCGCTCCGGGCGTGCTCAAGATGGTCAAGGTGTTCCTGGCCGTTAAGCGCCGCATCCAGCCGGGCGACAAGATGGCAGGCCGCCACGGCAACAAGGGTGTCGTCTCGACGATCGTGCCCGTGCAGGACATGCCGTACATGGCCGACGGCCAGACTGTCGACATCGTGCTCAACCCGCTCGGCGTGCCGTCGCGTATGAACATCGGGCAGATCCTCGAGGTTCACTTGGGTTGGGCGGCGAAGGGGCTGGGCGCGAAGATCCAGCGCATGATCGAGGCTCAGGCCGCGGTCACCGAGCTGCGTGCCTTCCTCGACCAGATCTACAACCACGACAACGACGTGGTGGGCGAGCGCGTCGACCTGACGCAGTTCAGCGATCAGGAACTGCTCACGCTGGCGAAGAACCTCACCGATGGCGTCCCGATGGCGACGCCGGTGTTCGACGGTGCGGCGGAGTTCGAGATCAAGCGCATGCTCGAACTCGCGGAACTGCCGAGCAGCGGCCAGACGATCCTGCATGACGGACGCACGGGCGAGGCGTTCGAACGCCCGGTGACGGTCGGCTACATGCACATGCTGAAGCTCAACCACCTGGTCGACGACAAGATGCACGCGCGTTCGACTGGTCCGTACTCGCTCGTCACCCAGCAGCCGCTGGGCGGCAAGGCGCAGTTCGGTGGCCAGCGCTTCGGTGAGATGGAAGTCTGGGCACTGGAAGCCTACGGCGCGGCCTACACCCTGCAGGAAATGCTGACGGTGAAGTCCGACGACGTGCAGGGCCGCAACCAGATGTACAAGAACATCGTCGACGGCGAGTACGAAATGGTCGCGGGCATGCCGGAGTCCTTCAACGTGCTGGTGAAGGAAATCCGTTCGCTCGCGATCAACATGGAGCTCGAAGAGGACTGAGTGCCGACCCGGCTCGCAGGCGCTGCTTGATGCGCGCCTGCGAGCCACCTCCGGTGATTTCCGGTTCCTGACGAATTCCTCCGCTTGGAGAACAAAATGAAAGACCTGCTCAATCTGTTCAACCAGCAGCGCCCGGCGCTCGACTTCGACGCGATCAAGATCGCGCTCGCGTCCCCGGAGCTGATCCGCTCGTGGTCCTTCGGCGAGGTCAAGAAGCCCGAAACGATCAATTACCGTACGTTCAAGCCCGAGCGTGACGGCCTGTTCTGCGCGGCGATCTTCGGTCCGATCAAGGACTACGAGTGCCTGTGCGGCAAGTACAAGCGCATGAAGCACCGCGGCGTGGTTTGCGAGAAGTGCGGCACGGAAGTGACCCTGGCCAAGGTGCGACGCGAGCGCATGGGCCACATCGACCTGGCCAGCCCGGTCGCGCACATCTGGTTCCTCAAGTCGCTGCCGTCGCGCATCGGCCTGATGCTCGACATGACACTGCGCGACATCGAGCGCATCCTCTACTTCGAAGCGTATGTCGTGACCGAGCCGGGCCTGACTCCGCTCGAGCGCGGAATGCTGCTCAACGAAGAGCAGTTCATGCAGGCCCGCCAGGAGCACGGCGACGACTTCGAAGCCGCGATGGGCGCCGAAGCCGTGTACGACCTGCTGCGCACGATCGACCTGCAGTCCGAGATGATCCAGTTGCGTGAGGACATCGCCTCGACCGGTTCGGAGACCAAGCTCAAGCGGCTGACCAAGCGCATCAAGCTGATCGAGGCCTTCATCGAGTCCGGCAACCGCCCGGAGTGGATGGTCATGACCGTGCTGCCGGTGCTGCCGCCGGATCTGCGTCCACTGGTCCCGCTGGACGGCGGCCGCTTCGCGACGTCGGATCTCAACGACCTGTACCGCCGCGTCATCAACCGCAACAACCGCCTGCGCCGCCTGCTCGAACTCAGCGCGCCGGACATCATCGTGCGCAATGAAAAGCGCATGCTGCAGGAGTCGGTCGACGCCCTGATGGATAACGGTCGCCGCGGCCGTGCGATCACCGGTACCAACAAGCGCCCGCTCAAGTCGCTCGCCGACATGATCAAGGGCAAGCAGGGCCGTTTCCGCCAGAATCTGCTCGGCAAGCGCGTGGACTACTCCGGCCGTTCGGTCATCGTGGTCGGTCCGACGCTGCGCCTGCACGAGTGCGGCCTGCCGAAGAAGATGGCGCTTGAGCTCTTCAAGCCCTTCATCTTCGCCAAGCTGCAGCGCCGTGGCCTCGCCACGACGATCAAGGCCGCGAAGAAGCTCGTCGAGCGTGAAGAGGCGGAAGTGTGGGACATCCTCGAAGAGGTGATCCGCGAGCATCCGGTGCTTCTGAACCGCGCTCCGACGCTGCACCGTCTTGGCATCCAGGCGTTCGAGCCGGTCCTCATCGAAGGCAAGGCGATCCAGCTGCATCCGCTCGTGTGTACGGCATTCAACGCCGACTTCGACGGTGACCAGATGGCCGTGCACGTCCCGCTGAGCCTCGAGGCACAGCTGGAAGCACGCGCGCTGATGATGGCGTCGAACAACATCCTGTCGCCGGCGAACGGCGAGCCGATCATTGTGCCGTCGCAGGACGTCGTGCTCGGCCTGTACTACATGACTCGCGCCCTCGAGAACAAGAAGGGCGAGGGCATGGCCTTCGCGAACGTCGCCGAGGTCAAGCGCGCGTACGACAACCGCGTCGTCGAGCTGCATGCCAAGTGCAAGGTCCGCATCACCGAGTCCGTGATCCAGGAAGACGGATCGCGCGAGCGCAAGACTTCGATCGTCGATACGACGGTCGGTCGCGCGCTGCTGCATGAAGTGCTTCCGGAAGGCCTGCCGTTCGCGCTCGCGAACGTCGAACTGACCAAGAAGAACATCAGCCGCCTGATCAACTCCTGCTACCGCATGCTCGGCCTGAAGGACACGGTCGTGTTCGCCGACCAGCTGATGTACACCGGCTTCGCGTACGCCACGCGTGCCGGCGTGTCGATCGGCATCGACGACATGATCATCCCGGACGAGAAGAAGGGCATCCTCGACGAGGCCGAGACCGAAGTGCTGGAAATCCAGCAGCAGTACCAGTCGGGCCTGGTCACCGCCGGCGAGCGCTACAACAAGGTCGTCGACATCTGGTCGCGCACGAACGAGCGCGTGGCCAAGGCGATGATGGACGCGATCGGCACCGATACGGTGACCAACGCGAAGGGCGAGCGTGTCCCGCAGAAGTCCATGAACTCGATCTACATCATGGCCGACTCCGGTGCGCGTGGTTCGCAGGCGCAGATCCGTCAGCTTGCCGGTATGCGCGGCCTGATGGCCAAGCCGGACGGCTCGATCATCGAAACGCCGATCACCGCGAACTTCCGCGAAGGCCTGAACGTCCTGCAGTACTTCATCTCGACCCACGGCGCCCGTAAGGGCCTCGCGGATACCGCGCTGAAGACGGCGAACTCGGGTTACCTCACCCGCCGACTCGTCGACGTGGCGCAGGACGTGGTGATCACCGAAACCGACTGCGGCACCGTCGAGGGTCTGATGATGACCCCGATCGTCGAAGGCGGCGACGTGGTCGAGCCGCTGCGCGATCGCGTGCTGGGCCGTGTGGTGGCCGAGGACGTGTTCCTGCCGGGCAACGACGAGGATCCGATCGTTACCCGCAATACGCTGCTCGACGAGCAGTGGGTGCAGAAGCTTGAGGACGCCGGCGTTCAGCTGATCAAGGTGCGCTCGACGATCACCTGCGAAAGCTCGTTCGGCGTTTGCTCGTCGTGCTACGGCCGTGACCTTGGCCGTGGTCATCTCGTCAATCACGGCGAGGCCGTGGGCGTCGTTGCGGCGCAGTCGATCGGTGAGCCGGGTACGCAGCTCACGATGCGTACGTTCCACATCGGTGGTGCGGCGTCGCGAGCGGCTGCGATCGACAACGTCACGGTCAAGACGACGGGCTCGATCAAATTCAACAACCTCAAGCACGTTGAACACGCGAACGGCCACCTAGTCGCGGTGTCGCGCTCGGGCGAGCTGTCCGTGCTCGACAACCACGGTCGTGAGCGCGAGCGTTACAAGCTGCCGTACGGTGCGACGATCACGGTCAAGGACGGCTCCGAACTTCGTGCCGGCCAGCAGGTCGCCAACTGGGATCCGCATAACCACCCGATCGTCTCGGAAGTCGCAGGCTTCATCCGCTTCATCGACTTCATCGATGGCGTCACCGTCATCGAGAAGACCGACGAGCTGACCGGCCTGGCGTCGCGCGAGATCACCGACCCGAAGCGTCGTGGCACCCAGGCGAAGGACCTTCGCCCGATCGTGCGCATCGTCGACAAGGACGGCAAGGATCTGCAGATTCCCGGCACCGATCTGCCGGCCCAGTACATGCTGCCGCCGCGCTCGATCGTCAACCTGCAGGATGGCGCGCCGGTCGGCGTGGGCGACGTGGTCGCCAAGATCCCGCAGGAAGCATCGAAGACCCGCGACATCACCGGTGGTCTGCCGCGCGTGGCCGACCTGTTTGAAGCGCGCAAGCCAAAGGACCCGGCGATCCTCGCCGAGATCTCTGGCATCGTCAGCTTCGGCAAGGACACCAAGGGCAAGCAGCGCCTCATCATCAAGCCGCTTGACGGCGAGGAGCACGAGGAGCTGATCCCGAAGTACCGCCAGATCATCGTGTTCGAAGGCGAGCACGTAGAGAAGGGCGAGACCGTGGTGGACGGCGAGCCGAGCCCGCAGGACATCCTGCGTCTGCTGGGTGTCGAGCCGCTGGCCGTGTACCTCACCAAAGAAATCCAGGACGTCTACCGCCTGCAGGGCGTGAAGATCAACGACAAGCACATTGAGGTGATCGTTCGCCAGATGCTGCGCAAGGTCGAGATCACTGACCAGGGCGACAGCAAGTTCCTCAATGGCGAACAGGTCGAGCGTCAGCGTCTGATCGAGGAAAACGCCCGCCTGAACGCCCGTGGCGAGATTCTCGCCAAGTACGAGCCCGTGCTGTTGGGCATCACCAAGGCCTCGCTTGCAACCGAGTCGTTCATCTCGGCTGCGTCGTTCCAGGAGACCACCCGCGTGCTGACCGAGGCCGCTGTGCGCGGTACGCGAGACAGCCTGCGCGGTCTCAAGGAGAACGTGATCGTTGGCCGTCTGATCCCGGCCGGTACCGGTCTCGCGTATCACACCAACCGCCGTCGCGACGCCACCGGACTCACCGAGTCCGAACTCGAGACTTTGGCGGCGCCGGTCACTGCCGACGCATCGGCAATGATCGAGGCAGGTGAAGAATCGAGCGCTTCGTAATACAATCGCGCGGTTAGTTAAACCCCGGCCGGTACACGTACCGGCCCAGATCACCAAATGAGGCGCATGGAGCGCCTCGTCTTGGGCCCAGGACGGGCGGGATCGCTGAAGAGTCGGGCGCAGCCGTAAGGCCGCCGGACTCGCATGTGTAGCTCGCGTTGACGGAAACGTCCGCCGCGGGCTATACTTTTTCGTCTCGGCGGACTGGGCGTGCCTGTCCGCCGCTCGTTTTCACGAAAGGCCGGTCGGCCTTCTTCAAAGAGTTCCTGATGGCGACGATCAATCAGTTGGTGCGCAAGCCGCGCAGCCCTGAAACCTACAAGAGCACGTCACCGGCGCTGGCAAACTGCCCGCAGCGTCGCGGCGTCTGCACCCGCGTCTACACGACCACCCCGAAGAAGCCGAACTCGGCCCTGCGCAAGGTCGCTAAGGTCCGTCTGACCAACGGTTACGAGGTCATCTCGTACATCGGCGGCGAAGGGCACAACCTGCAGGAGCACTCCGTGGTGCTGATCCGTGGCGGCCGCGTCAAGGACCTGCCGGGCGTGCGCTACCACACCGTGCGTGGCTCGCTCGACGCCGCCGGTGTCGCAAAGCGCCGCCAGGGTCGCTCCAAGTACGGCGCGAAGCGTCCGAAGTCCTAATCATTGTGTGCGGCCGAGCGCGGCGGAGGTTTGCTCCGCGCCGCTTGCCGCGATCCACGAATCAAATCGAGTGAACGCCCATGTCGCGTAAAGGCTCCACCCCGCAGCGTTCGGTCCTGCCCGACCCCAAGCACGGCAGCGAAACGATCGCGCGCTTCATCAATATGGTCATGCTGAGCGGCAAGAAGTCGATCGCTGAAAAGATCGTCTATGGCGCTATGGATGTGATCAACGAAAAGAACGCCAATGCCGTCGAGCTCGTCGAGAAGGCGCTCAGCAACGTTGCTCCTGCCGTCGAGGTTAAGTCCCGTCGCGTCGGTGGTGCCACGTATCAGGTGCCGGTCGAAGTGCGCGCGTCCCGCCGCATGGCGCTGGCGATGCGCTGGCTGATCGATTCCGCTCGCAAGCGCGGCGAGAACAGCATGCCGCGCAAGCTCGCAGCTGAGCTGATCGACGCCTCCGAAAATCGCGGTGGCGCGATCAAGAAGCGTGAAGAGACCCACCGTATGGCGGAAGCGAACAAGGCGTTCGCGCACTACCGCTGGTGATCTGAGCCCCCGGAATCGGGGGTTCACAGCAGGGCTCCAAGGAGCTCTGACGCGGCGGCGAAACGCTGCCGCGCGAACCGGAGGCCGCCCACGAGGCGGCGTCCGGCCATTTGGAATCCCAAAACTTACGAGAGGGTCCCGTGGCTCGCACCACTCCCATCGAGCGTTACCGCAACTTCGGCATCATGGCCCACATTGATGCCGGCAAAACCACCACATCCGAGCGCATCCTGTTCTACACCGGTGTCAGCCACAAGATCGGCGAAGTGCACGAAGGTGCCGCGACGATGGACTGGATGGAGCAGGAGCAGGAGCGCGGCATCACCATTACGTCGGCCGCGACGACCGCGTTCTGGAAGGGCATGGACAAGTCCCTGCCGGAGCATCGCTTCAACATCATCGACACCCCGGGGCACGTCGACTTCACGATCGAAGTCGAGCGTTCGTTGCGCGTGCTCGACGGCGCGGTGTTCGTGCTGTGCGCCGTCGGCGGCGTGCAGCCCCAGTCGGAGACAGTCTGGCGCCAGGCCAACAAGTACTCGGTGCCGCGCATGGCGTTCGTCAACAAGATGGACCGTACCGGCGCGAACTTCGACAAGGTCGTCGAGCAGCTGAAGTCCCGCCTCGGCGCGTACCCGGTGCCGATGCAAGTGCCGATCGGCGCCGAAGACAACTTCGAAGGCGTCGTCGACCTGCTCAAGATGAAGGCGATCCACTGGGATACCGCTTCGCAGGGCACGAAGTTCGAATACCGCGACATCCCGGCCGAACTCGTCGACATCGCGACCGACGCGCGTAGCTTCATGGTTGAAGCCGCCGCCGAGGCCTCCGAAGAGCTAATGGATAAGTACCTCAATGAGGGCGATTTGTCCGAGGCCGAGGTCATTTCGGGCCTGCGTGAGCGTACGCTGCGCGTCGAGATCGTTCCCGTGTTCTGCGGCACTGCGTTCAAGAACAAGGGCGTCCAGGCGATGCTTGACGGCGTCATCAACCTGCTGCCGTCGCCGGCCGACCGGCCGCCGGTGCAGGGCATCGACGACAACGAGAAGGAAGACAGCCGTAAGGCGTCCGACACCGAGCCCTTCTCGGCGCTCGCGTTCAAGATCATGACGGACCCGTTCGTGGGTTCGCTCACGTTCTTCCGCGTGTACTCCGGCGTGCTCAACTCTGGCGACCAGGTGTACAACCCGGTCAAGTCGAAGAAGGAGCGTGTGGGCCGAATCCTTCAGATGCACGCGAACAACCGTGACGAGATCAAGGAAGTCCGCGCGGGCGACATCGCCGCCGCGGTCGGCCTGAAGGACGTGACCACGGGCGACACGCTGTGCTCGCAGGACAAGATCATCACGCTCGAGCGCATGGTGTTCCCGGAGCCGGTCATCTCGATGGCCGTCGAACCGAAGACCAAGTCCGACCAGGAAAAGATGGGTCTCGCCCTTGGCCGCCTGGCCCAAGAAGATCCCAGCTTCCGTGTTCGTACGGACGAGGAATCTGGCCAGACAATCATCTCGGGTATGGGCGAGCTGCACCTCGAGATCCTCGTCGACCGCATGAAGCGCGAGTTCAACGTCGAGGCGAACGTCGGCAAGCCGCAGGTTGCGTACCGCGAAACGATCCGCAAGGCCGTCAAGGCCGAAGGCAAGTTCGTGCGTCAGTCCGGCGGCAAGGGTCAGTTCGGTCACGTGTGGCTCGAGATCGAGCCGCAGGAGCGCGGCCTCGGCTACACCTTCGAGAACGCGATCGTCGGTGGCGTCGTGCCGAAGGAATACATCCCGGCGGTAGACAAGGGCATCCAGGAAGCAGTTGCGAACGGCATTTTCGCGGGCTACCCGATCGTCGACGTCAAGGTGAAGCTGGTCGACGGTTCGTACCATGAAGTCGACTCGTCGGAAATGGCGTTCAAGATTGCCGGTTCGATGGGCTTCAAGGATGGCTTCCACAAGGCGAGCCCGGTTCTGCTGGAGCCGATCATGAAGGTCGAGATCGTGACGCCGGAGGATTACCTCGGCGACGTGATGGGCGACGTGAGCCGTCGTCGCGGCATCCTGCAGGGCTCCGACGACACGCCGTCGGGCAAGGTCATCAACGCGATGATCCCGCTGGGCGAGATGTTCGGTTACGCCACGTCCCTGCGCTCGATGTCGCAGGGCCGCGCAACCTTCACGATGGAGTTCGACCACTATGCCGAGGCGCCGGCAAACATCGCCGAAGCCGTGGTGAAGAAGAACTGATCCATCCGTACGAAGCGGGTCGGCGACTGCCGGCCCGCGCTCCACAACGAATAACAATCGAAGAGGTTAGCCAGCATGGCCAAGGGTAAGTTCGAGCGCACCAAGCCCCACGTGAACGTGGGCACGATCGGTCACGTTGACCACGGCAAGACGACGCTGACGGCGGCGCTGACGAAGGTGGGCGCCGAGCGTTTTGGCGGCGAGTTCAAGGCATACGACGCGATCGACGCGGCGCCGGAAGAGAAGGCGCGCGGCATCACGATCTCGACCGCACACGTCGAGTACGAATCGGCCAACCGTCACTACGCGCACGTTGACTGCCCGGGCCACGCCGACTACGTCAAGAACATGATCACCGGTGCGGCGCAGATGGACGGCGCGATCCTGGTGTGCTCGGCCGCTGACGGTCCGATGCCGCAGACCCGCGAGCACATCCTGCTCTCGCGTCAGGTCGGTGTGCCGTACATCGTCGTGTTCCTGAACAAGGCTGACATGGTCGACGACGCCGAGCTGCTCGAGCTGGTCGAAATGGAAGTGCGTGAGCTGCTCACGAAGTACGACTTCCCGGGCGACGACACCCCGATCATCCACGGTTCGGCCCGCCTGGCGCTGGAAGGCGACCAGAGCGAGATCGGCGTGCCGGCGATCCTTAAGCTCGTCGACGCGCTCGACACGTTCATCCCCGAGCCCGAGCGTGACATCGACAAGCCGTTCCTGATGCCGGTCGAAGACGTGTTCTCGATCTCCGGTCGCGGCACGGTTGTCACCGGTCGTATCGAGCGCGGCATCATCAAGGTCGGCGACGAAATCGAAATCGTCGGCATCCGCGCCACGCAGAAGACCACGGTCACCGGCGTCGAGATGTTCCGCAAGCTGCTCGACCAGGGTCAGGCAGGCGACAACGCCGGTCTGCTGCTGCGCGGCACGAAGCGCGACGACGTCGAGCGCGGCCAGGTGCTGTGCAAGCCGGGTTCGATCAAGCCGCACACCGACTTCGAAGCCGAAGTCTACGTGCTGAGCAAGGACGAGGGCGGCCGCCACACGCCGTTCTTCAAGGGCTACCGTCCGCAGTTCTACTTCCGCACCACCGACATCACCGGCGCCGTCCAGCTGCCCGAAGGCGTCGAGATGGTGATGCCGGGCGACAACGTGAAGATGGTGGTCACGCTGATCAACCCGGTCGCGATGGACGAAGGTCTGCGCTTTGCAATCCGCGAGGGCGGCCGCACCGTCGGCGCCGGCGTGGTGGCGAAGATCATCAAGTAAGGCGAAGCGGCCGAGAGGCCGCTCGGTCGCACGCAGAACCAAGAAGAGGGGCGGCGATTGCGCCGCCCCTCTTCCTTTTTACACACGGGGCACGCTAGAATCGCGGACCCCGCTAGGGGACCAGCGAAATGAGGGGCAGGACGCTCCTCGTATTCGCCCGACAGGGAAGGTCGTAAGGCAGATCCGGCACTCCGCGAGACGCGGGTTGTACGGTCGCTTCACGCGCCTTATACTTTTCTGTCTGGGCGGGCCGGGAAACTGGCCTGCCTTGTTTTTCGCGTATTGCAGGCCTTTCGGCCGCATGCGCAGCAACCGTGGGGCGGGGCGCATGACGCCGCCACCGTCCGTCGCTCTTTAACGAAGGAATCCCGTCATGGCGGACCAAAAGATCCGAATTCGGCTCAAGGCGTACGATCATCGTTTGATCGACCGCTCGGCCAGCGAGATCGTCGAAACGGCCAAGCGGACCGGCGCGCAAGTGCGTGGCCCGATCCCGCTGCCGACCAAGATCGAGCGCTACACCATTCTTACTTCGCCGCACGTCGACAAGGACGCGCGCGACCAGTACGAGACCCGCACGCACAAGCGCGTGCTCGACATCGTCGATCCGAACGACAAGACCGTGGACGCGCTCATGAAGCTTGAGCTCGCGGCCGGCGTCGACGTTCAGATCAAGCTGACCTGAGGCCATCACCATGACCGCGAAGAAGTATTCGTTGGGCATCGTCGGCCGCAAGGCCGGCATGAGCCGGTTCTTCACCGAAGACGGCAAGTCCGTCCCGGTGACGCTGATCGAAGCGACCCCGAACCGCATCACCCAGATCAAGACCACAGACACCGATGGCTACAGCGCCGTGCAGGTGACCGTTGGTGTGCGTCGCGCAGCACTCGTCAACAAGCCGGAGGCCGGTCATCTCGCTAAGGCTAAGGTCGAGGCGGGTCGCGGCCTGTGGGAGCTCCGCGTCGAGGCCGACCAGATCGGTGGTTTCGAAGTCGGCGGCGAGATCAAGGCCGACATCTTCCAGCCGGGCCAGATCGTTGACGTCCAGGGCGTTACGAAGGGCAAGGGCTTCCAGGGCACAATCAAGCGCTGGAACTTCCGGATGGGCGACGCGACCCACGGTAACTCGCTTTCGCATCGCGCCCCGGGCTCGATCGGTCAGCGTCAGACACCGGGTCGCGTGTTTCCGGGGAAGAAGATGTCCGGTCACATGGGTGATGTGCAGCAGACGACGCAGCGCCTGGAAGTGGTCAAGGTCGACGCCGAGCGCGGCCTGATCGCGATCAAGGGTGCAGTGCCGGGTGCTCCGGGCGGCGACGTGATCGTGCGTCCGTCGAGCAAGGCATAAGGAGAGATGACGATGGAACTCGCCATCACCAATAGCAGCAATACGCTGTCGGTCTCCGACGCGATCTTTGGCCGCGAATTCAGCGAGGACCTGGTTCATCAGGTTGTCGTTGCATATCGCAACGCCGGTCGCGCTGGCACCAAGGCGCAGAAGACCCGTTCGGAAGTCAACGGCACGACCAAGAAGTCGAAGAAGCAGAAGGGCGGCGGCGCGCGTCACGGCGCACTGACGGCTCCGATCTTTGTCGGCGGCGGCGTGACGTTCGCGGCGAAGCCGCGCAACTTCTCGCAGAAGGTCAACCGCAAGATGTATCGCGCCGCGATTTCCGCGATCCTCTCCGAGCTCAACCGTCAGGGCCGCATCAAGGTAGTCGAGTCGTTCGAACTCGACGCGCCGAAGACCAAGGGTCTGATCGAGAAGCTTCAGGGGCTCGAAGTCGGCAAGCGCCCGCTGATCGTCACTGAAGACGCGACCGAGAATCTCTACCTCTCGGCCCGCAACCTGCCGTACGTCGAAGTGCGTGACGTTCAGGGCCTGGATCCGGTTGCCCTAGTCGGCGCGGACTCGGTCGTGTTCACCACCGAGGCGGTGAAGAAGATCGAGGAGTGGCTGGCATGAACGACGCCAAGCTCTACAGCATCATCCGCGCGCCGCGCGTGTCCGAGAAGACCGCGCGCCTGCAGGAAGTCTCCAACCAATACGTCTTCGAAGTCGCGACGGACGCTACCAAGGCCGACATCAAGGTCGCCGTGGAAAAGCTGTTTGGCGTGAAAGTCGAAGCGGTCAACGTTGCGAACGTGAAGGGCAAGAACAAGGCCTTCAAGTTCCGCATGGGCCGCCGCGCTGACTGGCGCAAGGCGTACGTGAAGCTGGCAGAAGGCCAGTCGATCGACGTGATGGCCACGGCCTGAGGAATTACCCATGGCATTGATGACTTTCAAGCCCACCTCCCCCGGCCGTCGTTCGATGGTCCGCGTGGTGACTCCGGGTCTGCACAAGGGTGCGCCGCACGCGCCGCTCCTTGAAAAGCAGGGTAAGACCGGCGGCCGTAACCACCATGGCCGCATCACCACCCGTCACATTGGTGGTGGCCACAAGCAGCACTATCGCATCATCGATTTCAAGCGCGATAAGCAGGGCATCCCGGCTCGCGTCGAGCGCATCGAGTACGACCCCAACCGTACCGCGCACATCGCTCTGCTGTGCTACGTCGACGGCGAGCGTCGTTACATCATCGCGCCGAAGGGCCTCAAGGACGGCGACCAGGTGATCGCCGGCCGTGACGCGCCGATCCGCGTCGGCAACACGCTGCCGCTGACCAATATCCCGGTCGGCACCACGGTGTGCTGCGTCGAGATGAAGCCGGGCAAGGGCGCCCAGTTGGCACGCGCCGCCGGCGCCAGCGCCTACTTGGTCGCTCGCGAGCAGGGCTACGCCACGCTTCGTCTGCGTTCGGGCGAGATGCGTAAGGTTCCGGTTGAGTGCGCGGCAACCATCGGCGAAGTCGGCAACGACGAGCACAACCTCGAGAAGCTCGGCAAGGCTGGCGCGAAGCGCTGGCGCGGCGTCAAGCCGACCGTTCGCGGTGCGGCCATGAACCCCGTCGACCATCCGCACGGCGGTGGTGAAGCCAAGGCCGGCCAGGGTAACCCGCATCCGGTCACGCCGTGGGGCGTGCCGACCAAGGGTTACAAGACCCGCAAGAACAAGCGCACCACGCAGTTCATCGTGCGCGATCGTAGGAGCTAACCGGCCATGGCACGTTCACTTAAGAAAGGCCCGTTCGTCGACCACCACCTGATGAAGAAGGTGGAGACGGCCGGCAACAACAAGAAGCCGATCAAGACCTGGTCGCGTCGCTCGATGATCCTGCCCGAGATGGTTGGTTTCACGATCGCCGTGCACAACGGCAAGAACCACATCCCCGTGCTGGTCAACGAGAACATGGTTGGCCACAAGCTTGGCGAATTCGCCTTGACCCGTACCTTCAAGGGTCACGGCGGCGACAAGAAGTCGGGTCGCTAAGGAGATGACAATGGAAGCGAAAGCCATCCTGCGCACCGCGCGCATCTCCCCGCAGAAGGCCCGCCTGGTCGCCGACCAGGTGCGCGGTCTGTCCGCAGAGCGCGCCGTCAACCTGCTGAAGTTCTCGGACAAGAAGGCTGCCCAGATGATCCGCAAGGTCGTCGAGTCCGCCATCGCGAACGCGGAAAACAACCAGGGCGCCGACGTCGACGAACTGCGCGTCAAGACCATCATGGTGGACGAAGGTCCCGCCCTCAAGCGCTTCATGGCGCGGGCAAAAGGCCGCGGCACCCGCATCCTCAAGCGCACCAGCCACATCACTGTGGTTGTGGGCGCTGGCAAGTAAGGCGGAGTCAGACTAATGGGTCATAAAGTTCATCCCACCGGCATCCGCCTTGGCATTTCCAAGGACTGGAACTCGAAGTGGTTCGCCGGTAAGAAGCAGTACGCCGAGTACCTGGCTGCCGACCTCAAGGTCCGCGACATGCTTCGCAAGAAGCTGGCACAGGCCGGTATCTCCCGCATCTTCATCGAGCGTCCGGCAAACAACGCCCGCGTGACGATCCACACCGCCCGTCCGGGCGTCGTGATCGGCAAGCGCGGTGAGGACATCGAGAAGCTGCGGCGCGAGGTCAGCGAAGTGATGGGCGTTCCGGCGCACATCAACGTGACCGAGGTACGCAAGCCCGAGCTCGACGCCCAACTGGTTGCAGAGTCGATCGCGCAGCAGCTCGAGCGTCGCATCATGTTCCGCCGCGCGATGAAGCGTGCCGTGGGCAACGCGATGCGCCTCGGAGCTCTTGGCATCAAGGTCAACGTTGCCGGCCGCCTCAACGGTGCGGAAATCGCCCGTTCCGAGTGGTACCGCGAAGGCCGCGTTCCGCTGCATACATTGCGTGCCGACATCGACTACGGTTTTGCGGAAGCGAAGACCACGTACGGGATCATCGGCATCAAGGTGTGGGTCTACAAGGGCGAGATCTTCGATTTCTCCCAGGTTGGCCAGGAGAAGCCGGACGACAGCCCGCGCAACGAGCGTGGTGACCGCGGTGATCGTGGCGACCGTCGCGACCGCAACGACCGTCCGGCCCGCCCGGCCCGCGAAGCGAGGTAATTCGTCATGCTGCAACCCAAGCGAACCAAGTACCGCAAGGTGCACAAGGGCCGCAACGAGGGCCTGAGCTGGAACGGCAATGCCGTCAGCTTTGGTGAGTACGGCCTTAAGGCGACCAGCCACGGCCAGCTCACCGCTCGCCAGATCGAGGCTGCTCGCCGTTCCATCAGCCGCTACGTGAAGCGTGGCGGCAAGATGTGGATCCGCGTGTTTCCCGACAAGCCGATCACCAAGAAGCCGATCGAGGTCCGAATGGGCTCCGGTAAGGGCAACGTCGAGTACTGGGTCGCACAGATCCAGCCCGGTCGAATGATTTACGAGATCGAGGGTGTGGCCGAGGACGTCGCTCGTGAAGCGTTCCGCCTGGCCGCCGCCAAGCTCTCGGTGACCACCCAGTTCGTGACCCGTACGGTGCGCTGATGGAACTCAAGCAAATGCGCGAAAAGTCGGCTGCCGAGCTCCAGGCTCACCTCGCCGAGCTGCATAAGGAGAGCTTTGCTCTCCGCATGCAGAAGGCGACCGGCCAGCTCGCCAAGACCCACGAGACCCGCCGTGTGCGCCGCGAAATCGCGCGCGTCAACACGCTGCTGGGTCAGAAGAAGTAAGGACCCGCCATGACCGACAACAATACAGAGAAGGCGCTGCGCACGGTTGAAGGCCGGGTTGTCAGCAACAAGATGGACAAGACCGTCACCGTGCTCGTCGAGCGCCAGGTCAAGCACGCGCTGTACGGCAAGTACATCCGCCGCTCGACCAAGCTCCACGCCCACGACGCCGAGAACGCCTGCAACGAGGGCGACATCGTGCGAGTGAAGGAGATTGCCCCGATGTCGAAGACCAAGAACTGGAGCGTGGTTGAGATCGTCAGCCGCGCGACCGTGTAAGAGGAGCTGAACCATGATCCAGATGCAAAGCTACCTCGACGTGGCCGACAACTCCGGTGCCAAGGAACTGATGTGCATCAAGGTGCTCGGCGGCTCCAAGCGTCGCTACGCCGGCATCGGCGACATCATCAAGGTCACCGTAAAGGATGCAATCCCGCGCGGTAAGGTCAAGAAGGGTGACGTGTACGACGCCGTCGTGGTGCGGACCCGCAAGGGCGTCCGCCGCCCGGACGGCTCGCTGATCCGTTTCGACGGCAACGCGGCCGTACTGCTCAACAACAAGCAGGAACCGATCGGTACCCGCATCTTCGGGCCTGTGACCCGCGAGCTGCGTTCCGAGAAGTTCATGAAGATCGTCTCGCTCGCTCCTGAAGTGCTCTGAGCGGAGGAATAGATATGAACCGTATCCGCAAGGGCGATCGAGTGATCGTCACCACCGGCAAGGACAAGGGCAAGCAGGGCGAAGTCGTGCGCGTGCTCGGCGAGAAGGTCGTCGTCTCGAACATCAACATCGTCAAGCGGCACACCAAGCCGAACCCGCAGGCAGGCCAGCCTGGCGGCGTGATCGAGCGCGAAGCGCCGATCCACATTTCCAACGTCATGCTCTTCAACCCGGCCACCGGCAAGGGTGAGCGCATTGGATTCAAGGTGCTGGAGGATGGACGCAAACTGCGTGTGTTCCGCTCCAGCGGCGAGGCGGTTGACGCCTGAGGAATGCTTAAATGACCACCCGGCTTGAAGAGTTCTACAAAAACGAAGTCGTCCCGGCGCTGACCGCGAAGTTCGGATACAAGAATCCGATGGAAGTGCCGCGCCTGGTCAAGATTACGCTCAACATGGGCGTGGGCGAGGCCGCGACAAACAAGAAGATCCTTGAAAACGCGGTCGCCGACATGACCAAGGTCGCGGGCCAGAAGCCGATCGTGACGAAGAGCCGCGTGTCGGTCGCCTCGTTCAAGATCCGCGATGGCTGGCCGATCGGCTGTAAGGTCACGCTGCGTCGCGCGCACATGTTCGAGTTCCTTGACCGTCTGATCAACATCTCGCTTCCGCGCGTCCGCGACTTCCGCGGCGTTTCGGGCAAGTCGTTTGACGGCCGCGGCAACTTCAACATGGGGGTCAAGGAGCAGATCATCTTCCCCGAAATCGACTTCGACCAGGTCGACGCACTGCGCGGCATGGACATCGCAATCACGACCACGGCGAAGAGCGACGCGGAAGCCCGCGCGCTGCTGGAAGCGTTCCGCTTCCCGTTCCGTACCTAAGTCTCGAGGAATCTGAAATGGCTAAGACCTCCATGGTCAACCGCGAGATCAAGCGGGAAAAGCTCGCCAAGCAGTACGCGGCCAAGCGTGAGGCGCTGAAGAAGATCATCTCCAGCACCGACGCGTCTTACGAGGACAAGATGGACGCCGTGGTTAAGCTGCAGAAGCTGCCGCGCGACTCGTCGCCCAGCCGTCAGCGCAACCGCTGCGAGCTCTCCGGTCGTCCGCGCGGCACGTATCGCAAGTTCGGCCTCGGCCGCAACATGCTGCGCGCCGCCACCATGCGCGGCGACGTCCCGGGCTTGCGCAAGGCCAGTTGGTGAATCTGCTATAGTGGCTGGCTAGCCCAGCCTCAAGCGCCGCGCCCTACGGTCGCGGCGTTACAACTGAATTCGCAATTCCGCGGATATCGGTGCTACTCATAAGGTGAACCTCAATGAGCATGACTGATCCCATTGCCGACATGCTGGTCCGCATCAAGAACGCGGCAGCTGTCCGTAAGCCGACGGTGAAGATGCCGTCGTCCAAGATCAAGGTTGCAATCGCCGGCGTCCTCAAGGACGAAGGCTACATCCTCGACTCGCGCGTGACCGAGGTCGGTCCCGGCAAGTCACAGCTTGAAATCGTGCTGAAGTACTACGAAGGCAAGCCCGTGATTGAGCGCCTTGAGCGCTACTCGCGGTCCGGCCTGCGCCAGTACCGCGGCAAGGACGCGCTTCCGAAGGTCCTCAATGGCCTCGGCGTCGCCATCATCTCCACCTCGAAGGGCATCATGACCGATGCGCAGGCGCGCCAGCAGGGCGTCGGCGGAGAGGTTTTGTGCTTCGTGGCTTAAGGGAGGAATAGAAATGTCCCGAGTTGCCAAGAAGCTGATTGCCCTCCCGAAGGGTGTCGAGCTCAATGTCCAAGCCGACTCCGTCAGCGCCAAGGGCCCGAAGGGCACGTTGTCGGTGCCGAAGCCGGGTGCGATCAATCTCAAGGTTGAAGACGGTCATGCCGTGTTCGTGACCGAGGACGCCGCGCTCATCCCGCTGACCGGTACCTTGCGCGCGATTCTCGCGAACATGGTCAAGGGCGTGTCCGAAGGTTTCGAGCGCAAGCTTGAACTCGTGGGCGTGGGCTACCGTGCCGCGATGCAGGGCAAGGATCTGAATCTTTCGCTCGGTTTTTCCCACCCGGTGCTGTTCAACACGCCGGAAGGGATCACGATCACGACGCCCACACAGACCGAGATCGTGGTCGCCGGCGCGGATAAGCAGCGCGTGGGCGAGGTCGCGGCGAAGATCCGCAGCTTCCGTCCGCCGGAGCCTTACAAGGGCAAGGGCGTGAAGTACGCTGGTGAAGTCATCATTCGCAAGGAAGCCAAGAAGGCCTAAGGCCTATCCGCTTTCCGAAGGACAAAGTCATGAAGAAGAACATCGCCCGCCTCCGCCGTGCCAAGTCGACCCGCGCGCATATCCGCGAGCTCGGCGTTCCGCGTCTGTCGGTGCTGCGCACCGGCCAGCACCTGTATGCCCAGGTCTTTACCGCAGATGGCGCAAAGGTGCTGGCGGCGGCCTCCACCGTACAGGCCGACGTGAAAGATGGGCTGACCAGCAGTAAGAACATCGACGCAGCGACCAAGGTCGGCCGTTCAATTGCCGAGAAGGCCAGGGCCGCGGGCGTCGAGAAGGTCGCGTTTGACCGGTCGGGCTACCGGTACCACGGCCGCATTAAGGCGCTTGCTGATGCAGCGCGTGAGGGCGGTCTGCAGTTCTGATCGTCACTTATGTCCGGCGCTATCCGCCGGACATTCCGCCGCCAGCGCGGATTGCGCTGGGCGTGCGTGGCGGTTCCGCTGCGCGCGAGTCACCGGTACACGACCACAACGATAAGCGGCACCGCCGCAAATCCTTTCAATATCCGAGACTCAGACAATGGCAGAAGAACGTTCGCCGCGGGGCCGCGACCGCAACCGCGAAGAGATTGATGACGGCATGATCGAGAAGCTGATCGCGGTCAATCGCGTCAGCAAGACCGTCAAGGGCGGTCGCCAGTTCACCTTTACAGCGCTGACCGTCGTCGGCGACGGCTCGGGCAAAGTGGGCTTCGGCTACGGCAAGGCACGCGAAGTGCCGGTCGCGATCCAGAAGTCGATGGAGCATGCGCGCAAGAGCATGGCCAACGTGGATCTCAACAACGGCACGCTCTGGCACTCGGTCAAGGCTGGCCACGGTGCTGCACGGGTGTTCATGCAGCCTGCCTCAGAAGGTACCGGTGTCATCGCCGGCGGCGCGATGCGCGCTGTGCTCGAAGCTGTGGGCGTGAAGAACGTGCTTGCCAAGGCCGTTGGCTCGCGCAACCCGATCAACCTGGTGCGCGCGACGATGAAGGGCCTGACGGACATGCACTCGCCGGCCTCAATCGCGGCCAAGCGCGGCAAGAAGGTGGAGGATCTCGTCAATGGCTAAGAACCAGGCAGTCGAGGGCGGCACCGTCAAGGTGCGTCTGGTCAAAGGTCTGCGTGGCACCCAGTCGCGTCACCGCCTGTCGGTGCGTGCGCTCGGGCTCAACAAGCTCAACGATGTGCGTGAACTCAAGGACAGCCCGCAGGTGCGCGGCCTGATCAATAAGGTTCACTACCTCGTTCGCGTCGAGGAGTAATCAATATGCGTCTCAACACTTTGCAGCCCGCCGAGGGCGCACGCCAGGAGCGCACGCGCGTCGGTCGCGGCATCGGTTCTGGGCTTGGCAAGACCTGCGGTCGCGGCCATAAGGGTTCCTTTGCGCGCTCGGGTAAGGGCAAGATCAAGGCCGGCTTCGAAGGCGGTCAGATGCCGATGCAGCGCCGTCTGCCGAAGATTGGCTTCCGTTCGAAGCTGTCGAAGGATACCGCGGAGGTGCTTCTGTACCAGCTCGACAAGCTCGACGCGGGCGATGTGGACTTTGCGGCGCTTAAGGCTGCCAAGCTGGTGCCCAGCACCGCGAAGCAGGCGAAGATCGTCGTCAAGGGCGACGTGACCAAGAAGTTCGTGCTCAAGGGCCTGCTGGCAACGGCCGGCGCGAAAGCGGCGATCGAAGCGGCCGGCGGCCAGGTCCAGGAGTAAGCGGTAGATGGCGCGCAGCAGCAACGCGATGGCGGGCCTCGGTGGCGGGCTCGGTAAATTCACCGAGCTCCGCCAGCGCTTGCTGTTTGTCGTCGGCGCTCTAATCGTTTATCGCATCGGTTGCTACATTCCGGTTCCGGGGGTCAACCCCGAAGCCATGCTGCAGCTAATGGAGACGCAGCAAGGCACGATCGTGGACATGTTCAACATGTTCTCGGGCGGCGCGCTGGAGCGCTTCAGCCTGCTCGCGCTGAACGTGATGCCGTATATCTCGGCGTCGATCATCGTGCAGCTTCTCGTGCAGATCGTTCCGACGCTTAAGGCCATCCAGAAGGAAGGCGAGTCGGGGCGTCGCAAGATCAATCAGTGGTCGCGTATGGGTGCGATCCCGCTGGCTGTTTTCCAGGCGTGGGGTATCGCAACCGCGTTGCAAGCGGGTGGGGCGAGCCAGGGCATCCCCGTCGTGTACAACCCGGGGCCGGGGTTCGTGCTGACCGCGATCATTGCGTTGACCGCCGGCACGATGTTCCTGATGTGGCTCGGCGAGCAGGTGACCGAGCGCGGCATCGGTAACGGCGTTTCACTGATCATCTTCGCAGGCATTGTCGCTGGTCTGCCCTCAGCGATCCTCGGGATGTTCGAGCAGATCCGTAACGGCGACATGTCGGCTTTTGCTGCTATTGCCGTAGTGGCGATCGTCCTGATCTTTACCTTCCTTGTCGTGTTCGTAGAGCGTGGTCAGAGGCGCATCACGGTCAACTACGCGCGCCGCCAGGGCGGGCGCAGCGCGTACATGAACCAGTCGTCGTTCCTGCCGCTGAAGCTCAACATGTCGGGTGTCATCCCGGCCATTTTCGCGTCGAGCATCGTGATGTTTCCGGCGACCGCAGCCACCTGGTTCGCGCAAGGGAATTCGAACTCCTTCCTGTTGCAGTTGAGCCAGTGGCTGAACCCTGGCGAGCCGCTGCATATGATTCTTTACGCGTCGCTCATCGCGGGCTTCGCGTTCTTCTATACTGCGCTTGTTTTCAACTCGCAGGAAACCGCCGACAACCTCAAGAAGTCTGGCGCGCTCATTCCTGGGATCCGTCCGGGCAGGGCGACGGCCGACTATATTGACGGGGTGCTGACGCGCTTGACGGCAGCGGGGGCGACGTATTTGGTCATCGTGTGCTTGCTGCCCGAGGTGATGCGTACGCAACTCGGGACCTCGTTTTACTTCGGCGGCACCTCACTACTGATTGTCGTGGTCGTTGTGATGGACTTTATTGCGCAGATTCAGGCGCACCTGATGTCGCATCAGTATGAAAGCCTGCTCAAGAAGGCCAACCTCAAGGGTTCGCGCGGCGGCCTTGCGGGCCGGACGTGATCCAGCCGCGGCGGTATGCACCGCCGCATTAGTTGCGCCGCTGAGTGGCGCGACGGTTTCAAGGGGCTTGCGAACAAGCGCCGCAAGTCTAGAAAGGGCGACTCGCGCGGCGGTTCTGGGCGCGGGTGGTCATGGTCCCGCGGCGCGCCAGAGTAGCGCACCCGGCCTGAGGGGCTTCCCGAAGGCACAGACTGCGACCGTCGCCGGAGCATGGGCACGCTCCCCATGCCGGGCACCGTTCCAGCTTTGCTGGGCGGGGCTTCTTAAGCCGCCAGAACCTTGTTAACATTTCGAGTTCACTTCGTGTGAATCCATCGCCGCGGGCTTTTGCCTGGCGGCGGCAAACCAGTTGGAGATCGCGTTATGGCGCGTATTGCGGGCGTCAATCTGCCTGCCCAGAAGCATGTCTGGGTTGGCTTGCAGAGTATTTACGGCATTGGCCGTACCCGTTCGAAGCAGGTGTGCGAGTCGGCCGGCGTTCAGCCGAACACCAAGATTCGTGATCTGTCCGAGCCGGAAGTCGAACGCCTGCGCGGCGAGATCGGCAAGTTCGTCGTTGAGGGCGACCTTCGTCGCGAGATCGGCATGTCGATCAAGCGTCTGATGGACCTCGGCAGCTACCGTGGCCTGCGCCACCGTCGCGGCCTACCGCTGCGCGGCCAGCGCACCCGTACCAATGCACGCACCCGTAAGGGTCCGCGCAAGGCCATCAAGAAGTAAGGGGTCCAGACAATGGCCAAGCCGGCAGCTGCAAACAAGACGAAGAAGAAGATCAAGCGCGTGGTTACCGACGGTATCGCGCACGTGCATGCTTCTTTCAATAATACGATTATCACGATCACCGACCGCCAGGGTAACGCGCTGTCATGGGCGACCTCGGGTGGGGCAGGGTTCCGCGGTTCGCGCAAGTCGACCCCGTTCGCCGCGCAGGTTGCGGCCGAGAAGGCCGGGCGTGCTGCGCTCGACTACGGCGTTAAGGCGCTGGAAGTGCGCATCAAGGGCCCGGGCCCCGGTCGCGAGTCAGCCGTGCGTTCGCTCAACAACGTCGGCTACAAGATCATGAACATCATCGACGTGACGCCCATCCCGCACAACGGGTGCCGTCCGCCGAAGAAGCGCCGCGTCTAATCGCGGCGGCTGAGGAGCAGAGAACATCATGGCTCGTTATATCGGTCCCACCTGTAAGCTCGCGCGCCGCGAAGGCGCCGACCTCGGCCTCAAGTCGTCCGCGCGTGCGCTCGACTCTAAGTGCAAGCTCGAGCAGAAGCCCGGCCAGCACGGCCCCAACGCCCGTAAGGGCAAGCTGTCGGACTATGCGACCCAGCTTCGCGAGAAGCAGAAGGTCAAGCGCATCTACGGCCTTCTGGAGCGCCAGTTCCGCAATTACTACAAGAAAGCCTCGACCAAGAAGGGCAACACGGGTGAAAACCTGCTTCAGCTCCTCGAAACGCGGCTGGACAACGTTGTCTACCGCATGGGCTTCGCCGTCACGCGCCCGGCGGCGCGCCAGCTCGTTTCGCATCGCGGCGTCATGGTCAACGGTAAGCCGGTGAATCTGCCGTCGTACCAGGTCAAGGCCGGTGACTCCATCACGCTCGGTGAGCGCGCGCAGAAGCAGCTCCGCGTGCAGGAGTCGCTCACCGTTGCCCAGCAGATGGATCTGTCGCCGTCCTGGATCGAAGTCGACGGCAAGAAGTTCGCGGGTGTCTTCAAGGCTGTGCCTGACCGTTCCGACTTGCCGGCTGACATCAACGAAGCGCTGATTGTCGAGCTGTACTCGAAGTAACGGATTCGGAATGTGCGGCGGGGCGTCGAATCCTTTCGACGCCTCAAATCCTGGCCGGCACGCTTTGCGTGTCGGCTGCTTCCCTTCGTGGGGAGCTCCAAGAGCAACAGCCACCGCCCAGCGGCGGTGGTCACTGGAGACACCGAAACATGACGGTTACCGCCAATCAGGTACTGCGTCCCCGCGGTCCCCAGATCGAACGCCTCAACGGCAATCGCGCGAAGGTCGTGATCGAGCCGCTTGAGCGCGGCTACGGTCATACGCTTGGCAATGCGCTGCGCCGGGTGCTGCTGTCGTCGATCCCGGGTTTTGCGATCACCGAAGTCGAGATCGATGGCGTTCTGCACGAGTACACCACGGTCGAGGGACTGGAGGAGGACGTGCTCGAGGTGCTGTTGAACCTCAAGGACGTTGCGATCCGTATGCACAGCGGCGAAACGGCGACGCTGACGCTGAGCAAGCAGGGCCCGGGGATCATTACCGCGGCCGATATCCGCACCGACCACAACGTCGAGATCCTCAATGGTGAGCACGTCATTGCTCACCTGACGAAGGACACGGCGGTTAACATGCGGCTCAAAATCGAACGTGGCTATGGCTATCAGCCGGCTGCGGCGCGCCGTCGCCCGGATGAAGAGACCCGCGCGATTGGTCGCCTAATGCTCGACGCATCGTTCTCCCCAGTCCGCCGCGTGGCGTACGCCGTGGAGGCAGCCCGTGTCGAGCAGCGCACCGACCTGGACAAGCTGGTCATCGACATCGAGACCAACGGCACCATCGATGCGGAAGAAGCGGTCCGCACGGCTGCGGATATCCTGACCGACCAGCTGTCGGTGTTCGGCGACTTCACGCACCGCGATCGCGGCGCGGCGAAGCCGGCCACGAGCGGCGTCGACCCGATCCTGCTGCGTCCGATCGATGATCTTGAGCTCACGGTTCGTTCCGCGAACTGCCTCAAGGCCGAGAGCATCTACTACGTCGGCGACCTGATCCAGAAGACCGAAGTGGAGCTGCTGAAAACGCCGAACCTCGGTAAGAAGTCGCTGACGGAGATCAAGGAAGTGCTGGCTCAGCGTGGTCTTTCGCTCGGCATGAAGCTCGAGAACTGGCCGCCGGCAGGCATCGCCTCGCACGGAATGATGGGCTGAGCCCATTGATAGACGCGCCCCGTTTCGGCGGGTGCGGTTGTCGGCAGCACCCATCGCCGACGGATCTGAAGATCCGCGGCGATTTCCGGTCAGGGACGGCCGGTTCGGACCACCCGCAGTCCATTGTGAGAACGCCAGGACGGCGACAGCGAAGTTCAACGGTTTCACCATTCATCAGGAATCCAATCCATGCGCCACCAGAAATCCGGACGCAAGTTCAGCCGCACCAGCGCGCATCGCGATGCGATGTTCACGAATATGGCTGCGTCCCTCATCAAGCACGGCATGATCCGCACGACGCTGCCGAAGGCGAAAGAGCTGCGCCGGGTTGCGGAGCCGCTCATTACGCTCGCCAAGAATGATGGCGTTGCGAATCGCCGCCTGGCGTTCTCGCGTCTGCGCGACAAGGAAGCGGTCGGTACACTTTTCGTCGAGCTGGGTCCGCGCTACCGCGAGCGTCCGGGCGGCTACCTGCGCATCCTCAAGTGCGGCTTCCGCGCCGGCGACAATGCTCCGATGGCGTATGTCGAGCTCGTCGATCGTCCGCAGGTCGCCGAGTAAGGTCTGCCGTTGCTGGCCATGCTCCGGCATGGCGACGCGAAAGCCTCGACCTCGTCGGGGCTTTTTGCGTTTCGGGGGAGCGGCGATCACGCTGTCCCTGTGCTCAACGGCTATGAATGTCGCGCGGAAGTTCTTTGCGTGCGGCGGATCCTATGTCTAAGGTGTCGACCATGATTTCCCCTCCCGTCGCGTCGTCGTTTCGGCTGCAGATGTTGCTCGGCTTTTTCGTCTGTTGCGGACTGCTTGGCTACGCGTTCTACGCGCAGTTCCAGCTGGGACTCGAGCCATGCCCGCTGTGCACTTTCCAGCGTGTCGCGTTCGCCGCGCTCGGGCTCGTGTTCCTCATCGGGGCCGTGCACGCCCCTCGAGGCGCGGGAGGCAGGCGAGCGTATGGCGTGCTTGGGCTGATCGCGGGAGCGGCCGGCATCGGGATCGCCGGCAATCACGTCCGCTTGCAGAATCTTCCGCCGGACCAGGTGCCTGCGTGCGGCCCCGGGCTCGACTACATGCTGGATTCCATGCCGATCTCCGGTGTCGTTCGGCGGGTCATGACCGGCTCCGGTGAGTGTGCCAACGTGGACTGGACGTTCCTGGGCTTGTCCATGCCCGCCTGGGCGCTGGTGTGGTTCGTTCTCCTCACGGCTTGGTCCGCGTTCGCTGCGTTCCGCCGCTCTTCGCCCGCCTGAATCACCCGTCTAAATCGCCTGGATTTCGCATGAATAGCTCCGACCGCAACGTCCAAGCCGTCCGCCTTCCGCAAGAATGGTCTGCGACCTCGTGGCGCGAGCGGGTCGCGCTGCAGCTGCCGCACTACGGTGACTCGGACGAGCTGGCGGCCGCCCTGTCGGAGCTGCGCGGCCTGCCGCCGCTGGTGACGTCGTGGGAGATCCTCGCGCTGAAGCAGCAGCTTGCGGAAGCGCAGGAGGGCAAGCGGTTTGTCTTGCAGGGGGGCGACTGCGCGGAGACCTTCTCGGAGTGCACGTCGGAAGTGATCTCCAACCGGCTCAAGGTGCTGCTGCAGATGAGCCTCGTGCTCGTCCATGGACTGCGCAAGCCTGTCGTGCGCGTCGGACGCTTTGCCGGACAGTACGCAAAGCCGCGTTCGGCCGACATGGAAACCATCGGCGACGTCACCTTGCCCAGCTATCGCGGCGACATGGTCAATGGCCCGGCGTTTACGGCCGAGGCGCGCCGACCCGACCCGCGCCGGATGATCAAAGCGCATGCCCGGTCAGCGATGACGATGAATTTCGTCCGTGCGCTGATCGACGGCGGTTTCGCTGACCTCCACCACCCGGAATACTGGAACCTCAACTGGGTCGGTCACTCGCCGCTCGCGGACGAGTACCGGCGCATGGTCAACTCGATTGGCGACGCCGTGCGGTTTATGGAGACGCTGTCCGGCCAGGAAGTGCACAACCTCAATCGCGTCGAGTTCTACACCTCGCACGAAGCGCTGCTGCTGCCGTACGAGGAGTCGTTGACGCGGCAGGTTCCGCGTCATTGGGGGTGGTTCAACCTCAGCACGCACTTCCCGTGGATCGGCATGCGCACGGCCGCGTTCGAAGGCGCGCACGTGGAGTATTTCCGCGGCATCCGGAACCCGATCGCGGTCAAGGTGGGCCCGTCGGTGGCACCGGACCAGCTGCTGCGGCTCATCGACATACTGAACCCCGAGGACGAACCGGGGCGGCTGACCTTTATCCACCGCATGGGCGCGACGCAGATTGCGCAGAAGCTGCCGCCGCTGCTCGAGACGGTCCGCCGCGATGGGCGTCGCGTGCTCTGGATCTGCGACCCGATGCACGGCAACACCGAGTCGACCGCGAATGGCTACAAGACCCGGCGGTTCGAGAACATCGGACGCGAGCTGGAGCAGTCCTTCGAGCTGCATGCGGCCGCGGGCACGCGGTTGGGCGGTGCCCATCTGGAGCTCACCGGCGAGGACGTAACCGAGTGTCTCGGCGGCGCGCGGGAGCTGACTGAACTCGATCTCGAGCGTGCGTACCGGACCTGCGTCGACCCGCGTCTGAACTACGAGCAGGCGCTCGAGGTGGCGATGCTGATCGTGCGCAAGCAGTCGCAGCTGGCCGCGCCGGTCTGAAGTAGTTCCGCCTCGGTCCGCCCGCTTGCGGGGTTGCGGGCGGCCGGACTGGATGAGGCCGCGCTAGGGCAGTAACAGGGCTCATCCAGTCCGCCCTGGGTCACGGCAACGGAAGCGTCGGCACGAACGTCGGCGCCCGCCGCTCGCGGGCGCGCTGTTCGAATGCATAGCCCAGCCCGAGCAGGCGCGCTTCGCTCCAGCGCGAACCCATGAACGTGATGCCCAGCGGCAGGCCACGCGCATTGCCCATCGGAACAGTCAGGCTCGGATAGCCCGATACCGCGGCGGCGCCATAGCCGGCACCTGTGAAGTTGTCGCCGTTGACCAGATCGATCGGCCATGCCGGTCCGGTTGTGGGCGCCACAAGGGCGTCAAGCTTGTCCTTCGCAAGCGCTGCGTCGATCCCCTCGCGGCCTGCCAGCCGCCGGGCCGCCTCGGACGCCTTGCGGTACTCGGCTGAGTCGAGCGCGCCAAGCGACTGCGTTTGTTCCAGCAGCTCCTGGCCGAAGTAGGGCATCTCCGTGCCGGCGTTGGCACGGTTGAACTCGACCAGTTCGGCGAGCGATTTCACCGGAGCGCCGCTCTCGCGCAGGTAGCGCTCGAGACCGTCCTTGAATTCGTACTTGAGCACGGTGAACTCGGGCGCATTCCACTTGCCCGCAGTCGGAATCTCGACATCGACGAGCACGGCGCCCGCCTCGCGCAGGTGCGACAGCGCGCGCTCGAACGACGCATCGACATCGGGTTGTGCATTCACCCCGTGCTTGCGCACCACGCCGATGCGGGCGCCGCGCAATGCGTCGGTCCGGAGCGCGGCGGTGTAGTCCCGCGGGGAGGCGGGCACTTCAGTCGTTGCGCGGTCCTGCGCGTCCTTTGCCGACGCCAGCACCTCGAGCAGCGCAGCCGCATCCGCAACGCTGCGCGTCATTGGGCCCGCGGTGTCCTGCGAGGCAGAAATCGGAATGATGCCGCTGCGGCCGACGAGCCCGACCGTCGGCTTCAGGCCGACCAGCCCGTTGACCGCGGAGGGGCAGAGGATGCTGCCATCGGTTTCGGTACCGACGCCGACGGTGGCCAGGCTTGCCGCGATCGCCGCGCCGGTGCCGCTGCTGGACCCACAGGGGCTCCGGTCGAGGACATAGGGATTGCGCGTCTGGCCGCCGCGGCCGCTCCATCCCGATGTCGAGCGGGTCGAGCGGAAGTTCGCCCACTCGCTGAGGTTGGTTTTGCCGAGAACCACCGCACCGGCCGCACGGAGCGCTTCCACGATTGGGGCGTCCTTGCTGGGCCGGTGCGCGGCCAGTGCCATCGAACCGGCCGAGTTCACCATCGGGGTCGCATCGATGTTGTCCTTTACGAGCACGGGGACGCCGTGCAGCGGACCACGCACGGTGCCGGCGCGGCGCTCCGCGTCGAGACGCCGCGCTTCGGCGATCGCGTCGGGGTTGATCTCGATGACGGCGTTGAGGCGCGGGCCCGCGTCATCGATCGCGGCAATCCGGTCGAGGTAGGCCTGGGTCAGCTGCTCGCTGCTGAGCTCCCCGCGCTGCATGCGGCCGGCGACGTCCGCGATGTCGGCCTCGGCGATGCGCAGCGGGTCGGCTGCAGTGGCGTCCTTCTCCACCGCTGCGCCAGTCTCGGGCGCCGCGGCGCGCGCTACCGGTGACGTGCCGGTCGAGTGTGCGCATCCAGCCAGCAGGGCAACAGCGGTTGCGATCGCGAGCAGCGAAGAGGGGCGGGCTTCCATCGGCGGTCCTGCATCGGGTGAGGGGCCCAGTATGCTCCGGCCTCCTCGTGCTGCGACGTTGCCGGACGTGGCGGCCGCGCTGTGCCGACCGCCGACGAAGCGAATGGGCGCGCGCCCGTCATCGGGCTCGCGCGCCAGTAGCCGGCCGGTTCTCGACGAAAGAACCAAGAGAGCCGCTGGGGTGCACTGGCCGCCCAAAGAAAAGCGGCGCACCGTTGCCGATGCGCCGCCGTTCATTGCCGATGTGCGGCGGTCTTACGCCGCGCGCGAGGCGCGCTTGCGGTCCGATTCGCTGAGGAACTTCTTGCGCAGGCGAATCTCCTTGGGCGTCACCTCGACAAGCTCGTCGTCTTCGATGAAGTCCAGCGCCTGCTCCAGCGTGTACTTGATCGCCGGGGTCAGCTTGATGTTCTCGTCCTTGCCCGAGGCGCGCATGTTGGTCAGCGGCTTGGTCTTGATGGCATTGACCGTCAGGTCGTTGTCCTTCGAGTGGATGCCGATCAGCTGGCCTTCGTACACCTGGTCGCCTTCAGCGGCGAACAGGCGTCCGCGCTCTTCCAGTGGTCCAAGCGAGTACGCGGGCGTCATGCCCGGGGCGTTCGCGATCATCACGCCGTTCTGGCGCTTGGCGATCGCGCCCTGTTCCTTCGGACCGTAGTGGTCGAAGACGTGGAACAACAGGCCCGAGCCCTGGGTGAGCGTGCGGAATTCATTCTGGAAGCCGATCAGGCCACGCGCCGGGATCATGTAGTCCAGACGCACGCGACCCTTGCCGTCGGATTCCATGTTCTTGAGCTGGCCCTTGCGGATGCCCAGCTTTTCCATCACGCCGCCCTGGTGCTGCTCTTCGATGTCGACGACGAGCTGCTCGACCGGCTCCATGAGCTGCCCGTCGATCTCCTTGATGATGACTTCCGGGCGTGACACCGCCAGCTCGTAACCTTCGCGGCGCATGTTCTCGATCAGCACCGACAAGTGCAGCTCGCCACGGCCGGAGACCAGGAACTTGTCGGGGTCCGAGCCTTCCTCGACCTTCAGCGCGACGTTGTGCAGCGTCTCGCGCTCGAGGCGCTCGCGCAGCTGGCGGCTGGTGAGGAACTTGCCGCCGCTGAGCTCCTTGTGACCGGCGAACGGCGAGTTGTTGACCTGGAAGGTCATCGAGATCGTCGGCTCATCCACGGTCAGCGCCGGCAGCGCTTCCGGCGCGTCGAGCGCGCAGACGGTGTCGGAGATGCTGAGGTCCTGTACGCCTGAGATCGCAATGATGTCGCCGGCCTCGGCCTCGGCCACCTCGATGCGCTCCAGACCCATGAAGCCGAGCACCTGCAGAACCTTGCCCTGACGCTTCTTGCCTTCGCGGTCGATCACGCTGACCGGCATGTTCGTACGGACCTTGCCACGCTGGATGCGGCCGACGCCGATCAGGCCCACGAAATTGTTGTAGTCCAGCTGGCTGATGCGCATCTGGAACGGGCCATCCGGGTCGACCTGCGGCGGGGCGACATGCTTCATGATCGCCTCGTACAGCGGCGTCATGTCGCCGCTGCGCGCGGAGTCGTCGAGGCTGGCGTAACCGTGCAGCGCCGAGGCGTAGACGATCGGGAAGTCGAGCTGCTCGTTGGTGGCGCCGAGCTTGTCGAACAGGTCGAAGACCTGATCGATCACCCAGTCCGGGCGCGCGCCGGGCCGGTCGATCTTGTTGACGACGACGATCGGCTTGAAGCCCATCGCGAACGCCTTCTGCGTAACGAAGCGCGTCTGCGGCATCGGGCCATCCATCGCGTCAACGAGGATCAGCACCGAGTCGACCATCGACAGCACGCGCTCGACCTCGCCACCGAAGTCGGCGTGTCCCGGGGTGTCGACGATGTTGATGCGGTTGCCCTGCCAGGTGATGGCAGTGTTCTTGGAAAGGATCGTGATGCCACGCTCCTTTTCCTGATCGTTGCTGTCCATCACGCGCTCGGCGAGCACCGTGCGTTCATTCAACGTGCCGGACTGCTTGAGCAGACAATCGACGAGTGTGGTCTTGCCGTGGTCGACGTGGGCGACGATGGCGATGTTGCGCAGGCGTTCAATGGACATGCAGAAAGTGCCCGGACAGGCAAGGAGAGCGGGAGGAAGCCGACAAGTATAGCCGGGGTGAAGGCTCGGTGCCGGCCGCCCGTCGAGGCGTGGGTTATGCTTCCGGGCCGCGTTCACCCTCGTGCCGGCCGAGCCTGTGGCTCGACCGACGAGCCGGCGGTCCAGCCCAGACAACGGTCGCAACGACAGCGGCCGATACGCTCGAGGCTGGACCGCACGCCAGCTGCGCTTGACGCATGTGGCTGGGCCGAACCCGCAGTCGCATCGCGCCGCCTGTCCACATCACTACAACACTGGAACTTCGATGAGCCTGATTGCCAATTTCGAAACCGACCGCGGCCCGATCCGCGTCGAACTCGCCGCCGACAAGGCGCCGCTGACCGTCGCCAACTTCGTGAACCTCGCCCGGCGCGGTTTCTACGACGGCCTCACGTTCCACCGCGTGATCAACGACTTCATGATCCAGGGCGGTTGCCCGCAGGGTTCGGGCACGGGCGGCCCGGGCTACAAGTTCGAGGACGAGGCGAAGAACGGCCTCAGCCATGAGCGTGGCGTGCTGTCGATGGCGAATGCCGGCCCGAACACGAACGGAAGCCAGTTCTTCATCACCCACGTGGCCTGCCCGTGGCTCGACGGCAAGCACACCGTCTTCGGCAAGGTGACCGAGGGGCAGGAAGTCGTCGACCGCATCAAGCAGGGCGACCTGATCAACAGCGTGCGCATCGAAGGTGACGCGGATGCCGCGATTGCCGCGAAGGCCGACCGTGTCGCCGAGTGGAACAAGACGCTCGACGCGAACGCGCGTCCCTGATTCCGTCGTTCGGCGCACGCGTATGCGTGCGCCTTGCTGCAGCGGATACGCAAAAGCCCGTCGGTACGCCGCCGGGCTTTTGTTTTGTCGAGATAACGCGCTCGACTGGTTTTGCGCTGGTTCTCAGGTCCGGAGTGATAGCGGCCGCATGTTAAGCTTCGGGGGCTTCGCCCGGCCGTTCGCGGCCGCTCCCCCGTCTTACACGAGGTTCTTGCGATGCCCCAGCTCGCCGCGCGCGTCGGTCGCGCCAAGCCCAGCGCGATCATGCAGGTTGCCGAGAAGGCCAAGCGCCTGAAGGCCGAAGGTCGCGACATCATCAGCTTCTCGATCGGCGTTCCCAACTTCCTGCCCGGCGAGCACGTCTATGCCGCTGCGCGCGAGGCGCTCAACAAGGACAGCGGACAGTACGGCAGCAATCGCGGCCCCGACGCGCTGCTTGACGCATTCTGCGAGCACCTGGGCAAGATCGGGCTGACGGGCTACGGCCGGGTCAACGTGGCGACCGGCGTCGGCGCGAAGCACGTGATCTACAACCTCGCAGAAGTGCTGCTCGACGAGGGCGACACGATCGCGTTCCCGACGCCGTACTGGACCAGCTACCTCGACATCGCCGAGATCGTCGGCGCGAAGGTCGACCTGCTGCCGTGCCCGGCCGAGCAGGATTACAAGGTCACGCCGGCGCAGCTCGATGCCGCGCTTGCGCGCAAGCCCCGTGTGTTCCTGTTCAACAACCCGTCGAACCCGACGGGCATGGTGTATTCGCAGGACGAGATTTCCGCGCTCGCTGACGTAATCGCGAAGTACCCCGATACGTGGATCATCACCGACGACATCTACAACCAGATGGTGTTCGATGGCGTCGGCTACCACAACTTCGTGCACGCGCGCCCGGAACTGCGCGACCGCGTGATCTTCATTGATTCGCTGTCGAAGACCTACGGCATGCCGGGCTGGCGCGTGGGCTTCATGGCCGGGCCGGAGAACGTCGCGCAGGCCGTGGTGACGATGAATTCGAACCACATCACCAACCTGCCCGAGATCGTCAATGCCGCTGCAGTTGCCGCGCTGATCGGGCCGCAGGACGTGCCGACGGAAAAGTGCGCCGAGTTCGAGCGCAAGCGCGACCAGGTAATGGCCGTGATGCAGGATCTGCCGGGCCTCGTATGCCCGCGTCCGCAAGGCGCTTTCTACGTGTTTCCGGACGTCAGCGCCGCGTTCGGAAAGACTCATGGTCCGAGCGGCGTGTCGATCGGCAACGATGTCGATTTCTGCAACGCGCTGCTCGAGACCAAGGGCGTGGCCTGCGTGCCGGGCTCGGCGTTCGGCGAGCCGCGCGCGCTGCGCATCAGCTACACCTGCCCGACGCCGCAGCTCGAACCCGGCCTGCAGCGCTTCGCCGAGTTCTACCGCGAGCTCGCCTGAGCCGGGGCGTCGTCGTGCGCGTGCTGTGGTTGCTGCTCATCGTCGGCCTGGCCGGCGGTGCATACGCTTGGATGCACCGCGACGACGTGGCGGTCCAGCATCCCGATGACCCGCGTCGCCAGACCGGCGATTCGCGGATCGTGATGCTGGCGGCCGACTGGTGCGGATACTGCCGCAAGCAGCGTGCCGATTTCGAGCGCGCAAACGTGCGCTACCGCGTGCTCGACGTCGATACGCCCGAAGGTGACCGTGCAATGCAGGCGCTGGGCGCCCGCGGCATCCCGGTCACCGTGATCGGACAGAACGTCGTGCGCGGTTACGACACCGACAGCCTCGATGAATACCTCACTCCGATGGGCTACCGCGTCTACTGACGCGGAAGCCTTCGCAATCTTTTTCGTTTCCATCTAAGTCCAAGGAATCGCGCCCATGAAGACCCCCGTCCGCGTTGCCGTCACCGGTGCTGCCGGCCAGATCGGCTACTCGCTGCTGTTCCGCATCGCCTCGGGCGAAATGCTCGGCAAGGACCAGCCGGTCATCCTGCAGATGCTCGAGCTGCCGATGGAAAAGGCGCAGGCCGCGCTCAAGGGCGTGATGATGGAGCTTGAGGACTGCGCGTTCCCGTTGCTCGCCGGCATGGTCGGCACGGACGATGCGGAGGCCGCATTCAAGGACGCCGACATCGCACTGCTCGTCGGCGCGCGTCCGCGCGGCCCGGGCATGGAGCGCAAGGATCTGCTGCTCGAGAACGCGAAGATCTTCACCGCGCAGGGCGGTGCGCTGAACAAGGTCGCCAGCCGTGACGTCAAGGTGCTCGTTGTCGGCAACCCGGCCAATACGAACGCCTACATCGCGATGAAGTCCGCCCCCGACCTGCCGGCGAAGAACTTCACAGCAATGCTGCGCCTGGACCACAACCGCGCGCTGAGCCAGCTGGCGAACAAGGTCGGTGTGCCGGTCGGTGATATCGAAAACCTCGTCGTGTGGGGCAACCACAGCCCGACGATGTACCCGGACTACCGCTTCGCGACCGTCAACGGCGAGTCGCTGAAGGACAAGATCAACGACGCCGAGTGGAACGCGAACGAGTTCATCCCGAAGGTCGGCAAGCGCGGCGCCGCGATCATCGAGGCGCGCGGCCTGTCTTCGGCGGCGTCGGCGGCGAACGCGGCGATCGACCACATCCGCGACTGGGTGCTGGGCACGAACGGCAAGTGGGTGACGATGGGCGTGCCGTCCGACGGCAGCTACGGCATCCCCGAGGGTGTGATCTACGGCGTGCCGGTGACCTGCGAGAACGGCGAGTACACGCGCGTGACCGACCTGCCGGTCGACGACTTCAGCCGCGCGGCTATGGATAAGACGCTGGCCGAACTCGAGGAAGAGCGCGCTGGCGTGTCCCACCTGCTCTAAGTAAATGCGAAGGCGGCCACGGCCGCCTTCATACTTTGAGGCTCCCGAAATATTGGAAAGGGCGGCTATGAGCCGCCTGATGAGGTCACGAAGTTGAACCAATCCGCGTTAAACAAATCCGCTGGCGCACGCTTCCGCGCCGCTGTCGCTGAAGAATCCCCGCTGCAGGTCATGGGTGCGATCACCGCCTATGCGGGCCTGATGGCCAAGCGCGTGGGTTACAAGGCGCTGTACCTCTCCGGCGGCGGCGTGGCCGCCAACTCGCTGGGTATGCCTGACCTCGGCATCAGCACGATGGAGGACGTGCTCACCGATGCGCGCCGCATCGTCGATGCCACGCAGATGCCGCTGCTCGTCGACATCGATACCGGCTGGGGTGGGGCGTTCAATATTGCGCGCACGGTCCGGTCCTTCATCAACGTCGGCGTGGCCGCCGTGCACATGGAAGACCAGGTCGGGCAGAAGCGCTGCGGCCACCGGCCGGGCAAGGAAGTCGTCTCGAAGGCGGAGATGGTCGATCGCGTCAAGGCTGCGGTCGATGCACGCACGGACGCGGGCTTCGTGATCATGGCGCGCACCGATGCGGCGGCGGTCGAGGGCATCGAAGCCGCGATCGACCGTGCCTGCGCGTATGTCGAAGCCGGCGCCGACATGATCTTCCCCGAGGCGATGAAGACGCTCGAGGATTACCGCCGGTTCAAGCAGGCGGTGAAAGTGCCGATCCTTGCAAACCTGACCGAGTTCGGGTCGACCCCGTTCTTCACCACCGACGAGCTGCGCGAAGCCGATGTGGACATCGCGCTTTACTGCTGCGGCGCGTACCGGGCCATGAACAAGGCGGCGCTGAACTTCTACGAGACGGTGCGTCGCGAAGGTACGCAGAAGAACATCATCGACACGCTGCAGACGCGCGCGGAGCTTTACGACTTCCTCGACTACCACCGCTACGAAGACAAGCTCGACGAGCTGTTCTCGGGCGGCGGTTCGCAGGCCGGTTGAAATGGTCGGCCGACGGAGCGAACGAGGCCTCGTTGATGAGTCTCCCCGTCGCGGTCCGCCGGCGCGTTCCGTCCACCTGAGGCGATAACAACTACGCCTCGGGAGCGCCGCGTTCGGCCGCCCCGGTGTAATCCTCGGGACGATTCGTCCCCTCATTGCTTCCAACGCCGTTGTCGTTCTGGACCGGACAGATATCGGCAAATTCGTTCTCCAGGAGATTCTCGATGACAGAAACCGCACAGGTCCTGCCCAAGGCCAAGAAATCCGTCGCGTTGAGCGGCACCGCCGCGGGCAATACCGCGCTTTGCACGGTCGGTCGCAGTGGCAACGACCTGCATTACCGTGGCTACGACATCCATGACCTGGCGACGAAGTCGACGTTCGAGGAAGTCGCGCACCTGCTCGTGCACGGCGTGCTGCCGACCGCTTCGCAGCTGCGTTCGTACAAGGCCAAGCTCAAGCGACTGCGCGGTCTGCCGGCGATCGTCGCCGAGGCGCTGGAGCTCGTGCCCGCGAATGCGCACCCGATGGACGTGCTGCGCACCGGCTGCTCGGTACTGGGCACGGTGCTGCCGGAACGCGAAGGCCATCCGGCTTCCGAGGCGCGCGACATCGCCGACAAGCTGATCGCAAGCTTCGGTTCGATTCTCCTGTACTGGTGGCATTTCACCCGCAACGGCCGCCGCATCGATGTCGAGACCGAAGATGATTCGGTCGCGGCGCACTTCCTGCACCTGCTGCATGGCGAGCCGCCGAGCGAGCTGCACGCCGACTCGCTCGACAAGTCGCTGATCCTCTACGCCGAGCACGAGTTCAACGCCTCGACATTCACCGCACGGGTGATTGCCGGCACCGGGTCGGACCTGCATTCGTGCATCACCGGCGCGATCGGCGCGCTGCGCGGGCCGAAGCATGGCGGCGCGAATGAAGTCGCGATGGACATCATCGCGCGCTACAACACCGCCGACGAAGCCGAGGCGGACATCCGCGCGCGCATGGAGCGCAAGGAAATCATCATCGGCTTCGGCCATCCGGTCTACACGATCGGCGACCCGCGCAATCCGATCATCAAGGAGCTCTCGCGGAAGCTGTGCACCGAGGGCGGCAACAAGACGCTGTTCGACGTGTCCGAGCGCATCGAGAACCTGATGATGGACACGAAGAAGATGTTCCCGAACCTCGACTGGTACTCGGCATCGGCCTATCACATGATGGGAATCCCGACGCCGATGTTCACCCCGCTGTTCGTGATTGCGCGTACCACCGGCTGGAGCGCGCACGTGATCGAGCAGCGCGAGGACGGCAAGATCATCCGCCCCAGCGCGAACTACACCGGTCCGGAAGACCGCGAGTACGTCGCGCTCGACCGGCGCTGAAGCCGCGATGCAGGCCGCGGACTGGCTCGTCCAACTGGGTGTCGCTGCGGCGGCGCTCGTGACGACCATCGCCGCGGCTCTCGTGCACTACAAAGGAATGCTCGCCCTGGGCGAGCATTTCGACCGGCTAGGAAACGTCGGCGCCGGGCAGCCGCTAAGGCAGCGGACCGTGCTGAAGGTGGTAGCGGCGCTGTTCGTGCTGCACGTTGCCGAGATTGCGCTGTTCGGCTTTGTGTACTGGGGCCTGTTGCGGCTCAAGGGCACCGGCGGCATCGATGGCACGGAGCTGCTCGGCCCGCTTGATGCGCTCTATTTCTCGGCGGTTTCTTTCACCACGGTCGGCTTCGGTGGCCTGAAGCCGATCGGCGCGATCCGCTTCGTCGCGGGCGCCGAGGCACTGATCGGCTTCATGTTGATCACGTGGTCGGCTTCTTTCATGTTTCTCCACATGCAGCGTCACTGGAAAAGCGACGACTCGGCTGCGGAAGACGAAAAGCGCGGTGATGATCAGCAAGCCGGCAGGCGCGACGGCTGAGCCGCCGATGCACGTGTGTGCGGCCGCGTCGGGCATAGGCCCGACATTCGCGATTCGCGGCTGCCGAGACCGCAGCTGTCGCTCGTAGACGCTGCCGGGAGCCACTCTGCGGGGCCCGCGGGCGGGCGCATTGCCTGGCGCCGCCCGCCGCGGTGCGGCGGATCAGGAGCGCCGCGGCTTCAGCGACTGCACCTTCAGGAACGTATGGTCACCGATCGTGGCCACGCGATAGGCGTTGCGCCAGCTCGGCTGCGCGATCGCGTGCGCATGGAAATGGCTCGCGCCTGGCACCACCTCGCGCCGCTGGCCGGGCGGCAGCGCCCAGTTGCGCTCCGCATCGAACGCGACGTTGAGCGCGTGATTCCATGCGCGCGTGTTGTTCAGGCGCGTGCGCGGCGAGACCAAGGTCGGGGCGAACTGGCTGCGTGCCGTCACGACCTCGCAAACGGTGTCGCCCCACAGGCCGCTGTCGCGGCGACGCAAGGCAACTTCAGCGACTGCTTTCTGTCCGCGAAGCGACTGGTCGCGGGCTTCCAGGTACACCGTCGTGCTCAGGCACAACGAATCGGCGCTTTGTGGCGGCAGCACCGTGGCCAGCCACATGATCCAGGCCAGTTTCATATCGGACTCCTTGCTCCGTTGCGTCCGTCACCGAGCACGGCACCCAAGGGCGGGCACCGCATCACGGCGGGGACATGGCGTACTGGGGAGGGCGGCGGCTCTTCGGCGCGCTTTGCCCGGGCAACCTGGTCCCGCAGAAGGCGGGGAGGTGCCGGTCCCGCCAAGCCGGGCGGGGAAGTGGGCGCACGGTAGCGGCAGCGAAATAAACGTCCCGTGAAGCGGGGTGATCTTCCCTATTGACAGGGTTGTGAAGGCGACTTTCACAGCTCCGCGGCTAGGCGACTCCCCTGTGCGATTGCACGCTTCGCGTCGAGCTCGGCGGCGACGTCCGCGCCCCCGATCAGGTGCACGTTCTTGCGACCGCCCAGCAGACCTGCGAGCGTGCGGTTCGGCTCCTGCCCCGCGCACACGACGACATGATCGACGCCGAGCGCATGCGTTTCTCCGGCAACGCGGATGTGCAGGCCCGCGTCGTCCACTCCGAGATATTCCACGCCGCCCAGCATGTGCACGCCCTTCGCCTTGAGCGTCGCGCGATGGATCCAGCCGGTGGTTTTGCCCAGCCGGGCGCCTGGACGTTCGGGACTTCGCTGCAGCAGCCAGACTTCGCGGGCAGCAGGTGCCGGACGCGGCCGCACGAGACCGCCACGTGTGTCGGTGTACTGCAGGTCGACACCCCATTCGCGCTGCCAGCGGGGTAGCGCATCGGGCGCGTCTGTATGCGAGCTGTCGACCAGATATTCGGCCACGTCGAAACCGATGCCGCCCGCGCCAATGATCGCCACCCGCCGACCCGGGACCGTGCGTCCGCTCAATACGTCCAGATAGCCGACCACCTTCGGGTGGGCCGCGCCCGGGAACGTAGCCGCTCTCGGCACCACACCGGTGGCCAGCACGACCTCGTCGAACCCGTCCAGGTCGCTGGCGTGCACATGCGTGCCAAGGCGCAGCTCGACGCCGGTCTCCTCCACGCGGTTGCCGAAATACCGCAGCGTCTCGTTGAACTCTTCCTTGCCCGGGATGCGCTTGGCCACGTTGAACTGGCCACCGATCTCGTCCGCGGAATCGAACAGGGTCACGCGATGTCCGCGTTCGGCCGCGACGGTTGCGCACGCAAGACCTGCGGGGCCAGCGCCGACGACGGCGACGCGCTTCGGTCGCAGGGCTGGCGTGTAGCGCAGCTCCGTCTCGGCGCACGCCCGCGGATTGACGAGGCAACTGGCGCGACGGTTCGCAAAAACGTGGTCGAGGCAGGCCTGGTTGCAGGCGATGCAGGTGTTGATCGCCGCCGGCTTAGCGTCGCGCGCCTTCGAGACCCAGGCGGGATCGGCGAGCAGTGGGCGCGCCATCGACACCATGTCGGCGTCGCCGCGCGCGAGTACCTGCTCGGCGACGTCAGGCATATTGATACGGTTGGTCGCAATCAAGGGCACCGTCACGTGCGGGCGCAGCCGGGCCGTGATACCGGTGAATGCCGCACGCGGCACCGAGGTCGCGATGGTCGGCACGCGTGCCTCATGCCAACCGATGCCGGTATTGATCAGCGTCGCGCCCGCCGCTTCGATGGCCTTTGCCTGCGCGACCACTTCGTCCCAGCTCAGTCCGCCGTCGACGAGGTCGATCATCGACAGGCGATAGATCAGGATGAAGTCGGGGCCGCAGGCCTCCCGGATCCGGCGCACGATCTCGACAGCGAAGCGCATGCGCCGGGCTGCGTCTCCGCCAAACGCGTCGCTACGCTTATTAGTGCGCGGAGCGGTGAACTGGTTCAGCAGGTAGCCTTCCGAGCCCATGACCTCCACGCCGTCGTAGCCCCCGTCGCGTGCCAGCCGGGCGGTGTTGGCGAACGCGCGGATCTGCCGCTCGACGCCCGACGCGCTCAGTGCCCGCGGTGTGAACGGGTTGATCGGCGCCTTGATGCGGCTCGGTGCCACCTGCAGCGGGTGATAGCCATAACGGCCCGAATGCAGGATCTGCAGGCATATCCGGGCGCCATGCTCATGGACCGCGCGCGTCACCTGCCGATGGCGCCGCGCCTGCCAGCCCCAACGTAGCGTGCCGCCCATCGGTTTGAGCCAGCCGGTGATGTTCGGCGCAAACCCGCCGGTGACGATCAGCCCCACGCCACCAGCGGCGCGCTCGGCGAAGTACGCGGCGAGTTTCGGGAAGTCAGCGGCCCGATCCTCGAGGCCCGTGTGCATCGACCCCATCAGCACCCGGTTCGGCAACGTGCAGAACCCAAGGTCGAGCGGCGTAAACAGGCGCGGATAATGAGGGTTGGGCGTTTCGGTGATCATGTCGATACGCATGCGTATGGAGTGCGCACCATGGCGTATGAAGCGGTTTACGGCAAGCAGGTGGCTGGGCGATGACGGGCCAGCGCGGCGCGCCGGGTTACTACAACCGTTATTGAGTGTGTAGCTGTGCGAGGTGCGCGCGTCCGACGAGACAGCGGGAAAGCTTCCGATTCAGCTTGCTGTCTGATCTGGCAAAATAGCCGGCTTGTCTGTCAGCCGGGGGCAGTGGCGCAGTCCAACACGAACTTTAAGTACACAGCCGAAACTTCATGTCCGGCTCGTCGGCACTGCCCGGCTATTACGCAGGCAGCATTTCAAAGAGTGACGTGTGTGACCGGAACGCCGTGGCCCGTCGTTCGGCTCGCCGCGGGGGCGAACGGCTGCATTGATGTAACGCCAGTGGCGACAGACGGGTACAGCTGAAAGCTCATAGCGATTGTCTGACCTTATGCACGGGGCAGGCTGCGGCCCGCCTCGGGGTGAAGGCGCCCAAGCGCTCATCTCACCTAATTGATGGCGCTTTTGAACAGCTGACGGGATATCGCACGGGCTCCGCCGTTCTCACGAGCCCAGGCGATTGTTACACCTCTGTTAACATAGTCTTCACGGTCGCAAACCTAGGCTCCGCGGCGATGGCGTCATTCAGGCAGCTGTCCACGGATCACAGGAACACGCGGACGCGGTTTCCCTCTTTATGAACAAGGAGCACGACATGCACAAGAAACTCCTCTGCGCCGCCCTGCTGGGTGGCCTGAGCATCGCGCAGGTTGCCGGCGCGCAGACTTTCGATGACCGCTGGTACGTCACCGGTTCGATCGGGGGCAACATGCAGGACGATGAGCGTGGCACCGACAACGCTGGCTTCGCCGCGGTCGGTCTCGGCAAGTTCATCAATCCGTACTGGTCGGTGGAAGGGCAGCTCAACTACCAGAACCCGCTGTTCGAGGACAACAACGACCTGAACTGGAGCCAGTACGGCATCTCGTTCGATGTGCGTCGCCACCTCATCGCGGAAGGTCGCAACTGGAACCCGTACCTGCTGATGGGCTTGGGCTACCAGCGCTCGGAAGAAGAGTTTGATCCGTCCAACCCGCTGATCCCGGCCCGCTTCGAGCGCAACGGCGCGCCGAGTGAGCGCGAAGAAGGCAACCTGGCCGCCAAGCTCGGCTTCGGTTTGCAGGGCGATATCGGCCGCGTCGGTGTGCGCGCTGAAATCGCGTACCGCGCTGATGGCGACGACGACAGCGTCGCTGCGTTCCTCAATGACGAATTGCCACGCGATGACGGTCGCGACTGGTTCGGTGACGTGCTGGCCTCGGTTGGCGTCGTGGTCCCGCTCGGCCCGGAGCCCGTTGCCCCGGTCGCTCCGGCTCCGACCCCGGCTGCTGCACCGAACTGCGCGGATATGGATGACGACGGCGACGGCGTCAACAACTGCGACGACAAGTGCCCCGGTTCGCAGGCTGGCCAGACCATCGGTCCGGACGGCTGCCCGGTACCGGTCTCGATCGACCTGCGCGGCGTGAACTTCGACTTCGACAAGGCCACGCTGCGTCCTGACGCGGTGCAGATCCTCCAGGAAGCCGTGCAGATCCTGCAGCGCTATCCGCAGCTGCGCGTTGAAGTCGCCGGCCACACCGACCTGTGCGGTCCGGAGACCTATAACCAGGTGCTGTCGTCGGCTCGCGCCCAGACGGTGTTCGACTACCTGACCAGCAACGGCATCGACGCTTCGCGTCTGGCCGGCCCGGTCGGCTACGGCGAGACCCGTCCGCTGGAGCAGACCCCGGAAGAGCTGCCGGCCTGCAAGAACGAGCGCAACCGCCGCACCGAGCTGAACGTCCAGAACAGCTGATCGTTCAAAGCTCGCGCTGTACCCGAAGCCCGGCCTTGCGCCGGGCTTCTTTTCGCGTCGAAATGCGCCGGCGACATGGAACGTTAATCGGTTTTAACGACCGGACATGCGCGTGTATGATCGCGGCTCGGGGAGCCTGTTCAGCATGCGCGCGGCTTCTGATGTCTTTCCTTGTTTCCAGGAGTTTCGATATGAAGATGCGTTTGCTCTGCGGTGCGCTACTGGTCGGGCTCGTTGTCGTCCCGGGCGTTCAGGCCCAGCAATTCGACGACCGCTGGTACGTCGCTGGTTCGGCGGGCCTGAATGTGCAGGACAGCGAGCGAGGCACCCGAAACGCCCCGTTCTTTACACTGGGCGCGGGACGAATGGTAAGTCCCGCGTGGTCGGTCGAAGGCCAGTTCAATTACCAGAATCCGAATCTGGACATCAACGAAGACCTGTACTGGAGCCAGTACGGCGTCTCGCTTGACCTCCGCCGCCACTTCATGGCCGAAGGCCAAGGCTGGGGGCCGTATTTGCTGGTAGGGCTCGGCTATCAGCGCGCTGAGGAAGAGTTCGACGCGTCTCCGTCGCCGCAGTCGCCAGGCCAGCGTGAGGACGGCAACCTGGCTGCGAAAATTGGCGCTGGGCTGCAGAGCGATCTCGGGCGGCTCGCAGTACGTGCCGAGGTTGCCTACCGCGCGGACTTCGACGACAGCAGTGTGAATGCCCCGGACTCCGACTGGTTCGGAGACATGCTCGCCTCGGTCGGCGTGGTGATCCCGCTGGGTCCGGAGCCCGTTGCCCCGGTCGCTCCGGCTCCGACCCCATCCACTGCACCGAACTGCGCGGACATGGATGACGACGGCGATGGCGTCAACAACTGCGACGACAAGTGCCCCGGTTCGCAGGCTGGCCAGACCATCGGTCCGGACGGTTGCCCGGTGCCCGTGTCGATCGACCTGCGCGGCGTGAACTTCGACTTCGACAAGGCCACGCTGCGTCCTGACGCGGTGCAGATCCTCAGCGAGGCGGTGCAGATTTTGCAGCGCTACCCGGAGCTGCGTGTTGAAGTCGCCGGTCACACCGACCTGTGCGGTCCGGATGCGTACAACCAGCAGCTGTCGCAGCGCCGCGCCCAGACCGTGTTCGACTACCTGACCAGCAACGGCATCGACGCTTCGCGTCTGGCCGGCCCGGTCGGCTACGGCGAGACCCGCCCGCTGGAGCAGACCCCGCAGGAACTGCCGGCCTGCAAGAACGAGCGCAACCGCCGCACCGAGCTGAACGTCCAGAACAGCTGATCGTTTCAAGCTTGCGCTGTACCCGAAGCCCGGCCTTGCGCCGGGCTTCTTTTTTCAGGGTTGCTGCGTATGTGATCCGTTGCCGTTGTGAGAGGCGGCGGACGGCGCCTACACTGCTGTGCTGCTGACCGGAGAGAGCCATGCGGAACATGATCGGAATGATGCTGTTGGGGTTTGCGGGTGTCGCATCGGCGCAGGCGGCCGACCAGTGCGCATCACTTGCAGGAGCCCGCTCGCAGGTTGCGGGTGCAGACCTGATCCTTCCGCTCGCGCCCGAACTCGCTGCGCCGTCGTATCGCCCCGGCGCGCCAAGCGGCGTGCTTGCGCAGGCGCTCGACGAGATCCTGACGGTCGAGCAGGTGCTGCTGCGCAGGAAGCTCGACGCCTGCATGCTCGCGAAGGCAATGCCGGCATCGACACCGGGCCTGCCTGCCGCGACCGACCCGGCTACCTACAAGCCGAAGACCGAGTTCGACAACACGCCGTGGCGATTCGACATGAACCAGAACGGCAAGCGCATGACTGCCGACGAGTTCAGCGCCTGGATGAAGGCGCGCGGCGTTCGTGTCGCCCGCGGCGCGGCACCGGCCGCGGCGTCTGCGGATTCCCCGGCACAAGCGCCGGCCGAGGCTGCGCCGGAGCCGAAAGCCGACTGACGGCGCTTCATGCGTAAGCCGCCGGCACGTCGGCCGCGCGCGGCCGCGAATGCAGGCGCGCCCGCACCGCGCCGGCATGGCCTCGCGCGGACGCTGTCCAAGGCCGGGGTCTGCTCGCGCAGCGAAGCAGTGCGCTGGATCGAAGCTGGTCGCGTGCGCGTCAATGGACGCGTCGTACGCGACCCGGAGTTCCCGGTCGTGCAGGGCCGAGAGCGGCTCGAGATCGAAGGCATCGACGCTCCTGCAGGCCCGCGCTTGTACGTAATGCTCAACAAGCCGCGCGGCCTTGTTACGACCGCGCGCGACGAGCGCGGGCGCGAAACGGTCTACCGTTGCTTCGACGGTGAAGCACTGCCTTGGCTCGCCCCGGTGGGGCGGTTGGATCAGGCCAGTGAGGGGCTGCTGCTGTTTTCGAACGACCCCGAGTGGGCTGCGCGCGTAACGGCTCCGGAAACGGGGCCGTCAAAGACGTACCACGTCCAGGTGGATACGGTGCCCGGCGCCGAAGTGCTGGCAGCGCTCGAGCGGGGTGTGATCGAGAATGGCGAACCGCTGCGCGCATCGTCGGTGCGGACGCTGCGCACGGGCGCAAAGAATGCCTGGCTGGAAATCGTGCTCGACGAAGGGCGCAACCGGCAGATCCGGCGTCTGCTGGCAGCAAACGGTATCGGTGTGCTTCGGCTGGTTCGGGTGGCGATCGGGTCGTTGCAGCTCGGTGAGTTGCCCAAGGGGCAGTGGCGCATGCTCGAAAACAGCGAAATCGAGGCGCTTGCAGCGCCGTCGAGCCTAGCGGCCCCCGTCGGGTCCTGACGGTTCACGCCAGCGGGCGAGCCGCGTCGCGAGCAGGGCTTCAACTACCTCGCGCGCCCGTGCATCGAGCGGCCCGCGGGCATCCGGCCCCTTGCCCTTGTCGTGGTTGCAGCGCGTGCATGCAACCGCGAGGTTGCGCGCGTCATCGGGGTCGCCTCCGACGCGCTCGATCAAAGGCCTGGCCGAACGTTTGGAAAACCACGCTCGCGGTATCACGTGTTCGAGCGACGCGGAGCCCCGCGGCTCGCCGTCGGCTGCCACTTGCAATCGGGTGCGGCAGTGCAGGCAGCGGGTTTCCCAAACTCCATCGGCGAACTGCGCTTCGTTGTCGGTCGAGACCGCACGCAGGAACAGCCGGCGCAGTCCAGGCCGCATGTCAGCGGTCACACCGGCGCCGCGCGACGGCATCAAGCCGGACGGCGCGGCCCGGAGTGCGCCGCGCGTCCATTGGCTCAGGCCGGGATGACGCCGAGCTCGCGACCGATGCGCGTAAACGCGTCGATCGCGCGGTCCAGATGCTCACGGGTGTGTGCAGCCGACATCTGCGTGCGGATGCGCGCCTGACCCTTCGGCACGACCGGGAAGAAGAAGCCGATCGCGTAGATGCCTTCCTCGAGCAGGCGCTGCGCGAACTTCTGTGCGAGCGGCGCGTCGTACAGCATCACCGGCACGATCGGATGCACGCCCGGCTTGAGGTCGAAGCCCGCTTCGGTCATTCGCTCGCGGAAATAGCGCGTGTTCTCTGCCAACTGCAAGCGCAGTTCGCCGGCTTCGCCAACCATCTCGAATGCCTTGATGCCGGCTGCGACCACGTGCGGTGGCAGCGAGTTCGAGAACAGATACGGACGCGAGCGTTGGCGCAGCACTTCGATCACTTCGCGCTTGCCGGTCGTGAAGCCACCGAGCGCGCCGCCCATGGCCTTGCCCAGCGTGCCGGTGAAGATGTCGATCTTCTCCATCACGCCCTTGACCTCGGCCGAGCCGCGACCGGTCTGGCCAAGGAAACCGGTCGCATGGCACTCGTCGATGTGCACGAGCGCGCCGTACTGCTGCGCAAGCCGCGCAATCTCGTCGAGCGGCGCGATGAAGCCGTCCATCGAGAACACGCCGTCGGTCGTGATCAGGATCGTACGTGCGCCGTCGGCCTTCGCCTGCTGGAGCTGCTTCTCGAGCTCGGCCATGTCGCAGTTCGCGTAGCGGTACCGCTTGGCCTTGCAAAGACGCACGCCGTCGATGATCGATGCGTGGTTGAGCGCGTCGGAGATGATCGCGTCGTTCTCGTCGAGCAGCGGCTCGAACAGGCCGCCGTTCGCGTCGAAGCAGGCGGCGTAGAGGATTGTGTCTTCGGTGCCGAAGAAATCGGCGATCGTCTTTTCAAGCTGCTTGTGCAGATCCTGCGTGCCGCAGATGAAGCGCACGCTGGCCATGCCGAAGCCGTGCGTATCGAGCGCGTCTTTCGCCGCCGCGATGATGTCGGGATGATCGGCGAGGCCGAGGTAATTGTTCGCGCAGAAATTCAGCACCGTGCGGCCGTTCTCGAGCGTAATTTCGGCCGATTGCGGCGAGGTGATGATGCGCTCGGACTTGAACAGCCCGGCGTCGCGGATTTCGTCGAGCGTATGCGAATAGCGTTCGGTGAGTGACACGGCAACCTCGGCGGAAGTGGGAGGCGGCAGGCGATGCCGCCAGTTTGCGACCCTCGATCGCATGGATGCGATCGAGGAGCCTACATGGATGTATTCACGGCGTGTCGCGAACTGGCGGCATCGCCTGCCGCTGCTGCGACGCTGCAGGGCGAAAGAAACGCGCGGCGTCCTGGGCTTGCAGAAGGCGCGCGCCGAACGCGGGTGGGCGCGCGCGACACGCCGCAAGTACGTCCATGTAGGCTCTTCGACGGCATCCATGCCGTCGAAGGTCGCGCGCGCCCACCCGCATCCGACACGCGCTCGACCTTCGGCGTATTCGTCAATTCCAGCTCAGCACAACCTTGCCGGCCTTGCCCGATTCCATCAGCTCGAAGCCCTGCTGGAATTCTTCGACGGGCAGCTGATGCGTCAGCACCTTGCCCAGCGGGAAACCCGACAGCACGAGCTGCGTCATTTTGTACCAGGTCTCGTACATGCGCCGGCCGTAGATGCCGTGCAGCGTGAGGCCCTTGAAGATGATCTTGTCCCAGTCGGCGCCTGCGCCCTTGGGCATGATGCCGAGCATCGCGATCTTGCCGCCGTGGTACATGCAATCGAGCATGTCGTTGAACGCGCGCGGATTGCCGCTCATCTCAAGGCCAACGTCGAAGCCCTCCATGTGGAGGTCCTTCATGACGTCCTTGAGCGAGGTGTTGGTGACGTTGACCACGCGCGTCGCGCCCATGTCGGCAGCGAGCTTGAGGCGGAAGTCGTTGACGTCGGTGACTACGACATTGCGCGCGCCGATGTGCTTGCAGATGCCGGCCGCAATGATGCCGATCGGGCCCGCGCCGGTGATCAGCACGTCCTCGCCGACCACGTCGAATTCCAGCGCGCAATGCGCGGCGTTGCCGTAGGGGTCGAAGAATGCCGCCAGCTCGCTCGGGATCTGGTCCGGGATTGGCCACAGGTTGCTGGCCGGCATCACGATGTATTCGGCAAACGCACCGTTGCGGTTCACGCCGATGCCGACGGTGTTCGGGCACAGGTGCTGGCGCCCGGCGCGGCAGTTGCGGCAGTGGCCGCAGACGATGTGGCCTTCGGCCGACACGCGCTGGCCGAGCTTATACCCGCTGACGCCCGGGCCGAGCTCCGCGATGCGGCCGACGAATTCGTGCCCGATCACCAGCCCCGGCGTGATCGTGCGCTGGCTCCACTCGTCCCACAGGTAGATGTGCAGGTCGGTGCCGCAGATCGCGGTCTTTTCGAGCTTGACGAGGACCTCGTTCGGGCCCGGCCGCGGGACCGGGACTTCCTCCATCCAGATGCCTTTGGTCGCTTCGCGCTTGACCAGCGCGCGCATCGTCTGGGCCTGGGGAGGCCGAACCGGGGTTTCTACTGACATGGGTCGTCTCGCTGAATGCACGCCGCGGCGGCAGGGAAGGCCCGAATTATACGGCCGGGCCTGTTAACGGCCCGGCGTGGCAATTGCCGCCATCGGGCCGCTTCGCCTATCGTCGGTCGCCCTTGCACCTGCCGGATATCCGCATGCGCCGTCGTCTCCTTGCTGCCTCCCTCGCGCTGTCGCTCGGCGCTGCCCACGCGGACGAAGGTATGTGGATGCCGTCCCAGCTGCCCGACATCGCCGAGCAGTTGCGCAAGGCCGGCTACGAGGGCGACCCGGCCGCGCTGGCCGACCTGACGAAGCCGCCGATGAACGCGGTGGTGAAGGTGGGCGGGGCGACCGGCGCATTCGTCTCAAAGGACGGGCTGGTGCTGACGAACCACCATGTCGCGTTCGGCGTGATCCAGTACAACTCCCGGCCCGACCGTGACCTGATCGGTGGAGGTTTCGTCGCGGCCGACCGCGCGGCGGAGCTGCCGGCGAACCCGGACTACCGCGTGCTGGTCACGACCGGCTTCGACCGCGTCACCGACCGCATCCTCACCGGGGCACGCGGCAAGAGCGGGCGGGCGTACTACGACGCGGTGGACGCGGCGACCAAGGCCGTGGTGGCCGAGTGCGAGCGCGAGCCGGGCACACGCTGCAGCGTCGCGGACATGTACTACGGCACCGATTTCTATCTGATCCGGCAACTCGAACTGCGCGACATCCGGCTTGTGTATGCGCCACCGGATGCGATCGGCAATTACGGGGACGAGATCGACAACTTCATGTGGCCGCGCCACAGCGGCGATTTCACCCTGCTGCGTGCGTACGTGGGCAAGGACGGCCGGCCGGCGGACTATTCGCCGGACAACGTGCCGTATGCGCCCCCCGCACATCTGCAGGTGTCGACCGCACATGTCAACGAGGGCGATTTCGCGATGCTTGCCGGCTATCCGGGCATCACGTTCCGCCATCGCATGGCGCCGGAATTCGCGAACCAGGTCGAGTGGCAACTGCCTTCGCGTGTGGCGCTGTACAAGCGAATCGTCGACACGATCGAATCGACGGCGGCCAAGGACGCGGACGCGAAGGTGCTGTACGCCGCGCAGCTCGCCAGCCTGAAGAACGGCCTCAAGCGTGCGCAGGGCGAGCTCGACGGCTTGCGCCGCAGCGATGCGGTCACCGTGCGTGCGCAGGACGAGGCGACGATGCTCGCGTGGTTGGGCCGCCAGCCCGCCGCAAAGGCAACGCTGACCGACATCCGCGCTGCGCAGACCGTGCTCGACAAGGCCCTCGCCACGCGTGAGCGCGACCAGCTGCTGGCCGTGCTGCGCAGCCAGACCCAGCTGCTGCGCTCGGCGCTTACGCTGCAGCGCTTGGCGCTCGAGAAGGCCAAGCCCGACGCGCAGCGCGAAGGCGGCTACCAGCAGCGCGACGAGGCGTTGATCACCGGCCAGCTCAAGCAGGTGCAGCGCCGGTTCTCGCCGGCGGTCGAAAAAGCGGTGCTCGCCGAGCTGCTTGCCCAGTATCGCGCGCTGCCTGCCTCGCAGCGCGTGCCCGAGATCGACTCGGTGTTCGGCACCACTGCGGAGTCGACACAGGCGGCACTCGATGCGCTCTACAGTGGCACCAAGCTCGGCGACGAGGCCGAGCGCCTGCGCCTGATGTCGGCGGATGCGGCTGCGCTGGCGGCTTCAACCGATCCGCTGCTACAGGCGGCCGCGAAACTGACGCCCGCGCTGCTGCGCCTGGAAAACGAGGCGAAAACCCGCGACGGCGAGCTGCTGCGGCTGCGGCCGGCGTACATGCGTGCCCTGATCGGTTTCCGAAAGTCGCAGGGGCGGGCGGTCTATCCGGATGCGAACTCCACGCTGCGCGTGAGCTACGGCAAGCTGACCGGGCTGCAGCCGCGCGACGCGGTCGTCTATGAGCCGCTGACCACGGTGCAGGGCATCGCGGAAAAGCACACCGGCGAGGCGCCGTTCAACGCGCCGGCGCCGCTGCTCGGGGCGATCGCAAAAGGGAACTTCGGCAACACCGCCGATCCGAAGCTCGGTACCCAGACCGTCGACTTCATGACCAACCTCGACACCACGGGTGGCAATTCCGGCTCGCCCGTGCTCGATGCGCGCGGCCGGCTGATCGGCATCAACTTCGACAGCAACTGGGAAGCCGTCAGCGCGAGCTGGATGTACGACCCACGCTACAAGCGCGCGATCCACGTCGATGCACGCTACATGCGCTGGCTTATGGACAAGGTCTACCCCGCGCATCATCTGCTGCGCGAGATGGATCTGCCCGTCGAGTGACCTGAACCCGTCACGTCGCACCCGGCACCGGTGCTGGGCCGGCGCACTCTGCCCTTAGACTCAGCTGTTCAACCCCCGTCAGGAGTGTTCCATGCGTTATTCGGTATTGGCCGTCGCCGTTGCACTGGCCGGCGTGTGCGTCGGTGGCGCCCGGGCGGGCGAGGGGATGTGGGTGCCGCAGCAGTTGCCTGAAATCGCCGGACCGCTGAAGAAAGCCGGCCTCGAGCTGAGCCCGAAGCAGCTCGCCGACCTGACCGGCGACCCGATGGGCGCGGTCGTCTCGCTCGGCGGCTGCACCGCGAGCTTCGTCTCGCCGCAGGGCCTGGTGGTGACGAACCACCACTGCGCGTACGGCGCGATCCAGCTCAATTCCACGCCGGAGAAGAACCTGCTGCAGACCGGCTTCAATGCGCCGAAGCCCGGTGACGAGCTTTCGGCCGGCCCGAACGCCCGCATCTACGTGCTCGATTCGATCCAGGACGTGACCAAGCAGGTGCGCGCTGCGCTCGCTGCCGCGCCCGATGCGCTGGCCCGCACGCAGGCACTGGAATCGCTGGAGAAGAAGCTCGTCGCCGATTGCGAAGCCGAGGCCGGCTATCGCTGCCGCGTGTACAGCTTCGCCGGCGGCAATACCTACCGGCTGTTCCGCAACCTCGAGATCAAGGACGTGCGCCTGGCGTACGCGCCGCCCGGCAGCGTCGGTAACTACGGCGGCGAGGTCGACAACTGGATGTGGCCGCGCCACACCGGCGACTTTGCGTTCTACCGCGCCTACGTCGGCAAGGACGGCAAGCCGGCCGCGTATTCGCCGGACAACGTGCCGTTCAAGCCCAAGCGCCACCTGAAGATCGCCGATCGCGACCTCGACGTTGGCAGCTTCGTGATGGTGGCCGGCTATCCGGGCTCGACCAGCCGCTACGCGCTTGCGAGCGACTTCGATGCGACCGCCGATTGGACATATCCGACCATCGGCCGGCACTACAAGAACCTCGTCGCGATGGTCGAGGCCGCCGGCAAGAAGAACCCCGACATCGCGGTGAAGTACGCCAGCACCGCGAAGAGCTGGGCGAACGTGCTGAAGAACTACGACGGCCAGCTCGAAGGCTTCAAGCGCATCAATGCGGCCGAGACCAAGCGCAAGGATGAGGAAGCCGTGCTCGCATGGCTGCGCACGCAGGGCACGAAGGGCAAGGCCGCGCTCGCTGCTCACGATCGTCTGGTGCAGCTTGGCGAAGAAGCGCGCGCGACGCGCGAGCGCGACCTCGTGTTCAACCAGCTGCGCAACCTCGGCGTCATCGGCGCCGCGTCGCAGCTCTACCGCCTGTCGATCGAGCGCGAAAAGCCCGATGCGCAGCGTGAGCAGGGCTACCAGCAGCGCGACCTGCCGGCGTTCGAAGGCGGTCTGAAGCAGATGGAGCGCCGCTACCACCCTGCGATGGATCGCGAACTGCAGGCCTATTGGCTGCGCGAGTACGCGAAGCTGCCGCAGAGCCAGCGCATCGCCGCCCTCGACCGGTGGCTGGGCGGCACCGACGAGAAATCGATCAAGCGCGCGCTCGATCGCCTCGCGAAGACCGAGCTCGGCAATGCCGATCGCCGCATGGCACTGCTCAATGCCGACCGTGCGACGCTCGAGGCGAGCAAGGATCCGGCGGTGCAGCTCGCGGTCGCGCTGATGCCGACCGTGCTCAAGCTCGAGGAGCAGGGCAAGACCCGCAGCGGTGACACGCTGGTCGCGCGCCCGGTGTACCTGCAGGCGGTGGCCGATTACAAGAAGAGCCGCGGCCAGTTCGTGTATCCCGATGCGAACTCGTCGCTGCGCATCACGTTCGGCAATGTCACCGGCTACACCAAGGCCGACGGCAGCCGCCAGCCCGCGTTCACCACGCTCGAGCAGGTGGCAGCGAAGGCGACCGGCAAGGAGCCGTTCGACGCGCCCAAGCCGCTGCTCGATGCCATCGCCGCGAAGAACCACGGCGGGCTCGTCGATCCGGAACTGGGCACCGTACCGGTGAACTTTCTGTCCGACCTCGACATCACCGGCGGCAACTCGGGCTCGCCGGTGCTCGATTCGAAGGGCAAGCTCGTCGGGCTCGCGTTCGACGGCAACTGGGAGTCGGTCAGCAGCAACTGGGTGTTCGACCCGGAGATGACGCGCATGATCTCGGTCGACCAGCGCTACATGCGCTGGATCATGCAGGAGGTGTTCCCCGCGCCGCAGCTGCTCGCGGAAATGGGCGTGCCGGAAAAGAACTGACACATGTGACGCGTAAGAAGGGCCGGCCGGATGATCCCGGTCGGCCCTTTGTTTTTGTGGTGCGGGCTCTGCGTAGGCAGCGTGGCGCTAGGTCGTAGCAGCGCCTGCGAGCGTGTACTCGAACACGTAGAAATGCCGGCCCTCGCGGATGTCAATGTGCAGGCGGCCGCGCAGGCCCGCGAGTTCGCCGATGCCGGTGCCCGGCACCAACCGACAACGCGCCTTCGCCGTTGACCATCGCACCGCTGTGCTGCAGCACGAAGCTGCCGTTGCGGCCGTGCAGGCGCCCATCCACGCGCTCGATCGCGACGTATCCGGCCGACCCCGGCACCGCGGCATTGCCCGCGCTCAGCATCTCGACCGTGCTCGTCGCGTCCAGGTCGCCGTGGAAGCGCTTTTCATAGCGGGTGCGGGCGAGCATCACGCCATCGCGGTCGTCGTATGGGGGCTCGCGTGTCGCGCTGAGTTCGAAGCAGCCCTCGGCCTGCTGGTGCATGCGGCTGTCCTGCGCGGGTAAAGCGCGATCGTTCCACAGCCGCGGCGTCATAGCCACGTGCCCGTTATCATCGGGGCACCGCGCGAATGCAGCGCTTCTACGTGCCGAAACCGCCATGCGAATCCTGCTTGCCCGCCACGGAGAAACGCCGTGGAACGCCGAAGGCCGCTACCAGGGGCAGGAGAACATTCCACTGTCGCCGGTAGGCCTTGCCCAGGCGCGTTCGCTTGGTGAACGCCTGCGTGGCGTGCCAATCACGCGCGCGGTTGCGTCCCCATTGAGCCGGGCGCGCCACACCGCCGAGCTCGCACTCGGCGAGCGCGACCTGCCGCTGACGCTCGACCCGGGCCTGATGGAAATCGCGCATGGCACCTGGGAAGGGCTGCTCGCCAGCGAGATCCGCGAGCGTGATCCGGCGCTGCTGCAGGCATGGCGCGATACGCCACACGAAGTGCTGATGCCGGGCGGTGAGTCGCTGCAGCTCGTGCTCGACCGCGCCTGGCCTGCGCTCGAGCGCGCCTGTGACGGACTCGGCCAGGACGACACGCTGCTCGTCGTCGCGCATGACGCGGTCAACCGAGTGCTGCTGTGCCGCATCCTCGGCATGCCGCTGGCGCAGCTGTGGAGTTTCCGGCAGGCGCCGACCACGCTGAACCTGCTCGAGGGCGCGGACGTGTCCTGCCTCGAGGTCGTCAGGCTCAACGACTGCACGCACCACACCGCGCTGTTCGGCGAGGCAGTGCACCGCGCGCTGTGACCCGCGGCCGGGTCACATTGCCGGCCGCCGCTGCCGGATAATGCCCGCCCGTCCGTCGCAGAACGCAGATGTCCCGAACGCTCGCCGAGTGGCTCACCTACATCGAGCGCCAGCACCCGAAGTCGATCGACATGGGGCTGGAACGCGTGCGCGACGTCGCGACCCGGCTCGGCCTTGGCCGCCCGGCCGCGCACGTCGTGACCGTCGGTGGTACGAACGGAAAAGGCTCGACGGTCGCGTTCATCGAAACGATCGCACGTGAGGCCGGTCTGCGCGTCGGCGCCTACACCTCGCCGCATCTGCTGGCCTACAACGAGCGTGTGCGCATTGATGGCGAGGATGTCGGCGACGCGGCGCTGGTCGAAGCATTCGAAGCCATTGAGGCCTCTCGCGCGGGCGTCACCCTGACCTACTTTGAATACGGAACGCTTGCGGCGCTGTGGCTGTTCGAACGCGCCGCGCTCGACATTGCCGTGCTCGAGGTCGGGCTCGGCGGGCGGCTGGACGCGACGAACATCGTCGATGCCGATGTGGCCGTGATCACGACTGTGGACATCGACCATCAGGAATACCTCGGGCCGGACCGCGAGGCGATCGGGTTCGAAAAAGCCGGCATCGCACGCGCGTGGAAACCGCTCGTACTCGGCGACGACGATCCGCCGTCCAGCGTGCTGCGACGCGCGTACGCGATCGGCGCCTCGGCGGTGCGGATCGGTTGCGATTTCTTTTTCGATGCGGCCGGGGACGGCTGGCGCTGGCGCGAGGTCGGCTGCGAATTCGAACTGCCGCTCCCTCAGCTGCAGGCACCGGCACAACTGCGCAATGCGGCGGTTGCGCTTGCCGCGCTGCGCTCGCTCGACATCGAACTACCCGAGTCCGCAATCGCGCGCGGTGTGGCTCATGCGCAGGTGCGCGGCCGACTGCAACGCTTCGAGCGCGACGGCGTGGATGTCGTGCTGGACGTCGCCCACAACCCGCAGGCGGCGCGGCAGCTTGCCGACTGGCTCGAGCGGTCGCCGCCGGTTGGTGAGGTGCACGCGGTATTCGCCGCACTTGCAGACAAGGATGTGCAGGCCATCGTGGAGGCGCTGGCGCCGCATGTCGCGCATTGGCACCTGGCGGGGCTGGAGGGGCACGGGCCTCGTGGGACCGGCGTGGATGCGCTGGCCGAACGGCTTGGCGCGACGCCTGCGTGCAACGGAACGCGGCATGTCGATGTCGCGGCGGCGCTGTCGGGCTCGCTTGCCGCGGCGCGGCCCGGCGACCGCGTGATCGTGTTCGGTTCGTTCCACACGGTCGCCGACGCGCTGGTGCAGCTGGGCGCAGGCTGAACCTGACGGCGCGCGCCCCGGGGGCGGGGGCACACGCGCGTATAATTCCGCCCACGTCACGCCGGTCGCGTTGCGAGGTCCGATGGAAACCGCACTCAAACAGCGCCTCGTCGGCGCGATGGTCCTGGTTGCGCTCGCGGTGATTTTTCTGCCGATGCTGATCAAGGGCCCGGCGCCGGAAAGCGGCGTCGCCGACGTCTCCCTCGAGGCGCCCGAACCACCCGAGGCCGGGCTTGAAACGCGCGAGCTGCCACTGGACGCACCGTCCGCGGACGCGGCTGCCGGCGTGTTGCCGGCCATGCCGGCGCCGGCTCGTCCCGCCGAGGTCGCTGCGCCGACCACCGGCATGATGCCGCCAGCTGCAGGGGCCGGAAACTACGCGGTGAGCTTCGGTAGCTACGCGACGCCGGGCGATGCCGAGCGCGTCGTCGCTGCGCTGAAGACCTCGCAGCTGCCGGGCTATCACGAGCCCGTGCAGGGCAACGGCGGCCGCACGCTGCATCGCGTGCGGATCGGCCCGTATGCAAGCCAGGCTGAGGCGGAATCCGCGCGCCTGCGTGCGGCGCATGTGCGCGACGATGTCGGTTCGAAGGTGCTGGTGCTCGACGCCGGTGCGTCGCAGCCGGCCGCTGCCACTGTCGCGGCCGGTGATGCAGGGACGGTGCCGCAGGCGACGACGCCCAACAGCCGCCCGCAGCCGATGGCACCGTCGGCATCGGTTTCGACCCCCGTTGCATTGTCGACCTCGCGCCCGGCCGAGCCGGTGGCCCTTCCGGATGCGACGGCCAAGGCCAAGCCTGCGACGGCCGAGCCCAAACCTGCGGAGCCCAAGCCGGCGCCGGTCGTGCAGAGCCAGCCCGAGCCGCCGCGCGCGGCGGCAAGCGGCGTCGGTTTCGCGGTGCAGCTCGGCGCATTCGGCAATGCCGAGGAAGCCGCCAAGCTGCGCGATCGCGCGCGCGCGGCCGGCTTCAGTGCATTCGTGGAGCAGGTTCGTACCGACAAGGGCACGCTCAACCGTGTGCGGATCGGCCCGGTCGCTGATCGCGGCGAAGCCGATCGCCTGCGCACCCAGGCGTCCGCGCAGCTCGGCGTGAGCGGCCTCGTACGGCCGCATCCCTGAGCCTGCAGGCCGAGCCGATGAGCGCGCCCGACTGGATGCTGCTTGGAATCGTCGTGCTGTCGGCCGTGTTCGGGCTGATGCGCGGATTTGTCGGCGTCGTGGTATCGCTGGTGGCGTGGGTGTTGTCGGGATGGGCGGCGCTGCGTTTCGGAGGCGACGCTGCGGCCTGGCTTGCGGACCCGTCGGTCCCGACCGCAACGCAGGTGCTCGCCGGCCACGCGCTGGCGTTCATCGCAGTACTGGTGGTGGTCAGTCTGGTCGGCTGGCTGGTGCGGTGGGTGATGAAGTCGGCTGGCCTGAGCGGTATCGACCGGATGCTCGGGCTTGCGCTCGGCCTCGTGCGCGGCGGTTTCGTCGCCTGCGCGCTGGTGCTGTTGTTCGGCTTGACGTCGATGCCGCGCGAACCCGAGTGGCAGGCGTCGCAGATTGTTCCGGTGCTGGTGCCCGGGGCGCAGGTGCTGCGCGGCTGGTTGCCCGGCTGGGTGGCATCACAGGTCGACTTCGGCTCCCATGAGGCTCAGGGTGTAGGTGTCGTCCGTCCGCAGGTCGGTGCGTCGATACCGACACCGCGCCCGTTGTCATCGCCGCCCGGCGCGTCACGCGGCTGATTGCAGGTTCGCGTGGTTGGTTTTGCCCGCGTCCGGATTCCGCCGGCCGCGGTTCCATCGTTCCGGTTTCACTGATTCCAGGCAGGTTCTTCCATGTGCGGCATTCTCGGTATCGTCGGAAACACGGATGTGGCGACGCAGCTCTACGACGGACTGACCGTGCTCCAGCATCGTGGGCAGGACGCCGCCGGCATCGCGACCGCCGACGGCAATCGGGTGCGTGTCCAGAAGGGCAACGGCCTGGTCAGCGAAGTGTTCAACGAGACCTCGATGCAGCTGCTGCAGGGCCGCTTCGGCGTCGCGCACTGCCGTTATCCGACGGCCGGCAGCGAGGGCTGCGACGAAGCTCAGCCGTTCTACGTGAACTCGCCGTACGGCATTGCGCTTGCGCACAACGGCAACCTGATCAACACCGAAGCACTGCGGCGCGAGGTGTTCGAGCAGGACCGCCGCAACATCAACACCGACTCCGATTCGGAAGTGCTGCTCAACGTGTTCGCGCACGAGCTCGACACGCAACGTGCGCTCACCCCCGAGTCGGCGTTCAGGGCGGTTGAAGGCGTGCACCGCCGCTGCCTGGGTGGCTATGCGGTCGTCACCGCCGTGCTGGGCCTTGGACTGGTCGCGTTCCGCGATCCCAACGGCATCCGGCCACTCGTGCTCGGCAAGCGCATCACCGCCGGTGCCAACGACGAATACGCGATCGCGTCGGAGTCCGTCGCGCTCGACCTGCTGGGCTTCGAGCGCGTGCGCGACGTGATCCCGGGCGAGGGCATCGTGATCACCGCCGACGGCCAGCTGCACACGCGCCAGTGCGTCGAGCCGAAGGCGTTCGCGCCGTGCATCTTCGAGTATGTCTACTTCGCGCGCCCGGACTCGATGATGGACGACATCTCGGTGCACAAGGCGCGCATGCGCATGGGCCAGAAGCTCGGCGAGAAGATCCTGCGCCTGCGTCCCGACCACGACATCGACACCGTGATCCCGATCCCCGACACCTCGCGCGACGCCGCGCTCGAGATCGCGAACGTGCTCGGCGTGAAGTACCGCGAGGGCTTCATCAAGAATCGTTATGTGGGCCGCACGTTCATCATGCCGGGGCAGGGCGAGCGCGCGAAGTCGGTGCGTCGCAAGCTCAATCCGATCCCGCTCGAGTTCCGCAACCGCGTGGTGCTGCTGGTCGACGATTCGATCGTGCGCGGCACCACGTCCAAGCAGATCGTGCAGATGGCGCGCGACGCCGGTGCGCGCAAGGTCTATTTGGCATCCGCGGCGCCCGCAGTGCGCCACCCGAACATCTACGGCATCGACATGCCTTCGGCGACCGAACTCGTCGCGCACGGCCGCACCGATGAGGAAGTCCAGCAGTTTCTTGGCTGCGACTGGCTGATCTACCAGGACCTGGCCGACCTCGAGGCGGCTGTATCCGGACCGAAGCAGCGCATCGAGCGGTTCGATTCGTCCTGCTTCAACGGCGAATACGTGACCGGCATGGACGCGGACTATTTCGAACGCATCGACAAACTGCGCTCGGACGAGGCCAAGACCACGCGACGGGCCGGCTGATGCGCGAGCTCCGCCGCCAGCTGATCCCCGACGACGACACCGGCGCCGTGTTGCGCCAGATGCTCGACGACGGTGACGACCTCGACCGCGCGCGGCCGATCGATTTCATCTTCGTGTTTCCTGCCGAGGACGGCGCGGCCGGGTTTGCGGCCGCCGCTGGCGCGCTGCCCGACCTCGACGTGAGCGCGCCGGAAGCGGACGACGAAGGCATCTGGGAAGTCGTGGCTACGCGCACGATGGTGCCCGCGCATCGCGCGATCACCGTGCTCGAGGGCGAGCTGACCGCACTTGCGCAGGTGCACGGTGGCTTCCCTGATGGCTGGGCCTGCCCGCCGGCCACCGATCCGGAGTAAGTGTGGACGCGTGCCTGCACGCGGCGGCGTGGCGCTGCCTGCGTGCCGCATCGCCGGATGACAAGCTTGCGCGCACGTTCGAGGCATTCGAGCGCTTCGAGCGCGGTGAGCTGACCGCGGATCCCGCAGCGCCACCGCCGGAGCCGATCCGCATGCCGGGGCGCCCCGAGCGGCCGCGGCTCGTCCACCCGCGCGAATTGCCGCGACGCGGGTTCGGCAGCACGGAAGGTCGCGCGGCATTCGTGCACGCCATCGCGCATATCGAGTTCAATGCGATCGACCTTGCGTGGGATGCGGTGTACCGGTTCCGCGGGCTGCCCGACGCGTTCTATGCCGATTGGGTGTCCGTCGCGTTTGATGAGGCGCGGCACTTCGCGATGTTGCGTGAGCGGCTGCAGCAGCTCGGCCACGACTACGGCGATTTCGACGCACACAACGGCCTGTGGGAAATGGCCGAGAAGACCGCACACGATGGGCTGTCGCGTATGGCGCTGGTGCCGCGCGTGCTCGAGGCACGCGGCCTGGATGTCACGCCCGGCATGATCGTGAAACTGCGCGCGCTGGGCGACGATGCGACCGCGGACATCCTCGAGGTGATCCTGCGCGAAGAGGTGGGCCATGTCGCCGCCGGTTCGCGCTGGTTCCGCTGGTATTGCGAGCGCGCCGGTGTGGATCCCGCGCCGCGCTTCCGCGAACTGCTTGCCGAGTACGCGCGTGCGGTGCTCTACGGCCCGTTCAACCTCGAGGCGCGCAGCGCGGCCGGCTTCGACGACGACGAGCTGGCGCAGTTGCAGGCCGTCGCCGGTCTCGACGCCCTCACGAGCCGTTGATGCCGGCTCGGCGACGTCAATGCGTCGCGCGGCTGGGGCCGCCCACGATGCGTCGGGTTCCGGTGTTCATCGGCGCCGGCGCGCTTTGCATGGCGGGCTTACTGACAGCGTGCACATCGGCGCGATTCAGCGACCACCCTCCGCCCCCGGTTGCTGGCGCGTCCGACGACGGACGCGCGGCCAAGCTGGCGCCGCCGCAGCGCCTGCTGGCCCGCGGCACCGAGCCGTTCTGGCTGGTTGAGGTCGAACGCGAACGCTTGCTCTGGAAGACGCCTGAACAACCCGAAGGGCGCTGGTTGTCTGCGGAGCGCCACGTCGGCGCACGGAGCGCGCGTTACAGCGGCCACGACGGAGCAACGGCGTTCGCGCTCGAGATCACGGCTGCGCCATGCTCCGACGGCATGTCCGATCTCGCGTATCCGTTTACCGCAGTCTGGTTCTACGGCGCAGCCACCCAACGCGGCTGCGCATTGCCACGGGACTGATGACGGCGGACGGCCGCCGGCGGTCAGCCGGCGTCGGACGTCCCGATCGGAAGGGCCGCGAGCGCCGCGCCGCGCGCATCGATACGCAGCACCGAACCCTGTTCGTACCAGTCACCGAGCACGATGCGCCGGCACTCGCGTCCGTCGACCGTCAGCTCGTGAATCGCGGGCCGGTGAGTATGGCCGTGGATCAGCGTGTCGATACCGAAGCGCGCAAGCGTCGCCTGCACCGCATCGGGTGCCACATCGGTGATCGACCCCATGCGGTCCTGAAGGCCGGCCTGGTGCGCACGGCTTGCCGCGCGGGCCTGCGCTGCAAATGCCAACCGCGCTTCCAGCGGCTGCGCGAGGAACCGCGCCTGCCATTGCGGGTCACGCGTCTGCGTGCGGAACGCCTGGTAGGCGCTGTCGCCGGTGCACAGCGTGTCGCCGTGCATCAGCAGCAGGGGCCGGCCTTCGACGACAACCACGGCGGGGTCGGGCAGGAGCGTCATCCGGGCGCGACGGGCGAACTCCGCGCCGAGCAGGAAATCCCGATTGCCGCGCATGAAGAACACCGGCACGCCCGCATCGGCGAGTGCGCGCAGTCCGTTTGCGACGCGCGCGCCGGTTTCGGAAGGATCGTCGTCACCGACCCAGGCCTCGAACAGGTCGCCGAGGATGTAGAGCGCGTCGGCCGAGCGGGCCTCGTCACGCAGGAAGCGCAGGAAAAGATCGGTCACCTGCGGCCGCTCGGCGTCGAGGTGCAGGTCGGAGATGAAGAGGGTCGTCATCTACGAATTGTAGAGCCGGGCGGCATGCCGGCCGCAGAGCATTGCCGCAAGCGCAGCAGTTCGCATTGTGCCCCGTGAGCTGGTTGCAAACCCGTCGCGCGCGGATTGCAGGAATCGCCGCTGATCGCTGACCTTCGCCCGCCGGGTCAGCGGCAGAGCGGACGGCTCCGGTAAAATCCCGCGTCCGGGATACCGACGTATCCGCCATCGCATTCCGCCTCATGACCTGCCGCACCCGCTTCGCTCCAAGCCCCACCGGATACCTGCACATCGGCGGCGCGCGCACCGCGCTGTACTGCTGGCTGGAAGCGCGCCGGCGCGGCGGGCAGTTCATCCTGCGCATCGAGGACACCGACCGCGAGCGCAGCACGCAGGCGGCGATCGACGCGATTCTCGAGGCGATGCAGTGGCTCGGCCTCACATATGACGAGGGTCCGGTCTACCAGACCCATAGGCTCGAGCGTTACCGCGAGGTCGCCGAGCAGATGATCGCTGCCGGAACCGCGTACTACGCATACGAGACGAAGGAAGAGCTCGAAGCGATGCGCGAAGCGGCGATGGCTGCGGGCGAAAAGCCGCGCTACAACGGCGCCTATCGCGACCGCAATGAAGGCCTGCGCGAAGATCCGAACCGCGTGATTCGCTTCAAAAATCCGCTCGACGGGGTCGTCGCGTGGGACGACAAGGTCAAAGGCACGATCGAGATCGCGAACAGCGAGCTCGACGATCTGGTGATCTTCCGTTCCGACGGCTATCCGACGTACAACTTCGCGGTCGTGGTCGACGACCTGGACATGGGCATCACCGACGTGGTGCGTGGCGACGACCACGTCAACAACACGCCGCGCCAGATCAACATCTACCGCGCACTCGGCGCACAGGTGCCGCATTTCGCGCACCTGCCGATGATCCTCGACCCGGAAGGCGCAAAACTGTCCAAGCGCACCGGCGCGGCCGACGTCATGCAGTACCGCGACGAAGGCTACCTGCCGCATGCGCTGCTGAATTACCTCGTGCGCCTTGGTTGGTCGCATGGCGACCAGGAGATCTTCTCGATCGAGGAGATGACGCGCCTGTTCGATCTGAAGGACGTCAATTCCAAGGCCTCGCGGCTGGATCCGGCCAAGCTCGGCTGGCTCAACCAGCAGTACCTCAAGAGCGACGAGCCGGCCGACGTCGCGAAACACCTCGACTGGCATCTGCGCAACGAAGGCTTTGATGTCGCGAACGGCCCGGCGGCGGCCGACATCGTGGTTGCGCTGCGCGATCGCGTGCAGACGCTGAAGGAAATGGCGGCGCGTGCGCGCGTCTGGTTCGAGCCGCTCACGCAGTACGACGATGCGGCCGTTGCCAAGCACCTCACCGCCGCGGCCCGCGCTCCGCTTACCGAGGCGCGCGAGCGTCTTGCGAAGCTCGCGACCTGGTCGGCCGAGAGCGTGTCCGCGGCGCTGCATGAAACCGCCGAAGCCTGCGGCGTCGGCATGGGCAAGGTCGCGCAGCCGCTGCGCGTGGCGATCACCGGCACGCAGGTCAGTCCGGACATTTCGCACACGGTTTACCTCGCAGGTCAGGCCGAAGCGGTAAAGCGCATCGATGCCGCGCTCGAGCGCGTGCCTGCCGCGGCCTGAGCCGGCCGGCGCTGGAGAAGACGATGGCCGAGCAGGGGCGCTGCACCGATCCGCATCACCACGTGCACGACGGCGATGCGTTCGTGCACGAGGTCGAGCGTGCGTGCGAGCAGCGCGGCCTGCGGCTGACGCCGATCCGCGCACACGCGCTGAGGCTGATCGCCGATGCGCAGCGGCCGCTGAAGGCGTACGAGCTGCTCGACCAGATGAAGGCCACGCATGATTCGGCGGCGCCGCCGACCGTGTACCGCGCGCTGGATTTCCTGCTCGAGCACGGCTTCATCCACAAGCTCGCATCGATCAACGCATTCGTCGGCTGCCACCATCCGGGCGCCGATGCACATGCGGTGCCGTTTCTGATCTGCGATGTCTGCCAGTCGGCGACCGAACTCGAGGACGAACGCATCGTCGCGGCGCTCGATGCGCGTGCGAAGTCGCAGGGCTTCGTGCCGCGTGCGCAGACACTCGAGGTGCATGGCACCTGTGCGCGATGCGTGGCAGCGCGCGTCGATTGAGGGTATTTAGTGCATCCCCGGCCATACGCCGGGCCCGCTCGGGTGCGGTGCAGCGCGTGCTTTCGGTCTCTGCGACTAAGTACGCAGCGATGCCGGATGGCCCGTGCAGCTCTTCGTGATCTGGCGAGGCGCCACGCTGGTGAAGGCGATTCAGCAATCCCTTCGCGGCTCATGCGCGTGTCTCCCCAGGCGAACAGGAATTAGCCAGCGACGGTAGTGCGGACGGCTGACGCCGGGCATCGCGCACGGCGCCTGATGCAGTAGTAGCCTTGCGCTGGCCGGTTAGAAAAACACCCGTACGCCGAACGCAAAGCCTCGGCCCGGCAGCGGCGCAAGATCCTTCAATACCGACGTGTGCACGCGCGCCTCTTCGTCGAGCAGGTTTCGGCCGTCGAGGAACAGCTCCCACGCTGTGCCGCCGGCAGTGTCGTGGTGCCACGCAAAATGCGCGTCCACCAACGTGTAGCCGGGCGTTTCGGTCTCGAACTCGGCCACGTCGTCCTGCCGCGCATAGCGCACCGCGCCCAGCGACGCACGCCACGGACCGCGTTCCCAACGCAGTTCGCCACCGAGGCGCGCCGGCGCGATGCGGGGCAGGTTGCCTTCAAGCGCGAGTTGGGCGGTGAACTGCTCGACTTCGCCCTCGAGCGGCACGTTGACCACGACCTCGCGCGATCCGCGCCCGTCCAGCCGGCCGCGCACGACATCGCCGAACACCCGCGCCGCCCAAGCACCCGAGTCGTTCTCGGCAAACATCCAGTCCAGCTGCGCTTCCGCGCCGTCGAATCGCGCATCGGTCTGGCTCCACAGCCGCACCGGCGCCTCCTCGTCAATGCCGGTCTCGGCGAGGTAGACGAAGTCGTCATAGCGCACATGAAATACAGATGCGGCGAACTTCAGCGGGCCACGGTGCCAGTGCAGTCCAAGCTCGGCGCGGTTCGCGGTTTCGACGTCCAGGTCGGGCGAGCCGAGTTCGATGCTGCCGGTCGCGACATGAAACCCGTTCGAGTACAGCTCCTCGGCCGTCGGCGAGCGCTGCGCCCGGTCGAGGCCGAGCGAGAGGTGCAGGCCGGGGTTGATGTTCCATCGCGCGGCGGCGGAGACGCTGGTCGTGTCGAAGCGGCGGCTGGGGCCGATTGCTTCCGCCGCGTCGACGTCGATGCGGTTGCGGTCGTGCCGCGCGCCGAGCTCGGCGGCGATGGCGCCGAAGTCGCGCCGACCGATCCAGAACACGCCGGTATCGCGGGATTCCGACCCTGGCACGAATGCTTCCTCGCCGATCGCGAGGAAGTCGCGATCCGACCATTGCAGCCCGAACGCGCCATCCCAGCCCACGAATGCACGGTGCAGAAGTTCGAGGCGGCCTTCGACCGTGTCGTTGTCGAACACGGTGCCGACTTCCTCACCCTCGAACTCGGTGTGCGTATAGACGGTGCGCGCAAGCTTCACGCGCGCGGACTCGAACACGCCGGCCTCGTCGAGGCCGCCGCGGACCTCGGTGCGTCGCTGGTCGAGCACGATGCGGACGGCTTCCTCGCCATGGCCCTCTTCATCGAGGCCTGCTTCCGGGTCGGCCTCGGCGTCGTGTTCGTCCTCGACGCCATGCGCATGGCCGGGAATGCCGTAGCGGGTGTTGTACAGGCTCTGGCTTGCGCCGATGAAGCCCCGATCGCCGACCCAGGACAGGCCGAACGCGGCCGCGTCGGTGCGCAGCGTGCTGTTGGGCAGCACGCCGAATGCACCCAGCTCTTCTTCGCCTTCCTCTTCTTCCTCACCCTCGTGTGCCGCGTGGTTCTCGGCGAAGCCGGGGATCTCGTAGTCACCGGTCTCGCGATGCAGCGCGTCGACGTGGAACGCCAGGTGACCCGAGGCCGTGGTGCCGTCGAGCCGCATCATGCCGGTGCGCTCGTCGTTGACCGTACCGGCGCGCAGTTCCGCGCGGCCCTGCAACGGCTTGTCGGTCGGCTGTTCGTGGATGCGCCCTTCGACTACGTTGACCGCGCCACCGATCGCGCCACTGCCGTAGAGCAGCGTTGCCGGGCCCTTGAGCACTTCGATCTGGTCGGCGAGGAACGGCTCGATGCTGACTGCGTGGTCCACGCTGACGGTGGAGACGTCGCCCGAGCTCAGCCCGTCGCTGAGTACCTGCACGCGCGCGCCCTCGAGGCCGCGGATCACCGGCCGGCCGACGCCCGGGCCGAAGTACGAGGACTGCACGCCGGGCAGGCGGCTGACCGTTTCGCCCAGGGATGCGGCCTTGGCCTCGTCCAGACGTGGCCCGGCAAGCACATCGACCGGACGCGTGAGCTCCTCCGCGCTGGAGGCAAAGGGCGAAGCCTTGACCTGCACCCGGTCGAGCTCGGTCGGGTCGTCGTGGTCCGGGTGATCCTGTGCACCGGCCTGGGGAAGGGCGGCAAGCAGCGCGATCAGCAGGGCATGGCGGCGGAGTCGAAGGGCTTTCATGGGGGATGGCGTCTACATCGTGGTCACCTGGAGTAATGTTATATTGTTTCAATAATGCTCGCGCATAGCCCGCACGTCATGCCCCAGCCAGACAGCACACTCCGCAAAGCAGACCGCGTTGGATTCGCCGCATCGCTGCTGTGCGCAATCCATTGCGCGTTGCTGCCGCTTGCGCTCGCCACGCTGCCGGCGTTCGGCCTGAAGCTGGGCGGCTGGCTCGATATCGACCAGGCATTCGTGGTGTTCGCGTCCCTGCTGGGTGCCACGACGCTCACGCTCGGCTACCGCCGTCACCGCGCGTTTCGTGCCTGGGCGCTGCTTGTGCCAGGTGTCGTGCTGGTGTGGCTGGGCTCGTTCACCCCACTGCACAGCCACAGCGTCGGGCACACGGTGCTGATGACGGTCGGTGGGCTGGCGCTCGCAGGCGCACACCTGGTGAACCTGCGCCTGAGCCACCGCGCCGCGACCGCCTGAGCGCTGCCGCGGGTGCATGTGCTAGGCTTCGCGGCTTCGCGCCAGCGCGCGACCAGATCACTACGGATTCAGGAGCACCACGATGGGTAAGGGCGACCGCAAGACTGCCAAAGGCAAGCGCTACAACTCCAGCTACGGCAACGCCCGCAGCAGCTCGGCCGTGACCAAGGCTGCCGGCACCGCCGCGGCGCCGGTTGCGAAGAAGAGCACCAAGACCGTCTCGAAGGCTCCGGCCACGAAGAAGGTGGCGGTCAAGAAGGCTGCCGGCTAAGCCGCGGCATTTTCCTACGCTGTTCCGGAAAGCCCCGCGCATGCGGGGCTTTTTGTTTGGCGTCAGCGCTGCGCGCGCGACTCGACCTCGCGCCACACCCGCAGCAGGTTTTCCCCGAGCACCTTGCGGATCGTCTCGTCCGAATGCCCGCGCTCGCGCATGCCGGCAACGAGGTTCGGATAGTCGGCCACCGTGCGCAGCCCCTCGGGCAGGGCGCCGCCGACGCCGTCAAAGTCCGAGCCGATGCCGACGTGGTCGGCGCCGAGCGTCTTGACCGCGTAGTCGATCTGGTCAAGCACCTGGCCGATCTTCGTGGCGGGCTTCGGATGCGCCGCGTCCCATTCGTCGTCGAACTGGGCGACCGTCTTTGCCGGCGTGCCGCCGCGTTTGACCACCGTGTCGTGTTCGCGCTGGAACTCGGCCAGCGCCTTGAAATACGCGGTGGTGTCGGCAGCCGCGCGCGCATCGATGAATCCGCTTCCGAACACCAGCTGCACCACGCCGCCGTTCTTCGCGACGGCACGGCCGAGCTCGTCGCTGAGGTTGCGCTCGAAACCCGGCGTGAAGTGGCGCAGTCCCGAATGACTGGCGATCACCGGTGCCTTGCTGATGCGCAACACGTCGCGCACCGCGTCGTCCGACAGGTGCGAGACGTCGACCATGATGCCGAGCCGGTTCATCTCGGCCACGACCTTTTCGCCGAACGGACTCAGGCCGCCCCAAGGGCGGCCGAGCGAATACGAGCCGTCGGCAATGCGATTGCTGTGGCTGTGGGCAAGCGTGATGTATCGCACCCCGCGTTCATGGAACACGCGCAACTGCTCGAGGTCGTCACCGATCGGCGCGCCGTTCTCCATGCCCAGTGCGAGCAGCACTTTCTGGCCGGGCTTGAGCCTTTCGACATCGCGCGGCGAGCGCACCAGTTCGAAGCGGCCCGGGTGGCGCGCGGCCAGCGCCTCGACCGAGTCAATCTGCATATGCGCCTTCTGCCGGGCGATCCCCGCCACGTCATCCTCCGGCGAGGTGTAGATCGACATGAATGCGACATCGAGGCCGCCTTGGCGTGCGCGTGGGTAATCGAACTCGACGCCGGGCTGATCGACGCCGAGATCGCGCCATTGCTTCGACAGGGCGCTCGGCGCATCGATGTGGGTGTCGACGATCATTGTTTCACGCGCGAATTGCTGCGCAGGCGAAAGCGGCTCGTCGGCGTGCGCGGCGGTAGCGATCAGCAGGGCGGTGCAGGCGAGGATCAGGCGCATGGACGGGCTCCGTTCGACAGACCGCGAGCATAGCCTGCACCTGGTGCAGCCGCCGGCATCGCACGCGGCTGCAGTCGGTAGCGCTGCAGCGACGGCGCGGCGTGATCCGACGGTACGACTAAGCCAGGCGAACTCCGCCGACGTACACCGCTTCGGCGAGATCGCCACCAAGCCAGTAGCAGAGCTCAGCGGGATGGCGTACGCGCCACTGCACGAAGTCCGCGCGCATGCCGACGCGCAGCACGCCGCGATCGGTAAGACCCAGTGCGCGGGCGCCGTGCACGGTCGCACCGCGCAGCGCTTCGGCCGGGGTCAGGCGGAAATGCGTGCAGGCCAGTTGCATCGCCTGCCGCAGCGACTGCAGCGGTGAGGTGCCCGGGTTGCAATCGGTGGCAACGGCCATCGCGACGCCGTGCTCGCGGAATGCGTCGAGCGGAGGCAGCTTCGTTTCCCGCAGCACATGGAATGCGCCTGGCAACAACACGGCGACGACGCCATGCGCAGCCATCGCGCGCACGCCTTCGATGCTCGTGTGCTCGACGTGGTCGGCCGACAGGCCTCCGAACTCGGCCACGAGCATCGCGCCGCCGAGGTCGCTGAGCTGGTCGGCATGCAGCTTGACCGGCAAGCCGAGCGCGCCCGCGGCTTCGAACACACGCCGGGTCTGTGCGGGTGAAAAACCGATGCCCTCGCAGAATGCATCGACCGCATCCACCAGACCTTCGTCGTGCAGCCGCGGCAACCAAGCGGCGACGGCTTCGACGTAGTCGTCCGCGCGGCCCGCGTACTCCGGCGGCAATGCATGTGCGCCGAGGTAGGTCGTCGACACCTGCACGCCGAGTTGCTGGCCGATGCGTCGCGCGACCCGCAGCATCCGGCGCTCGCTGTCGAAGTCGAGCCCGTAGCCGGACTTGATCTCGACCGTCGTGACGCCGTCGCGCATCAGCGCACGTGCACGCGGCAGCGACTGCGCGAGCAGAGTGTTCTCGTCGGCTTCGCGAACAGCCCGCACGGTCGAGACGATGCCGCCGCCGCTGCGCGCGATTTCTTCGTAGCTCGCGCCCTGCAGGCGCAGTTCGAACTCGCGTGCGCGGTCGCCCGCGAACACGAGGTGGGTATGGCAATCAACCAGGCCCGGGGTGATCCACCCGTCCGCCTCGATCACCTCGTCGGCAAGGTCCCGGGCGTCGCCCGGCAGCGCCGAGCGCGGCCCGACGAAACACAGCCGGCCGTCATGCCAGCCCAGCGCCGCGTCGGCGATTTCACCGTAGCCTTCGGTCCCTTGGAGCGTCGCCAGCGATACACCGACGACCAGCCCATCCCAGCGCTCAGTCACCGCTGCCTGCATCCCCGGCATCGGCGCCGACACATGCGAGGACAACTCCGCCCGAGACGTCAGGCCGTGGCGCTACCTCCGCCGCCTCCTGGCTCGCGGCGCGATGCATCAGGTACGCGAACAGGCCGATGAGCCCGGCGCCGAGCACGGTAAGCGTGATTGCACTGATCAACGGTGTCATGGATAGAACCCCCGGAGTGACGGCCGGGACCCCCGCCCCGGCCGATGGCTGCACGTCAGTCTGCGATGGCAGCCGTCAGCGGGCTGTCCTGCGGCGGAAGGCGACGTTCGATGGCTGACTGCCGGACCGGCCTGGAGCCGGCGCCCGATGCGGCGCCTTGCCTGCATCCGGATCGCGCCGCTCCTGCGGTGACGCCTGCGCGTCATCGGTGTGGACCTGCTTGGACCCGGATGGAGCAGGGCAGCATGCACGGCCTCGTATTGGTCGACAGGCGCGCCGTGCTCCCCCAAGTCCGGCGTGCGCCGGTAGCCTAGCGCATTCCCGGCTCGGCCCGCATCCGCCCATGACCCAGAAAAGATCCCCTGTCGACACGGTTGTGATCGACGACCACGAACGCTGGCGGTTGCCCGGCATCGCGAACCTGCACTCGCATGCGTTCCAGCGCGCGATGGCCGGGCTGGCCGAGCGGCGAGGCGAGGGCGCGGCCGGCGAGGACAGCTTCTGGACCTGGCGCGAGACCATGTACCACTTCGCGTCGCGCTTCGACCCGGACACGTTGCACGCGGTCGCCGCGCAGCTCTACGTGGAGATGCTCGAAGCCGGTTACACGACGGTCTGCGAGTTCCACTACCTGCACCACGCGCCGGACGGCCGCCCGTATGACGATCCGGCGGCGATGTCGAAGGCGCTGCTCGCGGCCGCGGCCGATACCGGCATCCGGATCACGCTGCTGCCGGTGCTGTACATGACCGGCGGCTTCGATGGGCGCGCACTTGCCGAGCGCCAGCGCCGCTTCGCGCACGGCATTGAGGACTACCTCCGCCTGCTCGAGGCGCTGCGCCCGGCAGTGAGCGAGACGGTGCGCATCGGTTGCGCGCTGCACAGCCTGCGTGCGGTGCCGGCCGAGGCGATCGGTGCGGTGGTCGGTGCGCTGCCGCAGGACGCGAGGGTGCACGTGCACATCGCCGAGCAGACGGCCGAGGTCGACGAATGCGTGGCCCATCGCGGCGCGCGGCCGGTGCAATGGCTGCTGGACCACGCGCCGGTCGACCCGCGCTGGACGCTCGTGCACGCCACGCATCTGGACGATCGGGAAGTCGCGGGAATTGCGCGGTCGGGTGCCACGGTCGCGATCTGCCCGACCACCGAGGCGAACCTCGGTGACGGGTTCTTCCCGCTGCGCGACTACCTCGATGCGGGTGGTCGCTGGGGTATCGGATCGGATTCGCACGTGTCCGTGTCGCCGGTGGAGGAGCTGCGCTGGCTGGAGTACGGCCAGCGCCTGCGCTTTCGCCGCCGCAACATTGCCGCGACCAGCGCGGTGCCGAGCGTCGGCGAGACGCTGCTTCAGGGCGTGCTGGACAGCGCGGCGGAGTCGACCGGATTTGCCGACACCGATGCGGACCGCGTCACGCTCGATGTGTCGGCGCCGCAGCTGGCGGGCGCGACCGGCGCCGACGTGGTCGATCGCTGGATCTTCAGCGGCAACCGGCCGCTCGTCGATCGGGTCGAGGTGGGCGGAAAGCCCGTGGTCAGCGGTGGGCGGCATCGGTCGCGCGACGAGGTCGCGATGCGCTACCGCGAAGCCATGCGCACGCTGCTGGGGTAGACCGCGAAGCAGATTGCGAAGCGGCGGGCGTTGCGAAGCTGGCAGGCGCGGCAGCGTCATGCAGGCCCGAGCGCGCTTGCGCCGAGTGCGAGTTTTGCGGTGAGCAGGTCCACGTCCGCGACGCGAACTCGCGGCGAAAAGGTCTGAATTCGCGCCGCGCGAGCTACGCGGCGAACAGATCCGCCTTCGGCCAAGCACCTTCGTGCGTGAGCAGGAACCGCTTCGTATCCAGCCCGCCGGCGAATCCCGTCAGGCTGCCGTCGGCGCCGATCACGCGATGGCAGGGCACCACGATCGGCAGCGGATTGCGGCCGTTCGCGGCGCCGACCGCGCGCGAGGCGGTCGGCCGGCCCAGGCGCATGGCGAGCTGCGCGTAGCTCGCGGTCTGGCCGAACGGGATCTCCGCGAGCGCCTGCCACACCATGCGCTGGAACGCCGTGCCCTTCGGCGTCAGCGGCAGTTCGAATACCCGGCGCGTGCCTGCGAAGTATTCGCGCAATTGCGTGCAGGCGGTATGCAGCACCTCGCATGCGCGGCATCCCGAGCTATCTGGTGCGTCCGAGCAGCAAGCGTAGGCATCGCCCGAGGCGCGTCCGCTATCGGCGGCGATGGGATCGGACCCGGGAACCGACGCCGCCCGCTGCGCAGTCGGGAAATGGATCGCGTCGAGCCCATCTTTGCTGGCGACAAGCCGTAACGAACCGATCTGGCTGTCGAGTACGGCGGAGCAGGTCATTGCAGCGTCCTCCTGCGGGTTGGTGCGCGCGTGGCGCGCGCGGCTTCGCGCGCCGCGGCATTGCGTGCCGCCGCGTCGCGCCAGAGGTGAATGACCGTATAGGCGCGCCACGGCCGCCAGGCTTCGGCGACCGTGCGCAGCTGTTTCGCTGTCAGCGCCGAGCCGTCGAGGCTGGCGACCCTCTGCAGCGCGAGGTCCTCAGCCGGGAATGCGTCGGGATGGCCAAGCGCACGCATTGCGATGTATTGCGCCGTCCACGGGCCAATGCCGGGCAGGGCGACCCAGCGCGCCGCGAAGTCGTCGAGTGTTCTTTCCGGGCGGAAATCGACGCGGCCGTCGAGCAGCGCGCGCGCGACCGTGCGTACCGCATCGGCGCGTGCACGGGGCAGGCCGATCTGCGCAAGGTCGGCATCCGCCAGCGCATCGGGCGTCGGGAAGAGGTGCGTCAGCCCGCACACGCCGAATGATTCCGGCAACGACTCACCGAACCGCGCCGCGATGCGCGCGGCCAGCGTGCGCGCCGCGGGTACGCTGATCTGCTGGCCGAGGATCGCGCGCACCGCGATCTCGAACCCGTCCCAGCCGCTCGGAAGCCGCACGCCCGGATTTGCCTGCAGCAGCGGCCGCAGGCGCTCGCTGGTCGACAGCGCCGCGGCAATCGCAAGCGGGTCGGCGTCGAGGTCGAACATGCGACGCAGCCGGTTGACGATGCTCAGCAGCCGCGACGGCGGCGCGTTGTGCAGTTCGAGCTTCAGCGCTGGCTCGTCACCGGGCCATGCGCTGATGCGCAGCCAGCCCGGCGGTGAGTGCGCATCGAGTGGTGCGATCACGCGCTGGTAGCTGTCGGCTTCGACGATCTCGACGCCCGGCAGTGATCGATCGCGCAGGAACGCGAGCATTCCTGCCAGGTCATAGGGCGGCCGGTAGCCGAGGCGTAGCGTCAGCGTCTCGTCGGTCTGCGCCCGGGGCGAGCGGCGCAGATCGCGCGGCGCCATGCCGTACGCCTCGCGGAATACCGTGTTGAAGCGGCGCAGGCTGCCGAATCCGGATGCGAGCGCGACCTCGGTGATCGGCAGCTGCGTTTCGGTCAGCAGCTGCTTTGCGAACAGCAGGCGGCGCGTGCCGTGCACGCCGATCGGCGGCGCGCCGAGGCGTTCGACGAACAGGCGCCGCAGGTGCCGCTCGCCGGTGTCGACGCGGCGCGCGAGTTCGGCGAGCGGCTGGTCGGCCAGAACGCCTTCATCGATGAGCTTGAGCGCGCGCGCCACCGTCGCATCACCGCGGCGCCACGCGCCTTCGGTCGGCGAAAGCTCGGGCCGGCAGCGCAGGCAGGGCCTGAAACCGGCCGCTTCGGCAGCGGCCGCATGCGGGTAATAGACGACGTTCGCGGGCTTCGGGGCCGGCGCCGGGCAGACCGGCCGGCAATAGATGCCGGTGGTTTTCACCGCGGTGAAAAACAGCCCGTCGAAACGTGCGTCGCGGCTCAGCCGTGCCTGTTCGCAGACCTGGGCGTCGGGCGTGGCGGCATGCTGGTCGGAAACGTCTGGCATGCGGTGAGGCTAGCACCGGGCAGCTGACCCGACTGGCCGGATTCGGACATCAATCGAACCGGCGACGAATGCGCCGGATCGCGACGGCGCCCCGGGGTCAGCGCGGAGCGAGGGCGGGTGCGAGCGCTTCCGGGTCGCCGTCGTTCGGTGCCGGCGTAAGGCCGAGCAGCCGGGCCAGCGCCGGATACACGTCAACGTTGTCGATCGCGGGCAGCCGCACGCCATCGTGGAAACCCGGGCCGCGCGCGAGGAAAATCGCCCGCATTTCCGGTGCATGCGGATCGAAGCCGTGCGATCCGCGCGTTTCGCCGGCTGGCCGCTTCTGGATTGCCGCGCGCGTGCCTGCATCCCAGCCGACATCCATCTGGCACACGATTGCGGGCACGCGCGGATGGCGACCGTACTGCCAACGCGCCGGCAGATCGGCCTTGCGCCAGCACTCGTGGTGCGGATGGCGGCCGAGCAGACGGGCTTCGGCCGCTTTGGTGCGTCCGGGCTTTGGCTCGAACCCGACCGACTGGCCGGACGTCACCACGTCGACATCGGCAAGATCGACCATGTCCTCGAGCGCGACGACGTGGCCCGGTTTGACCTCCGCCATGCCATGGTCGGACGTGATCACGAGGTTCACCTGATCCAGCTGGCCACGGGCCTCGAGGCCATCGACCAGCCGGCCGATCATCGCGTCCAGCTTCACCATCGCTTCGCGGGCCTGCGGCGAGTCCGGGCCGTGGTCGTGCGCTGCCTCGTCGAGCGATTCGAAATACAGCGTCGTCATGCGCGGGCGCGTGGATTCGTCCTCGCCCAGCCAGCCGAGCACGCGGTCCACGCGCTCCTGCGCCGGCACGCTTTCGTCGTACCGGCTCCAGCGGGTGGGGCGCACGCCCCCGATCGCCGCTTCGGTGCCCGGCCAGAACATCGCCGCCGTCGGCAGGCCTGCGCGTTCGGCCGTCACCCACAGTGGTTCGCCGCCCCACCAGCGGCTGTCGGTGACGGCTTCGGGCTTGCTGAGCTTGAACGTGCCCAGCGCGGCATCCTGCATCGTGTTGTGGACCACGCCGTGGCGGTCCGGGCGCAGGCCGGTCACCAGCGTGTAGTGGTTCGGGAACGTCAGCGACGGATACGAGGGCGTCATCCATTCGGCGCGTACGCCTTCGCGCGCGATACGCGCGAGGTTCGGCGTCAGGCCGAGGTCGAGGTCCGTTGCGCGGAAACCGTCGAGCGAGATCAGGACGACCGGCGCCGGGGCGGCCGGCTCGTTCGTGGTGGTCGCGCAGCCGGTCGCAAGGGCGAGGGCGAGCAGGGCGGTGATGGGCAGGCGCGGCAACGGCATCGGTCGTGCTTCGAACGGGCGGAGCGTGACTTTAGACGCTGATCGATGACAGCGGGCTTGCCGGGAGTGGAGCGTGCGGACGGGAGCGTCGGCCTGCGTAACGTGTCACTGTCCAGGTCGCCGTCGGGGCGATTGCGGGCAGCCAGTCAGCGTCGCCGTCGGGGCGTCTTGTCGGCCGGAGTTTTTGCCCCCGGCTGCGCGGGTCCGTTTCGCGCGGCCTTGAAGCCGGCTACACGGCCGCATTCGGCCCGAGGCCGGGGCGGCTGCATCGGGCCAATCGCCGCTGAATCCTGCGCGTCGAGTCACCCCGGGTGCATCGGCACGGGCGTATCGTGACCGTGCTGGGCGGGCCGTCCCTCCCGCCGCTATCCGCATCGGAGACTGTGCCGTGAACGCTTCCCTCGCTCGCATGACCCTGCTCGCCGCCCTCGGCGCCTGCAGTTTCGCCGCCGCGGCACAAAGCTCGGTCGGTGTCGGTGTGTCGGTCGACACCGGCACCGCACAGGCCGAGGCCGATACCGCGATCAACCCGCCCGACAAGCCCGCCACGCACCCGTACTGCCTGCGCACCACCGGCTCACGCATTCCGGCGCGTGCCCGCACGAGCCGCGGTGTTGAAGCAGGCAAGCCCGTGCACCACGCCTGCCTGCCGTTGACCGGCCGGGTCTACACGCGCGAAGACCTCCAGCGCACCGGCCAGACCGACATCGCCGACGCGCTGCGCATGCTGGATCCGGCGATCTACTGATCGCGCGGTTTCTGCGGCCTCGGTAAGCGCCCGGCTTCGGCCGGGCGTTTTCGTTTGCGGTATCGGGCGGCTGGCGCCGGGGGCGATGCGATAATCGCCGGCTCGCCTCGAACAGGAAGCCGCCGATGTCCACCCGTGTCGACCGCAGCCGCGTGATCCGTGCGCCGCGCGGAAACGAAAAGACCTGCCGCTCGTGGCTCACCGAAGCGGCCTACCGGATGATCCAGAACAACCTGGACCCGGACGTGGCCGAGAACCCGACCGAGCTCGTGGTCTACGGTGGAATCGGCCGCGCCGCGCGTGACTGGGAGAGCTACGACGCGATCCTCGAATCGCTGCGCACGCTGCGCGATGACGAAACGCTGCTCGTGCAGTCCGGCAAGCCGGTCGGCATCTTCCCAACCCACGCCGATGCGCCGCGCGTGCTGCTTGCAAATTCGAACCTCGTACCGGCGTGGGCCACGTGGGAGCACTTCCACGAGCTCGATCGCAAGGGCCTGATGATGTACGGCCAGATGACGGCCGGCTCGTGGATCTACATTGGCAGCCAAGGCATCGTGCAAGGCACGTACGAGACGTTCGTCGAGATGGGTCGCCAGCACTACGGCGGCGATCTCACCGGCAAGTGGATTCTCACCGCCGGCCTCGGCGGCATGGGCGGCGCGCAGCCGCTTGCCGCGTCGCTCGCGGGTGCGTGCTCGCTCAACATCGAATGCCAGCAGTCGCGCATCGACATGCGCCTGCGCACGCGCTACGTCGACGAGCAGGCGACCGATCTCGATGACGCGCTCGCGCGCATCGATCGCTACACGAAGGCCGGCGAAGCGAAGTCGATCGCGTTGCTCGGCAATGCGGCCGAGATCCTGCCCGAGCTCGTGCGCCGCGGCGTGCGGCCCGACGCCGTCACCGACCAGACCAGTGCGCACGATCCGGTACACGGTTATCTGCCGATCGGCTGGAGCGTCGAGCAGTGGCTGGCCGAACAGGTTGCCGAACCCGAGCGCGTGCGCGACGAGGCCAAGCGGTCGATGCGCGTGCACGTCGAGGCGATGCTCGCGTTCCAGAAGATGGGCGTGCCTACGTTCGATTACGGCAACAACATCCGCCAGATGGCCGCCGACGTCGGCTGCACGAACGCGTTCGATTTCCCCGGCTTCGTGCCGGCCTATGTGCGCCCGCTGTTCTGCCGCGGTGTCGGCCCGTTCCGCTGGGTCGCGCTGTCGGGTGATCCCGAAGACATCGCGAAGACCGATGCGAAGGTCAAGGAACTGATCCCGGACGACCCGCACCTGCACCGCTGGCTCGACATGGCTGGCGAGCGCATTGCATTCCAGGGCCTGCCCGCGCGCATCTGCTGGGTTGGACTCGGCCAACGCCACAAGCTGGGCCTGGCGTTCAACGAGATGGTGCGCAACGGCGAGCTCAAGGCGCCGGTCGTGATCGGCCGTGACCATCTCGACAGCGGCAGTGTCTCGTCGCCGAACCGCGAGACCGAAGCGATGAAGGACGGCAGCGATGCCGTCTCCGACTGGCCGCTGCTCAACGCGATGCTCAACGTCGCCGGCGGCGCGACCTGGGTGTCGCTGCACCACGGCGGCGGCGTCGGCATGGGCTACTCGCAGCACTCCGGCGTCGTGATCGTCTGCGACGGCTCGGAAGAAGCCGACAAGCGCCTTGCCCGCGTGCTGTGGAACGACCCGGGCACCGGTGTGATGCGCCATGCGGATGCGGGTTACGAAATCGCGCGGGAATGCGCGAAAGAGCAGGGCCTGAAGCTGCCGATGCTCTGAAGCAACGCAGGCATCTGGCCAGGGAGAGGGCGATGAAAGGACTCGCGTTGTGGTTGCTCGTATTTACCGCCGGCGCGGCCCACGCGCAGGTCGCGGCGGGCCAATGGCACCTGAGCGGGGACCCGCAGCTCTACCGCGTCGAAGTGGCCGGCGGTGCGGAACTCCGCGGTGCAGCGATCACGCTGCAGGGCACCGGCAGTGAGCGGGGATCGGGCGCCGCGTCGCGAGTTATCGACGCGGCGACGTACCGCAACTCGGTGCTGACGCTATCGGCACGGGTCACGGCAGACGAGGTTTCAGGCGGGGCGGGCATCTGGTTGCGCGCGTCCGCCGATGGCCGGCCGCCTGCGTTCGCGAACTCGCAGCGCCAGCCGGTGCGTGGAACTGCTGCCGATGTCGAGCGGCAGATCTCGATCGTCGTGCCGCGGGACGCGACACGAATTTCGTTCGGCCCGCTGTTGAATGGCAGCGGGCGCACGACGGTGACCGGCTGGGTCCTGGACTCCCGCCCCTGCAGTGCCAACCCAGCGGTCACGCCGGAGCGCGTGCTGGCCGCTGCCGTCGACGCGGTCAAGCGCAGCGCGCTCAACGCCGGCCGGGTGGACTGGGTCACCGTCGAGCCGAAGGCGCGCGCAATGCTCGGCGACTCGACCTGCCCGGAGGCCGCCTATCCGGCCGTGCGCATGGTGCTCGCAGCGCTCGGCGATCGGCACAGCCGCCTGCTGGAGCCGGCTGCACGCCGGGAAATGGTCTCCACGGCGACGGCAACGTCGGAACCTGCGATCACCGTGTCTGACAACGTCGGCTACGTGTTGCTGCCGGGATTCCGTGGCGCCGAGGGCGGGGCGGCGACCGCGTTGGCGCGCGGCGTCCGCGAACGTCTCGGTGCGCTCGCGCCCGAGGCACGCTGTGGCTGGGTCGTCGATCTGCGTCGAAACAGCGGCGGCAACGTCTTTCCTATGCTCGCTGCACTGAAACCGCTGCTGGGCGATGGCGAACTTGGCGTATACGAGGATCGCAACGGTCGGCGGCAGCCTTGGCACGCATCCGGGCCTGCGCTCGCCCGCAACGAGGATCAGAGCTCGCGCGCCGTCGCGGTGTTGCTGGGGCCGCGCACGGCCAGCTCGGGCGAGGCGATCGCGATCGCGTTCCGCGGCCGTGCCGACACGCGCAGCTTCGGGCTGCCGACGGCCGGGCTCAGCACCGGCAATGGCATCGTGGATTTGCCGGACGGCAGCCGCATCATGCTGACCGAAGGCGTGGCAATCGATCGACGCGGACAGCGCTACGGCGGCGTGGTCACGCCGGACACGACCGTGGACGGAGCCGCAGACGCGGACTCAGCGCTGCAGGCGGCGCGTCGCTGGCTGGATGCGCAGTGTGTCGAAGCGCCATAGCGCGTGATGCTCGCGTAGCGGGGCGCAGCGCGGTGTTCAACGCGCTTTGATCGGCGCCAGCCCGTGGCGAAGCTTTCCCCAACGCCTGATGCACCGGCGGGCTTGCGACGCGAAGTGGCTTCGCGTGTGCTGGCAGCGGGCGTGCCGCGCCAGCGCGACGATGATTGCGCGACACTGCGCCGTCTCCACACTGCGTGCCGCCGATGAAGATCATTGAAGTCCGCCACCCACTCGTGCAGCACAAGCTCGGCCTCATGCGCGTGGCGGGTAACAGCACAAAGACCTTCCGCGAGCTTGCGTCGGAAGTGGCCACGCTGCTGACCTACGAGGCAACGGCGGACCTGGAAACCGAGGCTGTCGAGATCGAAGGCTGGGCCGGCCCGGTGCAGGTGCGCCGCATCAAGGGGCGCAAGGTCACGCTGGTGCCGATCCTGCGCGCGGGGCTCGGCATGCTGCCTGGCGTGCTGGAGCTGATCCCCGCGGCGAAAGTGAGCGTGGTCGGCCTGCAGCGCGACGAGCAGACGCTCGCGGCAGTGACGTACTACGAAAAGCTGGTGGGGCACATGGACGATCGCATCGCGCTGATCCTCGACCCGATGCTCGCCACCGGCGGCACGCTGGTCGCAACGGTGGACATGCTCAAGGCCGCTGGCGCGACGCGGATCCGGGCGCTGTGCCTGGTGGCTGCGCCCGAGGGGTTACGCGCGGTCGAGGCCGTGCATCCGGACGTCGAGATCTACACCGCCGCGATCGACGAACGGCTCGACGAGCGTGGGTACATCCTGCCGGGCCTCGGCGATGCGGGCGACAAGATCTTCGGGACGCAGGCGCACTGAGCCACGCGTTCGCGCTGTATTGGCTTACTCCCCGGGGTCCGTCGCCGTCCAGCACACCGATGCTGCATCCCGCATCGCGATGCTGAGCCGGCTGACACCGGGCGCCTGCCACCCACACCTGCCTGCTGCCGTATGTCCCATCCGCTCGACAATCCGATCCGGGCTTCGCTCGACAGTCGCCACGCCGCGCTGGCCCTGCGCAGCGGCGGCGTGGCGCGTTACCCGGCCGATGTCGCGCCGTTCCTCGGCGTGGCCGATGCGGCGCGCGACGTCGAAGCGGCACTCGACGTGCTGGTGCCGCAGGGTGACCGCGTGTACGCGATTGGGGTGGCGCCGCAGGTGGCGCGCGGGTGGCAGCTGCGCCATCTCGCCGAGCTTGCACAGATGGTGTGCCCGGCTCCGGTCGACGCCGGAGATGCGCGCGACGCGTCCGACATCGTCGAGCTCGGTGACCGGCACCGCTCGGACGTGCTCGAGCTGACCGCGCTGGTCTATCCGCACTATTTCCGGCCGCAAACGATGCGGCTGGGACGGTACTTCGGCCTCTATCGCGACGGCAGGCTCGCCGCGATGATCGGCGAGCGCATGGGCACGGACGACTGGCAGGAGATCAGCGCGGTCTGCACGCATCCCGATCAACTGGGTCAGGGGCATGCGCGCCGCCTGCTCGCATGGCTGACCAACGATGTGCTGGCAAGCGGCCGTACGCCGTTCCTGCACGTCAGCCCGGACAACCACCGTGCGCTGCGGCTGTACGAGCAGAACGGCTATCGCACGCGGCGCGGGATCCCGTTCTGGTCGCTGCGGCGCATCGCCTGCGCGGATTGACGCGGCCGCGGGCTCCGCCGCAGGCCGGCAACGGCCCGGGCAACAGCGAACCACGGGTCCAACCGGCAACCGGCCACCTCCGCGAAGCGACGATGCCGGCAGTACGGAGACACGAGCTTAGGACGCGCTGTCCTCGGATTCAGCCGTTTTGCCGCGTGCATGCCGCCCGTACAGGCGCGTGAGCGGCGACGCGCTGATTCCATGCGCGAGCGCCGATGCGAAGACGACCAGGCTGACCACCGGCCAGACCAGCGGATCGCCGAGTTTGTGGTCCATAAGCGTCGCGTAGTAGACCGCCGCGACCGCGATCGGGCCGAACCAGCCGGTGAACAGCGCATCCGCGCGGCTGCGGATGCTCGGCAGCACCGGCTTTAGCAGCAGCATCGGCAGAGGCCGGCGCAGCAGGAGGATCGCGACCGCGAGCAGCACGCCGCTCCAGCCGAGCTTCGCCCATTCGCCCCACGGGATTACCATGCCGAAGAGGGCGAAGAACGGGATCGAGAAGAACCGGTTCAGCGCTTCCTGGCCCTGCTCCTCGTTGGCGCGGTCCTCGCCACTGACGACCTGCACGAACGCCGCGCCCGCCGCGAACACGATCAGCAGTTCGTCGGTCTTGATCAGCCGGCCTGCACCGACTGCGAACAACGCCAGCGCTACGGTGTAGGCCAGGCGCCACTTCTGCTCGATCGTCCCATGGCGCTCGGCGAGCTGCAGCGCCTTGCCTGCCACATAGCCGAGCAGCAGGCCGAAGACCGTCGCGGCCCCCACCTCCCACAACAGGGTATGCGTGACCCAATGGCTCAGCGCCTCGTGCTGTGGGCGCGTCAGCAGCAGGAACGGCAGGAAGACGAACAGGTAGCTCAGGCCGTCGTTCGCGCCGGATTCGAACGAGACCGCATTGCGGATGCGCTCGGGCACGTTCGCTTCGGCCAACTGGCCGCTCGCGATCGGCGTCGCGGCGATCGGGTCGGTCGCGGTGACGATCGCGCCGATCAGCGCGGCGACCCAGAACGGCAGGCCGAGGATCAGGTACACCAGGGCCGTGCTGACCGCCCACATCAGCGCCATCGCCAGCAGGATCAGCACCGTCATCTCGCCCCAGTGGCGGCGCGGAAATCCCCTTGGAACCCGCAGCGCGACGCCGACCAGGCCGATCCCGAGCGTCAGGCGCGCCGCGCCTTCGAGGATGCGCTCGGGCTGTCCGATGGCTGCCAGGTCGATCAGGCCGATACCTTGGGGGCCGATCAGCACGCCCAGGGCGAGCGCGAGCACGGACGGTGGAATCGGGCCCGCTTCAAGGCGCTTGGACACAAGGCCCAGCAGCAGGATCAGCCCGCCGAGTACGGTGACGATGAGGTTCAGGTGTTCCATCGCTCGTCCCGGCATCGCCGCAATTGCCCGGCGCCGGTGATCCCTCGTTGCACGGAGCCTCGAGCATGTAAACGCGCGCGTGTCGGCGACGCGAAGCATCAACAGGGGACCAATACATCGCATCGGTCGCTATTCATGCGTGTGCTGCCCACCGCGCTGGCGTGCGGACAACCGCCCGCGAATCGACGCGCACGCGACGTCACCAAGGCGCAGGCTTCACGCGCGCAACGATTCAATGACCTTGGTTATTTCGCGGGGGTAACGCCATGCTCGAACACGAACGCATCCAGGGCTGGATCAGCGGCCTGTATCCCGTGCTTGCACCGGAGCCGGTCAAGGAAACGCTCTATGAGCGCATGGGGCGCGTGCTCGGCCTGGACATCGTCGACGAGACCGACGTGGCGTTCCTGATGCAGATCGGCGTGCCCGCCGCAGCCTACAAGCGGGCGGTCGACGAGATCCGCATCCCGCCCGGCCATGTGCTTTCGGCGGCTCGCGCCCGGCTACTGATCGGCGCCGGCATGCGGCTGGACTCGGACGATTCCGATCGCCTGCTGCGCATCGTGCGCCTGTATGCGCAGGCCTGCCTGATGCTGGGCGACGAAGCGACCGCGATGACTTGGCTGCGCACCCCTGTTCGCTGGCGGACTGGCGTGCTGCGGCTGTGTCCGCTCGAACTTTCATTGCGCGACAGCGGCGCCCGGCTTGCCGAGCAAATGCTGGTGCGCACCGTGCACGGCGTGCACTGACGCGGATCGACCGCGGGCCGTCCGCGCGGAATCGCGGGCGGCGTCCATACACGGCTGGAGTTGCAGACGCCACCGCTGGTTGGCGCGTGACGCCGTGGGTTCGTGTAACACGGACGATACATGCTGGCCGCTCCCTGCCGGGCCACGCGTTCACATCAGTACGTGCCGCACCAGCGCATCGCGTTCCGCGGCACGCGTATCTCCGGTTATCCACGTATGAATTCCATCAGCCACCTGAAATCGATAGTGATCGACAGGCTTCAGGGCGATCAGGCGCCGCTGTCGCAGGCGCAGCTGTCGCAAACGATCAGCTTCGCGCGCATCACGCTGATCGTCGGGCTGGTGTTTCTGCATTACGGCGGCTATCCGAACTCGCAGTCCTCGCCGTTCGACGGCATGGATCCGACGGCGTTCCCGCTGGCGACGTTCGCCAACAGCTTCGTGCTGTTCTTCTTCTTCAGCGTCGTGCCGTTGCTCAGCATGGTGTCGGGCTGGCTGTACTTCACGTTCGCCGCCGAGCGCGCCGCGCCGGCATTGCGCGAACGCATCTCGCGCAGGCTCGGATCCCTGTATTTGCCGCTCGTGTTCTGGAACACGATCTATCTCGCGCTGGCCGTGCTGCTGTGCATGAACCTGCCGGGCAATGCGTTCGTCGATCAACTGAATTTCCAGCCATCCGAAGCCGGTTGGCGCGAGTACCTCAACGCGGTGTTTGCGCTGACGTCGCACCCGATCGCGTTCCAGTTCTGGTTCGTGCGCGACCTGCTGGTGACCGTGCTGCTCAGCCCGCTGCTGTGGCTGGCGCTGCGCCATGCGCCGTACGTGGGCATGGTGGTGCTTGGCGCGGCATGGCTGCTCGGCTACGACCTGGTGGTGTTTTTCCGCACGGACGTGACCTTCTTCTTCTACCTCGGCGGTTTCGTGCGGATGTACAAGGTGCCGCTCGAGATCGGCCGCGGGGCGACGATCGCACTCACATGTGCGTATGTGCTGCTGGTCGCGTTGCGCACGCTGGCGCCGCTCGTGGTGGAGGTGACGCCGCAGCGCCCGGAGCTTTTGGACATGGCGACACGTGCGATGCGGCCGGTCGGCGTGCTCGCTTGCTGGGGCCTGTGCGTGCAGTTGGCCCGAACCAAAGCCGGCGCCGCGATCTCGCGCTATGGCGGACTGTCGTTCTTCGTCTTCGCAACGCATTTCCCGCTGATCGCGGCGGTGAAGCTGATGCTGTGGCCGCTGCTGCCGGTCGAGAGCGACGGCTGGATGATGGCGCACTACGTCGCCAGCGTGGCGCTGACGGTGGCGATCACCGTGTCGACGGGATTGCTGCTTGCGCGGTTCGTGCCCGGCGTGTTCGCGCTGATGAACGGCGGGCGGGTGCTGCCGGTCGCGCGCCCGGCATCGTGGACCGGCTCGGTGCCGCGCAGCATCTGACGGCACGACGCGAGACGTCGGTGCAGCCAGGCAGGCCTAGGTCGCGGCGGGATCCAGCGATGCGGTCAGGTCGGCCAACGCCACGGGCTTGACCAGGTGCACGTCGAAGCCGGCATCGCGCAGGCGCAGCCGGTCTTCGGGGCGGCCCCAGCCGGTGATCGCAACAAGCCTGACCGAAGCCCCCCAGGGCTGGGCGCGCACCCAGCGGGCGACTTCATCTCCGTTCGCGCCCGGCATGCCGATGTCGAGCACCATCGCGTCCGGCCGCCAGTGCTCCGCCATCGCCTGCGCCTGCAGGCCGTCGTTCGCGGTGCGCACCTCGTGCCCGTGCAGCTCCAGCACCAGGCCGAGGCTTGCCGCGGCATCGGCGTGGTCGTCGGCGACCAGCACCCGCCACGCGCGGCGCGCAGTGCCATCGGGCTCCAAGGCGTGCGGCGCGTCGTCGCGGGCCGCATGCGCCAGCGGCAGCCGAACCGTAAACGTCGCGCCGTGTCCGGGGCCCAGGCTCGAGGCCATCACCGTGCCGCCGTGCAGCCCGACCAGCCGCCGAACCACCGCCAGCCCGATGCCAAGCCCTCCGCGCACGCGTGACGCTGGGCCCGCATCGGCCTGCACCAGCGGTTCGAACACGCGCTCGAGCATGTCGCCAGTGATGCCGATGCCGGTGTCGCGCACGCGCAGCTCGGCGACCGCGTCATCGGTCGTCAGTGCGATCTCGATGCGCCCGCCGGCCGGGGTGAACTTGACCGCGTTCTGCACGAGGTTGTCGACCACCTGCTTGAGCCGGATCGGGTCGCCATCGACGACGACTTCGTAGTCGGGCACCGACAGCACCAGCGACTGCCCACTGGCATCGGTCAGCAGGCGTGCGTCCTCGCCGGCGTCATCAAGCAGCGCACGCAGGTCCATGGACTGGCGTTCGAGCACGATGCGGTCGTGCGCGATTCGGCTGAGGTCCAACAACTGATCCAGCAGCCGCGCCATGGTCTCGGCCTGCCGCTCGATGACAGCGCGGGCGCGCATGATGCGCGCGCCATCGCTGCGTTCATCGAGCAGCTGGACTGCATAGCGGATCGGGGCCAGCGGGTTGCGCAGCTCGTGCCCGAGCGTGGCGATGAACTGGTCCTTCTGGCGGTCCTCTTCGCGCAGTTGCTCTTCGACGCGCTTGCGGCGGGTGATGTCCTCGAGCACGCCGACGAGGCGCGAGCCGCCATCGGCCATGCCTGCCGCGCGCATCCAGCGCAGGTTCTCGCCCACGCACAGGCGGAACTCGCTTTCGAAGCGGGTCGCTCCCGACGCGGCTGCAAGAAACTCCGCACGCACCCGCTCGACGTCGTCGGGGTGCATCACGCCACGCAGGCGGTCGGCGGACAGTTCGCGCTGCCCGCCCGGGAACACCCGCGGCGCGCGGCCGTGCAGGGTGAGCACCCGCCGCTCCAGGTCGTATTCCCAGGTCTCGATGCCGACCGATTCCAGCGCGAGGTTGAGCAGCGCTTCGCTGCGTTCCAGTGCCTGGCTCGCGTGCTCGGCCTGCCGGCGGCGCTGCTGGCGATCGGTGCACGCCTGCACCGCATACGGCACGCGGCCGTAATGCTTCGGCGTCTTGGTGATGTAGTCGTCGACGCCCTGCTTGAGCGCGGTGACCGCCAGTTCCTCGTCGCCGCTGGCGGTGAACATGATGACGGGCAGGTCGGGGTAAGTCTCGCGCAGCCGGTGGAACACGTCCATGCCCGTGCTCCAGCGCAACCGGTAGTCGGTGATCGCGACATCCCAGCGTCGGCCTTCCGCCAGCAGCGCTTCGAAGCCATCTGCGTCGCTGGCTTCGTCGACCTGCGAGTCGGGCAGGACCTTGCGCAACTCGCGGATGACCAGTGCGCGGTCGTCCGGGTTGTCGTCGACCAGCAGCAGCGAAAGCGGCCGGGTCACGCGAGTTCCCCGACCGCGGGCAGCTCGATCCAGAAACATGCGCCCTGGCCGGGCTCGGACTCGACGCCGACCTGACCGCCCATCCGTTCGACGCCTTTGTGCACCAACGCCAAGCCGATACCGGTGCCCGGATAGCTCTCCTGGCCGTGCAGGCGCTGGAACACTTCGAAGATGCGCGCCTGGTCGCGCTCGGCGACGCCGATGCCGTTGTCCTGCACTTCGATGCGCACGCGCTCGTCCAGACGGCGCGCACGCACGGCGATCTCCGGCGTTGCGCCCGGGGCGACGAACTTCGCGGCATTGGACAGCAGGTTGACCAGCACCTGCACGAGCGTGCCTGCATGGGCGTGGACATCCGGCCAAGGCGTGTCCTCGCGCTGGAGCTTCGCGCGCTGGAACAGCGGGTCGTAGGCGAGATGCCCGCAGGCCTCGTCGAGCGCTTCGGCAAGCGCGACCGGGGCATGGGCCAGCTCGGCGCGCGCAAGCGTCGAATAGGCGAGCAGGTCGGTGACCATGCCGTCAACACGGTTGGAAACATCCTCGATGCGGCCGAGGAAGACGGGCGCATCGTCCAGCTTCCCGGCCGCGAAGTCCTCCTGCAGCGCGCGCGCATAGCCCTGCAGCGTCCGCACCGGTTCGCGCAGGTCGTGCGATACCGAATCCGCGAACGCTTCCAGCGTCTCGTTCGCCTGCTGCAGCTGGTGCGTGCGGTCGGCGACGCGGCGTTCGAGATCGCGGTTGAGTGCATGCAGCGCGAGGTCCGCGCGGCGGAACGAGGTGGTGTCATCGACCAGGCCATCGATCGCGTCGTGCCCGTTGACCGGAACGCGCACGACCTTCAGCGCGTAGTACATCGAATCGCCGTCATCGCGTTCCTGCACGATGACCTCGCGTTCGGCGGTGTCGCCCCGTTGCTGCAGGCCCTGCGCGAGTTCGCGTGCGGCATCGAGCAGCGGGTGCTGCGCATCGACGAGTGCAGCGGTTTCGTCCATTGCGAGCATTGAGCGCAGCGAGCGGTTCGCGTCCTCGAGCGTGCCGTCCAGCGAAAGCCGGAACACCCCCAGGCGGGCGTGTTCGAGCAGTGCCTGCAGGCGGGTTTCCGAGCGCACCGCGCGCAGCCGCACTTCATTGCGGTCCAGGCAGGCGCGCACGGCGACCGACAGGCGCAGGTAATGGCGCGGGCTCTTGAGCACGTAATCGTCCAGCCCGGCCTTCATCGCCTCGACCGCGATCTCCTGGGTGCCGGTCGCGGTGAACATCACCACCGGCATACGCGGCCAGCGCGTCTTCACGCGCTGCAGCACTTCCATGCCGGTGGTCCACTGCATCTGGTAATCGGTGATCACCACGTCGAACGACGGGTGCTCGAGCGCGGATTCGAAACCCTCGCGGTCGGCGACTTCCGTGACCTCGACGTAATCGAATTGCCGACGCAGCTCGCGCAGCGCGAGCAGGCGGTCGTCCGGGTTGTCGTCGAGCAGCAGCAGTCGCAGCGTGGTCATCGGCCGGTCACGGAACAGGGATGCAGGGAGCAGCCGGCGCGAGGTTGTGCCGGAGCCAGTACGCGAGCGTGCAATCGATCAGGTCCAGCAGGTCGCCCGACGCGCCGGGCTTTTGCAGGAAGGAATTCGCGCGCGCCGCGAACGCCGCATGCAGGTCGCCATCTTCGCCTGAAGCGGTCAGCACGACCACCGGCAGCGCATCCAGGTACGGGCGCGCGCGGATCCATCGCAGCACCTCCAGACCACTGCGCCGCGAAAGCTTCCAGTCCAGCAGCAGCAACTGCGGCATCGGATGCCGCTGCCGGTCGGCGAACGCGCCCTCGCCGCCGAGGTAGGCGATCGCCTCTTCACCATCGGCGACAACCTGCAGCGACACCTGCTGCCGCGACCGTCGCAGCGCGCGCTCGATCAGGAAGCGGTCGTCCGGGCTGTCCTCGGCCAAGAGAACGGTCGGTGTCTTCGTCATTGCGATGGCTCCGCTGCGGCTTTCAGCCTGACGTCGAAGCGGCTGCCGCCGTCCGGCCGGCTGGCGACCGTGATGGTTCCGCCCATGCGCTCCACCCCCTTGCGTGCGATGGCCAGCCCGATGCCGGTACCGGGGTAGCGTTCCTGCCCATGCAGCCGCTCGAACACGTGGAATACCCGCTCGTGGTGTTCGGCTGGGATGCCGATGCCCTCGTCAGCGACGGACAGCACGACCGTATTGCCGTCGCGCTTGGCCCCGATGTGGACACGCGGTACGGAGCCCGCCGCGACGAATTTGAGCGCATTGCCGACGAGGTTCGCGAGGATCTGGGCCAGCATCGCCCGGTGCGCGACGACGGACGGCAGTGGCTCGGCCACGTCGACCGTGCCGCCCGACACTGCGATATCGGGGGCGATGTCGTTCAGCACCTCGCGCACCAGCGGCGCGAGCTCCACCGCTTCAAGCTGCAGCTGGCTGCGTGCCACGCGGCTGTAGGCGAGCAGGTCGGTCACCAGCGTGTCGAGCCGCTGCGTCGTGCCGACCAGCCGCTGCGTGTAGTCGCGGCCGTCCTCGCTCATGCGCGCGGCTTCATCCTCGAGCAGCGCGGTCGCATAGCCCTGGATGTTGCGCAGTGGCGCACGCAGGTCATGCGCGACGGTGCGGACGAAGCTTTCGAGCTCGTCGTTCGCGTCGGCCAGCTCGGCGGTGCGATCGTCGACGCGGCGTTCGAGTTCGATCGCGAACGCCTGCAGCCGTTCGTTCGCCGTGCGCAGCTGCTCGGCGTTCTGACGGGTCTGCTCACGCGACTCCCTCAGGTGCGCCTGCTCCGCGCGCAAGCGGCGTGTGTGCAGGGTCGACAGCCGATACAGCGCCAGCAGCAACAGCACCGCCAGCGCACTGGTGCCCACCGTCGCGGTGACGCCGAGCGCGGCTGCGGTTTCGGCGCTTTGCAGACGTGAATCGAGCAGCTGGTCCTCCTCGGCGCGCATTGCCGACAGATGCCGGCGGACGGCATCCATCTGGCCGATGCCGTGACCGCTGACGTTTGCGATCGCCTCGGACAGGCGTGACTGTTCGCGCAGTGCAATGCCGGTCGCCAGCGAATCCAGGCGTCGCTCGATCGCGGCACGGAGCACCGGCAGGCGCGCCTGCTGGTCGTGGTTGTCGGCAGTCAGCCGTTGCACGGCATCGAGTTCGGCGCGGGCGCGCTGGGACGCTTCCTCGAACGCGGCGCGTTGCCCGGGCGCGCCCGTGAGCAGGTACGCACGCTGGGCGCTTTCGGCCGCGCTGACTGCGGACTGCACGCCCTCGAGCCGCGCGATCACCTCGTGCGTATGTGCCACCCAGACATCCGCCTTCTCCTGGGTGCGCACGGCCATGGCCGCAAGCGCACCGGCGAGGATCACGACAAGGATCGCGCCGAACCCGACCCAGGCCATCTCGCGGCTCAGGCGCGACAGGGGGATGGCAAGGCGTCCGGACATGGTGCGCGCCAGCCTAGCGCCCCGGTCGGATGCGGCGCGATGCGCGTCGCGCGAACGCAGGGCGCTGCCACCCGGAAGGTTCTTCGGGTCGGGTCGGGGTGTGTGGCGGGGGTCTGGACACGGCGTGTCCTGCGGTGAGCCGGGGTCAGACGAGCCTAGCGCGGCATCCGTTAGCGCCGGGTCCGCGCGGCTCGACGCCGCCGCTGTCGTGCTCCATTTCGACCGTGCGCGCGGTCGCCGGGAACCGTCGGTGGCGACGACCGTCGCGCTGTTTACAGCTGATCGCGCAGCAGCAGTGCGGCCGAGTCCCGGGTGCGCTCGAGCAGCGACCATTGCTCGACGTCGCGCATGCCGAGCTCTTCTGAGCGGCTCAGGTCATGCGTGTACGAAGCGACGAGCCGCTGTGCGAACTCGGGATCATGCACGGCGACCGCGATCTCGTAGTTCAGCTCGATCGAGCGGCTGTCGAAGTTCGGCGAGCCGATCAGCGCGAGCGTGCGATCGACAACGACGAGCTTGGTGTGCATCACCGTGGGCTGGAACTCGAACACGCGCACGCCGGCTTCGATCAGCCCGCGGTAATACGTCCGGCTTGCATAGCGCACCAGCGCCGAATCCTGATATGGCCCCGGCACCAGCAGCGTGACCTTGACGCCGCGCCGAGCCGCTTCCATGAGGCCGAGCTCGAGGTTGGGGTCGGGCACGTAGTACGGCGTCGCGATCAGGATCTCCTCGCGCGCGGTACGGAACATCATCCAGTACGTCAGCGGAATGCCGGTGAAGTGATCGCCCGGCGCGGTGCTGATCGGCACCGCACGCGCATCGCCGACCGGCTGCAGCGGCGGAAACACAGCGTCGCCGGCCAGCACCACGTCGCTGGCCTCGCGCCAGTTCTCGGCGAACGAGCCCTGCAGGTAGCGCACCACGGGCCCTTCGATACGGAAGTGGTCGTCGCGCCAGTGCTCGGCATCCTGCGCATCGCCCACCCATTCCTGCGCGATGCCGACGCCGCCGGTGAACGCCACGCGCCCATCGACCACCAGCACCTTGCGATGCGTGCGGTTGTTGAAGTTGTCCAGGTTGTCCCAGCGAAGCGGGCGGAACCACTCGACCTCAGCGCCGGCCTGCTCCATCTGCTCGACCCAGTCCGGGTCGATCTTGCGCGCGCCGAACGCATCGAGCAGCAACCGCACCTCGACGCCGCGCCGCGCCGCCGCGGCAAGCTCGTTCGCGAACGTGTGGGCAATATCGCCGGTCCAGTAGACATAGGTCAGCAGGTGGACCGAGCGCTTCGCATTGCGGATCTCGGCCAGCATGGCCGGGAAAATTTCATCGCCGTTCTCGAGCAGGGTGAACCGGTTGCCCGCGGTCAGTGGCGCGTTGAGGTGCGCGGCCAGCATGACCGCGACGTCGACCGAGCCAGCGCCCGGGCGTGTCGACAGCGTCTGCGGTGGCAGGTCGATGGGCTCGGAGGCGGCCCACGAATACAGCTGCCAGGCCAGGCTGAGGCTACCGAAGACCAGCAGGATGCGGATCCAGAGCGGCAGCTTGCGCGGTGGGCAGTCGGGCGATTGCCGGGGTTCGGCCATGGTGGTGTCGTATCTCCAGCGGCGGGCCGGCAGGCGGGGCGCTGCGCAATGCGGTCGCGGGCTTCGACGATGCACTGACTCTAGCGTTGGCGAGGTGAAGCCGACGCGGGCCGGTTCGGCCGGACTCGAACCCCGGGCTTTGGCTACCCGGTCCGCATCGCGACGCAGTCGAGCGCATCCAGCCCGATGTGCACCAGCAGCCCGATCGCGAGCAGCCGCGTGCGGCGCGGAAGCAGCATCAGCACGTACAACGCGATCGCGGGCGGGGTGTGCAGCGGATGGAAGCCGATGCTGCAGCGACCCGGGGCATAGATCGGGTCGGCGAGCAGGTGGTCGATGTCGATCAGCCAGCCCGCCAGCATCCAGAGCCACGCCCGCCGCCACTGTTCACGAAAGAACACGCGTGCGATCGCAAGCGGCACCAGCGCGTGCAGCACGATGTGGAAGGCCGGTCGAAGCTCGAGGTCCATTGCTGAGTCGGGCAGCGGGGGCGCATCAGCCTAGCGTGGTGATGCGAACGCGGTGGGAAGCTTTGTGGATGTGGATGTGGATGTGGATGTGCGTGTAGGTGTGGGTAGCGGAGTCGGTGGGCGCGGTGCGGGTGGGGAATGCGTCGAGCATGGGTACGGGCGCGGCGCCGATCCTCGACAGCCGTTGGCGAGGCGAATTGGTGCGTCGCCCTCGCGCCCCACCGTGCCGTTGCTCCGGCGAGGCGCGGTCCTGTCTTGCTTACCGTTTGCCGAGCTGTTCAGCGCAGCAATGCATCAGGAGGGCGCCGCATGGGCCGGCGCGTACAGCGGCCGCGGATTGTGCCGCTGCCGCTGCCACGTCCGACATCGGACATCCAAGGCCCGACGCCTGACGCCTGACGCCCCAGTCGATAGGGGCGTCGATGTCGATGCAAAGAGCGATAGCGATGCTCGTATCGACGCCGATGCTCGTATCGATGCCTATGCCGATGCCGATACCGATACCGATACCGATGCCGATGCCGATACCGATGCGAGAGTCGGCATAGGCTTCGGCCTCGCTACTCCTCAGCGTCCAGAACGCGGTTGAACTTCCGTGCGGCCGAGGAAACCGTCCCGGTTCTCGTCCAGCCATTCGAACCGCTGCGACAGTCGCGGCATTGCTTCGTCGACTTCGATCCGGTTGAGCCGCCCGTCGCGGTTGAGGTCGGCCGCTGCGAATCGCGCGTCGAAGCGGGCCCGGCGCTCGGCCTCGTGCTGCGGGCGCATGCGCTCGCGGTACGCGCGCACTTCGGCACGCACGAGGTGGCCGTCGCGATTCGCGTCCGCTGCCGCGAAGTCGAGCCGATGGCTGGACTTGCCCGACTTGCCCGCATCGCGCGCAGAAGCTGTCTGGTCGAATTCGGCACGGCTGATGCGGCCATCGCGGTCGGCGTCGAGTCGAGCGAGACCGTCATGCCCACCGCGACGCCCGTGCTTGCCGCGCATGGGGCGTTCGTCCGCGCCCAGCCGCCCGTCGCGATTGCGGTCGAGGCGATCGAACGCCGCGGCCAGGCGTGGATGCGCGGCAGCTTCCGCGTGTTCGACCACGCCGTCGCCGTTCGTGTCGACGCGGCGTTTATCGGTAGCGTTGCCGGGCTGGGCGAGCAGGACCGCCGGCGCGAGCAGCAGCAGGCCGGCAAGGGGGATGAGGCGCTTCATGGAGGTCTCCGGTTGGGCGGCGGTGGTGCCGCGTGTCGAAGCTGGAAACGCCGCAGCGGCCGCGTGGTTGACGCGTCGCATTGAAGTCATGCACTGCGCCTCGTTGGGTGTGCACAACCGGACGGGACAGTGCGTTGACGCGACCGGTGCCACCGTGGCGATTGCTTCGAACCGAGGTGGGCGCCATGGGCGGATGGATCACTGGCACGCTGAGTTCGATGGGCTACATCGGCGTGGTCTGGCTGACGTTTCTCGAGAACGTGTTCCCGCCGATTCCGTCCGAACTGATCATGCCGCTGGCCGGCTACCTCGTCGCGCAGGGCCGCATGACGATGATCGGTGCGGTGCTGGCCGGCACGGCCGGCTCGATCCTCGGCGCGCTGCTGCTGTACTACGTGGGCCGCTGGTATGGCGAGGACCGGCTCAAGCGCTTCGCAGATCGTCATGGTCGCTGGCTGACGCTGTCGTCACGCGATATCGACCGCGCATCGAAATGGTTCGCCGAACGCGGCACCTGGGCGGTGTTCGTCTGCCGGTTGATTCCAGGCCTGCGTTCGCTGATTTCGATTCCCGCCGGCATCCACTGCATGGGCCTCGGCAAGTTCCTCGCCGCCACCGCGCTGGGCACGTTGCTGTGGACCGGGCTGCTGGTTTATCTCGGCAACCTGCTCGGTGAGAACTTCGAACGGGTGGGGCAGTACATCGACCCGGTCACGAAGGTGGTGCTAGGCGGAATGCTGCTGGTGTACCTGTGGCGCGTGATCCGCGGGACCGGGCACCTCGATTAACGGCTCCGGCACACGAGCTGCGTCCCGCGTCAGCGCTTCACGAACGACAGGATCGCCGGCAGCACGTTCGGCGCACGTTCCGGCGAATACAGGCCCAGCAGCGGCGCGGAATGTCCGGCCTCCGGCAGTTCAAGCAGTTCGACCCTGACGCCGGCCGCCCGCAGCAGCTCGGCCAGCTGACGGCTGTCGCGCGCCTCCACGACTTCGTCGGCCGCGCCATGCACCAGCAGGAAAGGCGGCTCGTCGCCATCGACGAAGTTCACCGCCTGCGCGCGCGGCCATTGCGCCGGTGGCCCGAAGATCGGCACGTACTGGCCGGTGATGTTGAAGTCGTAGGGGCCGGACAGGCCGATCGCGCCGGCAAGGTCGCGCGGCGACAAGCCGTGCGGCTGCAGGTAGCGCGCGTCGGTGGCGATCAGTGCCGCGATCTGCGCGCCGGCCGAATGCCCCGCGACGAAAACGCGCGATGGATCGCCTCCGTAGCGGCGTGCGTTCTCGCGCGCCCAGGCAACGGCTTTGGCGCCATCCTCGACGAACGCGGGAAACCCGGCGCGTGGCCATGTGCGGTAGTCGGCCACGACTGCGAGCACGCCGTTGCGCGCGAGGCGACGGCCCACGAAGCGGTACTGCTCGCGCGTGCCGCGTTGCCAGTTGCCGCCATAGAAGAACACGACGACCGGCGCCGAGCCGTTCGCACCATCGGGCCGATACACGTCGAGCGCCAATCCGGCATCCGGCGCATACGTCACCGTCGATTCGGGCGGTGGCAGGCCGCGGTTGGCAAACGCAAACAGCGCGCGCTCGCAGCCGCCGGTCATCAACGCGCCGATCGCGAGCACCGCATGGGCAAGGGCCGGTTTGATCCGCATCGGGTTACTCCGCAAGTTCATGGACGGCGTGACAGATCGCTGCGCCACGGTCCCATGAAGCCATCACGCGGGTGAACCTGGTGCGTAAGCAGTCCGCCGGGCCGCGGCGACCGCCGCGTAGGCGCGACGCATCACCGTGACCATGTGGCGCGCCCGCCCATGCACCTCATGCCAGCACGCAACCACGCGATGCTCGCGCAGCCGGCGCTACTGTCCAGCACGAAGGCCGGCGCAACCGGGCGCTGTCCGTGCCGCAACGGCTGTGACATCTGCCTGCGGCCTGCAGGAGAACCGCCAATGCTGAAGGCAATCGCGCTGAACTGCTCGTTGAAGACCGACGACAAGCCGTCCTCGACCGATTCGATGATCAACCTCGTCGCGCGGTGCCTGCGCGAGCACGACGTCGAGCTGATCGACACCATCCGCGTGGCGCGACACGACGTGAAGCCCGGCGTCAGCTCGGACGAAGGCGACGGTGACGCATGGCCACGGATACGCGCCCGCGTTCTCGAGGCCGACATCCTGATTCTCGGCACGCCGATCTGGATGGGCCAGCCGAGCAGCGTCTGCAAGCGCGTGCTCGAGCGCATGGATGCGTTTCTCGGCGAGACGGACGACCGCGAGCGCATGCCGTCGTACTCGAAAATCGCAGTGGTCGCCGTGGTCGGAAACGAGGACGGTGCGCACCATGTATCCGCCGAGCTCTACCAGGCACTGGCCGACACCGGGTGGACGATTCCAGCCGGGGGTACCTGCTACTGGGTGGGCGAAGCGATGCATGGCACCGACTTCCAGGATCTCGACGAAATTCCGGAGCCGGTCATGAAGACGGCCAAGACGCTGGCGTCGAACTCCGCGCACCTGGCGCGGCTTCTGAAACTCAACAGCTATCCCGGAATCGCGGGCTAAGGGCGCGGCCCGAGCCCGCATCGCCCGCTGCAGCCGAAGCGCAGCGGGCGGAGCAGGGCGATCAGGCGTTGTTGCGGCGCCGATAGAGCGCGTAGCCGGCCAGCAGGCCCGCTACGCCGACCAGCACGGCCGGATGCGAAGCGGGTCGCTTGCGCATGTCGTCAACGATGCCCTCGACCACGTTCACGCGGTCGGCCATCAGCAGCATCATCCAGTGGCGCACGTCGTTTTCGCTGCGCTGGAACGCGAGCCGGCGGATCACGCCGCTGAGGCCCGAGGGCGGCACGCTGGTGCCGAACACCGGCGTGATGCTCGGGCGCTCGATCGAGTGCAGCACTTCGATGTACTGCGGCTGCTGTTCTGGTTCGTCCCAGTGCACGCCTTCAAGACGTGGCGGCGTGCGCTCCATCGGCACGGCGGGACGGTTCTTGCGGTCAAGGTCGGCGCCCCATCCGGGGATCTGCGAACGGTCGAAAGTCATGGCGGTGTCCTCCTTAATGCAACTGCTGGGTGGGTGCACCGTTCGGGTACATGTCGATGTTCGTCGCCCTCGGTGGGATCAGCACGGTCTTGATGCAGTTGTCCTGCTTAGACGCGAACATGTGGTACGCCTCGTCGACCTCCTCGAGCGGCAGCCGGTGCGTGATCATCTCGCGTGGCTTGATGCGGCCGGCCTGGATGTGTTCGATCAGGCGCGGGTGATGGCGCTTCACGCTGGCCTGGTTCATGCGCATCGTGATGCCCTTGTTGAGCGCATTGCCGATCGGCACCGCGTTGAACGTCGGCCCGTATACCCCAACGATCGAGACGTTGCCGCCGCTGCGCACGCAGTTGATCGCCCAGTAAAGCGCGGTCGCTGCGCCGGCCTGCAGCTTCATCTTGACGCCGGTCAGGCGCTGCATCGCGCTGCCCGCGGCTTCGGCACCGACTGCGTCGATGCAGACGTCCGCGCCCATCCAGTCGGTCATCTTCTTGATGTGGATCGCCATGTCGTCGACTTCGCGGAAGTTGACGGTCTCGGCCGGGCCGAAACGGCTGACGAAATCGAGCCGGTAATCGACATGGTCGACCACGATCACGCGGCCTGCGCCGAGCAGCCACGATGCACGCGCGGCCATGATGCCGATCGGGCCCGCACCGAAGATGACGACGGTGTCGCCTTCCTGGATATCGCCCATTTCAGCGGCCTGGTAGCCGGTGGGCACCACGTCGGTCAGCAGGACCGCGTCTTCGATATGCATGCCCTGCGGAATCACCGTCGGGCCGATGTCGGCGAACGGCACGCGCACGTACTCGGCCTGGCCGCCGTTGTAGCCACCGGCCGAATGTGAATAGCCGTAGATGCCACCAATCGCGGTCGACTGCGAATTGACGTTGCGGCAGTTGCTGTACAGCTCGCGCTGGCACATCTCGCAGCTGCCGCAGAAGATGTTGAACGGCACGGTGACGTGGTCGCCGACCTTGAGGTTCTGGACCGAGGGGCCGATCTCTTCGACGACGCCGCAGAACTCGTGGCCGAATACGCTGCCGACGCGCGTGTCAGGAACGAGGCCGTGGTAGAGGTGCAGGTCCGAGCCGCAGATGCAGGTGCGCGTAACGCGCACGATGGCATCGTTCGGATGCTCGATGACGGGGTCCGGTACATGGTCAACGCGGACTTTGTACGGACGGCGGTAGGTAGTGGCTAGCATGCGGATCTCCTCCGGATGGGCTTGTGTGGCATGCCCGTTGGCATGCATCAGCTGAAAGGAGTGCCGCAACGACCGTGCCAGCGCGGCAGACGGCGTGATTCATAGGAATCGGTTGTGCTGCGCGCTGCAAAACTTGCCACGCGCTGAAGCGATTGCGGGCTCTGCCGTGCAGGCCGTGTGAGGCTGCGACCAGCATTGTTTCGCGAATGCAGCGTCCTGCGGCCAAGAGAATGCACATCTGCATCGCGACGGTGACGCAAGAGCACGCAGCGCTCGGGGTTCACGCGTTACGGACGGCCCGTTTGGGACAAACGTCGCGTCACGCAACGGAGTACGGACATGAATGCCCCGATCGGCACTGCAGGTAGGAATACGGCAAACGAGGTGGCCGGCTGGGTGCCGCCGCTTGCCAGGCTGGGTTATGCGGCCAAGGGCGTCGTGTACCTGATCATCGGGTTTCTCGCGTTCCGCGCGGCGACTGCGGCGGGCTCACCCGAAGGCGCGAAAGGCGCACTCGCTTCGCTCGCCGACGAGACCGGCGGGCAGCTGATGCTGGTGCTGATCGCCCTCGGTCTGCTGGCGCACGTGCTATGGCGGCTCGTGCAGGGCATCATCGACCCCGAGCATTCAAGTCACGATGCCAAGCACATCGCGTTGCGCGTTTTCTATCTGCTCAGCGCCGCGATCTACGCCTCGCTGGCCTGGACCGCGTGGCAGCTCTCGCAGGGCGGGGACGGCGGGAGCAGCAGCGGCGAAAGCCAGCAGGTGTGGATCAGTCGCATCATGGAACTTCCGCTGGGCCGCTGGCTGGTCATGGCCGTGGGCATCGGCATCATGGCGTACGGCATCCACCAGCTGATCAAGGCGTGGAAGGCCGACGTGCGCAAGCACATGACGCGCAATGATCGCTGGATCGTAATGATCGGACGCTTCGGTATCGGTGCGCGCGGCCTGGTGCTGTTGCCGGTCGGCTGGTTCGTGTTCAACGCGGGCCGCCACTACAACCCGCAGGAAGCCGGCAGCACCACTGAGGCGCTGCAGATGCTGGAGCGCGGCGGCCTACTGGCTCTGGTCGGTGTCGGCCTGATCGCTTACGGCCTGCACCAGTTCCTCAAGGCCGCCTACCGTCGAATCGAACGGCCCGACTGAGGGCCGTCAGTCGCCGGCTTCGACGACGAGGATTTCCACGCCCTGCGTGGCGACACGCTGACCTGCGCGGATCTTGCAGGTCTTGCGTTGCTCGACCTCGCCGTCGACCGTCACCGCGCCGCTTGCAACGAGCATCTTGCCGGCGCCACCGCTGTCACACAGACCAACCAGCTTCAGCAGCTGGTTGAGTTCCACGAAGTCACGGTCGAGTTCGAATACAAGTTGCGGCATCGGGGTGGTTCCAGTGGGCCGCCCAGCCTTGCAGGCCGATGCCCTCCGGTGCAAGCGCCACGCTTTCAGTCTGTCTTGTCGGACACGCCCGCTGCGATGTGCTGCGGCAGCACGCCCGTCTCGCAGAGCAGCCGCTTGCGCGCAGGCGGCAGTTGCTTGATCGCGTACTCGGCGCGGCTTGCGGATGCGCGGTCGGGGTACGCGAAGCGCGCAAGCAGCCGTACCGGCGGGCGGGACTTCGTGTATTTCGCACCGCTGCCCGCGACATGCTGCGCATAGCGGCGCTCCACATCGACCGCAATGCCGGTGTAGAGGCTGCCGTCGCGGCATTCGAGGACGTAGACGTACCAGGGGCGCATGCGTGAAGCGTAGCGTCGTTGCGGCCGCTGATTGCGGTGTCGGTGGGTGCTGTCGATTTCCCTCTTCGTTCATGGGCACGGCGCGATCCCCCTCCGCCGGATGAGGCAACGCGAACGCGACGTTTTGGGGCTGCAGCGCCGGACCTGCGATCATGGCGCATGACCGAGACCGCACCGACTCCGCTTTCCGCATTCACCGACCTGCCGCTTTCGCCTGCGCTGCTGCAGGGCATCGACGCGCTGGACTACAGTCGGATGACCCCGGTGCAGGCGCAGAGCCTGCCCGCGATCCTCGAAGGACGTGACGTGATCGCGCAGGCGCCGACCGGCAGCGGCAAGACCGCGGCGTTCGGACTGGGGCTGCTGCACCGGCTGGACATGGACCGCAGCGAAACCCAGGCGATCGTGCTGTGCCCGACGCGCGAGCTGGCCGATCAGGTCGCGCGGCAGCTGCGCAAGCTCGCGGTCGGCTTGGCGAACCTCAAGGTCTCGCTGCTCAGCGGCGGCCTGCCGCTCGCACCGCAGCTCGCGTCGCTCGAGCATGCGCCGCATGTCGTGGTCGGTACGCCGGGCCGCGTGCAGGAACTGGTGCGCAAGCAGGCGCTAGCGCTGCGCGCAGTGCGCACGCTGGTGCTCGATGAAGCCGACCGCATGCTCGACATGGGCTTCGAAGAGGCGATCCGCGACATCGTGGGCCGCACGCCGAAGACGCGGCAGACGCTGCTGTTTTCGGCGACGTTCGCCGAACCGATCCGCGCGATCGCCGAAGCGATGCTGCGTGAGCCGGTCGAGGTCAGCGTGGACGCCGAAGCGAGCGCGCCGCGCGTCGAAGAGGTCTTCTACGAGGTCGAGCCCGGCCGCAAGACGCAGCTGCTCGCCGCGTTGCTGCTCGAATACCGGCCCGAGTCGTGCGTGGTGTTCTGTAACATGCGCCGCGATGCGGACGAAGTGGCCGGTTCGCTGCAGCACTACGGGTTTTCCGCGCTGGCGCTGCATGGCGACATGGAGCAGCGCGATCGCGACGAAGTGCTGGTGCGTTTTTCGAACCGCAGCTGCCGTGTGCTCGTTGCCAGCGACGTGGCCGCACGCGGGCTCGATGTCGAAGACCTCGCGGCAGTGATCAACTTCGAACTGCCGACCGATCCGGACGTCTATGTGCACCGCATTGGCCGCACCGCGCGCGCCGGCAAGGGCGGCCTGGCGCTGAGCCTGTGCGCGCCGCGCGAGATGGCGCGTGCCGAACAGCTGCAGGGGCGCCGCGCCGAGCAGGGCGACACGCGGCCGCTGCAATGGCGCAAGGCCGCGCCGATCGGCGGGCGCCCGAGTAACGCACCGGCCGCGGCGATGGCGACGCTACGCATCGATGCCGGCCGCACCGACAAGCTGCGTCCGGGCGACATCCTCGGCGCGCTGACCGGCGAGGCCGGGCTCAAGGCCGACATGATCGGCAAGATCGACGTGTTCCCCACGCGCTCGTACGTGGCGGTCGCGCGCGCCCAGGCCGACCGCGCGGTCGAGCGCCTGCGCGCGGGCAAGATCAAGGGACGGCGGTTCCGTGTTTCGCGTATCTAGGCCGGTAGGGTAGGCATCGCCCGCGCGCTGCCAGCCGCAGCGACCGGGCCGCCTTCAGCGGCCGTTGACGCTGTAGCTGCCCGGGCCGATCAGGGCCAGCACCACCGCCGACGAGAAGAACATCGCCTGCAGTTCCAGCGACCAGCCGCCCTGGCCGGTGAACCGGCCCAGGTCGCCCAGGTGCACGAGATACACCGCGACCAGCATGTTGATCGCGATCAGCGCGCCACCGATGCGCGCGTGGAAGCCGGCCAGCACCATCAGCGGCGCGATCACTTCACCGACCAGCACGAAGTAGCCCACGAAGCCGGGCCAGCCGTGCGACTCGGCCATGCCCACGATGCCTGACAGGCCGCCATTGAGCTTGGCGATGCCGTGCAGCAGCACCAGCGAGCCAAGGGTGATGCGCAGAAGCAGCTTGGCGATGTCGTGCTGGGTATTGGCGTTCATGCGGTCGGGCCGGGCGGGACGAGTTGAAGGATAGTCGCGCAGCGCGGCCGATGTCTGCTGCAATACGCCGGCCGCCGCGGCGGCATCCGAAGGACCACCCAACTGGACGGAGTGATCATGCTGGCCTACGCAACCCTCGGCACCAACGACCTGGCGCGTGCAAGCGCGTTCTACGACGAGCTGCTGTCGCTGCTCGGTGCGAAGCGTTTCATGGAAGAGGAAAAGTTCATCGCCTGGGCCAGTTCGGAGCAGGGCGCGGGGCTCGGCATCACGTATCCGTTCGACGGACGGCCGGCCACCGTCGGCAACGGCACGATGGTGGCGCTGCAGGCCACCAGTCGCGAGCAGGTCGACGCGGTGCATGCGAAGGCGCTCGAACTCGGCGGCACCGACGAGGGCGCGCCGGGGCAGCGGATGGACTGGTTCTACGCCGGCTATTTCCGCGATCTCGACGGCAACAAGCTCAACGTCTGCTTCATCGGCAGCTGATCCTCTCGATCCGCCGTTGACACCTGCCCGGGCACGGTAAAAGCCGGCCCGGCCAGGAGAACACCATGCAATCGAGGATGCTGCGCTTCGAAGACAGCTTTCGCACCGTGACCGACATCCGCGGCGTGCAGGCTGCGGAAATGACGCTGGCCGCGGGCGACAGCGCGGGTGGCCCGGACGACTATCACGCCGGTGCGGACCAGGGGCTGTTCGTCGTCGACGGCCGGGGTGAAGCGCTGCTCGGTGCAGGCGATGATCACGAGCGCATCGCGCTCGAGCCCGGCTCGCTGCTGGTAATCGAACGCGGCGAGCGGCACGAGATCCGCAATACCGGCGACGCGCCGCTGAAGACCCTCAATTTCTACAACCCGCCGGCGTTCGACGACGAGGGCGAGGCGGTCGGTCCCGGACGGAAGGCGCCCGGCGACCGCTGAAGTCGGCCATACACATTCGTGGTGCGCGGTGCCGCGCCGTTGGTGTGGATCCGCAGGCCGCATCAGCCGCGTCCAACCGGCAGCCGGCGGTCCGTATCCCGTAGCGCGTAGCCCGTGCCCGTAGCCGTAGCCGTAGCCGTAGCCGTAGCCGTGCCCGTGCCCGTGCCCGTGCCCGTGCGAGTGCGAGTGCGGGTGCGAGTGCGGGTGCGAGTGGCGCCGAACGACGTGGTCGCACGTTACCTCAACGCACCGGAACCAGCAGCCGCCGACCCTGCCACGCCAGCACGGCGCCCTCGGCGGTGATCTCGTCGACGACCGCGCCGCCGATGCGGTCACCCTCGGACATGCGCTGGCCATCGAGGATCACGAAGCGCTCCGTTGCCGATGGCGACCACAGATGCATGCTCATGCGAAGCGGCGGCAGCGCGCTTCGATCGGCCGGCGCGAGGTCGGCGAGCCGCTGCGTGCCGCGCGACGGCGCGGATGCCGCGCTGGACGTGACGGCGATCGGGGCCGGTGCGGTTGCGATCGGGGCCGGTGCCGCGGAGCGGGCGCTCGCAGCCGCGACCGCCTCCGATGGCGGTCGGGCAGCCGGCAGCGGGCGCTGCGGCGCGGGCGCGGGCGGCACGGCTGCCGCTACCGGCCTGGATTCGGGATCGGGTCGGCGCATCGGCTCGGCGGCAACTCGCGGTGCCGGTGCGTCGACCGCAGCCACCCGTCGGTCTGCAACCGCGGCCGGTGCATCGGCGGCGGGCCGCACGGCCTGGTCGGGCGCGGCAGCAGGCGCGGCTACGGCAGCAGGCAGGGCTGGCGGCGATTGAGCCGGCTCCGGCTCCGCGGCAACGGCAATTTCGCGAGCCGTCTCCGCTGACGCGGCGGGCGCTGCGGGCGCCAGCACAGGTGGTTCAGTACGCGCTTGTGTCGGTGCGGAGACGAATCCGTCCGCCTCCGGGGCGGCCGCCTGCTCGTTGCCGGCCAGCATCGGCTCGTCGGCGCCAGCAAAGATCCGGTAACCCGACACCCCGGCGACCACCATCACCGCGAACGCGAGTGCCGCCGGCGCGCCGCGCGGCCACCGGCGCGCTTCCGCGGGGCCTGCTGCAGGGACCGCCGTCACGGGCGGGTCGAGCAATTGCGGCGGTGCGCCGCGGCGGCGCTCGGCCTCGGACTTGCGCAGCGCTTCCAGAATCAGGGACATCGCTTACTCCGTGCGTTGCAGCTGGGGGCCGGCATCGGCCGTGGCCAGCATCGATCGCGTCGCCGGGCCCGGCACGCCGTCCGGCACCAGACCGTGCCTGCGCTGGTAGTCCTTGAGTGCCGACCGCATCGCCGTGTCGAACACGGGCGGGCCAGCGTGGCCCAGCCGCGCCCGCAGCCAGTCGACCGCCGGGCCGTCGCCTTGGGCCGGCAGCGGCAGCGACGCGAGCTGGGGCGCCGACCAGAGCATCGTGTAGTTGCCGGACCAGACCGGGGCCAACTCGCCGCGCGGAACGGCCACCGGACCGCCGTCCAGCCAGAGCCGCACGCGGTCGCCGTCCAGGCCGAGCAGCAGCACCGAGGCCGGGCCACGCGGCGCCTGCAGCCGGAGGACGGCCGGCCGGTCGATCGCCGCAATCGCCTCCAGCGTCGTGACGCCGCGCGCGCAGTGCAGGCCGGGCACCGGCACCGGGTCGCAGGCGCGAACGCGTGCCTGCGCGACTTCGCCGCCGGGCAACTGCCACAGGCGCACGAGTTCGGCCCAGGCCGCCGATTCGTCGCCGTTCGTGCGGGCCAGGGCCGCCGCAAGCGTGCCTGCCGCGGGCGGTGTCGGCGAGGTCGGTGGCGCGGCCGCCGCGCTGATGGGGCCCGGGGCTACGGGCTGTCCGGCGGGCTGCACCTCGGTGGTTCTGGCCTGTGCCGTCGGCGCCGAGCCTTCGACTGCACTGCCGATCCACACGCCGACGCCGGTCGCCACCACGGCGACCGCCGCCACCGCGGCAAGCCGCGGCGGGCTGAACCAGCGACGCGACGCGCTGCTGGAGGCGCGGCGCGTGGTGTCCAGCGCTTCGTCCGCGGCGCGCTCCACCAGCGGGGCGTCGATCGTGGTGCGCTCGTGCACGTAGCCGGCCAGCAGCGCGCGTTCGGCCACCACGTTGATAAGGCGCGGGATGCCGCCGGTGCGCGCGTGGATGCGCTGCACGGCGTCGGGCGAGAACGGCATGTGGGTGCCGCCGGCAATCGCGAACCGGTGGCGCAGGTACGCCCCGGTCTCCGGCGCCGACAGCGGCGTGAGGTGGAAGCGCGCGGTGATGCGCTGCGCGAGCTGGCGCAGGTTCTCGCGCGCCAGCATGCCGCGCAGCTCGGGCTGGCCGATCAGGATGATCTGCAGCAGCTTCTGCGTGGAGGTCTCGAGGTTGGTCAGCAGCCGCACCTGCTCGAGCGCCTCGAACGACAGGTTCTGCGCCTCGTCGATGATCAGCACGATGCGCAGGCCCTGCGCATACGCATCGAGCAGATACGTGTTCAGCGCATCCACGAGCGGCTTGATCCGGCCGCGCCGCCCGGTGGTGTCGATGCCGAGCTCTTCGCAGACGGTCTCGAGCAGTTCCTCGGGCGAAACGCGCGGGTTGAGCACCAGCGCAACGCGCGTGTTCTCGGGCAGCTGCTCCAGCAAAAGCCGGCACAGCGTGGTCTTGCCGGTGCCGACCTCGCCGGTGAGCTGCACGAACCCGCCGCCCCCGCCCTGGCTGATGCCGTAGCTCAGGTGCGCGAGTGCATCGCGGTGGCGCTCGCTCAAAAACACGAAGCGCGGGTCGGGGGTGATGGCGAACGGCGGCTCGGTCAGGCCGAAATGCTGCAGGTACATGTGCGGCGTCGGAGGCGGGGCCGGCGGGTAGCCTGCCACAACCGTGTCGCCGTGGGCCGGTCAGGGGGTGAGGTCTTTCGCCTCGGCCGTGGCCAGCGCCTCCGGCTGCGTGACCGCCCGCGGCCGCGCAAGCAGCGGATGCAGCAGCACCGCGCCGAGGATCAGCGCGACGCCGGCGTAGAACTGCGGGGTCAGCTCGCGCTGCTCGCCGAGCAGCACGATCGCGAGCACGATCGCGTAGATCGGCTCGAGGTTGATCGCCAGCTGCGCGGCGAACGCGCTCATGTGGCGCAGCGCGACCAGCGACAGCGCGAACGGCAGCAGCGTGCAGGCGATCGCGAGCGTGAGCAGGTAGACGGTGTCGCGCGCACCGGGCAGCACCAGCAGGTCGCCGGACAGCGCACCCGACACACCGGGCAGCAGCGCGACCAACGGCGCCAGCGCGGTCAGCGCGATCGCGCCGGCGCCGAGTTCGATCGCGGTCACCGTGAGCGGGTCGCCATGCTCGACCAGATGCTTGTTGAGCGAGCCGAAGATCGCCACGAGAAACGCCGACAGCACGCCGACCGCGACGCCCAGGCGCATGCCCTCCGGCACGCCGCCGACCACCAGCGCCACGCCCGGCAGCACGGCGATGCCGAGCGCGACGTCGCGGATCGACAGCCGCGTGCGCGTGAGCCAGGGCTCGACGATCGCGGTCATCACCGCTGCCAGTGCGATGCAGGTCGCGCCGACCGACGCGTTGGACAGCTTGATCGAGCCGTAGAACGTCAGCCAGTGCAGCGCGACCAGCACGCCGATGCCCGCGTACGACCAGCGAAGCCGCGACGGCATCGCGCGCAGCCCGCGCCAGACGCGCGGCACCAGCGCCAGCGCGGCCACGACGATCAGCATGCGCATCCACACCAGCGGCAGCGCCGGCAACGTGATCAGCTTGCCGAGGATCGCGGTGAACCCCCACAGCAGGACGCAGAAATGGATCTGCAGGAACGCGCGGCGGCTGTCGGTCATCGGCATCGGCGGATTATCCGCCAGTGGCACTGCCAGTAACGATGCAAGCGGCTTGCATGGATTGGCGGCCACGCGCGTGACGCGACGTACCGGCGCTGAGCGGCGGATATGCGGGGCGAGCGGACAGGCCGGTGCGGCGTCGCGCGTGCGGGGTCACCACGGTGCAACCGCTGCCGCGCACCGTGTCCGGATCGGTCAGTCGATCGGCAGCGACAGCAGCCAGTCAACGAACATCTGCGCGGCCGGCCGCAGCCGTCGGTGGGCGGGATAGACGATGTAGTAGTTCCAGCGCGTCGCCAGCACCGGCCCCGGCAGGCGCACCAGGCGGCCGTCGTCCAGGTACGGGCCGACAATGCGCTTGCGCGCGAGCGCGGCGCCGAGGCCGGTTGCGGCGGCGTTGAGCGCATCGGTCGAGTCGCTGAAACTGTGCCGCTCGTTCAGGCGAGCCCCGTGCAGCCCGGCCGCGCGGAACCAGTCGTGCCAGCCCTGGCGCGCGTGGTCCGATACCAGCGGCAGCGACGCGACGTCGGCCACGTCAGCCACGTCCGCAAGACCGGGCAGCGAAGGCGACCCGACCGGAAACAGCGCATCATCCATCAGCAGATGCGCGGTCAGGCCCGACCAGTGGCCCGGGCCGTGGCGGATGCCGAGGTCAGGGCCGCCATCATCGAAGCGCGTCAGTGCGACCTCGGTATCGAACGCGAGCCGGATCTGCGGATGCAGCGCGGTGAACGCCGGCAGCCTTGGCATCAGCCAGGTGTAGGCCAGCGAGTGCAGGGTGGTAATGCGCACGCGGTCGTGCTGCGCATCGGTGCTGCGCAGGCTGCCGAGCACCCCGTCCAAATCCGATAACGCGTTGCTTGCGGCATCAGCGAGCGTGCGCCCCTCGGCGGTCAGCGCGACGCCACGCGCGTGGCGCTGGAACAGTGCGACCCCGAGCCGCGCCTCGAGCTTGCGCACGTGGTGGCTGACCGCGCTTGCGGTCAGGTGCAGCTCCTCGGCGGCGTGGGCGAAGTTCTGGTGTCGGGCGGCGGATTCGAACGCGGCAAGCGTCGGCAGCCAGTCGGCGCGCAGTGTCATTCGAGCCTCAAACCAGGCTTGTGGCTGGGGATGAAAGTATGCGCTTGTGCGGCTTCGGCGGCTGCGGACAATGGCGCCCAGCCTTCAATCGAGCTTGTCTCATGCGTGCCGCCGACTCCGTCGTGATCCCTTCTGCCGACGCGCAGACCCCGGCCGTGCGCGCCTGGCTGACGCCGCTCGAGCTCGGCGTGCTGGCCGCCATCTGGGGCGCATCCTTCATGTTCATGCGCGTGGCCGCGAAGGACTTCGGCTCGCTGGCGCTGGTCGAAATGCGGCTCGCGCTGGGCGCGCTGATACTGCTGCCGTTCCTGCTGCGCGAACGCGCCGCGTTCGACCGCGCGATCTGGCCGAAGCTTGCGCTGATCGGTGCGATCAACTCGGCGATTCCGTTCGCGCTGTTCGCCTGGGCCGCGCAGCGCGCGCCTGCCGGCATCGGCGCGATCACGAACGCGATGGCCGTGCTGTTCACCGCGCTGGTGGGCTTCCTGTTTTTCCGCGAGCAGATCGGCCGCCGGCGCGCGTTCGCGCTGCTGGTCGGCTTCGGCGGCGTGGTCGTGCTGGCCAGCGGCAAGACCGCGGGTTCGAACGTCGGCGGTGCGGTGGTCGCAGGGTGCAGCGCTGCGTTTCTGTACGGCATCGGCGCGCATCTGGTGAAACGCCACCTGGTCGGGTTGCCGCCGATCGCGGTCGCCGCGGCGACGCTCAGCTGCGCCGCCCTGATGGTGCTGCCGTTCGCGATCGCGCAATGGCCGCAGCAGCCGATCCCGATGGAGTCCTGGGTGTCGGCCTCGATGCTGGGCGTGCTGTGCACCGGGATCGCGTATGCGCTGTATTACCGGCTGATTCGCCGGATCGGCGCCGGCCGGGCGGTTACCGTGACCTATCTGGTGCCCCTGTTCGCTGTTGCATGGGCTTGGGCGCTGCTCGGCGAGGCGTTGACGTTGAGCATGGGTATTGCCGGCGCGCTGATTCTGGGCAGCGTGGCGCTCAGTCAGCGGTCGGCGAAGGCGAAGTAGTCCCCGGCGAATACCGCCGCGCGTCGCGCCCGTGCCTTACGGCGCGGGGCAGGCCGCAGCAGGACGTCGTGAGGGCCGGTCACCATGACCGGCGGTAGTGCTCAGTGCAGCGCGCCGAACCGGTGCATGGCCGGAGCGACTTCGAGGCGCGGGATCGCGCAACCGAACCACCACAGGTGGCCTTCGATGTCGCGGCAGGCGTAGCTGCGCATGCCGTGCTCCTGTACCGACAGCGGGATCACCACTTCGGCGCCGGCATCGACCGCCTGAGCGTAATGGGCGTCCACGTCATCGACCACAACAAAACAGCTCTGCGTCTCGCGGCCGCCGGTTTCGTCCGGCTGCAGCATGTGGCGGTCGGACTCGGTGCCGTCGTCGGCCGAGCCCAGCATCACCATGCCGTCGCCGCAGGTCAGCCGCGCGTGGTGGACGGTGTGGCCTTCAGCCTGGATGAACTGGGGCTGGAATCCGAACGCGCTGCAGAGCCAATCGATGGCAACGAACGCGTTGCGGTAGCGCAGCCACGGAATGATGGTGCTGACGGTACTCACGTTTGCGGCTCGCCCCGGTTCGACATGGCGCGAGCTTATCGACCTGTCGCGTGAAGCCATCGTGTCATCGGCGGTATTCATTGGCAGGTCGTTCAGGCGTCGTGCCAGTCTTCGTCGGTCTCGAACTCGACCAGCACGTCGAGGTCGAACGCGAGTGCTTCGACCGCTTCGCGCACCCGGCCGGCGGCCGCCCGGTTGGCGGCGCCGACCTCGAGTTCGTGGGTGCCGGGGCCCATGTCGTCGGGCAGCCCGGCCGAGCTCGAATCGGCATCGTCGAGGCGCGGCATCAGGTCGGCGACTTCCTCGACGTGCTCGATCCCGTCGATGCTCGCAAGCAGGTTGCCGATCGCACGGGCATCGTCTTCACTGCCGATCACACGCAGGCGCATCTGGGGCATGGCGGTGTTTCCAAAAACGAGTTGGGGTCAGGCTAGGAGCGGTCCGGCCAAGGCCGCGTGACGGCGCGTACGCATCCGCTCCGCTAGGGTTCAGCTCATGGAAAAGACCCCATCGCCTGCCGCCACGGCCACCGTGACGCTCCGTCCACTCGAGCGCGGTGACCTGCATTTCGTACATCTGCTCAACAACAACCGCAGCGTCATGAGCTACTGGTTCGAGGAGCCGTACGAGTCGTTCGTCGAACTCGAGGAGCTGTTCCGCAAGCACATTCACGATCAGTCCGAGCGCCGTTTCATCATCGAGGACGGCGAAGGGCATCGCGCCGGGCTGGTCGAGCTGGTCGAGATCGACCATCTGCACCGGCGTGCCGAGTTCCTGATCATGGTCTCGCCCGAGCAGCAGGGACATGGCTTCGCGAAGGCGGCCACGCGGCTGGCGATCAACTACGCGTTCCGCGTGCTCAACCTCTACAAGCTCTACCTGCTGGTCGATGTCGACAATGCCGCGGCAATTCACGTCTACGAGGACGCTGGCTTCAAGCGCGAGGGCGTACTGATCGACGAGTTCTTCAGCGACGGCCGCTACCACGACGTGTTGCGCATGTGCCTGTTCCAGCACCAGGCGCTGTCACCCGACATTCCCGGCCCCTGACGCGGGCGGCTTCGGACGGGTAAACGGACGATGCCGACGCCGCGCCCGTCATGTTCGGGCGCGGCGGTGGTGCATCAGACGGCTTACGGGCCGCCCGAGGGTTCGTCCTGCTCTGCGGCCTGACCGTGGATGCCCGGTGCCCCATGGCCGGGCGACGCGCTCGAAAAGCCGCTGCCCTTCTGGCTTTCGCCGGCACGCAGGCCACCCATCGAATCGGTGAACGAGCGCTGCACCTTGTCGACCAGAATGCGATTGTTCACTTCGCGGATGCCGCGGATTTCGTGGACGAGGTCCTCGGCGCGATGCTTCATGCGCCGCTCGGTCACCTCGCCGGTCAGCGTCACCACGCCTTCCTCGACATTGACGAGGATCTCGCTCGCGTCGATGAACGGATCTTCGGTGAGCCGGAAGTACACCTCGTCGGCGATGCTCTCGTCCGAGCGCGTCGCACGCGGGCCGCGGCCGCGATGGCCGGACGGACGGTCCTGGGCGTCCGGGCCGTTGCGCCCGCCCTGCGAATCCGTGCGGAAGTCGCCGTAGCCACCCTGGTCGCGGTAACCGAACGGATCCGGATCGCCGTGGGCCTTGCTGGGACCCCAGGCGCGCGAAGTCACCGAGGGCATGTTTTCGTAGGGGCGCGACGCGAAATCGTCGCTACGGTCTGAGCCGGGCTGCTGTCTGGAGGTCATGGTTGATTCCTGTAGCTCGGTGGACGACATGGCGCCGCATCGACGCCGGTTGCGTCCGACACTAGGCACTGCGGCGTTACCGTCACGGCAAGGCGCTGCGCCCGGCAAACAAAGGTTGCGCCAGGCAGGCGCGCAGCTCGAAGCGGAACGACGCCGAGCACCGGCGCTCAAGAGATGCGTCGCCGGGCCGATACCGCGGACATTGCAGCTGCTCGGATTTCCCCCGGATGTTCCTGATCATTGGTGGCATCGTCGTCATGGCCAGCGTGCTTGGCGGCTTCGTGATGGTCGGCGGCCAGATCATGGCGCTGTGGCATCTCAACGAGGTCATCGTGATCTGCGGCTCGGCCCTGGGCGCGTACATGATCGCGACGCCGCCCAAGGTGATGAAGGCGGCGTTCCGCGCGCCCATCGGGCTGCTCAAGGGGCCGAAGTATCGGCGCCAGGAATACGTAGACCTGCTCAAGCTCATCTACGAGATCCTGATCAAGATGCGGCGCGAGGGCATGATGGCCGTCGAAGCCGACGTCGATAATCCCGAGGAAAGCGCGGTCTTCCAGAAGTACCCGAAGGTCATGGCCGACCATCACATGCTGGATTTCATCACCGACTGCCTGCGGCTGATGGTCGGCAGCAACATGAATCCGCACGAGCTCGAGTCGCTGCTCGAATACGAACTTGAAACCCACCACCACGAAGCGCTCGAGCCTGCGCACTCGGTGCAGAAAGTCGCCGACGCACTGCCGGGCTTCGGCATCGTGGCCGCCGTGCTGGGCATCATCAACACGATGTCAGTCGTCGGCAGCGCGCCTCCGTCCGAGATCGGCTTGAAAGTCGCCTCGGCGCTGGTGGGCACGTTCCTCGGCATCCTGATCGCGTACGGCTACGTGGGCCCGCTGGCAACGGCGATGGAGACCCGCGCGAACGAGGACGCGAAGGCGTTCGAGGTGGTGAAGATGGCGCTGGTCGCATCGGTGCGCGGCTATGCGCCGACGGTAGCGATCGAGTTCGCACGCAAGCTGCTGTTCTCCGACGTGCGCCCGACGTTTGCCGACCTCGAGGCCGACCTCAAGGCCGCCAAGGGCTGACGGAGCACCGCGATGGCGTCCGAGAAGCAACAACAGCAACAACAACCGATCATCGTCGTCCGCAAGAAAAAGGGCGGAAGCGCCCACCACGGCGGCGCGTGGAAAGTCGCGTATGCCGACTTCGTGACCGCGATGATGGCGTTCTTCATGGTCATGTGGCTGACCGCGACCATGACGCCCGAGCAGCTCGGCGGCGTGGCCGACTACTTCAAGAACCCGAGCGCGGTCGCCAGCCGCGGCAGTGCGACGGTGGAGGGCAAGATGGGGCCCGGTGGCGCCGGCGATGCACCGATCAAGGTGTTCGACGCCGTCAAGAATCCGCCCGGTGCGGGCTCGGTGGACCTCAAGGCCGACGCGAAGGCGGCAGAAGAGAAGGAACGTAAGCGGCTCGAAGAGCTCAAGAAGCTGCTCGAAGAGGCGATCGCGAAGAGCCTCGCGATGGCGCCGTTCAAGGATCAGCTGCTGATCGACCTCACGCCGGAAGGGCTGCGCGTGCAGATCGTTGATGCGCAGAACCGGCCGATGTTCGATCTGGGCTCACCCGAGCTCAAGCCGCACACGCGCGCAATCCTGTTCGAGCTGGGGCGGTTCTTCAATCAGGTCGACAACCGCATCGCGATCAGCGGCCATACCGACACCACACCCTACGCCGGCGGCATCACCGGCTACAGCAACTGGGAGCTGTCGGCCGAACGCGCGAACGCGGCACGACGTGCGCTGGTGCGCGGCGGCCTGGCCGAAGAAAAGCTCTCGCGCATCGTCGGCCTGTCCTCGTCGGTGCTGTTCGACCAGGTGGACTCCCGCAATCCGATCAACCGGCGCATCAGCATCGTCGTGCTGAACCCGGCGGCCGAACGCTCGGCCGAAGCCAGCGACCGCGCGCGCGTGGTCGGCGACGGCCGTGCGGTTGACCCGCCGCCGCTGCCGCCGAGCGGCGACGCGGCAGCACTGGCGCGCGCGCCGGCTGCGGTGTCCGCACGCCCGGCAGCGGCCAATGGCCCGGCCGCCGAAGCAGGGGCCGCCCTCGCCAGCCCGCAGTAACGGCGAGGCGCGGAGGGCGCAGCCTGTGCGGCTCAGCGGCCGTGATGCACCGGCCACTTGGGTTGTTCCGCTTCGACCGGCCTACTTTGCGCCCTTGGTCTTCGCGTCCGCGACGCGAACCGGCAGCGGGACGTTGCACAGGTCGATGTGGCCCGCCGGACGCTTGTAGAAATCGTCGCGGCGGTTACGCCTGGATTCGACCAGTTCGGTGAATGCAGCGGTGTCGGTGCGCATCGCTTCCAGCGCCATGCGCTCGGTTTCGGGCAGCTCGCTTCCAAGCCTCACCGTCCGGATCGGCGTGCGCTGTTCGGGCTTCTCGTAGAAACCGAGCGGGCCGGTGCCACGAGGCATCGTCGACAGGTGCTCGATGCCGTGCACGACGCGACCCACCGTCGTGATGTTGCGGTCCAGTTGCCGTGGCGACTGCCCGGTGACGACGTAGAGCTCGGTGCCGTTGCTCGAATCGGCGGCGATGTCACGGCCAGCGCCAACCATGCCGTAGCAATGCGCGAGCCAGGTCGTGCCGGTGGCCGGGTCGCGGCCGGCCGGGAACCCGTCCACGAAGCCCACCTGCGGCGCCCAGCCGTCGCGATCGGGCAGCACATCGAACGACGCACCCTTCGGCCGCACGCGCTCGAATTCCGCCGGCAGCTTCGCCTTCGCCGAGCCCAGCGGCTTGCGCTTGGCTTCGTCTTCCGCCGGATCGCCCCACTGCACGACGAAGTTGTCCTGCGAGCGGTTGATGCTGGTGCCGTTCCAGTAGCCCTCACGTGCAAGCGTGCGGATGTTCGCCACGTGCTCGGGCGCGAGATTCGGAGCGAGCTCGATCACGATGCGGCCGGCATCGAGATCCATCACCAGCGTGTTCGACGGCTCGATCCGGCGCCAGTCCGACGGCGCGGACGCGTCGATGATTTCCTGCATCGAGCGCGGCTTTGCGTCGGCGGCTTTTGCCGGTGGGGCGGCGAGCGCCGGAGCCGAGCCCAGCAGCATCGCGAGCGCGATCGGCAACGCGGCGGACAGCTGGGTGCGGCTCGATCGGGACAGACTGGTTCGCATGACAGCACTCCGCAGAAGGATGCGGCCGATTCTGGGTCATGCGTACGCTCCGGGCCAGCCGGCCGGGCCGCCATGCCCGGCCATCGATCGAGCGAGGGTCAGCTGTCCCGACCCGAGCCGGACTTGTTGCCGCCGCCGTCCTGCTTGTTGACCGTCGCCCAGGCAATGCGTTCGGCCTCGTTCTCGGAGCGGCCCTGGTCGAGTTCGCTTTCCTTGATGTGCTCGGCCTTGCGCTTTTGCTTGTCGGTGTAGGCGGACTTGTCTCCCTGCGACATGGCGATCTCCTGCTGATTGAGAGGTACTGCCGGTCTATCAACCCAGGGGTCGAGGTGGCGCCAAAGCGCAGCGGCCAGCCGTCACCATGACCATCGGCAGGCGTGCTACTGCGAACTCCACACTACTATCGACTCCACACTAGTCGCCCGGCCGCCATGTTCGACACCGAACCCCTGCTGCGCAAATTCCAGAAAGAGCTCAGCGCCGGCACGGTCTCGCTCGCATTGTTGGCCGTGCTCGGCGCCGCCGCGCAGCCGATGTACGGCTACCAGATCGCCAAGCGCCTGGAACGCAGCGGCGAGGGCGTGCTGGCCGGCAAACAGAGTGCGCTGTACCCGGTGCTGCGCAATCTCGAAGCGGCCGGCCTGCTGGCCAGCCACGTCGAGCCCTCCGACGCAGGCCCGCCGCGACGCTACTACCGCATCACAGATGCCGGGCGGGTAGTGCTGCGCGAATGGGCCGCCGCATGGCGCGCCACCCGCGATTCCGTCGATTCCGTCCTCGAAGAGTTGATCCCATGAATGCCTCCCGTGAACCCGGCATCGCCGGCGCCCGCCAGTTTCCGGCGACGATTCCCGAATACCTGGAACACCTGCGCCGCGAACTCGCAGGCGCCGATCCGGCGCTGGTGCAGGACGCGCTGTACGACGCCGAGGAATACCTGCGCTCGGAATTGGCGGAAAACCCGGGCCGCTCGGAAGCAGAAGTGATCGCTTCGGTCGCGGGCAGCTACGGCGCACCCGATGAAGTCGCCGAGATCTACCGCGACACCGAAGTCCGTGTGCAAACCGCGCTGCGCGCGCCGCCGGCGCGGCCGCGCCGCTCGGCGTTCGGCCGCTTTTTCGGCGTTGCCGCCGAGCCACGCACCTACGCGGCCCTGTTCTACATGCTGCTGTCGATGGCGACCGGCATCTTCTATTTCACCTGGGTCGTCACCGGCGTGTCGCTGTCGGCCGGCCTTGCGATGCTGATCATCGGTGTGCCGTTCGTGATCCTCTACTTCGGATCGGTGCGCGTGCTGTCGCTGGTGGAAGGCCGCCTCGTCGAAGCAATGCTCGGCGAACGCATGCCGCGTCGACCGCTGTACAGCACACGCGGAAAGCCGCTGATCGAGCGCATCGTGCAGCTGTTCACCGATCCACGCGTCTGGGCGACGCAGCTCTACTTCCTGCTGATGCTGCCGCTCGGCGTCGTGTATTTCACGCTTGCGGTGACGGGCCTGGCGACGTCGATTTCGCTGATCGCCGCGCCCGTGCTGCTCGCCCTCGGCGAAGCCGGCGTGTTCACGATCGACGGCCTGCAGGTGGCGGGCGCCGAGGCGCTGCCGTGGACGTGGCCGTTCATCGCGCTCGTGGGCATCGCCCTGTTGTTCCTCACGCTGCACCTCGCGCGTGGCATCGGCCGCCTGCACGCGATGCTGGCCAAGCACATGCTCGTCAGGACCGCGCAGCACGACTGAGCACCGCACGACGGCGCGGTCGCGGGGCGGCGGGTCGGGCGCAACGCAGTCCGCGTCGCGCCGCGACCCGCGGATCCGTCAGCCCGCGTACTTCGCGATGAAGTCACGCACCTGCGGATACACCTGCGTGCGCCAGCGCCGGCCGCTGAAGATGCCGTAATGGCCGGCGCCTTCGATCGTGGCGTGGTGCTGGTCCTCCGCCGGAATGCCGCTGCACAGCTGATGCACTGCACGCGTCTGGCCGCGGCCCGAGATATCGTCGAGCTCGCCTTCGATCGTCAGCAGCGCCGTGCCCTTGATCGTATCCGGGCGCACGCGTTCACCGCGCACATCCCAGCCGCCCTTCGGCAACAGGTGCTGCTGGAACACGATGCGCACGGTGTCGAGGTAGTACTCGGCCGGCATGTCGAGCACGGCGTTGTACTCGTCGTAGAAGCGACGGTGTGATGCGGCATCCTCGAGGTCACCCTTGACCAGATGCGCGTAGAAATCCCAATGCGACTGGAAATGCCGCTCGGGGTTCATCGCCATGAAGCCCGTGTGCTGCAGGAAGCCCGGGTACACCCGGCGCCCGCGGCCCGGGTAGTTCGCCGGAACCTGGTGGATCAGGTTCGTTTCGAACCACCACAGCGGCTTGTGCGCCGCGAGGTCGTTGACCTGTGTCGGGCTCTGCCGCGTGTCGATCGGCCCGCCCATCATCACCAGCGAACGCGGCGTGGCCTCACCGCGTGCGGCCATCAGCGATACGGCAGCCAGCACCGGCACGGTCGGCTGGCACACGCTGATCACGTGCAGGGATTCGGCGCCGATGTGGCGGATGAATTCTTCGATGTACGCGACGTAATCGTCGAGGTGGAAGGGCCCATCGCTGAGCGGCACCATGCGCGCGTCGATCCAGTCGGTGATGTAGACCTTGTGGTCGCGCAGCAGCGTCTGGACGGTGTCGCGCAGCAGCGTGGAGTGGTGGCCCGATAGCGGGGCGACGACGAGCACGGTCGGATCATCGCGCAGTCCGACCAGGTCTTCGGCCTCGTCGGCGTAGCGCTTGAAGCGCAGCAGTCGGCAGAACGGCTTTTTCAGCACCTCACGCTCGACAACGGGGAACTTGGTCCCGTCGATCTCGATTTCGTGAATGCCGAACGCCGGCTTTTCGTAATCCTTGCCGATGCGGTAGAGCAGCTCGTAGCCCGCCGCCATGCGGGAGGCGCCCGGCACGCCGGACAGCCAGCTTCCGGTGGCGCCGAACATCTTGGCGCCGGCATCGGCCCAGTAGGTCACCGGTGCGAGCCAGGCCCGCCCGAGTTCATGCATCTGATAGAGCAGCATTTTGGCCTCACCCCCTGTAGGTGTTGCGCTGCAGCATACCCCGGGGTGTGTAGAGGGAAATGAACTTCCATCACGTTAGGGTCGGGCCAGCTCGAGCGTAGTCACGCCGTCCACCAGCGCCGGCGAAAGCCACAGATGCGAGCCCAGCGAAGCCAGCCCGAGTGCCTCGAAGCGCTGCCGGTAGAACCTCGCCGGGCGACGTTGAAAACCGGCCGTGTCACCCTCGATGCCGTCCTCACGCGTGAAGGTTTCGAGGAACGCGACCCCTCCGCAGAGCTCGGCCAGTGCGGGCAGACCGCGGTCGAGCTCACGCGTATCGACGTAATGCAGCACGTCGCTGCAGACCAGCAGGTCGACGGGATCGCAGGGGCGCAGATGCCCGAAGTCGCCGAACCGCGCGAAGTGCAGGTTGCGGCGCGCGCCGAAGCGGGCGATCGCGTACTCGCTGCTGTCGAAGCCGAGATAGCGCGCTTTAGGCCGCAGTTTCAGAAGCGGCGCGCGCCACGCACCTTCACCGCAGCCGATGTCGAGCACGGTGCGGATCGGGCGCTCGAGGTGGTACTCGGCGGTCGCGACGGCGAGCGCGACCTTGCGCGCAAGCCGCGCCGCACCGCCGATCGCGTGCTGCTTCAGCGCCGGGTCGTGGTACCAGCGCTGGAAATAGTCGGCGTCGTACTGCTTGCTCATGAAGGTCCTGGATATTGCGACGTGCGGCAGGGAAGGGTGGTGCGTAGCCAGCCGGGTGATGGGATCACCGGCGCGCCATTGCGGCGTGGCATCCTAGCGCGGCCTTTTTCACGCGGTTTACCCATGAACGCTTACGTCTGGACCAAGACCTTCCACCTCGTGTTCGTGATCGCCTGGATGGCGGCCGTGTTCTACCTGCCGCGCCTGCTGGTCAACCTGGCCGAAGCCGGGGATGTCCCGCCAGTGCGCGAGCGGCTGGTGCTGATGGGGCGCCGCCTGTATCGCTTCGGCCATGCGATGTTCGGCATCGCGGTCGTGCTGGGGCTCGCGCTGTGGATGCACTTCGGCGTCGGGCGCGGGCCGGGCAACGGTTGGCTGCACGCGAAAATCGCGCTCGTGGTGGCGCTGCTGGTGTACTTCATCGTCGCCGGACGCATGCTCAAGAGCGCGGTGAACGGCGGGCGGCTGCCGGCGGCGCGCCGACTGCGTTGGTTCAACGAACTGCCGGTGATCGGGCTGGTGGCGATCGTCTATCTCGTGCTCGCCAAGCCGTTCTGATCGGCGCATGGATGCGGCAGGCGCAGGGATTGCGCAACCACGGCTGACCCCGGCCCACGTCGAAGCCGGGCTTCTTGCGCGCTACGACGGGCTCAGCGTGGTCGACGCCTGGGGCGAGCGCTCGCTGTTCCACAACCCGGGCGGCGTGCTGCCGCGCGGCATCTACTTCGCGACGATCAAACAGCGCGACGGTGCGAACGACCGCGCGAGCGGGCTCGATCGCGACGGGGTGTTCCGCGTCAACACCGGCGTCTCGCGGCGCACCTACGAGCGATTGCTCGGTGCGGTTCCGACACGGCCCGACAAGGGCGGGGTCGTGTCGACCGGGCACGATTTCCAGCAGCTGGACGTGCTGATGCCGCATCCGGTCTATGCGTGGATGGGGTGGGTCTGCGTGCTCAACCCGTCAGTGCGGACCTGGCACGCGCTTGCGCCTTTGTTCGACGAAGCCCATGCGCTTGCGCAGGTGAAGTTCGCGCGCCGCGTGCGCTAGCGACGCGCGGGAAATTTGCCGCCTGGTCGATCACTTTGCCGCTGGGGCCACCGGTGCAGGCAGTTCCACCGGCACGCCGTTCGCGTCGCAGCGTCCGGCTTCGCACAGCTTGCTGCGCAGCGCCGGCAGCGCCTGCAGCATGAAGTGGTGGATCGCGTTCTGCTCCACATTGCCGCGCACGGCCGCGCTGCCGGGGCCACGCGCCCAGATGCCGACGTCGTCGCCACCGTGTGATTCGGCGCTGGTCGGCACGGTCGATTCCTGCAGATAGTCGGGGTGCGCGGTGTCCACCTCGGCGAGGTCCGGGCGGCCGGACGCGGGCTGGTAGCCGCTGGCCTGATGCGGCCAGCGCTTCGGGCCCTGCGGCTGCTGGTCGCTGGCGCCGGTGTAGCCAGGCCCGTTCGCATAGCCGAGCGTCGTGTAAGGCAGGCCGGTCGCATCGCGTGCGTAGTCGCCGGCATCGCTGCCTTCGCCGCTGCTGCCGCGCACCTTGCCGAGGATCGGATTGCCGCGCACCGGATAGCCGGCGAACGTCAGCGTGTGTGCATGGTCGGCGGTGACGAGGATCAGCGTGTCCTCGTCCGAGGTCATCTCGTCGGCGGCGCGCACGGCGTCGCTGAACGCGATCGTGTCGGTGAGCGCGCGGTAGGCATTGCCCTCGTGATGCGCATGGTCGATGCGGCCACCTTCGACCAGCAGCACGAAGCCGTCCTTGTCCTGCTGAAGCCGGGCGATCGCGGCCCGCGTCATCTCGGCGAGCGTCGGCTCGCCGGCCGGGTCGCGTGGACGATCGTGCTCGTAGTTCATGTGGCTGGGTTCGAACAGCCCGAGCAGCCGCCCCTGCGCCGGTGCCTGCTGCAGCTGCTGCAGGTTCCAGACGTAGGTGCCGCCTGGATGGCGCTGCTTCCACTCCTCGACCAGGTTGCGCCCGTCCAGGCGCTGGCCGACCTTGTCGGCGTGTTCGGGGTCGGGCTGGGTCGCCGGCGTGAACTGGCCGCGACCGCCGCCGAGCAGCACGTCCGGGCCGCCGGTCGGCGACTCGACGAACTGCCGCGCGATGTCGGCGCAGCCGGCGGCCTTCGCATCGGCGGGCAGTGCGGCGTCGTCTTCCCAGTTGCGGTCGGCGCTGTGCGTGAACGTCGCGGCCGGCGTCGCGTGAGTGACCCGCGTGCTCGTGACCACGCCGGTCGACAGGCCGTTCTGCGCGGCGAGTTCCCACAGCGAGGCGACCGGCGCAGCGAGCGCACCGGCGCAGTCGCCGCGCGCGGCGGTCTGGTCGATGCCGATCACGCCGGCGCGCGTCTTCACGCCCGCGGCCATCGCGGTCATCGTGCCGGCGGAGTCAGGCGTCTGCGAATCGGTGTTGTAGGTGCGGCTCAGCGCGGTGGCCGGGAAGTCCTCCCACGCCAGACGGTTCTCCTCGCCGGGCTGGCCGCGGCGCTGGCCTTCGAGGATGCGCGCGGCGGCCACCGTAGTGAGGCTCATGCCGTCGCCGACGAACAGGATCACGTTGCGCGCCTTGCCGGCCATCGCGCCGCGCTCGGCTGCCGCCGCGGCGCCACTGCGGTACCACCATGCAGGCGTCTCGCCGCCGGGGCGTTCGATTGCCGGCACCTGCACCGTGATCGCCGGTGCTGCCGGCGTCGCGGCCGTGCGCGGTTCGACCGAGGCGCATGCGGTTACGAACAACGCGGGCAGCAGGCAGAGCGGGAGGGTGCGGTGCATCGGGCAGGTACTCGTCGAGGCTGACCGGCGATTATGCCGGCTGCGTGTAGCGGCGAATGGAACGCTGCGCGCCCGGCTCCGGTATCGCCCGCCCGTGCGAGCTCGGCTATGGTTGACCGATCGTTGTGAGGGTTTGCCATGTCCGTGCTGTCCGGCGCCATCCATGCGTGGTTCAAGATTCCGTTCTGGCAGCGCGTGCTTGCCGGTTTCATCCTCGGCGCGCTCGCGGGCTGGATGCTGGGTCCCGCCGCGGAGAGCCTGCTGGGTCCGATCGGCAGGCTGTACGTGAACCTGATCAAGATGATCGCGGTACCGCTGGTGTTCTTCGCGGTCATCAATGCCATCGCGTCGCTGCACGGGCAGAAGTCGATCGCAGCGCTGGGCGGTCGCACGTTCGCGTGGTTCGCGGTCACCGCAATCTTCGCCGTCTGCATCGGTTTGCTCGTCGGCTGGGTGATGCAGCCGGGCCGCGGCCTGGCGGGGCTGACGGTTGCGCCCGAGTTCAACGTGCGCGACGTACCGTCGCCGGTGCAGGTGGTGCTCGACATCGTGCCGCTCAACCCGTTCCAGGCGCTGGCCGGGGCGGGGCCGGTCACCGACGGGGACGGGGCGACGCGTCTGGCGCCGACGGGCACGATCCTGCAGGTGCTGTTCTTCGCCGCGCTGATCGGCTTTTCCCTGGTCAAGCTCGGTGAGCGCGTCGCAGGGCTGCGAAAGCTCGCCGGCGAGGCGAGCGAGGTCATGATCCAGATCACGCGCTTCGTTCTCGAGGTCACGCCGCTGGGCACGTTCGGCCTGATCGGTGCGCTGGTCGGTGCGTACGGTTTCGAGAAGCTGCTGCCGCTGGGGACATTCGTCGTGGCGCTGTACGTCGCCTGCGCGCTGCATATCGTCGTGGTGTACGGCGGCCTGCTCGCCGCGCACGGACTCAATCCGCTCAGGTTCTTCCGCGGCGCCGCGCCGGGCATGGAGGTCGCGTTCGCCAGCTCGTCCAGCTTCGCGGCGCTGCCGGCCTCGATCCAGTCGGTGACCCACAACCTCGGCGTCGACCGCGATTACGCGGCGTTCGCGGTGCCACTGGGCGCGAGCATCAAGATGGACGCCTGCGGCGCGATCTATCCCGCGCTGACGTCGATGTTCGTCGCGCAGTACTTCGGGCTGCAGCTCGATCCGTCGCAGTACTTCATCATCCTCATCGCATCGGTACTCGGCAGCTTCGGCACCGCCGGGGTGCCGGGTACGGCGAGCGTCATGGTCACGCTGGTGCTGTCGGCGGCCGGCCTGCCGCTGGAGGGCATCGGCTATCTGATCGCGATCGATCGTGTGCTGGACATGATGCGCACGATGACGAACGTGACCGGGCAGATGCTGGTGCCGGTGCTGGTCGCGAAGGAGACCGGGCTGCTCGACCGCGCGGTATATGACGCGGCGTCGAGCAACGTCGGGCTGGTCGAACACGAATCCGCCGAACACAAGGCCGCCTAGGGCGCGTCGAATCCAAGGGAGCACGACCGACATGAAGTCACAGATCCGGATCGCACGGACGATCGCGGTTGCGACCGCCACCGCATGGTTGTGCGCCTGCGCCACGACTTCACCCGCGCCCGTTGAATCAACCGCGCCGGCGCGCGACGGCCGCGTCGGCGCCGAGGACATCACCGGCATCGAGCCGGCGCAGGCCCGGCTCGTGCTGGCTGCGAACGAGGCGTTCCACCCACCGCTGGAAGAGCCTTCGAACGCGATGCCGACCTACCCGCAGGCCCTGCTCGCCCAGCAACTGCCGCCGCAGGCGATCTGCCTGCAGGTCAGCATCGGGCCCGACGGCGCGGTGATGTTTTCGCGTCCGCTGAAGGACCGGCCCGGCTGCGATGCGCCGGTTGACGCGGCCTTCGACGCCGCCGCCGCCGAAACCGTAGCGGGCTGGCGTTTCGACCCGGCATTCAAGTGCGTGTTCGCCGATGAGGCGACGAAGCTGCGTGACGGGCCGGGGTGTGGCGATGCGCTGATGGCGCGTCAGGCGGTCAGCCTCGTCTACCGGTTCGAGTTCAGCCAGCGCGAGGGGCAGGGCATGGTGCAGACGGGGAGCCAGGCGGCGCCCTGAAGGGCCGGCCCGCTTTCGGGCGGAGCGTTGGCGAGCCTAAGCGCGGGGGCGGAGGAGTGCATCAGACGCGCGAATACCGCCACGACAGCATGCGGCCATCGCGATACGGCATCACGCCATGGAACGGACGCGGATCTTCGTCGAACACCAGCGGCAGGAATTCGCGGTCTCCTTCCCACATCGGCAGTTCGTGGATGCGCTCGAGCGGCACCCACTCCAGCGGGCCTTCGGCGTTCGCGGTCAGCGGCTCGCCTTCGAATGCGGTGATCAGGAACACGAAGCCGAGCCAGTCCTCGCCGTGCTTGCCGAAGCCGGGCCAGCTGATCGTGCCGCGCAGCGCGAGCGCCGTGCACTCGATGCCGGCTTCCTCGCGGATCTCACGCCTCATGCCCGCCAGTACGTCCTCATCGGCTTCGAGCTTGCCGCCCAGGCCGTTGTACTTTCCAAGGTGCGCGTCATCCGGCCGCGCGTTGCGATGCACGAGCAGCACTTCGCGACCGTCCGGCGAAAGCACGTAACCCAGCGTGGCCACGACCGGCGAGTACGGAATCAGCGGCGCTTCCCGCGCTGGGCCTGGAGCTGCGCGTCGAGACGGCGCTCGGCCGCATCGGCATAGGCCGCGCAGGTGATCGGCTTCGGGTGTGGCGCCGCCGTGTTCGAAACCGCCCAGCCGCTCGCATCCGGGTGCGGCGTCAGCAGCAGGTCGCAGGGCAGGGCGCGCACCGCCGCGAAGCCGCGGCGGTAATCCTCGACGATGCGTGGGTGGCGCGGGTTGCCTTCAAGCCGATAGCCCGGTGCGGTCAGGCTGTCGGCATACGCGATCCGGACCGGGGCCCCGTCGCGTGTGTCGGTCCACGTCCAACTAAGACTGCCGGGGGTATGGCCAGGTGTGAAATGCGCGACCAGCCGCAGCTCACCAAGCTCGATCGTCTCGCTGTCCATCAGCAGCCGATCGGCACGTGCCGGCGGAAACATCACGCTGTCGCCGAAATGCAGGTCGTCGGCGCCACCACGCGCGAGCAACGTGGCCGACTCGGCATTCGTCGCGATGCGCGCACCCGTGGCACGCGCGATCGCCGCAAGCGGCCCGGCGTGGTCGAAATGCGCGTGGCTGTGGACGACCCACTTGAGCTCGCCCGGCGCGAGGCCCAGCTCACCCATGCGTGCCAGCAGGTGGTCTGCCGCCTGCGGCAGGCCGCCGTCGATCAGCACGGCGCCGGCGTCGGTGCGGATCAGCACTGACGCCAGCCCCTCGGTGCCGATGTACCAGCTGCGGTCAGCGATGCGGAACGGCGCGACCGGCCGGCGCCACGAGTCGGGTGTTTCGTTCGCACGCGACGCCGGCAGGAGCGCCTCGTCCGCCTGGGCGGAAGTGACGAGCAGCAACAGCACGGCGACAAGGCTACGCATGGTGGCGGCAGTCAGGCTGGTGGCGGGCGCGGCAGTGTGTGCGATCCGCATCGCATCGACCAGCGGCGTCCGGGCAGGGCCGGCGCGTCCGTGCTGGATGCGGCACGCCTGCGGCCCGTGGCTGCGCCGTCACGCGGTAGGGGCATGATGCCGCGGCGGAGGCGGGCGCCGCAGAACACTCAGGCCGCCGGCGCCGGAACGAACATGGGAGATCAGATGAGCGGCGAACAACGCGAACTGACGATGCGGTTTCTGGCTGAGCCGACCGACGTCAATTTCGGCGGCAAGGTGCACGGTGGCACGGTCATGAAATGGATCGACCAGGCCGGCTACGCGGCGGCGGTCGGCTGGAGCGGGTGCTACTGCGTCACTGTCGCGGTCGGCGGCATCCGGTTCGTCGCGCCCGTGCACATCAGCGACCTCGTCACGGTGACCGCCAAGCTCGTGCACACCGGCACCAGCAGCATGCATTTCGCGGTCGAGGTCACTGCGCGTGACCCGATGGGTGGGGCCGAGCGCCTGTGCACCCACTGCGTCATCGTGTTCGTCGCGCTCGACCGGGACACCGGCAAACCCGGCCCTGTCCCGTGCTGGGAACCCGACAGCGAGCACGACCGCCGGCTCGCCGAGTACGCCCAGCAGGTGATGGCGCTCAGCAAGGGGATCGAGCAGACGATCCAGCAGTTCCGCGAGCCGCCGGCCGCCGGCTGAGCCCGGAAACGCAGAAGCCGCCCGAAGGCGGCTCCGTGCGACGCGACGAGGGCAGCAGCCTCAGCCGCCGTGCACGCGACGTGCCTGCAGGAATTTCTCGTGCCAGTAGCCGCTGTCGAGCGTCGAAACGGTCACGTCACGCCCGGTACGCGGCGCATGCACGAACTTGCCGTTGCCCACGTAGATGCCGACGTGGTCCACCTCACCGCCGTGCTTGCCGAAGAACACCAGATCGCCTTCCACCAGCGCCGCGCGGTCGCTGACCAGCTCGCCGGCCTTGGCCATCTCGCGCGAAACGCGCGGCAGCTCGATGCCGAGTGCATTGCGGAACACGTAGCCGACTAGGCCGCTGCAGTCGAAGCCGCTATCCGGCGAGGTGCCACCCCAGCGGTACGGCGTGCCGAGCAGGCCCAGCGCGCGCTGCAGCACATCCTTGATGCCGCCTTCGCCCGCCGGCTTGGCGTCGGCAGGGGTCAGCAGGCGGTTGAGGTCGGTCGCGAGGATCAGCGCGCGGTCCGACAGCGTCATCGACTCCGGCAGCGCGCGACGGGTGGCCGTCGCGTCTTCCTGCGGCGCCGGCACCGCAATCGGCGGCGCAGCGACAGTGGGCTTCTGCTGGGCAAACGCGCCCAGCGACGAGGCCGAAAGCGCAAGCAGCAGGGAGAAACGGATCGCCGCCCGACGGGCGGGAGAGGCGGTGGCGGCAGTGCGGCCTGTGGAGGTCGAGAGCATCGTCACGCGGTCATCATGAATTCTTGACGCGGCGATGATGCCCACGGAATCGCAGGGAAAGGTTCAGATTTCGTTAGAAATTTGTGAGGCCGGCGGACCCCCATTCCACTTTGACGGTTCAGCTGAACCGTCCTGAAACGCCGGTCTCAGTTCAGTACGCGTCGGGAGCCGACGTAATGGTCGCGCCAGTAATGACCGTCGAGGTGGTCCACCCGGACCGTCCCTCCGCTGCTCGGAGCGTGCACGAAGCGGCCTTGGCCGAGGTAGATCCCGACATGGTCGACCGTGCCCGCACTGGCAAAGAACACCAGGTCGCCGGCCGCCAGCCGGTCTGGCGCGAGCTTCGGGCCGGGCCAGGCCGACAGCTCTCGTGAGCTGCGCGGCAGTCTCAGATCGAGGATGTCGCGGTAGACGTAATTGACCAGTCCGCTGCAGTCGAAGCCGTCCTCGGGCCGTCCGCCGCCGGCCCGGTACGGCGTGCCCACCAGGCTGATCGCGCGGATCAACACGGCATTCGCGCGTGCCGGGTCGGCCGGCTCGACGACCGGCCAGTCGCGCAGCGCCACCGGCGCCGGGCGCACGCGCTCGGGTTTTCCGCAGGCGCCGACCATGGCGGCAAGCACCAGCGCCGCCACTGCCATGGCAGGGCGAACTGGCGCCGGGAGGGGCTTGTCCGGATAATGCGCGGCCTTCGTCACGGCCGACAGCTTGGCGGGTCGCACGTGGCTCGGCAATACGGTCGTGGTTCCCGCAGGCGGCACAGCCGCCACTGCCCAACGCGGCCCCGTTGCCGCCAGCCGAGCCCGAGTCCATGAAAATCCAGAAAGACAGCGTCGTCCGTTTCCATTACACCGTGTCCGAGCAGGGCCAGGAGCCGCTCGAGACGTCGGAAGGCCGCGAGCCGCTGGCGATCCTGATCGGGCACGGCAACATCATCCCGGGCCTTGAGACCGCGATGGAAGGCCGCGAGGCCGGCGAGAAGTTCGAAGTCGACGTGGCGGCCGCCGAGGCCTACGGCGAGAAGCGCGAGGGCCTGACCCAGCGCATCCCGAAGAAGCATTTCGAAGGCCAGCCGCTGAAGCCGGGCATGCAGGTCATCCTGAACACGAATTTCGGCCCGCGTGCGGTGACGATCCAGAAGGTCGGCATGAGCGTCGTCGACGTCGACCTCAACCACCCGATGGCCGGCAAGGACCTGCATTTCGCGATCGAGATCGTCGAGGTGCGCGAGGCTTCGGCCGAGGAACTCGAGCACGGCCACGTGCACGGCGAAGGTGGCCACCACCACTGAGCCAGCCTTCCGGCACGGGACGAAGCCCGCGCAAGCGGGCTTCGTTTTTGGCGCGGCAGTGACTTCCGGGCCAAGGGGAACAGGGGCACTTCGCACACAATCGCGACCTCACAGGGAGGGGTGCGATGAACGCAGCGACGCGTTGGGGGCCGGTGGCGACATCGGAGCGGATCGGTGCGATGGACGTGCTGCGCGGGTTCGCGCTGCTCGGCATCCTGCTGATGAACATCGAAGCGATGGTCGGGCCGCTCAATGCCGCGATGACGGGCGTCGACCCCTCGCTGCGCGGCGTCGATCGCTGGGTGGACACCGCGATCTACGTCCTCGTGCAGGGCAAGTTCTACACGCTGTTCTCGCTGCTGTTCGGCATGGGCTTCGCGGTGATGATGCGACGTGCCGATGCGGCGGGCCGGCCGTTCGTGAAGGTCTACCTGCGGCGCACGCTCGGGCTTCTGGCGATCGGGCTGGTGCACATGCTCGCGATCTGGTCGGGCGACATCCTCACCGTCTACGCCGTGCTGTCGCTCGCGTTGCTGTGGGGCTTTCGCAACAAGGCGACCGCGAAGCTGCCGCGCTGGGCGCTCGGCATGTACCTGATCCCGGTCGTGCTGATGCTGCTGCTCGGCGCGCTGGTCAGCCTGTCGCAGCTCGACCCGAAGGGCGCGACCGAAGCGGCGAAGCAGCAGGCCGCGCAGCTTGCCGAGACGGCCCGCATGATCAATGCGCAGCGCGCCGCGTACGGCGGCGGCGATTACCTCGCCGCGGTCGCCCAGCGCTGGGATGACATGGTCAGCGTGCTCACGTTCGTGGTGATTTTCGGCTGGCAGGTGCTGGCGATGTTCGTGCTGGGCCTGTGGTTCGTGCGCTCCGGCGCGATCGAACGGCCCGGCGAGTTTCCACGGCTGTATTCGCGACTGCGGTTTATCGCGCTGCCGGTCGGTCTTGCGCTGATGCTGGCTTCGGTCGCGCTCGAGCCGACGCTGGACGGACGCATGGATATCCGGGTTGGCGCCGCAGCCGCGCTGGCGTGGGTCGCGAGCCTGCTGATGTGCCTGGGTTATTTCGCCTGGGTGATGCATGGCCTGAAGTCGCCACCGTGGGCGTCGCGACTCGCGATCTTCGCCCCGGCCGGGCGCATGGCGCTGACCAACTACCTGATGCAGTCGGTCATCGGCACGCTGGTGTTCTACGGCTATGGCCTGGGCTGGTTCGAGCAGCTGCCGCGCGCATGGCAGGTGCCGTTCGTGCTGGTGCTGTTCGGGCTGCAGGTGCTCTGGAGCCACTGGTGGCTCGCGCGGTTCCGCTACGGTCCGGCGGAATGGCTGTGGCGCGCATTCACGTACGGCGGGCGCCCGCCGCTGCGGCTGGAGCGCGCGCACGCGCCGTAAACTGCGGGCATGGAACAACGCGAAGATGTGGTGGTCGTCGGCGCGGGCGTGATCGGCCTGTGCACCGCGCTGGCACTGCTCGAGGGCGGGCGCGGCGTGCGCGTCATCGATGCCGGCCGCATCGGCGGCGGCAGTTCCCACGGCAACTGCGGCACCATCACCCCCAGCCATGCGCCGCCGCTCGCGGCGCCGGGCATGGTGTCGACCGCGGTGCGGATGATGGTGTCGGCCGACTCGCCGCTGTACATCCGCCCACGCGTCGACCTCCTGTTGTGGCGCTGGCTGTGGCGGTTCGCGGCGCGCTGCAATGTGCGCGACTGGGAGGTCAGCGCACGCGCGAAGGCCGCGCTGCTCAACGATTCGCGCGAGCGGTTGCAGCAGTGGATCCATGGTTACGGTTTGGCTTGCGAGTTCGTGGAGTCCGGCGAGGACTATGTCTTCCGCGATCCGCGGCGCTTCGAGCACGGCCAGGGCGAGCTGGAGCTGCTGCGCGGGCTCGGCATCGGCGTCGAGGTCATCGACGGGCCTTCCTACGAGGCCCAGGAGCCGGCCGTGAAGCCCGGCGTCGCAGGGGCCATCCGCTTCTCGGGCGACGCCGCGCTGCGGCCCGACCGCTACGTGGCCGAGCTTGCGCGGGTGGTGGGCGAGCGCGGCGGCCGGATCGACGAGCATCGGCCGCTTGAGTCGCTCACCGAGGAACCCGACGGCTTCCTGATCGATACACCGCACGGCCCGCTACGCGCCCGGGAGGTGGTCATCGCGACCGGGGCCTGGTCGCCGCGGCTTGCCACGCTGCTCGGCCAGCGTTGGCTGCGGCACGCGATGCAACCGGGCAAGGGCTACTCGATCACCTATTCGAGCCCCCCGCTGGTGCCCCGGCGGCCGCTGGTGCTTCGCGAGCGCTCGGTCTGCGTCACCGCATGGGGCAGCGGGTTCCGGCTCGGCAGCACGATGGAGTTCTCGGGCTTCGACGAGGCGCTCAATGCCCGTCGTCTCGGGGCGCTCGAGCGCGGCGCGGCGGAGTACCTGCATCAGCCGACCGGGCCCGAGGTGCGCGAGCGGTGGTACGGCTGGCGGCCGATGAGCTGTGACGATATTCCGATCATCGGGCCCGCACCCGGTCGCGAGCGCCTCTGGCTGGCGACCGGGCACGGGATGATGGGGGTCGGCATGAGCGCAGGCACCGGCCAACTGCTCGCGGATCTGATGCTGGGCCGCCAGTCGGCGATCGACCCGGCGCCTTACCGCCCGGCGCGTTTCGGCTAGTTCGAAGGCCGGCTGCAGGCCGGCCGGCACGCCCCGGCTTCGCGAGGCAGCTCTTCGCAGTGGCTGCGATGCAGACGCTGCCTTGATTTGAGCACTGCAGTACGAGGATGACGGACGGCGCGCCCCAGCTCCGCCTGCCTGCGACGCTTCTTGCGGCGTGGGTCGGCCGTTTCCTAGCTCGTGCCGCTACGTCCACGCACATTGATGCAGGCTCGCGCCCCGGCCTTGCGGCCACGGCCCGTTGGCACCCACGGCCGCCGCCGGACGGCCCGGGCCCGATGCAGACAGGAGGATTCCATGGCGCACGATTTCGACCTGATCGTGATCGGCGGCGGCTCCGGCGGCCTTGCCGGCGCATTCCGCGCTGCCGAGCACGGTGCGCGCGTGGCGCTGCTCGAGCCCTCCGCGCTGGGCGGCACCTGCGTCAACATGGGCTGCGTACCGAAGAAGGCGATGTGGCATGCGGCTGACCTCGCATCGCGTCTGCGTAACGCGGGCGCGCTGGGCTTCGAGTCAGCGTCCGTGGCGCTGGACTGGCCTACGTTCATCGCCCACCGGCAGCGCTACATCGAGGGCATCCATGCCAGCTACCGTCGTCGCCTCGAGGCGACCGGGATCAGCCTGCTGCCGATGCGGGCGCGGTTCGCGGGCCCGGACCGCGTCGAGTGCACCGACGGCGTGCAGCTTTCAGCGCCACACATCCTGATCGCGACCGGCGGCCAGCCGTTCACCCCACCGCTGCCGGGTGCGGAGCTCGGCGAAACCTCGGACGACTTCTTCCGCTGGACCGCGGCACCCGAGCGCGTCGCGGTCGTGGGCGGTGGCTATATCGGGGTCGAGCTGGCCGGGGTGCTGCAACTGCTCGGCAGCCAGGTCGATCTGCTCATTCGCGGGCCGAGGATGCTCGAGCACTTCGAAGCCGAGCTCACCGACCAGCTCGCCGAGGACTACCGGCACGCCGGAGTCCGGCTCCACTTCGACACGCGGCTGGATGCGCTCGAACAGGCCACGCACGGCATCCGCGCCGTCACCACGCCGGCGCTCGACCGGGCCGTATTCGACCGGGTGCTGTTCGCAACCGGCCGGCGACCGAATACCGCCGACCTCGGGCTCGAATCGGCGGGCCTCGTGCCCGACGCCCGAGGGCGCATCAAGGTCGACCCGCGGCATTGCACCGCCGTTCCGGGCATCTACGCGGTCGGCGATGTAACGGCCGACACCGCCCTGACGCCGGTCGCGATCGCCGCCGCACGAAGGCTGATGGACCGCGTGTTCGGCGGTCGGACCGACAACGAGCTCGACCTGGGCATGGTGCCGACCGTGGTGTTCGCGCACCCGCCGCTGGGCACGGTCGGGTTGACCGAAGCGCAGGCGAGGCAGGTCTACGGAGACGCGGTGCACGTGGCCCGGGCGGGTTTTCGTCCGATGATCCACGCACTCGCCGACGTACCGCTGCGCAGCCTGTTCAAGCTCGTCTGCGCCGGCCCCGAGCGCCGCGTGGTCGGGTTGCACCTGCTCGGCGAAGGTGCCGACGAGATCCTGCAGGGCTTTGCCGTCGCGATCCGCAAAGGCGTCACGCTCGACGACCTGCGGGACACGATCGCGATCCATCCGACCAGCGCCGAGGAAGTCGTGCTGATGCGCTGAACCGAGCGTGCGCTCGCGCCGGTCGCGTATGGAAGCATCATTGGGCGGCCGGGCACGACGATTCACTTCACCCGTCCGCCGATGTCAGCATGCCGGCGTTTCCGTACAGGCTGCCGAGATGACAGACACTTTCACTCTTTATCGGGGCACGGCCCCTCTGCTCGTGAGCCTGCCGCACGACGGCCACGTGATTCCGCCTGAAATCGCAGCGCGAATGGTCGAATCCGCCTGCGTCGCGCCCGATACTGATTGGCACGTCTCGCGTCTGTACGCGTTCGCACGCGAGCTCGGCGCCTCGATGCTCGTGCCGCGCTATTCGCGCTACGTCGTCGATCTGAATCGCCCGCCCGACGACACTTCGCTCTATCCGGGCCAGAACACCACCGGCTTGTGCCCGACCGTGCAGTTCTGTGGCCAGCCGGTCTACCGCGACGGCCAGGCGCCTTCGGAGGACGAGGTGGCCCAGCGCGTCGACCGCTACTGGCGGCCGTACCACGAGGCGCTGCGCAGCGAGCTCGACCGCCTGCATGCGATGCACGGGCGGGTCGTGCTCTTGGAGGGTCATTCGATCAAGGGCGACGAGCTGCCGTTCCTGTTCGAAGGCCGGCTGCCCGACCTCAACCTCGGTACTGCCGGTGGCGCGAGCTGCTCGCAGCAGTTGCAGTCGGCACTCGAGGGCGTGCTCTCGGCCCAGCAGACCTACGACTGGGTGGTGAACGGGCGCTTCAAGGGCGGCTACATCACCCGGCATTACGGCGAGCCGGCGCGCGGCATCGATGCGGTGCAGCTCGAAATCAGCCAGCGCGTCTACATGGACGAAGCGACATTCGAATACGACCAGGACAAGGCCGCGAATGCGCAGCGGGTGCTCGCCCCGCTGCTGCAGGCCGCGCTGGCGGGCCACTGATTGATGCTGGTGCTGCGCCGCGGGCCGGCTCGGTTCGATGGTCGGGGTGCGGCGCAGTACCAACCGGCGCACGACGCAGCCCCGAGACGGCCTCGTCCGCGGCGCTCCAAGTTACAAAAAAAGATGAGGCGCACCGGTCACAAAGCCCGGGTGCGCCAGTACCTCAGACCTCGAGCGTCGCGAGGTCGCCCTTGGTTTCGAGCCAGGCCTTGCGATCGGACGCACGCTTCTTGGCCAGCAGCATGTCCATCAGCGACCGCGTGCCTTCCTGATCGTCGACCGTCAGTTGCACGAGCCGGCGCGTGTCAGGGTGGATCGTCGACTCGCGCAGCTGGCCCGGGTTCATCTCGCCCAGGCCCTTGAAGCGGGTCACGTTGATGGCGCCGCCGGAGCCTTTTTTCTTCGAGTTCTTCTCGCGCTCGATCTTTTCGAGCTGGATGCGCTTTTCCTCTTCGTCCAGCGCATAGAACACCTGCTTACCGTAATCGATGCGGAACAGCGGCGGCATCGCGACGAACACGTGCCCGGCCGCGACCAGCGCCGGGAAATGCTTGAGGAACAGCGCGGTCAGCAGGGTCGCGATGTGCAGGCCGTCGGAGTCGGCGTCGGCGAGGATGATGACCTTGCCGTAACGCAGCCCGCTGATGTCGTCCTTGCCCGGGTCGCAACCGATTGCGACCGCCAGGTCGTGCACTTCCTGTGAGGCGAGCACGCTGCCGGACGCGACTTCCCAGGTGTTCAGGATCTTGCCGCGCAGCGGCAGGATCGCCTGGAAGTCCTTGTCACGCGCCTGCTTGGCGCTGCCGCCGGCCGAATCGCCCTCGACGAGGAACAGCTCGGTCCGGGAAAGATCCTGGCTGCTGCAATCGGCCAGCTTGCCGGGCAGGGCAGGGCCCTGGGTGATCTTCTTGCGGGTGATCTGCTTTTCGGTCTTCAGTCGTGCCGAGGCGCGCTCGATCGCGAGTTGCGCGATTTTCTCGCCGAGCTCGACGTGCTGGTTCAGCCACAGCGAGAACGCATCGTGCGCCGCGCCCTCGACAAAGCCCGCCGCCTGGCGCGAACTCAGGCGTTCCTTGGTCTGGCCCGAAAACTGCGGGTCGGACATCTTGATGCTGAGCACGAACGCGACGCGGTCCCAGACGTCCTCGGGCGCGAGCTTCACGCCGCGCGGCAGCAGATTGCGGAAATCGCAGAACTCGCGCAGCGCATCGGTGAAGCCGGTGCGCAGGCCGTTGACGTGCGTGCCGTGCTGCGCGGTCGGGATCAGGTTGACGTAACTTTCCTGCACCAGCTCGCCTTCCGGCACCCACGCCACGGCCCAGTCGGCAGTCTCGGTGTCCTTGGTCAGCTTGCCAACGAACAACTGCGGCGGCAGCAGCTCGCGGTCGGCCAGTTCGCCTCGCAGGTAGTCGCGCAGGCCATCCTCGAAGTACCACTCGTTTTTCTCACCTGTCGCCTCGTCGAGCAAGCGCACGGTCAGGCCCGGACACAGCACCGCTTTCGCACGCAGCAGGTGCCGTAGCGCGCGGATGTTGAACTTCGGGGTGTCGAAGTACTGCGGGTCGGGCCAGAAGTGCACGCGCGTGCCGGTGTTCTTCTTGCCGACCGTGCCGATGATTTCGAGCTTGGACGCGCGGAAGCCGTCCTTGAACGTCATCCGGTATTCGTTGCCGTCGCGTTTGATGCGCACGTCGACGAGGGTCGAAAGCGCATTGACCACGCTCACGCCGACGCCGTGCAGGCCGCCGGAGAACGTGTAGTTCTTGTTGCTGAACTTGCCACCGGCGTGCAGCCGCGTGAGGATCAGCTCGACGCCGGGGATCTTCTCTTCCGGGTGGATATCGACCGGCATGCCGCGGCCGTCGTCGATGACCGAGCAGCTGCCATCGGTATGCAGCGTGACCTCGATCGACTTCGCGTGTCCGGCAAGCGCCTCGTCGACCGCGTTGTCGATGACTTCCTGCGCGAGGTGGTTCGGACGGCTCGTGTCCGTGTACATGCCCGGGCGGCGCTTGACCGGGTCCAGCCCCGACAGGACTTCGATGTCGGCGGCGTTGTAGCGATTGTTCATTGAGCTGCTTTTCGTCGCCTGGGGGGCGGCTGTGGTCGCGCGAGAATGGCGACGGGGAGCAGGGCGGTCAAGCTGGCGAGCGCGGATGCGTGTCATGGCGCGAGCTTGGCCCGAGGCGGTCGCGCCAGACGAGACCGGCGCGGCCGCCGTGCCTGAACGGCGCGCCGCTGGCCAGCGTTTCCCGAAGCCCGCAGCCACGACGCACGCGTCAAGTCGTCGCGGTTGGCGGCCCCAACCGCTAAACTACCGCTTTCCAGCGGCAGCAACTCCATGACTCCCCTGATTTTTGTCACCGGCGGCGTGGTGTCCTCGCTTGGCAAGGGCATCGCCGCCGCCTCGCTGGCCGCCGTGCTCGAGGCCCGCGGCCTGCGGGTGACGATGATGAAGCTCGACCCGTACATCAACGTCGACCCGGGCACGATGAGCCCGTTCCAGCACGGCGAGGTCTACGTCACCGACGACGGTGCCGAGACCGACCTCGACCTCGGCCATTACGAGCGCTACCTGCGCACCCGCCTGAGCCGGAAGAACTCGATCACCACGGGCCGGATCTACGACAACGTGATCCGCAAGGAGCGCCGCGGCGACTACCTCGGCGGCACGGTGCAGGTCATCCCGCACATCACCGACGAGATCAAGCGCAGCATCACCGAAGCCACTGACGGGTTCGATGTCGGGCTGGTCGAGATCGGCGGTACGGTCGGCGATATCGAGTCGCTGCCGTTCCTCGAGGCGATCCGCCAGATCCGCAGCGAGCGCGGGCAGGAAAAGGCGCTGTTCATGCACCTCACGCTGGTGCCGTGGATCGCCGCCGCCGGTGAGCTCAAGACCAAGCCGACTCAGCACTCGGTCAAGGAGATGCGCTCGATCGGCATCCAGCCCGACATCCTGCTGTGCCGTTCGGAGCAGCCGCTTCCCGATTCCGAACGCCGCAAGATCGCGCTGTTCACGAACGTCTCCGAGCGCGCCGTGATCTCGGCGGTCGACCTCGACAACATCTACAAGATGCCGCGTCGCTTCCATGAGGCGGGCCTCGACGAGCTGATCATCGAGCGGCTGCGCCTGCAGGCGGGGCCGGCCGACCTGACCGAGTGGGACGCCGTCGTCGACGCGAGCGAGCACCCCGAAGACGAGGTCGTGATCGGCGTGGTCGGCAAGTACATCGACCACCAGGACGCGTACAAATCCGTGGCCGAGGCGCTCAAACACGGCGGCCTGCGCCAGCGCACCCGCGTGAAGCTCAAGTGGCTCGAGTCGACGGACATCGAGCGCGAGGGCGCGAAGCTGCTCGAGGACGTCGACGGCATCCTGGTGCCGGGCGGCTTCGGCGACCGGGGCTTCGAAGGCAAGGTCATGACCTCGGCCTACGCGCGCGAGCACGACGTGCCGTACTTCGGCATCTGTTACGGCATGCAGGCGGCGGTGGTCGACATGGCGCGCCACAAGGCCGGCCTTGAGGGCGCGAACAGCACCGAGAACGACAAGCACTCGCCGCATCCGGTGATCGGCCTGATTACCGAATGGCGCACCGCCGCCGGCGAGATCCAGCGCCGCAGCGCGGACTCCGACCTCGGCGGCACGATGCGCCTGGGCCTGCAGGAGCAGCGCATCAAGCCCGGCACGCTCGCGCGCGACGTCTACGGCGCGGATGTAGTCAGCGAGCGTCATCGGCACCGCTACGAGTTCAACAACCGCTACCGCACCCAGCTCGAGGATGCGGGCCTGGTGATCAGCGCGAAGTCGATGGACGACCTGCTCGTCGAGATGGTCGAGCTGCCGCGCAATGAGCACCCGTGGTTCCTGGCGTGTCAGGCGCACCCGGAGTTCCTGTCCACGCCGCGCGACGGCCACCCGTTGTTCATCGGCTTCATCCGCGCCGCGCGCGCGCACAAGGCTCAGCGCCTGCGCAGCCAGGAGCCGCGTGAAATGGCGTCTGCATGACGCCACGGCACAACCGGCGTTTCGCACCGCGAGGCCGCATCCCGCGTGACCTCGCGTTCTACCGCTTCGCCTGCCGGGCGAATTTCTAGCTGGAACCTGCCATGAACCTCTGTGGTTTTGAAATCGGCCTCGACCGACCGTTCTTCCTGATCGCGGGCCCGTGCGTGATCGAGTCGATGCAGCTGCAGCTCGACACCGCCGGCCAGCTCAAGGAGATCACCTCCGAGCTCGGCATTCCCTTCATCTTCAAGTCCAGCTTCGACAAGGCGAACCGCACCTCGGTGTCCGGCTTCCGTGGGCCGGGCATGGAAGAGGGCCTGAAGGTCCTGTCTGAAGTGAAGCGCCAGCTCGGCGTGCCGGTGCTGACCGACGTGCACGAATACACGCCGCTGGACGAGGTCACCTCGGTCGTCGACGTGCTGCAGACGCCGGCGTTCCTGTGCCGCCAGACCGACTTCATCCAGAACGTCGCGAAGGCCGGCAAGCCCGTGAACATCAAGAAGGGGCAGTTCCTCTCGCCCTGGGAGATGAAGCACGTCGCCGAGAAGGCGCTCGCGACCGGTAACCGTGACATCATGCTGTGCGAGCGCGGCGCGAGCTTCGGCTACAACAACCTCGTGTCCGACATGCGCTCGCTGAGCGTCATGCGCGAGAGCGGTTGCCCGGTCGTGTTCGACGCGACGCACTCGGTGCAGCTGCCCGGCGGCGCCGGCGGCAAGAGCGGCGGCCAGCGCGAATTCGTGCCGGTGCTGTCGCGCGCCGCGATGGCGGTGGGCATCAGCGGCATCTTCATGGAAACGCACCCGAGGCCCGAAGAGGCGCTGTCGGACGGTCCGAATGCGTGGCCGCTGCCGAAGATGCGTGCGCTGCTCGAAACGCTGATGGCGATCGACCAGGTCACCAAGCGCAACGGCTTCATCGAATCACAAGCCTGATCGACGATCGTGATCGTCGATTTTTTTGCCAACCACTTTTCCTGATACGGAGCGTCAACACCCCGATGACCACGATCGCCAAAGTCCACGCCCGCGAGATCCTCGACAGCCGCGGAAACCCCACCCTCGAAGCCGAAGTCACGCTCAGCGACGGCAGCTTCGGCCGCGCGATGGTGCCCTCGGGCGCTTCGACCGGCACCAAGGAGGCCGTGGAACTGCGCGACGGTGACAAGACGCGCTACCTCGGCAAGGGCGTGAAGCAGGCGGTCGAGAACGTCAACGGCGCGATTGCGAAGGCACTCGACGGCTTTGATGCCAATGACCAGGCCGGCCTCGACCGCCGCCTGATCGACCTCGACGGCACCGACAACAAGGGCCGCCTCGGCGCGAACGCGCTGCTCGGCGTTTCGATGGCGAACGCGCACGCGGTCGCCGCGTCGAAGAAGATGCCGCTGTGGCAGCACCTGGCGAATGGGCGCGAGGCCGTGCTGCCGGTGCCGATGATGAACATCATCAACGGCGGCGCGCATGCGGATAACAACGTCGACCTGCAGGAATTCATGGTGCTGCCGGTCGGTTTCGACAGCTTCGCCGAGAGCCTGCGCGCGGGCACCGAGGTGTTCCATGCGCTCAAGTCCGTGCTCAAGGGCCGTGGCCTGAGCACCGCCGTCGGTGACGAAGGCGGCTTCGCGCCGGACCTGCGCAGCAATGAAGAAGCGCTGGAAACCATCCTCGAAGCGATCGGCAAGGTCGGCTACAAGGCAGGCGAGGACATCCTGCTCGGCCTCGACGTGGCCTCGAGCGAATTCTTCGACAACGGCAAGTACCACCTCACCGGCGAAGGCAAGCGCCTGACCAGCGAGCAGTTCGTCGATTTCCTCGCGAACTGGGCGCAGCAGTACCCGATCATCACGATCGAAGACGGCATGGGCGAGCACGACTGGGAAGGCTGGAAGCTGCTGACCCAGCGCATCGGCACCAAGGTGCAGCTGGTCGGTGACGACCTGTTCGTGACCAACCCGAAGATCTTCCGTGAAGGCATCGACCAGCAGGTCGCGAACGCGATCCTGATCAAGGTCAACCAGATCGGCACGCTGACCGAGACGCTGGAAGCGATCGCCATGGCGCACAGCGCGAACTACGCGGCCGTCGTGTCGCACCGTTCGGGCGAGACCGAGGACACGACGATCGCCGACATCGCGGTCGCGACCACGGCCACGCAGATCAAGACCGGCTCGCTGTGCCGCAGCGATCGTGTTGCCAAGTACAACCAGCTGCTGCGCATCGAAGAGCAGCTGGGTTCGGCCGCGCGTTACGCCGGTCGCGACGCGTTCGTTTCGCTCAAGCGCTGATCGACAAATGGTCCGGACGTCGGGCGCCCGCTGGCTGGGTGCGCTGATCGTTGCGCTCGCAGGGCTGCTCGCGTTGCTGCAGTACCGCCTGTGGCTCGGCGCGGGCGGCAACGCCTCGGTAGCGGCGCTCGAGCAGCAGGTGCAGGCGCAGACCCGTGAAAATTCGGGTCTGCGCGAGCGAAATGATGCGCTCGCGGCTGAAGTCGAGGACCTGAAGTCCGGCGAGGCGGCGGTAGAGGAACGGGCTCGCAGCGAGTTGGGGATGATCCGGCCGGGCGAGGTGTTCTATCGCGTCGTCGAAAGCGACAGCGCAGTGGCGCCGAGCCAGCCCGTCGCGCCCGAAGTCCCTGCGCAGGCCGTCGACGAAGTGCCATGAGTTCCGGTGTCTGGGCGGTCATTCCGGCCGCTGGTCGCGGCCGCCGGTTCGGCGGCGAGTTGCCGAAACAGTATCTGCAGGTTGCGGGCGCGCCGCTGATCGCGCATGCCCTCGACGCCGTCCTCTCGCACCCCGCCGTACAGGGCGCGATCGTGGTGATTGCCGCGGATGATCCGCACTGGCCCGGCTGGACGCAGCGCGCAGGCAAGCCGGTGCATGCGTGCATCGGGGGCGACGAGCGTGCCGATTCGGTGCTCGCTGGCCTGCAGGGCCTGCCTCGTGAGGTTGCCGGCGACGCGTGGGTGCTGGTCCATGACGCGGCCCGGCCGAACCTGGCGACGGGCGATCTCGACCGCTTGCTCGCAACCGCGCTCGCAAGCGGGGACGGCGCGATTCTCGCCGCGCCGGTGCGTGACACCCTCAAGCGAGCCGGCTCGGATGGCGCGATCGATCGGACCGAGCCACGCGAGCAACTCTGGCGGGCTTTGACGCCCCAGCTGTTCCGCCGCGATGTACTCGCCCGTGCGCTGGAGTCCGCCGCGGCCGCCGGTGTCGCGGTGACGGACGAGGCGATGGCGATCGAGCGCGTCGGCGGCAATGTGCGGCTCGTCGAGGGCCGCGAAGACAATATCAAGGTCACGACGCCGGCCGATCTGGCGCTGGTCGAGTTCCTGCTCTCGCGCAGGGCCGACGCAGCCGGCGCAGCGACGGTGCCCAAAGGACAGCTAGCACCATGAATATCCGCATCGGTCAGGGCTACGACGTGCACGCGTTCGGCGACGGCGACCACGTGATGCTTGGCGGCATCCGCGTGCCGCATGAGCGCGGCGTTGTTGCGCACTCCGACGGCGACGTGGTCATCCACGCACTGTGCGATGCGATGCTCGGCGCGCTCGCGCTCGGCGATATCGGTATGCATTTCCCGCCTAGCGATCCGCAGTGGCGCGACGCAGATTCGCGCGCGTTCCTGCGTCACTGCGAGGGTCTGCTGCGCAGGCGCGGCTGGCGCCTTGGCAACGCCGACGTGACCATCGTCTGCGAGCGGCCGAAGGTCGGTCCGCACGCGGATGCGATGCGCCGCGTGCTGGCCGAGGATCTGGAGGTCGACATGGATGCGATCAGCATCAAGGCGACCACGAGCGAGAAGCTCGGATTCACAGGGCGGGGCGAAGGCATCGCGGCGACCGCGGTGTGCCTGCTGGTGCGCGAGTGAGCGGGTCAGCGACCCCGTTGCCGCGCGCACTGGGCGACGCCGTACTGCAGGCGCGGCTGCGCGAGGCGCCGGAGGACTTCTTCGTCGAAGAACTGGCCGGGTTCGAGCCGACCGGCAGTGGCGAGCACCTGCTGTTGACGATCGAAAAGCGCGGCATGAACACCATGCACGCCGCACGGCGGATCGCGCAGTGGGCCGGAGTTGGTGAGGTCGCGATCGGTTTTGCCGGGCTCAAGGACCGCCATGCACTGACCCGGCAGCGCTTCAGCGTGCACCTGCCGCGCCGTATTGCTCCGGACCTCGATGCCCTGCAGCTGGACGATCCGTCGGGCGAGCGGATGCACGTGCTCGAGCATTCCTGGCACGCGAAGAAACTGCCGAAGGGCGCGCTCGCCGGGAACCGCTTCGTACTCGTCCTGCGCGACGTCGAAGGCGACCCGGCTACGATCGAAGCGCGGCTGCAGCGGATCACCGGGCGCGGCGTGCCTAACTACTTTGGCGAGCAGCGGTTCGGTCGCGAAGGCGGCAACGTCGCTGCGGCGCTTGCAATGTTCGCCGGCCGCCGCGTCCGCCGTGAGCAGCGCAGCATGCTGCTATCGGCCGCGCGCTCGGAGCTGTTCAACCGTGTGCTGGCAGCGCGAGTCCAAGCCGATTGCTGGGATCGCGGTCTCGACGGCGAGGTCTGGATGCTCGACGGTAGCCGCAGCGTGTTCGGGCCGCAGGTGTTCGACGATGCGCTCACGCAGCGGCTCGCGGACTTCGACATCCATCCGACCGGTCCGCTCTGGGGCGAAGGCGAGCTGCGCACCCGTGACGCGGCGGCGGAAGTCGAGCACAGCGCGCTCGAGACCGATGATGCGCGCCAGCTGCGGAGCGGCCTCGAGCGCGCCGGACTGCGGCAGGAGCGCCGCGCGCTGCGGCTGCGGCCCGGTGGGTTGCAGTGGCGCTGGCTCGAAGCGGGCGTGCTCGAACTCGGCTTTACGTTGCCGCCGGGGACATACGCGACGACCGTGCTGGCCGAGCTGGGCGAGGTTCGCTCTAGCGCGGGTGCTTGAGCGGGCGGCAGTCGCGTTTCGGTGTCTACAGCGGCGCCTGCATTCCCCTTGCACGTAGCCACGTTGTCGTCCGCGCCTGGCGTCTGATGTTCGACGCGCGATGTCGCCCCAAGGTATCTCGCCCGTCCACCTCGCCAGAGGCAAAGCGCGTGCAGCTCGGGCTGCCCTTGGCACCGCATCGCCTCATCCCTGCATCGTGCGCGCGCAGGCACTCGCGAACGACGCGATCGCCGAGCACGGCGGTGCCGCGGCCAACGTGCGAAACCATCGGAACGGACGAAATATTCGTCGCCGGATTGAAGACGTCTTTGCATCGCGGCACCGCCACGCAATCCCTGCACTGCCTAGGGATGCGCAACGCGTGTCCAAGGCTCGACCGTCAGCGCCGCTTCGACGGCGCAAGCAACACGATCACGGCGCCCGTGCCACCGCGAGTCGGAGGCGCCGAATGGAACGCGAGCACATCCGCACGCTGGCGCAGCATCCTGTCGACCAGGTTTTTGATTACGGGAGCGCCGCGGCTATCGACCGGTCGCCCTTCGACGGCCGCGCCATGCAGACCTTTGCCGTGGATCACACCCACGCAGCCGACGCCATGCTGGCGTGCGTCGTTGAGGAACGCACGCAGCAGCTGCTCGGCCGTGCGGACGTCTGCACCGTGCAGGTCGAGCTCCTCCTGCACCGCGATTTCGCCGCGTTTGAGCCGGGCGAATACGGGTACCGGCAATGCCTCGCTGCGATAGCTCAGCGCGTCGGCGGCCTCCAGCAGGCTCTCGTCCAGTGCGAACTTGAAACTGTGCCGCGCGTCGGCCTCATCCAGCTCGGCCATGCGTGCGCGCGGGCGTGGCTTTGGCGGCGTCGGCGGTGGGGGCGCCTCGGGCAACTTGCGAACCGGCCCGATCGCGTTCCGGAACAGGTCCGCGTCGTCGTCGTCGGGCGTGTGATGCGCGGCCATGTCCCAAGCCTAACCGCGGTCGCGAAACGCGCCAATGACGGCGGCGCGGCACTACCCGGTGAGCGGACCGCGCGTCGCCATCGGATATCATGGCCGGCCTGCGGTATCGCGCTGCCATTGCCCGCACGCGCCGCGTTCGTTCCACGGAGCCCATGCGAGTTCTGGTCAGCAATGACGACGGCGTCGACGCCCCCGGCATCCGCACGCTCGCGCAGACACTGCGCGCCGCGGGCCACGAGGTGCTTCTGGTCGCGCCCGACCGCGACCGTTCCGGTGCCAGCAATTCGCTGACGCTCGACATGCCGGTGCGCGTCGTGCAGCAGGACGACACGACCTGGCGCGTGTTCGGCACGCCGACCGACTGTGTGCATATCGCACTGACGGGCCTGTTGGAGTCGGAGCCGCACATCGTCGTCTCCGGCATCAACAACGTCGCCAACCTCGGCGACGACGTCATCTATTCGGGCACGGTCGCGGCTGCAACCGAGGGCCGTTTCCTCGGGCTCCCCGCGGTCGCCACATCACTCGCCACCTCGGATGGCATTGGCCGCCACTACGAAACGGCCGCGCGCGCCGCGGTCGAGATCATCGCGCGGCTGCATACGGACCCGCTGCCGGCCGATACCATCCTCAACGTCAACGTGCCCGACCTGCCGTGGGACGCGATCGAGGGCTTCGAGGTCACCCGCCTCGGCAACCGTCACCGCGCTGAAACCTGCGTGTCCCAGCACGATCCCCGCGGGCGCCAGTGGTGGTGGATCGGCCCGGCCGGCGCCGAGCAGGACGCCGGCCCCGGCACCGATTTCGATGCGATCCGCCGCGGTTTCATTTCGATCACGCCGATCCAGGTCGACCTCACGCGCTATCAGGCGCTCGAGCAGGTCGCCAGCTGGGTCGACGGCCTCGCGGACGCGCTGCGCCTGTCGAAGGAGCGTCCTGCATGAGCCTGCGGATGCGGCTGGATTCGGAAGCCATGGGCTCGGGGCTCACCTCGCAACGCGTTCGCGACCGGCTGGTCGAGCGTCTTCGCGCGAGTGGCATCGTCGACGAGCGTGTGCTGCGCGCGATCGGCACCGTGCCCCGGCACCTGTTCGTCGACGAAGCGCTGGCAACGCGTGCCTACGAGGACACGGCGCTGCCGATCGGCCATGGACAGACGATTTCGCAGCCCTGGGTCGTCGCCAAGATGACCGAAGCGCTGCTGGAGAGCGCACCTTCGAAGGTGCTCGAGATCGGTACGGGTTCGGGCTATCAGGCCGCGGTGCTCGGTGCGCTGGGCCTCGAGGTGCATACGGTCGAGCGGATTGGCGAGCTGCTTCGCGCTGCGCGCAAGCGCTTCAGGCAGCTGGGCCTCAATATCCGCAGCAAGCACGACGACGGCCACGCCGGATGGGCCGAGAACGCCCCGTTCGACGCGATCATGGTCACGGCCGGCGCCGCCGCGATCGTCGATGCCCTGGTCGACCAATTGGCGCCCGGCGGCATGCTGATCGCCCCGGTCGGTTCGGCGGCGTCGCAGGAACTGCTGCGGCTGCATAAAGATGCCGATGGGCAGGTTGTGCGGCAGACGCTCGCCCCCGTCGTGTTTGTGCCGCTGCTGCCCGGCACCATTGACTGAGTTCTCCCAGGGATCGCCTTTTGAAGCTTTTCGGACCGCTGTACGAACGCACCCTCATCTGGGCGCGCCACCGCCATGCTCCGGCGCTGCTGACCGGGCTCAGCTTCGCGGAGGCGGTGGTCTTTCCGGTTCCGCCGGAGGTGATGCTCGCGCCGATGGCGCTGGCGCAGCCGCAGCGAGCGTTCTGGCTTGCAACGCTGAGCCTGATCGGGTCGCTCGCCGGCGCGATCGTCGGTTACCTGCTGGGGCATTTCGCGTTCGAGCTGGTGCGTCCGCTGCTCGAAGCGCTGGGCTGGATCGACAAGATCGAGGCCCAGGTGGCGTACCTGGCCGAGATCGCGAAGAACTCGCCGTGGAAGGCGTTCTGGTTGCTGGTGCTCGCCGGTTTCACGCCGATTCCGCTGAAGATCTTCACCTGGGCGTCCGGCGTGGTGGGCGTGCCGATGCTGCCGTTCCTTGCCAGCATGCTGGTCGGTCGCGGCAAGCGGCTCTACCTGATCGCGATCGCGGTGCGGCTCGGTGGCACGCGTGCCGAAGCGACGCTGCGGCGTTTCATCGAGCCCGTGGGCTGGGCGGCGCTCGCCGTGCTGGCGCTCGGGATCGGCTGGTTGGTCTGGAGGGCACAGCAGGGCGCATGAGCAGGATCACCGCTCCTTGGTTCGCACTCGCCGCTTGCGTGGCGCTTTCGGCATGTTCCAGCACCGTGGTCCGCGAAACCGGCCCCTCGTCGGGCGGTTCCGCGCCAGCGGTCGGGCGCCCGGGCCAGATGGACGTGGTCCAGCGCGGCGACACGCTTTTCCGCGTGGCGTCGCGCAATGGCCTCACGGTGGGCGACCTCGCGGCCTGGAACGGCATCAAACCGCCCTACACGATCTATCCGGGACAGCGTCTGCGCCTGTACCCGCCCGGTGCGACGCCGAGCGCAGGACCCGGCTCCGCTACCGCGCGAGCCACGAGCGGGACGCCCGCGCGCAGTAGCTCCGGGGCGCGCCCGGCCGCAACCAAGGCCGCCAGCGCACCGCGGGCCGTCGCTAGCGCGACACCGGCGCCAGCGCCGTCGGCGCCGCCGCTGCAGAGCGGCATTGCCTGGCGCTGGCCAGCGGAAGGGACGTTGCTGAACCGATTCGCCGCCGGAGACCCGACCCGGCAGGGCATCGACATCGCGGGCGCCGGTGGCTCGGCCGTGCGTGCGGCCGGCGACGGCACCGTCGTGTACTCGGGCTCGGGCCTGGTCGGCTACGGCGAACTCGTGATCATCAAGCACAGCGAGGCCTGGCTTTCGGCCTACGGCCACAACCGCAAGCGCCTGGTCAACGAGGGCCAGCTCGTGAAGGCCGGCGACCAGATCGCCGAGATGGGGCGCAGCGGCGCATCGCGCGACATGCTCCACTTCGAGATCCGCTACAACGGCAAGCCGGTCGATCCGCTGCAGTACCTGCCGCCGCGCTAGGCGAGCGCCGCGGACTGAAGCGGGTCGTCCACCCCGTGCGGAGTCGGATAAAGCGCCGGACTCAGGGTGCTGGTGGCTGCAGGATGAAGCCGGCAACCACGCGGCGCCCTTCACCCGCGAGGACGCTGAAGGTGCGTGCAGCCGCGCCGTTCGTCATCACTTCGATGCCGATCCCACGCCCCAGGCAGGCAGCCATCGTGGCAGCCGGCGGGAACACCTGTCGTGCCCCACTGCCGAGCAGCACCACTTCCGGATTGAGTGACAGCAGGGGCTGGAGCTCGTCCGGCCCGATCGCGGCCGCATCGGTGACCGGCCATTCGGTGACCAGTGCGCCCGGAGAGATCACAAAGCTTGTCGTCAGGTGCTGCTCGTTGATGCGGGCCGAACTGCCGTCCGCGCCTTTCAGCACGAACTCGTGGTCGGCTGGCTCGAGCGTGAGCTGCACCGTCAGCCTCGCGGCAACACGATCTGCCGCTTCTCGCGGCTCTGACGGTAGAGCACGGCCGTGTGGCCGATGCGCTGCACCACGGCTGACCCGGTGCGCTCGCCGAGGTCGGCGATCATCGCGTCGCGTGCTTCGCGGTCGTCGGCTGCAACCTTGACCTTGATGAGCTCGTGATGCTCGAGCGCCAGGTCGACTTCGGCGACGACGGAGTCGGTCAGACCCTTTCCGCCGATCTGCAACATCGCCTTCAGGTCATGTGCCTGGCCGCGCAGGAACCGGGTCTGGGCGGAGGTCAGGACGGTCGGCATCGGGGCACGTGATCAGGGTCTGGCAGGGGGCGGAAGGGTATCATGGGTTCCCGTCGCTCCCCCGAGTCCGGTTTTCATACCGATGGCCACGCGCAGCAAGAGCAGCCACCGCTGGTTGCAGGAGCATTTCTCCGACCCGTACGTGAAGAAGGCGAAGGCCGAAGGGCTCAGGTCGCGTGCGGCCTATAAGCTCGAGGAGCTCGTGGAGCGTGACCGGCTTCTCAAGCCGGGCATGGTCGTCGTCGATCTGGGCGCCGCTCCGGGAGGCTGGTCACAGTGGGTGCGGCAGGCCCTCGGCGAAAGTGGCCGCGTGGTCGCACTCGACATCCTCGACATGCCTTCACTCGCGGGCGTGGAGTTCCTTCATGGGGATTTCAGGGACGATGCGGTCCTATCGCGGTTGGAGGCGACGTTGGACGGCAAGGCGGTGGACCTTGTGCTGTCGGACATGGCCCCCAATATGAGCGGTGTAGATGCGGTGGACCTGCCGCGCGCGATGCATCTGGCGGAACTGGCGATGGATTTCGCCGACCGCCACCTGCGGGTCGATGGCGCGTTCCTGATCAAGTTGTTCCAGGGCGTGGGTTTCGACGAGTACGTGCGCGAGTTGCGCCGCCGCTACGCCAAGGTGTCGATCCGTAAGCCCGCGGCATCCCGCAAGCGCTCGCCTGAAGTCTATGCACTGGCGCAGGGCAAGCGGGCGGTGGTTCGATAGAGACATGCCGGCCCTGGGCCGGTCGCGAAAAGATGGTTTATGCCTTCGGGCGAACAGGCAGGGTTAAGTGAACGATTTGGCCAAGAATCTGTTGCTTTGGGTGGTCGTCGCCGTCGTGCTGATGGTGGTGTTCCAGGCTTTCGGGCCGCGAACCGCCAGCAACGAGACGCTTGCGTACGACCAGTTCGTCCAGCAGGTGCAGAGTGACCGCGTCGAAAAGGTCACGATTGCCGACGACCGCACGACGATCACCGGCGAGCGCAAGGACGGCAGCAAGTTCACGACCTTCAGCCCCGGCGACAAGGATCTCGTGAACGAGCTGCTCGAGCACGACGTTGCAATCCAGCAGACCCCGCCGGCCAATGGGCCGTCGCTGGTCTACATCCTGATCAACGTGGCCCCGTGGCTGCTGTTCATCGGTATCTGGATCTACTTCATGCGCCAGATGCAGCAGGGCGGCAGCAAGGGCGCGATGAGCTTCGGCAAGTCCCGCGCAAAGATGCAGGGCGAGGACCAGGTCAAGGTCACGCTCGCCGATGTTGCCGGCTGTGACGAGGCGAAGGAGGAGGTCGGCGAACTCGTCGAATTCCTGCGCGACCCCACCAAGTTCCAGAAGCTCGGCGGCAAGATTCCCCGCGGCGTGCTGATGGTCGGTCCTCCGGGTACCGGCAAGACGCTGCTCGCCCGTGCGATCGCCGGCGAAGCGAAGGTGCCGTTCTTCTCGATCTCGGGTTCCGACTTCGTCGAGATGTTCGTCGGCGTCGGTGCGAGCCGCGTGCGCGACATGTTCGAGCAGGCCAAGAAGCACGCGCCATGCATCATCTTCATCGATGAAATCGACGCGGTCGGCCGCCATCGTGGCGCGGGCCTCGGCGGCGGTCATGACGAGCGCGAGCAGACGCTGAACCAGCTGCTGGTCGAAATGGACGGCTTCGAGGGTGGCGAGGGCGTGATTGTGATCGCCGCGACCAACCGTCCGGACGTGCTCGACCCTGCGTTGCTGCGCCCGGGCCGTTTCGACCGCCAGGTCGTGGTGGGCCTGCCGGACGTGAAGGGCCGCGAGCAGATCCTGCGCGTGCACATGCGCAAGCTGCCGCTTGCCGACGACGTCGTGCCGATGACGATCGCTCGCGGTACGCCAGGCTTCTCGGGCGCGGACCTCGCAAACCTCTGCAACGAGGCTGCGCTGTTCGCCGCTCGCGAGAACGGCAAGGAAGTGCGCATGGATCACTTCGACCGTGCGCGCGACAAGATCCTGATGGGCGCCGAGCGTCGTTCGATGGCGATGAGCGAGGACGAGAAGCGCCTGACTGCTTACCACGAGGCGGGCCACGCGATCGTCGGTCGTGTCGTGCCCGAGCATGACCCGGTCTACAAGGTCACGATCATCCCGCGTGGCCGCGCCCTGGGCGTGACGATGTACTTGCCGGAAGGCGACAAGTACAGCTACAACAAGGTCGCGATCGAGTCGCAGCTGTGCTCGCTGTACGGCGGCCGCGTTGCCGAGGAGTTGATCTTCGGTAACGACAAGGTCACCACGGGCGCGTCGAACGACATCGAGCGTGCGACGAAGATGGCGCGCAACATGGTCACCAAGTGGGGCCTTTCGGACGAGATGGGTCCGATCGCCTACTCGGAAGAGGAGGACGAGGTGTTCCTCGGCCGTTCGGTGACGCAGCACAAGAACGTCTCGAACGAGACGGCCCGCAAGATCGATGAAGTGGTGCGGGCTATCCTCGACAAGGCTTACGGTCGCTCGACGCAGATCCTGCGCGAGAACATCGACAAGCTGCACATCATGGCTGAGACCCTGCTGCAGTACGAAACGATCGACGCCAAGCAGATCGACGACATCATGGCCGGGCGTCGCCCTGGTCCGCCGTCGGACTGGTCGCGTGGCGGCCCGGCGCATGAAGAGCCGAAGACGCTCACGCTTGGTGGTCCACAGCCGACCGCCTGACGTCGCCGGTTGCGATGAAACGGATCGAAGGCCAGAGTTCGCTCTGGCCTTCTTTTTTGTGTCGGCGTCGGCCTCGGCAATGAACTGTTTCATCGCGGCTGTGCGGCGCCAAGCGGGGCATTGATCGCAGCCGCTTGGGATCGGCCGGGATGATTGCCGCGGCCTCTAAGATTCAGTCACTACAGGAAGCGACGCGATGTTCGATATCTCGCCCAGGCTGGACTGCAACGGTCGCGAACTGGTGCTCGACCAGCCGCGTGTGATGGGCATCGTCAACGTGACGCCTGATTCGTTCTCCGATGGCGGGCGGTACGACACCGCCGACCTGGCCGTCGCGCATGCGTTGAAGCTCGCCGAGGAAGGCGCGGACGTGCTCGACATCGGCGGCGAATCGACCCGCCCCGGCGCCCCTGCGGTCGATGCCGACGAGGAACTGCAGCGCGTGCTGCCGGTCATCGAGCGACTGGTGCGGGAAACGTCGCTTCCGATCAGCGTTGATACGTCAAAGCCCGAGGTGATGCGTGCGGCGGTCGCAGCTGGCGCCGGCCTGATCAACGACGTGCGTGCACTGCGTGAGGGCGGCGCGCTCGACGCCGCTGCCGCGCTCGGCGTGCCGGTCGTGCTGATGCACATGCAGGGCGAACCGCGCTCGATGCAGGACGCGCCGAACTACGACGATGTGGTCGCGGACGTGCACCGTTTCCTTGCCGAGCGCATCTTCGCTGCCGAGATGAGCGGGATTGCGAAGTCGCGGATCGTCGTCGACCCCGGGTTCGGTTTCGGCAAGACGCGCGATCACAACCTCGCATTGCTTGCAGGGTTGGATCGGTTCGGCGACCTCGGCGTCCCGCTGCTTGCAGGGCTGTCGCGCAAGCGAACGATTGGCGAACTCACCGGGCGCGACGCGCCGGCTGATCGCATCCACGGTTCGGTGGCGGCGCACCTGATCGCGGCGCAACGTGGCGCGCGGCTGCTACGTGTTCATGACGTTGCCGCCACTGTGGACGTGCTGAAGATCTGGCATGCGGTCGCCGGCGTCACGCCGCCGCGCCGCAGTGCGGCGTCGACAATCCGGTGGCCGGACGAGGATTGAGCCGGGCTCGACAGTTGCCCACAGCGCGTGTGGACAACCGGTGCAGCGCTCTGTGGATAGGGTGCTGCAGGCCCCGCGGGGCAAGGGCTTCGCGGTGGTTGGCGATTTTTTGTCCAGGCCGGAATCGGCTATGCACAGCGCTTGTGGACAAGCGCATGAGCGAAGCTGTGGATAACGATCGTAGAGCCTGTAACTGTCGGGCTTGGCTTCGATCTGGCTAATTTTTGGCCACTTGTTTTTGCTTGACATATGCCCTGCGACCGGGGCCTTGGGTGACCGCGGGCGCCTGATCCTTGACCCGGTCCGGCCGTCCGGGATGCCGAGCGCGCCGCGGTCCGTCACCGGCGGCCGGGCACGCTAAGCTTGGGCGACCGCCCGGGGCCGGGCGAGGGGACGCAAGATGACGGCCAGTACGCCATTGCTCGTGACGTTTTCGATCTACCTGATCGCCATGGTGGCGATCGGATTCGTGGCCTGGCGTTCGACGCACAGCTTCGACGACTACATCCTCGGCGGACGCTCGCTCGGCGGGTACGTGACCGCGCTTTCCGCCGGTGCGTCGGACATGAGCGGCTGGTTGCTGATGGGCTTGCCGGGCGCGTTGTTCGCGAGCGGCGTGTCCGAGTCATGGATCGCGTTCGGCCTGATCGCGGGTGCCTGGGCGAACTGGCGTTTCGTTGCGGGTCCCCTTCGTGTGTACACCGAGCGCACCCGCAACGCGCTGACGCTGCCGGACTACTTCACGCACCGCTTCGCGGACGAGCGGCGGGTCCTTCGCGTGCTGTCCGCGCTCGTCATCCTCATTTTCTTCGCGGTGTACTGCGCGTCGGGCGTGGTCGCCGGCGCGCGGCTTTTCGAAAGCGTCTTCGGCCTGTCGTATGCGGAGGCGATCTGGTGGGGCGCCGCTGCGACGATCCTCTACACACTGATCGGTGGCTTTCTCGCGGTGAGCTGGACCGACACTGTGCAGGCGACGCTGATGATCTTTGCGCTGGTGCTGACGCCAATCGTCGTGCTCGTGAGCAGCGGCGGGTTCCAGCCCAGCCTGGCGCTGATCGGCGAGTCCGACATGGCGCGGCTGGACTGGTTCAACGGCGGCGCGCTCGGCTTCGTCGGCATCGTCTCGTTGCTGGCCTGGGGCCTGGGCTACTTCGGTCAGCCGCACATCCTGGCGCGCTTCATGGCGGCCGATAGCGTCGCGACGATCCCCAAGGCTCGCCGCATCGGCATGATCTGGATGGTGCTGTGCCTGTTCGGCGCGATTGCCGTGGGATTCTTCGGCATCGCCTACTTCGCGGCGCACCCGGCCGCGGCCGCCCCGGTGCAGGCCAATCCGGAACGCGTGTTCATCGTGCTCACGGAGCAGTTGTTCAATCCCTGGGTGGCCGGCGTGCTGCTTTCGGCGATCCTGGCGGCAGTGATGAGCACGCTCTCCTGTCAGTTGCTGGTGTGCTCGAGCGTGCTGACCGAAGACCTGTACAAGGGCTTCGTGCGCCGCAACGCCGGGCAGCGCGAACTGGTGTGGGTGGGGCGCGCAATGGTGCTCGCAATTGCGCTGGTCGCGATCGTGATCGCCCAGGACCCGGACAGCCGCGTGCTCGCGCTCGTCGGCTACGCGTGGGCGGGCTTCGGCGCGGCGTTCGGGCCGGTGGTGCTGTTCTCGCTGTTCTGGCAGCGCATGACCCGCAACGGTGCGCTGGCCGGCGTCGTTACCGGTGCGCTCACGGTGATCCTGTGGAAGCACACCGGGAGTGCGCTGTACGAAATCGTCCCGGGCTTCATCGTGGCGTCGGTGGCCATCGTCGTGACGAGCCTGCTCGATCGCGAGCCGCCGGCTGACGTACAGGTCACGCACCAGCAGGTGCGCGCGTCGCTGCGCGAGACCGGCTACTGAGCCGGACCAAAGAGCGGCGCTGCGAATGAGTGCGGACCTCCGGCCGCGCGCGATCGCGCTGATGGGCCCGACGGCATCGGGCAAGACCGCGCTCGCGCTCGAATGGGCGCAGCGGCTCGGTGGCGAGATCGTCAGCGTCGATTCGGCGCTGGTCTACCGTGGTCTGGACATCGGCTCGGCCAAGCCCACGTCGGCCGAGCGCGCTGCAGTGCCGCACCACCTGATCGATATTTGCGACCCGTGGCAGCCGTACTCGGCGGCAGAGTTCGCGGCTGACGCGCGTCGCGCCATGGACGACATCGCTGCCCGGGGGCGCTGGCCGATCCTCGCCGGCGGTACCGGCCTGTATTTCCACGCCCTGCTGCACGGCCTGTCCGACATGCCCGAAGCCGATGCGGCGACGCGCGCGGCCATTGAGCGCGAAGCCGCCGACCGCGGCTGGGCTGCGCTGCACGCCGAACTGGCCGCGCTCGACCCCACGGCCGCTGCCCGAATCCATGCCACCGACGCGCAGCGAATCCAGCGCGCGCTGGAGGTCTATCGTCTGTCGGGTCGGACGATCAGCCAGTGGCGGGCCGCCGCGCCCGTTACGCGGCTGCCGTACCGTGTGCTCAAACTCGCGCTCGCACCGGCCGCGCGTGAGGTGCTGCATGCGCGCATCGAGGCGCGCTTCGACGCGATGCTCAACGCCGGATTCCTCGACGAAGTGCGGGCACTGCGCGCGCTGCCCCCGCTCGCGACGCACCCCGCGCCGTTGGACCTGCCGGCAGTGCGCGCGGTCGGATACCGGCAGGCCTGGGAGCACCTCGAGGGGCGGGTCGGCTTCAACGAGTTCCGCGACCGCGGCATTTACGCCACTCGCCAGCTCGCCAAGCGCCAGCTCACCTGGTTGCGCGGCCAGCTGGACCTGCGCTGGTTCGATCCGTCCACCCAGCGCCACGAGTTGGACGCCGCGCTCGAACTGTTCGTTGGTCGGCAGTAACACCTGCCGCGCACACACCTGCGCAAACCGATTGCGCGACGCGTGACTGCGTTCGCCAAACCGTGCATCCGCGCGGATGGATTCAGCGGCAGTTGCGTTACCATCGGCCTATCGCCGCTGCGGGGGACAGCGCCCGGTGATCCCGCGAAGCGGGTGTTTTGTCTGGCACACCTATAACTAGAACAGCTGGGGAATTCGAATGTCGAAGGGGCAATCCTTGCAGGACCCATTCCTGAACGCACTGCGCCGCGAGCGCGTGCCGGTGTCGGTCTACCTTGTGAACGGCATCAAGCTGCAGGGCACGATCGAGTCGTTCGATCAGTTCGTCGTCCTGCTGCGCAACACCGTCAGTCAGATGGTCTACAAGCACGCGATCTCGACCGTGGTGCCTGCACGCAACGTGCGCGTCGGTCCGGGCGGCGGCTATGTACAGGCGGCCCACGAGAATGGCGAGAGCGACGAGGAATCCGGGCCGTCCCCCAGCGACGCCTGACTTGATTCCGCTCCGGGCGCCCGCATCTCTCCGGCAGGAATCCCATGGCCGCGTCAACGGCCGGAGCTGAAGCTACTTGTTCGAGCGTTCCCGCAAGGGTGAAACCGCACTGCTGATCCAGCCCCACGCCGGCGGGCCGCCGGATGAAGGCCTGCTGGAGGAATTCGGCGACCTCGCGCGTTCGGCGGGCGCGACCGTCGCCGCGACGCTGACCGCCCGCATCGATCGGCCGAACGCCGCGATGCTGATCGGCAGCGGCAAGTTGGAAGAGGTCAAGGCGGCCGCGGAGGCGACCGGTGCCGACCTCATTCTCGTCAACCACCCGTTGTCGCCGGGCCAGGAGCGCAACCTCGAGAAGCTGCTGCAGCGGCGCGTCGTCGACCGTACCGGCCTCATCCTCGATATCTTCGCGCAGCGTGCGCGCAGTCATGAAGGCAAGCTGCAGGTCGAACTGGCCCAGCTGCGCCACATGGCGACGCGGCTCGTGCGCGGCTGGACCCACCTTGAGCGACAGCGCGGTGGCTCGATCGGCCTGCGGGGCCCGGGTGAAACCCAGCTCGAGACCGACCGCCGGCTGCTCCAGAAGCGGCTGGAACAGCTGCAGCGCAGGCTCGAGAAAGTCGAGGTGCAGCGCACCCAGATGCGGCGCGCGCGCGTGCGCAGTGAACTGCCGCGCGTGGCGCTTGTCGGATACACCAACGCGGGCAAGTCCACCCTGTTCAACGCGCTGACCGGCGCTGAAGCCTATGCGGCGGACCAGCTGTTCGCGACGCTTGATCCGACCGTTCGCCGCATCGAGCTGCCTGGCGGTGGCGTCGTGCTCGCCGATACCGTCGGATTCGTCCGCGACCTGCCGCACGACCTCGTGGCAGCGTTCCGCTCCACGCTGTCGGAGGCGCGTGAGGCGGACCTGCTCGTTCACGTGGTCGACGCTTCCGACCCACTGCGCGATGAGCGCATCGCCCAGGTCGACGCGGTGCTCGCTGAAATCGGTGCGGGTGAGATCCCCCAGTTGCTCGTGTTCAACAAGATCGACCGCCTGGGCGAACCCACGGCTGACGACGAGGCGCCTGACGATGCGGCCGCGGGCGACGGCGACGCGGGAGCGGGCGCGGCGATGGAGCCACGACGCGATCGGCCTGCCGAAGGCCGGCATCGCGTGTGGTTGTCGGCGCGCGATGGCGTGGGCATGGACCTGCTGCGCGAAGCGGTCGGCGAAGCGCTGGAGCTGCGACACGTCGCTGGCGAAGTCCGGCTGCCGGCACGGGCTGCGCGGCTGCGCGCGCAGCTGCACGAGCTCGGGGCCGTGCGCGCCGAACGCGCCGACGATGACGGCTGGCTGCTCGAAGTCGACATGGCCGAGGCCGATGCGCAGCGCCTGTTCGCGCAGGCGCACGGTGATGCGCTGCAATCGTTGGTCCCGCCGCCTGCGGAAGACGCCGGCCTCGCTTGAGGCAGCCGGGACCCCCACCTAGAATCACCGGGCCTTGCGGCGATCCGTCGCAAGGTTCGTTGCGAACCTGCATCCACAGGTTTCACACCTGCGCGGCGCGGATGCCCGCACGCATTACAACCTAGGAGCAGGCATGGCCTGGAACACCCCTGGCAGTGACAATTCCGACGGCCGCCCGCCGCGTCGCGACCGCGACGGGCTCGCCGGGCGTCTGGACGCATTGCGCGGCCTGTTCGGCGACGGCGGCGGCAACAACGTCTGGCGGTGGGCCGGCATCGTTTTCGGGCTCTGGCTGCTGTTCAACAGCTTCGTTCTGGTGACCGAGCAGGAGCGCGGCGTCGTGCTGCGTTTCGGCAACTTCGCCCGCGTGCTACAGCCCGGCCCGCACATCAAGGCGCCGTGGCCGATCGAGCGCGTGGTCAAGGTCAACGCGACCCAGAGCAAGGCCTACACCGAGAACGTGCCCGTGCTGACGCGCGACGGCAACATGGTCGACGTCGAAGTCAACGTGCAGTACCGCATCGGCGATCCGGTGCGTTACCTGTTCGGTTCGCGCAATGCCGATACGGTGCTGCAGCAGGCGACGCAAAGCGCCGTTCGCGAACTCGTCGGCCGGTCGGACCTGGACTCGGTGCTCGGTGCACGCAGCGCGCTGACGGTCACGGTGCGCGAGCGCCTGCAGAGCCTGCTTCGCGCGTACCGCACGGGCCTGGTCGTCACCGAACTCAATCTGCCGAATGCGCGTCCGCCGGAAGAAGTGAAGGACGCATTCGACGAAGCGCAGCGCGCCAGCCAGGACAAGAACACCGCGATCAACCAGGCCCAGGCCTACGCGAAGCAGGTCGTGCCCGAGGCGCGCGGCGAAGCGGCACGCATCCGCACGGCGGCCGAGGGCTATCGGACCTCGACGGTCGCGCGAGCGCAGGGTGACGCCGAACGCTTCACGCTGCTGGTCGAGCAGTACAAGCAGGCGCCGGACGTGACCCGCAAGCGCCTGTGGCTGGATACCGTCGAGCAGGTGCTGTCAGAAAACCGCAAGGTGGTCGGCGGCGATTCGCGCCAGCTGATCTACGTGCCGATGCCTGACCCGAAGGCGGATGCGGGTGCGCGTCGCGCCGAGGCAGCGCCGCTCGCGAACCCCGAACTGCTCGATCCGGTCACCACGAACGAGCCTGCCACCCGCACCGGGCGTACGTCGCGTCCGAGCGGCCGAGAGGAGTCGAGCCGATGAGAGTCCAGATGTGGATCGCGCTTGCGGTCGCCGCCCTGTTCGCGTTGATGGGGTCGATGTTCGTCGTCAGCGAAGGGCAGGGCGCGATCGTGCTCAACCTCGGACGCCTGGTCCGTACCGAAGTCGAGCCCGGCCTGCACTTCAAGTGGCCGCTGGTCGAGACGGCGCGCGTGTTCGACCGCCGCCTGCAGGTGCTCGAGTCCGAGCCCGAGCGCTATCTCAGCGCCGACAAGCAGGACGTGAGCGTGGACTTCTTCGCGCTCGGTCGCGTGGAGGACCTCAAGGCGTTCTATCGTGCCACCGGTGGCGACGAGAACGTAGCGGTGCAGCGTCTGGCACCGATCATCAAGGACTCGCTGCGCAACGAGATCAACTCGCTGACGCTGCGCCAGGTCGTGTCCGGCGACCGCGCGACCGTGGTTGGCAAGCAGATCGATGCGATCAACCGCGGTGCGGCGACGCTCGGTGTCGAGATCGTCGACATCCGCATCAAGCGCATCGATCTGCCGCAGGACAGCAACGTGTTGAAGTCGGTGTACGACCAGATGCGCAGCCAGCGCCTGCAGGTCGCCAGCCAGCTGCGCGCCGAAGGCGTCGAGCTTGCGCAGACGATCCGCGCCGGCGCTGACCGCGACCGCGCGGTGCTGCTGGCCGAGGCCGAGCGCGACGCGCAGAAGATGCGCGGTCAGGGCGACGCCGAGGCGGCCAAGCTCTACGCGCAGGCAGCGAATCGTGACCCCAGCTTCTTCGCGTTCCAGCGCAGCCTCGAGGCGTACCGCAACTCGTTCGACGATGGCGAAGCAGTGATCGTGCTCGACCGCGACGACCCGTTCCTGCAGTACATGAAGTCCGACCGCTGAGATCGCGATGAACGAGCTGTTGTCGGCGCTCGCGCTGGTCGCGGTGCTGGAGGGGTTGTTCCTGTTCGTCGCCCCCGGTGGCTGGAAGCGCGCGGCTGAGCAGTTGTATGCGCTTCCTAACGCGCGGTTGCGCATGTTTGGAATGGTTGTCGTCGTGCTCGGGTTGCTGTCGCTTTTCCTCGTGCGGGGCTGATCGGCCGACGGTGGATATAGGCACGGGTGGGCGCCCCGCAGGTCGAGGTGGCCTTGCAGGGGCAAAACCCGGATAATGCGCAAAAGCCGGCCGGGTGATCCGTCCGGCTTTTTCCGTGTCTGGGGTCCGGTGCCTGCGCCGACCGCCGCCATCGCCGTTGACGGACGCCCGCTTCGTCGGCCGGCGCCGCCGCCAAACAAGTTCCGGAGCAGCAAACAGATGGGTCAGTCAGTCGTGGTGTTGGGCGCCCAGTGGGGCGATGAGGGCAAGGGCAAGATCGTCGACCTGCTGACCGAGAACATCGGCGCGGTCGTGCGCTTCCAGGGCGGCCACAACGCCGGCCACACGCTCGTCATCGGCGGCAAGAAGACCGTCCTGCACCTGATTCCGTCCGGCATCCTGCGCCCGGATGCGCTCTGCCTGATCGGCAACGGCGTCGTGCTGCATCCCGGTGCGCTGCAGAAGGAAATCGCCGAGCTCGAAGGCAACGGCGTCGAGGTGCGTTCGCGCCTGAAGATCAGCCCGGCCACGCCGCTGATCATGCCGTACCACATCGCACTCGATCAGGCGCGCGAGAAGGCCGCCGGCGGCAAGGCGATCGGCACGACCGGGCGCGGCATCGGCCCGGCGTACGAGGACAAGGTGGCGCGTCGCGGCATCCGCGTGGCCGATTTGCATTACCCAGACCAGCTGGCCGAGAAGCTGCGTACCGCGCTGGACTATCACAACTTCGTGCTGACGAAATACCTCGGCGTCGATGCGGTCGACTTCCAGCAGACCTATGACGAAGCGCTCGCATTCGGCGAATACGTCGAGCCGATGAAGGCCGACGTCGCCGGCATCCTGCACGAGCTGCGCAAGCAGGGTAAGCGCGTGATGTTCGAAGGCGCGCAGGGCTCGCTGCTCGACATCGACCACGGCACCTACCCGTACGTGACCTCGAGCAACACGACGATCGGCGGCGCGATGGCGGGCTCGGGCGTCGGCGCGAACGCGATCGACTACGTGCTGGGCATCGCGAAGGCGTACGCGACGCGCGTGGGTGGTGGTCCGTTCCCGACCGAACTCGACGATGAGGTTGGCCAGGGCCTGCGTGATCGCGGCCAGGAATACGGCGCGACTACCGGTCGCCCGCGTCGCTGCGGCTGGATGGACATCGTCGCGCTCAAGCGCGCGGTGGCGATCAACGGCATCACCGGCCTGTGCATTACCAAGCTCGACGTGCTTGACGGCATGGAGAAGCTGAAGATCTGCATCGCGTACGAATACCGCGGCAAGCGCACCGAGTACGCGCCGCTGGACGCGGCCGGTTGGGAAGAGTGCACGCCGGTGTACCTCGAGTTCCCGGGCTGGGACGAGAACACCCACGGCATCACCGAGTGGGACAAGCTGCCGGCCGCTGCACGCGCGTACCTGCGCGCGCTCGAGGAGCTTGCGGGCTGCCCGCTTGCGATCGTGTCGACCGGTCCGGACCGCGCGCATACGATGGTGCTGCGCGATCCCTTCGCGTAAGTCGCGAAAGGCCTGACAAAAAAGCCGCCCTAGGGCGGCTTTTTTGTGGCCGAGAGGTTTGAACTTCCCGCGCTCCGTGACACCCGGAACGCGGGACGCCGCGTCGTCGCTCGTCCGGTCAGTCGTTCGATGCGCGGGCCTTTGCGCCAGCCGAGGCATTGCCGCGGGCCGACACTCCGCTACGCGGCGAGGCGCTGGCCTCGGCGCCGGCGTCACCGCGCACATCGGCGTCGGCGCGGGTGCGGCGCGGCTGGCCGTCCTTGCCGGCGGCGCCTTCAGCCTCCGAGTCCGAACGCCCGGCGCCGATCGACCCCGCCAGGCCGGCTGCACCTTCTGCCGCGCCGTCCGCGTTGACCGGGCTGATGCGGCCGCGCATGCGGTCGAGCAGGCCCGGGCGACGCGGCGTTTCGCCAGCGACCGGATCGGATTGGGCGGCGCCTGCCGACTGCAGCGAGCCCGCAGCCGCGCCCGCAGCGTCCAGAGCGCTGGCGCCGCGCTGCGACGAGACCGACGCACCGCCCTCGGCCATGCCGCGCGCATTGGCAGCCGTTTCAAGGCCTGCGGCCGCTGCCCCGCGGCTCATGCTACCGGCGCGGGCGCCCGTGACGTCGGCTGCAGTACGCGCGCTGCCCACCGCTTCGCCCGCGACGTCGAGGCCACGCTGGCCGTTCGTCGCGGCGCGTTCGCGTGCCGAGCGCAGTGCGCCGGTCGCGCTGCCGGCCGCATCAACCGCGCCGTCGAGCGACCCCGCGCCGCCAAGGGCCGCCGCGCCTTCGCCGCTGCCCAGCAGCGATGCGCCACCACGGCCCAGGCCGAGCGCAGCTTCGCCGCGCCCGCTGCCCTGTGCGCTGACCGAGCCGGCGGTCTGCGCCGCGCGGCCGCTTAGGTCCTCGGTCAGGCCGACGGCGCGGCGCTGCGTGGCTTCGGTGCGCTCCCGCAGGCGCTGGGCCCGCTCTTCGACGCGCAGCTGCGACGCGTCGATACGGCCGGCGCCGCCGATCGAGCCACCGGCCTGGCCGCCGATACGGCCGACCGTCGAATTGAGGCCCCCGGTCAGGCCGCCACCGATCGAACCGCCGCCGCCGAGGAGCTGCGCCTGCGCGGGGAGCGCGATGGCGACGGCAGTGGCGAGGAGGGTATTGATGAGGGTCTTGTTGCGCATGTCGGTCTCCGGTGCCACGGACCATCCGCGGCGTCTTGAAGACCTCTACGAACCGGCGCGCCGGGTTCTTCCATGCCATCCGCCCGGCAGCCGGTTACGGTTGGGCTTCGTTCAGCGAAGCGGATCGATCAGCCCGTCGCCATAGCGCGGGTCGCGGCCGGGTTTGCCGAGATCGCGCGCACGCGCGGCGAGCGCGCGCTGCACGTGGGTGGCCGCGGCCGGATCAGGTGCCGACAGCGACTCGGCCGCCAGCCGCGCGACCACCGGGGCCGCGAACGACGTTCCGCGCATCGCTCGCGGGCCTTCGCCGAGTACGCCTGTGGCGCTGAAATCCACATGCGGACCGCTGCCGGATTCGGGGAGCACCCGCTGCTTCGCGTCCACGCCGCTCACCGCGATTACTCCCGCGTAGGCGGCGGGAAACAGCGGCGGTGCGGCGGGCCCGTCATTGCCGACCGCGGCGACCAGCACATGGCCACGCGCGAGCATCGACTGCACGGCGCGCGCGAGCACCGGATTGTCCGGCCCGACAAGGCTGATGTTCACCACCGGTACCCGCTCGCGTGACATCCAGGCCAGTGCCTGCACGAGACCGAGCGTCGCTTGGCCGACTGGATCGCCGCACCACAGATCAGCCGCGTAAAGCTCGGTACCGCGCGCGGCCAGTCGCGTGGCCACCGCGGTGCCGTGCGGCTGCGGTTTCGCTGCCCCGCCGCAGCCGTGCCGTTTGATGCGCACGCCGGCAAGCGCCGGATGTGCGGCATCCACGCCGCCATCGATCAGGCCGATGCGTACCGCGCCCGAAACCGCGGACGCGCCCGTCGCTGCGACTGTCGCTGCTGCAACAGGCGCGGCCTGCAGGTAGATGTGCTGGAACGCGAACGTCGCCTCTGGCGCCGCGCGTTGCAGATCGCGCATCGCGCGTGTCGCGCGCCGGCCGCGCGTGTCGCGCACGACGGCGATGTCGAGGTCCAGCGCGTTATCTGTGGCTGCACCGGGTGCGAGTTCGAAACCTGCCGCCCGCAACGCGTCGATCGCATCCGGAGCCGCGCCGAGCATCAGGAATTCACCACGCAGGACCGGCTCGCCCTGCAGGTCGAGGTCGACGCGCGCGCGGTGCGTTCGCACGAGGTCGCGGATCTGCAGCCGGCGCAGCTGTGCCAGTGGGGCCTGCATGCGTGGGTCGGACAACGTGCGGTCCAATGCGGCGGTCGCCGCCTGTGTCGGCAGCGAAGGCACGCCCGTCGGCAAGGCAGGCAGGCCCGGTCTCCCACCCAGGGCCTGCGCGCCGGCCGCGTGCGCCACGAGTAGCGTCGACAGACATCCCAGCAGCATCAGGCGGTTCGGGCGCATCGAAGGGCAGGCTGGACCGGAAGAGCCGGATGCTAGCATCGGCCCGCTTTACCGCGCGCCAGCGCCGGACTGCAGCGGGCGATGGAACAAAACGCCTTCCTCGAACGTAGGAACCTCTAACGCGTGGATTCGAGTAATGCCGTCCGCGACGGATTGATCGAGCTGCTGCCGCGCCTGCGTCGCCTGGCGCGGACGCTCGCCGGTCAGGCCGCCGATGCCGACGACCTCGTCCAGGTCGCGCTGGAACGTGCGCTTGCGCGCGCGGACCAGTGGCGGCCCGACGCGCGGCTTGACGCCTGGGTATTCGGGATTCTCCGCAATGCCTGGCTCGACGAGCTGCGCTCCCGCAGCCGCCGCCAGCGCGTGTTCGCGCCGGAGGAGGCCGGGGAGGCGGTCGGCGAGGAGTCGGCCGAGCGGCGCGTGCAGGCGATGTCGGTGGCAGCGGCGATGACGCGGCTGCCGGACGAACAACGCGAGGTGGTGGCCCTGGTGCTGGTTGAAGGGCTGTCATACCGCGAGACCGCGGACCTGCTGGAGGTTCCGGTCGGCACCGTGACCAGCCGCCTGGCGCGTGCGCGCGCTGCGCTGCAGGCCCTGTTGGGCGAGGAATGATGAGCACGATCGACGAGCACGAACTGCAGGCCTGGATCGACGGCGAACTTGCGCCGAGCGATGCCGCGCGCGTGGCGGCGGCGGTCGCGGCCGACCCCGTGCTTGCCGCGCAGGCGTCGCGTGAGCGACGACTGCGCGAGCGGCTGCGTGCCGAGTTCGATCCGGTGCTGGACGAGCCGGTGCCGGCGCGGTTTGCGGAGTTGCTGGGAGGCGCCGCGAGTACGCCTGTGCGTGGCGGCGCCTTCGCGGCAGGCAGGAGCGGCCGCGATGCGATTGATCAGGGCGGCAGTTCCGTAGACTCCGCCGCCGCGACAGGCGAGCGCAAACCGGCCGCCGCCAACATCGTTCCGCTCACAGCGCGACCCCGGACCGCGATGAGCAAAGCCCGCTGGGGCACGCCCGTCTACGCGCTGGCCGCATCGCTCGCCGTGCTCGCGGTCAGTCTGTGGCTGCGCCCGGGCACGGGGCCGGTACAGGTGCAGGACGGCACGCTGATCGCACGGGGCGAGCTGGAACGCGGACTCGACCAGGCACTGGCCAGCGAACCCGCAGCGGTCGCGCAGGTCGCCATCGGCCTGAGCTTCCGCGATGCCGACGGCCGCATCTGTCGCAGCTTCGTCCACCGTGCGCAGCCCGGGCTTGCCGGCCTTGCGTGCCGCGAAGGGGAGCGCTGGTCGTTGCCGGTGCTCGCACGGCCTGTCGAGGGCGCAGACGGTGAACTGCGCCAGGCATCGAGCGCAATGTCGCCGGAGGTGCAGGCGGCGATCGATGCACGCCTGCAGGACGAGGTCTTCGACGCCGAAGCCGAACGCCAGGCGCGCGAGGCGGGCTGGCGCTGACTGTCGTCAGTCGCGGCGCATCCCTCAGCGCAGCAGCAACACCGGGATCGGGCAGTGGCGCAGCACCTGCGTCGTCGTGCTGCCGACGATCATCGCGCGGATGCGCGAATGGCCGTACGCACCCATCACCAGCAGGTCGATGGCCAGCGCATCGGCCTGCGCTGCAATCACGGTATCCGCGCTGCCCTGGGCGGCATGAAGCTGCGCATCGAAGCCGGCGTCACGCAGCGTGGTCTGCGCCCATTGCAGGTGCGCCTGCTGCGCGTCATCGGGCGCGCCCACCATCAGCACGTGGCAGTCCAGCCCCTTCAGCAGTGGGCTTGCGCAGACCATCTCCACGCAGCGGCGCGTGGTGGCGCTGCCGTCGAACGCGATCATGAAGCGGGCGACCGGGCGGAACGCGCGCGACGCGACCAGCACCGGCCGGTGCACCGCACGCACGACGCGTTCGAGATTGCTGCCGAGGTGCCCGGCCGCGAAGTCCGCATGCTCGCCGCGCTTGCCGATCACGAACAGGCGCGTGCCCGCCTCGAGGTCGAGCAGGGATTCGACGAGGCCGCCGTGGAGGTGGCGAAGCGTTGCATCAACGCCATGCCCGGCAGCGCGCTCGCGCAGCGCGTCGAGCAATGCGCGCCCCTGCTGCTGCGCGATCACCGCACGCCGCTCGTCCAGCGAGGCAAGCTCGGCGAGCAGGGTTTCGCGCGCACCCAGCGACAGGCTGCCGCTGAGGTCCCGTGCCGCCGCGTCGTGTTGCCGGTCCTGCACGTGAAGCAGCTCCAGCGGCGAGCCGAGACGGGCTGCGGCCCACGCTGCGAAATCGGCCACGCTGTCCGCGTAGCTGGACAGGTCGACAGCGGCGACGACGCGACCGGTCGGATGGATCAGTTCGGCACTCATGCGCTCTGGCTCCTCAATGTCCACCGAGCATCTGCTCAGCACCGGGTTTGTCGTGCACACCGAGCCGGTCGACGATCGTCGCGCTGGCTTCGTTGAGGCCGATGACCTCGACCTTCGTGCCTTCGCGGCGGAACTTCAACACGACCTTGTCCAGTGCGCCAACCGCGCTGAGGTCCCAGAAGTGTGCACGTGACACGTCGATCGTCACGCGCTCGAGCACTTCGCGGAAGTCGAACGCACCGGCAAACGCGTCAGCCGAAGCGAAGAACACCTGGCCGGTCACAACATAGGTACGCGCCTTACCGTCCGTGTCACGCGTGGATTCGACATGCAGCAGCTGCCCGACTTTGCGCGCGAAGAACAGCGCCGAGAGCAGCACACCGGTCAACACGCCCTGGGCGAGGTCGTGGGTGAACACGGTAACCAGCACCGTGCCGATCATCACGATGCTGGAACTCTTCGGATGCGTGCGTAGGTTGCGGATCGACGACCAGCTGAAGGTGCCGATCGAGACCATGATCATGACCGCGACGAGTGCCGCCATCGGGATCTGCTTCACCCACGGTCCTGCGAACACCACGAGCATGAGCAGCACAACGCCCGCGACCAGCGTCGACAACCGCCCACGCCCACCTGATTTCACGTTGATCACCGACTGCCCGATCATCGCGCAGCCGGCCATGCCGCCGATCAGGCCCGAGGCGATGTTCGCCACGCCCTGGCCCGCGCTCTCGCGGTTCTTGTTGCTGGGCGTGTCGGTGAGGTCGTCCACGATCTGCGCGGTCAGCAGTGATTCCAGCAGGCCGACCACGGCCAGCGTGAGCGAGACCGGCAGGATGATGCGCAGCGTTTCGAGATTCAGCGGTACGTCCGGCAACAGGAAGATCGGCAGGCTGTCGGGCAGCTCGCCCATGTCGCCCACGGTGCGGATGTCGAGGCCGAGCGTGATTGCGACGATGGTCAGCACGACGATCGCGACCAGTGGCGACGGTACCGACCGGGTGAGATACGGAAAGAGGTAGATGATCGCCAGGCCCGCGGCCGTCATCGCATACACCTGCCAGTTCACGCCGGTCAGCTCGGGCAGCTGTGCCATGAAGATCAGAATCGCAAGGGCGTTGACGAAGCCGGTGATCACCGAGCGCGATACGAAGCGCATCAGCGAGCCGAGTTTCAACACGCCGGCAAGGATCTGCCACACGCCGGTCAGCAGCGTTGCAGCCAGCAGGTACTGCAGGCCGTGATCGCGTACGAGGTCGGCCATCACGAGCGCCATCGCGCCGGTCGCGGCCGATATCATGCCGGGCCTGCCGCCGGTGAACGCGATGACCACCGCGATGCAGAACGACGCGTAGAGGCCGACCTTCGGATCGACGCCGGCAATGATGGAAAACGCGATCGCCTCGGGAATGAGCGCGAGTGCGACGACGAGCCCGGCGAGCACGTCGCCGCGGATGTTGCCGAGCCAGTCCTGACGCAGCCGGTCGATTGAGATCAAGACAAGGTCCCCGGCGACGGCGCTCGACGGCGCGGCCGCGAAATATCGGAAAAAGGTGGCGCACAGGCGCCCCTGCCCCGAAGGGCGGACTGCTCACCAGCGATCAGGGTGGCGTCATCACGCGTGTTTCGACCGTCGAAGCAGGGCGCATGCCTCGGGGGCCGCGCGAAGGGGCGGCAGTCTAACCGATCAGCAAGAGCGGATCGGGCGTGCGCTCCGGCGCACCTTGTATTGCCTAAGGACCCGCTGGTTGAAAATGAGAATGGCTCGCATTACGCTGCGCGCCCTTCGTCGCGGCCGCGCCGTCATGCGCCTCTTTACCTCTTCTACGCATCGACCGTCCGCGCCGCCCGCGTCGGCGGTGTCCAGCGCCGTCAAAAGGATTTCCATGTCGCCCCGCAAGTGTCCGTTGTTTCTCGCGCTCGTTGCCGCGCTGACCGCGCCTGCCGTATCCGCGCAGATGGCACCGTCGCAAACGCTGGCTGCAACGACTGTCGAGACGACGGAGGCTCGCGAAGCAGGCGCATCCGACGCGCGCACGCTCGACAGCGTCGTCGTGACCGCGACGCGCGGCACCAAGGCGATCGACAAGATCCCCGGTGCGGTCAGCGTGATCACGCGTAGTGAGCTCGATGCACAGCTGCAGATCACCGAAGACCTGAGCCAGGTGCTCGCAACCCAGATCCCGGGCTATGCGCCCTCGCGACAGAAGCTCACGACGTTCGGCGAGTCGCTGCGTGGCCGCACGCCGCTGATCCTGTTCGATGGCGTGCCGCAGTCAAACCCGCTGCGCAACGGCGCGCGCGAAGGGTATTTCGCCGATCCGTCGGTGATCGAGCGCATCGAAGTCGTCAGCGGCGCGTCGGCAGTGCAGGGCCTGGGTGCCACCGGCGGCATCATCAATTACATCTCGCGTACGCCACGTATCAAGGGCACGAGCCACACGGTCGACCTCAAGTACGGCACGCAGGGCGAGAGCGATGACGCGCTCTGGAAGGCCGGCTACGGGCTCGAGCACAAGCAGCGCTTCGACGCATTGCTTTACGTCGGCGCGACGATGCGCGGCGTCGGTGTAGACGGCGAGAACCGCCGCCTGGGGCTCGAGGCCACGCAGGGCGACGTGCAGGATTCCACCGCGACGGATCTGTTCGCCAAGGTCGGCCTCGATATCAGCGACGCACAGCGGGTGCAGGTCTCGTTCAACCGCTTCCTGCTAGAAGGCGATGGCGATTGGACGCGCGTGGATGGCGATCGCGACGCCGGCATCCTGACCAGTGCCGTACGCGGCGAGCCGGTCGGACTGCCGCCGCGCAACCGCGTGCAGACTGCGTCGCTGGACTGGATGCATGCCGACCTCGCAGGCGGCACCGCGAACGTGCAGCTGTACAAGCAGGATTTCGAGTCCGTGTACGGTGCGGGTACGTTCGGAGTGTTCCAGGATCCTGCGATCGCGCCGGTCAATACGCTGGTCGACCAGTCGGAGATCATTGCCGACAAGGCCGGGCTGCGCACGACGTGGGTGCGGCCAGACCTGTTCCTCAACGGGCTGGAAATGACGGTCGGCGTCGACTGGCTTTCGGACGAGTCGGAGCAGCAGCTCGCGCAGACGGGGCGCACCTGGGTGCCGCCGCTCGAGTTCGAGAACGTCGCGTTGTTCACGCAGGCCGAGTACACGAGTGGCGCGTTCACCGTGCGCGGTGGCGCGCGTCGCGAGCATGCGACGCTCGAGGTCGAGGACTACACGACGCTTGCCGTCCGGCAGTCCAACGGGTCGTACCGTCGCTTCGATGTGGCCGGCGGCGGCCGCTCGTTCACCCAGTGGGTCGGCAACCTCGGTGCGGTGTGGCGCTTCGCCGACGGCTGGTCCGCGTTTGCTGCGTACAACGAAGGCTTCGGTCTGCCGGATGTCGGGCTGGTGCTGCGCGGGGTGCGTGCCGAAGGGCAGTCAGTTGGCGACCTCATCGCGCTCGAGCCGATCGTCACGGACAATCGCGAGGTCGGCATCACCTGGGCCGGCGCGCTCGGCAGCTTCACCGCATCGGCGTACGACTCGCGCAGCGAACTGGGCTCGCAGGTGCGTGTGGATCGCATCACGGGGCAGGGCTCGATCCAGCGCGTGCCCGTCGAGGTCAGCGGCTTCGAGTTCGCCGGGGAGTTGCGGCCCCACCAGGACTGGGCGCTTACCGCGACTTACGCGACCACCCGCGGCAAAACCGCGGCCGAAGAAGATGCGCCGCTCGATCTCGCGCTCGGCGCGCGCTCGCAGGGGCCCGACAAGGCGGTCGCCGCGGTTCGCTGGCAGGCGAGCCCGTCAGTGGCCGTGTGGCTGCAGGCGATGCACCTGTTCTCGCGTCACGTCAACGAAGGCCGCGTCATCAACAACGGCCTGACCTCGCTCGAAGAGAACTTCAACGGGTATACGATCGCCGACCTCGGCGTGACCTGGAACTCGCGCTGGGGGCAGTTCGGGCTGGGCGTCGAGAACCTGTTCGACCGGCAGTACGTCGGCTATTACTCGCAGGCCAACAACAGCGGCAACAACCTGGACTACTTCGCGGGCCGCGGCCGCGCCTATCTGCTGAGCTGGCAGCGGACGTTCCGCTGACTGCAGGGCCTGGGGGTGTCGCCGTTTCGTCGCCGGTAGAGCGCTGTACGGGAACGGTGATGCAGACGCCTACGGGGCGGCGTGGCCGCCCATGGCGACCGCGTGTTGCGCAGTCGCCTCATCGACCGCGGATAACGCGGTTGGTTGTAGACATTGAAGTCTGTAGGCCGAGACGCGACGCACGCGCCTCGGCCACTGCGTGCAACGCTCAGCGCTTGAAGCGCACTTCACCGCGCATCGGTGCACTCCTCGGATCGCAGCGATATTCGAAGCGGGCGTGCAGGCCGCTGGCCTTGCCCGCTGCATCGAGTGCCACGTCGACGATATCGAGCACGCCGGTGCTGTTCGGGCAGTAGACCGGATCTTCGAGCCCGCGGATGACGTTGAGCCCGGCGAACCGCGACGTCGCTTCGCCGCGCGTGACGTAGCGGCCTGGACGCAGCGTCTGGCCGGTCGGCGGAAACACGACGACGTTCCAGAAGTCCTTGATCACCGACGCTTCGTAATACATGCCGGACGCGTCGCCGTTGAGCGAGAACAGGCTGGTGTCGCCGTGGTGATGCTGCCGCAGCGCACCCCAGGGCGAAGTCTCCGGTGCCTTGATGCGCAACGACAGCGGCGAAGCCTTGTATCGCAGCAGCCCGCTCCACGCGGGCGCATCGGGTGACCCGACGCGCTGGCTGTAGGTGGCCTCGAGCGCTACGACCTTGCCGGCGGCGTCGTAATCGATCTGGCGGATGACGATCCAGCCCCAGATCGTGTCTTCGGTCGAGCAGCGCGGATTCTCGAACGTGACCTGCAATCCCGCGGCGCGGCCGTAGGTGGCGGTGGGGCATCCGACATCCGGATACAGGCCGGGCTTCAGGCGCTCGCCCGGCGGGGCGACGAACGTGACATACCAGTTGCCATCACCGATCGCCGCTGCCTGGCCCGAGGTGTCGCGCACGTTGAAGAACACGCGGTCCCCGAAGCTTGTGAGCGTGAATCGCGCGGTGTCCTCCGTGAGTATCTGCCGCGCACCCGTCGCTTCGTCCTTGACCGTGAACTCCGATTGCGCATGTGCGGCGCCTGCCGAGGCGAGCAGCGCAATCGATACCAGTCCAGCGTTGAACCAGTTCTTCAGCCGTTCCATAGCACTCTCCCTTTGTCCGGCCTGCGCCGGTGTCGTTGATCCCTGCTCAGGCAAACGCAGTCGGAGGCCAGATTCGGGCAGCGATCGCAGCGCAGAAAAGGGAAGGCAAAAGGTCCAGTCAGCATTCGCAGCGATGCGGTCGCGGCGACGCCGTGCGGTCGCGTCATGCATCGACTCGCTCAAACGAAAACCCCGGCTGGAGCCGGGGTCTTCCTTGAAGCAGTTACTGGAGGTCGATCAGAAGTTGATGCTCCACGAATCGATCCGGCCGGTGTCGCCGCCGTAGTTGTCGTTGACGCGCAGCTTCCAGGTGCCGTTGAGCGCCTCGCTGGTCAGGTTGCGGGTGTAGGTCCCGATGACGTTGTCGGCGCTGCCGCCGGAGCGGTTGTGGATGTTGTAGACCGAGCCGTCCGGCGCAACCAGGTCGACCTTCAGGTCACCTTCGTAGGTGTGCAGGATGTTGACGCTCACCGATGCGTCGCTCGGCCCGTTGCCGCTGCGACCCGACACCGTGATCGGGCTTTCAACCGTCGAGTAGTCGCGGATCGCGTAGTCGGTGCCGTTGCTGTAGGTCTGGCGGCTGCCGCCACTGCTGGTCGAGTAGTCGCCAACCAGACTCACGCCCGAGAACGACGAGTACGCCTTGACGCGCACGTAGTACGTGCCCGCCGCCGGCGAGGCGAACGTGCAGGTTTCGCTGTTGCCCGAGCGGTAGGGGCGGCAGTCGTACGAGCTGTCGGTCGGCGCGCTGCCGAACTTCACGTACAGGTCGGCATCGCCGGTGCCGCCGGACATCGTGAACGTCAGGTTGCTTGCGCCCGACGGCACGCTCATCGTGTATTCCAGCGATTGGCCCGTGCTGGCGGCCAAGCCGGTGACCGGCGTGCCCTTGGTCAGCGTGCCGCCGGTCGGCGGAGGCGGCGTGGTGCCGCCGCGGGCCGCATCGACCGCGGCGCGTGCCTGGATGATGCCGGCACCAATCGGCTGCGACGGCGTCGACGGGAACGGACGCGCGGTGCTCTTGAGGATGGACTCGATCTCGGCCGGTGTCTTCGGGGTGCTGGCCGCGGCCTGCATCAGTGCGACCAGGCCGGCGACGTGCGGCGTCGCCATCGAGGTGCCGCTGTATGACGCGTAGCTTTCAGTCGACGGGCCCGACGTGCCCGAATTGAGCGTCGAGCGGATCGACGAACCCGGAGCGGCGATGTCGATCAGCGAGCCGTAGTTCGAGAAGCTCGAACGCGCGCCGGTGTTCGTGGTCGAGGCCACCGCGATCACGTTGTTGCAGTTCGCCGGCGAGGCGTTGGAGACGTTCGTGTTGTCGTTGCCGGCCGCGATGACCAGCGTCGAACCGCGCGACACCGCGCTGTTGATCGCGTTCTGCGTCGTGGTGCCACAGCTGCCGGAACCACCGAGGCTGAGGTTGATCGCTTCGGCCGGGTAGGGGTTTGCGGGCACGCCGGACACGCTGCCGCCCGATGCCCAGATGATCGCGTCGGCGATGTCGGAGTCGTAACCGCCGCCCTTGCCCAGCACGCGCACCGGCACGACCTTCGCGCCGAACGCCATGCCGGCAACGCCCTTGCCGTTGTTGGTGACCGCTGCCACGGTGCCGGCCACGTGCGTGCCGTGCCAGCTCGAGGACTGGCCACCAGAAGCATCGCCCGGGTCGGACGGATCGGAGTCACGGCCATTGCCGTCGGCGGCCACCGCGGTGTCGACGATGAAGTCGTAGCCCGGCAGCATGTTCGCGTTGAGGTCGCTGTGATTCGTGATGCCGGTGTCGAGCACCGCAACCACCGCGCCGCTGCCGCTGGTGACGTCCCATGCCTGCGTCGCGTACGTGCCGCCCGCGCCGGTGCCGAAGCCGTACTGCTGGCTGAAGTCGGGGTCGTTCGGGGTGAATACCGGGTGGTTGAGCTTGTCGACTTCGATGTATTCGACAGCCGGGTCGGCTGCGATCTGGCGCATCAGCGCCTCGGCTTCGACGCGGTCGAGCTCGCGGTCGGTCTTCAGCACATCGGCGCCCAGCGCCATGCGGCGCACGTGGTCGAGTCCGACAGCCTTGCCGCCGACGCGGGCGACGCGGTTCGCAGCAGCGCGGACGTTCGCCGGATTGGCGCGCTCCGGCGTGCCTTCGCGGTACTTCACGATGAAGCGGTCATTGCCCTGCGACGCGAGGCCGGAGGCGTTGACGTTGCCGGCGTGGACAGCGCCCGCCATGGAAGCCAGCGCCAGCGTGGTCGCGGCAGCGAGGGCATGGAGGCGGGTGCGGCGCGGATTGCGATTGGTCATCGATGAACTCCCGAAGTGGGCGGCGCTGATGCAGAGCGCGGGGATCCGTCTGGTGAACTGCGCTGGGCGTCCTGCACGCCAGACGGTGGGGGATGGCGCCTCTTCCGTGAGACCGCTGACTCGAACCTAAATGACGATCGGAGTCACAAACAAGACAAATTCCGCAAAGGGATGAGCTTAAAGTGTGACAACTGTCACAAATGCCGGAAGGAAGGCGCCTCGCTTACTTGACTGAACAGGGGTGTGGTGGCTCGAAAACGGCGTCGCGACAAGCTGAACAGGGCGGCTGCAGGCACGGTTTTTGTCCGCGCGACGCCTTCGGCCGAGCTGAATAGCGGTTCTTCGGCTCGTCCGGACGGCTATGGGCCCCGTCCCGCAAGGCTCTCGGCCGCTCGCCGGCCGGATCGCGCATTTTCTTGCTGCAGCGCGTCAATCACTTCGGCGGCGAGCGCGGAACCGGCCGTGCTGCGGCATTCGACGCGCCCTACGCGCCAGGGCACCTACGGTAGAGGCCACTGAAGCTGCTGGAGTTCCGGATGGCGCATGCGACCAGGGTGGTGCACAACCGAATCGCGGTCGTGTTCGACTTCGACCTCACGCTCGGCAAAGGATCGGTCGACGTGTTGCTGCAAAAGCTTGGGGTGGACCCCGAATCTTTTCGACGCGAGCAGGTCGAGCCACTGGACCGGGAGGGATGGGATCACTCGCTTGCCCGGTTCAAGGCGCTGATTGATCTGTCCGAACGCTGCGGCGGTGCAATCACCGAGTCGCTGCTGCAGGAGGTCGGCCGCGACACCCCTCTTTACCGCGACGTCGAACGGGTGTTCGACCGTTTGCGTGAAACCGCGCGAGCGGTCGTCGACGATGTGGTGGTCGAGTTCTATGTGCTGACCGCCGGATTTGCGGAAGTGCCCGGAGCCACCTCGATCGCGCACGAATTCAAGGCGATCTGGGGCAGCGCGGGCTGCTACGACGACGATGGCCGGCTCGTGTTTCCCAAGCGCATCGTCACCTACCCCGAGAAGGTGCGTTACCTGCTGCAACTCGCAAAAGGATTGTCGGTCGACGGGTCGGACTCGCCACCCGACGTGTATCGCGAAATTCCCGAACAGGACTGGCACGTGCCGTTCGACCAGATGGTGTACGTCGGCGATGGCGCGAGTGACCTGCCCGCGTTCGACCTGATCGGCAGTCGCGGTGGAATCGCAATCGGGGTGTTCGGTCCGGACGGCTCGGCTTCGAGCTGGAGCAAGGACAAGAAGATGCGTGCCGGTCGCCGTGTCCAGAACCTCGCACGCGCCGACTATGCGGAGGACGCGGAGTTGTCGCGGTCGTTGTGCCTGGCGGTCGAGGCGATTGCGAAGCTGATCGCGTTACGTCGACTCGGCTGCCACGAGTAAGCCCGTGTGCCGGGCATGCGGCAGCTGCCGGTCCCGCTTTCCCGCAGCGCGGCTCGCTACTGGGACAGCCTCGCCGGCCTGAACGCACCGCTTCGCCGATGCGTCCTCGTGTGCAGCCGCTTATGCGATCGGGCAGTGCGACAGCTGGCCCGGGGCCGCGGTCTGATAGCGGGGTGCCGGCCGTCGGTGACATCACCGTCGCGGTGATGCTTCGGCACCGCCTCCCGGTCAGGTGCCCGTGGGATGTGGATGCACGGCAAGCCGGCTCCCTTGCCAGAGACCTACGTCGATGATCAAGCGCGGCGAGAAGCCGTACACGAAGTCGAGGTGAGAGCGGGCTCGACTGCGACGGGCAGGTTCCGCCGTGGTCGTCCGCGGCCGGACCGGGTCGGGGGTTGGGGCCCTGGAGGAGACTGCCGTGCGAGGGGAAGCGCGGTGCGGCCACCGCTGGCACCGCAGGAAGAGGCCGGATTCGGCACATCGTGACGACCCCGTCTTCACGCGACCTAGTCCGCCAATGGTTGAGGCTGGATTCCGGCCAGATCGCGCGGGGGAGCCATCGCAGCCAAGCGCGGCCGTAGGCCTGATCCACCCGCGTTCTTCTAGAAAACCACTGCATGGCACGTGCGTCGTGCCACTGACGGCCGTCGGCCGTCGTCGGCTTCGTGCCTATCACAGGGAACCCCATGACTTCACGAACACACCTGCGCTCCGCCCCGTCCGTCTGCCGTTCGCTGCTGGCGGTTGCCTGTTTGGCCGCGCTGCCTGCACTCGCACAACAGCAGCCGCCGCCGGTCGACCCCGCCCGCGTTCCGGGCCAGACGGCACAGGACATCGACCCGGCCGCGCGCACTCCGGCACTGCAGGCGCGCACGATCGACCCGGCCGCGCTTGCCGCGCCGGGCACGTGCCCGTTCGCAGGGCAGGGGCAGGTGACGCTCTCGCGCATTGAAGTAACCGGCGCGACGTTGGTGCGGCAGGCCGAGCTCGACGCCGCCGTGGGCGATCTCGTCGGACGTACCGGCGATACGCAACTGCTGTGCGACGCGCGCGACCGCGTCGCGGCCGTGTATGCCCGCAACGGCGAGGCGCTGGCGCGTGTCGAGCTGCCCGAGCAGCGCATCACCGACGGCGTGCTGACCCTTCGAGTCAATGAAGGCCGCATCGCCGACGTGCGCATCGAAAACGCCGAGGCGATGGGCCCGTCGGCTGCGCTTGCGCAGGCCTACCTGGATGCGCTGAAGACCCAGGGCGCGACGAGCTGGGCCGATGTCGAGCGCGCGTTCCTGCTGGTACGCGAACTGCCCGGTGCCGACGTGAACTTCTCGATGCGCCGCGCCGATGACGGCAGCGCCGACGGCCTGCAGGCGACCGCGACGTTCGCGCCGCGCCGCACGCTCGATGTCACGCTGGGTGCGCAGAACCTAGGCTCCGAAGCGCTCGGCAAGAACGGTGTTTCCGCTCGCTTCGATGCAAACGGTTTCACCCGTTTGGGCGAGCGCACCAGCCTGGTGCTGTACTCGAGCGTCGACGGTGAGCAGCAGGTTGCACAGCTGCTCGAGGAAGTGCGCGTCGGCCCGTCAGGCCTGGTGCTGACCGGCGACGTGGCCTACGGCCGCACCGAGCCGGAAGGCGACCTCGCGGCGCTTGATCTCGACGGTGAATCGTTGGTTGCCCGTGTAGGTGTCCGCTATCCGTTCGTCAAGCAGCGCAACGCGATGGTCGACGGTGCCGTGCGCCTGGAGGCGATCGAGCAGGACAACGCGCTCGGTTTCCTCGGCTCGTTCGGCGGGCCGGACATTCCGCTGTTCGAAGAAAGCCTGCGTGTTCTGTCGCTCGGCGTCGAAGGCCGCTGGATGTATGGCGACACGCGCAACTTCGCGACGCATGCGAGCGTCGAGCTGCGCCAGGGGCTGGAAGCGCTCGGCGCCAGCGAGACCGGCGACCGGCTGCTCTCGCGGACCGATGCGCAAATCGACTTCACGTCCGTTCGCCTCGGCGCGGGCGCGCGCCTGCGGCTGGGCAACAGCACGGCGGTCGCACCGTATGCCGCACTGACCGCCGCCGCGCAGTGGACCGACGACTCGCTGCCGGCCTACGAAGAGTTCCAGTTCGGCAACTACACGATCGGCCGCGGCTTCGACCCGGGCGCCGCAGCGGGCGACCGCGCAATCGCGGCCCGCGCCGAGCTTGGCGTGGAGTTCTCACTGGACGGCGCTGCGCAGCTGGGCCTGTTCGGCTTTGCCGACGGCGCGAGGCTGTGGAGCGAAGACCGCGGCGGCTACGACGCCGAGCCGTGGTCGGCAGGCCTCGGCATGCGCCTGCGTGGCCGCACGAGCGAGTTCGCCCTGATCTGGGCGGCGCCGCAGACCGCGCCTATCCCGGGTTTCGCCGAGCCGGACAACAGCCTGCTGCTGACGTTCTCCCACGCCTTCTCGATTCGCTGAGGACACGCACATGACCCATAAGACCCCTTCCCGCGGCCTCGCGCTTCGTGCCCTGTCGCTAGGCATCGCCACCGCGCTTGCCGCGCCGCACGTCGCGGCGCAGAGCCTGCCGACCGGCTTCACCGATGCCACGAACGTCACTGCACCGACGTCCGACGGCACCACCATGACCGTCAACGTGACCGGCCCCCGCGCGTACGCCGAGTGGACCACGTTCGACGTTCCCGCCGCCACGTTCTTCAATGTGACCAGCGACGCCGGCGTCGGCAACAACTACATCTTCGTCAACCGGGTGACCGGCGGCATGACGTCGACGATCGCGGGCACGGTCAATGCCGGCGGCAACTTCTGGCTGATCAATCCGGCCGGCATCGCGGTCAGCAGCTCGGGCGTGTTCAACGTCGGCGGCTTGCTGCTGTCGACTGCGGCGCTGCTCAACGGCGAGGACGCAACGCTCAACGGCGCTGCATTCCTCAACGGCACCACGAACACCTTCACGTTCGGCGGTGCAGCCGGCGGCATCACGGTCGCCAACGGCGCCTCGCTCAACGCAAGCAGCGGCCCCGGTGCGATCGCGCTGATTGCCGACGCGATCAACTTCGGCGGCACCGCTAATGCCGGTACGGGCCAGAACGCGCTCGTCGGCGCGCGTGGCGTGTCGGTGACGTTCGACGGGAACCTCGATGCGATCACCACGCTCGCCATCACCGAAGGCAGCACCGCCACGACCGCGGTAAGCGTCGGCGGCGCAAGCACGTTCAGCGGCAACAAGACCATCATCGCGGCCGCTGGCATGACCGATGCAGCGGGCAATGTGCTGCTCAACAACAGCGGCGGCGCCGACACGGTCACGTTCAATTCCGGTGACATCGTGCTCTACGCGGCGGGCAACGCTGGTGCGGGCACGACGCGCACGTTGATTGCAGGCGGCCGCACGCGACAGACAGCTGTCGCGGCCGGCGCGTCGAGCGTCCGGATCTTGGGCAACGTGGGCACGGGCACATCGGACCTCGACATCCGCTCGGCGGGCTCGGTCGACTACTCGACGAACACGCTGCAGGGCCGTGATGTCGCGATTGGCTCCAGCGGCTCGGTCACCGTCGGCACCGTCACCGCGCGGGACGACCTCGTGATTCGTTCGCAGGGCATTTCGGTCGGGGGTACCCTCACCTCCGGCGGTACGGTCGGCGGACTCGCTCCGCTCGACACCAGCTCTGCGGGTGCAGCTGACCACCTGCAGACAACGAGGCTGTCCGGCAACGACATGTCGCTGTATGCCGAGACCGGTAACCTGACCGTCGCCGTGGCGCCGAACGTCGGTGACGGCTACCGCATCCGGGCCGCGGACTTCTTCGGCGCTGGTGTGTTCACGCCCAACTTCACCCAGGGCACCGAGAACACGTTCGTCATCACCGATACCGCAGGTGGCTTCACCGCTGCCAACCTCAGCAGTCCGGGCCGCCTCTGGATCGAAGCCCGGAACGGGGGCAATCTGAACGTCACGGGGCCACTGACCTCGGCGCGCGGTGATGTCCAGCTCATTACCTCCGGCGGCGGAAACATCAACCTCGGCGGCAACGTAACCTCGGGCATCCGCGCGGGCTCGACGAACGAGTACATCTCGCTCCGCTCGTCGGGTGCAATCAATCAGACCGCAGGCATCGTCAATACGACGCAGAGCTCGAGCGGGCGGCTGTACGTAAGCGCGGCCAATGGCATCTCGTTGCTTCAGGAAAACCTGTTCGCCGCAGCCGCGTTCCGCAACTCGGGCGCCGGCGGCATCCAGGTCCGCAATGCCGGTACGGGTGCTGCCGGCGTGCCGTTCGAACTGACCACGCTCAACGTGGACAGGTTCAGCCCGCAGATCGCTGGTGCAACGACCGGCAGCGGCGACATCCGTTTCGACGTCGCCAGCGGCATGCTCGTCAACGCAGTACCGGTCACCACCGGCGCAGGGAATATCGTCGTTGATGGCGCGACCGTGGTCGCAGGGGCGACGACGTTCACGGCCACCGGCGGCAGCGCTACCTTCAACGGCACGATCGACGGGCAGGCGGCGAACCAGGGCGACCTCGTCATCAACGCGACGGGCACCACGTTCAACGGCAACGTCGGCTCGACGAACGCGCTGTCGACGCTGACCGTCAACGGCGCAAGCATGCTCAACGCCAACAGTGTGGCCGCTAGCAACGGCCTCGACCTCGACGACCTGACGGTCGGCGCGGGCGTTGCCGGTAATGCCACGCTCACCACCGATGGTGCGCTGACGGTTGGCAACATCACGGCGAACCACACCGGCACGCTGGTCGGTAATGGCGGCTCGGTCGACATTACGTCCTTCGTCGGTCCGAATGCATCGCTTTCGCTGACCTCGAGCCTGGGCTCGCTCGCACTCGGCTCGGCCAACGCCGGCGGCAGCGTTTCGCTCGCCGCGACGGGCGGCGACCTCAACGTCGCCACCACGATCGACGCAGGCGGCAACATCACGGCCGATTCGGTCGGCACGGTGCGCGCGAATGCACTGCGCTCGAGCGGCGGCACCGTCTCGGTCACCGCGCTCGGCACGGTGGGTGGCGCGACGCCCGGCAGCCGCATGGACATCTCGTCCGCCGGCAATGTGAGGGTCGACGCTTCGGGCGCAGCGCTGCTGGGCACCGTAGCGGCAACGGGTGCGGGCGCCGACATCATTGCCGCCGCCAACGGGCTCGACATCGCAGCGGCCAACGCCACCGGCGTGCTTTCGCTCACCGGCGATGCGGGCGGTATCACGCTCGGCACCGCATCCAGCAATTCAACGACCGTCAACACCAGCGGCGCGCTCAACGTCACCGGCCCGCTCACCACGAACCTGCTGACCGGTACCGCCGGTGGCGGCGCGGTGCTCGGCGGCGCGAACCAGATCGGGCAGCTTGGGGCGTTCACCACGTCGAGGCTCACCCTCCGCAACGCACGCGCGCTGACGGTCTCGGGTGTGGTCAACGCCGGCACCGGCGACGCATCGATCGCCGTGACGGGCGGCAATCTCGAGATCGGTGCGGCCGGCCAAGTGCGCGGAGCCGGTGTCGACCTGTCGACCGATGCGAACTTCATCAACGCCTCGGGCTCGGATGCGGTCGTCGCATCCAATCGTTGGGTGATCTACTCGCAGGCTCCGGCCGGCAACGTGTTCGACAACCTCAACAGCAACAATACGGCGATCTGGAACGCGACGCGCGCCACGCTCGCTCCGGCGGCAGTCAACGCCAACCGCTACGTGTTCGCGTTCCAGCCGCGGCTGACGCTGACCACCGGCAACGTGAGCAAGGTCTACGGCACCGACCTGACGTCCAACCCGGGCGTTGCGTTCACGATCAGCGGCTACCAGCCGGGCGTTGCCGGCGCGTTCCTCGCCGACACCCAGGCGTCGGTATTCAACGGCACGCCGCGCGTGACCTCCGACGGCTTCGCGCCGCGTGCGTCGGTCAACGGTGGGCCATACGGCATCACGGTCGATCCGAACTCGCTCGCGACCAACAGCGGCTATGCGGTCGACGTGTCGAACGCGGGCAGGGTGACGGTCACGCCGCTCGGCATCACCGGCACCGTCAACGTCGACAACAAAACGTACGACGGCAGCACGGCGGGAATGGGCGCGGTGGTGTTGAACGGCGTTCTTTCGGGCGACGCAGTTGGCACGGGCGGCACGACCTTCACCTTCGCCGACAAGAACGCAGGCACCGGCAAAACCGTCAACATCAGCGGTACGAGCCTCACGGGTGCCGACGCTGGCAACTACACGCTGACGCTGCCGGCGACTGCGGTGGCGGACATCCTGCGCCGTGCACTCGTGGCGGGCTTCGTGGTCGATAACAAGACCTACGACGGCACCACCACCGCGACCGGGGCCGTCACTCTGAACGGCGCGGTTGCCGGAGATGCGGTGGGGACCACGGGCACCGCCTTCGCGTTCCTCGATCCGAACGCCGGCACGGGCAAGGCCGTTAACGCGAGTGGCACGACATTGACCGGTGCGGATGCCGGCAACTACACCTTGACGCTTCCCGGCAGCGTCGTCGCCGACATCCTGCAGCGCGCGATCACGGTCACCGCCGATCCGAAGATGAAGCAGGTCGGCAATCCCGACCCGGCACTGACGTACACGATCACCAACGGATCGATCGTGACGGGTGACTCGCTCAGCGGCTCGCTGACCCGTCAGCCGGGCGAGTCTGCGGGTTCGTATGCGATCCAGCAGGGCACGCTGAACGCGTCGTCGAACTACCGCCTCACGTTCGTCGGCTCGACGCTGACGATCACGGAAGAAGCGGTGCTGCCCGAGCCGCCGCCGGTGGGTGTCATCGCGACGAACTCGTTCGCGAGCGAAACGACGGACCTGCTCGATCGCATCGACGACCGCACGCCCGGCGCGATGTTGCAGGCCGCTGCGCTCGAAGTGATCGACGAGCGCGACGACTGCGAAAGCGCGGACGGCCAGCGCACGGCCTGCCCGAGCTCGCAGCCCCGGTAAAACCAGCGCACGGCGGTAACACGTCGTAACGAAAAGGCCCCGCAATGCGGGGCCTTTTCGTGTCCGGCGTTAACGCGGGCCGGCCGCTGGTTTGTTTCGCATCGCAACCGACGTCGGCCTCGACCGGTCACCCGGCCAGGCCGACGCGGCGCGCGACTTACATCACATTCGGCTCGCTGAACGCCTCGATCTCTTCGAACTCGCTGATCGGCACGCAGCTGCAGAACACGTTCTTGTCGCCGTAGACATTGTCGACGCGCGCGACCGGCGGCCAGTACTTCTGCTGCCGCAGCGAAGCTAGCGGGAAGACGGCCAACTCACGCGAATAGCCGTGCGTCCATTCCGCCGCCATCACCGCATTCGCGGTGTGCGGTGCGTGCTTGAGCGGGTTGTCCTCGCGATCCATACGGCCTTCCTCGACCGCGCGGATCTCGTCGCGGATCTGGATCATCGCGTCGATGAACCGATCCAGCTCGTGCAGCGCCTCGCTCTCGGTTGGCTCGACCATCAGCGTGCCCGCGACCGGGAAGCTCAGCGTCGGTGCGTGGAAGCCAAAGTCGATCAGGCGCTTGGCCACGTCCTCGGCGCTGATGCCCGTCGCGTCCTTGATCGGGCGCAAGTCGAGGATGCACTCGTGCGCGACAAGGTCGTTGCGACCGGTGTAGAGCGTCTCGTAATGCGGCGCGAGGCGCTTGGCGACGTAGTTCGCGTTGAGCAGCGCAACCTGGGTCGCGCGGCGCAGCCCTTCGGCGCCCATCATCGTGACGTACATCCAGCTGATCGGCAGGATCGAGGCGGAACCGAACGTCGCCGCCGACACCATGCCGACCGGGGCATCGCTACCGAACGCACGCGGCAGGAACGGTGCAAGGTGCTCCTTGACCGCGCACGGGCCGACGCCCGGGCCGCCGCCGCCGTGCGGGATGCAGAACGTCTTGTGCAGGTTGAGGTGCGATACGTCCGAGCCCCACTTGCCGGGCTTGGCGACGCCGACAAGTGCATTCATGTTCGCGCCGTCGGTGTACACCTGGCCGCCGTGCTTGTGCACGATCTCGCAGATCGCAACGATGTCCTCCTCGAACACGCCATGCGTGGACGGGTAGGTGATCATCAGCGCGGCAAGGCGGTCGCTGTACTTCTCGGCCTTCGCGCGCATGTCCTCGACGTCGACATTGCCGTTCGCGTCGCACTTGGTCACCACGACCTGCATGCCGCACATCTGCGCCGAGGCGGGGTTCGTGCCATGCGCGGACTCGGGGATCAGGCAGACGTCACGATGGCTCTCGCCGCGCGAGGCGTGGTATGCCTGGATCGCGAGCAGGCCCGCGAACTCGCCCTGCGCGCCGGAGTTCGGCTGCAGGCTGACCGCGTCGTAGCCGGTGCATTCGACCAGCATCGCTTCGAGTTCGGTGATCAGCTGGTGGTAGCCCTCGCTCTGGTCGGTCGGCGCGAACGGATGGATGTTCGCGAACTCCGGCCACGTGACCGGGATCATCTCGGCCGTCGCGTTGAGCTTCATCGTGCAGCTGCCGAGCGGGATCATCGTGCGGTCGAGCGCGAGGTCCTTGTCCGACAGCGAGCGCATGTAGCGCAGCAGTTCGTGTTCGCTGTGGTGCGTGTTGAACACCGGGTGTTGCAGGAACTTGCTGGTGCGCAGCAGGCCAGACGGCAGGGAGTCGGCGGCGCTGGAATCGAGCGCATCGACATCCGTGATGTGCGCCCCGAACAGCGCGGCGATGTCCACCACGTCCTGTCGCGTCGTCGTCTCGTCGAGGCTGATGCCGAGGCTGCGGCCGTCGATCTCGCGCAGGTTGATACCGGCTTCCCGTGCCTTCGCATGGATTGCGGCGGCGTCGACATCGACCACGTGCAGCGTGTCGAAGAAGTCCGGGCCCACGGTCACGCGGGCCTGGCGCAGCGCGGCAGCGAGGATCGCGGCCAGGCGGTGCGTGCGGCGTGCGATGCGGGTCAGGCCTTCGGCACCGTGGTACACCGCGTACATGCTGGCCATGACGGCGAGCAGGACCTGCGCGGTGCAGATGTTCGACGTGGCCTTCTCGCGGCGGATGTGCTGCTCGCGCGTCTGCAGCGTGAGGCGATAGGCCGGCTTGCCCTCGGCGTCGATCGACACGCCGATCAGGCGCCCCGGCATCGAGCGCTTGTACGCATCGCGGCAGGCAAGGAACGCCGCATGCGGGCCGCCGAAACCGAACGGCACGCCGAAGCGCTGACTATTGCCGACTACGATGTCCGCACCCCATTCACCGGGCGCCGCGATCAGCGTCAATGCGAGCAGGTCGGTCGCGACCGCGACCAGGCCGCCGCGTGCGTGCACGGCTTCGGCGAGTGCCGCGTAATCGTGGATCTGGCCGAACGTGTTCGGGTACTGCAGCAGCACGCCGAAGCAGTCGACATTCGTCACTTCGCTCTCGTCGCCGACATGCAGCTCGATCTCGACGCCGGCCGCGCGCGTGCGCAGCACTTCCAGCGTCTGCGGGTGGACGCCGCTGGAGACGAAGAACACGTTCGACTTCGACTTGCACATGCGCTTGGCAAGCGTCATCGCCTCGGCCGCCGCGGTGCCCTCGTCGAGCAGCGAAGCGTTCGAGATCTCCATGCCCGTCAGGTCGGCGCACATGGTCTGGAAGTTGATCAGCGCTTCCATGCGGCCCTGCGAGATCTCGGCCTGGTACGGCGTGTAGGCCGTGTACCACGCCGGGTTCTCGAGGATGTTGCGCAGGATGACCTTCGGCGTATGCGTGCCGTAATAGCCCTGGCCGATGTAGCTGCGGAACACGCGGTTGCGCTTGGCGAGCGTGCGGATCTTGGCGAGCGCTTCTTCTTCGGTGATCGGCTCGGGCAGCGCGAGCGGCGTGGCCGACTTGATCGAGCCCGGTACGATCGCATCGGTCAACGCGTCGAGCGACTCGTAACCGACCACGCGCAGCATGTGCGCGATCTCGGCATCGTTCGGTCCGATATGGCGCTCGATGAATGCGCCGTGGTGTTCGAGTGCGCGCAGCGAAGTGCCGGCGGGGATCGGGGTGGAACTCTGGTTCATGACGGAGGCGTCCGAAGGCTGCGTGCATGCCACACGCGGGGCGCCCCTCTGTCCTTTTGCCTGAGAGTTTGGAAGCGGCCCCGGCTGGCTGCCGGGGCAGCGGGGGAGGGCGCTTCTTGCCCCTTCGGCGCCGGATTGAACCGGTCTCTCCAGAGTTGTGTACGCGGCGGTCGTGGGGCCTGAGCGATTGCGGGCGTTTGCGCCTTCGGCAGCGGGACCGTGCCCGCTTCTCCCACCGCGTGCTGCTGGCGGGATTATAGACGTGCCGGCCGCGTGAAGGCCCGGCCCGCTTGCGGCTTTACTGCCCGCGGGCGCGGTCGGCCGGTTGGGGTTAAGTCTGGCCGCGGCCTGCAACCGCGGGTACTGCGCACTACGCACTGCGCCCATATGGCACGACCGTAAGTCGCCTCCGTCGCGCCTCGGGCGCGAAAGGCCGCAAGGTGCAGGCGGAACACGCGCACTGTGGATCGCGCCCGCCCAGCGCCGCAAACGCGGGCGTACCCGCCCGCGCGAGCCTGCGGGCGAGGCCGCAGCGAACGGACGAGGCGGGCGATTGGCGGCCGATGGAACGCAACGCCCCGGTGGAATAACGAAGGCGCCGCCCCTGAGTCGTTAAGCTAGCCCGCCGTCCCGCGCCCATGATGATGCCCCGTTCCACCCCGGCCCTCCCGGTCCGCCGGCTCGCGTTGCTGCTCGGTGGGCTGGCGATGTTCGGCCCGTTCTCGATCGACACGATCTTCCCCGCGTTCCCGCAGATCGGTGCCCAGCTCGGGGCCGACAAGGTGGCGATGCAGCAGACGATCAGCGTGTACCTGATCGCCTACGCGCTGATGAGCATCGTGCACGGCCCGCTGTCGGACGCGATCGGCCGGCGCCGCGTGATCCTCGGCGGCCTCGCCGTGTTCACGCTCGCGTCGGTCGGCTGCGCGCTTGCGACCGATCTGCCCACGCTGCTCGCGTTCCGCGCGCTGCAGGGCCTGTCTTCGGGGGTCGGGCTGATCGTGGGCCGCGCGGTGATTCGCGACGTGCTCAACGGTGACGACGCGCAGCGGCTGATGAGCCAGGTGTCGATGATCTTCGGCATCGCCCCGGCGATCGCGCCGATCATCGGCGGCTGGATCCTCGGCTGGAGCCGCTGGCCGGCGATCTTCTGGTTTCTGGTCGCGTTCGGGCTGGCGCTGCTGATCGCCACGGCCCGCTGGCTGCCGGAGACGCACCTGCCCGAGCAGCGGCGGTCGCTGCGTCCGGTCGGGCTGATCCGTGACTACGCCGGCATCTTCCGCAACGCCCGCTTCCAGCGGCTCGCGGCGGCAAGCGCGTTCAACTTCAGCGCGCTGTTTCTCTACATCGCGTCCGCGCCCGCGTTCGTGCTCGACATCCTGAGGCTGGACGAGCGGCAGTTCGCCTGGTTCTTCGTGCCCACGATTGGCGGCATGGTGCTCGGCGCCTTCATGTCCGGCCGGGCCGCGGGGCGCATTTCCGGCGAGCGCCTCGTCGCGATCGGCTTCGCCTGCAGCGCCGTCGCGATGATGTTCAACCTCGGCTACAACCTGCTGGTCGACGTGCCCAGCGTGCCGATCGCGGTGCTGCCGATGAGCCTCAACGCATTCGGCATCGCGCTCGTGTTTCCGATCATCACGCTGTCGATCCTCGACATGTACCCGCAGCAGCGCGGCGCGGCCTCGTCGCTGCAGGCATTCACCAGTCTGGTTCTCAATGCCGTCGTTGCGGGTCTGCTGTCGCCTTGGCTCAGCAGCGATCCGCTCGCTCTCGCGGCCGGCGCGGCGGCGTTCATGGCGGTCGGCTGGTGCTTCTGGCGCTGGGAGCGGCAGGTGCGGCGGCGGTCGATCGATTCTTCGGGCGAGCAGCCTGCGATGCCGAGCGAGATCGTCTAGGCCCATGGGTCTGCAGCCGGCGGCGGAATGGAGCAAGCCGCGCCCGCCTCGGCTGGTTGGCCCATCGGACGCGACGAAGCGCGCGACCGCTTCGCCAAAAGGAAAGGCCGGCATTCGCCGGCCTTTCGGTGCCACCAGTGGCTGAGGCTCAGCCCGCGATCGGCGGTGTCGCCGGCTTGGCAGGTGCGGCCGGCGCTGCCGGGCCCGTTGCCGGTGCCACCGGGCTGGCTGCCGGAGCCGGCGTCGCGTTCGCCTGCCAGCCGCAGGTGCGGCCCTCGTTCTGCTGCTTCAGCCAGGTCTGCAGCGGTGCGAAATACTCGAGCACGGCGGAGGCATCCATCTTCTCGCCACCGGTCAGCTCCTTGAGCGTCTGCTGCCACGGCTGGCTCGCGCCCTTGCTCAGCATCGCCTGGAACTTCTGGCCGGCTTCCTTGTTGCCGTAGAAGCTGCATTCGTACAACGGGCCCTTGAAGCCCGACGCGTCGCACAGCGCCTTGTAGAACTGGAACTGCAGCACGTGCGAGAGGAAATAACGCGTGTACGGCGTGTTGCCCGGCACGTGGTACTTCGCGCCCGCATCGAAGAACTGCTCGCCGCGTGCCTCGACCGGGGCGACGCCCTGGTACTTCGCCTTCAGATCCCACCAGGCCTTGTTGTACTCGCCGGGCTTGATCGAACCATCGAACACACCCCAGCGCCAGCGATCGATCATCAGGCCGAACGGCATGAACGAGACCTTCGCCAGCGCCATACGCATCTGCGCGTTGATCAGCGCTTCGTTGGTCTGCTGCTGCTCGCCCACGAGGCCGATCGACTGCAGGTACTGCGGCGTCATCGCGAGCACGATGGTGTCGCCGATCGCTTCGTGGAAGCCGTCATGCGCGCCCTGCTGGAAGATCGGCGGCAGCTTGTTGTATGCGAGGTAGTAATAGACGTGGCCGAGCTCGTGGTAGATCGTCGTGAAATCTTCCTCGTTCGGCTTGATGCACATCTTCGTGCGCACGTCGCCTTCCATGTTCATGTCCCACGCGCTGGCGTGGCAGACCACGTCGCGGTCGCGCGGCTTGATGAACTGGGTGTTCTTCCAGTAGCTCTCCGGCAGCTTCGGCATGCCTAGCGAGACATAGAAGTCCTGCGCGCGCTCGGTCATCTGCTTCGCGTTCGCGAGGCGCGCTTCCTGCTCGGCTTCGACCAGCATCGCCGGCGTTGCGGGCACCTGCGACTGCGCGATTCGGCCCGCATACGCCTGCTGGTACTGCGATTCCAGCGCGGTGCTGATGTCCAGGCTGCCGGCGCCCGGGTACGGCGCGAGGATGTCCCAGATGTTGCCCCAGTCCTGCTGCCACATGTTGCCGAGCAGGTGCGCCGGCAGCATGCCGCCGGCGGCCGCGCCCTTGTCAGCGCCGTACTCGGACTGCAGCCGCGTGCGGGTGTAGCAGTGCAGCTGCTCGTACAGCGGCTTGACCTGGGTCCACAGGCGGTCGGTCTCGGCTGCGATCTCGGCCGGGCTCATGTCGTAGCCCGAACGCCACATCTCGCCGGCGTCGGCGAAGCCCAGGTTCTGCGCGCCGTCGTTCACGAGCTCGACGAAGCGCGTGTAGTCCTTGCGCATCGGCGGCGAGATCGTGTGCCAGCCGCGCCATGCGGCCAGCTGCTCGTTGTAGTCGCGGTTGTTGCGCAGCACTTCCTCGAGGTCGCCCAGCTGGCGGCAGCTGCGCGCCGCGCCTTCGCCGGTGCAGAACTCACCCGACCCGTACATGCCTTCCATGCGCGTTGCGATCTGGGTGAGCTCGGTGAGCTTGGCCGGATCCTTCGGCGGCGGCATCGAGGTCGAGAGCTTGAGCAGCCGGATCGCGCGCGCGGTCTCCGGCGACATCTGCTGGCCTTCGAACTTCTTCGCCTGTTCGATCCAGCTCTTGAGCTGGCCGAGGTAGCGCTCGTTCGCCTTCGCCGACAGCAGCTGGCTGTCGTCGCTGATGTAGGTCGACGACAACCACTGCGCCGCCGTCAGCTCCGGATACAGCGCCTTGTATTCGGCGTTGACCCGCGCGATGAACTCGTCGGCGGTCTCGCCTTCGCGCGCTGCCGGTGGCGCGCCGGGGCGCGAATCGTCCGGGCTGGGCTGCCGCGTGCAGGCCGACAGGCCGAGCAGGGCAGTAATGCTGAGCGCGAGAAGCGCGCGTGCTGGGGTCATGATCGAGGTCTCCGGAGTCTTCAGGCGCGAGCGCACCCGCGCCCGAAGGCTAGAGGCCCCAGCAGGACCGTGCAAGTTGCCCGGCGTGACCGGGTCAGGCGGCCGCTGCGGGCAGGGGCGGCAGGATCGGCACGCGCGTCGTCGCGTCGGCCAGGCCGTGGCGTTGCAGCCACTCCCACGAGGTCTCGGCGTCGCGTTCGAAATACGCCCGCGCCGAGCCCAGCCGGAAGCTGTAGCCCCAGGCATCCATGTCCGCAAGCGCGCGATCGCGGCCTACGCCGCGCAGCTCGCCGGCCAGCAGGATCTGCAGCACGCAGACGGCGTCTTCCTCCTCGATCGAGTCGGTCGCGTCGGTATGCACCGCGGCGCGGCGCGCAGGTGGCAGCACGATCAGGTGACAGGCCTCGTGCAGCAGCGAGTGCACGGGCGTGTCCCGCCTGGCGTAGACATCCGAAGCGATGATCCCCGCCTCGGCGTCGCCCCAGTAACTACCGGGGATCGGCTCGCCATCGGCAACCAGGTGCAGGCGCAGGCCATAGCGGGCGAGCAGCGTGGCTGCGTCGTCGAAGTCGATGTCGGCCAGGGTCAGCATCGGGAGCGTCGGGTAGATCGGCGCAGCGGTCACGCATGGCGCAGCGCCACTCGGTTTGCCACAGGGCGGCGGCGACCGCCAAGGCGGCCGCCGGCACCGTTGCAGCGGTCAGGCCTGCGCGGGTTGCTCGGGCAGGGCCACCGAGATGTCGAGCACCTTGTTGTCGCCTTCGCCTATCAGGTCGACCTTGACCGACTCCGCATCGACATTGACGTACTTGCGGATGACCTCGAGCAGCTCGCGCTGCAGCATCGGCAGGTAGTCCGGGCCGCCGCGGCCGGCACGCTCATGGGCGACGATGATGCGCAGCCGGTCCTTCGCAAGCGAGGCCGTCTGCTTCTTCGCCGTCAGGAAATCGAACATCCCCATCGGTTAACCTCCGAAGAGCTTGCTGAAGAAGCCCTTCTTTTCCGCCATCGTGAAGCGCATCGGGCGCGTGTCGCCGAGCAGGCGGGCCACCGCGTCGTCATACGCCTGCGCCGCATCGGACTGCGACTCGAGAATCACCGGCTCGCCCTTGTTCGAGGCGTTGAGCACGTCCGGCGATTCGGGAATCACGCCGATCGTCTTCAGGCCGAGGATTTCCTCGACATCGCCGATGCTGAGCATCTCGCCGGTTTCGACGCGCTTGGGGCTGTAGCGGGTGAGCAGCAGGAACTCCTTTATGCGGTCGCCGTTCTCGGCGCGCCGCGTCTTGCTTGCCAGCAGGCCGAGGATGCGGTCGGAGTCGCGTACCGAGGAGACTTCCGGATTGACCACGACCACCGCCTGGTCAGCGAAGTACATCGCGAGAAACGCGCCTTTCTCGATGCCGGCCGGCGAGTCGCAGACGATGTAGTCGAAACCATCCTGCGCGAGGTCGTCGAGCACCTTCTGCACGCCTTCCTTCGTCAGTGCGTCCTTATCGCGCGTCTGCGACGCCGCGAGCACGTAGAGGTTGTCGAAGCGCTTGTCCTTGATCAGGGCCTGGCGCAGGGACGCTTCACCGTTGACGACGTTGACGAAGTCGTACACGACGCGACGCTCGCAGCCCATGATCAGGTCGAGGTTGCGCAGGCCGACGTCGAAGTCGATCACCGCCACCTTGTGGCCGCGCCGTGCGAGCCCGCAGGCGAGGCTCGCGCTGGTGGTGGTCTTGCCCACGCCGCCCTTGCCGGACGTGACTACGATGATCTCGGCCAAAGTTCGTTTCTCCTGTTCTGATCTTGGGGGATGGATCGCGCGGCCGGGACGGTCAGTCCAGCGCCGCGATCCTCAATTGTTCGTCTTCGAGCCAGACCTGGACCGGCTTGCCGATCAGGTCCTTCGGGATGTCCTCGAGCACCTTGTAGTGCCCGGCGACCGCCACGAGCTCGGCGTGGAACTCGCGGCAGAAGATACGCGCCTGCGTGTTGCCCTGCGCGCCGGCGAGTGCACGACCGCGCAGCGCACCGTAGATGTGCACCGAGCCGTCGGCGATGACCTCGGCGCCCGCACCGACGGTGGTCAGCACGGTCAGGTCCCGGTGGTCGGCGTAGATCTGCTGGCCGGAGCGGACCGGCGCAACCTGCATCAGGCCGGGCTGGGGCTGGGCCGCGGCCGGTGCAGGCGCCGCGCGCGGCGGCTCGGGTGGTGGCGGCTCGCGCCGCGGGGGCAGGGCGGTTGCTGCCGCTGCAGGCGCGGGCGTGCCGTCGACGCGTTCGTACTGGGCGCGGAACTTCGCGAGCAGCGGCAGGCCGAGCTGGATCGACAGCTGCTCGATCTCGCTCGTGCCGTACGCAAGCGCGACCGGCAGTACCCCGGCGGCACGCAGGCCGTCGATCAGGCTGCGCGCGGTCGCCGCATCAGGCGCATGGGCCAGGCCGCCGAAATCCAGCACGACGGCAGCACGGTCGAACAGGTTGGGCGCGCGCTGCACGCGACTGCGCATCTCGTCGACCAGGCGTGCGACGTCGAGCGTGCGTATGCGCAGGTTCGCGATGCCGACCTGGCCGATCTTGAGTTCACCGGCCGGCTCGAAATCCATGCCGACCACGTTCACAGGCCGGTCCCCGTCTGCATCGGTACGAATGCCGCTGCGTCCAGCGCAACGCGCGGCTGGCGGACCCACGGCAGCTTCGGCAGTGCGTCGCCGTAGGTTTCGTTGATCCAAGGGTAGCTTTCGAGGTCCTTCATCAGCATCGCTGCGCGCAGCCGGGCGTCGGGCATCACGTTCTGGCCGACCTCGTGGAATCCGAACGCGCCATGGAACAGCAGCACCGGGTCGTTGCCACCGTCGAGGAAGACCTCGCAGGCCATCTGCGCGTAGCGCAGCTCGGCGTAGCTCTGGGCGTCGGCGTAAAAAGCGCGCCCGACGCCGCCACCACGCCGCCGGCTGGCAACGACGATGCGGTCGATATAGAAGAAATTGGAGTAGCGCTCGCGGAACCAGCGGAAATTGCTGCTGTCGTGCTCGGACCGATGGCCGATGCCGATCAGGAACCCGGCCAGCGTGCCGTCGCGCTCGGCGACGCGGAAATACTCGGCGCAGTCGTAGAACGCGCGAAGCCGCGTGGAGTCCAGCGGCAGGATGGCGGGTCCGGCGGCGTTGTTGAGTGCGAGTACGGAATCCAGCTCGTGCTCGCGCACGTCGCGGACGACAATCGACATTCCATGCTCCCTGGTTCGTCGGCCGGAGACGGCCGCGGCCGGCGGTGATTATCGCATGGGGTCCCAAGCGCGGCGACCGCGACCGCAGGCATGACTTTCGGACGGCTCCGTGCGCCCGGCCGCGCCAGTACGATGCGTGCATGCTGGCCCGCCTGAACCATATCCAACTGTTGCGTTACTCCGGCCTGTTCACCTGGGCCGTCGTCGGCGTGCCGCTGCTTTACCTGTGGATGCTGCCGCTGGCCGCAGGCGTGGACGAGGTCCCGCTCGGTCTGCGTCCGCGGCCGTGGCAGGGGTGGGTGGCCTATGCGGCGTTCGGTATCAGCTACGCCTGGCTGACGCGCGGCCTCGATGTCCGCCGGCGCACGGTCGGTGATTACGTGCTGCTGCTGGTGCTGACCGGTGCCGCGATTTCGGTGAGCTACTACGCCGAGAGCGGGCTGGGCAGCGTGCTGCTGATGGTCGCGGCCTGCCTGCTGCCGTGGCTGCTGCCGCTGCCGCTCGGGATCGCGTGGCTGGCACTGAGCCAGCTGGCGGTGGTGCCGGTGTTCGTTCGCGGCTTCGACTTCACGCTGCTCGAGGCGATGATGCAGTCGGTGCTGTACGCCGGCTTCTCGCTGTTCGTGTTCGTGACCAGCCTGGTCGCACGCCAGCAGGCGCAGGCCCGCGACGAGCAGCGGCGCTTGAATGCGGAGCTGCGCGCCACCCGCGCGCTGCTCGGCGAGAGCGTGCGCGTCAACGAGCGCACGCGCATCTCACGCGAGCTGCACGACCTGCTCGGGCATCACCTGACGGCGCTGAGCCTGAATCTCGAAGTGGCCGGGCATCTCGCAGAGGGACGGGTGAAGGACCACGTGCACCAGGCCCATACCCTCGCGCGGCTGCTACTCACCGACGTGCGCGAAGCCGTCAGCCAGCTGCGCGAAGGCGGATCGATCGACCTCGCCGCCGCACTGCGGCCGCTCGCCGAGAATGTGCCGGCGCTCGACATCCACATGGATATCCAGGCGCCGCTGATGCTCGACGACCCCGAGCGCGCCCACGTCCTGCTGCGCTGCACGCAGGAAATCATCACCAACACGGTGCGGCACGCAGGCGCGCGCAACCTGTGGATCCGCGCCGAGCGCATCCGCGACTGCGTGCGCGTGACGGCGCGCGATGACGGACGCGGCGCCGAGCAGCTCACGGCAGGCAACGGCCTGCGTGGCATGCGTGAGCGGCTCGCCCAGTACGGCGGTGACCTCACGATCGATACCCGGCCGGACGCGGGATTCAGCCTGACGCTGACCCTGCCTGTCTCGGCCTCCACCGCAGCTTGCGAAGGAGTGACCGTATGATGTCCGCCCCGAAATCCCCGACCGTTAGATCCCCGATCCGGGTGATGCTGGTCGACGACCAGACGCTCGTGAGGCAGGGCGTTCGGTCGCTGCTAGCGCTCGCCGAGGGCATCGAGGTGATCGCCGAGGCCGGCGACGGCCGCCAGGCGGTCGAGATGATTCCGCAGGTCCAGCCCGATGTGGTGCTGATGGACATGCGAATGCCCGCGATGTCCGGTCTCGAGGCGCTGCAGGCACTCGCGCGGCTCAATGCATTGCCGCCGACGATCATCCTCACCACATTCGACGACGACCAGCTGGTGCTCGCGGGCCTCAAGGCCGGTGCGAAGGGCTATCTGCTCAAGGATGTTTCGCTGGACCAACTGGTCGGGGCGATCCAGACGGTCGCCGCCGGCGGCTCGCTGGTGCAGCCGGCAATGACGCAGCGCCTGCTTTCCGGTCTGGAGCACATGCGCAACGACTTCGTCAGCCTCGATCGGCCCGATCCGCTGACCGAGCGCGAGACCGAGATCCTGCGCCTGATGGCCGGAGGGTTCTCGAACAAGGAAATCGCGAATTCGCTCGGTGTCGCCGAAGGCACGATCAAGAATCACGTGTCGAACATCCTCAGCAAGCTCGGTGTGCGCGACCGCACGCGCGCGGTGCTGAAAGCGTTCGAGTTGCAACTGGTCTGATCGCAGGTCAAGACGCCAAAGGGCCTGATTTCAGGCTGCAAAGGCCTCATTGGCCATCGCCGTTGCAGGTCCGCGCCGGGCGCCGGCGGCGAATCCAATGCGGGCCATGCGGGCGGCAAGGCAGCGCTGCGTGGCCCCGATTGGGCGGAGAAGCCGTTGGTCGGCCTGAATCCGCACAATCCATGGCTGCGCTCGTGAGCTCAACCTTGCTAGGATTGCCGGTCTGCGCCTGCGGCCCGTAATGGGCCGGCCCTGGAGAACCCAAGAATGACCCGTCTGCTCGAAATTCTGATCTCGGTGGCGATCGTCGCCGTGCTGTTCCTCGCCGTGGGCCTGGTGCTGCCGTCGAGCCGCCATATTTCCCATTCGGTTGAGACCAACCGCAAGCTGACGATCGTGTACGACACGCTCAACAGCCTGCGCCGTTTCGACGACTGGAACCCGGTGGCGCTGTTCGATCCCCAGATGAAGATGAAGCTGTCCGGTCCCGAGTCGGGCAAGGGCGCACGTCTGGACTACTCCTCGGAGGTCGAGGGCGTGGGCGAGGGCAGCTGGGAAATCGTCGAGACCGAGCCGGGCAAGAGCGTTACCTACGCGATCACCAATCCGGAGCGCGGCGAGAACAAGCGCAGCAAGTTCATCCTCGAGCGCACCGGGCGTAACGGACGCAACGTCGAGATCACCCAGACCTACGACGTCGACTACGGCTGGAACCTGCTCGGCCGCTATGCCGGCCTGTACGTGACCAGCAGCGTTGGCGAGCAGATCAAGATGGGCCTGCGTCGTCTGAGCAACATGCTGGCCACGGTGCCGAACTACGACTACGCGGACCTGAGCAAGGACGACCCCACCCGGGCTCCCAAGGTTGCCGAGCGCTCGGCCGAGAACCTCCTCGTTGTGACCGCTGCGGTCGATCGCAACAACGAGAAGGTCCAGTCGCAGATGAAGAGCAACATGGAATGGATCCGCAAGGTGATGGCCGCGAACAACCTCGAGCCCGCGGGCCCGGTTCGCATCGTCACCAACGAGTTCGGTGCGGAGACCTATTCGTTCGACGTCGCGCAGCCGGTCCGCAAGGCAGGCTCCGCCCCGGCAGCTGAAGGCGCCGAAGGTGCAGCGGGCGAAGCGGCTCCGGCCGTTGCCGCCGGTCCGGCGACGAAGCTCGAAGGCATCAAGCTCGACGGTCCGGTCGAGCTGGTGTTCAGTGATGCAAGCAAGGTCGCGACCGCGCCCTTCAGGGGCCACATGGCCAGCCTGCCGAAGATGCGCGATGCGCTGCGCGGCTGGGCGATGACGCGCGGTTACGAGACCACGGAACGTCCGTACGAGGCCTGGAACAAGGGCATCGAAGCGGGCTTCACCGAAGAAGGCGAATACGACGTGTTCTGGGCGATCAAGTAAGTCGCGGTTTCACTGGTATCTGTCACGACGCGCCGCGGTCTCCGCGGCGCGTTTTTTTGTGCCGACGGAATGGGCGCTTGAGCCGGGCCCGAAGCTAGATCCTATGCCGCGGCGCACGATGTCTCGCATGACCTCGCCGGCCTGCCGGCCTCGGTAGCGCCGCACGCGTGCAGCGCGGAGCGGTGATTGCACTGCCGGCCGGGACCGATGGCCGGCTCACGCGGCCGCCGGCGTCGGCGGCATTCGCATCGCTATCGCTATCGCTATCGCCTTGGCTTTCGCGTTCGCGGTCGTCATAGGCCGGAAGCGGGCCGGTGCCACCGGGCCCGGTGCTATGGTTCTTCGCTCCGCCTCACCTGTATCTGCGCGCGCCCATGAATCCCACCGGACGCCTCCCGCTGTTGTCACGCCTGCTCGCTGCCTCCGGCGCATTACTTGCCGCCAGCGCGGTTGGATTGTCGGCGTACGCATCACACGGTGCGGAGGAGGACGCGCGCATGCGGCTGTTTCTGGCGGCGACGATTGCGTTCGGGCACGGGGTCGCGCTCGCGGCGCTGGCCCCCCAGGCGACCGGGAGGTGGGCAAACGGCGCGCTCACGCTGATGCTGGCCGGTGTCGTGGGTTTCTCGGGAAGCGTCGTCGCGGCCCACTTTTTCGGTACGCCGACGCGCCTGGCCCCGATTGGCGGCAGCCTGCTGATGCTCGCGTGGCTGCTGCATGCGATCGATCGTATGAGGCGCTGAACCATGGCGCGTCATTCGCCCGGGTTCGACACCGCTGCAGCGTACGAGCACCTCGCGCGTCGTGATCGACGCCTGGCTGTCTGGATGCGGCGGCTCGGCGTGATCGACCCCGAGCCCCGATGGCGGAAGCGCTTCGACCCGGTCGACGCGCTGGCGCGGGCGATTCTCTACCAGCAACTCAGCGGCAAGGCCGCCGCGACGATCGTGGCGCGCGTCGAAACCGCGATCGGCAGCGACCGCCTGCATGCGGACACGCTCGGCCGCTGCGACGACGCGACGCTGCGGGCCTGTGGCGTTTCGGGCAACAAGCTGCTCGCGCTGCGTGACCTGTCGTTGCGCGAGTCGCAGGGCGAGATCCCCGACCTGCGCCGGATGGCGACGATGGACAACGACGCGATCATCGCCGCGCTGGTGCCCGTGCGCGGGATAGGCCGCTGGACGGTCGAGATGATGCTGATGTTCCGGCTTGGCCGCCCGGATGTGCTTCCGGTCGATGACCTTGGTATCCGGAAGGGCTTGCAGCGGCTCGACGGGCTGGAGGCGATGCCCACGCCGAAGCAGTTGCAGGTCAGGGGAGAGCGGTGGGGGCCGTATCGAACCTACGCGAGCTTCTACCTCTGGCGGGTAGCGGACGCCGCTGTGGACAAGGCCGTCGCGACTCCGCGCTCGCAGGACTGACGGCATCACGCGGCATCACGCGGCATCACGGCCGGGTTGGTAGCGTCCGGCGTCGGGTCGGTCATGTCCCGTCCCGCAACCCGATCTGTCCGCGTCGCCGGAGGTGTTCCATGGCTACATCCAACCGTTTGCGTCTGCTCAGCCTGTCCGCAGCGCTTGTTTTCGCGGTCGCCGCTGCTCCTGCATGTGCGGAGCCATCGAACAAGTGGCGTATCCAGGTGAGCAGCGACGCCGACAGTGCCGGCGTGATGGTGTTCGACATCGTCCCGGTCAACGCGCCGCCGCGCAGCGTCACCGTGCAGATCCCCGACGACGCGGGCGAGAACGAGGTGGCCGACCTCATCCGTGATGCGCTGCGGGTCCAGATCGGCGACGCCTATAACGTCGAGGTCGACGACGGCGAGGATGTGCTGGTCAAGAAGCAGTTCGGTGCCGCCGACTTCGACCTTCGCCTCCGCGAGACGACTGTGCGCGGCGTGCGGATCAACCTCGACCGCGAGTAAGCACGCGACCGCGCGGCACGCGCGGGGTCAGCCCGCGGCTACGCCGTAGCGCCAGTGCCACGGCTCGTAGACGATCCCGTGCGGGTTGTCGCGCGGGTAGCTCATATGAAAGCCGTGCGCGGCGGCGTTGCGCTGCAGCCATGCGAACGCTGCGGTGTGTTCAAACGACTCCTCCGCCGGCGGCTCGCCGGGGGTACCGATGTCGAGTGCGCAGCCCGAGTGGTGTTCGCTGTAACCCGGCGCCGCGTTGACCGTCAGGATCTGTTCTACGGTCAGGCCGCGCGCGAGCTTGCGTTCGAAAATGCCGAGCTGGTAGTCGTGGCTGCGGTATCCGGAGATGGACTCGAGCACGATGCCCTCGCGGTGCGCGGCTTCGCGCATGTGGCGCCACGCGTTTGCCGCATCCGCGCGCATCCAGAGCGGTCGCCGGTAGCGATCGAAGCCGGCGAAGGCCAGGCGTTCGGGCTCGGCCACGATCGCAAGACCCGTGCGCGCGCCGTACTCGTCGCCGATCCCGAGGCGACCCAGGTGCGCCGACAGACGATCGAGCGGCAATGTCGCCAGAGCGCGGATGCCGGTCGCCGCGTCGCGACGGGGGCGATGTAATGCCGCCACCGCCGCCAGCGCCGCCTCCACCCCGGCGTCGCGCTTCCATTGCGGCACCAGCCCGACCAGCTCGCCGCCGGCAAGGGTTGCGAGGTAGCGGCCGTCGCGCTTGCGGCGCAGCACGGTGTCCGAGCGTGCGAGCAGCCGCGCATGGTGGTTGCTGCGTGCGCTGAGCAGGCGCGCGGGCCAGAGTTCGATCTCGGGCGTGTTGACCAGCTGGAACGTGTTCGAGCGCATCGGCGCAGCGTAGCGTCGGGCTGGGGGCGACGCTACGTACAAAGGGTCATTCGCGGCCATCAGTCGCATAACAGCGTCGATGGACGGCATTCTGGCGGCATCCGGCATCCGGCATCCGGCATCCGGCATCCGGCATCCGGCATCCGGCATCCGGCATCCGGCATCCGGCATCCGGCATCCGGCATCCGGCTTACGCATCCGCTCTCGCCGCGGCAATCGAAACGATTTGCCAACCGCTACGGCTGGCTGCTGCGATACGCAGCGCATGCCCGCATGCCCGCATGCCCGCTTGGCCGAACGTAGGCGATTCCAAGCGACCGCGCGACCGCGCGCACGCGCGCTTACGTCGCCTTCTTGAACACGGCGATCGCCGGCGACATCGGCGAGCTCACCACCAGGTTGACCAGCTGCCAGCCCTGCAGGCCCTGGCGGTTTAGCTCTTCCTGCACGACCTCGGGCTTGAACCGCCCGAGCAGGCCCGGCTTGATTTCGATTACCTGGTACGACCATCGCTGCGTCATGGTGAGTTCTCCGTGTCAGACGTGTCGGGTGGCGGCGGGTCGGGTTTCGGTAGCCGGCCCGCCTTGCGCAGTGCGTCGCGCAGCACGTACTCGATCTGGGAGTTGAGGCTGCGCAGCTCGTCGTCGGCCCAGCGCTGCGCGGCGTTGAGCACGTCGGCGCTGATGCGCAGCGGATAGGCTTTCTTTTCGCTCATGGGCGACGGGGCGGTTCGCGGTAGCCGCTCCGAGCGCGAGCCGCCGTGACGATCAGCGCGATGCCAAGCACGTTGACCGCGACCACCATCGCCACGACGACCATCAGTCCACGGCCCTCGTCGCCGGCGGCCCAGTACAGGCCCACCGCGGCAGCCAGCATTGCCAGGCCGACGCCGACCAGCAGCAACGAAAGCCGCCGTGCCAGCGCGTCGGGATCAGCAACGCGCGTGGCGTCGAGCCCGTTGATCAGATGCAGATGGCCCCGGCGGACGTAGGCGGCGACCACCAGCACGGGCAGGCTGGTCAGCGCGATCAGCAGCGGGGCGATCAGGGCAGCAGCATCGGACATGGCGGCCTCCCGTCAGTACAGCGAGCCGGTGTTGACGACCGGCTGCGTGGCCCGGTCGCTGCACAGCACGACCAGCAGGTTGCTGACCATCTGGGCGCGACGCTCCTCATCGAGTTGAAGCGTGCCGCTCTTCTGCAATTCGGCCAGCGCCATTTCGACCATGCCGACCGCGCCGGCCACGATGCGCGTGCGGGCCGCGATGATCGCGTTCGCCTGTTGGCGCTGCAGCATCGCGTGTGCGATTTCCGGCGCGTAGGCGAGGTGACTGATGCGCGCATCGAGCACGGCCACGCCGGCATCCGCCAGCCGCTCGGCGAGTTCTTCCTTGAGGTGCTGGCTGATCTCGAGTGCGTGGCTGCGCAGCGCCAGCTGGCCTTCCTCGTGCTGGTCATACGGGTAGCTGGTCGCCATGCCGCGCAGCGCGGACTCCGACTGGATATGGACGAAGCTCTCGTACTCGTCCACGTTGTAGACCGCCTCGGCCGAGTCCACGACCTGCCAGACGATGACCGCAGCGATCTCGATCGGGCTGCCGTCGAGCTCGTTGACCTTGAGCTTGCCGCTTTCGAAGTTACGGATGCGCAGCGACACCTTCTTCTTGGAATAGAAGGGGTTGTTCCAGCGCAGGCCGTTCGCCTTCACCGTGCCGACGTATTTGCCGAACAGGCTCAGGACGGCCGCCTGGTTGGGCTCGACCATGTACAGGCCGAACAGACAGAAGACCGCAATCGCACCGGCGAGCGCGGCCGCGATCGCCTGGATGCGCTGCTGGTCGCCCGTGCCGTCGAGGAAGGCGACGACGCAGCCGATGATCGCGACCAGGAGCAGCAGCAGGACCGGAATGCCGGGCAGGGATTTGGTCGGGTTCTCACGCATGGCCTTCGCTCCTTGATCCGCATTGGTGATATCAAAAAGATATCACTTGCTCCGGGCCTTCCGGGCTGAATCCGACGAACGGTCGGAGCCTACGGCCTGACCTGATAGAGCGGGGCGGGGATGAATTCGCCGGTCGCATACAGCGTGCGCCCGTCACGCGACCAGCCCAGTGCCTCCGGCTGCGGCAGCACTGGCAGGGCGCGGATGGTCGGCTTCTCGGCGATCGCCTGGCTCCACGATTCGCGTGGAGCACGCGTGTACAGCAGCAGGTGCCGGTAGGTCATGACGGCCAGCGTGCGGCCGTCCGGCGAAATGTCGGCCGCGGTCACCTGGCCCTGCAGCCGGGCGCGCCGGGGCCAGCGCTCGCGCATCTGCTGGTCGGGCCGCGGCAGGCCAACGAGGGTGCCGATGCGCTCGGCGGTCAGTAGACCGCCCCCTTCCGGGCGCAGCGGAAGCGAGAACACTTCGGGTGGCTCGCGTTTTTTCGTGATCAGCAGAATCTGTCGCCGCCTCACGTCGACCGCGACGGCCTCGCAGTCGCGCGCGCCGTCCGGCCAGCGGAATGCGATCGACCATGCCGGGTTCAGGCGCGCGTTCGCGAGCCGGGACGGCTCTTCGATGATGTGCAGTTGCAGCGAGCGCCGCAGCCCGCCGTTGTCGCCGATGTCGGCCACGAGCAGGTACGCGCGGCCGTCGAGTTCGAACGAGGCGAGGTCTTCCCAGTCGGTCTTCGGCACGCCTTCGACCCGGAATGTCGCCTGCCGCTGGCCGCGCAGGTCGATCGCGAACAGGCGTTCGGGATTGCCGCCGTCGTCGTGGATCCACAACACGTTGCGATGCCGGCGCGACGTGGCCAGGCCGCTGACCTCATCGAGTTGCGGATCGATCAGCACGCCGCTCAGGCGTGCGCCCGCGGTGGTGGTGTCGGGCTCGGGTCCGCAGCCGGCCAGTACCAGCAGCGCCATCAGCACGGCGGGCACGGTGAGTGAACGCAAAGGCAGCGACGGGAGAGGGCGACCACGCGGCATCGCTGCAGCATCGCATGTGCACGCGTGCCGCCCAAGCGATGTGCGCCCTGCGATGGCGATGCGGGCATCGACGTTAAACTGCGCGCTGCGTTCATAAGGGTGCGAGCAGATGATTGCGACGGTATCGATGGGCACGCCGCTGTCGGCACACGCCACGCGCGTGCTGCTGCTCGGCTCGGGCGAACTGGGCAAGGAGGTCGCGATCGAATTGCAGCGCTTCGGCGCGGAGGTGATTGCGGTCGACCGCTACGCCGATGCGCCGGCCATGCAGGTCGCCCACCGCAGCCATGTCATCGACATGCTCGATGCGCAGGCGCTGCGCGAGCTGATTGCGACTGAACGTCCATCGCTGATCGTTCCCGAGATCGAGGCGATCCACACGCAGACGCTGGTCGAGCTCGAGCAGGAGTTCGCCGACCGCGGCACGGCCACGCGCGTGGTACCGACCGCCCGCGCCGCGCGGCTGACGATGGACCGCGAAGGCATTCGCCGGCTTGCGGCCGAGACGCTCGGGCTGCCGGTTTCGCCGTACCGTTTCGTGGACACGCTGGACGATTACCGCGACGCGGTCGCGCAGATCGGCCTGCCTTGCGTGGTCAAGCCGGTCATGTCGTCTTCGGGCAAGGGCCAGAGCACGGTGCGCGCTGAAAGCGACATCGACGCGGCGTGGGAGTACGCACAGACCGGCGGTCGCGCGGGGGCGGGGCGCGTGATCGTCGAAGGCTTCGTCGACTTCGACTACGAGATCACGCTGCTGACCGTGCGGTATGCCGGCGGCACTGCGTTCTGCGCGCCGATCGGCCACCTGCAGCGCGATGGCGACTATCGCGAAAGCTGGCAACCGCAGGCGATGAGCGCCACCGCGCTCGAACGAGCGCGCGACATTGCCCGGCGCATCACCGACGATCTCGGCGGATGGGGGCTCTTCGGCGTCGAGCTCTTCGTGCGCGGCGACGAGGTCTGGTTCAGCGAAGTCTCGCCACGTCCCCATGACACCGGGCTGGTCACACTCGCGTCGCAGACGCTCAGCGAGTTTGCGCTGCATGCCCGCGCAATCCTCGGACTGCCGGTGCACGCAGACGCCGACGGTGTCGTTCCGCTGCTTGCGCCGTCCGCTTCGTGCGCGGTGCTGGCCGAGGGCAGCGGCGTACCGGTGTTCGGTGGGCTCGAGCGCGTGCTCGCGGCGCCGTCGGTGCAGCTGAGATTGTTCGGCAAGCCGCGCGTCGACGGCAGGCGGCGGGTCGGCGTCACGCTCGCCACCGCGGGCGATGTCGACCAGGCACGCGAGGCGGCACGCGATGCGGCCGAGGCGCTGCGCATCGAGCTGCTTTGAGCACGACTTTCACTCTGGACGGGACGGACAATGGGCGCAGGACAGACGATCGGCGATCGCAACGGCTACGCGGTGTTCCTGTTCGACCACGCGCTTGAAACGCTGGGCGAGCCGATCAAGCCCTATCTGTGCGATGGCCCCGTCGGCACGCACCTCGCGTGCCGAGAGATCGATACCGCCGGTGGTTTCGTCGAGATGATGCTCGACGGCTGCGACGAGTCCGGCGCCCGGCAGGAAGTCGAGCTGATCGTGCCGACGAACATGATCCGCATGATCGTCTCGGCGCGCACCGAAGGCTCGTTCGGCTTCGTGCCCCGGCGTGCGGTGCCGCTGGAGCCGGCGCTTCCGCCGACCGGACCGACGGCTGCGCCCGCCGACGCCCAGCCTCAGGCCGTGCCGGATTCGGGTCGTGGCGAGACGCCGCCGGTTCAGACGCCGGACAAGCCGTAGCGTTCGAGCGCAGGCCGTGCGCGGCGCTCACCTTCGCTGGTAATCAACGGTGCGGACGGCGCAGTCGCGGTTCGCGACTGTCGAGCCTCCAGCTCAGACCCAGACGTCGTTTGGCGCCGTGTAGTCGCCGCCGGCAGCGCCAGTATTCACGACGCCGCGCGGTTCGACCAGCATGATCCGGCATTCGGACTCGGCAATCGGACGGTGCTCGACACCGCGCGGCACGACGAACATCTCGCCCGGCCCCAGTTCGACACATCCATCGCGGAACTCGATGACCATGCGGCCTGCGACCACGATGAAGACCTCGTCGGTGTCCTCATGCGCATGCCAGATGAACTCGCCTTCGATCTTCGCGATCTTGAACTGCACGTCGTTCATCTCCGCGACGACACGCGGCGACCAGCGGTCATCGAACCGTTCGAACTTCTGGCTCAGGTTGATCGGGCGGTAGTCCATCGGGGCTCAGCGCGTATTCGAGGCTGGCCACTGTACGTCGAGCCAGACCAGGTGGTGGTCGCTCGCTTTGGCGATAGCGGCGTCGCGTGAAGTCGAGGGCGGCCAGAACACGCCCGCGTCCTGCACTCGAAGGTCGCTCGACGGCAGCACGTAATCCAGCCGCAGCGTGCCGGAACTCGTACCGAAGTCGCCGGTGTGCGTGGCAACGTCGCCATGGCGTTCGATTCGGCGCTCGGCCGCACGCTCGACCGCGCCCGCACTGCGCGGTATCGGCTCGTCGATGACCCGCGGGTGCGCCAGCAGTTGTGCAATCGCGCCGCGCACGCCATCGCCGTCGTCGGGATCGGCGTTGTAGTCGCCTGCGATCACGAACGATGCGTCCGCCGGCAGGCCGCCGCAGCGGCCGGTGTCATCGCAGAGCCACGGTGCGGGGCCCGGGTCGAGGTATTCCTTCCACAGGCGGATCTCGTCGAAGTTGCGCGCGCCGTTGCGGTCCTCGGGCCCATCGAACACCGGTGGCGTCGGATGCGCGGCCAGCAGGTGCAGGCGCCCGTTCGGCGTGCGGATCGGAACGTCCCAGTGCGACTTCGACGAAAGCCGCAGTTGCGACCACGTCTGCGGTGCGTACCAGGGCTCGCCCGTCGCCGGGTCGATAGGCTGGCGCGCGCCAGGAAGTGCGCTCCAGCGCAGCAGCTGGAACGTGCGGACGTCGCGCAGGTCGATCGGATACTGCGACAGCACGAGCATCCCGTACTGGCCGGGGTGCAGGCCGTAACCCCAGGCGTCGTCGCCCAGCGTGCGGCCGTCGCCACCGACGCTGCCACTGCGGTCGAGGTCGAGCCCGCTGGGCACGCCGGTATTGACCGGTGCGAGGAAGCGATACGGGTAACGCAGCGCTTCGCCACCGCCGGGCTGGGCGACTTCGAGGTAGCGGCGCTGGAACAGCTCGGCCGCGCGCTGCTGTTCGTCGTAGTCGAACTCGTTGAGCCGCACGATGTCGGGACGGACCCGTTGCAGCACGGCCGCGATGCTGCGCGCGTTCTCGTCGCCCACTTCGAGGCGTCGGATCAGCCCGCCGCTCGTGTTGTCATACAGCGACGTGTTGTAGGTGGCGATGCGGACCGTCGCAGGCGTCACAGCGGTGGCCGTGGGGGCGCGGTGCACGTTGAGCCTGACGCAACCCACGGCCAGCGCCGCGGAGGCGAGGGCAAGCCAGAACAGTGGGCGGCGCAGCAATCGGCCCGGCATCAGGCCGCGTCTCCGTCCTCGAGGTCGCGCCAGTAGCGGCCGTCGAACCCCTCGAGCGGACGGAAGCGGCGCTTGTAGTCCATCTTGCCGTGGCCGGACAGCCAGTAACCGAGGTAGACGTGCGGGCGATGCTCGCGGCGCGCCCATTCGATCTGCCGCAGGATCGCCAGTGTGCCGAGGCCGCGATGCGCGAATTCGGGGTCGTAGAACGTGTACACCGCCGACAGCGCATCGGCGGTCAGGTCGGTGACCGCGACCGCCAGCAGGTGGCCCGGGCCGCCCGTGGGCGACGGGTCGCGGAATTCGAGGAAGCGGCCTTCGCTCCAGCTGCCGACGAGGAACTGGTCGAACTCGGCCGCGCCGTGCGTGTCCATGCCGCCGCCGGCATGCCGGGTGGTGAGGTAGCGACGGTAGAGCGCGAGCTGCTCGTCGGTGCGCTCGGGCGGGCAGACCCGCATCTGCACCTGCGCATTGCGCGCGAGGCAACGGCGCTGGCTGCGGTCGGGTACGAAGCGGTCGACCGGGATGCGCACCGCGACGCAGGCGCGGCATGCCCCACAGTGCGGCCGGTAAACGATGTCGCCCGAGCGGCGAAAACCCCAACCCAGTGCGAGCGGATACCAGTGCCCGAGCCGCGGGTCGCGCGGATCCAGCACAAGATCGCGCGCGAGCCGGTCCGGCCAGTACCCGCACGCGTGCTCGCTGGTGTGGAACAGGCGCAGGTCGTCGGAATCATGGTGGTTGGTACCCATCCGCCGAGCATAGCGCCGCGCACCTGAGTGCGAGGTGTGATGGGCGCGGCCGTACAGGGCCGGTTTCGCGCAGCGCGCGGGCGTTGGCGCTCTGCGTAGGAGGAAAGTCGCGCAGACGCAGAGCGGGCTCGACTGATCGGTGGGCGCGGTGTGTCGGCTGCCCCGCGGCGATGCGGACTCAACCCTGCATCGCGACGTGCCGCAAGGTGTCGGTCACCTGCCAGCGCCCATCGATGTGTCGCACCTGCAGTGTCTTGTAGCTGCCGTACATCTGGTGGTGGTAGGCATTGACCTCGATCTTCGCGGTGTCGGCGGCAGACGGGCGGAAGCCCTGCACGTCGATCAGAAGCGCGGGCTGCCCGGTCTTCGGAAACACGCTGCCGGTATCGCTGTCGGCAACGCGGCGGCAGTGCGAGCCCGGCACGGTGATGAACGGCTGGCGCCCAACCTGGTCAATCACCGCAGCCGGTGCATCACGGCCGTCGATCGTCAGGCACAGCACCGGCAGTTTCGCGTCCGCAACCGCGTGCTGGAAGGCCGCGATCGCCACCGCCGGCAGCGTTGCATGCACCGAACCGTCGAACGGCGGCGATGCAAGCACCGGCGCCAGAGGCGTGCGCACGGTCTGGACCAGTGCCATTCCGATGACAACCGCGATGCCGCCCAGCACTGCGACCTTGAACCGGAACGCGCGCTTGCGTCCCGGGTCGGCGGCTGCCTGCTGGGTGCGGGGCTCGAATCGGAACGTCGGCGCCGAGCCGTCGTTCGTACGCGTGGAGTCGATCAGGCCCGCCGTGCGCAGGATCTCGCGCGCCCGCACCTGGTCTTCCGACCGCACGATCCACACCGCCGGCTTAGGCGCGTCGGTGTCGCTATAACTGAAGCCGCCACGGCGGCTGCCCTTGTACGAGCGGCCGTCGGTGATGCGTACCTGGATATCGGCATCGCGCATCAGCTGCGCGACCTTTTCGACGTTTTCCAGTCGCGGGCTGCTGAATATCTGACGCATCGATCACCCCTTCGCGGGTGCGGGCTCGTCGCCGACCACGCGGATCATGCCTTCCTGTGCCGTGCTCGCGACGAGTCGCCCCGTGCGGTCGTAGATCTGCCCGCGGGCAAGGCCGCGCGCGCCCTGGGCGCTCGGGCTGTCGATGGAATACAGCAGCCAGTCGTCGGCGCGGAACGGGCGGTGGAACCACAGCGCGTGGTCGAGCGAGGCCATCTGCACGTTCGGCTGGTAATAGCTGATGCCATGCGGGAACGTCGCCGTACCGAGCAGGTGGAAGTCGGACGCATACGCCAGCAGGGCGCGGTGCAGCTCCGGCGCATCACCGACTTTTTCGCTCAGGCGGAACCAGACCTGCTGGTACGGCGGGCGCTTCGGCGGCTTGAGCTCATCGCGCGGGTAAACGTGGCGGAACTCGAACGGTCCCTGCTTCGACAGCCAGCGCTGGACCTTGGTCGGCAGCTTCGCGATCACCTTTTCGGGTACCGCGGGCGAAGGATCGATGTCCTCGGGCTTGGGCACTTCGGGCATCGAAAGCTGATGCTCGCCGCCTTCCTCCTCGTGCTGGAACGAGGCGGCGAGGAAAAAAATCGGCTGGCCGTGCTGGATCGCGGTGACGCGACGCACCGAGAAGCTGCCGCCATCGCGGGTGCGGTCGACCTGGTAGACGATCGGCGCTTCGATGTCGCCGGCTCTCAGGAAGTACGCGTGCAGCGAATGCGCCGCGCGGGGCGAGAGCATCGTCGACTGCGCGGCCGACAGCGCCTGTCCGAGCACCTGCCCGCCGAAAACGTACTTTGTGCCGATGTCGCGGCTCTGGCCGCGGAACAGGTTGTCTTCCAGGCGCTCGAGCGAGAGCAGTTCGATGAGCTCGGAAACTGGGGAAGTCGTCATGGGGGTGCCATTTGCCGGGCCCGCATTATATTGGGAAGCGCCCCGCGCCCCGGCCGCGGGCCCGCATACCCGCGGGATCGGTTAATGCGCCGCAGGGGTGGGCGACGCGCATACGCGCCTCATGACCCGCTGCTCCGATTGCGGTTGCGTTCCGGCGCGGATGAGCCCGCAAATCAGGGCTGGAATCGCTCGAGCCGGGTGGCGCCTAGAACCCGCGGCCAGGGGAACTGCGGCCCCGGGTCGCGCTTGCGGAACACCGTGCGCGAAGCATCGTCTGAAGCAGGCACCTGCGTGGTGTCGAGGTCCTCGTGCCCCGCGACGTAGCGCAACGTCGGGTGATCCGCCTGCAGGCGCTGCAGCAGGGCGATCAGCGACTCGATCTGCGCCGGGGTGTAGGGCTCGTCCATCGCCTGGTGGTCGGCGGCGAGCCAGTTCGGGTAGCGGCCGGTGTTGACCAGTTCGATCCCGATCGACCGCGGGTTGTAGCCGCGCGTGTGGTGCGCGATCCGCAGTGCGTCGACGTACTGGTGCACCGAACCGTCGCGATCGATGTAGTAGTGGCCGCTGTTGCCGGTGCCGGATGCCGGGTAGAGCACCTGCTCGCCGTAGCGTCGTGCCATCGCGAGGTCGGGCAGCTCGGTGCAGTGGATCACGACCAGGTCGATCTGTTCCCGCGGGCGGGCATCGAGGCGCGCCTCGTAAGGCAGCGGGTCGATCTGCACGGGCAGCGGCGGAAGCTCGGGCAACATGTGCCGGATGCTAGCATTCAGCCCCGTTCCGGAGCCCGTGATGAAACTGCCTCCCGCCGACTCCGCGCTCGGCCGATTGATGGCCACGCTTCCGCGCGACGGGCGCATCCAGTGGATCGGCGTTCGGCCTGGACGCGACGAGCCCGTGGTCGAGCTCGACGAGGTCCAGGTCGAGACTGGCACCGGCCTCGTCGGCGACCGCTACGCCGGCGGCAGTGGCAAGCGTGGCGTGACGCTGATCCAGGCCGAGCACCTGCCCGTAATCGCGACGCTTGCAGGCCTGGACGCGATCCACCCGACAACGCTGCGCCGCAACCTCGTGGTATCCGGCATTCCCGTCATCGCGCTCAAGGGGCGGCGATTCCGCATCGGCGACGTCGTGCTCGAAGGAACGAGCCCATGCGATCCGTGTTCGAAGATGGAGCAGGCGCTCGGGCCGGGCGGCTACAACGCGATGCGCGGCCACGGTGGCCTGTGCGCACGCGTGATCGAAGGCGGCGTGATCCGACGCGGTGACGCGGTCGTGGCGCTGCAGGACTGATCCGGAGAATCGATGAGCACACGTGGCCACTGCATCCTGTCGCACGGTTTCGAGAGCGGCCCCGACGCCACCAAGGTCACTGCGCTCGAGCACGTCGCGCAGCGCCTCGGCTGGACCTGCGAGCGGCCGGATTACACCGACTTGGACGCGCGCCGCGAAGTCAGCGAGCTCGGCGATGTGCCGGCACGCGTGCAGCGACTGCTCGCGCTTGCGCGCACTGCGGCTGCGAAGGGCCCGGTCGTGCTCGCGGGCTCCAGCCTCGGTGCGTACGTCAGCGCGCGCGTCTCGCTCGAGGTGCCGGCGGCCGCGCTGTTTCTGATGGCGCCGCCGACCCGGATGGGCGCAGCCGCCCCGCTCGATGCGGCGCAGGTGCCGACATCGATCATCCACGGCTGGGACGATGAGCTCATTCCGGCTGCGCACGTGATCGACTGGGCCCATCCCCGCCGTGCGCGATTGCTGCTGGTCGACGACGGCCATCGCCTCTCAAACCATGTCGAGGCAAGCGCCGATGCGTTCGCCGCGCTGCTGTCGGGGATTGATCGATGAAGTTTTTTGCCAGCTGCGGCAAGGGCCTGGAATACCTGCTCGCCGACGAGTTGCTCGCGCTGGGCTGCGCGCGCGCGACCGCGACGGTTTCCGGTGTGAACGTCGAAGGCGAGCTCGTCGATGCGCAGCGCGCGGTGCTGTGGTCGCGGCTGGCCAGTCGCGTGCTGTGGCCGATCGCCGAATTCGCCTGCGCGAACGAGCAGGACCTTTACGCGGGAGTGGCCGCGCTCGCATGGGACGAGCATCTGCAGGCCGGCGACACGATCGCGGTCGACACGCATGTCTCGGGAGAAGGGCTGACGCATGCGCGTTATGCAGCGCAGCGGGTCAAGGATGCAGTCGTCGATACCGTACGCGCATCCGGCGGCGTGCGTCCGGATGTCGATGTCGAAGCGCCTGACCTGCGCATCAACCTGGTCGTGCGCAAAGGCCGCGCGATCGTGTCGATCGACCTGTCGGGCGGCCCGATGCACCGGCGCGGCTGGCGCCAGTTGCAGGGCGAAGCACCACTGAAGGAGACGTTGGCCGCGGCGATGCTCATGCGTGGCCGCTGGCCGCAGGTGTACGCGAACGGCGGCGCTCTGCTGGATCCGATGTGCGGCAGCGGCACGCTGCTGATCGAAGGCGCGCTGATCGCCGCCGATGTGGCGCCGGGCCTGTTGCGCCACGAGCACGGGGTGCCGACGCGCTGGCGTGGCTTCGACGTTGAGGCCTGGCGCTCGCTGCTCGACGACGCGCGCAGTCGCGAGCAGGCCGGGCGTGCGTCCCTGCGGTCGGTGTTCCTGGGTGCAGACCTCGATCCGCATGCGATCCGCGCAGCGCGTGACAACGCGATCGTCGCGGACGTAGGCGAGGCGATCGAATGGCGGGTGGCCGACGTGCGGCAGCTTGATGCCGATGCGTTGCGCGCTCGCATGCGTGCAAGCGGGGAGGGCAGTGCGGATCGGGCGTCACGCGACGCCGCTGGTCTGGAACCCGGCAGAGACGCGAGCCCGACCGGAAGCCAGTCCCCTTGGGCGGCCGCACGCCTGAAAACGCTCGCAGACGGTAGCGAGGGTGCAGCAGACGCAGCTACGCAGCCGGAGGGCGATGGCGTCGGAGCGGCCGCAGAGCGCAACGCCGACCCGCAGCCCGCAGGGCTCGTCGTCTGCAACCCACCGTACGACCTGCGGCTTGCCGCCGATCCCGCGCTGTACCGTGCGCTTGGCGACGCCCTGCGCCGCGCGGTGCCGGCTTGGCGTGCCAGCCTGCTTTGCGGCAGTGTCGAGCTCGCGCATGCCACCGGGCTGCGCGCGCAGAAGACCTACCAGGTGTTCAACGGCGCGATCGAATGCACGCTGCTCGCGGTCGACCCGATCGCACCACCGCAGCGCGAGCGCGAAGCCGATGCGCCGCTGGCGCTGTCGGAAGGCGCGCAGATGGTTGCGAACCGGCTGCGCAAGAACCTGCGCAAGCTCAAATCCTGGCGCGAGCGCGAGGCCGTGACCTGTTTCCGCGCTTATGACGCCGACCTGCCCGAATACGCGGCTGCGATCGACGTCTACGTGCCGGCCGATACGGGCGCATCGATGAGCGATGCATGGCTGCACGTGCAGGAATACGCGGCGCCGGCGGAGATTCCCGAAGCGCTGCAGCGCCGTCGGCTCAACGAATTGCTCTCGGCGGCCCGCGAGGTTTTCGGCGTGCCGCGCGAACGGGTTGCACTGAAAACGCGTGCACGCGGCAAGGGCGGCAGCAAGTACGGACACTTCGACACGCGCGGCGAGTTCATCGTCGTGCGCGAGGGTGATGCACGGCTGCGCGTGAACCTGTTCGACTACCTCGACACCGGCCTGTTCCTCGACCATCGCCCGCTACGCCTGCGCATCGCCGACGAGGCCGAGGACACGCGCTTTCTCAACCTGTTCGGCTATACCGGCGCCGCGACGGTGCATGCCGCGGTCGGTCGCGCGCGGCAGACCACGACGGTCGACCTGTCGGGCACCTATCTGCAGTGGTGCGCCGACAACCTGGCGGAAAACGGCATCGGCGGTCCGCGCCACAGGCTGGTGCAGGCCGACGCGGTTGCATGGCTGGAGGCCGATACGGGCGAATACGACCTGATCTTCTGCGACCCGCCGACGTTCTCCAATTCCAAGCGGGCCCGCGATTTCGACGTGCAGGCGGTGCACGTGCGGATGCTGCGCGCCGCGGTGGCCCGCTTGGCGCGCGACGGCGTGCTGTATTTCTCGAACAATTTCCGTCGCTTCCGGCTGGATGAAGCGGCCGTGTCGGAGTTCGCGGCGTTCGAGGAAATCACGGCGCAGACGATTCCGCCGGACTTCGCGCGCGATGCGCGCATCCACCGCTGCTGGCGACTGCGCAAGCGCTAGGTCTGGTTGGCAATTGCCACGGACGGCGCGCGGCTACACGACCGCGCCGCCAGCCGGGCGAGACGGCGCACCACCGACTCAGCCAGCCTCTGCCACTGATGTTGGCGTGCAGAAGCGGCGCAGCGCGGCGGCAATCAAACAGGCAGCGGGGCAACGGGCAGTCGACGGCTGAATTCCTGACACGGGCGGCGCTCTGCCGGCCAGCAGCTCACCCATTGCGCTCATCCGCGCAACGCTGGTTTTCGGCGCCGCGGCTCGGAAACGGCGCCGCGCGGCCTCATTTCGTGGACAGGTCGAAGCCTGATACGGAGTCCCCATGTCCACCGCAGTCCAGAACGCCCGCGTGATCCGCTCGCTGCGCGGCATGCCCGCATCCGACGGCGCCGGCGTGCGCCTGACCCGCGTCATCGGCACGCCCCAGTTGCCGGATCTCGATCCGTTCCTGATGCTCGACGAGTTCGGTACCGACCGGCCGGAGGACTATCTGGCGGGTTTCCCGAACCATCCGCACCGCGGCTTCGAGACCGTGACCTACATGCTCGACGGCCGCATGCGCCATCGCGACAACCACGGCAACGAAGGCGTGCTCGTGCCCGGCAGCGTGCAGTGGATGACCGCGGGCCGTGGGCTGGTGCATTCGGAAATGCCCGAGCAGGTGGAAGGCCGCATGCGCGGCTTCCAGCTGTGGGTGAACCTGCCGGCACGCGAGAAGATGTGCGAGCCGCGGTATCAGGAGTTCGACCCTGACCGCATCGTGCAGGTGGCGCCGGCGCCTGGCGTGCAGGTCAAGCTCATCGCGGGCCGCATCGGCGAGGCCGTGGGCCCGGTGTACGGCGACGGAGATGCGACGACCGCGCCGGTGTACCTCGACGTGTCGCTCGATGCCGGCGCGCGCTGGGACTACTCACTGCCGGTTGGCCATAACGCGTTCGTCTACGCGTACGAAGGCACGGTGCACGTGGGCGAGGGCGATCAGCGGCGCGAAATGCGGGCGCAGGAGCTTGGCGTGCTTGGCGGTGGCGAACGCGTCGTGCTGCAGGCCGGTGACGCCGGTGCCCGGCTGATCCTCGTCGCAGGCCGGCCTCTGCGCGAGCCGGTCGCAAGGCACGGGCCGTTCGTGATGAACACCCGGCAGGAACTGATGCAGGCTTTCGTCGATTTCCAGGAAGGGCGCTTCTAGGCGCCTTCGTCCGCGGCGGCAGGCACTGGTCCCGCCGCCGCCGGAAATCACTTGCTGCTGAGCTGGGCAGCCCGGAAGCGCAGGTTCGTGGTCTGCGCGAGTGCCTCGTTCAACTGCTGCTCCGACTTCGCCTGCACCCAGACGTGTGCGACGCGGCCGCCTGGCAGCTCGATCAGGGTCTCGCGTGCCTGGATGCCCGGCTGTGCGGCCAGTTCGCTCCGGTACCACTGCACCTGACGGCCATCGATCGACGCTTCTTCCGCCTGGTCGCGGCGGCGCGGCCGGAATGGCGATTCGTTCGCGATGAACAGTCCGAATGCCTCGGACCCGTCAGCGCGGAGTGCGCGGCAGAAGTCGGATGTGGCCGTCGCCTTGTGCTGCCAAGCCAGGCCGGAGTCGGCCGGGAGCTGTGGGCACGCGACCGCGCCCGGCGATGACTGGGCCTGTGCACCGGCGGCGAGCGCCAGCAGGATCGGCAGGCTGAAAAAAGCTCTGTTCATGAATCCCCCGTGTGGCCGCGGAACCGTGCGGCCTGGACTGAACATAGTCCCTTTTTTGGGGGTTGACAAACGCTTCGTGTCGAATTTTGTGACCTCGGCCGCAATGCGTTGGAGCACTGACACTGCAGGGCACAAAGCGACGGAAAGCGTTGATGCAAAAGGCTTTACCGCCCCTATTCAGCTCGGCGCGCGAGCCGAAGGGTCGCTTTTGGCGGCGACGAGCGGTCGAGTTCGAGCAGCGTCAGCTGCCAGCCGCGCACCGACACGCGATCCGCGGGCGGTGTGGTCGTCAGGCGCAGCGGCTCGGGCTTGCCATTCCCGGGTTTCAGTTCGAACAACAGCACCGCTTCGCCGGCGTGGATGCACTGCACCTGCGGCGGGCAACGCGAGTCCGATTCCACCGACACGAAGCGCAGTTGCGCGCCGGCTGGGAGCGGGGCCGCGTTCCCCGGGGCGAGAGTGACGGTCTCGGCGGTGGTAGCGCCGGCGCTAGCGTTGGCCTGATCGGTCTGACCAGCAGGTCCGGCGCTCGTGCAGCCTGCAAGCGCGCAGCCGGCCAGCATCAGTGACAGGGCGGAATGCTGTTTCATGCGGAGCCTCAATCCCGGCAAGTGGACAGGCTAGACCAGGCGGGATGAATGCGTGTCGCGCATGCCACGCCGCCGCGGCCGTGCCCATTCGTCCGGCTGCGTCGCCAGCCGGCGTGCGAGATGCACCGGCTCGGGCAGCCGGTGGCCGCACTGCATTTGAAGGCTGTACTCGAGCGAGGCCGCAAGCGAGACACGATGGCCGGGCGATACGAAGATCGGCGGTGACTCGCTGCGCGTGCGCACGGCCCAGCCGATCTGCTGGTCGCCGTCGCGCAGGCGCGAGGCCTCGCCCTCGAGCGGGCCGGGCTCGACGAACGCACCGGCAAGGCGCCCACGTGCAACGCCGATCGTCGGCAGCCCACTCGCAAGGCCGAAATGCGTCGCCAGCCCGCACCGCCGCGGATGGGCGATGCCGTGGCCCTCCACCATCGCCAGGTCGGGCTCGCGCGGCAGCGCCGACAGGGTCTCCAGCATCGCGGGCAGCGCGCGGAAGCCCAGCAGTTCGCGCACATACGGCAGCGGAGCGGGAAACTTGCAGACCTCGGCATGCAGCGGCTCGAGAGTCTGTACGTCGAGCAGCACGGCCGCCGCGCGCACGCGGCCGTCGTCGGTGTCGGCCGCGCTGAAGCCGGCAATGGTGCGCAGCGGCATCCGCAGCGCGTCGCTGAGCTGGACCTGCGAGGCCAGTTCGCTCTGCAGCAAGCGCGCGCCGTGTTCGCTGCCATCCCAGCCGGGGAAGCCCGCGTCGAGCCGGAACGTGCCGTACGCGCGGATCACCACGACGCCACCTCGAGCCGGGCAGGAGCCTCGCTCGCTGCGGACGCGTGCAGGCGGTAGTGGATGCCGTACTCGGTCTCCGCCATGGGCTCGACCGGGCATGCGCACAGTGCCGCCGCGAGCGCCGGTGCCGTATTGCTGTGGCCGACGATCAACACAGTGCCATCCGTATGCCGCGCGCGCAGCTGCGCCGCCAGGTCGGCGGGGGCGGATCGCGCGTCGTAGGTCTCGACGGTTAAGCCGTGTGCACGGGCCGCAGGCTGCGCCGTCGCCTGCGTGCGGCGGAAGCCGGTTGCGTAGACAGCTTTCAACCGCGCATCCGCGAGCATCGTCGCCAGCCGTTCGGCACGCGCTTGCCCGACTGCGGTCAGCGTCGGGTCGCGCGTATCGTCGGTGGCTTTTTCCGCGTGGCGGACGATCACGAACGTTGCACCGTCTGGCTCGGCGCGCGGCGCGCTCGCACACGCTGTGGCCAGCGTGGCGTAAGCCAGTACGAGCAGCGGCGCGGCGGTCGCATGCATGAATTGCCGTGTGCGCGACATCGCGCACCGGATGCCCGCCGACCGGTTCACAGTGGCGTGCGCTCGCGGCGTGCGCGGCAGGCCTCGTCGACCAGCGCGAGCAGGGCGTCGGGATCGACCGGCTTTACGAGATGCGCGTCGAAACCGGTGCGTTCGCTGCGCTCGCGGTCGTCCTTCTGTCCCCAGCCGGTAACCGCGAAGATCGCAAGCGAATCGCCCCAAGGCTGCGCGCGGATGTGCGCGCAGACGTCGTGGCCATTGCGCCCCGGCATGCCGATATCGACCAGCATCGCGTCCGGCCGCAGCCTGGCCGCGGCATCGATGCCCGCTTCGCCGTCGTAGGCCACGTGCACGTCCTTGCCGCACAGGCGCAGGAACATCGCGAGCGAATCGGCGCTTTCGCGGTTGTCGTCCACCACCAGCAGGCGCTGTGCGCCAGCAGCGGGTCCGGCTGTGCGCAGGCTCGTGTCCGGTTGCACCGGCTGCGGCAGCACACTCAACGGCAGACGCACGGTGAATTCGCTGCCCATGCCCTTGCCCGCGCTCGCAGCGCAGACGGTGCCGCCGTGCAGTTCGACCAGGCTGCGCACCAGCGTCAGGCCGATGCCGAGACCGCCCTGCGCCTGGCCCAGCGAATGATCGACCTGGCTGAACATGTCGAACACGCGCGGCAGCATCTCGACAGGAATACCGACGCCGGTGTCGCGCACGCGCACGACGGCCACGCCGTCTTCCGCCGCGGCCGACACCACGATGCGCCCGCCATGCGGCGTGTACTTCGCAGCGTTGTTGAGCAGGTTCGAAAACACCTGGGCCAGGCGGATCGGGTCGGCATCCAGCATCAGCCGCTGGGGCGCGAGTTCGAGTTCGAGCGCATGGCGCCCGGCATCGATCAGCGGGCGACTGGTCTCGACGGCGTGGTGGATCACCTGCGCGAGGTCGACGCTCTCCGGCCGCAGCTCGATCTTCCCGCGGCTGATGCGCGATACCTCGAGCAGGTCGTCGACCAGGCGCACCAGGTGGCGCACCTGCCGGTCCATCATCGCGTGCAGGCGCGGCGTATCGGTGGCGCCGGCCGAGTCCATCTGCAGGATGTGCAGGCAGTGACGCAACGGGGCGAGCGGGTTGCGCAACTCGTGCGCGAGCGTCGCGATGAACTCGTCCTTGCGGCGGTCGGCATCGCGCAGCGCATCTTCGGTCTGGCGTCGCTCGGTGATGTCGAGCGTGACGCCCGCCACCGCGACGGCCCGGCCGGTCGTGTCGTAGCCGGCGCGGCCACGCGCGACCAGCCAGTGCACGCTGCCATCGGGCCAGACCACGCGGTATTCGGCTTCGTAATCGCGGTGGTGTTCGATCGCGGCACGCAGCTCGTTCTGCATCATGTCGCGGTCGTCGGGATGCACCAGCTCGCCCCACAGCCGCGCGTAGTTCAGAGCCGCATCGGAGGAAAGCCCGTAGTGCGCCTTGCACAGCGCGGTGCAGGTGAAGTCCATCGTCAGAAGGTCGAGCTGCCATGAACCCAGCCGCCCGGTTACCAACGCCAGCCGCAGCCTTTCCTCGTTGCGTCGCAGCGCTTCCTCGGTCTGCTTGCGGCCGGTGATGTCACTGAACAGCACCGCGATACGGCCGTCGGTCGCATTGCCGATGCGGAATGCATACACGTCGAGCCACCGCTGCATCGCGCGCGCCTGCGCTTCCAGACGCACCGGGCGGCCGCTCTGGGCAACTTCGCCGAACGTGCGGAACCAGTGATCCTCATGCTGCGGCACCAGTTCGCGCATCGTGCGTCCGAGCGCATTGCGCAGGCCGCTGTGTCGCTCGAACGCGGGATTGAGTTCGAGGAAGCGGTAGTCGTTCGCGCAGCCGTCGGCATCGAACAGCATTTCGACGACGCAGAAGCCTTCGTCGATCGACTCGAACAGCATGCGGTACTGCTCGCGGCTCTGGCGCATCGCGAGGTTTGCGCGGGCGCGCTCGAGGCGCAGGTGCACGCGTGCGGTGAGTTCGTGCAGCAGCTCACGCTCGTCGTCGCGCCAGATCCGCGCCGTGGTGTCCTGCGCCACCATGACGAAGCGCCAGCGGCCGCCGCTCGGGAACGGCACGATCAGCACCGCGCCGATGTCGCGCTTGCGGTATTCGTCCAGCCTCGGCGTCGTGCGCGGGTCGGTCGCCACGTCGTGCACGGTGATCGCATGGCCGCTCTGCAGTGGCGCGATGAAGCTGTCGTCGATCACGTCGGCCAGCGTGCGCGGGGTCGCGGTGACGCGCGCGTCGCCGTGCAGGTGCACGACCGTGGCCTGGTTGCGGTCTTCCTCGACGTCGGCGAACACGAGAGTGGGGATGTTGAAGTACCTGCAGATGCGGTCTGCCGCCACGTGCATGATCTCGTCCGCATCGTCGAGCTGGGCCAGCGCCGATTGCAGCTGCGCAGCGAAGCGCGCGTCGCGCTCTCGCCGGCGGTGTTCGTCTATTTCCAGCACCGAGCCGATGAAGCCGAGCAGCGAGCCGTCCTCATCGATGCGCGGCGCGGCGGCGTCCAGCACCCACCGGTACTGGCCGTCGTGCCGCCGCAGCCGGTACTCGACGCGGACGGGGCGCCGGCGCGCCTGCGCCATGCGATAGACCGTCAGCACGCGTGCGCGGTCGTCGTCGTGGATGCAGGCCAGCCAGCTATCGCGCAGCCGCGTCAGCGCGCTGATGCCGGTGAACTCGAACCACGACTGGCTGAGGTAACTGCAGCTGCCGTCCGACTCGGTCACCCAGATCATCATTGGGGCGTGGTCGGCCATCGTGCGGAAGCGGTTTTCGCTTTCGCGCAGCGCCTGTTCGACCAGCGCGCGTTCGACGGCGAGCGCGGCCGTGCGCGTGGCGATGTCGAGCAGTTCGCAGTCGGCGCGATCGAGTTCGCGGTCGTCGCGGTAGTGCGCGACGAACAGGCCCAGCGTGCGCCCGCGGCTGGAGACGATCGGAATCGCCTTGCATGCGTGCAGCCCGTGCTCAGACGCGATCGGGCACAGCGAATCGCAGATGCGCTCGAGCAGCGCGGTCGTTGCGGGGGTATCGGGATGCAGGCCGGTCCCGTTGACCGCGCTGGCGATCGCCTCGTGGTACGCGGCGGGCATCGAAGGGGCAGCGATGGTGCGCAGCCGCACGCTCTTGGCGTCGAACAGCGTCATCGCGCCCACGAGCCCGCGCTTGGAGGCCCGTTCGAGCACGTGCACCAGCTCACCGAGCACCTCCGGGGTGGGCTCGCCACCAGCGACGCGCTCGAGCACCTCGCGCAGCCCGCGCTGCAGCGCCTCCGAGCGCTGGCGCTCGCCAAGGTCGACGATGACCGACAGCAGCCGCTGGACCTGGCCACCGGCGTCGACCAGCGCGCTCGCACTGCAGCTGGCCCAGAGCTGCGAGCCATCCTTGCGGCGGTAGCGCTTTTCGTAGACCACGGCCTGGCCGTCGCCGCCCAGGCGTTTGAGTGCGTCGCGCGTGCTGTCCAGGCTGTCTTCGGCGGTGATGTCGAACAGGTGCATGCCGAGCAGTTCGGCTTCGTCGTAGCCGAACATCCCGCACGCATAGCGGTTCGCGTGGCAGATGCGTCCGTCGGGCGTCGCCTGCAGCACGGCCGCATTGGTTTCGTCGATCAGGCTGAAGTAACGGTCCTCGCTCTCGCGCAGCCGTTCCTGCGTCGCGAGCCGGTCCAGAAAGCGGGCGACGATGCGGGCGCACAACGTCAGCACGCGGCCGTCCTGGGCATCCAGCGAGCGTGGGCGGCGGAACAGCACCGTCAACGTGCCATCGGCCGAACCGTCGCGGCGCAGCGGCACGCTGTTCGCGGTGGGAAAACCGGCTGTCCGGAAGCGCACATCCAGTGCGTCCGCATCGGCTGCGTTCGCGAGCACCGCTCCGCGCAGTGCATCAACGTCGGCGGCTCGCGCGCCGGCGATGACCGGCGCCGGGACCGAGGGGAGCGCGCATGTGTCGCGGGCGTCGATCACCACCGCATCAGCCGCAAGCAGCGAGACCGTCAGCGCGGCAGCGGCGTCTAGTACCTCATGCGCGTCGCCCGTGGTCCCGAGCGACTGCTCGAACGCATCGAGTGCGTCCAGCGCCTCGAGCAGGTCCGGGCGCGCCGGCGACTGGCCGGCCGTCGCGTCGGCCGGCGACGGCTGGCGGGTTCGGGTGGACGACAAGCGGCGGCTCCGGGATCAACGCGTGATGACCGCGTGTTTATACGACGCGCACGGGCCCGGAAGAGTGAATATCGCGTGATGTTGCAGCTTCGTATCACCCCTTCGCGAGTAGGGCGAACAGGCCGCGTGCCGCATTCAGGCGGGCGGCCGCGTCCGGCAGGTCCAGCTTGATCCGCAGCTTGTCCGGCCCGTCCATCTGGTACGACTTCGGCTGCCCCTGCACCAGGCGGATGACCGCCATCGGGTCCACGCTGGGCTTTTCGGTGAACTGCACGCGCCCACCTTTCTCGCCGAGGTCCAGCTTGCGGATGCCGAGCTCGGTTGCCTGCTGTTTGAGCTCGGCGATCGCGAACATGTTCTTCGTGGCGTCCGGCAGCAGGCCGAAGCGGTCGATCATCTCGACCTGCAACTCGCGCAGTTCGCCCGCATCGCGTGCGCTGCTGATGCGCTTGTAGAGCGTCAGGCGCGTGTGCACGTCCGGCAGGTAGTCGTCGGGAATCAGTGCGGGAATGCTGAGCTCGACATCCGCGCCGCGCGCTTCCTGCAGGTCGACGTCCGGCAGCTGGCCACGGCGGATCGAGCGCACCGCGCGCTCGAGCAGCTCGGTGTACAGGCTGAATCCGACCTCCGTCATCTGCCCGCTCTGGTCTTCGCCGAGCAGCTCGCCAGCGCCGCGGATCTCGAGGTCGTGCGTGGCCAGCGTGAAGCCTGCACCCAGCTCGTCCATCGCGGCGATCGCATCGAGGCGTTTCTTCGCGTCCTCCGTGATCGCCTTGCGGTCGGGAATCACGAGGTACGCATAGGCGCGGTGGTGCGAGCGGCCGACGCGGCCGCGCAGCTGGTGCAGCTGCGCCAGGCCGAATTTGTCCGCGCGGTTGATGATGATCGTGTTCGCGTTCGGGATGTCGATGCCGGATTCGATGATCGTGGTCGACAGCAGCACGTTGAAGCGCTGCTTGTGGAAATCGAGCATCACGCGCTCGAGTTCGCGTTCGGGCATCTGCCCGTGCGCGACGCCGATGCGCGCGCCGGGCACCAGTTCCTCGAGCTGCCGGTGCATGCGGCCGATGCTTTCTACGTCGTTGTGCAGGAAGTACACCTGGCCGCCGCGCGCGAGCTCACGCTGGAACGCCTCGCGCAGCTGCGCGTCGTCCCAGGGCACCACGAACGTCTGCACCGCGAGGCGGTGCGCGGGCGGCGTGGCGATGATCGACAGATCGCGCAGCCCGGCCATGGCCATGTTCAGCGTGCGCGGGATCGGCGTCGCGGTCAGCGTGAGCAGATGCACGTTCGCGCGCAGTGCCTTCAGCGCCTCTTTCTGCCGCACGCCGAAGCGTTGTTCTTCGTCGACGATGACCAGGCCGAGGTCCTTGAACTTCACGTCCGGCTGCAACAGCCGGTGCGTGCCGACGATGATGTCGATCGTGCCTTCGGCAACCTTCTCCAGTTCGGCGGCGATCTCCTTTTTCGATTTGAAGCGCGACAGCACCTCGACACGAAGCGGCCAGTCCGCGAAACGATCCTTGAAGTTGCGGTAATGCTGCTCGGCCAGCAGCGTGGTCGGCACCAGCACGGCCACCTGCTTGCCGCCGATCGCCGAGGCGAACGCCGCGCGCACCGCGACTTCGGTCTTGCCGAAGCCGACGTCGCCGCAGACCACGCGATCCATCGGCTGGCTTGATTGCAGGTCGACGATCACGGCGCTGATCGCCGAAGCCTGGTCGGGTGTTTCCTCGAACGGGAACGTCGCCGCGAACGGCTCGTACATCGCCCGGTCGACGTCGATCGCAAGGCCCGCGCGGGCCCGTCGCTTGGCCTGGATTTCCAGCAGTTCCGCAGCGACGTCACGGACTTTCTCCGCGGCCTTTCTCTTGGCCTTGGTCCACTGCTCGCCGCCGAGCGAGTGCAGCGGCGCGGTTTCTTCGGATGCGCCGGAGTAGCGGTTGATCAGGTGCAGCTGCGAGACCGGCACGTAGAGGCGGTCGCCCTTCGCGTACTCGATGTCGAGGAACTCGCCCGGCGTGCCGCCGACGTCGAGCGTGACGAGGCCGCGGTACCGGCCGACGCCGTGGTCCTCGTGCACGATCGGCGCACCCTCGGACAGCTCGCCGAGGTCGCGGATGATCGCCTCGGGCTCGCGGCCGGCGCGCTTGCGGCGGCGCGGCTGGCTTGCGCGTTCGGGAAACAGCTGGCGCTCGGTGAGCACCGCGATCGGCGGCTCGGTCAGCGCGAAGCCGTCCTCGAGCGGAGCCACGGCGATCGCGAAGCGGGGCACGGTCGTCGCATCGTTGCGTGCCACGCGCGCCGGCGCGCCTGCGTTGCCGGCCGTGCCCGTGTCGAAACTGCCGGCGAACGCACCCCAGTCGGGTACGACCTGCGGTTCCAGCCCGGCGGCGCGCAGCAGTTCGAGCAGTGCCTCGCGGCGGCCGGCGGAATCCGCGGCGACCAGGGTGCGGCCGGGGTAGTTCGACAGAAAGGATTTGAGCGCCTCGGCCGGCGCCTGGTCGCGCGCTGCGACCGGCAGCAGCGGCGCCGGCTGGTCGCCGAGCGCATGCGCGCGCTCGAGCTGCACGTGGCCTTCGCCGCAGACCTCGACGCGGTTGGCCTGGTTCAGCCGTTCGCGCAGGGCTTCCGGCGAGAGGTACAGCTCGCCGGGCGGCAGCAGCGGGCGCTCGACGTCGTGCCGGCGCTGGTCGTAACGCTCGCCGGTCTGTTGCCAGAACTGCTCGGCAGCCCCGAACACGCCATCGCCGATGATCGGCAGCATGTTCGAGCCGAGGTAGTCGAACAGCGTGGCCGTTTCCTTGAAGAACAGCGGCAGGTAGTACTCCACGCCCGCCGGCGCGTGGCCGGCCTTGAGATCCTGGTAGAGCGTGCTGCGGCGGGTGTCGACGTCGAAGCGCTCACGCAGCGCGTCGAGTGCGCGCTTGATCGACGCCTCGTCCAGCGGCAGTTCGCGCCCGGGCAGCAGCTGGATCGAATCGACCTTTTCCAGCGACCGCTGCGATTCGGGATCGAACAGCCGGATCGTGTCGATGTCCTCGTCCAGCAGCTCGACTCGGAACGGCTGCTCGGCGCCCATCGGGTACACATCGAGCAGGCCGCCACGCACGGCGAAATCGCCCGGGTCCAGCACCTGCGGCACGTGGCGGTAGCCGGCCGCTTCGAGGCGGCGCTTCTCGGCGTCCAGGTCGAGTGTCTGCCCGACGCGGATGTCGAAGTTGCCGCCAACCACGTGCTTCGGCGGCGCCAGGCGCTGCATCAGGGTCTGCACGGGCACCACGACGACGCCGCGCTCGAGTGTCGGCAGCCGGTGCAGCGCGGCCAGGCGCTGGCTGACGAGGTCGGGGTGCGGGCTGAACTGGTCGTACGGCAGCGTTTCCCAGTCGGGGAAATGCAGCACCGGCGGCCAGGCGCCGCGCTGCAGCATCGGTACCTGACCGTCGCGCTGCATATCGCAGGCGAGCAGGGTGCGCAGGTCGGTTTCCAGCTGGTGTGCGGCGTGGTTGTCGCGCGCGACGACCAGCAGCGGGCCCGCATGGGCGCTCGCGGCGGCAGCAATGTGGAACGCGAGCGCCGAAGGCGAGGCCGGCGCACGCCACCACGCGCGTTGCTGGCCCGCACGTGGAAGCGGGGGAATCGGAAACGGGGAGTTCGGCATGAAATCGCAGTTCGCAGGCGGGGGCTGCACGCGGCGCCGGCGGCGTGCGGGGCGCCGATTCTACGGGATGCCCCCGCGGCTTCCGTCCACGCGCCGAGCACGCTTGCCCGCGCGGGACCGGCGTTGCGCGGCTGGAACCCACCGTCGCGACGCGTCGCTTTCAACTTCACCGCGCGCTATCTAGATTGCGCCCATGCTGCCGCGCCCGCAGCGTTCGCAGGTACTCGCGTCCTCCGCGTCTGGCCGCCATGTGCTCGTCGGCGCGCGGCTTGGTTGCCACCCCGCAGCGGGCATGCCGCCGCATCGCCGTGGAGCGTCTTGCCGCTGTCAGAGGCCCTGCGGTCGGTGCGCGACCCGGCGCCGGGTGACGGCTGGCGAGCTGGCGCCTACCGATTCGCCGCAGCCCGCGCACGCACTCATTCCAACTGTCAGGAGTTCAACGATGTCGATCGAAAAAGTGCTCTACACCGCCCAGGCGACGGCGACCGGCGGCCGCGACGGTCGCGCCGTGTCATCCGACGGCGCGCTGGATGCGAAGCTCGCCACGCCCCGCGAGCTCGGCGGTACGGGTGGCGAGGGCACCAACCCGGAACAGCTGTTCGCGGCCGGTTATTCCGCGTGTTTCCTGGGTGCACTGAAGTACGTGGCTGCCCGTGAGAACGTGACGCTGCCCGCCGAGACGCGTGTCGAGGGCAGCGTCGGCATCGGCCCGATCCCGGGCGGGTTCGGCATCGAAGCGGAGCTGAAAGTTGCGTTGCCGGGCCTGCCACGCGAGCAGGCGCAGTCGCTGGTCGACCAGGCCCATGACGTATGCCCGTACTCGAACGCCACGAGGGGCAACGTCGACGTCACGCTGACGCTGGTCTGAGTCGTCGGCGCTGCTTCAATGAAAACGCCGCGCCTTTCGGGGCGCGGCGTTTCTATTTGCATCACTGCGACGCATCGCGTGCGTCAGTGCAGATTGCGCAGGTCCAGCACCATCCGCACCATGCCCGGGTCATCGCCCGGCGTGCGCAGGAAGCCGATCGACTCCGCGAGCGAGATCATCGGCTGGTTGCTTTCCAGCACGTCGCCGTACAGGCGCTGCAACCTGCGTCCGCGGGCCCATTTGACGAGCCGCGTCATCAGGTAACGGCCAACACCCATGTTCGCGACGTAGCGGCTGACGAGAATCGCGAACTCGCCATCGCGGCCGTTCTCGTCGACCGCGATACGGGCAACCGCGCCGATCAGCGCTTCGCCCGGGGGCAGCGGTTCGGCGGCGACCAGCGCGAACTCGTTACGCGGACTGATCCGCGTGAAGCGCTGGGCCATCTCGGGTGTCAGCTCGCCCATCGTGTAGAGAAAACGCTGCCTGACCTCTTCGGGTTGCAGCAGTGCGAAGCCGGCGCGCAGCGGTTCGGCGTCCTCCGGCCTGATCGGCCGGATCAGCAGCTCGCGTCCGTTCGGAAGGCGCTGGCGTTCGTGCCAGGGCGGAAGTCGTGCTCGATCCATCATGTTCCCGATGTTGGCACACTGCCCTGTGTCCACTCCTTCATTCGGTGTCGACATGGATGAGGTCGAACTGCGTGACCTGACCCGTTGGCCGGTTGTCGAGGCGCAGCTCAAATGGCAGGACGATCTCGTGTTTTCGGTAGCCGGCAAGATGTTCTGCGTGCTGTGCGTTCAAGGCCCGCAGGCAGGCGCGATCAGCTTCACAGCCGAGGACGGGCGGTTCCTGGAGCTGGCCGGCCAGCCCGGATTCGTTCCCGCTCCGTACCTTGCGCTTGCGCGATGGGTGCAGTTGCCAGTGCCTTCGTGCATCGCGAGTGGCGAGCTGCGCGCGCTGATCCGCCGCAGCTACGAGCTCGTTCGGGCGAGGCTGCTAAAAAAGGTGCGTCATGAACTCGCAGACTGAATCCGCTATCGCCACTCCTTCGTTCGCGTCCGCATTGCGGTTCTGGTTCGTGCTCGGCTGCATCAGCTTTGGCGGCCCGGCCGGCCAGATCGCGGTCATGCATTCCGAACTTGTCGACAAGCGGCGTTGGGTCGACGAAACGTCGTTCATGCGCGCGCTCAACTTCTGCATGCTGTTGCCCGGCCCGGAGGCGATGCAGCTGGCCGCATGGCTGGGCTGGCGGTTGCACGGCATGCGCGGCGGCCTGGTTGCAGGGGCACTGTTCGTGCTGCCGGCCGCAGTGCTGCTGGCTCTGCTGAGCTGGTTGTACCTGCGTTTCGGCGAGTCGCCGGTTGCGGTGGGCATCGTGTTCGCGCTGCAGGCCGCGGTGCTGGGCATCATTGCCCACGCGGCGCGCAAGATCGGCGGGCGGGTGCTGAAGACACCGTTCGCGTTGGTGCTCGCGCTGGCCGCGCTGCTGCTGATCGCGTTCACGCCGCTGCCGTTTCCGCTGCTGATACTCGGCGCCGCGCTGGCCGGGCTTGCCGCGCATCGCTGGCGCCCGGGTTGGCTTGCGCCGCCGGCCCGGCATGGCGCGCCCGCCGCGGCGTCGGAATCGATGCCGCCGCCGGCGGATCGACGCGCCGGGTTTGCGCGAATGGCGCGCGTGGCTACGGCGCTGCTGCTCGCCTGGTGGCTGCCGCTGCTCGCGCTGGCGGCATGGCCGGGCGTCGACAGCACGGCCTTCGCGATGGGCCTGTTCTTCAGCAAGGCCGCGCTGGTCACGTTCGGCGGGGCCTACGCCGTGCTGCCATACGTCGCCGAGCAGGCGGTGCAGTCGCACGGCTGGCTCGACGCGGGCCAGATGATGGCCGGGTTGGGCTTGGCCGAGACGACGCCGGGGCCGCTCGTGCTCGTGCTGGAGTTCGTGGGCTTCGTCGGCGGCTGGCAGCATCCCGACCTCGCGACCCCGCTCGCGTCGGCACTGCTGTGCACGGCGGTGACGCTATGGGCGACGTTCCTGCCGAGTTTCCTGTTCGTGCTGACGTTTGCACCGTGGATCGACCGCATCGGCGAAACCGGCGCGATCGCGGCCGCGCTGTCGGCGGTTACCGCCGCGGTGGTCGGCGTGATCGCGCACCTGGCGCTGTGGTTCGGTGGGGCGCTGCTGACGGGGCAGGAAATCCCGGCAGTGGTGTTCGCGCTGGTGATCGCGGTGGTGGTGTACGTCGGCCTGACGCGTTGGCACTGGCCGGTGGCGGGGATCGTGGTCGGCGCAGGCGTGCTCGGCGCGGTCGCGCAGAACGTGCTGGTGATCGGTTGATGGGCGCTTCCCGGCCTCTCGGCCGGGAGCAACTGCCTGCGTCGCAGCGGGGGCGACTCGCGCCGTTATCGAGCGTGCGACAGTCCACGCCCCGGTTCGGTAATCCCGTGACCCCAGCGATGAAGTCGACGCCGAGGGCTCAGTGACGCCCGCGTAGCTTCTTGATGCCCTGCACGACCAGCAGCACCGCGATGCCCAGCGCAATGCCGACCGCGGCATCGAACAGCATCGACAGCAGCGTGCCGGTGAACCCGCCCTTGTAGGGCTCGATGAAGTGCTCGAGCACCGGGATGCCGTGGACGAGGATGCCGCCGCCGACCAGGAACATCGCGGCCGTGCCCGCGATCGACAGGAACTTCATCAGCAACGGCGCGGTGCGCAGGATCGCGGCGCCGATCGCGCGGCTGCCGCCGTCGTTACGCCGGGTCATCGCCAGGCCCAGGTCGTCGAGTTTGACGATGCCACCGACCAGCCCGTACACGCCGACGGTCATGATCAGCGAGATCGACACCAGCACCGCGAGCCGGCTCATGAATGGCTGCGCGGCGACGGTGCCGAGCGTGATCACGATGATCTCGGCCGACAGGATGAAGTCGGTGCGGATCGCGCCTTTGATCTTGGTCTTCTCGAACGCGACCATGTCGACGCTTTCGTCGGCCACGGCCTGCAGGTGGGCTGCATGGCCGGCCACGTCCTCGGATTTGCTGTGCAGCAGCTTGTGCGCGAGTTTCTCGACGCCCTCGTAGCACAGGAACGCGCCGCCGATGATCATCAGCGGGATGACCGCCCAAGGCGCAAGCGTGCTGATCAGCAACGCGGCCGGCACCAGGATGGCCTTGTTGACCAGCGAGCCTTTCGCCACCGCCCAGACGACCGGCAGCTCGCGATCGGCGCGGATGCCCGAGACCTGCTGCGCGTTCAGCGCGAGGTCGTCGCCGAGCACGCCGGCGGTCTTCTTGGTGGCCACTTTGGTCATGACCGCCACGTCGTCGAGGATCGTGGCGATGTCGTCGATCAGTGCGAGAAGGCTGGCTGCGGGCATGGGCGCTTGAGGCTGAAATGAGGGCGCGAGTTTCGCACAAGGCCGTTGCATGCCCGGTGTGCAGCGGATTCCTGCAGCGACAGGCCCGCGTACGGGGCGGGCCTTGCCGCTCACGCGCCTGACAGGTGCGCCCGGTCAGCGCGTCAGGTCAACGACTCGGCCATTGCCTAGTGGGCCAACGCCGCCGCGGCCGCGGATCAGCTCGGCTGCTTCAGCCAGTCCACCCGCCACGACGCGCCGTTTTCGCCTAGCGCGCGGGCGAGCAGCGGCAGTGCCGAACGCAGCGTCTCGTCCAGCCGCCACGGCGCGTTGAGCAGCAGCAGCCCGCTGCCGTTCATGCGCAGCGGCGAGTCGTCCGCGCGCACCAGCAACTCGGCGACGAACGCCGATTTCGCCGGCAGGGCATGGGCACGGCGGTAAAACGGCTGCAGCGATCGGCGCAGCTTGATCGGATACCACAGTGCGAACGTGCCCTGCGGCCAGCGCGTCAGGCCCTCCCGCAGCGCGCCGATCGCGGTGTCGAGCTCTTCGAGCTGCGCCTCGTACGGCGGGTCGATCAGCACCAGGCCGCGGTTGTAGCGCACTTCGCCGATGCGCGGCGGAAGCAGCGCCCTCATCGCGGCATAGCCGTCGCGGGCGTGCGCGGCCACGCGGGGGTCCTGCTCGAAATTCGCCGCCAGCTGGCCGGCTTCTTCGGGAAGCAGTTCACACGCCGCGATGCGGTCGTCGGGGCGGAGGGCATGGGCCAGCAGCCATGGTGAGCCCGGATAGCTCGCCTGCCCGTGCTCGCCGCGACAGGCGCGCACTGCGGCGAGGTAACGCGCAATGGCCGGGTGCTTCGGCGCCTCCGCGAACAGCCGGCTGATGCCACCCTCGGCCTCCGCGGTGCGCAGGGCGGAGTTGCTGTCGAGCGCGTAGAGCCCGCGTCCTGCGTGGGTGTCCAGCGCGAACAGCGGGGTAGGCTTGGCGGTCAGCGCATCGCAGATGGCCAGCAGTGCGACGTGCTTGAGGACGTCGGCATGGTTACCGGCATGGAAGGCGTGGCGATAGTTCATCGCCATAGCCTACGCACTTGGATGCCGGCGGCCCACCGTCCGGTATCGCCGCCGCGCGCGCTGTCGGTCGACGAGAAGCATGGAAGCGCGCGGGATCGGTTTCGAAATCAACCCGCGAACGGCTAGATCCACAGCGAAACCCCCCGTAAGCGCCGCCCCGAGCACCGTCGTCGCGAGCACATCGCCCGGGTAGTGCAGGCCCAACACGACGCGGGACGCAGCCACGCTCGCGGTGAATGGCAGCAGCAACCAGGCCAGCGCCGGGTAGTGCGTGATTGCGACCAGGCTGAACGCGACCGCGTGCAGCGTGTGGTCGGACGGAAAACTGAACTCGTCGAGCGGCGCGACCGGTGCACGGATGCGCGGCTCAACACGAAGCGACGCGGCCGCTGCGTATGGCGTTTGAGCACCCGCTACGGCGCCAGCGCGATCGCGCCCGTCATCCCCGGTGCACCGAGGCGATCAGCCCGCTGATCCCGCCCAGCACCAACAGCGCGGCCATCAGCACCTACCAGGCCGCGCCATCGCCAAGGCGGCTGACCACGGCGAAGTAAGGCCGTGCACGGGTACCGGAGCACGAGCGGTTTGCGCGCAGACACCAGCCGATGTCGCGCAGCCCGAGATGGCGCCGCCAGTGCATCGGTTTCATGGCAGCCCGGGTCCGGATGCATGCAGTTGCGCAGCCACGGGCAGTGTCTGAGGGGCTACCGGGGCATGACGCGCGCCGCCGGCTGCAACCGGCCGCCAGGATGGCTGTGGCTCACGCGGTCTCGAACGCCAGCGTGATCCCGATGCGTTCAACCATCTCCGGTTCGCAGAACAGGTCGGCTTTCAGCAGCGGACGTGCATCGAGCCACCGCCGCGCCAGCGTCACCGTGAGTGTGTCTCCGTCGGCCCGCGCATCCAGCTGGGGAATCGGATCGCCCTCATGCGCGCGGTGCAGCAGCACGGCGAGCCGAAGCAGCACGGTGCTGCGTCGGACCTGGGCCATCAGCCGATCGGGCAGCGCTTCGAACGGCGATTTCGGAATCGTGCGCCGGTGCGTGCGGACCAGCGCGGCGAGGAACTGCTGCTGCTGGCGCGAAAATCCAGCGATGTCCGACTGCTCGATCACGTACGCGCCATGCACGTGGTACTTGCTGTGCGCGATCGCAAGTCCGAGCTCATGCAGGCGCGCCGCGCGCGACAGCATCAGCCGGTCGTCCGCATCGAGCGACCACGGCACCGCCACCTGGTCGAACAGCCGCAACGCGGTGGCCTCGACACGAGCGGCCTGGGTCCGGTCGATGCCATAGCGCACCATCATCGCCTCGACCGCGGTTTCGCGCGGGTCCAGCGAGCTGCCGCGGTCGACCATGTCGTACAGCACGCCCTCGCGCATCGCGGCCTTGCTGACCTGCATGCGATTGAGCCCCAGCGCCTCGAATGCCGCCTCGAGCACCAGGATGCCGCCCGCGATCACAGGGCGACGCTCGTCCGACAGGCCCGGCAGGTCGATGTCGTCGATGTGCGACGCCTGCAGCAGCCGGTCGCGCACGACCGGAAGCGCGTCGGCGCTGACCGCGCCCTTGGTGAGCTTGAGTTCGGCGCAGATGCCACCGATCGCCTTGATCGTGCCCGACGAGCCCAGCTCCTCGGTCCAGCCCAGCGCCCGGTAGCCGCTTGCGAACTGCTGGAATTGTGTGGCGACTTCAGCCAGCGCCTCCTGCCATCGTTTGGGCGAGAGTTTTCCGTCATCGAAGAACCGGCGCGTCGTCGCAACGCAGCCCAGCTGCACGCTCTCGCGTTCGATCGCTTCGAAACCCGAGCCGATGATGCATTCGGTCGAGCCGCCGCCGATGTCGATCACCAGCCGCAGCTCACCGGGCTTGGGCGGCTGTGCGTGCGCGACGCCGAGGTAGATCAGGCGCGCCTCTTCGCGGCCCGCGACGATTTCGATCGCGTGGCCGAGCGCGCTTTCAGCCGGCATCAGGAACGCGTGCGGCGCCGCCAGCCTGCGCACCGAATTGGTCGCGATCGCGCGCACGCGCTGCGCCGGGATATCGCGCACGCGCTGGCCGAACCGCGCAAGACACTCGAGCGCGCGGTCGCGCACGACCGGGTCCAACCCGCCGCGCGCATCGAGCCCTTCGGCAAGGCGCACCGATTCCTTGATGCGATCAACCACCCGCAGCTGGCCCAGCACGTAACGCGCCACCACCATGTGGAAACTGTTCGAGCCCAGGTCGACGGCGGCCAGCAGGTCGCCGTCCTGCAGCGGAAGCCGCGCGGTGTGCAGTAATCCATTCATGGGGAAATGATCCGTTATCCGCAGATGCGGGCCAACAGCGAACCCTGTGCGGAGTGCGGCGTCTCCCCGTCGGCGGGGCGAATGGCCGTGTAGTGCCCATCAGCGCCGAGCGTCCATGCGTTGACGTTGTCGGCGAGGTGGTTCTTCAACGCCTCGTCGAACACACGCTCGGCGGCATGCAGGTCCAGGATCGGAAAGCCGGTCTCGATGCGGCGTAGCAGGTTGCGTTCCAGCCAGTCCGCGCTCGAACAGAACAGCTCCGGCGCCTCGCCATTGGCGAACCAGTACACGCGATGGTGCTCGAGGAAGCGCCCGACGATCGATCGCACCCGGATGTTGTCCGAAACGCCTGGCACCCCCGGCCGCAGCGTGCAGGCCCCACGCACGATCAGGTCGACCTGCACGCCCGCCTGTGACGCGTCGTAGAGCGCGCGGATCACCTGCGGCTCGTTGAGCGCATTCATTTTGGCGATGATGCGAGCGGGCCGGCCCGCCCGCGCATGCGCAGCCTCGCGGGCGATGCGCGCCAGCACCCCGGCATGGAGTGTGAAGGGCGACTGCAGCAGACATTCGAGTTTCAGCGACGGCGCCAGGCCCGACAGCTGCTGGAAGATCAGGTGCACGTCGTGGCCAATGCGCGGGTCCGCGCTGATCAGGCCGAAATCGGTGTAAACGCGCGCGGTGCCGGAATGGTAGTTGCCGGTGCCGAGGTGCACGTAGCGGCGCAGCTTCTGACCTTCGCGGCGCACGATCAGCATCATCTTCGCGTGCGTCTTGTAGCCGACCACGCCGTAGACGACCTGCACACCGGCCTCCTGCAGCCGGTCGGCCAGTCCGAGGTTCGCTTCCTCGTCAAAGCGCGCGCGCAGCTCGACGACCACGGTCACGTCCTTGCCGTTGCGTGCAGCCTGCACGAGCTGCTCCACGATCGGCGAGTCCTTGCCGGCGCGATACAGCGTCTGCTTGATCGCGAGCACGTTCGGGTCTTCCGCGGCCTGCTTCAGCAGCTCGAGCACCGGCGCGAACGAGTCGAACGGGTGGTGCAGCAGCATGTCGTTCTCGGCGACGGTCTTGAACATCGTGTCCAGGCCCTTCGGCACGCGCGGCGTATACGGCGGAAACTTGAGCTCCGGCCGCTGCACGAGGTCGTAGATCTGCTGAACACGGCTGAGGTTGACGGGGCCGTTGATGCGATAGACCGCGTTTTCGGTCAGATCAAAGTTGTGCAGCAATGCCTGCACGATCGCAGGCGGGCACTGTTCGGCGATCTCCAGCCGCACCGCGCGCAGGTAGCCGCGCCCGGCCAGCTCGTCGCGCAGCGCGAGCGCGATGTTGTCGACTTCTTCCTCGTCGACCAGCAGCTCGGAATTGCGCGTGACGCGGAACTGGTACGCGCCCTTGACCTGCATGCCCGGAAACAGGTCGTCGACGAACGAGGCGAGCATTGCCGACAGGAATACGAAGTCGTTCGGCCCGCCGGAAATCTCCTCCGGCACCTGGATGATGCGTGGCAGTGACCGGGGCGCACGCACGACGGCGAGATGGCCCGCGCGGCCAAACGCATCACGACCCTCGAGCACGACGACGATGTTGAGCGACTTGTTGAGGATCTTCGGGAACGGATGCGCCGGATCCAGACCCAGCGGCGACAGCACCGGCATGATCTCGTCGCGGAAGTAATCCCGCAGCCACTGCGTCTGCGCCTCGTTCCAGCGGTCGCGCCCCATCACTCGGATGCCGGCCTCGGCGAGCGCCGGGCGCAGCACGCGGTTCCAGCAGTCGTACTGCGCGCTTACAAGCTCCGCGGCCCGGTCGTGGATGCGCGCCAGCACCGTGGACGGCGCCAGTCCGTCCGCGCCGGGTCCGAAGCCGAGGTCCTGCGCGTGGCGCAGCGTACCCGCGCGGATTTCGAAGAACTCATCGAGGTTCGTGCAGCTGATGCACAGGTATTTCAGCCGCTCGAGCAGCGGCACGCGCTCGTCCTGCGCGTGTGCGAGCACACGGAAATTGAAGTCCAGTTGCGACAGTTCGCGGTTGAAGTACAGCGACGGGCTGCGCAGCGGGTCGTCCGGCGGCGAGTCGCCCGTTTCCGGCGTGGGGATGATGAGCGTGGTGCGCGGGTCGCTGGAGGTATTCATGCAGGCTGTACGTATTGTTCCCGCGATCGTAGCCGCTCGGCGCTGAAGTGGCAGGAGAACGTGCTGCCGCGACCGACTTCGCTTGCGATGCCGAGCCGGGCCTGGTGCAGGTTCAGTACGTGCTTCACGATCGAAAGGCCGAGCCCGGTGCCGCCACTCTCACGTGAACGGCTGGTCGACACGCGATAGAAGCGCTCGGTCACGCGTGGCAGGTGCGCGGCCGGGATGCCGTAGCCGCTGTCGACCACCTCGAGCGCAGCGCCTTTGCCATCGCGGCGAAACCGGATGCGGATCGAGCCGCCCGCAGGCGTGTAACGGATCGCGTTGCTGACGAGGTTGGAGAACGCGCTGTGCAGTTCGCGGTGCGAGCCCCATAGATCCACACTCGCGTCGTCCTCGACGGTGATCTTGTGGCGGTTCTGACTGAGTGCGGTCGCTTCGCGCCTCAGCGCAGCCAGCATCGGCGCCATCGCGACCGTCTCCTCGACCGGCAGGCTGTCCTGCGATTCCAGCCGCGAAAGCATCAGCAGGTCTTCGACGAGCTGGGTCATGCGCTGCGACTGGCGCTGCATTTCAGCGAGCATCGGCGCCCAATCGGGGTTGTCCGCCGGATCGAGCATGTCGAGGTAGCCGTGCACGACCGTGAGCGGCGTGCGCAGCTCGTGCGAGACGTTCGCCACGAAGTCCCGGCGCATCTGTTCCAGCAGCAGCAGCCGCGTGACGTCGCGCGCCACCAGCATCCACAGCTCGTCGGAATACGGGATCAAACGCAGCGTCAGCGTGACCGCCGGATTGACCGGCGAGCGCGCTTCAATCGGCTCGGCATGACGCCCTGCGGCAAGCCAGTGCGCGAGCGGCAAGGGATGCAGCCTCGCGACCAGCGGCGCCCCGATGTCACTCGGATACTGCAGGCCCAGCAGTGCACCACTGGCCTCGTTGAACCACTGCACGCGCTGGGTAGTGCGGTCGACGACGACGATCGCGTCGGGCAGGGCGGCCGCGGCGGCGCGGTAGGCGCGCAGCATTTCGATGAGCCGGCGCTTGCGCCCACGCATCTCGGCCTGGCCGCGGTAGAGCAGGCGATCGAGCTCGTTCCAGACCCCATCACCAAGCGGCGGTGCCAGCCGCTGGCGTGCGGTCAGCCGCAGCAGCACACCGCGCAGGCGCCAGTAATGCCAGCCCACTACGCCGAGCGCGGCGAATGTCACGATCGGCCACGGATACCCGCTCATCACGCCGATTGCGGCCGCGATCGCCAACACCGCGATCAACTGCGCCAGCGTGCGGAACCATGCGTTGCGGGTGCGGTGCGGCATCGGTCGAGTCTAGGGCGGGAGAGACACCGGCGTCAGCGCAGGCCCGCCGGGCAGGACGGGGGGGCGCTTCAGCCTTCGAGGGACGCCGAGAAGCGGTAGCCGGCGCCGCGCACGGTCTGCACCATGCCGTCGATGGCGTGCGGCTCCAACGTCTTGCGCAGGCGGCGGATGTGCACGTCGACCGTGCGTTCTTCCACATACACGCTGCCGCCCCAGACATGGTCGAGCAGCTGGGTGCGTGAGTAGACGCGCTCGGGATGCGTCATGAAGAAGTGCAGCAGCCGGTATTCGGTCGGGCCGATCTGCACCGGCTGGTCGCTGCCGTCGACGTGGGCGAACACGCGGTGCGCGGCGCCGTCGATCCGCAGCGGACCCACAGACACGCTGCCGTCTTCGTCATCATCACGCGAGCGACGCAGCACGGCCCGGATACGCGCCAGCAGCTCGCGAGCGGAGAACGGCTTGACGACGTAATCGTCGACGCCTGCCTCCAGGCCACCAACGCGGTCGTTCTCCTCGCCGCGCGCGGTAAGCATGATGATCGGGATCTCACGCGTCAGCGATTCGCGGCGCCAGCGGCGGGCCAGCTCCAGGCCGCTGGTGCCGGGCAGCATCCAGTCGAGCAGGATGAGGTCGGGCACGCGGTCGGCGATCGCAGCCTGAGCCTCGCGGCCATCGGCCGCATGCACCGGGTCGTACTCGCCCTTGCGCAGGGCAAACGCCACCATGTCGCGGATGGCCGGTTCGTCTTCAACGATCAGGATGCGCTTGAGCACATGTCACCGGATGGGCTGGGGGATCACTGCAGCCGCGTCAGTACACTACCGATTTATGACGGCGCAGTGACATCGTCACACTCTCGGGCCCGGCGCCACGCCTGCTCAGTTGCGACGAAGGTCCTCGTCGCGGATCCCCTGTCGCTTTAGCTCGAGCACGGTTGGCGTGATCGCCGCGATGCGCGCTTCGATGCGTGCACGTGCGTAGTAGTCCAGCTGCGGCCGCTGTTTGAGCGTGTTGAGCTGCAGCAGCGCCTGTTCGGGTCGACCGCTGAGGTAGGCGGCCTCCGCATAGGCTTCGCCGGCGCGCACCGGGTCACCGGCGATTTCGCTCGCCCGCGCGAATGTTCGCTGGAACAACGCATCGTCACCCGCCTCGGCGAGCAGCGGGCGCAAAACTGCCTGGGCGCGTTGGCCCGAGGCGGGGGTGTTGCGCTCGCCGAGGATGCGCGCGTACGTCAGCGCGATCGCGCGGTTGCGCGGGTTGTGCCGCAGCAGTTCTTCCAGGCGGGCATCGGCCGAAGCGGCCTTGCCGCTGCGGGCCTCGGCTTCGGCAAGCGCAAGCGTGATCCAGCGGTCGCCCGGATGTTTTTCGAGCAGCTCGGCCAACGCATCCGCGGCGGCGACGGACTGGTTAGCCTGCAGCCGCGCAACAGCCTGGCCGTAGCGCTGCGCATCATCGAGCGGCGCCGCTTTGGAAATCCGCTCGTACTCCTTCAGCGCCAGCGCGGGCGTCTCGGCGGTCAGCACGCGCAGGCGTTCACGTGCAAATGCGAATTGCCCGGTTCCGCCCGCGGCCGCCTTGCCGCCGACCTGGAAACCGCCCGGCAGCAGTGGGTTATCCCCGAGCCCGCCGGCATCCACCAGATTCTGCGGCGTTCTCGCGATCTGTTCGGCGCGTTCCTTCGCCTCGCTGATACGCGTGGTCGTGACCGGGTGCGTGCGCAGGTAGTCCGGCGTTTCACCGAACCAGTTGGCCGCGTTCGTGCGCGAGCGCGCCTGCAACGTCGAAAAGAACCCCGCCATGGCGTCCACGTCGTACCGGCTGCGCGAGAGCGTCTGGATGCCGACGCGGTCGGCCTCCGATTCACTTGAACGCGTGTAGTCGATCTGCCGCTGCTGGGCCAGCCCCATCGCCGAGACGATCGCCGCCTGCGCCGCGTCGTCGCTGGAGTTACCGCCTGCCGATTGCGCGATCACGATCGCCCCGAGCATCGCCAGCAGGATCGGCAGCTGGTCACGCTGGGCGCGTTCGACCGCGCGCAGCACGTGGTCCTGGGTGACGTGCGCGATCTCGTGTGACAGCACGGCGGCCACCTCGTCCTCGCGATCGGCCGCCAGCACGAGGCCCGCATTCATGCCGATGTAACCGCCCAGGGTCGCGAATGCGTTGATCTCACGCTGGCGCAGCATGAAGAACGTGAACGGCTGCCGTGGCTGGTCGCTGTTCGCAGCAAGCCGCGAGCCCAGCGTGTCGATCCAGCTATCGATCAGCGGGTCCTCGAGGACATAGTCGTAGTGCCGCAGCTGCGCGAGCAGCATTCCGCCGTAGCGCCCCTGCTGGGTCGGGCTCAGCAGCTCACCGGCAGACGATCCGATGTCGGGCAGGCGCGGCTCCTGCGCAGGCAGGCAGGGCGCGGCGAGGAGGACCGTGACAGCGGCGGACAGCAGGGCGATGCGGCGCAAGTCGGTATTCCTCGGCAGGCAGGGCAGGCGGAGCGGACAGTGCAAATTGCGGCGGTGCGCGTGAACGGCTGTTTAAGCCCGTCCGGCCAGACTGCCCGGCGGCGGGCCGGATGCGAGAATGGAAAACCTGCGTCGCCGGTCCCATATTCGACCACAGCTGGCTTAGACCACACCGCCTTCCACGAGTTTCCCTTCGGAGCATGACCTTGAGCGATTCACCACAGACCTCGCCCCCGATCACGATGTACACCACGGCCGTCTGCCCGTACTGCATCGCCGCGAAGAACTTCCTGAAGAGCAAGGGCCAGACCTGGACCGAAGTGCGCATCGACCTCGACCCGGGCGAGCGCAGCCGCATGCAGGCCCTGACCAAGCGCACGAGCGTGCCGCAGATCTTCGTCGGCGACGTCCATGTCGGCGGCTATGACGACATGATCGCGCTGCATCGCGCTGGCGGTCTCGAGCCATTGCTGGCCGGTGAGGCGCCGCGCGCATGAGCACGAACGACCAGGCCGGCGCTCCGGCGTCGGCACAGGCCGAGAGCGATCGCGTCGCGGAGTTCACCGCGTTCCGCAAGCGCATGAACGAGCGCATCCTCGCCGAGCCGAACCAGGTCGTCCGGCGCTTTTTCGCGCTCGACACCCAGACCTACCAGCCGGGCGCGCTCGACCTCAAGACCAAGGAGCTGCTCGGGCTCGTCGCGTCGATGGTGCTGCGCTGCGACGATTGCATCAGCTACCACATCGCCCAGTGCAAGGAAGCCGGGGTCAACCGCGCGGAAATGTTCGAGGCATTCTCGGTCGGGCTCGTCGTCGGCGGCTCGATCGTCATTCCGCACATGCGCCGCGCGGTCGATTTCCTCGATCGGCTCGAGCAGGGCGAGGCCTCGGCACCGGTCAATCACGACCACGGCTGAGTTGCACAGGCGAGCTGCCACCTGCTGCGGGCCGTTTGCGTTGCGCGAACGGTCCGCTCGCAGCCGAAACGCGACCGCGTGCCAGCAAGCGGGCGGCCGCTTCCGGCATAATTCGGCGGTTCTCTTCACGGCGCGGCCGCCATACGCGCGCCCATCAGTCGGAATTCTCCTATGACCCAGACCATTACGGTGATCCGCGGCGACGGCATCGGCCCGGAAATCATGGACGCCACCCTTCGCGTGCTCGACGCGATGAACGTCGGCCTGCAGTACGAGTTCGCTGACGCCGGACTGGTCGCGCTCGAAAAGCACGGCGAGCTGCTGCCGGCCTCGACGCTAGAATCGATCCGCACCAACCGCATCGCGCTCAAGAGCCCGCTGACCACGCCGGTCGGCGAAGGTTTCTCGTCGATCAACGTCGAGCTGCGCAAGCGCTTCGACCTCTACGCAAACGTGCGTCCCGCGAAGTCGTTCCCGAACACCAAGTCGCGCTTCCCGTCGGGCGTGGACCTCGTCACCGTGCGCGAGAACACCGAAGGCGCGTACATCGGCGAAGGCCAGTCGCTGAGCGAAGACGGCGAGACGGCCGTTCTGCAGCAGAAGGTCACCCGCCGCGGCTCCGAGCGCATCGTTCGCTACGCATTCGAGCTGGCGCGTCGCACCGGCCGCAAGAAGGTCACCGTCGTCCACAAGGCAAACATCCTGAAGTCGACGTCGGGCCTGTTCCTTCGCACCGCCCGCACGGTCGCGCAGGAGTACCCGGACATCGAGTGCAACGAGATGATCGTCGACAACTGCTGCATGCAGCTGGTCATGAAGCCCGAGCAGTTCGACATCATCGTGACGACGAACTTGTTCGGCGACATCATCTCCGACCTGTGCGCCGGCCTCGTCGGCGGTCTCGGCCTCGCGCCGGGCGCGAATATCGGTACCGATGCGGCGATCTTCGAAGCGGTCCACGGCACCGCGCCGGATATCGCGGGCCAGGGGAAGGCGAACCCGTGCGCGCTTCTGCTGGGCGCTGCCCAGATGCTCGACCACCTCGCGATGCCGGAGCAGGCAGAACGCCTGCGCAAGGCGATCATCACGACGCTCGAAGAGAAGGATTCGCTGACGCCGGATCTTGGTGGCAGCGGCAATACGACGTCGTTCGCGGACGCGATCATCCGCCGCCTGTAATCGCAGCAGCTGCCGCAGCAAAAGAAACGGGGCGCCAAGGGCGCCCCGTTTGCGTTCCAGTCTTGCGCGGCGATCGAGCCGCAGCCAGCCTGGTCAGTCGCGCGACTGCAGCTTCGACAGCAGGCGCAGGATCTCCAGGTAAAGCCAGATCAGCGTGACCAGCAGGCCGAACGCCGCATACCACTCCATGTACTTCGGCGCGCCCTGTTCGACGCCCGACTCGATGAAGTCGAAGTCCAGCACGAGGTTCAGCGCAGCCACCACCACGACGACGGCCGAGAACGCGATGCCGAGCCAGCCACCTTCGTGGATGAATGGGATGGAGGTGCCGAAGAAGCCCATCACGATGTTGACGAGGTAGAGCAGGGCGATGCCGCCCGTGGCCGCGAACACGCCGAGCTTGAAGTTCTCGGTAGCCCGGATCAGTCCGCTGCGATAAGCGAGTAACAGTGCCCCCAGCGTGCCGAACGTCAGCCCGACCGCCTGCATCACGATACCTGGGAACTTCTGCTCGAACATCGCCGACACGGCGCCGATGAAAAGGCCCTCGAGCCCCGCATACAGAGGCGCTGTCACCGGCGACCACTGCTTCTTGAACACCGTCACCAGCGCGACGACGAGGCCACCGATCGCCCCGCCGAGCACGTAGGGCATCAGGTTCGCGGTGCCCCCGCTCGAGAAGAACAGGTTCCACGTATAAAGCGCGCCCGCGAGCGTCACGACGAGCAGGAACGCGGTCTTGTTGACGGTCCCGTTGAGCGTCATCGCGCCTGCGTCGCCACGCACGACTGCCCCGGTGCCGAGATCCAGGAATGTCGATTCCTTCAAGGCTGGATTACCACTGCGCATCAGCTTCCCCTGTAGACCCTAGTTGACGTGAAAGTAGAGGATACCGCTCCCGCCACGGTCGTGCCGATTGACAGCGGTCTTCTTGGGTTAGAGAATGCACGACCTTTCGCGGCGCTGGCGCGCACGGAAGCCCGGCATCGGGGCATAGCGCAGTCTGGTAGCGCATCTGGTTTGGGACCAGAGGGTCGGGGGTTCGAATCCCTCTGCCCCGACCATCAAACGGTCGCCGGTAAGATGTAAGCCTGGCGCCCGTAGCTCAACCGGATAGAGCACCGGCCTTCTAAGCCGGTGGTTGCAGGTTCGAGTCCTGCCGGGCGCGCCATTTAAATCAGGCGTTTAGAGTGCGTTCCCCCTCGGCTCCTGAAAATGGTCCTGAAAAAAGGCCGTTCATCTTCGATGTTCCACGGGCAGAAAAATTCATGTGCCCGCGACCTCGGGCGTGTCCCACTTAGGTAAAGTTCTCTGTACTATCGCCGTTATTGCGGTAGCGCTTCACGCCGACTGGGATGCCGGGATTACGTTCTCTGTGACGACTAAAGCCGCCCCGCAAGACCGATTCAACGAACTGCTCGACCGCGGGCTCCTTGCGCTCAGCAACGGGATATCTCCGTTCGAGCTGAAGTGCTTCGAGCGCGACGCGGAGCGGCTGAAAAAAACAGACGCTGGCCTGGCGTTCGAACTCCTTGCGTTGGCTGCGGCAATTGGCGGCCGTCTAGACGAAGCGGACACGTTGTTCGAGAAGGCGCTGCCACACTCGCGCCAGACCGTCTTCACGGTTCAGCGGTACATGATTGTTCTTGCCGGAACTGCCCAGACGGAGAAGATGCTGAGCCTGTTCCGCCGCTTTGAATCGGTCCTCAGGAACAGTCCAGCCGCGATCGACAACATGAGTCGAGCGCTAACAACGGCCGGGTGGTTGTTCACTGCTGAGGCTTTTCGCGGAGAGGCCGAGCGTATGGGTATAGATATTCCGTCGATCGTGGGCAGCGCATCCTTAGCCAAGCTCGATCGCACCGAGTTCCCAGAAGAAAAGATCGCAGAGGCGGTTGGGTTCTCCCATCGCTATCTTCGCGAACGCGGTGCGAGCCCAGAGGCAGTTGAGGCTTGCATAGTCCCGTCCGAAGACGGCACGAGTGCGGTGTTCTTCCAGTTCGCGCTCGAGCGCCCCGCCGACGAGGTTGTCGACCTTGAGTGGGACCTGTTCGGCGAGCTGTCAAAGCAGCAGTTCGCTATCCAGCGCTCTGGGCGCCTTGTCTTTGGCCTGACCTCGCTCACCGCTTGATATGCCGATCACGTGTAAGGACCTGAACGCCTTCTCGTCCCGTATTACGGCTAACACTCCAGACGAAACGGACATCCGCGCAGCTATAAGCCGCAGCTACTACGCCGCGTTCCATGCTGTGCTGCCGTTCGTCGAGCGTTTGCCGGACTCGGCAAAGTGCCGCCCGAACGCGACCCACGTGACGCACGTGGAGATGACCGAGCGCCTTAAAGAGTGGCGGACCGCTGGCGTCCATTCCCGGCTGGCCAAAATGACGGCAACGGGAGAGCAACTGGCGAGCGCAATACAGACGGCTCGCACAGCGCGGGAAAAGGCTGACTATCGGCTCGGCGCGCAGGTCCTGCCTGGCGAGGCGGCCACTCAGATCGGTCGCGCCAAGAAGGTCATGTTGATGATGGCGCAGCTCGAGAACGAGATTAATCGCCCCTAAAGGCAGCCGCGGGCTAGTTGTCGCCGGCCGGTTCCACCCGCGGCAGCTCGTGGTCGTAGACGTTAAGCATCGCGTCGGTCACGTGGCCGCTTGCCTGTTTCTTGTTGCCCTTCGTGTCCGTAATGCCGCGGTGCTTGAGCCCATGCAGGCCGAACCGGTCTTCCTCGGCTAGCACGCCGTCTTTCACCGCTTGCCGCATCATGCGACCCCAGGCTGTGTTGAAGCCCGAGCGGGTCAGCGGCTCGCCATCCTCGCCGACAAACAGAAACCGCTGATCCGCCTGCAGAGGGACGGCTCGACGTTTGGACTGCCAGATGGCCTCGCGCCGCTCCCGGAGCGCAGTCACGGCCGCAACGGTCAGCGAGCCCTTGCGGACGATGTTGTCTCGGCTGCCTTTGCGGCGATTGGTCTGCAGTTCGTCGCCGAGGTCGTGCGCGTCGGTCAGGGTCAGCACCTCGATGCCGCGCAGCCGCGCCTGGTAAGCGAGCTCCATCGCTGCCCACAAGTACGGCGGCAGGCACCCCTTCTCACGTGGCTGGCGCAGGCTGCACGCTCGGGCATAGGCCTGGACCGCACGGAACACGTGGGCCTCGGGCATCCGGTGGTCGCGCTTCTCCTTCACGGCCTTAACGCCGCGGAACGGGTTGGTTGTGCAGTGGTCGTGCTCGACCCCCCAGCCGACCACGCGGCGCAGGTAGCGCAGCCAGTGATTCGCCTTGGTCGGGTAGCCCGGGGTTGCGGCCTCGCCAGGGCGCTCAGCCGGTCGCCCCTGCGCAATTACATCGATGACCCGGCGCACGCCGCCCGGCGTGAGCTTGTCGATGACGACGGCGCCTAGCGTCAGGCCGTTCTTGAGAGGGTACTTGCGGATCGCGCCCGCGTAATCGCTGTAGTGCTTCTGCGTCGATGCGGCCAGCCCCTTAAAGGCCAGGCTGGCGTGAAAGCAGTCCATCACGAATGCGATGGTGCCGCGCACCTCAGCGCCTGCGCGCTGCTCGGCGATCACGTGCAGATCCGACAGTCGCGCCGACGCTTGCGCGACGGTGTGCGCCTTGTTGCCGCGGCCCTCCGGGTGCGGATCGAGCACGTACCAGCGGCCGTTGCCGCTGGCGTCCCAGTAGATGCCTTTCGGGACCTTCGAATAGTCGATGTGCGCGGGAAGGTTCGCCGGGCGCTTGCGTGGTCGTCCGCGGGGCATATCAGACCAACTCGTCGGGGTTGTATTTGCCGTCTTCGTTCGCGGCCTTGGCCAGCCCGAGGGCCGCATTCAGGGCCTCGACCGTCGTCCAGATGCCGCCGCGACCGTCGTACTTGAAGCGTACGCCCTGGGCGCGCGCCCATGCCTCGACCGTTGCAAGCCGCGGGTTCTCGCCGGGCTTGCACAGCTGCTGCAGGTCTTCGAATTGGAGGACCGGGCCGATCACTGCTGCGCGTGCTCCTGCTGGTATGCGTCCCACGCGTGCTGCACCGCGCGGAACTCGTCGGCGTCGCCGCCGCGGTCGGGGTGATGCTTCGCGCGCAGGCGGCGATAACTGCCCTCGGGATCGTTTGGGTCGAGCAGGTCGCGCCAGTGGCTCGTGCCGCCCGGCGCGGGCAGCGCTGCGAATCCGGTGAACGCCCGATCGAGGATCTCAGCGCCGCCGTGGCGCTCGATCGCGCGCATCGCCTCGAGCGTCGCCGCGACGGCCGCGAGGTTGTCGGCGACGCGGTCGTATCGATCGATCGCCATGCAGCGCATGGGCCAGCCGTCGACGCGGGAATCGCGCCAGTAGACCGAGACGCCCGGATCGTCCGGCTCTCGCTGGCCCGAGCGGGGCAGGCCGTCGAGGCGGAGCTGCAGGTTCGTGCTGATGACCAGGTCGAAATCGCTGACGCCCATGCGCTCGAGCTCGGCCTGCACCCGGCCGACGCCGTCGGCGATCGTGACTTCACCGCGCGTCGCGTAGCGCGATGGCTGGCCGCCCGGCGGCGTGTAGCTGCTGGTGCGCATCACCTGCTTGCCGAAGCGAGCGCGGGCGCGCGCAGCGGGCGGGGTGCGCTTCCAGCCGGTTGGCCACTGCAGCGGGGACGCTGGAATCGTCATGCCAAGATTCCTCCTCGGGGATCTACAAGAGGGGCGAATTCGTGAGCACTGAAGATTGGGCTGCACTGGGGACGTGGGTTACGGGCTTGCTGAGTGCAAGCGCAGGCATGCTTGGGGCTCTTGGTACCTGGGCGACGGGTGCGGCCACTGCTTTCATCGCTTGGCAGGCATACCGGTTTACTTCCCGCGCGGATCGTGATCGCAATGAGGTCGACCATCACGCGACCGCTGCCTATGCGCACGCCTGCAAACTGGAGATCGCTGACCTGCGCACCATGGCGGAGGCGTTCGCTGTACACATCTCGGCCGCGCTCAAGAGCGATGACTCCGCGCAGCGATACGGAGCGCTCATGGCGTTCATCACAATGCCGTCGTTTGAGCCTTCGGCGCGGATAACGAGTTCGCCGTCGATTGGCCGTCTCGATCCGAGTGTTTCGCAAAGCCTCAACAAGGTCATGACCGCAGCGAGCGCTGCAGAGCGACTCCGCAAGGGAGTGCTCACGGTTGCGAGAGAACTCGACGCAGACGAAATTCTCGAGCCTCGAATACCTGCTTTCCTCAAGCCTGCAGAAGAGCTTATGACTGCGTTTATTCGTCAGGCTGTTGAGACGGACGAGGTCTTGGCCGCTGCGATCGAGTTTCATGTGAACGCAGCAAAAGGTTCGCCGGCCACCGGCAGGGGCAAGTAGGGTCATCGTGCTTTCCAGTGGCGAAGGCGCGGCACGCGCCGCGGCTTGATGGCTGAGGGTTGCCGGCCGTCGCCGGCGAGCAGCGCGCGCAGCGCGCGCAGGCGCACGATCTCGTCGGCCGCCAGCACGAGCTGATCGCGCAGCACGTCCTTTTTCGGCTGGCACATGCGCTTCGGCGGCTTGGGGAAGAGGTCGTTCATGCGGCGATCCTCTCGGTTATCGCCGCACGCGCGGTGGCGAGTTCCGCGATGAATCGGTCCAGATGCCCGCGCAACCTCTCGGTGTAGGCGTCGGGTTCGACGCGCACGAGCAGCGGCGGATAGCCGGGGCAATACGACATGAAGTCCCACCAGGCGCGGCCGGTAATCAGCAGCGAGCCATGCACCTGCGCGCGGTGCTCATCCGGCAGCCCGCCCGCGCGCAACCACTTCAGGTGGGTCGGGCCGTCCGGGCATTTGATCTCCAGGCCACCGTCAGGGTCGATGAGGCTGTCCGGGCTGCAGCCGAGCGTGCCGGCATCGTTGAGGATGAAGCCGACCTCGACCGGCACGAGGTCACGCTCAAAGGCGTACAGGTCGCGGGCCTCGGGTTCGAGCTCGTTCCCGCGCTGCGTGTGCCGGTTGCCGCCGAAGCTACGCTCGGCGTCGGGACGCACGAGTTCGTCGATCAGCTCGCAGATGTAGGTATCGGCGCCGGCCGCGTAGTCGCCGCGCTTGTCGGTGACGATGCGACCGAACTCAGAAGCGGTCGGCACACCGCGGCGCGCGGCGTACCACTCAGGCGAGCGCTGCTCGCAAGTGAGGATGCGCATCGGCTCAGTCCTTCGGTGTCACGCGCGCTTTGGCGCGGTTGAAGGCGTTGCGCACCTCGGCCGGCATGTTGCTGGCCTTACCGCCGTAGTCCTTCAGCATTGCCTCGCGGAGCGGCTGGTACTTTTCCAGCTCGGCCAGCTCGTTCGCCTTGTCGATCCAGTCGATCGCCTTCGCGTCGAGTGCGCCGCCGCCGAGCCGGCCGTCGTCATCCTCGCCGTGCGTCGTGATGTTGAGCAGTGAGCCAGCGGTGTAGCGCTTGCCGTAGCTGACGGACGAGCCAACCGCCTGGACGCTGTTCTTGCTGCCCGTCTTGTCGGCCGGCAGCGTGATCTCGGTGGTTTCCTGATGACCGGCCCGGTGCGCGAGGATGCCAACGACGTGCACGCTGTCGTCCCCGGTCTCGGTGCGGAACGACAGGGCGAACCCGTGCTTCTGCAGGATCGGCTTGATCGCCGCGTTGATGTCCTCCCACAGGGCGTACGTGCTGGTCACGTTGCCGCTGTTGTTCTTGATCTTGCCGCGCTCGACGATCGACGGCAGCTCAGGCTGCATCGCGGCCATCGCTGACGTGTAGGCCGCGCGTGCCTCGCGCTCGAGCATCCGCTCGTGCATTTGCAGCAGCCGCTCCATCTTGTCGATGTCGGCGTTCGGATCGGTGGCCACGCGCTCGATCACCGCGAGCATGGTCGCGGGCGACGACATATCGGCTGCCGGCACGGGCGGCGGGGTCTGCTCAACGGTCAGGGCTGCACTGGTCATGGGCTTACTCGTCTGGAATAAGTGCCGGTTACGGTTCCGGCGCCGAACCGAGGGGAGCGGTTCGGCCGTATCTGCCGCGAGGGGAGCGCGACAGAGAGGGGTCAGGTCGCCTCCACCCACACGGACGCCATGCGCTCGATGTCATCGGGCGAGCAGGTCGGCCAGTACTGGCGGGACACGTGACGGCACATGCCGGCAATCACTTCGCGGAACTGGCCTTCGTCCATCGAGGCGAAGGAAAGCGAGCGGGGCACGCGGTAGGTGCACGGGCCGACGCCAGGGAAGTTCAGCGCGATCTCGTCGCAGCCGACGTTCGCCTCGATCTGCAGGCGCTTGAGCACCCCGTGCGAGTCCATGCCGGCGAACGCTTCGATGTTCTCGGCGAGCATCGACCCGAGCTGGTGCGCCAGGCGGTGGAATCCGGGCGAGCGCGGCTTCGTCAGCTCCGCCGACAGGATGTCGCCGAGCTTGTAGCCCTTCGCGCGCAGCTGGCCGAGCGTGAAGCCGTCGAGCGGCTCCAGGCGGCCGCGGCCGACGCGCCACAGCGTGCGGTCCTTTGTACGCTTGATCAGCGGGCGGACGGCGTTCATCGGGCAGCCACCAGCACGAGCGCGGCGATCATCGCCACAGCGGCCCAGCCGAGAGCGGCGAGGGCGCGGTCGGCGCGCGTCAGACGGCGCGGCCGGGCATCGTGCGGCGTGGTGCGCTCGACAGAATCGATAACACCGCGGGCCAGCAGACGGGCTTCGAGGCGCACGTTCATGCCTCCGGCGTCGGCCAGAAGATCGACACGAGGTAGCCGACCGCGAGCAGTGCGCCAGCAGCTCCACCCCACACCAGGGTATTGCCGGTTACCGCGATCGCGCCGATGCATGCCAGCGCTGCGCAGACTAGGCAGCAGATCACCGAGGCGCCCGGGTCGGCCGGTTCATCCGCCACGTCATGCTGCGGGTCGTGGTCAAAGCGAACGGCGCTCATGAGCCCACCCGATCGGTTCGGCGGGCTTGGTCCGCGGCCAACTCCATTCGCAGCGCTGCGAGCGCACGCTCTACGTGCTCGATCGTCGCCGCGTCAGGAAAGAGCCTGACGTACATCTCGCCGCAGCGAAGCTGGATGCCCGCCGGCAGGTTGGTGCTGGCCGAAAACGCATCGGCTTCGATGCGCTTTCCGGGCCAGAAGTAGAGGTTCGCGCTCACTCGCCGACCTCCTTCTCAGCGCGGTCCTCGGCGATGCGGCGCAGCCCGAGGTTCACCAGCGTCTGTACCGCGCGGAACAGGCCGTCGCGGTCGCCGTCGCGCAGGTACTGAGCGACTTCGCTACCTGTCAGCTCGTGGCAGGTGTGGTCGTCCCACGCTTCTGCATTGGCTTCGCGGTCGCCACGAAGCTCGGACACGAGCTCGTCCGTCCGGCGCTCGATGAAATCGGCGCGCAAGCTGCTGCGCTCGTAGTCCCAATCGTGGAGGCTTTGGTAGCTGACGGCGTGCTGCATGGCTGGCTCCGTTGCCGCGGGTTGCGGGCGACGAAGCCACGTTACCAGAACGGTAACGGCAGTCAATACCAAAAAGGGAACTTTCGATTGTGCGACGCATCAAGCCGACGAGCGGCCACAAAAAAGCCCGCCGGAGCGGGCTCGTTAACTCGTCCGGCTGGCGCTTTAGCCGACGCCGTCTACCTGGCGGATACGGATCTGGCGAGTGTGCGCGACCCCGTCGTCCATCCGGACGGCAACTCGGAAAGTCGAAGGCTGCTGGAACGTGATGCCGCCGAACGTGGCCATTACGTTCTGAGCAACGAATTCCATGCCACTGGCGTGGGCCGCTTCGGCGTTGAGGCCGGAGAGGTCGACGGGTGACTTGCCAATGAGTGTTGTCGCCCCGTCGTCGGAAACGATCTCAAACTCGACCTCAAGGCTTGTTAGGGGATCCGACACGGGCATCTCGATCGTGATCGCCACGGCAAACGAAGCGAACTTGAGCGGAAACTCACGGGAGTCGATCGTGGTTCCATAGACCCCGATATAGGAGTGCTTCCCTCCAACCTCAACTCTAATGTCGTCGCAGAAGACGACCGAAAGGCGTCGCGTTCGAGTCATGCATCCTCGCCCACGTGTAGCAAATCAAGAATCTCGTCTGCCGTTCTTCCAAGCACCTTAGCTAGAGACTTCACCGTCGATGCGTGGATCTGATTCGGGTCGATCCTACCTAGCTCTATCTTCGAAACATGGCCTTGGTTTGACCCGATAGCCTGCGCCAACGCCTCTTGCGAGAGGCCTTGGGCAAGTCTCAGCGAGCGAATCGAAAGCTCCCCGGGTAGGTAGGTTTGAACGAAGCTTTTTCTAGCCTCGTGCATCAAAGGGGCCATCACTGGGTCGGCGTCGTACTGGGCCGCCAATGAGGCCATGTCCGCGAAATCGTCGCTGTCATCTTCCAGCACGGCGGGCAACAGGGCGGGTCGCACGATCGACGTCGGAGCAACGGTCGACGCCCGCGCGCCCCCGAAGAGCCACTTAGCTCCCGTACTTTGCATGCATTCGGTCGAAGTCGGCCAGGACTCGAACTGTATAAGGGTGGCCGTTGGCATAGTTCCAGCTCCGTTCAAACACGCCTAAAACGATGATCCGCCTCTGGCCGGCCGCCGCGAAGTACCCGTAGACGACTCGGTACTTCTTGCCTTGGCTTTCCAGCTTCCACACTTTGAACCGCCAGATCGCCCTCTTCGGGCGGCCGTGGATGAACCACTTGTCGAGCCACCGGGCGCCGAAGCGGTGATGCGGCCGGCGGTTAGCCTTTTCGCCATACATCTGCTGCAGTAGGAAGTCGCACCCTTTAGGGTTCGCTTCGAATTCGCTCAGTGCTGCAGCAATAGCGGCCGCAGCAACGGGATCTTTAGCCTTGATGCGTGGAAGATCGATCTCGCGGACGCAATTCAGGATGTTGAAGAAAAGGGGCGTCATGTACTGCAGTACATACTACGCCGAATTCGTTTAGATTTCGTCAAATCCATCTGGCCGAGGTTCCGTTTGGCGCTTCAGTTGGTCCGCTGGTCAGCTTTGGGTGCTGCCTCGAAGGCAGGCAATTGTGTCACCCGCCGATCGTCCCGCAGGCCTTGCACTCGCCTGTCGCCGTGCTCTGACTCGCGCCAACAGGGCGATCGACAAAGCGGATTGCTTCGCCGTCGACGACCGTGTGCCTGTCGTTATTGCTGCGGCTGGTCTGAACGATGACGGCGTCGGCGCCGAGCTGCGCACCGGCGGCCTGTAGCTGCGGGATGGCGTCAGCAACGGTCGGGTCGGTGAAGCCGGGCTTGTACCGTTTCGCCGAGACGATACCGATCGACTCGTATTCGCGCCTCGGGGCGGAATAGAGCACCTGCACAGCGCTGCTCGAGGTCGGCGCATACATGGTCGCTGAGTTGCGGTGCACCTGGGTCGTGCTGCATGCAACTAGTGCGAGCAGCAGAGCGGCGGAAATGATGGTGCGCATGCGTGGATCCCTCCAGAATTCGCGTTGATCAGGCTTTGACATCGCCGCGCATGCCCTCGATGGCGCGGGTGAACACATATGGGATCACGGTCACCGCGCACGCGAGCGCTGCGGCCGCGGCCTGCTGCGGCGCGCCGTTGGCGTACAGCGTTGAGAACACGAGAAACGCTCCGAGCATGCAGCCGGCCACGGTGAGCGCCCAACAAACAGCAATGAATCCACGCATGTTTACTTCCCCCTGGTCAGTCGTGCCTTTCCCTGATCAGCCCAGCGTCTTCCAAGCTGATCCCTTCATTGATGCACTCGTACGCGCGGTGCAGGTCGCGGTGCAGCTGGGCGAGGTCTTCGGACGGCACGCACTCCAGCGCCACGTAGCCCCGCGTGGCTTGGTCGACAAGTAACTGCAGCCCCCACCGTTTCGACAGGTGCCGGATCATCCGGCAGTGCCATTCGATGTCGATCGAATCGGAACAGCGATCCCCTTCCAGCCCTGTAACAACGCGCAGCTTCGGCGCCGGCACCTCGCCAGCGATTTCCGCCATGCGTTTAGCCAGCTCTTGCAGCGTCTGCTTTTTCTGTGTCCCCCGAGTCAACTGCGCGCTCCTGCATTCGCCTGGTCATGAACTTCATCAGGTCGACCACGTTAGAGCCATCTCCATCGCTCAGCGTCTCGACCGCTTCGTACGCCGCCTCAAGCAACTCGGGCGGGAGCAGGTCGTCGTGCTGCTTGCCGAGGATCTGCAAGAACTGCTGCGCGAGGTAGACCGCCTCAGACAGCTTCGTGAAGTCTGGTCTCGCCAGATGAGAACCCTGCAGCGGCGCGGTCTCTAGAGCCCCTTGTGCGCCGGGCTGCAAGACGTCAAGCCAACCCCTTGGCTTCCCTAGTTTTTCTTCAATGTGGCGCGCCAGCCGATCGCCTATCGGCTTGCCCCCGAGCCACTGACTGACTTGCACCTGCTCGCGATCGATAGCCTTCCCGAAGGCGGTCGGGCCCTCGTGCTCGCGCACAAGCATCTCGACGTTCGCCTTCCGGACGGTCTTGTTATCCATCTGGGCATGGTCAGAGACGCGACCATGCGGGGGAAGAACCGAAACGGGAACAATCCCGTTGCCATAGGGTTCCCAGATTGGTAATGTCGCAGCAGACCGAAAGCCGGAACTGCTATGGACGCCAAGACCTACTTCACCGAGCGCGATGGCCGTGTTTCCAAGGACGGTGACGAGCTCCAGCGCGTCGCGGCCGCGTGCGGCGTCACCCCGGGAACCCTTTACCTCGTCGCCCTTGGCCACAAGACCCCGAGTGCCGAGCTCGCATGCCTGATCGAGCACTCGACGGGTGGCTACGTCGACCGCCGGGACACCCTGCGCGATTTCCCGTGGGACGGCCCGCTCGTCGCGGGTCAGCCGGCCTAAGCCGCGCGCCTTGTTCCTTTCGATTCCAGTCGTCGTGTCCATGCCGCGCACTGTGCCGGCGGCCCCGAGCGACTTCCACGTTCGCCAGGGGGTTTCATGAACGTCGTCGACGCAGCACACCAGACCGTGAAGTCCTACCCGGGCGGCGCGGAATCGCTCGGCCCGCGCGTCGGCATCGGTCCGGCGGTGCTCCGCAGCAAGGTCAACCCGAATACGACGACGCATCACCTCACGCTCGCCGAGGCCAGCGAGGTCATGGGCGTCACCGGCGACCACCGCATCCTGCACGCGCTCGCTGCTGAACATGGCTACACGCTGCAAGCGATCGAAGCCCCGCAGGACGGGGCCTCGATTCTCCAGGCGGTGCTTCAGGCAAACGCTGCAGAAGGCGCGTTCGACCGTGAGCTGCAGACCGCACTGTCCGACAACACGATCACCGCGAACGAAGCGCGGCTCGTCGAGGCGGCATGGTCCGCCGCGCAGGCCGCTGGCATCGCCCTGATTGCTCGAGTGCGCTCGATGTCGCGGGGCACCCGGTGAGCCGCGCGACGTTCGAGGTCGGCCGCGATCCGCCGACGCCTGAGCCCGAGCGGGCCGACCTAAAGCCGGTGCCCGTCGATGAGACCACGCGCCCGTCGCCCCGTGCGGTCGAGCGCGCGCGGGACGAGCTGGCACGGATCAAGGCGCGCAACCGCCGCGACGCCGAGCAGCAGGCGGAGCTCTACGGGGAGCGCGACGATGCGTGATTACGGCAAGGTCGCCCCGCAGTTCTGGACCGGCGCAACGGGCAAGGCACTGAAGAAGGCCGGGCCAGAGACGGTCCTGGTCGCGCTGTACCTGATGACCAGCCCGCACGCGAACATGATCGGTCTGTACTACCTGCCTGTGATGTTCATCGCCCACGAGACCGGGCTTGGCATGGAAGGGGCTTCGAAGGGCCTTCAAGGGTGCATCGAAGCGCAGTTCTGCAGCTACGACGAAGCTTCTGAGCACGTGTTCGTGCACTCGATGGCGCGCTTCCAGATCGGCGAGCAGCTCGACGTGAAAGACCGTCGCTGCAAGGGCGTCGAAAACGAACTCGAAAAGACCCCGAAAGGCCCGCTCCGCAAGGCTTTCCACGACCTGTATCGCGTCGCTTTCCACATGGGAAAGGGCGCTGATGAGGAAGCCCCTTCGAAGCCCCTTCGAAGCCAAGAGCAGGAACAGGAGCAAGAACAGGAACAAGAGCAAGAGCAGGAGCAGGAGCAGCCTCTTGGCGCCTCGGCTGCGCCGATCCGCCCGGCGGCGGTAGTCCGCATCCCGCTGAAGGACGGAACCGACTACGGCGTGACAGCCGAGCAGGTCGAGGAGCTGTCGGGCCTGTACCCGGGCGTCGACGTCCGCCAAGAGCTGAACGCCATGCGGGGCTGGGCCATGGCCAACCCGCCGAAGCGCAAGACCCGATCGGGCGCCCTGAAGTTCATCACGGGGTGGCTCGATCGCGAGCGGAAGAGGCGCGCCGAGGCGCCCCGCAAGCCGAATGCCGCAGAGACCGGCTTCGAACTGAAGACCTACACCGGAACCGCCGACGATGACCTCCCCGAATCCCTGCGCCATTGACGATTCCTACCTGGCGACCGACACCTGCCCGAAGCACGGCGAGGTGCAGATCCGGGTGATCGATTCGCCGTTCTGCGAACCGGGCGAGAAGTCCACGCTGATCAAGGGCGAGTGCCCGCAGTGCCGCGCCGAGCGGATCGACCGCGAGACTGCCGTCGCTCGTCGCGAGCGCGAAGCCGTCGTGCTGCTGGAGACGAAGCGTCTGCTACGCGATGCGGGCATCCCTCCGCGCTTCGCGAGCAAGACGTTTGCCGGGTTCGACGCCGACAGCCAGGGCGCCCGGAAGAACCTGCGCGTCTGCGAGGCCTTCGTCGAGCGCTTCCCCCAGCAGCTCGAGAACGGCACCACGCTCGTGATGACCGGCCGCCCAGGCACCGGCAAGACGCACCTTGCGACGGCCATCACCCGCGGCGTGATCGAGCGGCACGGCAAGGTCGCGCGCTACATCGGCGCGTCCGACCTGATGCGGTCGATCAAAGAAACGTACCGCCCGGGCAGCGAGCGCACCGAGCGCGAGGTCATCGCCGAGTTCGCCTCGATCGATCTGCTCGTCGTCGACGAGGTCGGCATCCAGGTCGGCAGCGACACCGAGAAGCAGCTCATGTTCGAGGTCTTCAACGGCCGCTACGGCGCGCTGAAGCCGACGGTGCTGCTGTCGAACCTCACGACCGAGGAGCTCGGCGCCTACTTGGGCGACCGCCTTATGGACCGGTTCCGCGAGGGCGGGGCGGTGCTGGTGTTCGACGGCGAGAGCCGACGGGGGCGCGCGTGAGCGCCTACACCGTGCAGATCGCGCCGTACGGCACGCAGTGCGCTGCGTACATCGCCGCCGTCATGGTCCGCGCGTACGCACAAGAACCGTCGGTCGAATCTCTGCGAACGCGTTTCGGCATGTCGCGCGCATCGGCGTATCGCTGGGCCGCTGCATGGCGACAAGCGCATCGCGGAGGGAGCGTGCCCATGGCTTCCCCGGCGGCGGTGAAGTGGCTGGAACTCGCGTTCGAATTTCGCACCGCTCCGCCGCCGCTTGAGATTTTCCGCGAGAGGTTCGGCTACTGCCGCGGGCAGGCGTTCCGCGTCCGCCGAACGTGGGAGCTCGCCCTGCGCACCGCCGCGCCGGATCGGAAGGTGCGCCATTGGGAGGTCGCGGCGTGAGGACCGAAGGCCGCCAGCCCGACCTGATCCGCAACAGCCCGCCGGAACTGGCGAAGGCGTACCGCGTGGCTGCCGACACGGTGCGGCGCGATCCGCACTGGGCGCCGAGCGATGCCGAGAAGCGTGCGCGCCTGTACGAGCGTGAGGCCGAGCGATTGGAGCAGCGAGCATGAGCACGAGCGAATGGCACGCGGGCGTTCCGACCGAGCCTGGCCTGTACGCCGTCGACCTCGGCGGCGGGCAGCGGCCGATCCTCGTTCATTGGGCCGAGGGGCAGCGCGACTGGCGCGACGGCGCGGTGCGGGTTCCGGTGCGCCGGTGGCACGGTCCGCTGCCGCCAATCCCGCGGACGGTCAGGCCCGAGGCGAGGGCGAAGCGATGAACCGCCACGTCCGCGACCGCGCGTTACTGGACTGCGCCTACGAGTTCCAGTGCCTGCTGCGCCTGCCTGGCTGCGAGGGCGGTGCGGGCGAGCCTGCGCATTCGAACCAGCCGCGGCATGGAAAGGGTGGCGGGCTCAAGGCGCACGACTGCTTCCACGTGCCGGCGTGCCGGTCCTGCCACCGGGAGTTCGACCAGGGCAAGACGATGACGCGTGACGAGAAGCGCGAGCTGTGGGAGCGCGCGTTCTGGGAGTACCTGCCGATGCTGTGGCAGCGCGAACTGCTGAAGGTGACCGCATGACGCTCAACCCCGCGCTCGAAACGGCCCTCTACTCAGAAGACTTCATGGCGGACTTCGACCGCCTGCTGCAGATCACGGGCACGAAGCTGCGCCTTGTGTGGGACGGCCCGCGCGATCGCGACGTGCTCACGCTGTGGCTCATCTACGACGGGCTCCGCGCGCCGCTGGCACAGTACAAGCCGCAGTGGCCCGGCTTTGCCTGGGCCGCGGGCGTCGCAAAGGTCGAGGACTTCCGCGAGCGCCTCGACGGCCTGCTGCGCCTGCACAACGCCGAGGTCGGCCTGCTCATCAACCGCGTGCGCCGTGAGGGCAAGTTCGGCGTCGCGTTCCCACATGCGCCGCAGCCGGGACCGGGCCGCGTGCACTCGCGCGCGATCGTCACTACGCGCCGGTCCACCGCGCAGCACGAGTGTTCCGGCGAGTACGCGCCGCCTAATCCGGAAGAGGTCCGTCAGTGATTGCAATCAACCTTGAGGTGTTCGGCTCTCCCGCCCCGCAGGGCAGCAAGTCGTTCAAGGGCATCCATGGCGGCCGCGCGGTGCTGGCGGAGTCGAGCAAGAAGGTGCGGCCGTGGCGCATGGACGTGAAGGCATGCGCCGAGGCGTTCGCGCGCGACTGCGTCGACCTTCTGCCGCTCGACGCGCCGCTCCGGGTGTCGATGGTGTTCACGCTGCCCAAGCCACTGAGCGCGCCGAAACGCCGCCGCACGTATCCGTGCCGCCTGCCGGACCTGTCCAAGCTGGCGCGCAGTACCGAGGACGCGCTGACCGACGCCGGCCTGTGGCGAGACGACGCACGCGTGGTCGAGTACGCCCGCTTGGCCAAGGTCTACCCGGGCGAGGACGTCGACGCGCTGGCCTCGCCTGGGGTGCGGATCCGGATCGAGGTGATCGAATGACCCAGGACGAGCTGGACGACCTGCTGTATCAGTGGGGGCGCTACCACGGGCGCGAGGGCGTGCTGATCAGCGAGACGGCCCACCCGCTCGAGCGCGCGCGCGAGTTCGCGCCGGGCAAGCGGGCCCGATCAGTCGTGGCCCGGGACGGCAGCAGCCGGCGCGAGGCCATGGCGGCCACGGTGAACGCCGGCACGCGGCACCTGCATCTGCGACGTGTGCCGATGGACTTCATCGATCACGTGCCATGCGCCGAGACCCGCAGCACGCGCACCCCGGGCCGAGAATGGCCGGTGCCGCCTCACCTGGAGCGCGTCAACCGCGCGGCGCTTGACCTCATCAAGTTCAGTCCGCTGCTCGGTCTGTGCCTGCAGGCGCGCTACTGCCAGATTGCATTCGACGCTGCTCGTGCGCAGTGGGTGGGCAAGACCTTGAAGGACGAGTACGACACCGAAATGGACGTGTCGACGAAGCGTTTCCGGGACGAGCTGTTGAAGGCGAAGTTCTGGATGCATGGCAAACTCAGTCAATAATGAATAGCCCATCACAAAACGATCACGCGGCGTTCAGAGTGACGTGACTTTCTCAGAATAGTCGAGCTTAATAGCCCCAATCTGCCAGCAGTCCCAGAACGCCTCGCCTAACCCGCGGGGCGTTTTTCGTTCTGGCGCCCGTTACCGCTCGGCGTCTCTCCCGCCGCGGTCTTTTACCGAGACGTCGATGACCTCGATCACCGCCGACCTGCTCGTGCGGGTGATGGGCTGCCCGCGTTCTGTTGCTGCGGAGTGGGCCCGGCCGCTCGACGAGGCCTGCCGGTTGTACGAGATCACGACGCCGGCGCGTGTCGCCGCGTTCCTCGCGCAGGTAGGTCATGAGTCGGCGGGCCTGACTCGCGTTGTCGAGAACCTGAACTACTCGGTCGACGGCCTGCTGCGGGTGTGGCCGAAGCGCTACACCCTCCGGCTGGCTGAGTTCCACGCTCGGAAGCCGGAGCTGATCGCGAACTTCGTTTACGGCGATCGCTTGGGCAACAAGCTCCCCGATGACGGCTACCGGTACCGCGGCCGAGGCCCGATGCAGGTGACTGGCCGGGCGAACTACGAAGCAATGCGCGACGTGATGCGGATTCGTGCAGGCAAGGTGCCTGACTTCGTTGAGCTTCCTGACCTGCTAGCTGAGCCGAAGTGGGGCGCGCTCGCTGCGGCCGCCTACTGGCACAGCCGACATCTGAACGTGCTTGCCGACGCCGGCCGCTTCACCGAGATCACCCGCCGCATCAATGGCGGGACTAATGGGAACGAGGACCGGCTCTCCCGGTACGGCCGCGCAAAGCGCGCGCTGATCGGAGTCGCCTGATGCCGCATCGTCTTGTGATGTCGGCGGCACCGCCCGTAGTCGATGCCATCGCGTCCACCGCCACGCTTGCCGTGCCGCTGACGGTTTCGGGCTGGATGCTGCTCGGTCATCCGGTCGAGGACTGGGTGCTGCTGGGAACTGTGGGGCAACTCTGCCTGACGCTGCCCTATTGGGTGTGGCGCATCGCCCGCGAGTGGCGCCAGGCCCGCAAGCAGGAATCGACCCTGTGAAGCCCAAGATTAATCGCCGCAAGCTGGCGCGTGCATGGGACTGGGGGCTTGTCGCCTTGGGTGGCGTTGCCGCGTACCTCGTGACTGCGATGCCGGCGCTCGCTCCTGAGATGGGCAAGGCCGGGCCGTGGATCACGGTCGGTATTGGCGTGCTCAACGTGCTGCTCAACAAGCTGCCGAAGCTGCCGGCCGAATGAATCCCTCGCCTGTAGGTGTCGTCATCGAGGCGATCGGTGGCGTGCGGGCAGCCGTGTTCCTGTGCACTGCGATCGGCATGACCGTGATGGCCGGCGGCTATCGACTGAAGGTCGAGCGCTTGGAGTCGGCGGCCGCGACGCACGCGGCGGCTGATCGCCAGATGCAGCTGTGGGCGCTCGACCGCGCCCGCGAAACCGAATACCAGCACCGGCTCGCTGTGGGCGAGATCGATGCGCGACTCACAAAGGCGCAATCCGCCCATGACGAAGCACTGCATGTCCTTGGCGCTGCTCGCAGCGCTGGCACTGTCCGCGTGCGCGACGACCGGAAGTGCCCAGCCGCCCACGTGCCCGCGACCGAGCCCGCCACCAGCGGCAGTCATGGTGCCGAGGGAATCTACCTTCCTCCAGAGGCTGAGCAGCGAGTTCTACGACTTACTGCAGAAGCCGACCGAAACACCGAGCAACTGACCGCATGCCAGGCCTACGTGCAATCGCTACAGGTGGCGCCGTGATCCCGGGCCAGTCCGTCGACATCGGCAGGCTAGTGCGGGAGGAGGCTGACCGGCTCGACCTGCGGGATGGCGCTGCACGCGCATGGGTTGAGGGGACCTGCTTCCTGTGCCGAGACGTCAGCGAGTGCCCGTCGCCCGCGATGTGTGGAATCGATAAGCCGGCCCCCGACAAGGCGCTCGAGCGCTAGTAGCCACATGGATGCCGGCCTGCTCACCGCCGTGGTCGTGACGGTGGCATGTGGCATTGCGCTGTCGGTGCCTGTGATCCGAGCGGTACGCAGAATCAGGTGCAGGTAAGAATGCCCAAGGGAGCGCCCCGACATAGGCCGACATCGGTGCAGGCGAGGCGGCACTGCCCACCGGAACAGAGCAGGCAAGCGCGCCGCACGCTGGCGACCAACTGCGCCGCATGGCGGAAGCTCCGGGCCACAGTGCTCGCAGCCGAGCCGCTGTGCCGTGAGTGCAACAAGAAGGGAATCGTCCGGGCCGCCAATCACGTCGACCACGTGAACGGCGACCCGAGCAACAACGACCTGACCAACCTCCAGCCGCTGTGCGCTCCCTGCCATAGCAGGAAGACCGCAGCCGAGGACGGTGGGTTCGGCAACAGGAGAAAGGCCGATGTCCGTGTTCACCGCTGAGGACAAGGAGCTGCTCACGCAGCTGATCGCTGCGAACGAGTCAGCCACCCGCGCCAGCCTTGAGGTTGCCCGCTCAGTAATGGAGCTCGCCAACTCGGTGGGACAGCTGGTGATCGCCATGGACGCAGAGAGCGCAGACGGCTTCGACGACGCCCCTGCGCCGGTTGACACGTACGGCGGGCTCGATGCCTGACCGGGGAGGGGTGGGTCGAAAGTCTGGCTCGCCTCCAACGCGACACGGGCGTCCAGTCGTTTTTTCACACCGTCAAAATTGAGATTCGAAAATGCGAGGACGGAAGCCAACGGCTCCGCACCTCAAGCTCCTGGCTGGAACCACTCGCCCGGACCGTGAGGTTTCGGACGCGCCGCAGTTCGACCTGATCGACGAATTCCCGTCGCCGCCCCAGCATCTGAACGTTGACGGCGCGGAAATGTGGAACCGCCTCGGGCCGCAGCTGGTGATGGCGCGCGTGCTGCAGGTCGTCGACCTCTACGCGCTGGAGCAGCTCTGCTACGCCTGGGAGCGATTCCGGAAAAAGGCGAAAGCGGGCATGGACATCACGGCCGCCGAGGACACTGCCTTGAAGGCGCTGTTCTCCGAATTCGGCATGACGGCCGCCTCGCGGCGGAAGGTCTCCAGTGGCGAAGAAAAGAAGTCCGGAAACCGATTTGCCCGAAACGGCAAGCGGTGATCGGGACTACGTAGCGGTCGCCCTCGCGTACGCGCGGGAGGCGGTGGCCGACAAGAAGGGGAGGAGGTTCGGCCGGCTGATCCGGCTCGGCGCGCAACGGTTCCTCGACGACCTGAAGCGGGCGAAGCGGAAGGACGCTCCGTTCCGGTTCGACGAGTGGCACGCGGTCGACGTGTGCGACTTCATCGAGAAGTTGCCGCACGTCGAGGGGAAGTGGGCGACGCCCGAGATTGTGCTGCACCGGTCGCACGTGTTCTTCCTCGTGAACCTGTTCGGGTTCCGGAAGCCGGACGGCACGCGGCGGTTCACGTCGGCGCTGTTCGCGGTGGCCCGTAAGAACGCGAAGTCGACGTTGGCCGCGGCGATCCTGCTGTACTGCCAGTGCTGCGAGGACGAGGAGGGCGCTCAGGTTATTTCGGCGGCGACCACCGGCTCGCAGGCGCGGATCATCTTCAACGTCGCCAAGCGGATGGCGGAGAAGACGGCCGACCTTCGGGACGCGTTCGGACTGGAGTGCTGGGCGAACGCGATCAGTCGGGTCGAAACCGGCGCCACGTTCAAGCCGATCAACGCGAAGGCCTCGACGCAGGACGGCTTGAACCCGTCACACGTCGGGCTCGATGAGATCCACGCGCACAAATCGGCAGACCTGCTGAACGTGCTGACCTCGGCGGCTGGTGCGCGCGCCTGTCCACTGTGGCTGTACACCACGACCGAGGGATACACGAACCCGGGGCCGTGGGCAGAGATCCGCCAGTTCGCCAAGCAACTGCTCGAGGGCGTGCTCGGCGACACGGCCGATCACTTCCTCGCAGTGTTCTACGCGGTCGATGACGGGGACACCGATTTCGACGAGGCGGCCTGGCACAAGGCCAACCCCCTCGCCGATTCGAACCCGCACCTGATCGCGGCCATCCGGAAAGAAGCGGTCGAGGCGAAGGCGATGCCTTCGAAGCTCGCCGAGTTCCAGATCAAGCGGCTCAACCGTCCGGCCTCCGCGGCGAACGGCTTCATCCTGCTGCCGAAGTGGAAGGCCTGCGACGGTGCGGTCGACCTCGAGGCGCTGCGGGATGTGCCGTGCTGGGGCGGGCTCGACCTCGCGAGCACGCGCGACCTCACGTCGCTGCGGCTGGTGTGGAAGCTGGACGGAAAGCTCCTGACGTGGGGCCGGCGCTGGGTGCCAAACGCCGCAGTGACGCAGCGGACCGAGCGCGGCACCGTCCCGTACGCGGGATGGGTCGCGGCTGGACTGCTGGAACAGACCGAGGGCGACGTCACTGATTACGCGGTGATCGAGGCCGCGGTGCTCGACGTGTGCAGTCGCTTCAACGTCCAGGCGATCGGCTTCGACCGGTGGAACGCAACCGAACTGTGCAACCGGCTTCTCACTGCAGAGGTGCCGATGGTCGAGTTCGTGCAGGGCCCGAAGTCGTACCACCCTGCAATGACCGAGCTCGAACGCGCCTACGTGAGCGGAGCGCTCGCGCACGGCGGCGACCCGGTCCTCGGATGGTGTGCTTCGAACCTGATCGCCCGCAAGGACCAGAACCTCAACCTCGCGCCGGACAAGAAGCGTTCGGCCGACAAGATCGATGACGTGGTCGCGCTGCTGATGGCCATCGGCCTGTCGGGCAGTGCGCCTGTCGAGGAAGACCTCGACGCCTTCCTTAACTCTCCAGTGGTGGCCTGACCTATGGCGCGAGACCTGAAATTCTGGCGCGGCTGGTTCGGCGGGAGCGCGCTGGCTGAGCGCACCGGCGACCAACATGCGCCGCCGGGCGCGGCCCTGGTGGACGGCACGGCGAGCGTCGGGCCCGATGGGGCGATGCAAATCGCCGCTGTGTGGGCCTGTATTGACCGCCGCGCTATGACGATCGCGGCGCTGCCGCTGTTCACGTACACCACCGATGCGGACGGGCAGAAGACGCTCGCGCGCGGGTCGCGCCTCTACCAGCTGCTGCACGACAGTCCGAACGCCCGCATGACGCCGCTCGAGTTCTGGCGCGCGATGCTGATGAACTACGACCTGCGCGGCAACGCGTACGCGCGGATCGACCGCGACGAGCGAACCGGGGAGGCAATCGCGCTGTGGCCCATGCCAGCCGACCAGGTGCGTGTCTCCGTCCTCGACGACGGCTCCATGGTCTACGAGTACCGGGTCGGATCCGATGTGGCGGTTCTCGCCGAGTCGAACGTCCTGCACCTGAAAAACCTGGGCAACGGCACGACGGGACTCGCGAAGCTCGAGTTCATGAGGGCAAGCACCGACGAGGCGGCGAAGGCGCAGACCAGCGCGTCCAAGACCTTCGGCAACGGTGGGAAGCCGACCGGCGTGCTGATGATCGACAAGGCCCTGACCGATCCGCAGCGCGAGAAGGTGCGCGAATCCTTCCGCGGCCTGACCGACGGAAGCACGTCGCGGCTGATGGTCCTCGAACATGCGATGACCTATCAGCAGCTCAGCCTCACGCCTGAGCAGCAGCAGATCCTCGAGACACGCAAGTACGGGATCGAGGAATTCTGCCGCTGGTTCGACGTGCCGCCGGTGCTGATCTACCACTCGAACGTGACCGTGTGGGGTAGTGGCATCACAGAGATCGTCTCGGGCTGGTACCGGACCTCGATCGGGCCGCTTTGCGTGATGGCCGAGCAGGCGATTCGTAAGCGTGTCCTCACCCCGCGCCAGCGCGCGACCATGTCCGTCGAGTTCAGCACCGACGCGCTACTGCGCGCGAGCCTGAAGGACCGGATCGAGATTTACGGCAAGGGCATCGCGGCCGGCGTCTACAAGCCGAACGACTGTCGCCAGCTCGAAAACCTGTCGCCCGAGGAGGGCGGCGACCGCCTGCTGATTCAGTCGGCCCTTATCCCGCTCGCGATGGCCGGGCAGAAAACCGCACCAGGAGGCGGCACCGATGCAAGTACGCAAGCACCTCGCGCTGACTGACGTCGCGCTCAAGTTCGACGACACCGGCGCCGGCACGTTCCAGGGCTACGCCTCGGTCTTCGGCGGCGTCGACTCTTACGGCGACACGATCATCAAGGGCGCGTTCGCCTCGACGCTGCGCAACAACGGCGCGCCGAAGATGTTCTTCAACCACGAGTGGACCATGCCGGTTGGCAAGTGGCTCACCGTGAAAGAGGACGATCACGGCCTGTTCGTTGAGGGCGAGCTCACCCCGGGCCTCGGCCTAGCCGGCGACATCCGCGCGGCCATGAAGCACGGGACGCTCGACGGCCTGTCGATCGGCGGCTACCTGAAGAAGGGTGACTACGAGGAGACCGAAGGCGGCCGCGTGATCCGCCGCTGGTCGAACCTCATGGAGATCTCGCCCGTCGCGTTCCCGGCCGATGCGTCGGCGCGCGTCAACCTCGGCAGCGTGAAGGCAGCCGACTCCACCGAATTGGCGGAAGCGATCGAAGAGATCGAATCCGTCCGCGATTTCGAGCGTTTCCTGCGGGATGCAGGCGGCCTCGGCAAAGGGGCGGCCGTTGCGCTGGTCGCCCGCGCCCGTGAGGTGTTCGCAGCCGGGGGATCCGGCGCCGAAAACCTTGAGGCGAAGCAACGCGCGGAGCTCGTCGAGCGCATTCAGCGCCTGGCCGCAGGCCTCGCGTAAGGCGCAACCACCGCTGCATCCCAATCGACCGCCATTCCGGCGGTTTTTTTATACCTGGAGACATCGTAATGACCGACCAAATCATGGTTGCCCTGTCGGGCATCGAGACCGCACTGCAGAAGGCTGCAGAGCGCGCCGACAACGAAGCCCGCGAGCTGGGCAAGGTCTCGACCGAGACGAAGAACGCGCTCGAGAAGTTCGGCACCGAGCAGCGCGAACTCGCTGACCGTCTGCTGTCGCTCGAGCAGCGCGGCCTGGCCCCCGCCAACGGCATCGCCTCGGTCGACACCTGGGGCTCGCAGCTGGTCAAGGCGTCCGCGCTGTCGGCGTTCCAGTCCGGTCAGACGAACAAGTGCTCCGTCGAGGTGAAGAACACGATGCTCGGCTCTGACGCGACCGTCGCGCCGGACCGCAAGCCAGGCATCGTTCCGGGTGCGTCGCAGATCCTCACCCTCGAGGCGCTGCTGCCGTCCCTTCCGACGAGCTCGAACGCGATCGAGTACACGAAGGAGAACGTGTTCACCAACGCCGCGAACGGAACGGCCGAGGGTGGCGTTCTGCCGGAGTCGAGCATCACGTACACGCTGGTGAACATGCCGGTCTCGACCGTCGGTCACTTCATCAAGATCAGCGAGCAGCTGTCGAAGGACAATGCCGCGCTCGCGGCCTACGTCAATCAGCGCATGGTCTACGGCGTCGATCTGAAGGTCGAGACGGCGCTGGCCACCGGCGCCGGCGGCGCGAACCTGTCGGGCATCTTCAACGCCGGCAACTACACCGCGCACGGCTACCTGTCCGGTGCGCTGGGCTCGGTGCTGGCGAAGTGCGTGCTGATCCGCAAGTCGATGGCTGACCTGCGCAACGCCGGCTACATCGCCGACGCGATCCTGCTGAACCCGACCGACTGGGCGAACATCGAGATCGAGCTGCTCACGACGAACGCTGGCCAAGTGCCGTTCCGCTACGACGCAGCGGGCACCCCGATTCTGTTCGGCGTGCCGGTGGTCCAGTCCGGTGCGGTCACGGCTGACACGTTCGCGGTCGGCGCGTTCCGCCAGGCCGGCGTCGTGCACAACCGCGAAGGCGTGACGATCGAGCTCTCCGGCTCGGACGGCACGAACTTCACGTCGAACCTCGTCACGATCAAGGCGAACCGTCGCCTCGCGCTGGCGATCGAAGTGCCGGCGGCGATCCGCGGCGGCGACCTGACGCCGCCGTCGGTCTAAGCCGTAACGCAGCAATGAGGCGCCGCCCCTCCGGGGGCGGCCCTCTCGCGAGGACACATGCAAAAGCAAATCGAATTCATCGCGCTGGGATCCAGCGGGCTGATCGGGAACTTCAAGCCCGGCGACCGCGCGCGCGTTCCGGCCACGCTAGCAGCGCACTTGGTCGACGAGGCCAAGGTCGCCAGGTACGCCGACGCACCGCCGCCGGCAGAGTTCAAGGTTGACGCGCCGGTGCGCGAAAACGTCGAGCAAGCGACCCGACGCATCCGCAAGACAAAGGGCTAACCCATGCTGACCGTCACCGCTGCGGCCGTTGAGCCCGTCACACTCGCCCAGGCCAAGGCGCACCTTAACGTGCTGCACACCGACAGCGACGTGCACATCGGCGCGCTCGTCAGCGCGGCCCGCGCGCACGTCGAGATGACCACCGGGCGTGCTCTGGCGGCGGCGCAATACATGTGGCCGGCGGGCCCGTCATGGCAGCAGTTGCCGCTTGCGCCGATCGCTGCGGTGGCCGCCGCGACCTACATCGATTCCAGCGGCGCGCGCGTCGCCCTGCCGGCCTACACCGTCGACCTCGAGCGCGGAGCATTGGCGCTGGGGTCGGGCTCGCTGCTCGGATCGAAGGTCAACATCACCTTCACGACCGCGGCCCCGGCCGTGGTTCCGGAGCCGTTGCAGCAGGCGATTCTCCTGCAGGTGCAGCAGCTCTGGGACGGCGAAGACGAGAAGCGGCGCGACACCATTGCCGCGCTCGTCGCTCCGTACCGCCTGAACCTCGGGGTCTGACCGGTGAACGAGAACGCGCTGCCCGAGCGGATCGCGATTGAGCAGCTCGCCGAGGCGGTCGATCCCGCTACTGGCGCGCGGGCGAAAACATGGAGCGTGCTGCATGCGCGCGTGCCCGCGCAGTACCGGCCGCTGTCGAGCGGCGAGTCACTGAAGGCCGCGGCGGCGACGTCGAGCCTGCGCGTGCGCTTCATCGTGCCGCGGCTGTTGGGCGTCACTGCGGCGATGCGCGTGCGGTACGACGGCCGCCTGTTCGCCCTGACCGGCGAGCCCATCGTCGACCCGACGAAGCGGAACCGCATGACGATCGAAGCCGAGGCGGGGGTGATCGATGGCTGACACCCAGACCCTTCGCGGGCTCGACGACGTGCTGTCGAAGCTGCGCGCGCTGCCGCCGGAGATCGTCAGCAAGCGCGGCGGCGTGGTGAAGTCAGCCCTGCGCAAGGGCGGCAAGGTCATCGCCGATGCCGCGGTGCGCAACATCAACGCGATCACCACGCGGCCTGAGACGGAGGAGGGCGGCTACGTCAGCACCGGCATCCTCGCGAAGTCGGTGGCCGTAAGCCGTGACCCGAAGCCGCAGCAGGCCGGCGCGAATGAGCGCTACCGCGTTCACCTGCGCAAGCGCACCTATCCGGACGGCACGCGGACCATCGCGACCGGGCGCTACCTCGAGTTCGGAACCGCCAAGCGCGCGCCTACGCCGTGGCTGCAGCCGGCCTACATGGAGACGCGCCAGCAGGCGCTCGAAACCGTCGCGTCCGAGCTCGGCAAGGGCATCGATCGCGCGATCAAGAAGATGAGCCGAGGCGCCTGATGCTCCCGACCGTCTACGCAACGCTGCAGGCCTCGCCCGCGGTGGTCGCCCTCGTCGGCAATCGCGTGTTCCGCCACGGCTCTGCGCCGCAGGACGTCGCGCGCCCGTACGTCACATGGGCGGTCGCCGGCGGCGCGCCGGAGAATGGATTCGATGGCGCATGCGCCGACGCCTTCCGCGTGCAGGTCGACTGCTGGTCGGACAGCGACGCGGGCGTCGAGACGCTCGCCGCCGCGGTGCGCGACGCGATCGAGCCGGTGGCGCACCTGGTCGCCTACGTCGCCGACGAGCGCGACTTCCAAACCCAGCGGTTCCGGATCGGCTTCGCCTTCGATTGGATCCTCGGCCGCTAACGGCCGCGCACCGCTGCAATCCCATCGCCGCCTACGGGCGGTTTTTTTCTGCCCGTTAGGAGGGCCGTTCTATGTCCGTTATCAAGTCACAGGGCACCCATCTGCATTGGGCGACCGCTGCCACCACCAACAACAAGGTCACCTGCGCGACCGGTATCTCCGGACTCGGCGGCGCCGCGGACCAGGTCGACATCACCTGCCTCGACGACAGCGAGCGCAAGTTCGTGAAAGGCCTCGGCAACCCGGGGCAGGTGACGGTGCCGTTCAACCTCCACGCGGACGATGCCTCGCACAGCGCGCTGATGGCGCTCAAGGAATCGGGCGCGGTCGTGTCTTGGGGCATCTACGGCTCGCAGGCGACCACTGCCCCGACCACTGTCGGCAGCGTGATGCAGCCGGTCGTCGGACGCACCTCGGCGATCTTCAACGGCTACATCAGCGACATCAACATCGATGTCGCCGGCAACGACATCTGGAAGGGCACGATCACGATTCAGCGCTCCGGCGCTGTGGCGTGGGATCTGACGCTCACCTAATCGACTGAACGGCGAGAGTTCAACGGCTCGGCCCGGTCGATGGGGTAACGCGCGGCGTTCGCCGTGTCGCGCGCCTGTCGGCCGGGCCTCTTTGAGGCAACGGCGAATGAGCAAGTACGGTTTTCTCCTGGTCAAGCCGGAGATCCACGCGCGTGAGGTGAAGATGCCCGACGGCTCGACGCACACGCTGCATTTCAAGCAGATCAGCGCCGCCGACTTCCGTGGCTACCAGCTCGACGAGCAGAGCGACGACGCATCCGTGCGGACCGCGGCCATGCAGAAGCTGGTCGCTGCTTCGTTGTGCGAGGACGACGGGAAGCCGGCTCTTACGGCTACGGAGTACGCGCAGCTGACCATCGAAGGGCTCAACGCTCTGTTTCCGGTGGTGCTCGAGGTCGGTGGCTTCAACCGGAAGGCGGACGCTGCAAAAAAGGACTGACCGAGCGTGGCGAGGCGTGGTTCTGGCACGTGCTCGCCCTCGCGCTCGGTAAGACCATCGGCGAGCTGCAGGCCTCCATGGGCGAGGCCGAGTTTGACGCCTGGCGGGAGTTCTACCGCCTGTATCCCTTCGATGACCTGCACCGGTTCCACCGGCCGGCCGCCCTCATGGCGTGCTCGGGCGTGTCCGGAAGCTTGGATCAAGCGATCGAGCAGCGCCTGAAGTGGCTGCAGCCAGACCCCTCCGACCGCTTTGCAGACACCGACGCCCTCTTCTTCGGGGCGGCCGAACCCTGATGAGGTAATCCGATGAGCGTAGGCCGCATCGTTGTCGACCTGCTTGCCAAGACGGGCAGCTTCGAAACGGACATCAATCGTGCCGCGAAGCTGGCCGAGAAGCGTGCGAAGGAGATCGACGACTCTCTGCGCCAGGCAGGCGCTGCGGTGGGGACCGCGGTGGCTGCAGGCGCCGCGGTCGCAGCGGTCGCGATCAAGGCCAGCATCGACCGCATGGACGAGCTGAGCAAGGCCGCGCTCAAGGTCCAGATGCCCACGGAGGAGCTGAGCAAGCTCGCCTATGCAGGTGGTCTGGCCGACGTGTCGGTAAGCGACCTCGAGTCGGCCCTCGGCAAGCTAACGAAGTCGCAGGCGGCTGCGCTCAAGGGCACGAGCGAGCAGGCGCAGGTGTTCGAGGCGCTGGGAATCAGCGTCAAGAAGGCCGACGGTTCCTTGCGCGGCAGTGGCGAGGTACTGGCTGATTTCGCCGACAAGTTCGCCGCGGCGCAGGACTCCCCTGAGCTGATGGCTGCCGGTATGGCGATCTTCGGCAAGTCCTTCCAGGGGATTATTCCGCTGATCAAGGACGGCTCTCAGGGGCTTCGAGAGGCGGGGGACGAGGCAGAGCGTCTAGGCCTCGTGCTCACAACGGAGGCCGGGCAGAGCGCCGAGGCGTTCAACGACAACCTGACCCGACTGCAAGGCGCACTTGACGGTGTGACCAGCGTGGTCGCAGCTCAACTAGCGCCTCATCTCAACGAGCTCACTGACCAGCTGGTCGAGCTTGCCAAGGAAGGTAACGGCGCGGCCGAGATCGCCGACAGCATAGGCGCAGCCTTCGATCTGATCGGCGGCGCGGCGGTCGTGGTGTCGAGCACCGTCCGCGGCGTGACATTCGACCTCATCGCGATGGGCAACGCCGGCCAAGCGGCGCTTGCCGCCCTGCGAGGTGACTTCAAGGGGGCGGCAGCAAACCTCCGAGAGGCGGGTGCTGCGCGCAGCCTGGCCGAGGCCGAGAGCGCGGACATCGAGCGGGTGTTCTCTGGCCGCAGGGCGGCTTCGAAACAGCCCTCTGCCGCTCTCTCCAAGCAGTCGGCTGCGCAGGTTCAAGCGGAGCAAGAGGCGGAGCAAATGCGCCAGCGCCTGGCGGCCGTGCTGAGCGGCGGCGCAAGCAAGTCCAAGGCCGGCAAGTCTCGCGGGGGCAAGTCGGAAGCCGAGCGGGAAGCCGAAGCGCTGCAGGCGCAGTACGAATCGCTCATCGGCGCCCAGCAGCAGCAGATCGCGCTGTTCGGTGAGGCCGGCGAGGCCGCGCGCGTCCGATATGAAGTCGAGAACGGTGCGCTCGCCGCGCTGGAGCCGGCATTGAAGGCGGTCGCGGTCGCCAATGCGGAGAAGCTGGACACGTTGCGCGAAGAGGCTGACGTGCAGGCCGAGCTCGACGCGATCAACAAGCGGCGCGAGGAGTCGGCGCAGGACGTGCTCGCGACCATTCGCGAGGAGATCGGCCTGATCGGCATGAGCGCCGAGCAGCAGGAGATCTGGAACAACCTGAAGTGGGCCGGCGTCGACGCGAACAGCGCGCTCGGGCAGTCGATCGCTGACACCACGCGCGAGCTGCAGAACCAGCGCGAGACGCTCGGCACGCAGATCACCCTGATGGACGACTTCCGCCAGGGCGCGGCGAACGCGCTGACCGACTTCGCGACGGGCATGAAGAGCGCGAAGGACGCTGCGATCGACTTCTTCGACAGCTTCGCCGAGCGGATCACGCAGATGATCGCGGAGCGCTGGATGGAGCAGCTCTTCGGACAGGCGGGAACGACCGGCACCGGCACGTCCGGTGGGAACTGGATTGGCATGGCGCTGGGCGCGCTGTTCGGTGGCGGCCGCGCCGGCGGAGGGCGGGTCGACAACTCGCACGGCTACCTGGTCGGCGAGCGCGGCCCGGAGCTGTTCATCCCGGCGACGGCAGGCACGGTCATACCGGCCGAGCAGACCCGGCGCATGGGCGGCGGGGGCGCAACGCTCAATCAGACGTTCGTGGTGCAGGGCGCGCCGGACCGGCGTACGCGCGAGCAGTTGGCACGCGAGAGCGGGCGCGCTGCGGCGCGCGGCATGGCGAGGACAGGACGATGAGCTTCATCAACACCCGGCTCAGCAAGGCCGTCGCGTACGGGTTCACGGGCGGCCCTGAGTGGTCGACGCAGATCGTCCCAATGGACAACGGCCGCGAGCAGCGCAACGCGCAATGGCTCTACCCGCGGCACCGGTACAGCGCGCAGTTCATGAACCTGCCTCCGGCGCTGCGCGACGAGGTGCTTGCTGCCTTCCATGCATGCCGCGGCCAGCTGCATGCGTTCCGCTTCAAGGACTGGAACGACTTCACGGCGGCGAACGAGCCCATCCTGCCGACGGTCGGCACCACGACGCCGGTGCAGCTGCTCAAGACCTACAAGTTCGGCAGCGAAAGCGCGACGCGCCTGATTCAGGCGCCCATCGCAGGCGCGGTGGTCCGGCGCGACGGCGCAGCGGTGGCCGGCACCCTCGACACGGCGACCGGCCTGTTCAGGCCCGACGTTGCGTGGCTCGCGGGCGCATACACCTGGTCCGGCGAGTTCGACGTCTGGGTGCGTTTCGACTCGGATTTCAACGCCTTCACGATCGGCAACTGGCAGGCACACACCAGCGACATCGAGCTTCGCGAGGTGCGTCGATGAAGACGATCCCGGCAACGTTGCAGGCGCACTACGACGAGCCGGCCACGACCACGACGTATCTGTGCCGCATGCAGTGCAAGGACGGCACCGTGCTCGGCTTCACCTCGCTCGATGCCGACCTCACCTTCAACGACGGTGCCGGGCCGGTGCTGTATCGGGCGGACAACGGGTTCCGTGCCGACCGCATGCAGGCGACGGCGGACCTCGCGGTCGACAACACCGATCTACACGGCTGGGTCGCGGACACCGGCATCACTGAGCAGCAGATCCGCGCCGGCCTGTTCGACTACGCGCGGATCCGGATCTACCGGGTCAACTATCTGGACCTCGCGGCCGGGCACGAGATCATCGCGACCGGCACCGCGGGTGAAACGAAGTTCAGCGGCTCGAAGTGGTCGCTCGAGTTCCGCTCGCTGACCCAGCAGCTCAAGCAGCCAATCAGCAAGCTCTACTCGCGCACGTGCCGCGCGAAGTTCGGCAGCCAGCCGGTCGGCACCGCGGGCGAGCAGCCGACCGAGCGCCACCCGTGCCGCAAGGCCTGGACGTGGATCGCGGGCACCGTGACAGCGGTGAACGCAACCGAGCCCGACCGCCTCTTCACCGACACCGGGCTCACGCAGGCCCAGCACCACTTCGTGCCTGGTGTCGTCGAGTGGGTGACCGGCCAGAACGCCGGCGCGCAGATGGAGGTCGACGCGTTCGCCGCTGGCGCGGTGACGCTGACCCTGCCGCTCGCGTACCCGATCGCCGCCGGAGACACCTTCCGCATCCGCCAGGACTGCGACAAGACCTTCTCGATGTGCGGCGCGCGCCATGCGAACACCCTGAACTTCCGCGGCGAGCACCTGATCCCGAACGACGGCGGGCAGTCGATGGTCCCGGGGGCGCAGATTGAACGCGCCTGACGCCGCGCGCGCGTACATGGGCGTGCCGTTCGTGCACCAGGGACGCACGCGCCGCGGCCTCGATTGCATCGGGCTGCTCGAGCTCGCGTTGCACGACGCAGGGATGGGCCACTACGCAGCCCATCCCGCTAACCGTACCGACTACGGGCGCGATCCGCACCGGGGCCTGCTTGAGCAGCGGCTCCGGGAAATCTTCGGCGAGCCGGTCGCTGACATGCGGCCGGGCGATGTCGTTGCGCTTCGCTACGCCGGCCCGATCCGGCACGTCGGACTCATTGGCGATCACCAGCACGGCCTGTCCCTGATCCACACCGATTCCCACCTCGGCCGCGTGACCGAGCACCGCATTGACGACCGCTGGGCGACGCGCATCGCGCTCGTGTTCCGGCCGGAGGTTTCAGCTTGAGCGGATCGACTATCGGCGGCGTCATCGGCGGCGCCATCGGCTTCTTCGTCGGTGGTCCGGCGGGCGCGCAATGGGGCTTCATGATCGGCTCCGCGATCGGCGGCTACGTCGATCCGATGCAGATCGAGGGCCCGCGCCTCACCGATGCGATGCAGCAGACGTCGAGGGACGGCGTCCCCATCCCGTTCGGCTACGGCACGTTCCCCACCGCCGGCAACGTCATCTGGACCGACGAGCTCAAGGAGCACAAGAAGAAAGAGCGTCAGGGCAAGGGTGGTCCCGAGGTGACGAGCTACACCTACACACGCAGCTATGCGATCGGTATCTGCGAGGGCCCGATAACCGGCCTGCTGATGATCAAGCGCAACGGCAAAGTGGTGTGGGACGCTCGTGACCCCGACACGTTCCGGGAGTACCTGCAGGACAGTCTCGCCGCGAGCACTGGCGTGTGGCGTTCGTTTGGCACTCTCTTTTTAGCGCGAAATGCATGGAACAGCCGGTGGGAGGGCAAGGCGACCATGTACCTCGGCGACGAAACGCAGTTGCCCGATCCGACGATCGAGGCCGTCGTCGGCGTGGGCAAGGTGGGCGCGCAGCGCGGCCTTGCCTACATGGTGATCAAGGACGATGACCTGACCGATATGCAGGGCGCCATCCCTCAGTACGAATTCGTGGTTGCGAAGTGCGGTCAGCAGGTGAACGCTCCGAGCTTCATACAGGCCGAGTGGTTCGTGCTCGGGTCGCAGGCAAACCAGAGCGGCCGTTGGCTGCAGCCAGGCGACGGCTATGACTTCGCGACGTTGCCGGACACGGTTACGCCGGACATGGCAACGCTGAACCGATTGATGCGACTTCGGACCCGACTCGTCGCGTGGTTCGGCGAGCTCGGGTACTACACGACGGATCGCGGAGCGACGTGGAAGAAGCTGACCGGGCCGCCCATAAGCGTCCATCCATACACTTACTTCGGCACCGCGTACTCCGGCTCGACTGCAGTGATCGGGGGCCGATGGTGGCTCGCCCTCGGTAATCAAGGCAGCGCGTGGACGTTGGACGAAGGCGATAGCTGGACGTCGGTGCCGCGAGTGCCTTGGCCGGGGATCGGGTCGGTCGATGACCAGTTCGTCGCCGGGCATCCCGGCCTGATCGTCCGCGGTGGCGCTTACGGCGGCGTAACGTACTCGACCGACAGCGGCGCGACCTGGGCGCCACGCGTCGAGATCTACCACCACTCGAACGATGGCAGCATTAATTGCGGCGCGTCCGACGGTACGACAGTGGTGGTCGGGGGTTCGCGCTATCGCATGTGGTGGTCGACCAATGGGGCGGCATGGAGCGAGTGCTCCGTTCCCTTTGCAATGCCCCTTACAGGCACCAATGCCGGGGCAACGAGCAGGATCGTCAAGATCGTGCACACGATCATCCGGGGCGAGCCCGCGTGGGCGGCGATCTGCGACGGTGGCGAGTACGCGAACGCGATCCTCATCTCGCGCACTGGCAAGGCATGGACGAGAGTCGAGGGGCTGACGCCGTTCTTCCCGGCTGACATGCATGCGGCTGCAGAGCGCATCGTCATCGTCGGCAGCCGCAATGACCAGGCGGTGATTCTCACGACGACCGACCTGGTCCAGTGGGAAGAGCGACCGCATGGGTTTGGGGGCTCGACGAGTTACGGCGTAGCGGTCGCAGCTGCGCCTGCGCCCGATGCCGACACGCTGGTCCCTATCCCGGACGCGCCTGCGTACTCGCTGCAGCCCGACGGATCCCTCGCCGGTCCCGGCGGGACGGTGATCGACGTGTGCCGGCCGGCGCTGGGCGAGGTCGTGGCGGATCTGCTGCAACGCGTCGGCATCGAAAGCGGGAGCTACGACACGAGCCAGCTGACGGACCCCGTCGACGGCTACAAGGTGGCTACCGCGGCGGGCGCGGACGTAATGATCGGCGCCCTGATGCCGGCGTACTTCTTCGATGCGGCGGAGTACGACGGCAAGCTGCGGTTCGTGAAGCGCGGCGGGAACGCCGTCGTTTCGATCGGCCCGAACGACTTCGCCGAGCGCGACGGCGAGGCGGTGACGCTCGAGCGTGTCCAGGAGGCTGAGCTGCTGCGCAAGGTCACGGTCGGCTACCTCGATCCGATGACCGCCTACGCACCGAATACCCAGTCTTGGGAGCGCCGGAGCGGCACCATCGAGGCCAAGGGGGAGAGCGCGAGCGAGCTGCCGATCGTTTGCGCAGCGGACTTCGCGGCGCAGGTTGCGGAGAAGCGTGGCAAGGTCGCGTGGGCGGAGCCTGAGAAGCTGCATTTCAGTCTGCCGGCCTTACGGTGGGCGCGTCTCGTGCCGACCGCCATCGCGCACGTTACCGTCCGCGGAGAAGTGATCCGCACGCGCATCATGTCGGTGGAGGAAGACTCCGGCGTGCTGCTGGTCGAGGGCTCCCGCGATCGCCAGGCGGCCTACACCGGCACGGTATCGGGTGTTCAGCCGCCGCCACCGACGATGGTGGAGCCCCCGCTCATCGGGCCCACGAAGTTTGCGGTGATGGACCTGCCGGTGTGGAGGGAGGCGGACGATGCACTTGGCGTGTACGTGGCGGCCTGCGGGTTCCTAGCGGGCTGGCGCGGCTGCGAGGTGCAAGTCAGCACGGACGCCGGTGCGACGTTCGCAGAGGTGGCGCAGGTGACTGCCGCGGCAACCGTCGGAACCACGACCACCGCGCTTGCGGAATGGGTCAACCCGGCATATCCGTCGCCGCAGAGCGTCACCGTCAGCCTGCCGGATGCGCCTGCCAGCGTCAGCTACGAGTCGCTGCTGCAGCTGACCAACCGCGCCGCGCTCAAGCTCGATGACGGCACGTGGGAGATCCTGCAGTACCAGACGGCCGCCACGAACTCCGACGGCACGTTCACGCTGTCGGGGCTGGTGCGCGGACGTTATGCGACGACGCCGGGCGCGGCGTCTGCGGGAGCGGTTCTAGTGCTCCTGGACCACGCGGTGCAGTTCGTCCCCGTGCAGCGCCACGTGCTGGGCGCTTCGCTCATGGCGCGAGCTGTGCCGTACGGCGTAGATCCGGACGCGGTTACGGGGCGCGCCCTCACGATCGCCGGGCGCAGCCAGCATGAGTGGCCGGTGCATGCCGTCGCCGCGACGCGCGACGAGACCGGAGGCGTCACCGTCTCATGGGTCGGTCGCGGACGCATCGGAGCCGAGACCGTAGCCCACCACTCTCAGTACTTCGCCGGCTACCGCGTGACCTTCAGCGACGGACACAGCGCCGACGTCACTGCCAGCAGTTACACGCGAGCCAGTACGCCGGCGGGCGCCACGGTACGCGTCGCCGCACTCAACTCCATAACGGGCGCGGGCCCGACCAGCGAGGCCATTTCCACATGACGACCCCGAACCTCTCGCTTCAGACCGTTCCGGCCAACAGTCTGCAGCCATCTGTGCCGGTCAACGATGCGCTGCAGGTCCTGGACGCACTCGTGCAGCTCAGCGTCGAGACCATGGCGGCCGCGCCGCCGGCGACCCTTCAGGCGGACGTCGGAAAGCGATGGATCATCGCCGCGGGCGCAACCGGCGTATGGGCCGGCAAGGACCGCCAGATCGCGCTGTGCACGGCAGCCGGGTCGTGGCGTTACTTCAGTCCAGCAGAGGGCTGGCGTGCAGACGTGCGCGACACCAACGCAGCGCTCCGGTTCGATGGCGCGGCATGGGTGGCGATCTCGGCGGAGATCGGGGACGGCGCCGTCACGACGGCCAAGCTTGCGGCCGGAGCGGTAACGCCCGCCAAGCTGGCAGCCACGGCGGTCACGCCGGGGAGCTACACCAATGCGAGCATCACGGTCGACCAGCAAGGCCGGATCACGGCCGCCGCCAACGGCTCTGGCGGAGGAGGGGGCGCTGCGAGCAAAGCCCGGGTCTACCTGAACACCGCGGCCAGCACGCCGGGTGCGGCCGGCTGGTACAAGCCGCCGTTGGACACCGTCGATTTCGACACAGGCTCCATGTGGGACGCGACCAACCAGCGATTCATGCCCAAGGTGGCGGGCTACTACCAGTGCAACCTTCGCATGCGGACGAACACCACCGGAAGCCTGTCGGGCGTCGCCATCCGAAAGAACGGAACGGTTTACTTCAACGTCGGCAGCGACAACGCGACCGCATCCTCCAACGCCCGCGGCGGCTCGGGGATGATCTACTGCAACGGGACCACGGATTACCTGGAGCTGGCGGGTTACAGCTTCGCCAGTCGCGCGATGACCGTCGGCCAGTACGACACCTATATGGAGGTGTTCGGCCCGATCTAGCACGGCATGCGCCCGCTAGCTGGGCACCTTGACGAACATCGTCGCGCCCGAGTCTCCAGCGGTCAGTTCAATCATTCCTGCCAGCGCTTCGATGTGGGGCAACAAAGCGGGATCGGAGATCACGCTCGTCAGAAGCTGGAGCTCCAAAAGGAGCGTCTGCAGTGAGATGAAGTCCACGTAGAAGCTACCCCTCGGATGCATTGCTGCGATCCGAGGGAGGTCATACGCGCGCCCGAGGTGGTAGAGCCGGAACATGAGCGGCAGCGGCACGTGAGTCACGTGTTCGATCGGGGCATCGCCGCGCGGCAGCGAGACGCGTACGTAGACCAGCTTGTCGTGCGCGTAAGTGTCCGGCTCAAGTTTCTGCTGGAGCGGGCGAGGGCACTGACGCATGCGGGGTCCTGCGGGATTGGGTCGGGCGCCTATGTTCGCGCGATTCGCTGGCTGGGCGGCGCCCGGTTCTGTTCGGCGTCTCAGCACCTCATCCGCTGAGACGCCGACGCGGATACTGCCAGCATGGACTTCACTTGGCACCCTTATCTTCGCGGCCCCGGCCTAGCTTTCAACGGCCTGTTCGTTGCGCTGCTCGAGAACCTGGACGACGGGCGGGCAAGGGTCGTGCTGCATCCGAACCTGCCGGCGAAGTTGCGACACGAGTTCGTGGAGTCGGAAGCGCACGGCCGTCGCTACGTGGAAGCATGGACCAAACGGTGGGATAGCGAGCTGCGGGAGCTGTACGGACCCGGCGGCGCGATCGAGTGACTTGCGATCACCATGGTTTCACTCGCGCGGCGAGATCGTCTCCGCGGCCCCGTCTAGGCGCCGCCGCTTGCAGGGTTGGTTCTCAGCGAGCAAGGGCCCGGGAGCCACGGCCCCGGGCCCCTTCTGTTCTAGAACGCTGCCGCGGCGAAGGATCAGTGACGGCAAGCCTTCGCAACGTGGTCATTCCAGGTGCGCAGCGCATCATACGAACGCTCCAGGCCGACGGTCTTTTCCCATCGGTCGCGAGCGGCCTTGGTGTCGGCGCACTCGTCGTAAATCGGCGCCTGGTGTTGGATGGGAATTACTGCCGCTTCGCCGCCCGGAGCCTGATTCGATCGGCGCGCCCACTGTGCCTCTCGGTAACGCTTCTCGGCCGGAGTGAGCTCGCGGTCGGGCGTGAACTGCTTGATGCCCGCGACAGCCGCCGAGGCAGGGCACGGAGACGTCTGGTAGCTGACCGGCTTGCCCTTCTCAGTGCACTTGTAGATCGCCTGTGCGTGCGCTGAGGCGGAACCCACCAGCAGCAGCAACAGGACGGCGCGAACGGCGAGCATGGGGTGGCTCCTTGAGCGGCTGGTAATCCTACCGGACAGAAGTCGAGCGGGGCTGTCAGAAAAACCCTACGTCGCCGCGGAGAGTTTGCTGACTGCGGCATGCCGATCGCTGCGGCAACCTGTATCTGCCCCGGCGCCTGGCCACTTCGGGCTGCCACGGACTGGCGGCCGATCGACCGCACGGACCTCAAGCGCCGGCGCCGGGGCACACGCGGCGCTTGCATCTCAAGGCAGAGTCCTGAAAAATAGCGGACTGCGCTAAGCGCGGTGCATGTTCCACGGCGGGGACTCCTGAAAATAGAGTCGCCTAAGTGCTTGTAATCCCGGCAGAGTCAATCAGCCTTCTAAGCCGGTGGTTGCAGGTTCGAGTCCTGCCGGGCGCGCCACGTTGAAGTAAATGGTTTTATGGTGGCTGTAGCTCAGCTGGTTAGAGTACTGGATTGTGATTCCAGATGTCGGGGGTTCGAGTCCCCTCAGCCACCCCAGATTGTGTGGTTCCGCTGCGGTCTGATACACTTCCGCAGCTGCGATTGTTAGACGAGTTCCGGGCCGTTAGCTCAGTTGGTAGAGCAGTTGACTCTTAATCAATAGGTCCAAGGTTCGAATCCTTGACGGCCCACCAAATCGAAAAGCACCTGGTCCGCCAGGTGCTTTTCCTTTTTGGGCGAAGCTCGCGCAAAATCCGCAGGCTCCGGGCGAAAGTGGCGGAACTGGTAGACGCACTGGATTTAGGTTCCAGCGCCGCAAGGCGTGCGGGTTCGAGTCCCGCCTTTCGCACCACCCCTGTGGCCTGGCGCTGTCGGCGTGACGCCGCAAACGCGCCGCGTCGACGGGGGGCGCTCCGCGCCCTCATGTCCTGCAATTGCGCATGGCGCCCCGCGGCATGTCCCGCGCTAGCGCCAGCGCTGGCAGATCGTGCAGTTATCGGCGAAACTTGCCCGTTCCGTTGCCGCGAGCCGGCGCGGCTCCCTAGTTCAACAACATCGTGTCGCGGCCCGGGGCCGCGGTCGCAGGAGTGGATATGCAAGTCTCGGTCGAATCCCTGGGTAACCTCGAGCGTCGCCTGACCTTCAGCCTGCCGGAGGATCGCGTCGCGGACCAGGTGAGCGGACGTCTGCGGGAGATCGCACGTGGAGCCAAGATCAAGGGCTTCCGCCCGGGCAAGGTGCCGACGCGCGTGATCGAGCAGCGCTACGGCCAGCAGGTGCGAGCCGAGGTTGTCGACGCGCTGCTGCGCGAGAGCTTCTCGAAGGCTATCCGTGAGAACGAGCTGAAAATCGCGGGCAATCCGCAGATCGTCCCGACGGACACCAGTGCGTTGTCGTACGTGGCCACGTTCGAGGTGGTGCCGGACTTCGGCGACATCGATGTTTCCAAGCTCAACGTCGTGCGTCACACCGCCGAAGTCACGGACGCAGATATCGACACGATGATCGAGAACCTGCGCATGCAGCGCCGGACCTGGAACCCGGTCGAGCGCGCTGCGCAGGAAGGCGATGCCGTTGAGGTTGAAACGTACTCGCAGGTCGAAGGCGAGCGCTTCCCGGCAGAAGGCGTCGAGCGTGGCGTGACGATGGTTGGCTCGGGCGCGATGTTCCCGGCGATCGAGAGCGCGCTGATCGGCATGCAGACCGGCGACGAGAAGACGGTCGACGTCGAGTTTCCGGCGGACTGGCGCGTGCCGCAGTTTGCTGGCCGCACCGTGCAGGTGCACCTGAAAGCTCTGAAGGTTTCAGAGTCGCAGCTGCCCGAGGTCGACAGCTCGTTCATCCAGAGCTTCGGCATCAAGAGCGGTGAGCTCGACCAGTTCCGCAGCGACATCCGCACCAATCTCGAGCGTGAGCTCAAGGGTGCACTGATGACGCGCCTGCGTCGCGAGGTCGGCGAGCAGCTGATCGCCGAATACGCCTCGGTCGAGATGCCGCCGAAGCTCGTCGAGGCCGAGGCGCGCGAGATGGCGCGGCAGGCATTCGAGCAGGCGCGCCGGCAGGGTCATCAGGGCGACCTTCCCGCCGATGCATACACCGGCTTCCTTGAGGCGGCGCGCAAGCGTGTCCTGGTGGGGCTGCTCGTCGGTGAGATCGCGCGTCGCAACGAACTCCGGCTGGACCCGCAGCGCGTCAACGAAACGCTGCGCCTGATCGCGTCGACGTATGAAGAGCCGCAGCAGGTCATCGAGCTGTACCGGAATGATGCCCAGCTGATGTCCGGGCTGCAGTCGCGCGTAATGGAGGAGCAGGTGATCGACTGGATCGCCGAGCGCGCGCAGCACACTGAGCAGCCGATGTCCTTCAGCGAGGCGATCCGCCAGTAAGCGATTGCCGGGCGCTACCCGGCCGCCCGGCACGCGTTTCGGTCGGTACCGGTCATCGGGGCGACGAAACCGTCGCTCCACCCACTTGCATGATGGTCGGCTCGACCCCAAGTTGAGCAGACCTTGCCCAAGCCCGACCAGGTGCTGTCGATATGGAAAACCTTACCCGTGCCCTCAACCTCGTTCCGATGGTGGTCGAGCAGACCAGCCGCGGCGAGCGCGCGTACGACATCTACTCGCGCCTGCTGAAGGAGCGGGTGATCTTTCTGGTGGGCCCGATCGATGACCACGTCGCGAACGTGATCGTCGCGCAGATGCTGTTCCTCGAGGCGGAGAACCCCGAGAAGGAAATCAGCCTCTACATCAACTCGCCCGGTGGCGTCGTCACGGCCGGTATGGCGATCTACGACACCATGCAGTACATCCGCCCTGACGTCAGCACGATCTGTGTCGGTCAGGCGGCGTCGATGGGCGCGTTGCTGCTTGCGTCGGGCGCGAAGGGCAAGCGCTACGCGCTGCCGAACTCGCGCGTGATGATCCACCAGCCGCTCGGCGGCTTCCAAGGTCAGGCGAGCGACATCGATATCCATGCGCGCGAGATCCTGACCCTGCGTCAGCGCCTGAACGAAGTCCTGTCCAAGCACACCGGCCAGCCGCTTGAAACGATCGCACGGGATACCGAACGCGATAACTTCAAGAGCGCTGAAGCCGCGCGCGAGTACGGCTTGGTCGATCAGGTGCTCGAGCGTCGCCCCGAAGAGTCGATCCAGTCGGCCTGACGGTCGCGAAAACGGCCTAAGTTGCTGTTACTTCTTAAATTTATCCGGTTCGGCCTGACGCCCGGGACTGCCCGGGCGCCTGTGTTATTCTCGGGCCGTCCCACCTGAGGTTGGCGCCTCCGTCGACCTCGAGACTTGAGCATTACTAGGCAGAAGCATGAGCGACGACCGACAGGGCCGCAGCGCCGGCGACGGCAACAAGATTCTCTACTGCTCGTTCTGCGGCAAGAGCCAGCACGAGGTCCGCAAACTGATTGCCGGGCCCAGCGTGTTCATCTGTGATGAATGCGTCGAGCTCTGCAACGACATCATCCGAGAGGAGCTCGAGGAGAAAGCGCAGTCTGGCCGCAGCCACCTGCCGAAGCCGCGCGAGATCCTCGAGGTGCTCGACCAGTACGTGATCGGCCAGCAGCGCGCCAAGCGCACGCTCGCGGTTGCCGTGTACAACCATTACAAGCGCATCGAGAGCCGTCAGAAGAACGACGACGTCGAGCTTGCGAAATCGAACATCCTGCTGGTGGGCCCGACGGGCTCCGGCAAGACGCTGCTTGCCGAAACTCTCGCGCGACTTCTCAACGTGCCGTTCACGATGGCCGACGCGACGACGCTGACCGAAGCCGGCTATGTCGGCGAGGACGTCGAGAACATCATCCAGAAGCTGCTGCAGAAGTGCGATTACGACGTCGAGAAGGCGCAGCACGGCATCGTCTACATCGACGAGATCGACAAGATCTCGCGCAAGTCCGACAACCCGTCGATCACGCGCGACGTCTCGGGTGAAGGCGTGCAGCAGGCGCTGCTCAAGCTCATCGAGGGTACGGTCGCCAGCGTGCCGCCGCAGGGCGGGCGCAAGCATCCCCAACAGGAGTTTCTGCAGGTCGACACGCGCAACATCCTGTTCATCGTCGGCGGAGCGTTTGCGGGGCTCGACAAGATCATCCAGCAGCGCAGCACCGAAGCCGGCGGCATCGGTTTCGGCGCGAAGGTCAAGAGCAGTGAGCGCAAGGCCGACATCGGTCAGACGCTGGCCAATGTCGAGCCGGAAGACCTGATCAAGTTCGGCCTGATCCCCGAATTCGTCGGCCGCCTACCCGTCGTCGCCACGCTCGAGGAGCTCGACGAAGCCGCGCTGGTGCAGATCCTCACCGAGCCGAAGAACGCCATCACGAAGCAGTTCAAGAAGCTGTTCGAGATGGAAGGGGTCGAACTGGAGTTCCGCTCGGACGCGCTTGCTGCGATCGCGCGCAAGGCGCTCAAGCGCAAGACCGGTGCCCGTGGCCTTCGCACGATTGTCGAGGCGGTGCTGCTCGACACGATGTATGACTTGCCCTCGCTCGAGAACGTCAGCAAGGTAGTCGTCGACGAATCTGTGATCGACCACAAGACTGACCCGTATCTGATCTATCAGTCTTCCCCTACGGGTGGGGCGAAGGTTGCCTCGGGAGACTGAACCGTCTTCCGAGGGTCTGAGGCGACCGGAACGGTCGCTTCAGGTACGTGGTCCCCGAAAGCCCGGCGCGCAATGCGGCGGGCTTTTTGCCATGCGCGTAACGGTTGCATCGGCTATATCGGACCCAATTAACCTGTTAAGCCGTGTTTCTCCACGTCCTTTTCTCGACAACAGGCGCATCTTGACCGTTGTCATGACTTTTGGAGCTCATCCATGACCGATCCCATCACGCGCGACACCTTTGATCTGCCGGTTCTGCCGCTGCGCGATGTCGTCGTGTTCCCGCACATGGTCATTCCGCTGTTCGTCGGGCGCGACAAGTCCATCCGCGCGCTCGATCTCGCCATGGAAGGGGACAAGCGGATCCTGCTCGTGGCCCAGAAGTCGGCCGAGACGGACGATCCTGGCGCCGGGGACCTCTACAACGTCGGCACGCTGGCCCATGTTCTCCAGTTGCTCAAGCTGCCCGACGGCACGATCAAAGTGCTGGTCGAAGGCATGGACCGTGTGAAGGTCGAGCGGATTCAGGAGCGTGACGGTGCTCTGGCCGGCCGGGCCTACGTGGTGCCGCCGGTGCTCGACCGCGACGAGCGCGAAATGGAAGCGATCGTGCGCTCGCTGATGGGGGTGTTCGAGCAGTACGTCAAGGCGAATCGCAAGCTGCCGCCCGAGCTCATGCAGACGCTCTCCGGCATCGACGAGCCGGGGCGGCTGGCTGACACCATCGCCGCGCACCTTGGCGTTCGCCTGAGCGACAAGCAGAAGCTGCTGGAAACCCACACGATCGGTCTGCGGCTCGAGCAGCTCGTCGGCCTGGTCGACGGCGAACTCGACGTGCAGATGCTCGAAAAGCGCATCCGCGGCCGTGTCAAGTCGCAGATGGAGAAGAGCCAGCGCGAGTACTACCTCAACGAGCAGATGAAGGCGATCCAGAAGGAGCTCGGCGAGAGCGACGAGACCGCCAACGAACTCGAGGAGCTTGGCCGCAAGATTGCCGATGCGGGCATGCCCAAGCCGGTGGAGACCAAGGCGCGCTCCGAACTCAACAAGCTCAAGCAGATGTCATCGATGTCGGCCGAGGCCGCCGTCGTGCGCAACTACCTCGAGTGGCTGCTTGGTGTGCCTTGGAAGAAGCGCACGAAGGTGCGTAAGGACCTCAAGGCCGCCGAGGACGTGCTTGACGCCGATCACTTCGGCCTCGAGAAGGTCAAGGAACGCATCCTCGAATACCTCGCGGTGCAGGCGCGCGTGAACAAGCTGCGCGGCCCGATTCTTTGCCTCGTCGGTCCGCCGGGCGTCGGCAAGACCTCGCTCGCGCAGTCGATCGCGAAGGCTACGAACCGCAAGTTCGTCCGCATGAGCCTCGGTGGCGTGCGCGACGAGGCCGAGATTCGTGGCCATCGCCGTACGTACGTCGGCTCCATGCCGGGCCGTATCGTGCAGAACCTCAACAAGACCGGCAGTCGCAACCCGCTGTTCCTGCTCGACGAAATCGACAAGATGGCCAACGATTTCCGCGGCGATCCGTCGGCTGCACTGCTCGAGGTGCTCGATCCCGAGCAGAACTCGACCTTCAACGATCACTACCTGGAGGTCGATCTGGATCTCTCGGAGGTTATGTTCGTCGCGACGTCGAACTCGCTGTACATCCCCGGACCGCTGCTCGACCGTATGGAAGTGATCCGTATCCCGGGTTACACCGAGGAAGAGAAGCTCAATATCGCGATGCGGTATCTGTTGCCCAAGCAGATGAAGGCGAACGGTCTGCGCGAAGACGAGATCGAGGTCGACGAGAGCGCGATCCGCGGCATCGTCCGCTACTACACGCGTGAGTCCGGCGTACGTAACCTCGAGCGCGAGATCGCGAAGCTCTGCCGCAAGTCGGTTCGCGAGATTGCCTTGGCCGGGCCGCCAGAGAAAGGTTCGTCCAACAAGATCCGCATCGACGACGAGAACCTCGAAAAGTACCTGGGTGTCCGCCGCTTCGATTTTGGGCGCGCCGAGGAGCAGAACGAGATCGGCCTGGTGACGGGGCTTGCCTGGACCGAGGTCGGCGGCGACCTGCTGCAGATCGAATCCACGCTGGTGCCCGGCAAGGGTTCCTTGATGCTCACTGGCCAGCTCGGTGACGTGATGAAGGAATCGGCCTCGGCCGCGCTGTCAGTGGTGCGCGCGCGCACTGAGCGCCTGGGCATTGATCTGGACTTCCTGCAGAAGCACGACATCCATGTGCACGTGCCGGAGGGTGCGACGCCCAAGGACGGCCCGAGCGCCGGTATCGCGATTACGACTGCGCTCGTGTCGATGCTGACGAAGAACCCGGTGAAGGCCGATGTCGCGATGACCGGCGAAATTACGCTTCGCGGCCGCGTGCTGCCGATCGGCGGTCTCAAGGAAAAGCTTCTTGCGGCGCTGAGGGGCGGGATCCGGACGGTGATCATCCCGGACGAAAACAAGAAGGACCTCGCCGACATTCCGAAGAACGTGACCGACGGCTTGCAGATCATTTCTGCGCGCTGGATCGACGAGGTGCTGGACGTCGCGCTCGAGCGCCCGTTGACCCCCGCGGCGGCCCCGCCGGCACTGCCGGTGGAGACCAAGGACGTGAAGGTTGTCGAGGGTGACAAGTCGATCGAAACCGTGGACGTCAAGCACTGACTCCACGCGTGCGAATGGCGCTGGAACCCGCATGGGCGCTGGGTTTCAGGCTTGCGTGCCCAAAGTGGCGCTGCTATAAGGGCTCGTCCCGCGAGGTGTTAAGGACTCGTGGGCGAGCCGATCGGGGGGCGGTCTCTAACGGGCTGATCCGGTTACCAGCACACTGCGGCACGGGTCCGCACACGGAGTCCAACTTAATGAACAAGGCTGAGTTTGTTGCCGCCGTCGCGGAGGCGTCCGAGCTCTCCAAAACTGATGCGGCCGGCGCCGTCGACGCGGTCATCAGCGTAATTACGAAGGCACTGAAGAAAGGGGACACGGTAACGCTCGTGGGCTTCGGCACCTTCCAGGTGCGCAAGCGCGCAGCCCGCCAGGGGCGTAATCCGAAGACGGGCGACACCATCAAGATCAAGGCGTCGAAGAATCCCGCGTTCAAGGCTGGCAAGGCGCTGAAAGACGCTGTAAACTAGCGAACTCGCCCACCGGCGCCTTGGCGGCGGTACAGCCTGGGTGCTTAGCTCAGCGGTAGAGCGTCTCCTTTACACGGAGAGGGTCGGGGGTTCGAAACCCTCAGCACCCACCAGTTCGCTGGGATCTGCCGAGGTGGTTGATGAGCACCTGGCGTGCTCCGGTCGGGAAGAGAAACGAGTTCAAAGTGCGGAGTGGTAGTTCAGTCGGTTAGAATGCTGGCCTGTCACGCCGGAGGTCGCGGGTTCGAGTCCCGTCCACTCCGCCAGTTTCACCCGAAGGCGCCCACGGCGCCTTCGCTTTTATAGGTTGAGGGGCTGCGTTTATGGCTGCCCTGTTGGTCTACGCGGAGTGGTAGTTCAGTTGGTTAGAATGCTGGCCTGTCACGCCGGAGGTCGCGGGTTCGAGTCCCGTCCACTCCGCCATTTGTTCGAGAAGGCGCCGGAAACGGCGCCTTCTTTTTTGCTTTTGCGCTGGCAGTAGCGGAACCGGCATCGGCGTCGCGGGCGCGTTAAACTGCCCGGCTTAGCCTCGACGCGCACCGGACATGCTGCAAACACTTCGCGACAAGACCTCGGGCTGGATCGCCACCGTCATCATCGGTCTGCTGATCATTCCATTCGCGCTCGTCGGACTGCAGGACTATCTCGTCCAGCGTGGCAACGACCACGTTGCACAGATCGACGTGCCGCCGTCGTGGTGGCCAAGCGCGCCTTCGTGGTGGCCTGTGTCGACCCTGTGGGACCACGAGCAGATCAGCGTGCAGGAGTTCCGCTCGCGATTCGAACAGGCCCGTCAGCGCGCCCGCACCGAGCAGGGTGAAGCGTTCGATGCGCGCGCGTTCGAGAGCGCGGAGAACAAGCGCGCGGTGCTTGACGCGATGATCGACGAGCGCGTGCAGGGCATCGTCGCCGAGCACGGCGGCGTCGTGATCAGTGACGAGCTGGTGCGGCGCGAGATCCAATCCATTCCCGCATTCCAGGTCGACGGCAAGTTCAACCCCGAGCGCTACCAGCTGGCGCTCGCGTCGCAGGGGCAGTCGCCCCGGCAGTTCGAGCAGGTCGTACGCGACAGCCTGCAGCAGTTGTTCCTTGCGCGCGGGCTCGGTGAGAGCGCGATTGCGACTGACGCCGAGACCGACCGCCTGATCCGTCTGCTCGGCGAGCGGCGCACCGTTAGTCTGTTGAGCCTGCCTGCGGTCGCGGCTGACACTGCGCCGGTTACCGATCAGGAGGTGCAGCAGTGGTATTCCGGGCACCCGCAGGACTACCGCGCGCCCGAGACGGTCACGCTCGAGTACGTCGAACTCGATGCAGCGAAACTGCCGCCCCCTGCTGCCCCCGACGAGGCAGCACTGCGCCGCCGTTACGAGCAGGAGAAGACCCGTTTCACCGCGTCCGAGCAGCGGCTCGCGTCGCACATCCTCGTGCGCGTGCCCGAAGGCGCCGACGCGGCTGCGCAACAGGCGGCAAAGCGTAAGGCCGAGCAGCTTGCCGCGCAGGCGAAGGCGCCCGGGGCGGACTTCGGCGCATTGGCGCGCGCGAACAGCGACGACACCGGCTCGAAGGCGGCCGGCGGCGACCTCGGTTGGGTCAGCAAGGGCATGATGGCGGGGCCGTTCGAGGAGGCACTGTTCGCGATGCAGCCGGGTCAGGTTTCAGCCCCGGTGAAGACGGACTTCGGCTGGCACGTCATCCAGCTGCGCGAACTGCAAGGCGGCGCTCAGGAGTCGTTCGAGCAAGCGCGCGAAACGCTCGCCCGCGAGCAGGCCGAAGCTGATCGCGAGCGCGGCTTCAACGAGCTCAGCAGCCGGCTGGTCGATCTGGTCTACAAGAACCCGTCTTCGCTTGCTCCGGCCGCCCGTGAAGTCAATCTGCCGGTGCAGACGTTGGGCCCGGTTGGTCGCAATGATTCGACCGGGATCCTCTCCAACCCTGCCGTCAAGCGCGTCGCGTTCTCCGAATCGATGATCCAGGACGGCACGGTGAGCGACCCGATCGAGCTTGGTCCGAACCGCAGCGTGTTGGTCCGCGTCGCAGCGCACCAGCCGGCCCGGACGCTTCCACTGACACAAGTTCGCGATCGGGTGGTTGCGGCAGTGCAGGCTGACCGCGCCCGGAAGGTCGCCGAACAGCGCGCGCAGGCTCTGCTCAAGCAACTCGCCGCTGGGCAGGCGCTCGCATCGATCGCGCAGGCGAACGGCCTGCCCGAGCCGACGCGTATCCCGGAGCTGCCGCGTGGCGCGCCGGTCGGCGCGCCGGGCGTGAACGAGGCGCTCTTTGCCGCGACGCCGCCAGCGGCCGGCAAGGCAACGCCAGGCATGAAGGTGCTCGACGATGGCTCGATCGTGCTGTTTACCGTCGATGCCGTCCTTCCCGGCGACTTGGCGCAGTTGCCGCCAGGCCAGCGCGAGATGCTGAAGGAGCAGATCCAGAACATGCAGGGCATGAGCGACGTGCAATCGCTCGTGCGTCAGCTGCGCCGGCGTTACAAGATCGACGTGGTCGAAACGATCCTCTGACGAGCGACGTAGAGCCGCCGCTGTGTCCCTGCAGCGGCGCTGACGGGCGCGAGGATGAACGAATCGATTGCATCGCGCCGGTGACAAACAAAAAGCCCGGCTTTTGCCGGGCTTTTTCGTGAATGGTCGGCGATTCAACCGCCGAGCCCGGATCGATCAGTCGCCGTCCCCGATACCCGTCATGCCGAGGATGTTGTAACCCGCATCGACATAGGTGACTTCGCCCGTAACACCGGCGGCGAGGTCCGAGCACATGAAGGCCGCGACATTGCCGACGTCCTCGATCGTCACGCTGCGACGCAACGGCGCATACGTCTCGAAGTGGTGCAGCATCTTGCGGAAGTTCGCGATGCCGGCCGCGGCCAGCGTCTTGATCGGCCCGGCGGAGATCGCGTTGACGCGCGTGCCTTCCGCGCCGAGGTTCAGGGCGAGGTAGCGCACCGTTGCCTCGAGGCTGGCCTTCGCAACGCCCATGACGTTGTAGTTCTGCAGCGCGCGCTCGGCGCCGAGGTAGCTCAGCGTGAGGATGGAGCTGTTGCGGCCGGCCATCATCGGGCGTGACGCTTTGGCGAGTGCGGCGAGCGAATACGCCGAAATGTCGTGCGCGATTGCGAAGTTCTCGCGCGTGAGGCCGTCGAGGAACTCACCATCGATCGCCTCGCGCGGAGCGTAGGCAATCGCATGCACGAGGATGTCGAAGCCGTCGCTCCAGTGCTGGCCAAGCTGCTCGAAGCACGCTGCGATCTGCGCGTCATCGCTGACGTCGAGCGGCAGGACGATGTTGCTGCCGAGTTCGGCCGCGGCGGCTTCGACACGCGATTTGAGCTTGTCGTTCTGGTAGGTGAAAGCCAGTTCCGCGCCTTCGCGGTGCATGGCTTCGGCGATGCCGCTGGCGATCGAACGCTGGCTGGCGACGCCGGTGATCAGCGCGCGCTTGCCCTGAAGAAAACCCATGTGTGCTCCCTCTTGTTGACGCGAGCGCATAGCGGCGCCAGCGAAGTCGGCTAGTGTGCCCTGCAGCGACGGTAGCGGCTAGCTGCGGCCCGGTATGGTGGGTGCGCCGGGCAGCGCAGCGCCAGGGCGCGGATCGAGCCGGCGGACCGGGCGGTCCAGCGCACGCAGCCATTCGCTGCGGGTGGACGCTTCGTCCATGACGCAGGCAAGCGCATCGAGCTTCTCGACGTACGCGCGGGTCGACCCCGGTATGCCTTCAAGCGAAGCGGGATCAGTCTGGCCCGGCGCGCCCTTCTGGCTTCGCAGCGCCTTGGCAACGCGGTGTTCGCCTGCGTTGTAGGCCATGGCCGCCAAGCGCCAGTCGCCGCCGAAGCGCTTGTGCAGCAGTTTCAGATACTCGACCGCTGCGCGGGTGGATTCGACAGGTGAAAGCCGCCCGTCTCCCGCGGTGCCCATCGGAATCCGCAGCCGGCGCGCAGTGGGTGCGACGAACTGCCATAGACCCGCGGGGCCTGCCGGATTTCGCGCCTGCGGGCGATAGCCGCTCTCCACGAAAGGGATGAGTGCGTACTCGGTGGGCAGGCGGGCGCTGCGCAGCGAGTCGACCACGTGCGCGAACACCGGCAATGTCTGGCCGTCGCGTTTCGCCAGCCTGGTAGCAGCGCCGGCGTAGTGCTGCCGCCAGCGCTGACTGGTGCGCGTGCTGCATCGTGCATCGGCCAGACCCGAGCGGAAACGTTCGAAAACATCGCGGCCGGTGCCCGCGGGCACCGTCGGTGCTGCGCCGTTTGCGGCTGCTGCCGGTCCCGCAATCACTACGGTGGCCCAAAGAAGGCACGCGAGCATGGATGTCCTGCGCGTGCTCATGCGCGGAACCCATCTTTCCAGCGGCGCAACTCGGCGAACGTTTCGACATCGTCGACCGGCACCCGCCCCAAACGCTGTTCCACCGCTTGCCTTACGGCCGGAGCGGAACAGCGCAGGAAGGGGTTGCACGCGCGCTCGTCCGCCAATGTGCTCGGGACAGTCATCTTGCCGTCCGCCCGCAGCTCATGGGCTCCGGTCGCGCGCGCGTGGAGCGCAGCGTTGTCCGGCTCGACGGCAAGTGCGAACGCCGCGTTCGAGACCGTGTACTCGTGCCCGCAGCAGACCTTCGTGTCTCCGTCGAGCGCCGAAAGCCGCTGCAGCGATGCCAGCATCTGCGCAGGCGTACCCTCGAACATCCGTCCGCAGCCGAGGCTGAAGAGCGTGTCGCCGCAGAAGACGATGCCTTCCCCGACAAATGCGACATGACTGCTCGTATGGCCGGGCACGGCGAGCACCTCGAACTGTGCATCGAACACGCGAACCCGATCGCCGTCGTGCACGCGATGCGTGGCGGTGGCGATCCGGGCGTCGTCCGGCGCCCACACCTCGAGCGCTGGCCAGCGCTCGAGCAGCGCCGGCACACCGCCAATGTGGTCATGGTGATGGTGAGTCAGCAGGATCGCGGCCGGCTCCAGCCCGCTTGCGGCTGCGGCGAATACCGGCGCCGCCTCGCCGGGGTCAACGAGGATGGTCCGGCCAGCCTCGTCCGCAAGGGTCCAGATGTAGTTGTCGTCGAAGGCGGGCAGGGCGCTCAGAAGCACGGGTGTCGTTCCTCTGGTGATTCACGCAGAATCGGGCCGCCAGCCATCCGGACCCGAAACCCGACGACCATGCCTCGCATGCGGCCAACCCGTCAACCCGAGCCTGCCCTGGACTGGTACGCCAGTGCCCCCGGGCAGGGCCTGCTCGCGGTCGAGCAGGCGGCGATGACGCGCGTGCTTTCCAGCGCGACCGCGGCCGCCCCCGGTTGGCTGTGGTTAGGCGTCCCGGGCGCGACGCCGCCGGAGTCCGACCGGCGCAGGGGCCTGCTGTTGCGACCGGGAGCGAGCGGCCTGGAGGGCGACGTGCGGTGCTCGCTGCCGCTTCCTATCGCGAGCGAGAGCCTCGGCGTCGTACTGCTGCAGCACGTGCTCGACGACGCGGCGCCCGGCGATCCGTTGCTCGACGAGTGCTCGCGCGTGCTCGGGCCCAGTGGGGTGCTGTGGCTGGCGGTGCTCAATCCGTGGAGCCCCTACCGGGCGCGGTGGCTGCGCTCGGGCCTGCGGGCGCACGACCCGGGCCGCTGGCAGCGGCGCCTGCAGCGGGCCGGCTTTGCGGTGGACTCGCTGGGTCTGCAGTGGCTCGGGCCGCGCTGGCGGAGCGCGCATGGCGACGTCGGCGTCGGCGCCGTGGATCGGCTGAGGGCCGGCGTCGCGCTGACGATCAGCAAGCGCACGCACGCGGTGATTCCGCCCGCGCCGCTGCGCAGCCTGCGCCTGCAGACGCGCTGAGTCGCGCCGGTCCCGCGGGGCGGTGCGACCGGTCGCGGCAATAATGCGCCGATGAGCGAACCGACGAATTCATCGAAAGCCGTTGAGATCCACACCGACGGCGCCTGCCTCGGCAACCCGGGCCCCGGCGGCTGGGCCGCGCTGCTGCGCTACCGAGGCAAGGAGCGCGAGCTCTTCGGGGGCGAGGCGGCAACGACGAACAACCGCATGGAGCTGATGGCCGCGATCATGGCGCTGGAGGCGCTGAGCGAGCCATGCGTTGTGACCCTGCATACCGATTCGCAATACGTGCGCCAGGGCATCACCGAGTGGATGAAGAACTGGGTGCGCCGCGGTTGGAAGACCGCGGGCGGCGACCCCGTAAAGAACCGCGACCTCTGGGAGCGTCTGCACGCGGCCAGCCAGCGCCACACGATCGACTGGCGCTGGGTCAAAGGCCACTCGGGCAACCCCGACAACGAGCGGGTGGACGTGCTGGCCCGGAACGCGGCCGTGCGTCTCAGGTCCGGTGCCGCGAGCGTGATATAGCCTGCAGCATGCCCATCGTGGCGCGGCCCGAATGTTGCAGCCGGTTCCTCCCCCGCACCAACCTGACCCGTACATGCGCCAGATCATTCTCGACACTGAAACCACCGGCCTGAGCTGGGAACGCGGCAACCGGGTGGTCGAGATCGGCTGCGTGGAGTTCGTCGAGCGGCGTCCCACCGGGCGCACGTTCCACTGCTACCTGAACCCGGGGCGCGAGTTCGAAGCCGGCGCGCAGGAAGTCACCGGCCTGACGCTCGAGTTCCTGGCCGACAAGCCGCGCTTCGAGCAGGTCGTCGACGAGTTCCTGGAATTCATCGACGGCGCCGAGCTGATCATCCACAACGCCGCGTTCGACGTCGGCTTTCTGAACAACGAACTGCGCCTGCTGGGGCCGCAGTACGGCTGCCTGGCCGACCGCTGCGCGATCGAGGACTCGCTGGCGATCGCGCGCAAGCGGTTCCCGGGGCAGCGCAATTCACTGGATGCGCTGTGCAAGCGGCTCGGCGTTGATAACGCGCATCGGCAGTTGCATGGCGCGCTGCTCGACGCCCAGCTGCTGGCCGAGGTCTACATCGGGCTGACCTCGGGGCAGGGCGAGATCGGTTTCGGCGACGAACGTGACGACGCGGCGGCGGCCGCGACTGCGGCGTTCAAGGCCGCACCGGCCTCGTCGCGACCGCGAGTGGAGGTCACTGCCGACGAACACCGGGCGCACGAGGCGCGCCTGGAGAAACTTCGCAAGAAAGCGGGACGGGCGGTGTGGGACGCCTGGACCGAGGACGAAGCCGCGGCCGAGGCACCCGCAGCGAGTGGGGTGCTCGCGACCGCCTGAGGTCAGTGGCTGCGGACCAGCACTACGGTGATGTTGTCCGAGCCGCCCCCGTCCAGCGCCGCAGCAACCAGCATGTCGACGCATTCCTGCGCGCTGCAGTCGTGCTGGCCGATCACGCGGGCGATGTCCGCGTCGTCGACTTCCTCGGTCAACCCGTCGCTGCACAGCAGCAGTTGCATGCCGGGCCGGAGTTCGCCGGTCATGCTTTCGACGTTGAGGTTGCGCGGATCGGTGACGCCGAGCGCTTGGGTAACGACGTTGCGGTGCGGGTGATTGCGCGCCTGCTCGTGCGTGATCGCTCCATTCGCGATCAGCTCCTGCACGTAGCTGTGGTCCTGGGATAGCTGCGCCAGCTGGCCGTCACGCCACAGGTAGACGCGGCTGTCGCCGACCCAGGCAACCTCGAAACGGGTGCCGCTGACGCGGGCTGCGACGACAGTGGTGCCCATCGGCAGCGCATCGTTGCGGCGACGAGAGGTGCGGATGATCTCCTCGTCGGCGATGCGGATCGCCTGCACCAGCGACGTCCCGGCGCGGATCTCGCGCACGATCGTGTCCCGCGCCAAGGCGCTCGCGACTTCGCCGTACTCGTGCCCGCCCATCCCGTCGGCCACCAGCCACAGCCCCAGCTCGCTGTCACCGTAATAGGTGTCCTCATTGAGGTCGCGTCGAAGGCCGACGTGCGTCAGGTGTCCGAATTCGATCATGGTTCGATCATGCCTGCCGCATTCCAGTCTGTACCTCGTGCATAACGCGATCATCACGGTCGGGCGGCCGCGAGGCAACCGGACCACAGGTTGATGCCGCTGCAGGCTACCTGCATGGATCAGCGTTCTGCCATCCATACGGCGAAATCGGCAGGGGCCGGACGCATGGGTTTTGCGTCGTATGCCGCACAAAGAAAAAGGGCAGCCTGCGCTGCCCTTTTTCGTGTTCTGGCGGAGAGGGGGGGATTCGAACCCCCGGTGCGCTATAAACGCACGCCTGATTTCGAGTCAGGTACATTCAACCACTCTGCCACCTCTCCGGGTGGCCGCCGACCTGCGTCGACGGGCCGCTCATGATACGTGGCGGCCTGCGGTGGGACAAGCCGCCTGCGGGCCCCACGTTCCGAAGGCTAAACTGCCGGCCCCTTTCCGGTGACCTGCCATGTCCGAGATCCTCGTTCCCGTGTCGTTCGGCGAGCTGCTCGACAAGATCGCGATCCTGCAGATCAAGTCCGAGCGCATCAGCGACGACGCCAAGCTGGCCAACGTGCGTAACGAACTTTCCGCACTTGAGAAGACCTGGATGGCGCACCCCGCGGCCGGTCACAACATCGTGCGCCTGCGCGCCGAACTCAAGGACGTCAACGAGCGTCTGTGGGTGATCGAGGACGAGATCCGCCTCAAGGAACGTGCGCAGGAGTTCGATGCGGAGTTCGTCCGGCTTGCGCGCAGCGTGTATTTCGAGAACGACGAACGGGCCCGCATCAAGCGCGAGATCAATGTCGCGCTGGGCTCGGCGTATGTCGAAGAAAAGTCGTACCAGGATTACCGGACCGGCGCTGCGCCCTGAGTTTCGCCGCCGATGACCTGGCGCAGCGTGCGCTCAGCCCAGGTGGTCGGCGACGTAGCGCTCGAAGGCCGCGATCGCATCATCGACGGTCACCAGATCCATCACGCCTTCGCGTTCGATCTTCGTACCCCAGCGCAGTTGCGATGCGGGCTTGCCCAGGTACCGCCTCGCGGCATCGTCATAGCGGTCGACGCAATAGCGGCGGTCACTGTAGGGGCCGCTGCGCGCTGGGTTGCTGGCCGCATGCAGGCCCAGCACCTTGGTGCCCATCGCATTGCCGATGTGCATCGGGCCCGAGTCCGGGGTCATCAGTAGCTGACCGCGCTCGAGCAGTGCAGGCAGCTGCTTGAGCGTGTCCTTGCCGATCAGGTCCAGCGCCGGCTGTGCCATGCCGGAGAGAATTGCGTCGCCAGTGCTGCGTTCGAGCTCGCTGCGGCCGCCGCACAGCACGACGCGCCAGCCTCGCGCGACGGCGTGGTTCGCGACCGCGGCGTAGCGATCCGGTCGCCAGTTGCGCAGCACATGGCTGGAGCAGGGTGAGATCACGAGGGTTGGGCGGCCATCCTCGGGCCACTGCGCCTGCGCCCATGCGCGCGCGTCGTCCGGCACCGGAAGGTCCCAACGCACCTGCGTCTGCCGAAGGCCCAGCGGTTCGCAGAAGCTGCCGAGTGCGTCGAGCACGTGGATGCCGGGGCGGTCGGCGATGCGTTCGTTGATGAAAAGCCCATGCCCGTCCTTCGATCGCGCTCGGTCGTAACCAATTCTTCGACGCGCAGGGATAAACGCCGATAGCAGGTTGGCCCGCGCGGCGACCTGCATCTGCAGCAGCGCATCGAAGCCATGGGCCGGCAACCCGCGTCGCAATGCACGCATGCCGGCCAGTCCGCTGCGCTTGTCGTACTCGACAAACTCCACGCCTTCGAGCCCTTCGAGCAGGCGGCGTTCGCCCTTGCCGATCACCCAATGCAACGTTACAGAGGGAAAACCTTCGCGCAGGGTCCGCACCAGCGGCACCACGTGAGTGACATCGCCGAGCGCGGACAGCCGCAGCAAACAGATGGACGAAACATCAACAGGGGAAGAAGTAGGCACGGCTGTTGCTAGACTCGCGGCGATGACGGGGTATGACGCCGCCGAAGGACTGACGCCGTTCCGCGATGAAGGCGGATACGGGGCGATTCTGTTCGACGTGGCGCAGGTCCGGCAACCGACGCCGCAATGGTTCTCCCCGGCTCACTGGGGCGAGCACGCGCGTCCCGTGGAAAGTGGTGGCAGGGGTGGGGCCTGGTTCGTCGATGCGCCGTTCGGCCGTGTGCTGCTGAGGCGTTACCTGCGTGGTGGCCTGGTGTCGCAACTGAGCCGCGAGCGCTACTGGTGGCATGGCCCCTCGCGTACGCGCAGTTTCGCGGAGTTCCGACTTACCCGGGCGGCCGCCGAACGCGGGCTACCGGTGCCGCGTCCGCTTGCAGCGTACTACCGGCGCGAAGGGCTGCTGTACACCGCTGCGATCCTGCTCGAACGATTGGAAAACGTCCGCACGCTCGCGGACCGCGCGGCCGTCGCGGGTGACGGTGCGCCCTGGGAGGAGGCCGGACGGCTGGTCGCGCGCTGCCACCGCGCGGGCCTCGACCATGCCGACCTCAATGCCCACAACCTGCTGTTCGATCCTGCCGGGCACGGCTGGATCATCGACCTTGACCGTGGTCGGCTGCGCATCCCCGAGACCGGATGGCGCGAGCGCAACCTGCGCCGTCTGGAGCGATCGCTGCGCAAGCTGCGCGGGGGTCGCTCGCTCGAGGCCGTCGAGCGGGACTGCGCGCGCCTGCGTGACGCATACGAACTCGCATGGGGGCGCGGATACTGATGGATTGGCACCTGCGCTTGCATGGCGTCGGCAGTGCCGGGGCGGTCGAACTCGGGTCGGCGATGGCGACGATCGAACGCGGCGGCATGCCGTGGCTCACGATCGACTGCGGCAGCGAAGGCCTGACCGGTTACCTCGGCCACTACCCGCAAGCGCCGCGTGCGACCTTCGTGACTCACGCCCATCTGGACCACGTCGGAGGCTTCGAGCGGCTGTTCGTCGCCAGTTACTTCGACGAGGCGTGGCGGGGCAGGGTGCGCCTTTACGTGCCCGCGAAGCTCGTGCCGTTGGTGCACGCTCGCGTGGCCGACTATCCGAACGTGCTGGCCGAAGGCGGCGCGAACTTCTGGGACGCATTCCAGCTGGTACCGGTGGGCGATGCGTTCTGGCACGAGGGCCATCGGCTCGAGGTTTTCCCGGTCCGGCATCATTGGCCGGACACCGCGTTCGGCCTTCGCCTGCCCGGCAGCGTGGTCTGGACCGGCGACACGCGGCCGATCCCAGAGCAGCTCGCGCGATTCGCCGCGGCTGGCGAATTGATCGCACACGACTGCTCGCTACGCGGTAATCCGTCGCACAGCGGTATCGAGGATCTCGAACGCGAATACCCGCGCGAGTTGCTGGACAGGTGCGTGCTCTACCACTACGGCAGCCGCGAGGAAGGCGACGCGCTGCAGGCCCGCGGCTACCGCGTGGCGCGGCCGGGCGGCGTGATCGCGCTGGAGCCGCCATTGGCGGATGCCGTGGCGGCAGAGGTCTGAGGCGGGCCCGTCAGTGGCGATGGCCGCAGCGGTAGGCCGCGGACCGGCTCCCAAGTCGCGGCGGCCTTCACGAGCCTGAAATGGTGATGGCCCCGCCGGCTGGCCTCGGCACCCACATCAGTCGATACCGTTGCTGCCTTCCGGCCCTGGCGGGGTTTTCGACCTAGTGTCGCGAGGGGCCGACGGGGCCACCATGGAGACTTGCGACCGCTCCCGTCATCGCGACCGGAGAGCTTTTCCTTGAGAAGTCCGCACATGGATGTGCGGGCTCTTGTGAGGGACTCACATTTATGGCGGAGAGAGGGGGATTCGAACCCCCGAAGCGCGGTTTAGACGCTTACACACTTTCCAGGCGTGCTCCTTCAACCACTCGGACACCTCTCCGCACCTGGTACTGCTTGCCCCCGGGCCCGGCGTCCGGCCGGTTTCAGGGCCGCAGAGTCTAGCCCCGGCGGCCCTTTGCCACAAGGCGTCGCGGCCGGTGCAACCCGCCGTGGCACAATGCCCCGACCCGTGCCGATGGCGACCGCGAACTTCCCGGCGCCGCTTCATCCGGCCGAATCGCAGGATCCAAGCCGCCCGATGTCCTACCTCGTCCTCGCCCGCAAATGGCGCCCCCGGCGCTTCGCCGAACTGGTCGGACAGGAGCACGTCGTCCGCGCGTTGACCAACGCCCTCGACACCGGGCGGGTCCACCACGCATTCCTGTTCACCGGCACCCGCGGCGTCGGCAAGACGACGATCGCGCGCATCTTCGCGAAGTCGCTCAACTGCGAGCAGGGCACCTCGGCCGATCCCTGCGGCGAGTGCAACTCGTGCAAGGACATCGACGCCGGCCGCTTCCTCGACCTGCTCGAGATCGACGCGGCGAGCAACACCGGCGTCGACGACGTGCGCGAGGTCATCGAGAACGCGCAGTACATGCCCTCGCGTGGCCGCACCAAGGTCTACCTCATCGACGAGGTGCACATGCTGTCGAAGGCGGCGTTCAACGCGCTGCTCAAGACGCTCGAGGAGCCGCCGGGGCACGTGAAGTTCCTGCTCGCGACGACCGATCCGCAGAAGCTGCCGGTCACCGTGCTGTCGCGCTGCCTGCAGTTCAACCTCAAGCGTCTGGACGAGGGACAGATCTCCGGCCAGATGACGCGCATCCTCGAGGCCGAGGGCATCGCGGCCGAGTCCGGGGCGATCCGGCAGCTGGCCAAGGCCGCGGACGGCAGTCTGCGTGACGGCCTTTCGCTGCTCGACCAGGCGATCGCCTATACCGGCAGCCAGCTCGACGACGCCGCGGTGGCGACGATGCTCGGCAGCGTCGACCGGACGCGGGTCGGCGCAGTCCTCTCGGCACTGGCCGAAGCCGACGGTGCGCGGCTGATGCAGGAGATTGCCGAGCTGGCCGAGTTCTCGCCCGATTGGAGCAGCGTGCTCGAAGCGATCGCCGAGGCGCTGCACCGCACCCAGGTGCGGCAGCTGGTTCCGGATGCGCCTGCTGAGGCCGACGGTGTCGACCTCGACGGACTTGCCGTGAGTGTTCGTCCCGAAGTCGTGCAGCTCTGGTACCAGATGGCGCTGGGCGGGCGACGTGACCTGCCGTTCGCGCCAAGCCCGCGCGCGGGGTTCGAGATGACGCTGCTGCGCATGCTCGCGTTCCGGCCGGCGGATGGAGGCGAGGCCGATGCTGCGCCCAAAGCCGGAAGTGGCGCCGCGCGTGCTGCAGCCGCACTAGGCGCGGCCCCGTCGGGGTCGGGCGAAGGCCGAGCGACTCGCGGGCGCACTGACAGCCGAGGCCCTGCCGCTGGGTCGCGAGCCGAACCGTCCGCAGCGGGCCCGGTACCACCTGCAACAGCCCCATCCCGCGAGCAGCCGCGCGCGATCATCGACGAGGCCGCCGAAGTAGCCGGTGCGGCGCTGCGCAAGGTGGCTGCTGCAGCGTCGGCCGCGCCGGTGCTTGAAACCGCCGCCGCGGTCGTGTCGGCTGCAGTCCAGACCAGCGAACGACCCGGTACCGCGCAGGGCCGCCTTGCGGATGCTGCCGACTGGCACGCGATCGTGGCGGCCAGTGGCCTCAAGGGGCCGGCGCGTCTGCTCGCCGAGCACGCCCGTTTTGTCTCGTATGCCGACGGCGTGCTCAACCTTTCGCTGGCGCCGGACGACGAACACCTGCAGGGCGCAGTGATGGTCAAGCTGGTGGCCGAGGCGCTGGCACCAACGCTGGGGCTTACCCCGCAGATCCGCTTCGAGACCGCGTCCGTCGCCGCCGAGTCGATCAGCGAGCGCAATCGCCGCGAGCGCGACGAGCGTCAGGCGAATGCCGAAGAAGCTTTCATGAACGACCCGGATGTGCAGCGGCTCATGTCGCAGCGCGGCGCCCGGGTCGTGCCCGATTCCATTCGTCCTTTTGATGAGTAAATGACCATGCGTGGAAACATTGCCCAACTGATGCAGCAGGCGCAGAAGATGCAGGAAAACCTGCAGCGCGCGCAGGAAGACCTGGCCAAGATCGAAGTCACCGGCAATGCCGGCGGCGGCATGGTCAACGTCACGCTGACCGGCCGCATGGAATGCCGCAAGGTGCGGATCGACCCGAGCGTGCTCAGCGACCCGGAAATGGCCGAGGACCTGATTGCCGCGGCCTTCAACGACGCCGTCAACAAGGCGAACACCGAGTCGCAGGCGAAGATGGCGGCCGCCACCGCCGGCATGCCGATCCCGCCGGGCATGAAGCTGCCGGGGATGTTCTGACCCGCGAGGGCCAAGGCGGCTGCCCTAGCGGCCGCGGCTGCGGTTCGCCGGCGCAGCGTTTGGCCCTTCATGGCACCGGGATATTTCCCGCGTGCCGGGCTGGAGGATTGATTTGAGCCAGTTGCTCGAGCAGTTGATCGAAGCGTTCCGCGTGCTGCCCGGCGTCGGGCAGAAATCCGCGCAGCGCATGGCCTATCACGTGCTCGAGCGCGAGCGCGCCGGTGGTCAGCGGCTGGCCGATACGCTCGCCTCGGCGATCGAGAAGGTGGGTCACTGCGAGCGCTGCCGTGACTTCAGCGAATCGCCGGTCTGCACGGTCTGCGCAAGCGCCTCGCGTGATGCGCACCAGCTGTGCGCGGTCGAATCGCCGGCGGATCGCCTTGCGATCGAACAGGCAACGGGCTACCGCGGCCTGTATTTCGTGCTGCAGGGCCGGCTGAGCCCGCTGGACGGAATCGGCCCGCGCGAACTCGGTCTGGATCGTCTCGCTTCGCGCCTGGCCGAGGGCGAGGTGCAGGAACTGATCATCGCGACCAACCCCACCGTCGAGGGCGAGGCGACCGCGCACTACCTCGCACAACTGGCGCGCCAGCATCGTGTGCGGCCGAGCCGGCTTGCGCACGGCGTGCCGCTGGGAGGTGAGCTGGAGTACGTCGATCGCGGCACGCTGTCGCACGCGTTCGGCAGCCGGAGCGAGATGCCGGACTGATCATCCGGCGCACGCAGGCGCAGTCGTGCAGGCCGCATCGACTGTGCTTATCGAGCGGCCCGCTATCCTGTCGACCCGTCCGGTCCAGTGAGGCTCCGATGTCCGACACCGTCTTCCACAAGATCATCCGCCGCGAGATACCGGCCGACATCGTGTTCGAGGACGAACACCTGATCGCGTTCCGCGACATCTCGCCGCAGGCGCCGGTGCATGTGCTGTTCGTGCCCAAGCAAACGGTTGCGACGCTCAACGACCTCGAGCCTTCGCAGGCCGAGACCGTCGGCCGGCTCGTGACCGCCGCGGCCGCGTACGCGAAGCGCGAAGGTTTTGCCGATGACGGCTACCGAGTGGTGATGAACTGCAACGGGAACGGCGGGCAGACCGTGTTCCAGATCCACCTGCATTTGCTGGCCGGTGCGCCGCTGGGTGGCTTCGGCACCGGTCGTTGATCGACGGGCGGGCGGGAGCTCGCCTCGGGGTGGCCGGATGCTCTCGATCGCATCCATGATCCCGGCCCGCAGACGAGGTGCCGGGAGTTTCTCGATCCCGCCGACGGCCACTGCGTCGGCGGACCCGGAATCATCCGGTGGGTCGTGTCAGCTGCTTACCACCAGCCCCACCACGGCCACGGCGCCGGGCGGGTCACGACATCGACACGCTCACGGACCGGCCACAGGTACACGGTCTCGGCCTCGACCCGCGGAAAGCGATAGTCGTACTGACCGATCCGGCGGTTCTCGTAGCCGTCGATGCGGCCGGTAAACGTCACCTCGCGGTTCTTCTCGAACAGCGCCGGGTCGTAGAACCCGGTACGGCAGGCGATGAAGCGGCCTCCGGTGTCGTCGGTCGCCCAGTACGGCCTGGCGTAGTGGTCCAGGCGGGTCGAGATCATCTCGAAGCAGGTGCGGTTCGACTGGGGCTCGACCTGCACGATGCGTCCGCCCCAGCGCACCACGGCGCCGGTGCTGTCGGTGGCCGCGGCTTCGCGCGGTGTGATCTGGGCGAACTCGCCCTGTAGGGGGCGGGGTTGGGACGCGCACGCGGCCAGCAGGGCGCTGGCCAGTGCGAGCGTGGCGATACGGATCTTCATGGGTGCTCTCCTCATGATGCGCGGCAGCAGGTCGCATCCCTTGCGAAGGCTCCGCGCGTCATGCGCGGTTATCGATTCCGGCGTGGCGGCCGATGGGCACGCAGGTCGCGGACGAGTGCTTGCCTGTCACCGCGGTCGGATCCACCGGGAGCGTAACGCCAGTCAGTGAAACGGCGGGTGAGTGCGAGCAGCGGCGCGGCGAGGTCGGGTCGCGCCTTTGCGACGCGAGCCGCCCAGTCCTGCGCGGGTTCGTGCGGCTCCCGTGCCAGGCCAAGGGCCTCGTAGCGCGCGCAGAGCCGATGCCAGGCGCGAAGGACCGGGTCGACTTCGCGCGGGCCGCGTGCGCTGAACCAGAGCATGACCAGCAGCGCCAGCGCGCAGGCGGCCGCGAACATCAGGCCCAGCCTCGCAGCGCCGAGCTGTTCGATGCCGACGGACCGCAGCATTCGGTCCTGCCGCTGCGCGTTGAAGCCGAGCACGAAGTCATTCCAGCCGCGCCGCATCCAGTCGCCGACGTCGTAGAGAGGCGCCGATGCACCGAACCCCTCGAGCAGGCCACCGCCGCCCGATGGACGATCGGCGAGGGTGTCGTAGATGCGCTCGGGCGCGACGGCGGCGGTGGGGTCGACGCGCGCCCAGCCTTGCGCCGGCAGCCAGACTTCGGCCCAGGCATGCGCGTCTGACCGACGCACCAGCCAGTAATCGCCGATCTGATTGCGATAGCCGCCCGCATAGCCCGTGACAACGCGCGCCGGGATGCCGGCGGCACGCATCAGCACTACGAATGCCGAGCTGAAGTGTTCGCAATAGCCGGCCTGATAGCCGAACAGGAACGCGTCAATCGATTCGCGCCCGCTGGGCGGCGGATTGAGCGTGTAGGCGAAATCGGTGCGGATCCACGTCAGTGCGCGCTGCACGATGGCAGCGTCGTCAAGCCCCGATTCGCGCCGCCATTGGCGGCCCAGCGCCACGGTGCGCGGATTGAAACCGGCCGGCAGCTGCAATGCCAGTTGCCTGAGTTCGGCCGGTAGCTGCGGCTGGAAGCGCTCCGGCGGCGCCGACCGGAAGCGCCAGCGGGTGAGCGAACTCAACGGCCGTGCGGCGTAGACGACCCGGTCGACTGACATCGACGTGCCCGGCGGCAGTTCCAGCGGCAGGTCGAGCGCCACCAGCTGGCGCCGGTCGGTGGGCTCGATTTCGATTTCGTAATCCCAGCGCGGCGCACGCACGGGGTCGACCGGCGCGGGCTCGGTCCTGCGCAGCCACCACGGCGAGCGCCAGGTAATGCCGTCGAAGTGCCACAGCACCGGCCCGCGCCAGTACATTTCGGTGGTCGGCGGCGCCGGACCCGAGAACTGGACGCGCAGCGCCGCGCGCTCGTCAGTCAGCAGGTCCAGCCAATCGCCGGGGCGCATCTCGTCCGACAGACCCGGCCGCGCGAGTGCCCGGTCGGGCACGCCCCACAACGGGGAGCCGAGACGCGGAAACAGCCAGAACACCGCCAGTGCCAGCGGCAACCCGAGCGCGACGAGGCGGCCGGTCCCGCGGGCGTGTTGCCATGGCGACGCGCGGCGCGGGACGTCGCCGGACTCCACTTCGGCCAACCGCTGCAGGACCGCGAGCGCGAGCAGCGCGGCGACCAGCCCGAGCGCCAGCGTCAGCGGTCCCTGGTCGAGCAGGAACGTGGCGAACGGTGCGAACAGCGCGAACCCGACGAGGCTGCGTGCATCGCGCAGCGCGAACGTCTCCGCCGGTTTGATCGCGATCATCGCCGCGAGCAGTGCCGAGCCCGTATCGCGTCCGAGCCGGAAGCCCGACAGGCCCAGCACCGCGGCGATCGCCGCAATCGCCAGCATGATGCGCGCCCATTGCGGCAGCGGTCGTCGCCACGACAGGGATGCCGTCGCCACTGCGGTCAGTGCGAGCAGCACTGCGATCGGGAGCGGCAACTGCAGCAGCAGCGGCAACAGGCACGCCCCGCCGGTCAGCACGGCCGCATGGCGGCTGGCCGGGTCGAGCTCGACCATGGGGGGCGCCTCAGCCACCGGGCATCAGCGCGAGCGCGCGCAGGCAGGCATGGCGATGCGCCGCGCCCTGGTCGGGGCCGAGCGACGTGTGGCCGGGCAGCACGAGCCGGTAGCGGCGGCCGTCACGTTCGGCTTCGTCCACCCAGCGCGCGAGCCGGGAAATCCGGGCCTCGGTCGACAATGGGCCGGCCTGCCGCCAGTCGAGCACGATGTCGGTGCCGAGCGCCTGCTCGTACTCGCGAACCAGCAGGGAGTCGCGGCGGGCGGAGTGCTTCCACGCGATCGCCCGCGTCGCGTCGCCGACGCGATACGGACGCAGATGATGCAGCTCGTCGCCGCTTGGGTGCAGGCGCGCCTGGGCGAGTTCGCCGGCCCCTTCGGGAAGCGGAGGGCCGTTCGGCTCCGGGGTCGGATAGACCAGCAGCGGTGTCTCGGTCCACACGTATGCCCAGGCTCGCGCAAGGCCGAGCGGGTGCGTCGTGGAAATCCGGATGCGGGGCAGGTCGAACCAGCCGCGATGGGATGTGGCGAGTGCGAGCTGGGCCTGGCCGCTGCCGTCGGCCAGGCTGAGCACGGCGTGGTCGGGCGAGGATTCGTCATCGACGCGCAGACCGCGCCTGACCCGGGAATCGGCCGCCTGCGCATGGACGCGGACCATCAGCGGCGAACCGGCCGGCACCGGTTGCGCGTCGATCGCCGTGATCTTCAGTCCGGCCAGCTGCAGCTGCGCCGCGATCAGGCTCGCGAGCCCCGCGCCCGCCAGCAGCAGCCCGAGCAGCAGTGCCGGGTTGTTGTTGTAGTTCAGTGCGCCGGCCAGCATCGTGAGCAGGAGCGCCGCGTAGAACAGACCGAACCGCGTCGGCAGCACGTAGATGCGGCGGCGATCGAACTCCACCGGCAGGGTTTCCGGCGCGCGCGGTCGTGCGAGCGCCCGCATGTGCTCCCGCCACGGCCGGCCAGCCAGCGCCACCATCGTTCAGTCCACCGGCACCGCGTGCAGGACCGACTTCGCGAGCACGTCGCCGCCGCCGGCCTGCGCCTCCGGCACGAGGCGATGCGCCGCAACGACGCTAAACAGCGCCTGCACATCCTCGGGCACGACGTGCGCGCGACCCAGCAGCAGCGCGTACGCGCGTGCTGCGCGCAGCAGGGCAAGCCCTGCGCGCGGCGACAGGCCGACCCGGACCCCGGGATGGCGGCGACTGCGCGCGAGCAATGCCTGCACGTAGCCGATCAACACATCGCTGGCGTGGACCGCGTCCACCGCCTGGCGCAGCGCCACGACGTCGGCACTGCCGAGCGCCGGCTCGACCTGCGAGATCATCGCGCGGCGGTCCGTGCCCGCCAGCAGGTCGCGCTCGGCCGCCTCGTTCGGATAACCCAGCGCAAGGCGCAGCAGGAAGCGATCGAGTTGCGAATCGGGTAGCGGGTAGGTGCCTGAGAGGTCCACCGGGTTCTGCGTGGCGATCACGAAGAACGGGTCCGGCAGCGCATGCGTGCGCCCGTCGACCGTGACCTGGTGTTCGGCCATCGCCTCGAGCAGCGCGCTTTGCGTACGTGGCGGGGCGCGGTTGATCTCGTCGGCGAGCAGCACCTGCGTGAACACCGGGCCGGGGTGGAACTCGAAGCGGCGCGCCTGCGCATCGAACACCGACACGCCGACCACATCGGCCGGCAGCAGGTCCGAGGTGAACTGCACGCGTTGGAATTCGAGGCCCAGGCTGGCGGCCAGCGCGTGTGCCAGCGTGGTCTTGCCGAGGCCGGGCAGGTCCTCGATCAGCAGGTGTCCGTTCGACAGCAGCGCGACGAACGCCAACCGCACCTCGTGTGCCTTACCGAGTACCAGCGAATTGACCTGCGTCTGGGCACGGTCAAGGGCGGCCCGCAGGCCATCAGTTAGCATTGCCGCCGCCGAGGAGGGTGCCGCCATCGAGTGTCTCCTGATCGTCATCCGAGTTTACGAGGTCACGGACACATATGCGGGACGCAATGGAAGCGGGCGCTGACGACGCCCGATCGGCTCAGCTGGCGTTCTGGGTACTCTGGGCGGGCGTGTTCGTCATCAAGCTCGGCATCGCCGCGATGCTGCCGCTGTTCGTCGATGAGGCGTTCTACTGGCAGGAAGGCCAGCACCTCGCAGCGGCGTATTCCGACCTGCCCGGACTGACCGCATGGTTGGCTCGGCTCGGGGTCGAGGTGGGCGGCAATCACCCCCTCGCGTTACGGATGCCATTCCTGCTGCTGGCTGCGCTCGTGCCGCTGCTCGTTGTGCGCATCACGGCCCGCGAATACGGGCGCCGCAACGGCTGGTATGCGGGCAGCTTCACGCTATTGCTGCCACTGGCCGGCTCGCTTGGCCTGCTTGCGTTGCCGGACGCGCCGATGGCGCTTGCTACGTTGATGTGCGTCGACGCAGGGGTCCGGCTGTTGCGGCGCGTCGATGCGAGTTCGGCGCTCGAACTTGCATTGGGCCTCGCGGTCGGCGCGCTGAGCCACTACCGATTCATCGCGGTGATCGCGGTCGGCTTCCTGGCGCTGGCGCTGCTGCCAGACGGGCGCCGGGTGCTCAAGGACGTGCGCACCTGGACCGCGATCGCATTCGGCGCGTCGGCCTGGGCCCCGTTGATCGCCTGGAACTTCGACAACGCCGATGCCGGGCTGCGGTTCCAGCTGGTCGATCGCCATCCGTGGGCGTTCCACGGCGACGGCATCCTGTTCGTCGCGATCCAGGCGCTGATGGTTACGCCGCTGTTGTTCGCCGCGTTGCTGCACGCGGGATGGCGCGCTCGGCTTGGTGCGTTGCCTTCGACCCGCTACTTTGCGCTGCTCGGACTGCTGATCGTCGCCGGGTTCTTCCTGCTCGGCTTTTTCGCCGACACCGAGCGCGTGAGTTTCCATTGGCCGCTGCCGGGTTATCTCGCGCTGCTGCCGCTGCTGCCTGCGGCGCTGGCAACGTGGCCGCGGTGGCTGCGCATCGCAACTGCCGCGCTGGCGGCGCTCGGACTGGTGGCTTCGCTGGGCTATTACGCCGCTGCCTCCACCCCGGCGCTTCGCGCACGTGCCGCATCAAACAAGTGGTATCCGTCGAACTTCGCCGGCTGGGAGACCCTTAGCGAGGCAGTGCGCGGAGAGCTGGCCCGGATGCCGCCTGGCACCCGCGTCATTGGCGACAGCTTCAAGGTGGGCGCGGAACTGGGCTTTGCGCTCGGCAACCCCGACATCGGGGTGCTCGACCACCCACTCAACCGCAGCCACGGCCGCGCGCCGCAGTTGCGCCTTTGGGGGCTGGAAGTCGAGGGCCGCGAGCCCGGTCCGGCGCTGCTCGTCGTTGCCGCGTCAGAGGTCAAGCTCAAGGACCTGCTCGCGCACTACCAGCGCCTATGCAGTCAGTTCGGCGGTCTGCCGCCGCCGCGTGTCGTCGATATCGACCATGGCCACCAGCGCTTCCTGCTGTTCCGCCTGCCGGCGCAAGCCACGCCAACGGCCACGTGCGTAACGCCGGTGCTGGCGTATATCGACCAGCCGGTGAAGGGCGCGCGCGTTCCACCGCGCTTCACGGTGAAGGGTTGGGCGATCAAGGACGGGGTCGGGATCGAGCGCGTGCAGGTACTGCTCGACGGCAACCCGGTTGCGGACGCGGCATACGGCCGCCCCAACCCGGGCGTGCAGTCGACCTGGGCCAGCTCCACCGACCCGAACCACCCGAACGTCGGCTTCGAAGCGGTGGTGGATGCAAGCGGCGTGGCGCCTGGTACCCACTGGCTCGGGCTGCGGCTGCACGGAGCGGACGGCAGCGTCGAGGACTGGCAGCAGCAGCCGGTCGAGATCGCAGGGCCACGATAAACTCTCGCGCCTTTCAGCCCGACCGGGACCGCCGTGAGCGCAGCACCCCCACCCGCCCCGCGAGCACCGGACGCGCCGCGTATCGCCGTGCTCGTGCCGTGCCATAACGAGGCCGCGACGATCCGGGGCGTGGTCGTGGACTTCCTTCGCAGCCTGCCCGGTGCGGCGATCCATGTGTTCGACAACAATTCGCGGGACGGCACCGCCGCCATCGCGCGGGAAGCCGGCGCGCTCGTCCACCCGGTGGCGCTGCAGGGCAAGGGGAACGTCGCGCGGCGAATGTTCGCGGACGTAGATGCGGACGTGTACGTGATGGTGGATGGCGACGGTACGTACGATGCGTCCGCCGCGCCGCGCCTCGTGGCGAAACTGGTCGACGAGCACCTCGACATGGTGGTTGGCGCACGCAGTAGCAGCGAGCGCTCCGCGTATCGCGCCGGCCACCGCTTCGGCAATGTGCTGCTCACCCGTTGCGCCGGCGTGCTGTTCGGGCGCAGCTTCGACGACATGCTGTCGGGTTACCGCGCGTTTTCGCGGCGCTATGCCAAATCCTTCCCGGCTCACTCGGCGGGGTTCGACATCGAAACCGAACTGGCGGTGCATGCACTGCAACTGCGCATGCCGGTCGCGGAAATCCCGACCGACTACGGCGCCAGGCCCGAGGGTTCAAGCAGCAAGCTCAACACCTGGCGGGACGGCGCACGGATTCTCCTGCGCATCCTGCGCCTGTGGAAGAGTGAGCGCCCGCTGCTGTTCTTCTCGCTCGGCGCGCTGGTCTGCGCGACGGCTTCAATCGTGCTCGCACTGCCGTTGATCGATACCTATCTGGAAACCGGGCTCGTACCGCGCTTCCCGACCGCGGTGCTGTGCGTGGGCCTGATGGTGCTGGCAGGCCTGTCCGCCGCGTCGGGTCTGATCCTCGACGCGATCACACGCGGCCGCACCGAACTCAAACACATGGCTTACCTGGCCACGCCGCCTTACGGCACCTGGGGCGCCCATGCCCGTTCCGCGTCAACCGAGTGAGCCGGTGAACACTGGCGACGCGAGCGCATTTCAGCGCCCGACACGCACGCTTTGGTGGTCGGGCGCGGCATTCGCGTTGCTCTCCGGTCTGGTTTCGCTTGCCCTGGGGCAGGACCGCAACTGGGATCTGCGCAACTACCACCTCTACAACGCCTATGCGTGGTTGGGCGAGCGCTGGCATGTGGATCTGGCGCCCGCGCAGTTGCAGAGCTATTTCACGCCGTTGCTTGATCTGCCGTACTTCTGGCTGCTGCGACACGGGTCTGCCGAACTCGCCGGTTTCGCGCTCGGCGCTTGGCATGGACTGGGATTCGCACTGGCGGCCGCGGTGGCGTGGCGTCTGCTTGACGCGGAGCCCCGCCGCATGCGCACGGCGTTGCTGCTCGCACTGGCGGGATGTACCGGGGCCGCGTTCCTGTCCGAGCTCGGCAACACCATGGGCGACAACACCACGGCCCCGTTCGTGCTCGGCGCGCTGCTGGTGCTGTTGCCGCGTGACACGCCGATCGGGCGGGGCCAGCTCATCGGCGCGGGGGCGCTGCTGGGCCTGGCTGTCGCACTCAAGCTGACCAACGCAATCTACGCGGTCGGGCTGGCAGCGGCCGTGCTCGTGCAGCCCACCGGGCAGCCGCGCTGGGGTCAGCTCACAACGCTCACGGTGGCCGCGCTGGTCGTCTTCGCGCTGGTGGCCGGCCCGTGGCACTGGACGCTCTGGACCACGTTCGGAAACCCGCTCTTTCCGCAGTTCAATGCCTTGTTTCAGGCTCCTCTCGCGCAACCGATCGGCGTGGCCGACCACCAGTGGGGGCCGAAGGGGCTGGCTGAATGGCTGGTGTGGCCGTTGGTGTTTACGTTTGATCCCATGCGTGTCGGGACCAGCCCATTGCCGCAGGTGATCTGGGCCGTGCTGTTCGCGTTCGCGGCTGGACTGGCACTGCGCCGCTTGGTGCGCCAGCCTCTGCCACGACAGCCGCTTGCGGCGGATCTGCGCTTCGTCGCTGTGTTCTTGGGCGCAAGCTTCCTTGCGTGGATGGCGGTGTTCAACATCTACCGCTACCTCGTTGTGCTGGAACTTCTTGCGCCGCTGCTGTTGTGGCTGATGCTCAGGCCGCATTGGCCACGCGCAACGCCCTGGCTGGTGGCGGGCTGTGCGTTGGTCTCGTTGCTCGGCTGGAATACCTGGGGCCACGCCGGCTGGAGCGAACGCGACTTCGCCGTTGACCGTCCGGCGGCTGCGCGCGACAAAGCCGCGACGGTTGTCTTCGTGGGCGGCGAGCCCGTCGCCTGGACAGTTCCATTCCTGCCTGCGGACTGGGCATTCGTTTCGGTCGCGACGAACTTCCCGGAATCCGATGCCTATCGCACACGTGCGGCCGACATCGTGCGCTCGCGCGGCCAGCCGGCATTCGCGGTCGTGCCTGCACACGTCGACCGCAGTGCCGAGCGGATCGCCCGTGTTGACGCGCAGGCGAGGCGGCTGGGCCTGGACGGTTGCGGAGCGCTTGGACGGCTTGCCAAGCACGTGCGTGGCAATGCAGCCGTGGTGCCAGTGGGCGGAGGTAGGTGCCGGCTGCACGCCCCGGCCGACGCAGGACTAACTGCGGCGGAGAACAAGGCAGCCGCCGAGCGGGCGCAGGAGCTGCTGCGCGGCTACGGTCTGTCGATGCTCGCCGCCGACTGCCGCGTCCATGACGCACGCATCGGCGCCGATGCACACCCGCTGCTCTGGTGCCCGATCGCGTTGCGCTGAGGATCAGGGCAGGGCGAACCCGGCCGCGCGCAGCAGCCGCGCAGTCGCGATCAGCGGCAGGCCGATCAGTGCGGTCGGGTCGACAGTCTCGATCGCATCGAACAGCGTGATGCCCAACCCCTCGGATTTGAAGCTGCCGGCGCAGTCGAACGGCTGCTCGGCATCGACGTAGCGCGCGATCTCGTCCACTTCGAGCGCACGGAACCGCACCACGGTGCGATCGCATTCGACATGTTCCCGGTCGCCTGCGCGAACCACGCACAGCCCGGTATGGAACACGACGTCCCGCGACGCCATCGAAGCGAGCTGGGCGCGCGCCGCAACGGCATTGCCGGGCTTTCCGAGCGGGCGGCCATCGAGTTCGGCGACCTGGTCCGAGCCGATCACCCAGGCGTCCGGATGTCGGGCTGCGACCGCCGCGGCCTTGGCGCGCGCAAGGCGGATAGCAAGGTCACGAGGCGCCTCGCCGGGGAGGGGGGATTCGTCGACTTCCGGCCGCTCGACGTCGAATGGCAGCCGCAGCCGCGTCAGCAGTTCGCGCCGATAGAGGGATGTCGAGCCGAGGATCAGGCGCATCGGTCAAGTGATCGGCGTGCGTGCGCGTTCGATTCGCGACAGTTGCTGTTCGATGCGCCGCCGCGCCACGTCGATCGACTCGCGTACCTCGGCCAGCTGCTCGAGACTGGCCGAGCGGCCGTGGTCCCGTAGCCAGAGCCGCTGTCGAAGCATCTCGCGCATGGCCTCGCCGACCGGGTCCGCGCCGTCCTCGCCGGCTACGGCTGCGATCTCCGCTCTGGCCACGCGCAGGCGCGATTCGAGCGCGTCCGCCGCGTCGAGCAACTCGCTGAGCATCCTCTGGCGCGGCGTCGGGCCGCGCTTGCGCCGCAGCATCAACCACAGGCCAAGGGCGGCGACCGCGACGGCAATGAGGATCATGGGAGCTGGGCTTGCGGTCACGGCACGACAACGGGGTGCGGCAGTGCAGTCTGCCGCGGCGTGGCGACAGTCGCAAACCGCGCGGGCTAGCCGCCCGTTAACGGGCGTTCGGGTTTGACAGGGACGGGGGCGGTCACTACCATTCCGCGGCTTATGTCAGCGAACCTGCCCGAGGTGTTCGACGCGTGGCGCATGGTCGCGGCGCGGCGAGGTGTCGAAGGGCGTCTGCCGCTGTCCGCGCTGACGCGCTTGCGTGGCAGCCTGCTCGACGGCGATGGTGAAGTGACATTCTCCATCGAGTTCGGTCAGGACGCGCTCAAGGTGCCGTACGCCGAGCTCAGGATCGATGCCGAGTTGCCGCTGGAATGCCAGCGCAGCCTGGAGCGTTTCGCGCTGCCGGTGCACATCGAGCAGCGGCTCGGGCTGATCCGCAGTGAATCGGAAGAAGCGGCGTTGCCGCCGGGGTACGAGCCACTGCTGATGCCGGAAGACGGCATGCTGCGGCCCGCCGAGCTGGTCGAGGACGAATTGATCCTCGCCGTACCGGTGGTGCCGATCATGCCGGGTAGCGACGTGGTGGAGCGGGAGTGGCCGGTCGAAGAGGGCGGCAGTGCCGAACCCGAACGTCCGAACCCGTTCGCGGCGCTCGCGGCGCTGAAGAAAGATCCGAAGAAGTAAGTCACCTACAGTTTCTCCTGGAGTAACACCATGGCTGTCCAGAAGTCCCGCGTCTCCCCGTCCAAGCGCGGCATGCGCCGTTCGCACGATTCGCTGTGCCCCAAGCAGCTGGCGACCGACCCGACCACGGGCGAGACCCACCTGCGCCACCACGTGACCGCTGATGGTTACTACCGTGGCAAGAAGGTCATCAACACCACGACCAAGGTTGTCGACGAAGAGTAAGTCTTCGTTCCGGCGCCTGACCGGTGCTGGAGTCGAGTCCCTGGATGCGGGCGGCGAGCTGCCGCAGTGTGTAATGGGGAGGCCGGCGCTGGCCGGTAGATCGGACGGAATGCGACCCTCGCGGTCGCATCCGTTTTTCGGGGCGCCGCGTGTTGGCATGGCAGGCGCCCACTGACGCGACGGGGGGCCGTGCGCGTCGTTCGACCGGGGGTGGGCGAATGACCCAGCAACTGTTCTCGCGCATTGCCGGCACCGGCAGCTACCTGCCTGAAAAGGTGCTGACCAATGCCGACCTCGCACAGTTCGTCGATACAAGTGACGAGTGGATCGCGGCACGTACCGGCATCCGGCAGCGTCACGTCGCGGCCGAGGGTGAAACCACCTGCGACCTCGCTTACCACGCGGCGATGCGTGCACTCGAGGCGGCCGGCGTGGCGCCGTCCGAACTCGACCTCATCGTGCTCGGCACGACGACACCCGACATCATTTTCCCGTCCACTGCCTGCCTCGTGCAGCACCGGCTGGGCGCGATCGGCTGCCCGGCATTCGACGTCAATGCCGCGTGCTCGGGCTTCATCTACGCACTGACGATCGCGGACAAGTTCATCCGCTCGGGTGCGGCGAAGACCGCGCTCGTGATCGGTGCCGAGACACTGACGCGCATGCTCGACTGGAATGACCGCTCGACCTGTGTGGTGTTCGGCGATGGTGCGGGCGCCGTCGTGCTGAAGGCCGACAGCGAGACCGGCATTCTCAGTACCCACCTGCATGCCGACGGCGGAAAGAAGGAACTGCTGTACAACCCGGTTGGTGTGTCGGTCGGCTTCAAGCCCGAAGAGCACAACGCCGGTGTGAAGGTGCTGATGACCGGCAACGAAGTCTTCAAGTACGCGGTGAAGGCCCTCGATTCCGTGGTCGAGGAGACGCTCGAGGCGAACGGTCTCGACCGCCATGAGATCGACTGGCTGATCCCGCACCAGGCAAACCTGCGCATCATCGAGGCGACCGCGAAGCGGCTGGAGATGCCGATGGATCGGGTCGTCGTGACCGTCGACAAGCACGGCAATACGTCCTCGGGCTCGGTGCCGCTCGCGCTCGACGAGGCCGTGCGCTCCGGGCGCGTGCAGCGGGGTCAGCTGCTGTTGCTCGAGGCATTCGGCGGCGGTTTTACCTGGGGTTCGGCGCTCGTGCGCTACTGAGCCCGACCGCCGGAAGCTCGAACGCCCCCGCATGGGGGCGTTGTCATTTGGGGACTGTACGCATCAGTACAGACGCTGCCCGATGTTCGCCCGTATGATGCCGCGTCCTTCACATCGGGTATCCGCGTGACTGCACCTGTCGTCACTGATCCGCAACTGGCTTTCGTGTTCCCGGGCCAGGGATCGCAATCGCTTGGCATGCTCGCCGAACTTGCAGCCGAGCATCCTGTGATCAGCGAGTCGTTCGCCGAGGCCAGCGAAGGTGCGGGCGCGGACCTTTGGGCATTGAGCCAGCAGGGGCCCGAAGAGCAGCTCAACCGTACCGAGTTCACGCAGCCGGCGCTGCTTGCGGCGGGCGTCGCTGTGTGGCGCCTGTGGTGCAGCCGAGCGAGCGTCCAGCCGTCCGTGCTGGCCGGCCACAGCCTCGGCGAGTACAGCGCGCTGGTCGCGGCCGGCGCACTGCCGCTGGTCGATGCGGCGCGACTGGTACGCCTCCGTGGCCAGCTGATGCAGGATGCGGCGCCGGCAGGCAGCGGCGCGATGGCAGCCGTGATCGGTGCCGAAGACGCGCTCGTACAGGAGGTCTGCGAAGCGGTGTCCGGCGACAGTGTCGTCGTGCCTGCGAACTACAACTCGCCCGGTCAGATTGTCATCGGCGGTCACGCCGACGCGGTCGACAAGGCACTTGCGCAGCTCGCTGAGCGCGGCGTTCGCAAGGCCGTCAGGCTCGCGGTCAGCGTGCCCTCGCACACGCCGTTAATGCGCGAGGCCGCAAACCGGCTCGCCGAAGCAATGTCGGCGCTGGACTGGCGAGCGCCCGCGCTGCCGGTCGTGCAGAACGTCGACGCCGAAGTCCACGAAGGCATCGAGTCGATCCGCGATGCGCTGGTGCGGCAGCTGTACCTGCCTGTCCGGTGGACCGGCTGCGTGCAGGCGCTCACGGCGCGCAACGTTGTTCGGATCGCGGAGTGCGGTCCCGGAAAGGTACTTGCGGGGCTTGTGAAGCGGATCGACAAATCGATCGATGCCCGCGCACTCGGCACGCTCGCCGAGTTCGAAGCCGCGCAGTCGGGGTGGGCGCCGCGCTGAGGGCGGGTCTGCGTTGACCAGTCATTGCAAGCAGCAGTGCGTTTCGCACTGCTGCCTCTAGAAGGAAGTTGCCATGGAAAAGACACTGCACGGTGAAATCGCACTCGTGACCGGCGCCAGTCGCGGCATTGGCGCGGCGATCGCCGATGAGCTCGCATCACAGGGCGCCACCGTCATCGGCACGGCGACCAGCGAGAACGGTGCCGCCGCGATCGGTGAGCGGCTGGCTGCTCAGGGCGGGCACGGCCGCGTACTCGATGTCGCGAACGCGCAGTCGATCGATGCGTTGATCGAGTCGATCAGCAAGGAGTTCGGCTCGATCTCGGTCCTCGTCAACAACGCCGGCATCACGCGCGACAACCTGCTGATGCGCATGAAGGACGAGGACTGGCAGGCGATCATCGATACCAACCTCACCAGCGTCTTCCGCACGAGCAAGGCGGTGATGCGTTCGATGATGAAGGCGCGCAAGGGCCGCATCATCAACATCGCATCGGTGATCGGCGTGACGGGTAACGCAGGGCAGGCGAACTACGCCGCCGCAAAGGCCGGCATCATCGCCTTCAGCAAGTCGCTGGCAAAGGAGATCGGCTCGCGCGGCGTGACCGTGAACGTCGTCGCGCCGGGCTTCATCGATACCGACATGACGCGCTCACTGCCCGAGGACGCGAAGAACGCGATGCTCGGCCAGATCGCACTGGGCCGCTTCGGCGAACCCGCCGACATCGCCCGCGCGGTGGCGTTCCTCGCGGGGCCGTCCGCGACGTACATCACCGGCGAGACGCTGCACGTCAACGGCGGCATGTACATGCCGTAACAGAAATTCGGCGCCTATGCTCGAGCCACGATGCCGTGGGCGCCGGTAGGCGGGTGTTCTTGCGAACGCCCGTGTTCCATTAGACTATTCCGTCGAACATTCCCGTCCGGGAGGAGAGAACATCCATGAGCAGCATCGAAGAACGCGTCAAGAAGATCGTGGTCGAACAGCTTGGCGTCAAGGAAGAGGACGTCACCAACAACGCTTCGTTCGTCGATGATCTCGGCGCCGATTCGCTCGATACCGTCGAACTGGTGATGGCGCTCGAGGAAGAGTTCGAGTGCGAGATCCCGGACGAGGAAGCCGAGAAGATCACCTCGGTGCAGCAGGCGATCGATTACGTGAAGGCGCACGTCAAGTCGTAATCCGCGTCGCCTTCGAGCGCAACAGCGCTTGTGCGCTTGAAGTTCAGACCGGGGCCGCTATGCGGCCCCGCGTCGTTGCGAGCCCACCGCGATCGGCCGTGCTGCGCACTGCGCTACGCATAGGCGGCCCGCGCTGAAAGCCCGATGTATTGCATACCCGTCCGCTGGCCTTGTGCCGGCGTGCATGAATCCGGGTGCTGCCTACCAGCACCACGCTGCAAACGGAGTCCTCCATGTCCCACCGTCCGGCCAACTCCCGCCGTGTCGTCGTCACCGGTCTCGGCCTGGTGTCGCCGCTGGGCAATGATGTCAGCAGCAGCTGGGATGGCATCGTCAACGGCCGTTCCGGCATCGGGCCGATCACGCATTTCGATGCGACGAACTTCAGCACGCGCATCGCGGGTGAAGTGCGGGGCTTCGACGCGAGCCAATGGGTGAGCGCGAAGGACGCGAAGAAGATGGACCCCTTCATCCATTACGGCATCGCCGCCGCGGTGATGGCGCTGAAGGATGCGGGCCTGACGATCGACGAGTCCAATGCCGAGCGCGTGGGTGCGCTGGTCGGCTCCGGCATCGGCGGCATCCTCGGCATCGAGGAGCAGACGGTGAAGTTCAACGAGGGCGGGCCGCGCAGGATCTCGCCCTTCTATGTGCCCAGCACGATCATCAACATGCTGCCGGGGCAGATCTCGCTGTTGACCGGCGCGAAGGGCCCGAATTTCTCGGCGGTGTCCGCCTGCGCGACGTCGAACCATTCGCTGGGCATGGCCATGCGCATGATCCAGTACGGCGACGCCGACGTGATGATCGCGGGCGGCGCCGAGCGTGGTTCGTCGCCGACGTCCGTCGGCGGGTTCTGCTCGATGAAGGCGATGAGCACGCGCAACGACGAACCCACGCGTGCGTCGCGTCCGTGGGACAAGCAGCGCGACGGCTTCGTGCTCGGTGACGGCGCGGGCATCCTGATCCTCGAGGAATACGAGTACGCGAAGAAGCGCGGTGCTCGCATCTACTGCGAGCTCGCGGGCTTCGGCTCGACCTCCGACGCGTTCCACATGACCGCGCCGCACGACGAAGGCGAGGGCGCCGCGCGCTGCATGACGCTGGCGCTGCGCGACGCGGGCCTCAATCCCGAACAGGTCGGTTACGTCAACGCGCACGGCACATCCACGCCGCTGGGCGATCTCGCGGAGACGATCGCGATGAAGCGCGCGCTGGGCGAGCACGCCTACCGCACCATGGTCAGTTCGACGAAATCGATGACCGGCCACCTGCTGGGCGCCGCTGGCGGCGCCGAAGCGGTGTTTTCGGTTCTGGCGCTGCACACCGGCATCATTCCGCCGACGATCAACCTTGAAGAGCCCGGCGAAGGCTGCGACCTCGACTACGTGCCGAATACCGCGCGCGAAGCGAAGGTCGACGTGGCCGTCTCGAACGGCTTCGGCTTCGGCGGCACGAACGGCACGCTGGTGTTCCGCCGCCTCTGATGCGCTGCATCCGCGCCCTGCGGTGGCCGACGCTGCCGCAGGTTCGCCACGTGGGCGTATATCTCATTGGTTTGCGCTCCGCCGGCAGTCGGCACGATGGGACACGATCTGCTCGCGCTCCGTCGCGGCGGCGAGCGGTCACGATGGTGGGCTCGCGGGTGATCAGCCGTACCTTCGGAGCCCCCGGACCTGTATGACAATGCGTCGATGCCCCTGATCCGCTCCCTGCCGGTTGCCTTCGACCTGCTCGATCTGCATCGACTGTCGCCTGCGCGTTACCCCGTGCTGCTCGAGTCCACAGCGTCCGGCACGCCACAGGGGCGCTGGGACCTGCTCCTGGTTACGAACGGCGAGTCGATCAGGTTTGGAGCCGATGGCGTCGTGCGCGATCACGTTGGCGCCGTCCTTGAGGGCGGCTTCCTGCCCGCGCTCGACGCAGCATGGAAGCAGGCCGCCAACTCCGGGCCGAGCGATGGAAGTGAGAGCGTGCCGTTTATAGGCGGGTGGGCCCTATTGCTCGGCTACGAGCTGGCAGCCGAGGTGGAGCCGGTGCTGCAGTTGCCCGATGGAGCCGGCGGGGTGCCGCGCGCACTGGCGCTGCGCTGCGCAGCGGCCGTGCTTCGGGACCGGTCCACCGGCATGTGCCTGGCGGTCGCGGAAGACGGCGCGGCGGATTGGTTCGAAACGATCGTCAGCGACTTGGGTGGCCTGAGCTCGCTGCCGGCGCCCGCGGCGTGGACGCCCCCGCTGTCGCTGGACGAGGCGCCGGCCGAGCGGTTCACCGACGGCGTTGCGCGCGTGCTCGAGTATCTGGCGGCCGGCGACGTGTTCCAGGTCAATCTCTCGCGAGGCTGGCATGCGCGCTTCGGCGAGGCGCCCGAGCCGGCGGCGCTCTTTCAGCGCCTGCGCGAGCACAACCCCGCACCATTCGCAGGCATTTTTTCCGGTGAAGACTGGGCGGTGGTCAGTGCGTCCCCGGAGCGGCTCGTCTCGGTAGTCGGCGATATGATCGAAACGCGCCCGATCGCGGGCACGCGGCCGCGGCTCTCGGGTGATGACGACCGTCTGCGCATCAGCGAGCTCGTCGGGCACCCGAAGGAGCGCGCCGAGCACGTGATGCTGATCGATCTGGAGCGCAACGACCTCGGGCGCGTCTGCACCCCGGGCAGCGTCGAGGTCGACGAACTGATGACCGTCGAGAGCTACGCCCACGTGCACCACATCGTCAGCAACGTGCGCGGACGCCTGCGCGCGGGAGTGACGCCGGGTGAGGTGATTCGCGCGCTTTTCCCGGGCGGAACGATCACCGGCTGCCCGAAGGTGCGGTGCATGCAGATCATCGCCGAGCTCGAGGCCGAGCCGCGCGGCATCTACACCGGCGCGATGGGCTGGCTGGGCCGCAATGGCGACATGGACCTCAACATCCTGATCCGCAGCGCGACGCTCGAAGGCTGCAGCCTGCGTTTCCGGACCGGGGCGGGCATCGTTGCCGACTCCGATCCGCAGCGCGAACTCGAGGAAACGCGCGCGAAAGCACGCGGAATGCTGCGTGCCCTCGGCTGATCCCGGAGCCGTACCCGCATCACGGGCCTCGCGGCGATGACGCTGCCGCCGGGCGCAGGCGATCGAGGCTTCGCCCCGCCGGTGATCGTGCATCGCGACATCGGGCGCGAGCCGGCATTTGCAGCGGACGATCGCGGAGTCGCGTACGGCGACGGCCTGTTCGAAACGATGCGCGCGCACGCGGGCGACGTGCCGTGGTGGCAGGCCCACTGGGCACGGCTGCGCCTCGGCGCGGATCGCCTGCGGATTCCGCTGCCGTCGCAGGACGTGGTGCACGCCGATGCGCGTCGGCTGCTCGACGGTCGGGACGGTGTGCTCAAGCTTGTGGTCACGCGCGGCAGCGGGGGGCGGGGTTACGCGCTGCCTGCCGAGCCGGTTCCGACGTGGGCACTGGCGTGGCATCCATTGCCGCCCGCACCCCCTGAAGAGGGCATCACCCTGCGCTGGTGCGATCTGCACCTCGGAGTACAACCGGCGCTTGCCGGGATCAAGCACTGCAATCGGCTCGAGCAGGTGCTCGCGCGTTCGGAGTGGGTCGACCCGTCAATCCACGAAGGGCTGCTGCGAAGCATTGAAGGCGACGTCGTGTGTGCGACGGCCGCGAACGTGTTCGTCCTGCACGACGGACGCTGGAAGACGCCGGCCGTCGACCGCTGCGGCGTGGCGGGCGTTTGCAGGGCTTGGGCGATTGCGCAGCTCGGCGTGCACGAGGTGCGGCTGTCGGTCGGCGAGGTCGAGGCCGCCGAAGCGGTCTTCGTGTGCAATGCCGTGCGCGGTATCCTCGCGGTCGCCCGGCTTGGTGGCCGCGGGTGGCCGCCGCACCCCCAGGTGCAGGCGCTGCAGCGCCGCCTTGCAGCCGAGCATCCCGCGTTCGCCCTGGAGTTGCCGTGACCCGTAATCGCAAGTCCCGCTTCGGCGGGTTTTTTCTGATCGTGTTGCTGGCCCTGGCGGGCGCAGGATTCTGGGCCTGGGAGCGCTACACCGGTTTCGCCGACGCCCCGCTTTCGGGGATCGAAGCCGGCGAGACGCTGCTGGTGGAGCGCGGTGACTCGCTGCCCGTCGTGCTGCGCAAGCTGCGAGAGATCGGCGTCGAGGACGGGCAATCGTTCGAGTGGAGCGCGCTCGCCAAGCAGATGGGCGCGGCAGGGCGCCTGCAGGTCGGCCAGTACAACCTCGATCCCGGCATGACGCCGCGCGAATTGCTGACCGCGATACGCGACGGACGAGTCGTGCAGAAGCGGTTCACGATCGTCGAGGGCTGGAACATCCGCGAGCTGCGTGCCGCGCTGGCCCGTGCCGAGCCGCTGGAGCAGGAAACGGCAAAGCTCAGTGATGCCGAACTCATGAAGAAGCTCGGGCATGCGGGCCAGCATCCCGAAGGCCGTTTCCTGCCGGAGACCTACCTGTACACGCCAGGCGACAGTGACCTGGACGTGTTGCGGCGCGCATACGACGCCATGGACAAGGCGCTCGCCAACGCATGGCGTCGCCGCAGCCCCGACAGCGTGCTGAAGACGCCCGAGGAAATGCTGGTGCTCGCCTCGATCGTCGAGAAGGAAACCGGCGTGGCCGAGGAGCGTCCGCAGATCGCGGGCCTGTTCGAGCGGCGCCTGCGCATCGGCATGCGACTGCAGACCGATCCGACGGTGATCTATGGCTTGGGCGCGAACTACGACGGCAACATCCGCAAGCGCGATCTGCTCGCGGACACGCCGTACAACACCTACACGCGTGCAGGCCTGCCGCCGACCCCGATCGCAATGCCCGGCGTGGACGCGCTGGACGCGGTCGCGCAGCCGGCCGACGGGGAGGCGCTGTATTTCGTCGCCGTCGGCGATGGCAGCGGGCGCCACCTGTTCGCGCGCACGCTCGCAGAGCACGAGGCCAATGTCGCACGCTACCTGCGCAACTACCGCGCGGCGCGCAAGGCGGCTCAGTGACGGCAGCTGGCACCGGCCTGGTGCGGCACCCTCGCTTCGTCAGCCTCGAGGGCGGCGAGGGTGCGGGCAAGTCGACCGTCCTTGCCGCGCTGCGCGGCGCGCTGGAGCAGGCGGGCGAAGAGGTCGTATGCACGCGCGAGCCGGGTGGCTCGCCGCTCGCCGAGCGCGTCCGCGGCCTGCTGCTGGACACCACGGGCGATGCGCCGGTACCGCAGGCCGAGCTGCTGCTGATGTTCGCTGCGCGCGCCCAGCTGGTCGACACCGTCATCCTGCCGGCACTGCAGCGCGGCGCCTGGGTGATCAGCGACCGGTTCACCGATGCCAGCCATGTCTACCAGGGCGCTGCGCGCGGTGGCGACCGGGCTCTGATCGCCGAGCTCGAACGGTGCGTTGTCGGCATCGAGCCGGGCCTGACGCTGCTGCTCGACCTGCCGGTCGCGGTCGGCCATGCACGTGTTCGCGGCCGAGGCCAGCCGGATCGGATCGAAACCGAGCGCGAGGAGTTCTTCGAGACCGTCCGCGAGGCCTACCTCCAGCGCGCAGGTCTCCACGCCGACCGCTTCCGCGTGATCGACGCCGCAGCGCCGGCCGAGGACGTCGCTGCACGCGCGGTGGCACTGCTGCACGCGCACCGCGGGACGCAGCGATGACCGTATTCGCGCCTTGGCAGCAACGCGTTTATGACCAGCTGGTCGCGTCGGCCGACGCGGGTCGGCTCGGCCACGGGCTGCTGTTCTCGGGCCCGGCGCGCCTCGGCAAGGCCGCGGTTGCCGAACGCCTGGCGCAGCGCCTGCTGTGCGAGCGCCCGTCGGGCGGTGAGCCCTGCGGACGATGCCGGGGCTGCCTGCTGCTCGCGGCCGGCACGCACCCGGACTTCCATCGGATCTCGTTCGTGCCGAACAAGGAAGGCACGCGCCTGCGCACGGAAATCGTGATCGAACAGATCCGGCGCCTGTCCGAACAGCTCTCGCTCACGCCGCAGTACGGCGGCGCGCAGGTCGCGATCATCGATCCGGCCGATGCGATCAACAACGCGGCATGCAACGCGCTGCTCAAGACACTGGAAGAGCCGGTGGCCGGCCGCTACCTGTGGCTGATCACGGCCCACCCGGCGAGGTTGCCGGCCACCATCCGCAGTCGGTGCCAGCGGGTGGCCTTTGCCGTGCCCGGCCGAACTGAGGCGCTGCAGTGGCTGCGCGACGCCGGCCATTCCGAGGACACGGCGATCGAAGCGCTCGATGCCGCTCGCGGTCATCCCGGTCTGGCCCGCGAATGGCTGGAGGGCGAGGGCCTGGCACTGCGGCGTCAGGTTGCGCAGGACCTCGAGCAGGTTGCTCGCGGGCAGGTTGGCGTCGTCGAGACCGCGCAGCGTTGGGTCGCGGACGAACATGCGGCGTCGAGGCTCGGCCACGCCGCTGACCTGGCTGTGGTCGAGGCCGCACGCTTGACCGAGCCGGGGCGCGTGCGCAGTCTGGGGGACTGGTTCGACCGGGCCAATCGGACGCGCGACCTGCTGAGGACCACTGTCCGTGCCGATCTGGCCGTGGTGGAATTACTGATGGCCTGGCGCACGAGCGTCGGTCGGCATGAGACGGGCGGCGCGGCCGCTGGAGGACGACGGCGATGAGCGCGACAGGCGGTGGGGCGCGTCAGGGCATCCTGAATCTGGCGATCAAGGACAAGGCGGCGCTCTACAGCGCGTACATGCCGTACATCAAGAGCGGCGGCATCTTCGTGCAGACGCCGAAGCGCTACTTCCTCGGCGACGAGGTGTTCCTGCTGCTGACGCTGCCCGAGTCGAACGAGCGCCTGCCGATTGCCGGCAAGGTCGTCTGGGTGACGCCTGCCGGCGCGCAGGGCAACCGCCCCGCGGGCATCGGCGTGCAGTTTCCCGAAACCCCCGAGGGCGAGCAGGTCAGGGGCAAGATCGAGACCCTCCTCGCGGGACAGCTGGGCTCGGACCGCTCGACGTTCACGATGTAGCCCGCCGGCCGCCCCGGGCTGCGGTGTCAGCGCAGCGCCGGTGAGTCCCAGCCCGGCCTCGGAGCGAAGCGGTCGCCATGGCGGGTCTGCAATTGGCGCAGTCGTTCAAGCACCGCGTCGGCGCCGGTCTCGCGGATGTACTGGATCGGCCCGCCCCTGAACGGCGCAAAGCCGGTGCCGAAGATCACACCGGCGTCGAGCAGGTCCGCGTCGCTGACCACGCCGTCGTGCAGGCAGGCCACCGCTTCGTTGAGCAGCGGCAGGATCAGACGGTCCTCGAGGTCGGCCGGAGCCTGGTAACCCTCAGGCAGCTCGGGCTTGACCGGCTTTCCGTCCTCCCACTTGTACAGCCCCTGGCCGTCCTTCTTGCCTCGGCGGCCCGGCTCGGCCTTGGCCGCGAGCGCGGCCGGCACGGTCAGGCCAAGGAACGGGGCCAGCTCGTTGCCCACGCCGGACGCGACATCGAGGCCCACGGTATCGACCAGTTCGATCGGCCCCATCGGCATGCCGAACTTCACGCCGGCCTTGTCGATCGCCGGGCCGGGGACGCCCTCCGAGTACGCGGTCACCGCTTCCAGCAGGTACGGGAACAGCACCCGGTTGACCAGGAAGCCCGGCGTGCCGGCCACCGGCACCGGAAGCTTGTCGATTGCTTTGCAGAACGCCGCGAGCCGCTGCTCGGTCTGCGCGGACATGGAGTCATGGCGCACGATCTCGACCAGCGGCATCAGCGCGACCGGATTGAAATAGTGCAGACCCGCGAACTGCGCCGGCCGTGCGATGCCTTCGCGCAGTTCGGTCAGCGGAATCGATGAGGTGTTGGATGTCAGCAGTGCATCGGGCTTCAGGCGTGGTTCGATCGCGGCATAGAGCTCGCGCTTCGCCTGGGGGTTTTCGATGATCGCCTCGATGACGAGGTCGGCATCGGCCACGCCGTTTCCTTCGACGTCACCCTTCAGTCGCGCGGCGACCGCCGGCCGCTTCGCGTCGACCTTCACCTTCTTCGCGAAGAGCTTCTGCGCGCGCTCGAGGGCGCCGTCGATAAAGCGCTGCTCGCGGTCCTGCAACGTCACCTCGAAGCCCTTGTACGCGGACCAGGCCGCGATATCACCGCCCATTACGCCTGCGCCGACCACGTGCACGTGGGTGACGCCGTGCTCGCCACCGCCCTGTGACTTGAGCCGTTCCTGCAGGAAAAACACGCGGATCAGGTTGCGGGCGGTCGGGGTGGAGGCCAGCTTGACCACCGATCGGCGCTCGGCGTCGAGCCGCCGGCGGATGCCGCCGCCGCTGCGCTGCCAGGTGTTGATCAGCGCGAATGGCGCGGGGTAGTGCTCGCGCCTGGCCTTGCGGGACACCTGCTTGGTCAGCATCGGTGCAAGCACCTGCCGTGCGGGCCAGGTGTTGGTGATCCAGCCCATCGCACGCTGCTGGAGCGGGCGCTGCGCACCGCGAAGCGCTAGCTTCGCCGCCTCGTCGATCAGCAGCGCCGGTTCGGCAAGCTTGTCGACCAGCCCCATGCCGCGCGCGGCCGTTGCCGAAAGCGACCTTCCGGTCAGCATGAGATCGAACGCGGCCGGCGCACCCACGAGCCGCGGCAGGCGCACGCTGCCACCCCAACCCGGGTAGATGCCGAGCTTCACCTCGGGCAGTCCAATGCGGGTGGAGCCGTCGCGGCTTGCGATGCGGTAGCGGCAGGCGAGCGCCAGCTCGGTGCCGCCGCCCATGCAGAAGCCGTGGATCGCAGCGACGGTGGGGAAGGTCAACTCGGCGAGCTTCTGGAACACCGACTGGCCCCGGCGGATCGCATCCGCCACGGTGCCATTGCGATCGAACGCCTGGAACTCCTTGATGTCCGCGCCGGCGATGAAGCCGCTGCGCTTGGCGGAGGCGATCACCAGCCCCTTCGGCGGGTCGAACGCGAGTCGCTCCAGCAGTCCGTCGAGCTCGATCAGAACGTCCTGCGACAGCGCGTTGACGGCCTCGCCGGCGCGGTCGAGCGACAGCACCAGCACGCCGTCCTCTCGCGGCTGCAACCGCCAGTGCTGCATGCGCAGACCATCGAAACTCGCAAGCCCTTGGGCGCCAGCGACCATGCCGCACCATCCGTTCAGGTATGGAACAAGCCGCTATCATCCCGATGTTGTTTCACCGGCGTCAATTCGCGCGGACACGTGGCGACGCGCCGGACGCGGCGTCTGGCGGTTGTGCGGGGCCGGTTCGAACTCCAATTCCAGTTCGATTGAACTTTTCTTCCACAGGCTTGTCCCATTGCTCGGCCAAGGCTGAGCTGACAGGAGTGCCGGCGCGGCATGGCCGTTAAATCGTCGTCCCCAGGAACGCCGCCTACGGGTGGGCCGACCTCAGAAACGGAGTTCGACCACGAGCTGGTCAGGCGCGTGCAGCGCGGCGACAGCACGGCGTTCGATGCGTTGGTGCGCAAGTACCAGCATCGGATCACCTCGCTGATCGGGCGTTACATCCCCGACTGGAGCGAATGCCAGGACGTCGCGCAGGAAACGTTCATCCGCGCCTACCGCGCGCTGGGCAATTTCCGGGGCGATGCCCAGTTCTATACATGGCTGCACCGGATTGCCGTGAACACTGCCAAAAACCATCTCGTTTCCCAGAACCGCAGGCCGCCGACCGACGACATCGATGCGTCGGACGCCGAACAGTTCGACACCGGCGCACGCCTGCGCGTTACCGACACACCCGAGCATGAACTGCTCAGGCAGGAAATCGAACGCACGGTGATGCGTGCGGTCGAAGCACTGCCGGAAGAACTGCGCACGGCGATCACGCTGCGCGAAATGGACGGGCTGAGCTACGACGAGATCGCCGAGCGCATGGCCTGTCCGATCGGCACCGTCCGCTCGCGCATCTTCCGTGCACGTGAAGCGATCGACGTGCAGCTTGAACCGCTGCTCGACAAGACCACCCGGGAGCGAGCCCGCCCATGATGTCCGACCGTCCGATGCCCGACGATCTCGAAGACCTCAGCGCCCTGTTCGACGGGGAGCTCGACGGCGACGCCGCGCGCTTTACGCGAAAGCGGCTTGGCCACGACAGCGAGTGGCAGCAGGCCTGCGGTCGCTGGCAACTGATTGGCGATGCGCTTCGTGGCCAGGCGACTGCGGCCGCGCCTGCGGGTTTCGCAGCGCGGGTGACCGCGGCCGTCGCGCAGGAGCCGACGCCGGTGTTCGTGCCCGATCTGTCGCCCATACCACGCGTGCAGCCGCGCGGCCGCAGCCGCCTCTGGCTCGGCAGTGCGCTTGCGGCCTCGATGGCGTTGGTGGCCGTATTCGTGACCCGCCCGCCGTCGATCGCGCCCGGGGCGCAGATGCCGGTAGCGCAGACCGTTCCCGCGGGGCAGGGCGCAGCGCCGGCCATCGCGGTGGCTGCGCCGGTCGTTGACGAGGCAGCGCCGCAGATCGCGGCCGTGCCCGACGACGAGCCGCGGGTAGCGCCCCAAGCGGTCGCTGAGCCCTCTACGCCCATGCGGCCGCTGCGTTCGCGCGCCACGGAACTCGCCGCGCGCCAATCTACTACTCGCATCGCCCGCAGCGTGCAGCAGCGCGCCGCCGGGTTGGACGAGGTCAACGACTTGCCACGTGTGGCCGTTGCCGAGGCCACGCCGGACCCGTTCCGCCCGAGCGATGAGATCGCGACGCGGCCGTGGCCGCGTGCGGTGCTGCCGAATTCGCAGGCGGCCGGCGCATTGACTGCCAGCTTCGGTGCGCAAGCCACGGGCTCGCGTTCGTTCTATCCGTTCGAGCCGCAGGAACCGGCCGAACCTGTCGTGGCTCCGGTGCGCCAGCCCTGAGCCCATGCCGTCACGCGCCGCTTTGGCGGCGCCTGTCCACAATCCCGTATCCCTTCCGGAGGCCGATTCCATGAACCGACCGCTGCGCGCCCTTGCCCTCGTCGGCGCGATCGCCGCTGCGCTGCCCGTCGCCTGCACGGCGCAGTCCCCCGAATCCCGCGCCGCGGCGCTGCCGCCGGTGCCGTCCACCGCACCACCGGCCGTGCCGATGGTGACCGGGCTTCCCGACTTCACGAACCTCGTCCAGCAGGTCGGGCCTGCGGTGGTCAGCATTTCCGCCGAAGTCAGCGGACGCAACGCCATGCAGGGCCGTGGCCCGCAAGGCCCGGGCGGCGAGGAGATCCCTGAGTTCTTCCGTCGCTTCTTTGGCGACGAGTTTCCGATGCCGGGCCCGCAGCAGGGCCCGCCGGGTCCGCGTCCGCGCGGCGTTTCGCAGGGCACCGGCTTTTTGATCTCCGACGACGGCTATGTGCTGACGAACCACCACGTCATCGATGGCGCCGACACCGTCACCGTGCGCCTCGGCGACCGCCGCGAGTTCAAGGCCAAGGTCGTCGGCAGCGACGAGCAGTCCGACGTCGCGCTGCTGAAGGTCGAGGGCAAGGGCCTGCCCGCGCTGCGCACCAGCGCCAAGCCGCTCAAGGCCGGTGAATGGGTGGTCGCGATCGGCTCGCCGTTCGGACTCGAACATTCGGTCACCGCGGGCATCGTCAGCGCGGTCGGCCGCGCGAATCCGTACGCGAACCAGCAGTACGTCCCGTTCATCCAGACCGACGTCGCGATCAACCGCGGCAACTCGGGCGGCCCGCTACTGAACACCAAAGGCGAGGTGGTCGGCATCAACTCGCAGATCTTCTCGAACTCCGGCGGCTACATGGGCGTGAGCTTCGCGATTCCGATCGACGTCGCGATGAACGCGGTGCAGCAGCTGCGCGAAACCGGGCGCGTGAGCCGCGGCCTGCTCGGCGTCGGTGTTCAGGCGCTGAGTGCCAACGAGGCACGTGCGCTCGGCCTGCCCGACGTGAGCGGCGCGCTGGTAAACGCCGTCCAGCCCGGCAGCGCCGCCGACAAGGCCGGCATCGAAGTGGGTGACGTGATCCGCGCGGTCAACGGCAAGCCCGTCGACGTGTCGAGCGACCTGCCGCCGCTGGTGGGCCTGTTGCCGCCCGGCACACGCGCGACGGTGACGGTCTCGCGCAACGGCCGCAATCGCGACATCCCGGTCGTGCTCGATGCGCTCGAAGGTCCGGCATCGGCCGCCGCCGGCGCCGCTCCAGCGCCGGCCGGCGCGCCGCCCGCCGCGGCGTCTAACGCGCTCGGGCTCGCCGCGCGCGACCTCAGTGCGGCCGAACGGCAGAGCCTGGGCGTGGAGCCGGGACAGGGCGTCGTGATCGCCCGCGTCGATGGCGCGGCCGCGCGCGACGCAGGGCTGCAGCCTCGCGATGTGATCCTGCGCGTCAACCGCACCCAGATCGGCTCGGCCGCCGAGCTCGGCCGTGCGCTCGGTTCGGTCACCGACGGGCAAACGGTGATGCTGCTCGTCCGTCGTGGCCCCAATACGCAGTGGGTCACGCTGACCGCAGGGCGCGGCTGATCGCCGATCCGCCTGCGTCCTTCCGGGGGCGCAGGCGGGGCCGTGGGCTGTGCGATACTTCCGAGCTGTTTTACGCCCGATTCGCGAGCCAGCGCCGCCCCGATGCAGCAGATCCGTAATTTTTCCATCATCGCCCACGTCGACCACGGCAAGTCGACGCTCGCTGACCGCATCATCCAGCTGTGCGGTGGCCTCGAAGCCCGCGAGATGGAAGCGCAGGTGCTCGACTCGAATCCGATCGAGCGCGAGCGCGGCATCACGATCAAGGCCCAATCCGTTTCGCTGCCGTACAAGGCGAAGGACGGGCAGACCTATTTCCTGAACTTCATCGACACCCCCGGCCACGTTGACTTCAGCTACGAGGTCAGCCGCTCGCTGGCCGCGTGCGAAGGCGCGCTGCTGGTGGTGGACGCGGCACAGGGCGTCGAGGCCCAGTCCGTCGCGAACTGCTACACCGCAGTCGAGCAGGGTCTGGAAGTCGTGCCCGTGCTCAACAAGATCGACCTGCCGACCGCCGACATCGAGCGCGCGAAGGCCGAGATCGAGGCGGTGATCGGCATCGACGCCGAGGACGCCGTGGCGATCAGCGCCAAGACCGGCCTCAACGTCGTCGACGTGCTCGAAGCGATCGTGCATCGTATTCCGCCGCCGAAGCCGCGCGACACCGACAAGCTGCAGGCGCTGATCATCGACTCCTGGTTCGACAACTACCTCGGCGTGGTGAGCCTCGTGCGCGTGATGCAGGGCGAGATCAAGCCCGGCGACAAGCTGCTGGTGATGTCGACCGGCCGCTCGCACCAGGTCGACAAGGTCGGCGTATTCACCCCGAAGCGCAAGGACCTGCCGGCGCTGCGCGCAGGCGAGGTGGGCTGGATCCACGCGGCGATCAAGGACGTGCACGGCGCGCCGGTCGGCGACACGCTCACCCTCGCGGGTGACCCGGCAGCAAAGCCGCTGCCCGGCTTCCAGGAAATGCAGCCGCGCGTGTTCGCCGGCCTGTTCCCGGTCGATGCCGAGGACTACCCGGACCTGCGCGAGGCGCTCGACAAGCTGCGCCTCAACGACGCCGCGCTGCGCTTCGAGCCTGAAAGCTCCGAGGCGATGGGCTTCGGTTTCCGCTGCGGCTTCCTCGGCATGCTGCACATGGAGATCGTGCAGGAGCGCCTCGAGCGCGAGTACAACCTCAACCTCATCAGCACCGCGCCGACGGTGGTCTACGAGGTGCTCAAGACCGACGGCACGATCGTCTCCATGGACAACCCGGCGAAGCTGCCGCCGGTGAACATGGTCGAGGAAGTGCGCGAGCCGATCATCCGCGCGAACATCCTCACCCCGCCGGACTACGTCGGCAACGTGATCACCCTGTGCGAGGAAAAGCGCGGCTCGCAGATCGGCATCACCTACATGGGCCAGCAGGTGCAGATCAGCTATGAGCTGCCGATGGCCGAGGTGGTGCTCGACTTCTTCGACAAGCTCAAGTCGGTCAGCCGCGGCTACGCGTCACTGGACTACCAGTTCGTGCGCTTCCAGGAAGGCCCGTTCGTGCGCGTGGACACGCTGATCAACGGCGACAAGGTCGACGCGCTCAGCATCATCTGTCACCGCAGCCACGCCGACCGCCGTGGCCGCGACCTGTGCGAGAAGATGAAAGACCTGATCCCGCGCCAGATGTTCGACGTGGCGATCCAGGCCGCGATCGGCTCGCAGGTCATCGCGCGATCCACCGTCAAGGCGATGCGCAAGAACGTGCTGGCCAAGTGCTACGGCGGCGACATCTCGCGCAAGAAGAAGCTCCTCGAGAAGCAGAAAGAGGGCAAGAAGCGGATGAAGCAGGTCGGTAGCGTCGAGATTCCGCAGGAGGCGTTCATGGCCGTGCTGCAGATGGACAACAAGTAACGCGGAGCGGACGGGGAGGTCGACCGCGCGCCGCAACTGCGGCGGTGATTGCCGGGCTGGAGATGCGGTTGCGAGCCTGCGGGCCGATGCCACCGTAACCCGCGCATGGGCGGTCGCGGCCTTCCTGGACTGCACTCGCACTTCAAGGAAACAAGATGCGTTGGTTTGAAATCGCCCTGGTCGTGCTGACGGTCTTTACCGGCATCGTCTGGCTGCTCGACAAGCTCTACTTCGAAAAGCGCCGCACTGCGGCTTCGGGCCTGCTCGACGAAGGCAAGGAGCCGGTCGTCGTCGATTATTCGAAGGCGTTCTTCCCGGTGCTGCTGGTAGTGCTCGTGCTGCGCAGCTTCGTCGCCGAGCCGTTCCGCATCCCGTCGAACTCGATGATGCCCACGCTGCTGACGGGCGATTTCATCCTCGTCAACAAGTTCACCTACGGCCTGCGCCTGCCGGTCACGAACCGCAAGTTCGTCACGCTCGGCGAGCCCGAGCGCGGCGACGTCGTGGTGTTCCGCCCGCCGCACCATCCCGACCAGGACTGGATCAAGCGCGTCGTCGGGCTGCCGGGCGACCAGGTCGCGTACCGCGACAACCAGGTCTACCTCAACGGCGAACCGGTGCCGTACACGCCGATCGGCGCCTATGAAGGTCACGGCAACGGCACCGAGATGACCGGCGCCGATGAGTTGCAGGAAGAACTGCCGGGCCGCCCGCACCGGGTGCTCGAGCGCAACGATCTGCCGTTCATGGACCAGGGCGAGGGCGAGTGGGTCGTGCCGGCCGGTCACTATTTCGTGATGGGCGACAACCGCGACAACAGCGAGGACAGCCGATACTGGGGCTTCCTGCCGGAGAAGAACCTGCGCGGGAAGGCGTTTCTGATCTGGATGAACATCGACGGCGGCATCGAGTTCTCGCGCATCGGCAGCCCGATCGAGTAAGCCTGCCGGCTGCGCAATTCCTGGGGTCCGTTTTGGGGGAGTGGTCAGATGAAGCGTAACCAAGGGGGCATGACCCTGATCGGGTTCATCCTGGTCCTGGCGGTCGTAGGCGTGTTCGCCTACATGGGCATGAAGCTGATTCCGATGTACTCGGAATTCCATACGGTCAAGCAGTCGCTCAAGGCAGTTGCGAATGAGCCGGGGATCACCACTCAGGATCCGGCGCGCATCAAGGATCTGTTCTTCCGTCGCTTGTACGTTAGCTACTCCGAGAGCGTGAAGCCGGAACACGTGAAGATCTCGCGCAAGGATGCCGGATACCTCATCACGGTCGACTACGAGGTCCGCAAGCCGCTGATCGCGAACCTCGACGTGGTCGGCCGCTTCCAGACCGAGCAGGAAGTGCGCCGCGCACGCGACGCCGGCGCGTACTGATCTGCCGGGGCCGGTGGGCGCTGCTTGAACGGACGTGACTCGAACCGGCCGGTGCCCGACAGCATCGGCGGCCACCGCTTCCGCGACCCGGCACTGCTGGCACAGTCGCTGCGCCACCGCAGTGCGGGCACGCCGCATAACGAACGCCTCGAATTCCTCGGCGATTCGCTGGTCAATCTGTTCATGGCCGAGGCGCTGTTCGCGCGTTGGCCCCAGGCGGACGAGGGCGCGCTGACGCGGGCCCGCGCGGAGCTTGTGCGTGAGTCCGCGCTTGCACCGATCGCCCGCGCGCTAGACCTCGGATCCCGCCTGACGCTTGGGCCGGGCGAGATGAAGTCCGGTGGCCACCGGCGCGACTCGATCCTCGCCGACGCGCTCGAGGCCGTGGTCGCGGCGATCTACCTGGATGCCGGATTCGAGGCATGCCGCGGCGCGGTGCTGCCCTGGTTCGAGCCGTCGCTGGACGCGCTGCCGCCGCCTCATAAAGTCGGCAAGGACGCGAAGACGCGCCTGCAGGAATGGCTGCAGGGGCGGCAGAAGCCCCTACCGACGTACACGCTGCTGTCGGAGTCCGGCGAGGAGCACGCGAAGATCTTCCACGTCAGCTGCGTGCTGCCGGAGCCTTCGCTGGTGACCGAAGGCGAGGGCAGTTCCCGTCGCGCCGCCGAGCAGATGGCGGCCGAGGCGGCGCTCGTGGTACTCGAGCAGCGCCCGGGCAAGGCCTGAAGCCGGCTGGCCGTCGCGGTTTGCCTCGTTCGCGCTGCACGCGGACAATCCCCCGATGACTAATGCCCCGCACCGAGCCGGCCACGTCGCCGTCATCGGCCGACCCAACGTCGGCAAATCCACCCTGGTCAACGCGCTCGTCGGCGCGAAGGTCAGCATCACATCCAACCGCCCGCAGACCACGCGCCATCAGCTGCTGGGCATTGCGACGTTTCCCGAGGGCCAGCTGTTGCTGGTCGATACCCCCGGCATTCACCGCGAGCAGAAGCGCGCGATGAACCGCTGGATGAACCGCGCGGCTCGCGGTGCGATCGAAGGCGTCGACGCCGCAATGCTGGTCGTGCGCGCCGGGCAGTGGGACGACGAGGACGCGCTTGCGTTCGGCGCGCTTCGCAGCGTTGGCGTGCCTGTCGTGCTCGTGGTCAACCAGGTGGACCGGGTCAAAGACAAGGCCGCGCTGCTGCCGTACCTGGCGCAGGTCAGCGAAGGGCGCGAATTCGCGGCGGTGCATCCGATCTCCGCGCTCAAGCGCAAGGGCCTGGAAGCGCTGGTCAAGGACGTGCTCGCGCTGGTGCCCGAGCAGCCGGCGTTGTACGAGGAAGACGAGATCACCGACAAGAGCCAGCGCTTCCTGGCTGGCGAGCTCGTGCGTGAACAGCTGATGCGCCAGCTTGGAGAGGAGCTGCCGTACGCGACGACGGTCGAGATCGAGCGCTTCGTCGTCGACGGCGCGCTGCTGCGCATCGGTGCGGTGATCTGGGTCGAGCGCGATGGGCAGAAGGCGATCGTGATCGGCAAGGGCGGCGAGCGCCTGCGCGAGATCGGATCATCGGCGCGCCTGCAGATGGAGCGGCTGTTCGGTGCGAAGGTGTTTCTCGAAACCTGGGTGCGGGTACGCGAAGGCTGGTCGGACGACGAGGCTGCGCTGCGTGCGTTCGGCTATCACGACTGACCGGCCCCGGCCCGTCACCGGCCGCGGACGTTCCTAGCGTGGCGTTAGCGCCGGTCGGAATGTTGCACCTCCGTCGCGCGGGAGGCCCGGTTCGCAGCTCGAAACCGCGTCGACGATGCGCCTGACCGCCGAGCCCGCGTTCGTCCTGCACACGCGCCCGTGGCGCGAGACCAGCCTGCTGGTCGAAGTGCTGAGCGAGCAGCACGGCCGCATGGGCATCGTTGCGCGCGGCGTCCAAGGACCGAAGCGGCACGTGCTGCGCGCGGCGCTACAGCCGCTGCAGTGGATCCGCTTCGACGCAGTACACCGAGGCGAGCTGGCGCGGCTGGTCTCGGCCGAAGCACTGGACGCGGCGCCGCGGCTCACCGGGGATGCGATGCTCGCCGCGTTCTACCTCAACGAACTCACGCTGCGCCTTTCGCCCCGCGGCGACCCGCAGCCGGAGTTGTATGGAGCCTACGCCGCGGCGCGCGAGCGCCTGCGCGCGGGTGAGTCGCTGGCATGGACGCTGCGGCGCTTCGAGCGCGATCTGCTCGACGTGCTCGGCGTGGGGCTGGACTGGGGCCACGACGCGCACGGCCCGGTTAACCCGGCGGCGCGCTACCGGATCGACCCCGAAGAGGGCCCGCAGCGCGTGCTCAGCGACCGCGGGCACGGCGACCGCAGCCACGCGGCGACCGGGCGCGCCTTGCTTGCGCTGGCTGCGGACACGGCGCCGTCGCCGGAAGACCTCGCGAGCCTGCGACGCCCGATGCGCGAAGTGATTTCACACCACCTCGGGCCGCGTGGGCTGCGCTCGTGGGAGCTGATCGGCGAGATGTCGCGCGTGGGCCGCGCCGCGCCGCCTCAGGCGGACTGAGCGTCCCGCACGGTTGCCAGGAGGGCGTGAAATGCACGCTCGAAGCGAGCGAGCGATGCAGCATCAGCCCGCATTCCGAGCTCGTGCGCGGCCACTGCAAGTGCAGCCGCGCCGACGAAGCCACAGCTCGCGTGCAGGCGGTGCAGCTCCGCGTGCAGCGCCGATCCGTCGGACGTGACCACGGCCGAGGTCACCCGTTGCAGCACGGCCGGCAGTTCCGCCAGGAACAGCGCCCGCAGCGCAGCTACGTGGGTCGCGTTACCGGCCATCGCGCGCAGCGCGGCCTCGTCGTCCCATACCTGTGCTTCGGGCGCGCCCCGCGTTGGCAGTACGTCATCTACGGGCACCGCCCGGAGTTGGGTGACCGGCAACCAGAGAGCCAGCGCTGCCGCAAGGGTCGCGGATGCCAACGGCTTGACCAGTACCTCGGCAAACCCGGCCGCGCGCAGCAACCGATGCAGCGCTAGGTCCTGCGATGCGGTATGTGCGATCGCGACCGCATCGGCATCGATGCGCCGCAGTGCCTCGAGCAGTGCAATACCCGAGCCGTCGGGCAGGTGGGCGTCAATCAGCCACAACGCATGCCGACCGCGTGCGGCCACGTAGAGCGCGTCGCGGACGCAGCCGGCCGTTTCGACATTGAGGCTGCAGCGCTCCAGCGCCGCGCCCAGGACGCTGCAGCTGATGGGGTCGTCCTCGACCAGTAGCACGTTCGGCATCGGTTCCATCGACGTTGGCCTCCCCGGCCGTATCCTTCGACCATGTCGCTCCCGATGGTACGCCTGCCGACGTGGTCCCTGCTCGTGCTGGCGTGCGCACTGCTTTCTGCGCTGCCCGGCAATGGGGACGCACGCACCGCGACTGCGCGTATCGAGCGTGTCTCGACTCCCGTCGCGACGCTGCGGAAGGTGCGGGTGCGGCTGGAGTGGGAAGACGGGGCGTCGCAGGGCGAGCTGCGCATCCAAGCCGGGACACTCGACGCGCCCGACCTGGGTTACCGCTTTCGCGATCTCGACTGGCAGTGTCCGCTGACGCGCGCGGCCGACCGCTGGCAATGCAAAGGCGTGCTGCGCAGCGGCGCTTCGGCGCCGTTCGGTTTCTCGCTCACCCTCGACGACGCGAAGACGAACGCGGTGCTGACACGTGGCGCGGCGCGAATCGGGCTGGATCGCGAGGCGCAGTCGCCGGACATCACGCGGATCGATCTTGCGCGCGTACCGGTGGCCTGGACGCAGGCGCTGGTTGCACAGGCATGGGCTGACGCGCGGTTGACCGGCGGAACGCTGGATGCCTCGCTCGCGATCCGCGCCCCGGCGGGCGGCCGCCTTCAGATCGAAGGGCCGGTGAAGCTGCAGGCAGCGGGCGTCGACACTCCGGACGGCGCGATCGCGGCAGAGAATCTCGGCGCGCGGCTGCATGTCGATGCGCGGTTCGGAGAGGTCGACGAGGTCAATCTCGACGGTCAGTTGCTCGGCGGCGAGTTGCTGTTCGGTCGCACCTATGTCTCGCTCGGCGAGCGCCGCGTGCCGCTTCACATGCGCGCCGTTCAGCGCGACGCCGGCGGTTGGCAGCTGCCGGCATTCTCGTGGGATGACCCCGGCGTGCTGAAGGCCGCAGGCAGCGCCACACTCGGGTCGGAGCAGGACGTCGAGGTCCTGGACCTGACCGTGGACAGCCCGAGCCTGCAGGCGCTCGGTGAGCACTACCTGTCGGGGTGGCTCGGTGCGGCGGGGTTGGGCGAGCTGCAACTTCGCGGCGCCGCCAGCGCCCAGCTCGGAACCAACGGCAATGGATTGCAACGGGCAACGCTTTCGCTCGAACATGCCGGCGCCGACGACCCGCGCGGGCGGTTCCGGTTCGATGACCTGCACGGCGACCTGCAGTTCTCCGCCGGCGCGCCGGTGGCCAGCGATCTGCGCTGGGCCGGCGGGGCGCTGTACGGGATCGAGTTCGGTGCCGCGCGCCTGCCATGGCGCAGTGCCGATGGCGTCCTGCAGCTGCGCGAGGACCTGGTGATCCCGCTGCTGGATGGCACCGCGCGCTTCGAAGGCCTGCAGCTTCGACCGGCGTCGGGCGAAAGCCGCTTCGACGTGAAGTTCGGTCTGGCGCTCGACGGGCTGGACGTGCGGCAGCTTGCGAAGGTCATGGGCTGGCCGGAGTTCGGCGGCGAGCTCAGCGGCCGCATTCCGCAGGCGCATTACCGCGAGGATCGACTGACGCTCGATGGCGGGCTGGCGATGCAGTTGTTCGATGGGCGCATCGATGTGTCCTCGCTGTCGATGGAGCGGCCGTTCGGTACCGCGCCGACGCTGACCGCCGACCTCGCGCTCGATGATCTGGATCTGCAAGCGCTGACCGGCGTGTTCGGGTTCGGCAGCATCACCGGCCGGCTCGATGGTCGCGTTGCGGGACTTCGACTCGTCGACTGGCAACCGGTCGCGTTCGATGCGCGGCTGCAGACCGATCCCAAGCGCGGTGTCCGTCAGCGAATCAGCCAGCGCGCCGTGCAGGACCTGTCGAGCGTGGGTGACGCATCGCTGATGAGCAGCCTGCAATCACAGGTGATCGGCCTGTTCGACGACTTCGGCTATTCGCGCATCGCTATCGGCTGCCGCCTCGTCGACGAGGTCTGCACGATGGACGGGCTGGGTTCAGCGGATCGCGGATTTATTATCGTCCAGGGGGCAGGCCTGCCGCGGCTGACCGTGGTCGGATTCAACCGGCGCGTCGACTGGCCCCTGCTGGTCGAGCGGCTTGCGGCGGCGGGTTCGGGCGACGTGCGCCCGGTAGTGGACTGACGGCGCAGCGCGCCTTTTCGGGAGATAACGATGACTCGTTGGATGGGATTGCCGGTCGCGGCCGTGATGTTGACCGCGTGCGTGACAATCAATGTGTATTTCCCGGCGGCTGAAGCGAAGGAAGCCGCCCGTGAGTTCGTCGAGAACGTGATTGGCGAGGACGCGTCGAAAGCGCCGCGCCCCGAGGGCGGCCCGGGCGGCCAGAGTGCCTCGCTGGAATCGGCACTGCCTGCCGCGATCGCGCAGGTGCGGCAGCTCACGCAGCGCGTCGACCTGTGGGCGATGATCGGGGTTGGCTCTGCGCATGCGCAATCGCCCGACATTTCGATCAAGACGCCGGCGATCCAGGCGATCCAGGCGCGCATGGCCGAGCGGTTCGACGCGCAGCTGCGTGCGGGCTTTGACGCGGGCGCGCTGGGATTTGCGGGCGACGGCACCATCGTCGTGCGTGATGCCGGCAAGCTGCCGCTGAAGGATCGCGTCGCGATCAGTAATGCGGTGGCCGACGACAACCGCGATCGCAAGGCCGTCTACCGCGAAGTGGCGGTCGCGAACGGCCATCCCGAGTGGGAAGCCCAGATCCGCGAGGTGTTCGCACGGCAGTGGATCGACAGCGCGCGACCGGGCTGGTGGTACCAGAGCGGTGGCAATTGGAAGCAGAAGTGACGGCGCGCCGCACCTGAGCACGACACAGGGCGCCGTCGAAGCGATCAGCCTCGCCGCGGCACGCAAGGGCGAACGCACTGCTTCCCCGGCGTGGTTGCCAACCCTATGAACGGAGCGGCCGCAGTTGCGGCCGTTGCCGTTCCCGCGGCCACCGTCGCGGCGCGGCGGACAGGCGCATCTGCGACAATGCGCGGCCTCGAGTTTCACGCCAGCCGCCATGGCCCGCATCGACAAGACTCCCTTCGAGGTCGAGATCACCGACCTGACCCATGACGGCCGCGGCGTTGCGCGGCGACCCGACGGCAAGGCCGTGTTCGTGGCCGGTGCATTGCCGGGCGAGCGCGTCATGGCGACGCAGACCGGCCGCCACCGCAGCTTCGATGAAGCGCGCACGGTCGAGGTGCTGCACGCGGCCCCGGAGCGCGTCGATCCGCGATGCGCACACTTCGGTGTCTGCAGCGGCTGCGCGATGCAGCATTACGACGAGACGAAGCAGATCCACGCCAAGCAACGCGTGCTGCTGGAAAACCTCGAACGCATCGGCCATGTGTCGCCTGAACGCGTGCTGCCGCCGCTGGTCGATGCGAGCTGGGGCTATCGTCGCAAGGGCCGTTTCTCGGTGCGGCGCGTCGAGAAGAAGGACAAGACGCTCGTCGGCTTCCGCGAGACCGATCCGCGTTTTGTCGCCGAGATCTCGCAGTGCCACACCGTGCTGCCGATCATTGGCGATCGGATCGACGCGATTGCCGCACTGGTCGATTCGCTGCAGGCGCGTCGCGAGATCCCGCAGATCGAGTTCATCGCCGGCGATCCGACGCCCGAGTTCTGCGGTGTCGCGCTGACGTTCCGGCACATGTCGCCCCTGTCGGACAGCGATCGCGATGCGCTGATCGCGTTCGCGCAGCAGCACCGGTTTGCGATCTTCCTGCAGCCGGGCGGCATCGATTCGGTGCATGCGCTGTGGCCGGCGGAGCCGAAGCTTTCGTTTTCGCTGCCGCAGTGGAATCTGGAGTTCCTGTTCCGCCCGCTCGATTTCATCCAGGTCAACGCCGGCCTCAACGGCAGGATGATCCAATCGGCAATCGATCTGCTGGATCCGCAGCCGGATGACCGGGTGCTGGACCTGTTTGCGGGCCTGGGCAATTTCACCTTGCCGCTTGCGCGACAGGTGCGCGAAGTGGTCGGTGTGGAAGGTGAGGCGGGGCTCGTGCGCCGCGCACGCGAGAACGCCGAACACAACGGCATCGCGAATGCGAAATTCCACGCGGCCGATCTGGCGAAGGATCTGTCGGGCGAGCCATGGATGCGCGAGAGTTTCGACCGGCTGCTGCTCGATCCGCCGCGCTCGGGCGCGGATTTCGTACTGGCCCACCTGCCGCTGAAGCAGTTCAGTCGCATCGTCTATGTGAGCTGCCATCCGGCATCGCTGGCGCGTGATGCGGGCTACCTCGTCAACGAGAAGCGCTGGAAGCTGCGCGCGGCGGGCGTCATGGACATGTTCCCGCATACCGGGCACGTGGAAAGCATTGCGATGTTCGAGCCGCGCTAGGCGGTGACGCGCATACGTTGATGTACAACGCGTCGCCACGCGCGACGTAACCTGCTTGCGGGCTTTGCCCGGGATCGCCGACGGACGAACAATGCCCATCGAAATCGAACGCAAGTACCTCGTCACGGGTGACGGTTGGCGCGACGCGGCGCGCAAGGTCGTGCCGATGGCGCAGGGGTATCTCAACGACCTGGCGGCCATGGACAGCGGCGCGATGAAGGCATCGGTGCGCGTGCGCATCGCAGGCGACGAAGCCTGGCTCAACCTCAAATCGCGCGAACTCGGCCATACCCGTCAGGAGTTTGACTATCCGATTCCGGTCGACGATGCGCGCGCACTGCTGGCACTGTGCGTCGGCGGGTTGGTCGACAAGCGCCGGCACTATGTCGAGCACGACGGGCGAACCTGGGAAGTCGACGAATTTCTCGGTGAGAACGCCGGCCTCGTGGTTGCCGAACTCGAGCTCGAGGCCGCCGACGCAAGCTTCGAAAAACCGGCCTGGGCCGGCGCAGAGGTCACTGACCTGCCGCGTTACTACAACCTCGCGCTGGCCACTCGTCCTTACGCGCAGTGGAGCGAGGACGAGCGCGCAGGGCCGGGTTGACGGCGGCTCGACACGTCTGCGGGTTGGCTGCGCCGGCTTTTCAGCCAGCCTGTAGCTCGGCAGCCGCAGCTTTGAAAGTGGGGCCGTGTGCCAAGCGCAAGCGCGGTTCGCCAAGCCTTCGCAATCGAGACTGCGCGACAACGATGGGCACACGCGGCTCGAGGTCGGCAACAGCGCATTCCGCCGAACCGGTTCAATGCCGGGCAGGCCGCCTGCTCTTGCCGGGCGCCCGCGGTGTCAGCCGCAAGCATCCGGTCTGCATGCCCGCTCACGCGATCTGGGTGACAATGCCGGCCGCATCCGAATCGCACCGTAGGAGTTCCGTATGCTCGTGATCGGCGTCGCCGGTACCGAACTCAACGCGCAGGAGCGCGACTGGCTGCAGCACGACGCCTGCGCCGGCGTGATCCTCTTCTCGCGCAATTTCGCCTCGAAGGCGCAGGTCACCGAGCTGTCGCAGGCGATCCGCGAAGCCGCGCGGCGACCGCAGCTGATCTGCGTCGACCAGGAAGGCGGCCGCGTGCAGCGCTTCCGCGAGGGCTACAGCGCGTTGCCGCCGCTCGAGAATTTCGACGCGCTGTTCGCGCAGGACAAGGCGGCCGCCCTGAAGCTCGCGCAGGAGCATGCGTGGCTTATGGCGAGCGAGATCCGCGCGACCGGCGTCGACCTGAGCTTCGCGCCGGTCGTCGATCTCGGGCGCGGCAACCTCGCGATCGGCAACCGCGCGTTCTCCGCCGACCCGCACATCGTCGCAGCGTTTACCCGCGCGTACATCGAAGGCATGCACGCCGCAGGCATGGCCGCGACGCTCAAGCATTTCCCGGGCCACGGCTCGGTGCTCGAGGACACGCATTTCGACGACGCCGTCGACGATCGACCGCTGGAGGAAATGCGCGCGCTCGACCTGATCCCGTTCGAGGCCGGCATCGATGCGAAGGCCGATGCGGTGATGATGGCGCACGTGGTCTATCCGAAGGTCGCGCCCGAGCCCGCGGGTTATTCACGCCGCTGGATCGAGGAGATCCTGCGCGCCGAGATGGGCTTCCGCGGCGTCGTGTTCTCCGACGACATCGGCATGGCGGCCGCGTTCTCGGCTGGCGGCGTGAAGTCGCGCATCGATGCACATCTGGATGCCGGCTGCGACGTGGTGCTGGTCTGTCATCCGGACCTGGTCGACGAGTCGCTGAAGGCCGTCGAAGGCCGCTCGCTCAACACGATGGCGCTGACCGGGTTGCTCGGCCGCGGCGTCATGGGCTGGGACGGCCTGCTCGCCGACCCGCGCTACGGCGAAAGCCGCGGCCGGCTGGAGGGGCTGGCGTGATGGCCGCCGACCTGCAGGCGGCGCTTGCGAATGCCGACGTCATCCACGACCGCGAAACGCTGGAGCGCGCGATCGCGAAGATGGCCGTGTCTATCCGCGATGCCTATGCCGACGGCCCGGTGCCGGTGTTCCTCACGGTGATGCACGGCGGCCTGCCGTTCGCGGGGCGGCTCGCGATCGAGCTGGGCGAATGCGGCCTCGACTGCGAGTTCGATTACCTGCACGCGACGCGCTACCGCGGTGAAACCGCAGGCGGCGAGCTGGTGTGGAAGCATCGCCCGGCAACGTCGCTGCAGGGCCGTCGCGTGCTGCTGGTCGATGACATCGTCGACGAAGGCCAGACGCTGCTCGCCGTGCGCGACTGGTGTCGCGAGCAGGGTGCGAGCGAAGTCCGCATCGCTGCGCTGGCGGTGAAGTCGCACGACCGCTGCGTCGAAGGCATCTGCGCGGATTTCGCGGGCGTCGAGGTGCCGGACCGCTACGTATTCGGTTACGGCATGGATTATCACGAGCAGGGCCGGAACCTGCCGGCGATCTACGCGCTGCGCTGAGCGCACGCGCCGTTGCGCCCGCGGTTTGCGGGCGATCGCTTTGGGCGACCGGGGCGTGGAAGCCGGCAGCAGAGAAATTCCCGTGATCGTGGGCTGCCGTGACGGACGTGCTGCGCCGGGCCGGCGCATGCGGTGAGTGCGGCAGGGGCCAACCGGAGTCGAGACATGCAAACGATTGAACTCGCCGTCATCGGCGGTACCGGCCTGTACCGGCTGGCCGAGCTCGAGGATGTGCAGACGCTGCAGCCGGAAACGCGCTACGGCATGCCGTCCGGGCCGGTGCGCGTGGGTCTGCTCGAGGGCAAGCGCGTTGCCTTCCTCGCCCGGCACGGCGAGGGCCATTCGCTGCCGCCGCACCGCATCAACTACCGCGCGAACCTCGCCGCGTTGCAAGGGCTTGGCGCAAACCGAGTGCTCGCTCTGAACACCGTCGGCGGCATCACCCAGCGCTTCGGTCCGCGCGTTCTCGCATGTCCCGACCAGCTGATCGACTACACCTGGGGCCGCGTTTCCACGATCTGCGAAGAAGCCGGCACCGAAGTCATCCACGTCGATTTCGGCGAGCCGTACACGCGTTCGCTGCGCCAGGCCACGCTGGCCGCCGCGCGCGACGCGGGCGTGGAACTGGTCGATGGCGGCTGCTACGGCGCCACGCAGGGGCCGCGTCTGGAGACACGCGCCGAGATCGCGCGCATGCGCCGCGACGGCTGCGACCTGGTCGGCATGACCGGAATGCCCGAGGCCGCGCTCGCACGCGAGATGGGACTGGACTACGCGTGCCTGGCAATCGTGGCGAACTGGGCGGCCGGCGCCGGGCCCGACCCGGACGAGGTGATCACGCTTCAGGACGTGCTGGACAACGTGGCCGCCGCGTCGGCGGGCCTACCCGCGCTACTACGAAAAATGTTGTGAGATTGAAACGTCACAGGCACTTTGCAGCAATTGTTTTCTCGGCGTTCAGTTTGCATACTCGGGTCGCGACTGAGCCGCATCACGCGCCAGCGCACATCGCACCCAGCATGAGGTCATGGATATGCAGTACGGCACCGTGAAGTGGTTCAACGACGCCAAAGGCTTCGGTTTCATCTCGCCAGAGGACGGCAGTGCGGATGTATTCGTTCATTTCTCCGCGATCAACGCCAAGGGCTTCCGTAGCCTCCAGGAAGGCCAGCGCGTCAGCTACGAGCTGACCCAAGGCCCGAAGGGTGCGCAGGCTTCGGGCGTCACTCCGATGGCCCCCGCCACGGCCTGATCGCTACACCTACGAGATTCCAGACCCCGCTCCGGCGGGGTCTTTTTTTGCCTGCGAAGTCGACCCCGACCCAGGACACTCAGCGTGCCTGCAGCGTCGCGACCAGCACATCGAACGACTGCGGCCGTCCGAGCAGGTAGCCCTGCACCTCGTCGATCTGCCGAGCGCGCAGCCAGTCCAGCTGCATCGTCGTCTCGACGCCTTCGGCCACCGTGCGGATGCCGAGAGCATGGGCGAGGCCGATGATCGAGTTGCAGATCGCCGCGTCGTCGTCATCGGTGCCCAGGTCGCGCACGAACGAGCGGTCGATCTTGAGCCGGTCGATCGGGAAGCGTTTGAGATACGCGAGGCTGGAGTAGCCGGTGCCGAAGTCGTCGACCGAGAAGCTCACACCCATCGCGGCGATCTGGTTCATCAGCTCGATCGCGCGCTCGGGGTCGGCCATCAGCAGGCCTTCCGTGATTTCCAGTTCGAGCACGTCGGACGGGATCTGGTGTTCGCGCAGTACCTGGGCCACGTCGCGCACCAGTTCGTCGTTGAACTGCGCAGGCGAAACGTTGACCGCGATTCGAAGGTGCCCGAGTCCGTGCTCGGCAAGCCGCCGGTAATGGCGTGCCGCCTGATGCAGGATGCGCCGGCCCAGGTCGGCGATCAGGCCGCTTTCCTCGCAGACGGGGATGAACTCGCCCGGCAGCAGCAGGCCGCGCACGGGGTGCTCCCAGCGTGCGAGCGTTTCCAGCGCCACGGCGCGGCCCTCGCGGTCGAACAAGGGCTGGAACACCGGGACGAACTGGTCCTGCTCCAGCGCCAGCCGCAGTTCGGACACCAGCTGCAGACGACGCGACATGCCGTCCGCGAATTCGCTGTGGAACGCGACGGCGCGGTTGCGGCCCTGGCGCTTGGCCTGGTACATCGCCAAGTCGCCATGTTTGAGCAGCGATTCGGCGTCCTGACCTGCGTCGGGGTAGCGACACCAGCCGATGCTTGCGGTCAGCGAGTGACGGCTGCCACTGACGACGAACGGTGCGGCCAGCGCTTCGGTGATGCGTGCCAGAACGGCGCTGATGCCCTGTACGCCGTCCTGCTCGGTCAGCACCAGCACGAACTCGTCACCGCCGAAGCGGGCGACCGTGTCGGTCTCGCGGGCCACGCCACTCAGGCGCGCCGCGACGTCCTTGAGCACCACGTCGCCGGCACCGTGCCCCAGGCTGTCGTTGACGAGCTTGAAGTCGTCCAGGTCGATGAAGATCAGTGCGACGCCGCGCCCGTAGCGCTGCGCGTTGAGGATGCCCTGCTGCAGGCGGTCCTGCAGCAGCTGGCGGTTCGGCAGCCCGGTGAGCTCGTCGTGCGTGGCGCGGTACGCGAGCTGGTCCTCGTAGTGCTGGCGCTCGCTGATGTCGAGCATGCCGCCGACGATGCGTAACGGCTGGCCCGTCGCGTCTCGCAGCACGAAGCCGCGGTCGAGCACCGTAGCCAGGCTGCCGTTGCCACGCCGGAACCGGTACTGCTCCTGCCATTCCGACTCAGTGCCCTCGATTGCGTTGCTGAGGCTTGCGATGACTCGTTCGCGGTCATCAGCTGCGACGCGCTCGCTCCACAGGTCCGCGGTCTCGAACGGGGCGGGCGGGTAGCCGAAGCCCGTGTAGTAGCTCTCGCTCCACCAGATGCGGCCGGTGGTCAGGTCATAGTCGTAGACCGCGTCGCTGGTGGCGCGCGCGACCAGTCGGAAGCGTTGCTCGGCCTGCTCGCGTTCGGTCACGTCCTGGGCTGCGACCAGACGCGCGGTCGAGCCGTTGAAGTCGACGTCATGGATGAACACCGCCATCCGCATGACGCGCCCGTCCTTGTGCAGGTGCGTCCAGACGCGGCCCTGCGACTGGGCGCTGACTGGCAGTCGCGCGGCCTCGCGGAACGCATCGGCGTCAGCCTCGGGGCGGATCGACAGCATGCTGCGGCCGACCAGCTCGGAGCCCGAGTAGCCGTAGTGCGCGACCATCGCGTCGTTCACCGCGACGAACTTCAGCGTGTCGCGGTCGAACAGCCACATCGGCAACGGGTTGTGTTCGAACAGGAACCGGTACTGCGCTTCGGCGCGAACCGCGCGCTCGCGCGCATCGGCCAGTTCGGTGATGTCCTGCTGGATGCCGTGCACGACGTCGCGGCCGTCACTGGTTCGCGTGCGCGTGCTGCGCGCCAGGACGTGGCGTAGCGTCCCGTCCGGCCGCACGATCAGCAACTGCTGCTCCGCCGTCGAGCCCGGGCCCGCGGGCACCTCGAGCAGCCGCCGCATCCCGGCCTGGTCGCCCAGGTCGACCGCAGCGCGGAACGCGGCACCGCTGACGTGGGTGGCCGACGGGTCGAAGCCGAAGATGCGCGCCGTCTCGCCGAAGATCGCCACGGTGTCCGTAGCCGGATCCCATTCGTATTCGCCGAGCAGGGCCAGCGTGTGGGCCTGCCGCAGGCGCTCGTCGGTCGCGCGGGTTGCCTGCATCGCCGATTGCAGGTCGACGATGAGCCGGGCCTGCCGCGACTGCGCCTGGTCGAACCGGCGCACCAGCCAGCCCCACGCGGAGGCGAGCAGCAGGGTCACCAGCAGGATCGCGAGTGCCGGCCGCGCCCAGATCTGCACGAGGCTGCGATTCTCGACGCCGACCATCACCGCGAGCGGAAGCTTCTCCAGGCGGCGGTAACTGAACTCGCGCTCGATCCCATCGACGACGCTCTTGCCGGTGTAGCGACCCTCGCGGCGGCCGCGGTGGGCGTCGGAAAACATGCCTGAATCGACGATGCGCTGGCCGACGACCTGATCGTTGTCGACCGAGCGCGCGATGATCGCGCCGCGCTCGTGGATCAGGCTCACAAAGTCGCTCGGACCGAGCGGGTAGCCGCCGACGACGTCGAGGAAGACCTCGGCATCGATGCGCGCGGTGATCATGACGTCGCCAAAGCGCTGCGAGACCGGGATCTCCCAGCGATCGCCGGCGCGGACCGGTTCGCCCAGTAGAAGCCGATCGGGGATGTCGCGTTCGGAGTCGGAAACGCGGCGGCGGCTGATCTCAGTCATCGGCAGCACCCACGGCACTGCGAGATCTTCGGGCCGCGAGGCGCGGTACAGCTGACGGCTGACGAGGAACAGGCGGTCGCGCAACTGGCGCTCGATCGCGTCGGTGACCAGTCTCGTGCGGCTGTGCGCGTTTTCCTGATAGTGCAGGTATTCGGCCGCGATCAGGCCCAGCCCGACCAGCGGCAGCAGCGCGGCCAGGCTCCAGCCGAGCGCGAGCAGCTGCGTCCGGTGAAGCGGACGCCTGAGTGACCACCATCCCCGGAGGGATGCCGGCAGCGTCCTCATTTCGGCTGAAATCATGCCCATCCAGTCCTTTTGCCGCACTTCGCGGGGCCCGTGGTGCCGTTAGCACGCCAGCGCGGGACCGTAGGGCGGCCCCGCCTCGGGCCCGTTTCCGAGCCGTCCCGCTTAGTGATCTGGAGTCGTTAACGGGTCGTGAAGTTCATCCTTGAGCCCGATCACACACATTGGCCGTCTGGTTCAGGAAAGCGCGGTGCGGCGCAGGCGGCAGGCGGCAGGCGGCTCGGTGCGGTCGAGCAGCCAGGCGCGAAGAGGGCAGTGGTCTCGCGGCCCCACCCGCCAGCCTCGCCGTGGCGACGAGGCGTAATACGCCGGTCAGAGGACGCGACGGGTCGACCCCGGCGATGGACGGTTCGCCAGGGCCTGTCCGCCAAGCCCCAGCGGCTCAGTCGAGGAACTGCAGCCGTGCCAGATCGGCGTACAGGCCGCCTTCGGCGATCAACTGCTCGTGCGTGCCTTCGGCGACGATGCGGCCTGCGTCCATGACGACGATCCGGTCGGCCTTCAGCACCGTGGCCAGCCGATGCGCGATCACGAGCGTCGTACGGCCGCGCATCAGCATTTCGAGCGCGAGTTGCACCGCTCGTTCGCTGTGTGCGTCGAGCGCGCTGGTCGCCTCGTCCAGCAGCAGCACCGGCGAATCCTTCAGCAGCGCGCGTGCGATCGCGATGCGCTGCTGCTGGCCACCGGACAGGCGCGCACCGCGTTCGCCCAGTTCGGTCGCCATGCGTTCGGGCAGGGCATCGATGAATTCGCTGGCATGCGCTGCCCGCGCGGCCTCGGCTACGGCCACGTCGTCGGCTTCCAGCCGGCCGTAGCGGATGTTGTCGGCCGCGCTCGCGGCAAAGATCGTCGGGTGCTGCGGCACCAGCGCGATCGCCTCGCGCAGGGCTGCGGGGTCGAGCGTGCGGATGTCCAGCCCGTCCAGGCGCACGGCGCCGGACTGCGGATCGTGGAAGCGCAGCAACAGCGAAAGCACCGTGCTCTTGCCCGCGCCCGACGGGCCAACGAGCGCGACGGTCTCGCCGGGCCGTACGCGCAGGTTGAATCCGTCGAGCGCGGGCAGGTCCGGCCGCATCGGGTAATGGAACGTCACCTCGTCGAACGCGATCTCGCCGCGCAGCGGAACCGGCAACCTGCCGGGTTCGGCCGGGGCGCGTACACCCGGGGTCTCTTCCAGCAGTTCGCTGATGCGGCTCATGCCGCCGGCCGCACGCTGCAGCTCGTTCCAGACCTCGGCCAGCGCGCCGACCGAGCCACCGCCGATCAACGCGTACAGCACGAACTGGCCGAGCGTGCCTGCGCTCATGCGGCCGGCGACGACGTCGTGCGCGCCCGACCACAGCACCAGCGTGATCGCGCCGAAGATCAGCACGATGGCGACCGCGGTGACCACCGCCTGTGCCCGGATGCGCTGCGCCGAAGCACGCACGGCCGTAAGCACCGCCTGGCCGAATCGCTGGCGTTCGTACGGCTCCCGCGCATGGGCCTGCACCGTGCGGACCGCGCCGAGCGTCTCGTTCGCAAGCGCGTTGGCTTCGGCGATGCGGTCCTGGCTGGTGCGCGACATTTTCTGCAGACGGCGACCGCCGAGCACGATCGGCAGCACGGCCAGCGGGATGCCGATCACCGCGTACGCGGCCAGCTGGGGGCTGGTGACGAACAGCATCACGATGCTGCCGATGAACGTGACGCCGCTGCGTAGCGCGACCGACATGCCCGACCCGACCACGCTGCGCAGCAGCTCGGCGTCAGCGGTCAGGCGCGAGACGAGCTCGCCGCTGCGGTTGCGGTCGTGGAAGCCGATGTCGAGCGCGAGCAGGTGGGAATACAGGCGTTCGCGCAGATCGGCCACGACGCGTTCGCCCAGCAGCGAGACGAAGAAGAACCGGGCGGCGGTCGCGAGCGCGAGCACAACGGCCACCAGAAACAGCAGCATGAACGCGCGGTCGACCGCATCGCCGCCACCGGCCGCGAAGCCCTGGTCGATCATCGTGCGGAACGCGATCGGCAGGCTCAGCGTTGCGGTGCTGGACGCCGCCAGCGCGACCAGCCAGCCGATGAACAGGCCCAGGTGCTGGCGTACGAATGGCCACAACGTGCGCAGGCTGCCGACCGGCGCCTTCGCGGCCGGCCGCGGATCGGGAGATTCGCTCATCCGGCTATTGTCCCCGATCGGCACGGCGAGCTGGCGGCCGGCGCGAGGCCGTACCGCGCGTCAGGCGTTGTCCAGAAAGCGCAGGCGGTCGCGTGTGGCGTCGCGCAGCTGTGCCCGCAGCGCAGGCAGCCGGTCGGCCGGTAGCTCCACCACCATGCGCGCGCCGTCCTCCTCGAACTGCTCGTCGAGCTTGTTGGCGCCGAACGCCGCAAGCGTGCTGTGCACGACGCCGATGTCGTTGAACGCGACTGCGAGCCGGCACTGCGTCATCGCAACCAGCGGCACACGCGGTGCCGTGCGCAGGCATTCGGCCGCGCAGCCGCCGTACGCGCGCACCAGCCCGCCGGCGCCCAGCTTGGTGCCGCCGTACCAGCGCGTCACGACCACCATGACGCGATCAAAGCCCTGGCCGTCGATCGCTGTGAGGATCGGTCGACCGGCCGTGCCGGAGACCTCGCCGTCGTCGCTGGAGCGGTACTGATCGCCGATCCGATATGCCCAGCAGTTGTGCGTCGCGGTGGGGTCGGCCACTTCGTCCAGAAAAGCGATCGCCGCGTCGGCCGTGTCGATTGCCACCGCGAACGCGGTGAAGCGGCTGTGCTTCACCTCTAGCGTGTGCGACGCGCGGCTGGCGAGCGTATCCAGTGTCATTCCGCCAGGTCGCGCAGGTCGGCAGGCACTGGAACGTCCGGGTGGCGCACGCGGAAACGGCGCAGGCTCTCGATTGCGGCGTCGGTTTCGCCCCGGGCGCGGCGCTCGCGGATGCGTTCGAACCACAGGTCCGGCGCGAGCAGGGCATCTTCGGATACGGACGCGGGTGGCCCGGCATTCGTTTGCGTTGCGCTTGCAGGCTCCGCGCCCGCGGACGGTCGGGCCCGGTCGGCTGACGACGTGCGGGCTTCGGCACGAGCACGGGCGCTCGTCGTGTAGGTCGGGCGGCGGGCCGCGGGCGCAGATCGTTCCGGCACGCGCGGCGATGCGGCATCGGCCGGTGCGACCGATTCTGCGGACATCGCTGCAGACGCGGCAGAAGACTCCGACTGTGCAGACGCTGCTGCCGGCTGCGCAGGCGAGCCCGGGGCGGCTGGAGCCGCCACTTCCGGCATCGAGATCGCCGCCGCTGTCGCAGCAGGTGTCGCGGGCGTTGCAGTGTCAGCGGCTGCCGACGCCGGCGCCGGCGCCGGCGCAGCGGCAGGCGAACCGCGTCGCGTGCTCGCGGCGGCCTGCCTCATGGCGGCTGGCGCATCCGGGGCATCCGCGGTTCGGGATTCCGCCGCGGCGGTACGCCCGCGCCCATCAATGACTTCGATCGGCACAAATTCGCCATCTGCGGCCGACGTGTCCCCTGCAGGCACCGGCAGCCCGGCAGGCTGCGTCTGCCACACCACGCCGACCGCGAGCACGAATGCCGCTGCAGTGCCGACCGCGGTGACGAGACCGCCCGGAATCGCAGTCCACCTAGACCGACGTCGCCGCGCTGGCGGTGCGGCCGTGGCGGCCGACTGCCGCGCAGCGGAAAGAATGCGTGCGTCGAGCGCGGCCGAGGGGCCTTCGGGCCCGCCCAGGCCGCGCAGGCGAGACGCGAGCGCCTGTTCCTCGGGCGAAAGCGGGTCGTGGCGGGGAGCGTTCATTCGTTGAGTCCTGCGCGCAGCTTGTCCATCGCGTACCGCAGCCGCGACTTGACCGTTTCCCGGCCGGCACCGGTGATTTCACCGATGTCCTCCAGGCTCAGTTCCTGCTCCAGCCGCAGCAGCACGACGGTGCGTTGTTCTTCCGGCAGCGCTTCGATCGCGCGCTGCAGCCGGCGCCGCTGTTCGAACTCGGACAACGCATGTTCGGGTGTGACGGGGTCGGGGACACGCGCGGCGCGGTCTTCGCCGTCCTGCGGGTTTGCCGGGCGATGCTTCAAGGCACGCCAGTGATCGCCGAGCCGGTTGTGCGCGATACGGAACAGCCACGTGCGAAACGCCGCGTCCGGGCGCCAGCCGGCGCGCGCGGCGATGACACGCTGCCAGACGTCCTGGAACAACTCGTCGGCCAGCGCCGGCTCGCGCAGCTGCCGCAGCAGGAACCGGTACAGGGGCGCGCGATGACGCGCGTACAGCCGCTCGAACGCCGATACGTCGCCGCCGGTCCAGGCCAGCATCAACACGTCGTCGCTCGGGTCGGCACCGGAATTCATCGCGCGCAGCGTACGGGCTTGTGCGGTTGCGGCAAAGCGCGCGGAGCGTGCAGCGCGACCACATCCCCGCCGCCCGAACGCACGCGGCCGTTGACGCGCGGCCCGTACCAGCACGCTATGCTCGGCCGGCCGCAGGGGGCGGCATGCAGGAGAAGCAGGTGCAGAAGGCTGTCTTCCATGCCTGGCCGGACCGGGACAACGCGGCCTGTGCGCTGGTGTCGCTTGCCGCCGGACTGCGGCATACGCTGCCGCGTACGGCCGAGGTCGCCGTGTACTGGCGCGACCCTGCGGGCGAAGTGGGCTGCTCGCTCAGCGACGGCGCCGCGCCACTGTCCACGCTCGCCGCGCAGATCCTGCATTCGGACGAGCCCGTGCCGAGGGCGTCCCATCTGCTCATCGACGCCTGGCATGAAGAAGACGGCACGCATTCGGTGATCGTCGCCTCGATGCCCGAGCCGCTGATCCCGGCTGCATTCGATGCCTGGTCCGGCCTTGCGCGACGCGTCGTCTGGGCAAGCCTGACCGCGGCGCGCGCACAGGCGCATGTCGCGCTGCTGCGCAAGTCCGAGCGCCTGCAGCAGGCGCTGTATGAAATCGCGGACCTGGCAGGCTCTGACCTGGAGCTCGGCGACGTGCTGCGGCGCCTCCATGGCGTGGTGGGCGGGCTGATGTTCGCCGAGAACTTCTACATCGTCTCGTACGACGATGTGCGCGAGCGCATGCGCTTTCTGTACTTCGCCGACCAGCGCGACCCGTATGTCGCCGATCCCGACGAGGAAATCGGCGCCGACGACCTGCCACACAGCCTGACGCTCGCGCTGCTGCGCCACGGCGCACCGTTGCGCGGCCCGACCGAGGCGATCCGCGAACAGATCGGCCTGGCGATCGACGACGCCGACACCCGCATGCAGGTCAGCGCGGCCGCAGGGCCAGAAAGCCTCGACTGGCTCGGCGTGCCGATGCTGCGCGAGGAGCGTGTGGTTGGCGCTGTCGTGGTGCAGAGCTACGACCGCGCCGAGTGCTATTCGGACGAGGATCGCGCGTTGCTCGCGTTCGTCGCCCAGCACATCCAGACCGCACTCGACCGCCACCAGGCGCGCGAAGAACTCGAACGCCGCGTGCAGCGGCGCACCGAAGCGCTGTGGCAGAGCAATCGCGACCTGCAGGGCGAGATCATCGAGCGGCAGCGTGCCGAGCGCCTGCAGCGCGCGCTGTTCCGCATCGCCGAGCTGTCGATCACATCCGAGACGCTCGAGCGCTTCTACGCGCACGTGCACGACATCGTCGACGAGCTGCTGTACGCGCGCAATTTCTATATCGCGCTGCTCACGCCCGACGGTACGAAGCTCGAATTCCCGTATTCGGTCGACGAACGCGACATCGAGCGCGTGCCCCGCCAGCGCGTGAACGGCCTGACCGAGTACGTGATCGACCGCGGCGAGCCACTGCTGGCGGAGCGCTCCCACATACGCGAGCTCGAAGCCGAGGGCGCGGTTCGCAGCGTCGGTGCGCTCTCGCACTGCTGGCTCGGTGTGCCGCTGCGCCGTGAGGACGCGGTGGTCGGCTGCATTGCGGTGCAGAGCTATTCGCCCGAGATCCTGTTCACGTCGCGCGACCAGGAACTGCTGACGTTCGTGGCCCATCACATCGGCATAGGACTTGCGCGCAAGCAGGCGCAGGATCGGCTGATCGCCGCACACGCCGAACTCGAACAGCGCGTCGCCGCGCGCACGCATGAACTCGCGCAGACCAATGCGCAGCTGATCGCGCAGATCGGCGAGCGCGTGAGAGCCGAGAAGCAGCTGACCCACCAGGCGCTGCATGATCCGCTGACGCAGCTGCCGAACCGCACCCAGCTGCTCAAACGCCTGGCGCGTGCGATCGAACGCGCGAGGAGCGAGCAGGGCGCCGGCTTTGCGGTGCTGTTCCTCGATCTGGACCGCTTCAAGCTGATCAACGATAGCGCCGGGCACGCGGCGGGCGACAAGCTGCTGGTCGAAGTCAGCCGTCGAATCGTCGAGACCGTGCGCGCGAACGACACCGTCGCGCGCCTGGGTGGCGACGAATTCGCGATCGTCATCGAAGACCTCGACAACCCCGAGCTGGCCGAGGAACTCGCCGGTCGCATGCTCACCGTGCTCGGCGCGCCCTGCTGGATCGCCGGGCGGGAACTGTATCCGTCGGCCAGCATCGGCATCGCACGGTGGCACCCGCGCTACAAGGACGGCGCCGAGATGCTGCGCGATGCGGACGCGGCGATGTACCGCGCGAAGGGATCAGGCCGCAATGACTGGGCGGTGTTCGACGAGGCGATGCGTGAGGATGCGATGCGCATCTTGGATCTCGAGGCCGACCTGCGGCGCGCCATCATCGGCAGCGGGTTTATCGCGTTCTATCAGCCGATCGTGCGCCTTGCCGACGGCAAGGTGATCGGCCACGAGGCGCTGCTGCGCTGGCGCCACGAGCGCCGCGGGCTGCTGATGCCCGGCGAGTTCATCGGTCTGGGCGAGGACAGCGGGCTGATCGAAGAGGTCGACTGGCTGGTCTACGAGCAGGTCGCGCACCGGCTTGCCGCGACGAGCGACGGCTATATCTCGGTCAACGTTTCGCCACGGCACTTCCGCAGTGACGACTTCGCCGACCGGATGCTGGATCTGCTTGCGTATGCCGGCGCTGACCCGCATCGGCTGCGCATCGAGATCACTGAAGTCGCGCTGCTGGATGATGCGCCGCGCGCGCTGCGCATGTTGCAGGAGCTGCGCGACAAGGGCGTGCTGGCGCAGCTAGATGATTTCGGCACCGGCTACTCGGCGCTGTCATACCTGCACCGGTTCCCGATCGAGTGCCTGAAGATCGACCGCAGCTTCGTCGCCGGCCTGGTGGGTGAATCGCGCGCGGAAAGCATTGCAGTGGTGCGCGCGATCCAGGCGCTTGCGAACGCGCTCGGCATCCACACGGTCGGCGAGGGCATCGAGACCGAAGCCCAGCGGCGCATCCTGGCCGAGCTGGGTTGCAGCCACGGCCAGGGCTTCCTGTTCGGCCACTCGATCGAACTGCCCGATCCCGAACAGGCGGCGCTCGAGCCGGTGCCATAGCGGCGGAAGTCGGCGCCGCACGGCCGCTGCCGCAGTTCGTGCACTACGAGCCGCGGATCACCAGCAGGCGCGGCTCGGTCATGTCCTCGATCGCGTAGCGCACGCCTTCGCGGCCAAGGCCGGAGCCTTTGACGCCCCCATAGGGCATCGTGTCGACGCGGAAACTCGGCACATCGCCGATGATTACGCCGCCGACCTCGAGCCGGTCCCAGGCGCGCATCGCATGGTCGAGACTGGCGGTGAATACGCCCGCCTGCAGGCCGAAGTCGCTGTCGTTAACGATCGAAAGCGCGTCGTCGAACTCATCGAACGGCTCGATCAGCGCGACCGGCCCGAACGCTTCCTGCCGCTGCAGCCGCGCATCGCGTGGCACGTTCTCGAGCAGCGTCGCCGGCAGCATCCGGCCCTTGCGGGCGCCGCCCGCGAGCCGGGTTGCGCCCGCGCGGCAGGCTTCGTCGATCCAGTCCTCGACGCGCCGCGCGGCATCCTCGTCGATCATCGGACCGATGAACGTGTGCTCGTCGCGCGGGTCGCCGGTACGCAACTTCGATACCGCCTCGACCAGCCGCGGCCGCAAAGCGTCGATGAGGCTGCGATGCACGAGGATGCGCTGCACGCTGATGCAGCTCTGTCCGCTCTGATAGTAGGCGCCGAGCACCAGTCGCTCGACGACGTGGTCGAGCGCAGCGCCCGGGTCGGCGTCGACGATGCAGGCCGCATTGCCCCCGAGTTCGAGCACGACTTTCTTGCGGCCTGCGCGTGCCTTGAGGTCCCAGCCCACCAGTCCTCCGGTAAAGCTCAGCAGCGCGATGCGGTCGTCCTCGACCAGCGCCGTTGCGTCCTCGACGCGGCACGGCAGCACCGAGAACGCCCCGAGGGGCAGGTCGGTTTCAGCCAGCACGCCCCCAATCAGCAGTGCACCAAGTGGCGTTTTCTCGGACGGCTTGAGCACGAATGGGCAGCCCGCTGCGATCGCCGGCGCGACCTTGTGCGCGACCAGATTCAGCGGAAAGTTGAACGGCGTGATGAAGCTGCAGACGCCGACCGGCACGCGCTGGCTCATGCCGCGGTAGCCACGCGTCCTCGGCGAGATCTGCAGCTCGTGCACCTCGCCGCCGATGCGGGTGGATTCGGCGGCAGCCTCGCGGAACGTGTCGATGAGGCGGCTCACTTCGCCGCGTGCATCGCCGATGGGCTTGCCGGCTTCCGCGCACAGCAGCTGCGCAAGTTCCTCTGCCCGCTCTCGGAAACGCAGCACGCAGTGCTCGAGCACGTCGCGTCGCGCGTCGGGCGGGAATGCACGCATCGCGGCACGCGCTGCGGAGGCGGCGGCGATCGCCTCATCGACGGCCGCCGCATCGGCCAGCGCCACCCGCGCGATGCATTCGCCGCTGTACTTGTCGGTCACTTCTAGGTCGTCGTTCGGCGCCTTCGGCCGGGACGCGAGGTAGTAGGGATGGCTGGTCGGCATCGCCCGGTCTCCGCAGTGGATCAGTCCGCCGTTCGGCGGTCGGTAACGCGCACCTGCAGGCTGCCTTCGGACAGCCGGACGTCCAGCAAACCGCCGGGCTCGGCGTCCTCAGCGCGCCGCACCACGCGGCCGTCTTCGTCGCGCACGATCGCGTAGCCGCGCGCGAGCGTCGCAATCGGGCTCACCGCGGCCAGCGAGCGCACCAGCCCCCGCAGCTTCAACGCGTCGTTCGCCAGCCGTCGCGCGAGCGCGGCCCGCGGACGATGCCCGACCGCAGCAAGCCGCTCGCGCATGCGGGTCAGCTGACGCTGCGGGTGGCGCGAACGCAGCACCGCATCGGCATGCCGCAGCCGCGCACGCTCGCGGTCGACGCGTCGTTGCCAGGCGGCCTCGAGCCGCCGGAACGCCTCGGCCTGGCGACGGCACAGCAGCTCGACCCGCGCCTGCGGCCGCAACGCGTTGAGCCGCAGCGCCGCGCGATCGGCGCGCTGCATCGCCTGGCGCAGGCGCTGCAGCTGCGTCGCGCGCAGGCGGCCGCCGAGTGCGCGCAGGCCACGCGTCAGGTCGTCCGCGCTCGGCACCACCAGCTCGGCCGCGACCGACGGCGTCGGTGCGCGTACGTCGGCAGCGAAGTCGGTCAGGCTGAAATCGGTTTCGTGGCCGACGGCGGACACCACCGGAACCGGCGACGCCGCGACCGCGCGTGCGAGGTGCTCATCGTTGAACGACCACAGGTCCTCGAGCGAGCCGCCGCCACGCGCCAGCACGATCACGTCGTAGCGGCCCGACGCGCCCGCGCGCTGCAGCATTGCGGTGATCTGTGCGGCAGCGCCGATGCCCTGGACCGGCACCGGCAGCACCTCGGCCTCGACCAGCGGGAAGCGTCGCGCAAGCACGCTGAGCACGTCGCGCACCGCCGCGCCCGTGGGCGAGGTGATCACCGCGATGCGCCGCGCAAAGACCGGCAGCGGGCGCTTGCGGGCGGGGTCGAACAGGCCTTCGCCGGCCAGTCGCGCCTTGAGTTCGTCGAACGCGCGGCGCAGCGCGCCTTCGCCGGCCTCTTCCATGTGGTCGAGCACGACCTGGTACTCGCCGCGCGCCTCGTACAGCGTCACCCGTCCGCGCGCGAGTACGCGCAGGCCCTCGCGCGGTGCGAACCTCAACCAGGTGCTCTTCGGCTTGAACATCGCGCAGCGCACCTGCGCACGCGCGTCCTTGAGGTTGAAGTACAGATGCCCGGACGACGGACGGGCGACATTGCCGAGCTCGCCTTCGACCCAGATCAGCGGGAACGAGCCTTCCAGCACGTCGCGCGCCAGCGTGTTGAGCTGGCTCGGAGTCAGCACGTCCTGCGGTGAGCTGGTGTCCATCGGCACGCCGGAAGCGAACAGGGCGGCTACGTTAACGCAGCGGCCGTGCAGGCCGGGCATTGCGCGGGTGCCCGGCTGTACGCGCACGGCCCGGCCGCGCGGTTGACCGCCGTTCGGCCGGGCCCGAAAGCGCTGGCTTACAATCGCTGCATGAATTTCGAAGCCACGCCCCCCTGCAGCGCTCCCCTGTTCGGCCCCCAGCCGCGCCGCAACACGCGCGCGGTCGAGATCGGTGGCGTGCGCGTCGGCGGTAATGCGCCTGTCGTCGTGCAGTCGATGACGAACACCGACACCGCCGATGTCGCCTCGACCGCCAAGCAGGTGGCCGAGCTGTGGCGCGCCGGTTCGGAACTCGTGCGCATCACGGTCAACACGCCCGAGGCCGCCGCAGCGGTGCCGCGCATCCGCGACAAGCTCGCGATGATGAACGCATCGGTGCCGCTGATTGGCGACTTCCACTACAACGGTCACCAGCTGCTGGCGAAGGAGCCCGCCTGCGCCGAAGCGCTGGCGAAGTACCGCATCAACCCGGGCAATGTCGGCTTCGGCAAGAAGAAGGACATCCAGTTCGCGCAGCTGATCGAGTTCGCGATCCGCTACGGCAAGCCGGTTCGCATCGGTGCGAACTGGGGTTCGCTGGACCAGGCGCTGGCGGCGCAGCTGATGGACGAGAACGCGAACCGCGCCGACCCGTGGGATGCCGGCCGCGTGCTGCGCGAGGCACTGATCCGCTCGGCGCTGGACTCGGCCGCACGCGCGGTCGAGCTGGGGCTGCCACGCGAACAGATCGTGCTCAGCGCCAAGGTCAGCGGCGTGCAGGAGCTGGTGACGGTCTACCGCGAACTCGCCTCGCGCGGCGATTACGCATTGCACCTGGGGCTGACCGAGGCCGGCATCGGCAGCAAGGGCATCGTCGCCTCGAGCGCGGCGCTCGGCGTGCTGCTGCAGGAGGGCATCGGCGACACGATCCGCATCTCGCTGACGCCCGAGCCGGGCCAGTCGCGCACGCACGAGGTGATCGTCGCGCAGGAGCTGCTGCAGACGATGGGCCTGCGCGCGTTCACGCCGATGGTGACCGCGTGCCCCGGCTGCGGGCGCACCACGAGCACGTTCTTCCAGGAACTCGCGCAGAAGGTGCAGGAGCACGTCCGCGCGAAGATGCCCGAGTGGAAGATCACCCATCCGGGCGCCGAGAACCTCACGCTCGCGGTGATGGGCTGCGTGGTCAACGGCCCCGGCGAGTCGCGCCACGCGAACATCGGCATCTCGCTGCCCGGCATCGGCGAGGCGCCATCCGCCCCGGTGTTCGAGGACGGCGAGAAGACCGTGACGCTGCGCGGCGAGAACATCGCGAAGGAATTCGTCGAGCTGATCGACCGCTACGTCCAACGGCGCTATGGCGCAAACGCCGACGCCGCCTGACGACCCGGTTGTCGAGGCAGGCGCCGCGCTTCGGCACGGCACCCGCTTCGGCATCGGCCTGCTCCGCCGGCACGGCTGGCGGCTGGCGCTGGTTTTCATCGGACTGCTGCTGCCGATGTGGGGCTTCGGCGAACTCGCCGACGAAATCCACGAGCAGGAAGCGATCGCGTTCGACGAACCGCTGCTGTATTTCGCACGATCGATCGCCGGCACGTGGCTGGACCAGGCCTTCCTGCTGGTCACGCGGGTGGGCTTCGCCCACGGCGTGATTCCCCTCGACATCCTGCTGATCGTCGTGCTGGCGCTGCGCCGGTATTTCCGCGAGGCGGCGTTCGCGGCGTTTTCGCTCGGCGGTTCGGGGCTGCTCAACATCGCGACCAAGCAGCTGTTCGCGCGCGAGCGGCCGACGCTGTGGGACTCCATCGCGCCCGAGGTGACCTACAGCTTCCCCAGCGGCCACGCGATGGGGTCTGCCACGCTGGCCTGTGTGCTGATCCTGCTGGCTTGGCGCAGCCGGTGGCGTTGGCCGGTCACGATTGCCATGATCGCGTTCACGCTGGCGGTGGGGCTTTCGCGCGTGTACCTCGGCGTGCATTACCCGTCGGACATCCTCGCCGGGTGGACCGCCGCGAGCGCGTGGACGGCAGCGGTGTTCCTCGTGGTGTTCCGCCTGAACCGCCGGCCCTGGCAGCGGCGCGAAACCGCCTGAGGCTACTCGCCCGGCTTCGCCGCCGCGCTCGGCGATGCGGTCGCGGCCCTGCGGGCCAGCTGGGCTTCCCGATGGGCGATGTATGCATTCGCGCTGAAGATGATCGCCGCGCCGAGGGCGGTCCAGCGGTCCACCGCTTCGTCGAACAGGACGTAGCCCAGCACCGCGACCACCGGCAGCTGCATGAAGCTGATCGGCGTCAGTGCCGATACGTCGCCGAGCTTGAGCGCGCGCGTCCACATCATGTGCCCCAGCGTGCCCAGCGTGCCGGCTGCCGCGACCCAGAGCCAGGTGACGCCCTGCGGCCATTCCCAGACGAACAGCGCGGGGCCGAGCGACATCGGCACCCAGAGCATCGTGGTCCACAGCACGATGCGGTCGGCCGGCTCGGTGGCCGACAGCTGCTTGATCTGGATGGAGACGATGCCGCTGAGCACGGCGGCTGACAGCGCGACGAGGGTGCCCGCGGTGAAGCTGGCGGTGCCCGGCCGCACGATCACGAGCACGCCAATGAAGCCGATCACCACCGCGGCCCAGCGCCGTGCGCGCACGTGCTCGTGCAGGATCAGGACAGCGGCGATCGTGACGAACAGCGGCGTGGAGTACGACAGCGACACCGCCTGCGCGAGTGGCAGGTTACCGATCGCCCAGAAGCCGCAGAACATCGAGACGATGCCGACGAGGCAGCGGACGAAGTACTTCGACAGCCGGTCGGTCTTCAGCAGTCCGGGGCCGTGCCGCAGGAGCAGCGGCAGCGCGGCGATCACCCCGAAGAAGTTCCGGAAGAACGCGATTCCGAACGTGTGCAGTGTCTCCGACGCCAGGCGGATCGCAACCGCCATGAGGGCGAAGAACAGCGTGCTGCACAGCATCAGCAGCGCGGCGCGGCTGTGGGTCGTCAAGGGCATTCGGTCCTCCGTCGGCGCGGCAGTGTCGCCGGTCCGCGATGAGCGGCGGGCGAGCGGACGACAGGGCTTCGCAGTACGGCGAGTGGCGTGGAATGAACACCGCGTCGTTGTGGGGCGCGCACGGTGCGTGGCGACCCGCAGCCCGCCGCGGCCAGGTTCACCACGATGCGCCGATCACCCGCGGTTCCGGCTCGAGCGCGACGCCGAAGCGCGTGTGCACGCTGTCGGCAATGCGGCGTGCGAGTGACAGCAGCTGCGCGCCGGTCGCGCTTCCGTGGTTCACCAGCACCAGCGCGTGCGAGGACGCGACGCCGGCGTCGCCGTCGCGGTGGCCCTTCCATCCCGCCTGGTCGATCAGCCACGCGGCCGACAACTTGCGGGTGTCGGGGCCGGCGCCGCGGAACACCGGCAGTGACGGGTGCTGGGCTGCGAGCGCATCGGCCAGGTCGACCGCGACGATCGGGTTCTTGAAGAAGCTGCCCGCGTTGCCGAGCACGGCGGGATCCGGCAGTTTTCGCTGCCGGATCGCGATCACCGCATCGGCGATATCGCGCGCGCTCGGTGAATCCACGCCGCGGGCGCCAAGCTCGTCGCGCAGCCCGGCGTAATCGAGCTTCGGCGATGCCGTACGCGACAGCGCGAACTCGACCGCGGTCACGATGAAGCGGTCCGGCGCGTGCTTGAACACGCTGTCGCGGTACGCGAACGCGCAGGCCTCGCGGTCGAGACGGTGCAGCTCTCCGGTGGCCGGCTCGAATGCCTCCACCGCATGCACGGCCTCCTGCACTTCGACGCCATACGCGCCGATGTTCTGGATCGGTGCGGCGCCGACGGTGCCCGGGATCAACGCAAGGTTCTCGAGCCCGCACAGTCCCAGGCCCAGCGTCTGCATCACGAATCCGTGCCACTCGACCCCCGCGTCGGCGCGCACGATGACGCGGTCATCGGTGTCCTGCACGATCGCGACGCGACGGCCGGTCAGCGCCAGCACGGCGCCCGGCGCATCCGCCGCAAACAGCAGGTTGCTGCCGCCGCCGAGCACCAGCGGGGCCGCGCCCTGCAGTTCCTGGGTGGCGAGGATCTCCGGGAGCCGGGCCGCATCCTCGGCCTCGACCAACAACGGCGCGCGTGCAGCCACGCCGAACGTGTTGCGCCGGGTCAGGTCCGCGTCGCGGGTGATACGCGTGCTTTCGCTCATCCGACCGGCGGGACGTGGCCGCGGCTCGGGGCTTCCTTGCGGCGGCGCATTGCTTCGACGCATTCGCCGATCAGCGCTGGGCCGCGGTAGACGAGCCCGGAATAGCACTGCACCAGATTCGCGCCCGCCGCCATCTTGGTCACCGCGTCGGCGCCCGACACGATGCCGCCAACGCCGATCAGCGGGATCGCCTCGGGCAGGCGCGTGCGCATCATGCGCAGCACCGTCGTGGCCTGCGCCATCAGCGGCCGGCCGGACAGTCCGCCGGCTTCATCGGCAACCGGCAGGTGCTCGACGTCGGGCCGGCCGACCGTGGTGTTTGTCGCGATCACGCCATCGACCTGAAGGTCGGACAGCACACGTGCGGCCGCCTCGATGTCGCTTTCGCTGAGGTCCGGCGCGATCTTGACCAGCATCGGCACGCGCTTGCCGTGGTGCGCACCAAGGCGTTCCTGCGCCTCGCGCAGCGAGCCGACGAGCCGGCGCAGCGCCTGCTCTTCCTGCAGCTCGCGAAGGCCGGCGGTATTCGGGGAGGAAATGTTGACCGTGATGTAGTCGGCCAGCGGATAGACACGTTCGAGGCAGTGCAGGTAATCGGCTTCGGCCAGCTCGTTCGGCGTGTCCTTGTTCTTGCCGATGTTGATGCCGAGCACGCCGCGACGGTTGCGCACGCGCTCGACATTGCGCACCAGCGCGTCCACGCCCTCGTTATTGAAGCCCAGCCGGTTGATCACGGCCAGATGCTCGGGCACGCGGAACATGCGCGGCTTCGGGTTGCCCGCCTGCGGGCGAGGGGTGACGGTGCCGACTTCGACGAATCCGAAGCCGAGCGCGAACAGCGAATCGATGTGCGCGCCGTTCTTGTCCAAGCCGGCCGCGAGGCCGACCGGGTTCGGGAACGTCAGCCCCAGCACGCGGGTCGGGAACGGCTTCGGCGGCCGCGGCAGCAGCAGGCCACCGGCCACGGCGTGGATGAGATCGAGGCCGCGCAGCGTCACGTGGTGCGCGGTCTCGGCATCGAGCCGGAACAGCAGCGGGCGGGCGAGGGCGTAGGCGGGGCGCATCAGCGGTTCACTGCTGCCACGACGAGAGCCAGGCGACGCCGCCGAAGAACACCAGCACCATCAGGATGCCGATCACCAGCGTCGCCAGCGCCAGGTAACCCAGCACCAGACCGGCGACGGCCATGCCATCGCCGGTCAGCCGGTCCCCTTCGCGACGCAGTTCGGACCGGGCGAGATGCCCGGTCACGATCGCGACGATGCTTCCGATCAGAGGCAGAACCGTCCAGCCGAGGATGCCGCTGACCAGGCTCGCAATTGCGAGCGAGGACGTGCTGCGCACGGGCTCGTTCATCGGGGCGGCCTCGGCGGGGCGGCGGTTCAGAGGTCGAACTTGATGCCCTGGGCGAGCGGCAGCGCGTCGGAGTAGTTGATCGTGTTCGTCTGGCGGCGCATGTACGCCTTCCAGGCGTCCGAACCCGACTCACGGCCGCCACCGGTCTCCTTCTCGCCACCGAACGCACCACCGATCTCGGCGCCCGAAGTGCCGATGTTGACGTTCGCGATGCCGCAGTCCGAGCCCCACGCCGTGAGGAACTGCTCGGCGACCTGGAGGTTGGTGGTGAAGATCGAGGACGACAGGCCCTGCGGCACGGCGTTCTGCAGTTCGATCGCCTCTTCGAGCGTCGAGTACTTCATGACGTAGAGGATCGGCGCGAACGTCTCGGTCTGTACGACTTCGGCGTCGTTGCTCAGCCCGGTCACGATCGCCGGCAGCACGAAGTTGCCTGGGCGGTCGATGGCCGAGCCGCCGCTTTCGATCACGCCGCCCTGCGCCTTCGCGCGTTCGATCGCGTCGAGGTAGCCCTTGACCGCGTCCTGGCTGTTGAGCGGGCCCATGAGGTTGGCCGGGTCGGTCGGATCGCCGATCTTGCCCTCGACCTGCTTGTAGGCGGCCTTGAGCTTGCCGAGCACCTCGTCGTAGATCGACTCGTGCACGAACAGGCGGCGCGTCGTGGTGCAGCGCTGACCCGCGGTGCCGACCGCGCCGAACACGATCGCCGGGATCGCCAGCTTCATGTCGGCCGAGGGGTCGACGATGATCGCGTTGTTGCCGCCCAGCTCGAGCAGCGAGCGGCCCATGCGGCGCGCGACGCGCTCACCGACCATGCGGCCGACCTTGGTCGAGCCGGTGAAGCTGATCAGCGGGATGCGCTTGTCATCGACGAACTTCGAGGCGAGCTCGCTGCCGGCGTCGTTGAACAGGAAGAAGATGTCCGGGAAACCACCGGCCTTCAGCGCCTCGTTGCAGATCTTCATCGACGCGATCGCCGACAGCGGGGTCTTCGGCGAGGGCTTCCAGATCGAGACGTCACCGCAGACGGCCGCGACAAACGAGTTCCAGGCCCAGACCGCGACCGGGAAGTTGAACGCCGAGATGATTCCGACGATGCCGATCGGGTGCCACTGCTCGTACATGCGGTGGCCCGGGCGCTCGGAGTGCATGGTCAGGCCGTAGAGCTGGCGCGACAGACCGACGGCGAATTCGCCGATGTCGATCATCTCCTGCACTTCGCCATCGCCCTCGGGCTTGGACTTGCCCATTTCGAGTGCGACCAGCGAGCCGAGCGCGTCCTTGTGGGTGCGCAGTGCCTCGGAGCACAGGCGGATCGCTTCGCCACGCTTCGGCGCGGGAATCGTGCGCCACACCTTGAATGCGGCCTGGGCGCGCTCGACGATCTGCTCGTACTCGTCGGCGGTGGTCGCATTGACCTTGGCGAGCACCGTGCCGTCGGTCGGGCTCACCGACTCGATCGTGCCGGCGCTGCTGGTTGCGGCCCATTCGCCACTGCCGAGGTAGGTGCCGGATTCGGTCTCGTTGAGGCCAAGCGCGGTCAGGACGGGGTGGGTCATTGCGGCAACTCCTGTATTTGGCATGCGGCCGCGGACAGCGGGCGCGTGCGGAAAATCGCCCGCAGCGACCGGACCGGACGGACCGGCGGGCGCAGCGGGCTGCAGATCGACGATGGAACGTGGCGGCCCCGACACGATTCGAACGTGCGACCTGTCCCTTAGGAGGGGACCGCTCTATCCAGCTGAGCTACGGGGCCAAGCGGCGCATTTTCGCACGAACTGTTGAGCGGCCGGAAATCGACCACGGCCGGGCGGACCGGCGTAGGCGGGGCCTGCGGGCCGGCGGGGTCCGCGCGAGAGCTCGGACGACCCGGACTCGACCGGGCCTCCAGTGCCGCGGTGCGCGGTCAGACCAGCCCGGTCGCGTAGAACACCCCGATGACGACGAAGACCGCCGCCGTCTTGATCAGCGTGATCGCGAAGATGTCCTTGTAGGCTTGCCGGTGAGTCAGGCCAGTCACCGCGAGCAGGGTGATCACCGCGCCGTTGTGCGGCAGCGTGTCCATACCGCCAGAGGCCATCGAGGCGACACGGTGCAGCACTTCCATCGGGATGCCTGCTGCCTGCGCATTGGCGATGAAGCTCTCGGCCATCGCCGCGAGCGCGATGCTCATGCCGCCTGAGGCCGACCCGGTGATGCCCGCCAGCGCGGTGACGGTTACCGCCTCGTTGACCAGCGGGTTCGGGATCGAACCCAGCGCATTGGCGACAACGAGGAAGCCGGGCAGGGCGGCGATGACGGCGCCGAAGCCGTACTCGCTGGCCGTGTTCATCGACGCGAGCAGCGCGCCGCCGATCGCTGTTTTCGTGCCGTCGGCGAAGCTCGAGACCACCTGCTTCCACGCAAACAGCAGCACGGTCGCGATGCCGACCAGCAGCGCCCCCTCGACCGCCCAGATCGCGGCGACCTTCGTGACGTCCTGCACGACCGGCTCGGCGCTGCCCATCACTGCGGGCATGAACTCGTGGCTGGTGCCGTAGGCGAGCGGGATCAGCGTCGTGAACAGCTTGTTGGAAACGCCGACCATCACCAGCGGAAGGATCGCGACCAGCGGGTTGGCGAGTGCACCGCCCGCATACGGCGTGGGTTCGTTGAGAAGCGTCGCTGCGTCGCCGTAGCCCTCGCCGCGGGCGGCGGCGACGCGGCGACGCCACTCCAGGTAGCTCAGGCCGACGATTGCGATGAAGATCGCGCCAACTGTGCCGAGCACCGGCGCCGCCCATGAGGTGGTTCCGAAAAACGCGGTCGGGATGATGTTCTGGATCTGCGGCGTGCCGGGCAGCGCGTCCATCGTGAAGGTGAACGCACCGAGCGCGATCGTGCCCGGGATCAGCCGTTTGGGGATATCGCTCTGGCGGAACAGCTCGGCCGCGAACGGATATACCGCGAACACGACGACGAACAACGACACGCCGCCGTAGGTCAGCAGCGCGCAGACCGCGACGATCGACAGCATCGCGCGGCCCGCGCCGAACAGGCGGATCGTCGCGGCAACGATCGCCTTCGAGAAGCCCGATATCTCGATCAGCTTGCCGAAGATTGCCCCGAGCAGGAACACCGGGAAATACAGCTTCAAAAAGCCGACCATTTTGTCCATGAACAGGCCGGTGAACATCGGTGCGACCAGCGAGGGCTCGGTCAGCAGCACGGCGCCCAGCGCGGCGACCGGGGCGAACAGGATGACGCTGTAGCCGCGGTAAGCGACCAGCATCAGGAACACCAGCGCCGCGAGCACGATCAGAAACGACATTTTCCATCCCCGCTTGGATTGCGCTCCGGCCGGCGACAGCCAGCCCTGCGTGCAGCCAGTGCCCGGCTGCCGGTGCGGCGGATGCGTTCGGCATCGGGAGCTCGACGCACGCAGTGTCGGTGGCGAGCGCAAGCGGGGGCATTGTCCGAAGGTACAGATGCCGGCGCGCCGGGGCGCTCCTAGTCTTGCATTCATGGCGGCAACCGCGTCGCCGATCGCGTTCGATCCGGGCGCATTGAACCGCACACGCTGATCCGTACTGGGGAGAAGTTCTGATGGGCCGCAACGCTACGAGTCGCAAACGCCTCACCGTCGCCATCGCCTGCGCGCTGCTGGCACCGGTGGCCTGGGCACAGGACGCCACCCCGACCGAGCAGGGCCGGCCCTCTGACGAGGCTGGTGCGGTCAACCTCGGCGGCGTCAAGGTCACCGCGCGCAAGCGCGAGGAAACGTTGCAGGACGTCCCGGTGGCGGTCACCGCATTCACCGCCGATGCGCTCGACAAGCTTGCCGTCGACGACCTGTCGGACCTCGATGCGCAGGTCCCGAACCTCACGGTGTATGCCGCGCGTGGCTCCAGCAGCACGATCACCGCGTACATCCGCGGCGTCGGCCAATCCGATCCGCTGTGGGGCGTCGACCCGGGCGTCGGCATCTACATGGACGATGTCTACATCGCCCGTCCGCAGGGCGCATTGCTCGACGTGTTCGACGTCGAGCGCGTCGAAGTGCTGCGCGGGCCGCAGGGCACGCTGTACGGCAAGAACACCATTGGTGGCGCGATCAAGTACATCTCGCGTGGCCTGCCAACCGCGTTCGACGGCTTCGCTTCGGTCACGGTCGGCAATTACAACCAGCTCGACGTCAAGGCGGCCGTTGGCGGGCCGATCGGCAGTGACGCGCTGCGTGCACGCATTGCGGTTGCCAGCCTCAATCGCGACGGCTTCGGCGAAAACCTGATCACCGGCCAGGAAGTCAGCGACAAGGAAATCCTCGCGCTGCGCGGGCAGGTGGGCGCTTATGTGAGCGACACGTTCAACCTGCAGGTCGCGTTCGACTGGGTCGACGACCAGTCCGGCGTACGCGGTGCGCAGCTGCTTGCGCCGAACCGCTTCAACACGATCGCGTTCCCGCAATTCGGTGCGTTCCCGCCGCTTGAGGACCGCTACGACGTCCGCAACGGCATGCCGAACATCAACGACACCACGCTGCGCGGTGTATCGGCTACGGCGAACTGGGCGGTCAACGAGAACTGGGGCCTGAAATACGTCGTCGCGCTGCGCGCATCGGATACCGAAACCAATATCGACTTCGACACCACGCCGGCGCCGATTGCGGACGTCAAGGCGTTCTACGAGGACGAGCAGCTCAGCCACGAGCTGCAGGCCAACTACGACGCTGGCGGCCGCGTACGCGGCGTCATGGGCGTGTACGTGTTCGACGGCGAGGCTGGCGGACGTGTGCTCAACAACTTCTTCAACCGGCTGTTCGGCGATACGCAGGGCACGGTCTTTACCGAGAGCGTCGCGCTGTACGCGGACTGGACGTTCGACCTCAGCGAGGCGCTTTCGCTCGATGTCGGCGCGCGCTATACCGACGAGGACAAGCGTGCGCGGGTTCTGAACCAGGGCTACACCGACGCGACGTATACGGTGCCCAACGGCCGCATCTCGGCCAACTTCGACAAGACGATCAACTTCAAGAACGTCTCGCCGAAGGTCTCGCTGGACTGGCAGGTAACGCCGGACATCATGGTCTACGCCTCGGCAAACCGTGGCTTCAAGTCGGGCGGTTACAACATCCGCGCCCAGGCGACCGCGGTGCCACGTTCGGCCGAGCCGTTCGATGACGAGGTTGTCGACAGCTTCGAGGTCGGCAGCAAGATGGCGTTCCTCGACAACAGCCTGTTCCTCAACCTCGCGTACTTCCACAACCAGTACGAGGACATCCAGCTGTCGGTGTTCACCGCCTACGACAGCAACGGCGACGGCACGAACGACGCGTTCTTCGGCGACTTCACGAATGCGGGTTCGGGCACGGTCAGCGGCCTGGAGGTCGAGTACCAGTGGCTGCCGAGCGAGAACTGGGCGCTGTCGGGCAACGTTGCCTGGCTGGATGCCGAGTACGACGAGTTCATCTACGCCGGCGTCAACATCGCCGACGAGCAGGAATTCACGAACGCGCCCGAGTTCTCCGGCGCGGTCAACATCGAGTACCGCACCGACCTGGCGAGCGGTGGCAACCTGTCGGCGCGTGTCGGCTATGCGTATCAGAGCGACGTGGTGGCCACGACCGAGATCATCCGGACCGGCGCGCAGCCGATCACGCAGGATGGCTACGGCCTGGTGAATGCGGGCGTGACCTGGCGCATGGACGACGCATGGTCGTTCCAGCTGCAGGGTACGAACCTGACCGACAAGGAGTACCGGACCACCGGCTACAACATCAACGCGGCGCTCGGCGTGCTGACCGGCTTCTATGGTCCGCCGCGCCAGGTCTCGCTCACCGCGCGTTACGACTTCTGACCGGTCCGGCCGATCCCCGAAGGCGGCATGGACGCAGCGGCGGGCTTTTGTCCGCCGCTGCGTTACTCTGGGCGCGATCGGCATGCGCCCTGCGAAAAGCACGGGCAACCGCAGCCGAGGGGCGCGGCGTTGGCCGCGGCGCGACCGGATGAGCTGGGGCGGATCCGTGCTGAGTGTCGGCGTTGTGGTGCTGGCCGCGCTGCTGTGGCTCGGCGTGCTGTTCGGGGTAGCACTGCATGCGGAGCGCCGGCCCGGCCTTTTGGCCCGGCACTGGCCCTATGTCTACGGACTGTCGCTGGCGGTCTACTGCACCTCGTGGACGTTCTACGGAACGGTGACGCAGGCCGCCCGCTACGGTTGGCCGCTGCCGCCGACGTTCGTGGGCACCATCGTGCTCTACGCATTCGCCGCTGCGGCAATGACGCGGCTGGTGCGGCTTGCTCGCGAGTCGGGCGCGACGTCGCTGGCGGACCTGATCGCAACGCGTCTGGGCAAGGACACCTGGATTGCGGGCACCGTCACCGCAGTCGCCGCGCTCGGCCTGATCCCGTACATCGCGCTGCAGCTCAAGGCCGTCGCCATGAGCTACGCGATGCTGACGGGCACCGCGAACGACGCCGCACCCGAGCTGTGGCGCGATGGCGCCCTTTATGTCGCGCTGGCGATGGCCTTGTTCGCGATGCTGTTCGGCACGCGGCGCGTCAGTGCGTCGGAGCACAACCGCGGGCTGGTGCTCGCGGTCGCGTTCGAATCCCTGTTCAAGCTTGCGGCGATGCTGGCACTGGGCGTGTTCGTCGTGTTCGGACTGGACCTGCCTGCTGCCGCGGTTGCCGAGCCAAGCGCCCGGCCCGACGCCGACGGTTTCATGCCGCTGGTGCTGCTGGGCGTGCTGGCGATGTTCACGCTGCCGCACCAGTTCCATGTCGGCGTGGTCGAGTGCCGCGACGAAAAGCATCTTCGAACCGCACGCTGGCTGTTTCCGCTCTACCTGCTGCTGATTGCCGCGCCGCTGCTGCCTCTTGCACACGCAGGTGATGCGCTGCTGGCCGACAGTGGCCTGTCGCCCGACCTGTACGTGCTGGCGCTGCCGCTGTCGCAGGGGCAGCAGGGGCTGGCGCTGTTCGGATTCCTGGGTGGCCTGAGCGCCGCGACCGGCATGGTGGTGGTCAGCACGCTCACGCTGAGCCTGATGATCGGCAACCACTGGCTTGCGCCGGGCCTCGTGCGCGGCGCGTGGTCGCGCCCGAGCGGCGGCGATCTGCGCGGCAGCGTGCTGCTGCTGCGGCGCGTAGGCATCGTCGCGATCATGCTGTGCGCCTGGGGCTACAACCGCCTGATCGGCGACAACGCGGCGTTGGCCGACGTCGGCGCGGTGTCGTTTTCGGCGCTCGCGACGCTGGCACCCGCGCTGGGTTTCGCGGTCTGGCGGCCGGGAACGCCGCCACGCGCGGTGACGGCCGGCATTGTTGCGGGGTTCGCGGTCTGGTGCTGGGCGCTGCTGCTGCCGCTGGTGGCACAGGCGCGCGGCGTCCCGCCCGCGTGGCTGGAGCACGGGTTCGCCGGCATCGGTTGGCTCGCGCCCGATTCGCTGTTCGGCCTGACCGGATGGAGCCGCCTGGGCCGCGCGGTCGCGTCGAGCCTGTTCGTCGGTGCGGCGACGACGTTCGTTGTTGCCGGCTGGTTGCCGGGGCACCGCCGGGAGGAACGCGGCTTCGATCTGCGCACGCTGCGCAATGCGGGGCGACGTTTCCTGCCGGAGGAGCGGCTCGACGAGCTGCTCGGCGACGCGCCCGCCAGCGGCCCCGTGCCGGCGCCGGTGCAGGCACGCGTCGAGCACGAACTCGCGACTGTGCTCGGCAGCGCGTCGGCCCGGCTGCTGCTGGACGCCGCGCATCGGCAGGCTGGTGCCGACCTGGATACGGTGGCCGCGATCGTCGGCGAGGCCTCGCAGGCGCTGCGGTTCAACCAGCGCGTGCTCGAAGCGGCGCTCGAGAACATGAGCCAGGGCATCAGCGTGGTCGATGCGCAGCTGCGCCTGGTCGCGTGGAATCGTCGCTATGTCGAGCTGTTCGGCTTCCCGCCCGAACTTGTCCGCGTCGGCCAGCCGATCTCGGTGCTGTCGGAGTGGGCGTTGCAGCGCATGCCGCACCAGGGCGCCACCCGCGAGGCACTGGAGCGCCGGCTCGCGCACATGCGCGCCGGCACGCCGCATCTGTCCGAACGCGTGCTGCCCGACGGGACCATCGTCGAAATCCGCGGTAATCCGATGCCGGGCGGCGGCTTCGTCGCGACGTTCACCGACGTCACCGAGTTCCGCCGTGCAGAAGCCGCACTGATCCTGTCGAACGAGACACTGGAGCAGCGCGTCACCGAGCGGACCACGCTGCTCGAACACGCCAAGCGCGAGGCCGAGCGCGCGAACGATGCCAAGAGCCGCTTCCTCGCGGCGATCGGCCACGACCTGCTGCAGCCGCTGCATGCAGCGCATCTGTTCACCGACGCGCTGTCGCAGCAGTTGTCCGAGCCTGCGCAGCGCGAGCTCGCCGCGCAGACGCGTGGAGCGCTGGAGTCGACGACGAACCTGCTCGGCGGCCTGCTCGACATGTCCCGTCTCGAGGCCGGCGGCCTGGCGCCACAGCCGCGCGATTTCCCGCTGGCCGAGGTCCTCGATCCGCTCGCATCGGAATTCCGTGCGCTAGCCGCCGAACGCGGCCTGGAGTTCTGCTACCTGCGCAGCCGCGCCTGGATCCACAGCGACCCGCAACTGCTGCGGCGCGTACTGCAGAACTTCCTTGCGAATGCGGTGCGCTACACCGTGCATGGCCGCGTGGTGCTCGGCGTGCGCCGCCTGCCGCGCTCGGTGCGGGTGGAAGTGCACGACACGGGCCCGGGTATTCCGATCGACCAGCAGCGCGTGATCTTCGAGGAGTTCCGTCGGGGCGACGGCGTCGGCGGTCAGGGCCTGGGGCTCGGCCTGGCGATCGCCGATCGCATGGCGCAGCTGCTGCAGGCGCCGCTGACGCTGCGCAGCCGGCCGGGGCAGGGCACGGCGTTCGGCATCGAGGTGCCATGCGCGATCGCACAGGTGCGCATCGCGTTGCCCGAAGCCGACACACGCGTGCGGCTGCCCGGAACCAACGTGCTGATCCTCGACAACGAGCCGGTCGCGCTCGCCGCGCTGCAGCGGCTGCTCGAAGGTTGGGGCTGCCGCGTCACCGCCGCGCGCAGCCGCGCCGATGCGATCGCTGCGCTGTCGGTGTCCCCTGCGGACGTATGGCTGTTCGATTACCACCTCGACAACGACGACACCGGCGTCGAGGTGCATCGCGCGCTCTCCACATCGTTTGGCCCCCGGCCGGCCGTCATCCTCAGCGCCGACCACACCGCGGACGTGCGGCGGACTGTGCATGAGGCAGGATTGCCGCTGCTGATGAAGCCGCTCAAGCCGCTTGCGCTCAAGTCTGTGCTGGACCGCGTGCTTGCGGCGCGGTCGGTGCCCGCGTCGCCGGCTGCTGAAACGGGCGTGGAGCTGGGCGAAGCCTGAGCGGAACGCTGGCGCGGCTGCACTGTGAGTTTCCTGCGCTGTGCTGCCAGCGCCCATCGGAAAAGCGCGTTTTGCACGAAGTGATGCCGCGCCGATTGCAGTCATTCGCGTCCGCGCCCACTCGGCTGCGGTGCAGCCTCAGGTTTCGATCTGTCGCGCGGGATCGCTGAGTTCGAGTTCGCGCAGTACTACGCCGGCCTGTGTGCGATTGCGCACGCCGAGCCGCTCGAAGATCGCGGTCAGATGCGCCTTCACCGTGCGCTCCTGCACGTCGAGCCGGTCGGCGATCTGCTTGTTGAGCAGCCCCTCGGCGACCAGCACGAGCACGCGGAACTGCTGCGGCGACAGGCTCGCGAGACGCGCGGCGAGGTCGGCATCGTGTGCGGATGACTGCGCACGCGAGACCGAGCTGCGCAGGCTCGCCGGCAGCCATTGTTCGCAGGCCAGCACGGTGCGGATCGCCTCGCGCAGCTCATCGAGGCCGGAGCTTTTTGGCAGGTAGCCTGCCGCGCCGTGGTCGAGCGCGCGGCGCACCACCCGCGGATCGTCGTTCGCCGACACCACCACGACCGCAACGCCCGGGTACTGCGCGCGGATCGCAGCCAGCCCGGCAAGCCCGTGGTTGCCGGGCATGTGCAGGTCCAGCAGCACGAGGTCCACGTCGGGCTCCGCGTCCAGCACGCCCAGCACACCATCGAGCGAATCGGCCTCGCGCACCTGCAGATCGGCCACGGCATCGGCCGCTGCGCCGCGCAGTGCAGCCCGGAACAACGGATGGTCGTCGGCGATGAGGAGGGTGGGCATGGCGCGGTCAAATGCGTTGGAAGGAGATGCAAAAGCGGGTCGCGCGTTGTGGGTCTCACGAGCGCGGGTCGATTGGATGGAATCAGCGGGACACGCCGTGAATCCATCCCTGGAGGCTCCTCGCCGGCGTCCATGCCGGCGAGGGTCCCGCTGCTCCCATCCGCCCGACCCGCCTGAGCATGTGCTGCAGCCGGAGTGAAACGTGGCGCTCTGTTTCAGGTCGCGGAAGTGATGGGCGCGCCGGTCGGCATGGCCCGGCAGGACCATCGGCGACATGGATGTCGCCGATGAGCCTCCATGGATGGATTCAAGGCGTGTCCTGCTGGGCCATGCCGACCGGCGCGCTCGCGGAAAGCCACCCGGTCACCATTGAAGGCATTACTGCACCGTCCACCCACCATCAACGTCGATCGTATGCCCGGTGATGTTGCGCGCCGCCGGCGACATCAGAAACGCGGTAATGCCGGCGAGTTCCTCAAACGTGATGAACACGCCCTTCGGCATCGGCTTGAGCATCACCTGGCTGACGACTTCCGATTCCGGAATGCCGCGCGTGCGCGCCTGGTCCGCGATCTGCTTGTCGACGAGCGGGGTCTTCACGTAGGTCGGGCAGATCGTGTTGACCGTGATGTCGGTGTCCGACGTTTCGAGCGCGATCACCTTCGAAAAGCCGAGCAGGCCGTGCTTCGCGGCGACGTACGCGCTCTTGTACGGGCTTGCGACCAGCGAGTGGATCGAGCCGATATTGACGATGCGTCCGAACCCGCGCTCGCGCATGCCCGGCAGCAGCGCACGCGTCAGCCGCGCCACGCCCACCAGCATCACCTGCACGAGGAACTCCCATTTCGCAATCGGAAATTCCTCGAGCGGAGCGACGTGCTGCAGGCCGGCGTTGTTGACCAGTACGTCGACCGGGCGCGACACCGCAGCCAGCGCGGCCGCGACGCTGTCGTCGGACGTGACATCGAGTGCGAGTGCTTCGGCCGAGCCGCCGTCCCTGCGGATCTGCGCAGCGACCGACTCGGCCGCGTCCAACCCGAGGTCGGTGACGACGACGTGGTGCCCGGCGCGGGACAGCTCGGTCGCGATGCCGGCGCCGATGCCGCTGCCGGCACCGGTGATGAGGATGCAGCGTTGGGTCATGTGGGGCCTCCGTGGGCCAAGCCTACCAAGCCCTCATAACGTCGGCGTGGTACGAAAGTACGATGCCGCGCAGTGGCCGCCTTGCTACGGTCGCTGCATGGACTCCCGATCCCTTCCGCGCGCGACCGCCCTGGGCCTGTTCGCGCTGCTCGTCTCCGCCTGCGCCGTGACCGCCACGCGCCCGGGCGCCCCGATGTCTGCAAATGGAGTTGGCGTGTTCGACCCGGTACGCATCACCGAACATCGCAACGGCGACGACCTGCTGACTGGCGGCCTCGGGCTGGACGGCTTGCGTGCGATGACGCCACCCGCATTCGCCGACGCATCCGCGCCGACCCCGGCCGAGCTACGACGTCGCGCGCTCTGGAGCAACTGGCGCGGCATTGCCGACCTGTCGCCCGCAGGCGGATACGGCTCGCTCTACGGCAGCGTCGCAACCGTGCCGGGCCGCGAGTACCAGGCGTTCGCGACGCTCCCCGGCGCGCGGCACCCGCATCGCGTGCTGCTGCAGGCGCCCGATGGGTTCGACGCGAACAGGCGCTGCCTTGTGGTGGCGGCGTCGTCGGGTTCGCGCGGGATCTACGGTGCGATTTCGGTCGCCGGCGCTTGGGGCCTGCCCAAGGGTTGCGCGGTGGCCTACACCGACAAGGCCGCGGGCACCGACTACTTCGACCTCGCTGCGCGCGAGGGCGCGCGGTTGGATGGCACGCGTGGCGGCCCGGGCGAAACGCTTGCGTTCGAGCCCGACACCACGGCCGCTTCCGGTGTCGCGTTCAAGCATGCGCACTCACGTGACAACCCGGAGGCCGACTGGGGCCGCCACGTCAGGCAGGCCGCGGAGTTCGGGCTGCAGGCACTCGCGCAGGCCTATCCGCAGCAGGCGCCCTTCACGTTCGAGAACACCCGGGTCATCGCGGTCGGTATCTCGAATGGCGGCGGCGCTGTCCTGCGCGCGGCCGAGCTCGAAGGCGATTGGTTGGATGCGGTCGTGGCCGGCGAGCCGAACGTCTATGCGAATGCGGGCGGTGCGCGAACGCTGTACGACTTCGGCACCGAAGCCGCGCTGCTGATGCCATGCGCACTGTCGCATCTCGGGCTGCCCGCGTTGCCGGACATCGCGCAGCGCTGCGAGGCGGCTGCAAATGCCGGGCTTATCGAGGGGAATGATCTCCCGTCGTGGCAACGGTCCGCGTACGACAAGCTGCGCGCGCAGGGCTGGACCGATGACGCGTTACGAGGTGGCGCAGCCAGCGTCGGCTTCGGCCTGTGGCGTGCGGTCGCGGCAGCGTATGCCTCGGCCTACGGCCGCTTCGGGGTCGACGAACACCCCTGCGGCTATCGCTACGAAGTTCTCGGCACGGACGGCCCGCGCGCGGCAACACCGGCCGAGCGCGCCGCGTGGTGGAGCGATGGCAGCGGCATCCCGCCGGGCGGCGGGATCGCACTGGCCGAACCGCCCGGCGCGGCTTCGCCGATCGATGGCTTGGTATGCCTGCGTCAGCTGTGGACGGCCGACACGCCTGCCGCAATGCGCGTTCGCGAAGGCGTGGCCGCAACCGAGGCAGGGCTGCCACGCGCGGGCCTGCCGGTCATCGTGGTGCACGGCGTCGACGACGGGCTGATCCCGGCCGCGTTCACCAGCACTCCGTATGTCGCCAAGGCGCAGGCCGCCGGTCGCGACGTGCGCTACTGGCAGGTGCGCAACGCGCAGCACTTCGACGCGTTCCTCGGTCTGCCGCAGTTCGCGGAGCGCTACGTGCCGCTGCTGCCGTACGTTTACCACGCGCTCGACCACGCCTGGGCGGTGATCGAAGGGGAGGTGCTGCCGGCCGATGCGGTGATCGATACGAAGCCGCGTGCGAAAGAAGCAGCGCTCGGGCCGGAGAATCTCGCGCTACCGCGCTGAGGGGTTGTCGAGGCGGCGCGTGGTTCGGGAAGCGGCTCGTAATTCGTCCCGAAGCGGCCCGGTTCGGGCGCCGTACGAGGCCGGACAAAGCGGACGTCGCGCCAGCGGCAATAGCGCCGTATGAAATAGGCCGGCTGTAGCAGCCGCGCTCAGAGCGCAGCGTGCGCCGTAAACGAAAAACCCCGCCGAAGCGGGGTTTTGCTGGAATGGTGTTGGTGGAGCGGAGGGGGATCGAACCCCTGACCTTCGCGATGCGAACGCGACGCTCTCCCAGCTGAGCTACCGCCCCACGCGCGGTCCAAGTCTAGCGGCGTCGGATGATCGACGCTAGCCCTGGCGGTTGAGCAGCGGGCCAAGTACGGGCTCGAGTATGGTACGGCGCCAGCCGGCCAGTGCGTCCGGCCAGACGCCGTCGTCGAGCAGGCTCTCCAGCCAGCGTCGCGACGCGAGCAGCCCGTCAGGCAGGCCGAGTTCGCTGCCGCGTGCGGCAACCGCATCCTGCAGCTTGCGCAGGCGTTGCTTGTCACGTGCGTCCGCGGCTACGAACGGGGCGTCCGCTTCGTCGGCGACGGGAGTGGTGAGCGCCTGCCAGATCGCATCGCCGAGCTTGCGCGGTGCCTTGGGGTGCGATTCAAGCTGCTGCTGCAGGGCGGCGCGATCGGCCGGCGGTGTGCGTGCGAGTGCGACCGCGAGCTCGTTGTCGAGAATCCAGGTGCGCGGGCGGTCGGTCTCGCGAGCGTAGACGTCGCGCCAGCGCAGCAGCCGTGCAAGGCGCACCTGCGCATCGCGGTCGAGGAACTGCGCGCTGCGCATCGACAGGTGCGGCCAGCGCTCCGGTGCCTCGTTGCGCGCGTTGTGCACCGTGCGCGCGGCGTCTTCCTCGAGCCAGCCCCGCCGCCCGAGCTGCGCCAGCATCCCTTCGAGCGCGTCGTGCATTTCGAACAGGTGGCGCACGTCATCCGCCGCGTACTCGAGCTGGGCCGGTGACAGCGGCCTGCGCAGCCAGTCCGACCGCGTCTCGCCTTTCGCGAGCGTCACGCCGGTCAGTTGCTCTACAAGCTTCTGGTAGCCCAGGCCATTGCCGATACCGGCCAGCGCTGCTGCGAGCTGGGTGTCGAACAGCGGCTCGGGCAACACGCCGCAGGCCTGCTTGAACGTCACCAGATCCTCGCTGGGGCTGTGCATCACTTTGAGGATCGCCGTGTCCTCGAGCATCGGCGCGAGCGCTTCGGTCATGCCGGGCACGAGCGGGTCGACGAGCAGGATCGCAACCGTTCCGTCGGGTCGTTCGAACGAGATTTGCACCAGCGCGAGCTGCGGCCAGTAGGTGCGCTCGCGGATGAACTCGGTGTCCAGTCCGATCCGGGCAGGGCGCGCCGCAAGATGGTCCTTCAGCGCGGCGGGGTCGTTGATCCAGATCGGCACGGGCAGGAATGCTTGGGCGATGATGCGGAGGCGGGCGACAATAGCCTACTTTCCGTGCTCCCGCCGACACGGGCCGGCCGTCCAGGAGGATGTTTGCGCGCCATCGTTCTCGCAGTGTTCGCAGTGCTCGGCCTGGTGGCCGGTTGCTCGCGTGGGCCGGACCCGGAAGCGGATCCGAAGTCGCCCGCGCCGGCGACGGCTGCGCCTGCGCCGGCCGCACCCGCCGAGTCCGAAGAGCGTGCACCGTCGCGTCCGTGGGCAGCGCCCGATGTCGAAGTAACCGCGGACAACGCAGGCCAGCTACGCAAGCAGGCGATGGCGGCGCTGGAGGAGGGGCGGCTGTTCGAGGATGCCGGTTCGGCCGTGCCGATTTTCCTTGCGCTGCGCGAGTCCGCCCCTGACGACAAAGCGGTGACAGGCGCGCTGGAAAAGGCGCTTGCGGCGTTGATCGAGCGTGGCGAAGCCGCGCTGGCTGGAATCGACGAAGACCCAGAGTCGCTGGAGCGCGCCCGCGAAATAGCGGCGGTCGCGCGACAAATCGCCCCGGAGGATGCCCGGGTCGTCAAGCTTTCAGAGGGTGTGGCGCGTGCCGAGGCCGCGTTGAAGGCGAACCTCGCCGGCGAGCGCGAACTCGAAGCGGGCCGCATCGGCGAGGACGGGGGCGGCGCGATTGCGGCGTTCCGCGAAGCGCTGGAGGCCCGCGAAGGTGATGCACGCGCACTGCAGGGGCTCGCGGCGGCCGAGAGCGCGCTGATCCGCCGCGCCGAAGCGGCAGCCGATGCGGACGATTACGCGACTGCCGAGCGGTGGCTGGGTCTGGCGGAGAAGGTGCGACCGGATTTCGCGACCGTCGAGGATGCGCGGGCACGGCTGGCGGCGCTGCGTGCCGCGCGGATTCGCGCGCTGCGCGACCAGGGCATCGCCGCGCTCGCCACCGAGGACGGCATCGATGTCGCGCGCAAGCACCTCGCCGCGCTGCTGCGCATCGCGCCGGTTGGCGACGAGGCCACGGCCGAGCTGCGCGACCGGATCAATCTTGCGGTGCACTACGGGTTGTTCCGCCCGGGGCAGGTGTTCACCGATGCGCTGGTCAGCAGCGGCGGCCGTGGTCCGCAGATGGTCGTGGTGCCGCACGGGGCATTTCGCATGGGCTCGCCAGCCGGCGAACCTGGCGGAACCGACGCCGAGCGGCCGGTGCGCCCAGTGCGCTTCGACCGTGGTTTCGCGATGTCGCGTACCGAAGTGACCGTCGGCGAGTTCCGTCGCTTCGTCAACGCGACCGGCCACCAGACGCGTGCCGAGCGGCGCGGCTATTCGATCGCCTACGACGAGCGCGCCGGCAACCTGGTGCGACGCAGCGGCGTCGACTGGCAGTCCGATTACGCGGGCCGGCGTGCGTCCGACGACCTGCCCGTCGTGCACGTCAGCGCAAAGGACGCGACCGCATACGCGGAATGGCTGTCCGCGCAGACCGGGCACGAGTACCGGTTGCCCAGCGAAGCCGAGTTCGAATACGCGCTGCGCGCAGGAAGCACCGGTGTTTTTCCGTGGGGCGACGGTGCGCCGCCGCCGAGGTCCGGCAACTACACCGGCGCGCTCGACGAGTCGCCGAGTGGGCGAGGGTGGCGCAATGCGTTCGCCGGCTATGGGGACGATGCCTGGGGGCCGGCCGCGGTCGGCCGCTACGTCCCGAATCGATATGGCCTTCACGATATGGCCGGCAATGTCGCCGAGTGGGTCGCGGACTGCTGGCATGACAGCTACCGACGCGCGCCGCGCGGTGGCGAGGCCTGGTTCAACCCCGGTTGCCGCATGCGCGTCGTGCGAGGCGGCTCCTGGGCCAGCTCGCCGGCGCAGACGCGCTCGGCCTGGCGGCAGGCCAGCGAGGCCGACACCACGAACGCGCGTATCGGCTTCCGTGTGGTGCGCGAAATCTGACGTCAGGCGGGCGTGATCGATCGAACTCGCCGCAGCTGGAGGAGCGGTGGATGAGGGTTGATCCGATGAGGGGCGCGCGCCGCGCCGGACGCCGCGGCCCGGGGCTGGGCGGCCGGGGGGTTGGCGGGATCCGCTGGTGGGTGCTGTTGCTGTTTGCCGGCTACGCGGCCTGGAACTGGTTTGGCAGTGCCGAGACCGACCCCTACACCGGCGAAACCGCGCACTACGGTGCAAGCCCGACCGAAGAAGTGCAGCTGGGCGCGCAGGCCTACCAGCAGGTGCTCAGCGATGCGAGTGCGCAGGGTGCGTTGCTGCCCGCCGATGCGCAGGTGAGCCGACAGGTGCGGGAGATCGCGGAGCGGCTGATCGCGAAGGTGCCCGAGGTCACCGCCGATCTGGCCGCGATGAACCAGCAGCAGGCGCCGACGACCTACGAGAACTTCGAATGGGACGCGGCGGTGATCCAGTCCGACGACGCGAATGCGTTCGTGCTGCCCGGCGGCAAGATCGCCGTGTACACGGGGCTGCTGCCGGTCGCCGAAAACCAGGACGCGCTGGCCGCGATTCTGGGTCATGAAATCGCCCATGCACTGCTGCGCCACGGGTCGCAGCGGATGGCGCAGCAGAAGCTGGTGCAGATGGGTCAGCTTGCGGCCGGCATGGCGTTTGGTGGGATGGATCCGGGCCAGCAGCAGGCGGTCATGGCTGCGCTCGGCGCTGGCGCGCAGTACGGGTTCATTCTTCCGTACGGGCGCAACCACGAGACCCAGGCGGACCGGATCGGGCTGATGCTGGCCGCGGCCGCCTGCTTCGACCCGCGCGAAGCCGTGCCGCTGTGGGCGCGCATGTCGCAGCTCGGCGGCGGCGAGCGCCCGCCGGAGTTCGCATCGACGCATCCGGACCCTGCGAACCGGCAGGAAACACTGCGTGCGCTGATGCCGCAGGCGATGGAGTTCTACCGCAAGTACTGCCCGGACCGGCCACCGCTCAGCTGAGTGCGTGATGAGGTCGGCGGCCGATGAAGTGATCTGTCGCGGCGGTGCGGCTGCGGCGCGGGCGCTGTTGATCGGGCACTCCGGCGTACGCGCGCGGCTGGGCTGATCATGTGTCCGGTCGACCTGCGCGACCCCGCCGGCGGCACCGCGAGCCGCGGCCCGTCGTTCCTCTACATCGCGCCCTGTGCATACGAGGATCTGCTCAAGCTCGGCTTCTCACGTGATCCGCTCGAGCGCTTGCGCTCGCTGCACCCCAGGTTCCACGAGGTGTTCGACCTCGACCGCACGATGCTGGTCGGCACCGAAACCGTGCGCGACGCCCGCGCGCTGGAGCTCAAGCTGCGCCGCCGCCTGGTCGAATACAACGCGCCGGCGCCGTTGGTGATGCGCGCCGAGGCCGGCGGCGGCACGGAGTGGTATCGCGGTGCTTACGGTGTGCTCGAAGACGCGGTGGCCGGCTTCGCAACCGAGGGCTATCCGGTGCACCGGTCGGCAGGTGCCTGGATGCGCCACGCGCTGGAGCAACGCGCACCGCTGCTGTACTCGTGGACACAGTCAAGGCTTTCGGTGGATGAGCTCGATGGCACGGGCAGCGAGCCCGTCGCGCGTCGCGTCGTGCTCGACACGCTCGACAGCTTTGCCGCGCTGGGAATCGACCTCGAGCCCTGGCTGTCGCCTGATGTGATGGCGTGGTACCGCAGGCTCGGTCGCTAGCGATTTGCGGCGTCACCAGCACCGTTCGGCGCACGGGCTGGCGGTGATCAGCGCTTCTTCGTGCTGGCGGGCTTTTTCGCTGGTGGGCGCGCAGCGGGTTTCGATGCGACCTTTGCTGCGCTTTTCCGTGTGGGCTTGCGAGTCGGCGGCGCTGCAACGCGCTTGGAAGCCGCCTTCCGCATGGCGCCGGTCTTCGACACCGCTGCTGCCCGGCCTGTCTTCTTCGCGGCGACTTTTCTCGCGGCTGATTTGCGCGAGGCGGGAGCGGCCTTGGCGCCTGTGTTCGCGCTTGCCCGTTTTGCGGCGGTTTTCCTCGTGACCGTCTTCTCGGCGGCTGCCTTCCTCACAACCATCTTCTTCACGATCGCCTTCTTTACCACCGTTTTCCTAGCCGCCGTCTTCTTAGTGGCTGCTTTCTTGGTGGCGGTCTTCGTGCCAACAGTCTTCTTTGTGGCTGGCTTGCTGCCCGCGCGGGTAGCCGCCGGCGTGGCTGTCTTCGTCGCCGCAGGCCGTTGTGTTTCCGCAGGCTCGCGGTCGTCCACGGCGCCGCTCCCAGCCGCAGGCCTCAGCCTGACCCAGGTCGGTGCGTGGTCACTCGGGCTCGGCCGGTCACGCACCCACCGGTCCACGTCGGCGTCGATCAGGCGCGACGCCAGCCCGTTGCCCAGCAGCAGGTGATCGATGCGCAGGCCGGCATTTCGTGGCCAGTGGTCGCGGAAATAGTCCCAGAACGTGTAGATGCGCTCGTCCGGATGGGCGGCGCGGAGCGCGTCGATCCAGCCCTGCGCGAGCAATCGCGAATAGCAGTCGCGGCTTTCGGGTTGCAGCAACGCATCCTTGCGCCATGAGCGCGGGTTGTAGATGTCCTCGTCGGTGGGCACGACGTTGAAGTCGCCCGCGAGCACCACCGGCTCGCCACTGGCCAGCAGGTGCGATGCGTGTTCGATCAGTCGCTCGAACCAGGCGAGCTTGTAATCGAACTTCGGGCCCGGCTGCGGATTGCCGTTCGGCAGGTAGAGGCAGCCGACGACGAGCCCGTGCACCTCGGCTTCCAGGTAACGGCTCTGTTCGTCGCCCTCGTCGCCGGGCAGGCCGCGCCGGCGCTCGACGGGCTGCGCGCCGCGCGCGAGGATCGCCACACCGTTCCACGAACGCTGCCCATGCCAGAGCGCGCCATAGCCCGCGTCGTGGATGTCCTCGACGGGGAAGGCCTCGTCGGCGGCTTTGAGTTCCTGTAGACAGGCGACGTCGGGTTGTTCGCGGGCCAGCCATTCGAGCAGGGCCGGCAGGCGCGGCCGGATACCGTTGACGTTGTAGGTGGCAACCTTGAGCGCGGCGGGATCTGGCACGGCAGCGACTCGCGTGAGGTGCGGCCATGCTGTGGCAGCGATTGTCCATGGACGGTGAGCGGTCCCCGCGCGCTCAATCGTGTAGCTCATCCATGGCGAGTAGCGAACGGTTCAGCTAGACGGCCCGGATGGCGACGCAAACGGCGCGGCTGAGCGTGCATCGTTCCATCCTTCGACCCTAGTGCTCACATGCGCTTGACCTTGGGCGACTAGCATCGTGCTCTGATCTGGTTGGTAACGGCGCATGCAACCCACCGCAGGGCCCAGCTCTCGTGAATCCCGGTCGTGGGTGTCGGCATCGCGCGGAACAAGCGAGTTTCTCCGTCTGCGCAACGTCGTGGACGCGCTCGTTCGCACGGCCGAGCACTCCGGAACGACCGCTTCGCTGCTGGATGAAGCACTCAATACCGTAATGGACCTGACCCGTGCCACCGGCGCGGTCGTCCTGCTGAGCGAGGCAGGCAAGGGCCTTGCGGTCGCGTCGGTCAAGGGGCAGATGACGCAGGTCGATCGCTCCGCGTTCAACGCGGGCCAGACGCTTGCGCGTGCATGCCTCGAGTCGCACTCGGTGCTGCACAGCGACGCCACGCATGACGAGCCACGCATCCACGGCCCGGCCTGCCATCGGGCCAAGCTGCGCTCGCTGATCGCCACGCCTTTGCGTTACGGCGACGACGTGCTCGGCGTGCTCGAGGTGTGCTCGAGCGTCACGCACGCGTTCGACACCATCGATGCGCAGGCGGTGTCGCTGCTGGGCAATACGATGGGCGGCGCGCTCGGGCGGCAGATGGCGCTGGACGACAATGCGCGGCTGCTCGCGCGTCTCGAGGAGGCGCTGCACGTCACGCAGGCGACGGCCCGTCGTTACAAGGACGCGGCGCTGTATGACGCGCTGACCGGCCTGCCGAACCGTGCGTTCTTCGAGAGCCAGCTCAAGGAGGCCTGTCGTACGCACGAAGGCCACAGCAATCGCTTTGCAGTGATGTTCATCGACCTTGACGGGTTCAAGCCGATCAACGACACACATGGCCATGCGACCGGCGACGCGGTTCTGCGCGAAGTCGGCAGCGTGCTGCAGGAATGCGTGCGCGATACCGACCTGGTCGGACGACTGGGTGGTGACGAATTCGTACTGCTGCTCTCGCCGTTGCGCGATGCGCAGAACGACGTGCAGCTGATCGCGGCGGCCATCAAGCAGTCACTTGAAAAGCCGCGCGTGATCGACGGCATCACGTTCGAGATCCGCGGCAGTATCGGCTGGGTCGTGCATGACGGCCACGACGCGCAGAGCATGCTGGCTGCGGCCGACGCGGCGATGTACCGCAACAAGAAAGCCGGGCGCAGCTAGCCCGGCGCGTCATTGGGGAAGCTGGCCGGCAACGTCGTGCCGGCTCAGTGACGCTGGGAGCGCTCCTGCGACATTCGGGCGCGCACGTTGCCTTCCACGCTGCGCCCCATCGCCATCGGCGCATGCAGATTGCCGCGCGTGACCGGCGCCGGGGGCGCGTCCTCCATCTGGATACGATGGGTGACCTCGCCCGTGACGGCCTCGGTAAGCCAGGGCGCCAGTTGCTGACCGAGCGACGCCGCCTGCGCGGGCAGGCCGACATTCACCTCGTCGCGTGGCGACTCGATGGTGCGAATGACGGCGCCCACGACCTCCTGCGCGTCGGTGATCGGATACGGCTGCAGCGTGTGCCCGGTGTAGTTCGCGGCGTGCTCGTAGAACGTCGTGTCCGCCGCCATGGGCAGGATCGCGCAGACGTGGATGCCGTCTTCGCGATGCGCGCGAAGCTCCTGCCGCAGCGAGGCACACAGGCCGACGATGCCGTACTTGCTCGCGCAATACGACGAGAAGTAGGGGGCCGGTGTGTGGCCCAGCATCGAAGCCATGTTGATCAGCGTGCCGAAGCGTTGGCTGCGGAAGCGGCCGAGCGCGACATGGCTGCCCGCGAGTGTGCCGGCGAGATTCGTCTGCAGCACCTGCAGATGGTCTTCGAGCGGGATCTCGTCGAAGCGGCCGAGTGCGGCCACGCCCGCGTTGTTGATCCACACGTCGATGCGGTTGAAGCGGGCGACCGCCGCGCGCGCGAGTTTTTCGACGTCGTCGGGGTTGCTGACGTCGGTATGCACCGCCATCGCGTTTCCGCACTGCTCGGCCAGCGCGTCGAGCAGGTCCTCGCGACGCGCCGCGAGCACGAGGTTGGCGCCGCGCCTGGCGAGCTCCAGCGCGATGCCCCGCCCGAAGCCGCTCGAGGCGCCGGTAATGACGACGGTCTGGCCTTTCATTGCGCACTCTCCATCGATGGCAGGCGTGCCCTGCCGGTCGCAGAGCGCGTCGATGCTGTGCCTGCCGCCGTTTGGCGGCGGTGAATCCTCTTGCCATCCGGCCACGACCTCGTGTTCACCCGCACTTGCCTATCAGTGCAGTCTCGCCGCGCGGCCAGACGCCCCGGTTCCACCCTCCAGGAGGTTTTCCGATGAAGACGAAACTGCTCGCGCTTGGCGTGACAGCCTCGCTGCTCATGGCAGCGGGTTGCAACCGCGACGCGGCCGACGCCGAGGTCGCCAGCGCCGGCCCTACCGTGGTCACCACTCCGAACGAGGCGGCCTCGCAGGCGCCTGAGGCGATGCCGCAGACGATGGCGCAGACGCCTGCCAACACGACGGCCGGGACCGGCATGCCCGATGCGCCCGCAACGGGCAACACCCTCGTCATAAGCGCGACGCCGGGGCCGAACGGAGGCACCTACCTCGCCGACAGCGCAGGCCAGGCGGTCTACACCCTCGAAGGAGATCGGGACGGCAGCAAGTGCACTGGCGCCTGCCTGAGCGTGTGGCCGCCGCTGCTGGTCGGCGAAACCCAGCCGACTGCCGGTCCGAACATCGATCCGTCGAAGGTAGCCAGCATCAAACGGCCGGATGGTTCGATGCAGGTGACCTTCAACAACCGTCCGCTCTACCGCTACGCGGCGGACCAGGGGCAGGGGCGCACGTCAGGGCATGACGTCAAGGACCAGACCGGTCACTGGTATCTGCTGACGGCTCAGGGCGAAAAATACAGCGGCGATGCCGCTGCAAAGGCCGGTGCGCCCGCGGCAGGGCAGGGCGGCTGAGTCCGCCCATCGCCCGGGTGTGATTGGTGGTGGCCCGCGCGTCGGGCCGCCGCCTCAGGGGCGGGCGATGGTAACGACCTGACGGCCAGATACCTGTTCCACCGTGCGGCTCGTGAACTGCCGGGTGCGACCGCGCTGTTCCTCTCCCTGTTCGAAGCGAACCGTCTCCGGAATGACGATCCGGAAATCAAGGCTGGCGCTCGCTTGGCGGGGCCCGGTTTCGGCGGCGCTGGTCGTGCTTGCCAGCACGGACGGAGCACTGATCGCGAGCAGCGTTGCAGCCAGCGCAGTCAGGCCTGCGCGGACGCGCCGGGCGTTCCCTGCGGGTGCGGAGGGGCTACCTGAAGCCCGTGCCATGGCAGCCGTGTGGTTCATTCGCCTCGCCTCTGCCGTTGCCGTGATGTACAGACTCCGGATAAAGGCAATATGCATCCGTGCGTAAGCACGCAATTTTGTTTACGTTAATTGGCCGTTTTATTTACGAAATCGGCGATAACGCCGGATTGTCGACTTTGCCTGCTCTCCGTCCCAATGGCCGTCAAAGCGCGGCGTCGGGCCTATGGCGCTGCGCCGGAAAGCAGGCGCTCGGGCGTGGCAGCAGCCTGGCTTGGCGACGGCAGCGCGCGCCGATCCAAGGCGGCAATGCGGACCGCGGACTCAGCCGCCCGCGGCACGGCCCGGCTTCTGGCCGGCGTCGCCTTCTGCCGAGGGGCCCTGCACGACGGTCTCGCCGATCGTCGGCCGCGCCGCATCCCGGCCCACCTCCCTCGCGATCGAGGCAAGCGTGCCTGCGGCAATCAGCGAAAGCGACGCCGCGTGCTCGGCCATCGCAAGGCTGTCACCTGCACGCAGCATCGGCACCTGCGTGCCGGCCACACGTTCGATATGCGCGTCGACCCCAGTGTCGAATGCGGAGTCCACCTCCGGATCCACGTCGCGGATGTAGATCGCCGCGATGCGGTCACCGAAGCGCTGAGCGGCTTCCGCGTAGAGCTCGGCGTCGGCCTGGCCCGAATCGCCAAGCAATACCCAGCGCAACTGCGGGAAGCGCTCGATCAGCTGGCTGGCGCGCTCCAGCTTGTGTCCGTGCCCCGGCGTCTTGATGAACTTGCCGGTGTCCAGACCCAGGTCGCGCAGGAAGATCGGTCCCGCCGGGATCGCGTTGAGCTCCATGAAATCCTCGAGCAGGTCGTAGAGGTTCCATGGCGAACTCGACACGTAGAAGATCGGGGTGCGCGTGGCGCCGTCCGGCCCCGCCTGCAGCGCCTGGTAGAACCGGGCGACGCCCGCCAGCGGCTTGCGGGTGCGCGCGTTGTGCAGGAACGTCAGCTGCGCTGCGGTTTTCCAGTCGGTGACGCCGCTGTGCAGCACGGTGTCGTCGATGTCGGAGATCACTCCGATGCCCGGCCCGTCAGCTACCTGCAGCACCGGCTGCGGTGTCGTCAGCGTGCCGTCGGTAAGCGAGACGACCGCGTTTTCCCACAGCTCGTCACTGGGCGTCGCCCCGGTTTCGAACGTTGCGGTGTAATAACCCTCGCTGTCGCTGCGCACGTCGAGCTGCGCGCCGCGGAACTGCAGGCGCAGTGGCACATCGGGGACCTCGTCGCTCTCGAAGCGCCGGTACGTGTTGAGCAGGTTGTCCCACCACTTGTCGTCATCGCCGGGGCCGCCAAGCGGCTTTTCCGACATCACGCGCCCGAACAGCTCCACACCGCGCGAATCCGCGAAGCCGCGGTAGGCGGCGATGTGCTTCGGCCGGTTGCGGCCCAGGCGGCGGTTGATGCGGCGCCATGCGGAGTCGACGTGGTCGTCGACGTCGATCGCGATGTTCTGAAGGTGGCCTCGCAGTTGCGTGGGCCAGCGGCTTGAGGTCGGCTTGGAGTCCATGCGTCCATCGGCGGTGGCGATGGGCCGATCGTCCCAGTGGGGCCGCGAACATGATGTCGTGATCGGGCTGCTCCGCGCCGCCGGCGGCAAATCCGGGTCCTCGATGCGAGCGCTCCGGTCGCGCTTGGGAGCGCCGGCACGCGCGGTCGGACAGACCAAGCATGGCCCACAATGTCGGCCTCGAACCACGCAACGCCGCATGGCCGCTCCGCGCAAGATCCTGCATGTCGACATGGACGCGTTCTACGCGTCGGTCGAGCAGCGCGACGATCCCTCGTTGCGCGGCCGGCCCGTCGTGGTCGCGTGGCGCGGTGCGCGCTCGGTGGTCTGCGCAGCCAGCTACGAGGCGCGCCGCTACGGCGTGCGCTCGGCCATGCCGGCCGTGCGCGCCGAGCGCCTGTGCCCGGATGCCGTATTCGTGCCGCCCGACTTCGGGCGCTACAAGCAGGTATCCAGGCAGATCCGCGAAATCTTTGCGCGGCATACCGACCTGATCGAACCGCTGTCGCTCGACGAGGCCTACCTGGACGTGACCACGACCAAGACCGGACTGCCGAGTGCGACCGAAACCGCTGCGGCGATCCGTGCCGCCATTCGCGAGGAAACGCAGCTCACCGCGTCGGCCGGTATCGCGCCGAACAAGTTCCTCGCGAAGATCGCCTCGGACTGGCGCAAGCCCGACGGGCAGTACGTTATCCGCCCGGAAAAGGTCGGGGCGTTCCTCGTGCCGCTGCCGGTCGGTCGCCTGCCCGGCGTGGGCAAGGTCACCGAGGCGCGGTTGACCTCGCTCGGCATCGCGACTGTCGGCGAGCTGCGTGAGCGGCCGCTTGGCGAGCTGGAGCACCACTTCGGTCGATGGGGCCGGCGGCTGTATGAGCTTGCGCGCGGCATCGACGAGCATCCGGTCGAACCCGAGCGGCCGTCGCTGCAGGTGTCGGCGGAAGACACGTTCGAGCAGGACCTGCCGCTGGACGAACTGGCGCCGCACATCGAGCGCCTGGCGCAGAAGGTCTGGGCCGGCTACCAGCGCGAAGCCGGGCGGGTTGCACGCACCGTCGTGCTCAAGCTCAAGACATCGGATTTCCGCATTCTCACGCGTAGCCTGACGCCGGCCGTGCATCCGTCTTCGGTCGGGGAGCTGACGCGCATCGCGCTGGCATTGCGTGCGCGTGTCGCACTGCCGGAGTCGACGCGGTACCGACTGGTCGGCGTGGGGCTGGGTGGGCTGATCGATCGCGACCAGTACCAGGCGCAGACAGGACTTTTCGACGATGTGGCCTGACCTCGAACCGCTGCCGGTGCACGTCCCCGACGCGCAATGGCATGCGCTCGCCGACGCGTATGCAACGCCGCCGCGTGCGTATCACAACTTCGACCATGTCCGCGAAGTGCTGCGGCAGTTCCGCGCGGTGGCCGATGGCTCTGGCTGGCGTGATCCGGCTTCGGTGCTGTTCGCCGTGCTCTACCACGATGCGATCTACGAGCCGGGCCGCAGCGACAACGAATCACGCTCGGCCGGGCTTGCGCGCGAGCACCTCGCGTGTTGGCAGCCGCAGGTGGATGCCGACCGTGTCGCGCACCTGATCGAACTTACCGCGCGTCACGGCGGCCTTTCGCCTGCGGACGTCGATCACGACGAGGCGCTGTTCCTCGATTGCGACATGGCGATCCTGGGGGCCGAGCCGACCGCATTCGCCGCGTATGACCGCGGCATTGCCGCCGATTATCGCGGCGTCGTGCCGCCATGGATGTACCGGTTGAACCGGCGCCGCTTCCTCAAGGGGCTGCTCGCTCGCGAGCGGCTCTACCTGAGCGACTTCTTCCACGCGCGCCTCGACGCGCAGGCGCGCATCAACCTGCGACGTGCGGTGACGGAAAAGCGTTGATGCTGCAGGGATGGAGCGGGCCGCGCGTCACGCGGCCCGACTGCGGGCTCAGCCGCGCACGATCACCAGCAGCGAGCCGAGCTGCGAGGTCAGCACCAGCGCGAGTGCCGGGCGTCCCGCATTGACCAGCGTGGTCGCATCGGCGCTGAAGTCCGGCGGCGACGGGCGGTAGGCCATGTCCTCCGGCAGCACGTCCCTGACCACATAACCCATCACCACGTTGACCAGTTCGCCGAGCGCATCCTGGGCCAGTGCCTCGTCGCATTCGGCCGGCGTGATGCCGAGGAAGCCGCACGTGATCTTCGTCATCGTTTCGCGGTCGCAGCCGACCGCAAGCGTCAGCGGGCGCGCGGAAGCGATTTCAACGTGTGCAAGCGCGTCGCAGGCCGGCATCGGCTCGCCTTCGCCAACCAGTGCCGAGAACTGGCACTGGCTCTTGAGCAGGCGCGGGAACAGCTTGCTGCAGGTGCCGATCGTGGCATTGGCCACGTCGCCCAGCGGGTGGCTGGACAGTCCGACTTCGAGCGAGCGCACCGCGTCTTCGCGGTCGGCCTGGTGGGCCCTCAGCGCGGCCTCGAGCTGGTCCCGCGTGAGCATCGCGCGCTCGACGAGGATTTCACCAAACAGCTTGCGCCGCGACTTCTGCTCGTCCAGCAGCTGGCCGAGCTGGCCCGCGTCGAGCAGACCCATTTCCTCGGCGATGTCGCCGAAGCGCTTGTCCTCGGCGCGCTGGCGCTCGTTGATGCGGGCGGCCTGCGAGGCCGTCAGCCAGCCGCGCGCCTGCGCGAGTTCGCCGAGCAGAGGATTGGACGCGCGCTGCACTTCGAGCGCCTCGAGCAGCTGGGCGCTGTCGATCAGGCCGCTTTCGAGCAGGAATTGACCTAAAAATTTAACTGCCATGTCAGGCCACCGTCTCGCGCAGCACGCGCACCATGTCGTCGGCGTCGATGGGCTTTTGCAGGTAGGACTTCGCACCTACGCGCAGGCATTCCTCGATATCGGCCTGGGCGCCGAGCGAGCTCAGGATCACCACGCGGGCCGCGGGGTCGAGCTCGAGGATGCGGCGCAGCGCCTGCTTGCCATCGCGCTCGGGCATGACGAGATCGAGCAATACGACGTCGGGCTTGAGCGCCTGGTACTGCTCGACGGCCTTGATGCCGTTGTCGGCTTCGCCGACGACTTCGAAGCCGCACTCGACGAGCTGGCGGCTGGTCAGCATGCGCAGCGCGCGGGAGTCGTCACAGAGCAGGACGGTGGTTCGGGACGTCATCGGGCTTCCTCGGCAGGCGCGGCAGGCAACGGATCGGGGCCGCGACAGTCCGGTCGCGGTTTCCTCATGTGCCATGCCATCGGCATCAGGCGCAGATTCTTTAGCATGCGGCGCCTGCACGACCGTCGCCGGGCGCCGCAGGTTGCGATACGTGCGCGCGGTCACGTTCCCGGTGCTTCGCCGCCAGGCTGCGCGGCGGGCTACCATCGGCGCCCCTTCATCCCTGGATGCCCCCATGACCCTCTCGATGCACGCCGCGTCCGTCCCCGTGTTCCGCCAGATGCTCGGCAGCCTGGCCGAGTTGCTGCGCAAGGCGCAGGCGCATGCGACGGCGCGCAATATCGAACCGGCGGCATTCCTGCAGGCGCGGCTGTATCCGGACATGTTCCCGCTGCTGCGGCAGGTGCAGATCGCCTGCGACTTCGCGAAGGGCGTGTCGGCGCGGCTGGCGGGCGTGGATGTGCCCTCGTTCGAGGATACCGAGCAGAGCTTCGACGAGTTGCAGGCGCGCATCGCACGTACGCTCGAGTTCATCGAGGGCCTCGACGCAGGCGCGTTCGACGGCAGCGACGCGCGCGAGATCGTGCTGCGCCCGGGCACGCCGAAGGAGCGGCGCCTCGGTGGCCAGGCCTACCTGCTGCAGTACGGCCTGCCGCAGTTCTTTTTCCATGTGACGACGGCCTACGCGCTGCTGCGCCATGGCGGCGTCGAGATCGGCAAGAAGGACTTCATGGGCGCGTACTGACGTGCGCGCGCCGGGGTCAGCCATGCAGGAGACCGTTGTTGTCCGGCGGCTGGGCCTTGCCTCGCTCGCGGGCGTGCTGGCGTTCCTGTTCACCGCGATTGCGGTGCAGGCGCTGCGTGCCGACCTCGACTGGCGGCAGGCGCCGCTGAGCTTCTATCTGCTCGGCGGCCACGGCTATTGGCTGAAGGCGGCGTACTTCGGGCTGGCGGCCTCGCTCGCGGGGCTTGGCGCTGCGGGCTACCTCGGCCTGCAGCGCGGTGCGCGCAGTGCCGCCCCGGCACTGCTGTTCGCGATCGCCGCGCTTGCGCTGTGTACCACGGCGATTACCGACAGCCGCTTGCCCGGGCGCGACGGCACGCTGGAAAGCCTGGTTCATGGGATCGCCGCGCAGACCGCGTTCCTGTGCGTCACCACCGCGATGCTGCTGCAGTCCTGGCGCATCCGGCTGGATGCCGCGTGGCGGCACCGCTTCGCGCCGGCGTTTGCGCTTGCGGCCGCGGCATTCGTCGCTCTGTGGGGTCACGCGTTGTGGAACGGCGCGCCGCGCGGTCTTACGCAGAAGATCGTCGTCCTGCTCGTGCTGGCATGGCTCGGACTGGTCGGCTACTGGCTCAGCCGGCGCCGCGCCGCCTGAGCCATTCGGCAGCGCCGCGGCCGGCTACTACGCCGCTTGCGAAGCACGCCGTCAGCAGGTAGCCGCCGGTCGGCGCCTCCCAGTCGAGCATCTCGCCGGCGGCGAACGTACCCGGGCGGGCCTTGAGCATCAGCGCGTCGTCGAGCGCTTCCAGGCGGATGCCGCCCGCACTGCTGATCGCCTCGGCGATCGGCCGCGGGCTGCGCAGGCGCAGCGGCAGTCGCTTGATCGTCGCCGCGACGCGGTCCGCGTCCGCCATCGCGTCGCGATGGAGTGTTTCGTAGAGCAGTGCCGCCTTGACGCCTTCGATGCCCGCCTGGCGCCGCAGGTGCTCGCTGAGGCTGCGTCCGTTGCGCGGCTTCGCGAGCGCGTCGCGCAGCCGGTCCAGCTCGCGCCCCGGCGCAAGGTCGAGTTCGAGCCGTGCCTCGCCGTCGCGGTCGATCGCCTCGCGCAGCGGAGCCGAAAGCGCATAGACCAGACTGCCCTCGATGCCGGTCGCGGTGACGACGCACTCGCCCTGCAACGAGTCGGGCGCCTGTCCGGGCAGCTGCCAGTGGGCGACGACGGGCTTGAGCGGCGCGCCGGCGAAGCGCGACGCGAAGTGTTCGCTCCAGCCGATGTCGAAGCCGCAGTTCGACGGGCGCAGCGGTGCCAGCTCGATGCCGTGCGACGCGAGCCCCGGCCACCACGCGCCATCGGAGCCGAGTTCGGGCCAGCTGCCGCCGCCCATGGCCAGCACGGTCGCGGCGGCCTCGGCCTGTCGCTCGCCGTCCGGCGTCTCGAACCGCAACGCCCCCGTGTCCGTCCAGCCGGTCCAGCGGTGCTGCACATGGAAGCGCACGCTCGAATCGCGCAGTCGCCTGACCCAGCCGCGCAGCAGCGGGGCGGCTTTGCGGTCCAGCGGAAACACGCGCCCGGAGCTGCCGATGTAGGTCTCGATGCCGAAGCCGCGCGCCCACCCGCGCAGCGCGTCGGCGTCGAATACGTCCAGCCACCGGCCGACCTGCGCCGTGCGTTCGCGGTAGCGGGCGTCGAATGCCGGGCGCGGCTCGCCATGCGTGAGGTTGAGTCCGCCCTTACCGGCAATCAGGAATTTGCGTCCCACCGAGCCTTTCGCATCGAACAGGTCGACCTCGATGCCCGCCGCGCGCGCGACTTCGGCCGCCATCAGGCCGGCAGGGCCGCCGCCGATGATCGCAAGGCCGGGCAGGGTGATCGGGTCGGGCATGGGCGGGCGATGGCGGAACGGGGCGCCATCATAGGCAAGGACGGCGGTTGCGACGGCGCGAGGTGCCGCAGCCGCGGCGGTCGCGGGCGCCATCAGCGCCCGGGCCGTACGCGGTCTCCCGCCCGGGCGCTGCGGTATCGTGGCCACGGTTCCGCCACGCGATCGATGCATGACCCTGCCGTCCCGTCCGATTCGCCCGCTGCTGCTCGCGCTGTTCCTTGCGCTGCCGGCCGCCGCATCCGCCCATCCGCCCGTGCTGGAAGCGCCTGCGTCGCAGGCCGCGCCGCCGTCGCTGGCCGACTTCGATGCTTTCGTCGAGCAGGCCCGGCGCGAGTTCGACGTGCCCGGCATCGCCGTCGCGATCGTCAAGGACGGCGAGATCGTGCTCGAGCGCGGCTACGGCGTCCGCGAGCTGGGCGAGCCCGAGCGGGTCGATGAGCGCACGCTGTTCGCGATCGCATCGAATACCAAGGCGTTCACTGCCGCCTCGCTGTCGATCCTGGCCGACGAAGGCAGGCTCGATCTGGACGACCGCGTCGTCGAGCACCTGCCGTGGTTCCAGATGTCCGACCCGTACGTAACCCGGGAAATGCGCATCCGCGACCTGCTGGCGCATCGCAGCGGCCTGGGCCTGGGCGCGGGTGACCTGCTGTACTGGCCCGGCACGGACTACAGCACCGAGGAAGTCGCGCGCCGGCTGCGCGACGTGCCGCTGACAGGCAGCTTCCGGGGCCAGTACGCGTACGACAACATCCTCTACGGCGTGGCGCAGCTGGTGATCGAGAAGGCCAGCGGGCAGGACTTCGACACGTTCCTGCGCACGCGCATCCTCGATCCGCTGGGCATGCGCGATACGCGCTACAACAGCGATGCGTTGCGCGTGGACGACAACGTCGCCACCGGTTACGCGAAGGCCGACTTCAGGACCACCGTGCCGGCGCCGCGCGTGTCGTGGCACAACGTGTCGGGCGCGGGCGGGCTGTATTCGAACGTGCACGACATGGCGCAGTGGATGCGCATGCAGCTGGCCGGTGGCACGTACACCGATGCCGCCGGCAAGACGCAGCGGCTGTTCAGCGAAAAGCGGCAGAACGCGATGTGGTCGGTGATCACGCCGATGCCAATCGGCAGCCCGTCGGTGCCCGAGCTGCTGCCCGCGAAGCCGAACTTCCTGGGCTACGGCGAAGGCTGGCAACTCTCGGACTACCGCGGCCACAAGCTGGTCTGGCACACCGGCGGCTGGCCGGGCATGGTCTCGCGCGTGACGCTGGTGCCGGAGCACGGGCTGGGCGTGGTCGTGCTGACCAGTGCGGAGCTGTCCGCACCGTTCCACGCGATCACACTGCGCGTGCTCGATACCTACCTCGGCGCGCCGCGCACCGACTGGATCAGCGCATACGCCGCGGCGCTCGCGAAAGCGCGCGACAAGGCTGACACCGACTGGCAGCAGCACGTTGCCGCCCGTGATGCGCGATCGAAGCCGTCGCTGCCGTTGCCGCGATACGCAGGCACCTACCGTGACCCGTGGTACGGCGACGTGGAGGTCGTGCGCGATGGCGGCACGCTGCGGTTGCGCATGAAGCCGAGCAAGGACCTGGTCGGCACGCTCGAGCACTGGCAGCACGACACCTTCATCGTGCGATGGGACGAGCGCTGGCTCAACGCGGATGCGTTCGTGAACTTCGCGCTCGACCACGATGGGCGCGTGCGCGAAGTGCGCATGGAAGCGATCTCGCCGCTCACCGATTTCAGTTTCGACTTCCACGACCTGCGGCTGGTTCCGGTCGAACCGGGTGCCGGGATGCAGGGCGGGGCATGATCGTCTTCAGGCAGAAGTTGACGGCCCATCGTGGCCCGGAGGTGCGCGCATGAGCCTGTGGATTGCGGTAGTGGTCGTTGTGCTCGGTATCTGGCTGGCGCTCAAGGCGGTCGGCGCTCTGGTGCGGCTGGCGCTGGTGATCGTCGTGATCGCCGCCGTGTACTGGCTGATCGCTCCGCACCTAGGGCTGCCGATGCTGTGGGGGTGATCCCGTTTCAGCCGCTGCGCCATCCGGTGGTACAGCTGCGGCCGGCTAAAATCGCCGCATGATTTCGAACATCGCCGCCTACCATTTCGTTTCGATCGACGACCCGGACGCGCTCGCCGAGCTGCTGCGCGAACGCGCGGAAGCCGCCGCGCTGCGCGGCACCGTGCTGGTCGCGCCCGAGGGGCTCAACCTGTTCCTGGCAGGGGGTGAGGACGCGATCGTCGGCTTTATCGATGCGCTGCGCGCCGACGCACGGTTCGAGTCGATCGTCGTCAAGGTCAGCCGCAGCCGCATGCAGCCGTTCGGCCGGCTCAAGGTCAAGGTCAAGCCCGAGATCATCAGCTTCCGGCGCGAGGACGCGATGCCGCTTGGGCGCGAACGCGCACCCGCGGTCGAGCCGGAAACGCTCGCACGCTGGATCGCGCAGGGCCACGACGACGACGGGCGGCGGCTGGTGCTGCTCGACACGCGCAATCGCGAGGAATTCGGCTACGGCACGTTCGAAAACGCGCTGACCTTGCCGATCGACAACTTCACCGAGCTGCCTGACGCGCTCGAACCGCACCGCGACGAACTGGCCGACGCGACGATCGTGAGCTTCTGCACCGGCGGCATCCGCTGCGAGAAAGCCGCGCTACACCTGCGTGCGGACGGTATGGACAACCTCCTGCAGCTCGAGGGCGGCATCCTCAACTACTTCGAGCGCGTCGGTGGATTCGGCTACGACGGCCGCTGCTTCGTGTTCGACGCACGCGTCGCGCTCGATCCCGCCCTGCAGCCGCTGGTCGACGAATCCGCGTAAGCGGCGACACCGGGCCACGCTCGTCGCCCGCGGCCCCGTCCGCGCCCGCCGGCTCAGCGCGATTCGACGCCCAGCAGTTCGACGTCGAACACCAGCGACGCGTTCGGCGGTATCGCATTCCCTGCGCCGCTTCGCCCGTAACCCAGGCCGGTCGGGATCATCAGCGTGCGCTTGCCGCCGACGCGCATGCCGGCCACGCCCTCGTCCCAGCCGCGGATCACACGGCCGGCACCGAGCAGGAACGTCAGCGGTTCACCACGGTCGAGCGAACTGTCGAACTTCGCCCCGCGGCGGTCGGGCTCGCGTTCGTCATAGAGCCAACCGGTGTAGTGCACGGTGACTTCGCTGCCCGGCGTTGCAACCGCGCCGGTGCCTTCGCGCAGATCGATGCGCTCGAGTTCGGCAACGCTGCCGCCAAGAGGCGGGCCGGGGTCGCGACAGCCGCCGAGCGCGACCGCAGCGACGAGGGTGAAGCCACAGGCGAGGGTGCGCAGCGGATGCATCGTCGGTCTCCAGAAAACGCCACAGCATAGGCCGGTTGGGTGTTTCACCTTCTGTTTCCGGGCCGGCTGTTGTGATCGAAGGATCCCCGATTGCCAAGGAGAGCCAGATGAGCCACCACGACCATACCCACGCGGACGATCGCGAAGCCGGCCTCAAAAAACTGCACGACATGATCGACGACGTCGAGGTTGCGATGCTGACCGGCATCTCGGCCGATGGTCGCCTGCTGAGCCGCCCGCTGCACACGATGGATGTCGACGCCGACGGCACGCTGTGGTTCGCGACCGCGTACGACACCGAGAAGGTGCGCGAGATCGAAGCCAATCCGCAGGTCAACGTCTCCTACGAGTCGCGTGGCAAGGGCATCTACGTGTCCGTGTCGGGCCGCGCCTCGATCGTGCGCGACCGCGCGATCATCGACGAGAAGTGGTCGCCGGGCATGAGTGTGTTCTTCAAGGGCGGCAAGGACGATCCGAACCTGTGCCTGATCCGCGTTGACGCGGAAAGCGCCGAGTACTGGGACGGTCCCAGCACGGCGATCGGCAAGGGTCTGTACTTCCTGACCACGGCGGTGACCCGCGACCCGGGCAACCGCATGACCGAAAACGAGCGCATCGACCTGCATTGAGTCGTTCGCATGGCGGCGCGGCAATGCCTAGACGGCGTTGCCCGCCGCGTATCCGGACGCCCAGGCCCACTGGAAGTTGTAACCGCCGAGCCAGCCGGTCACGTCGAGCACTTCGCCGACGAAATACAGCCCCGGCACACGGCGCGATTGCATGGTGCTTGATGACACCTCGTCAGTATCGACGCCCCCGAGCGTGACTTCCGCGGTGCGGTAGCCTTCGGTGCCGCTTGCGACCAGCGGCCATGCCTGCAGCACGTCGGCGATCGCCCGCAGCTGCGCGGGCGTGTACTGCTTCATCGGTTTGCCGGGCTGAACCTGCGGCAGGTAGACCTCGCAAAGCCGTTGCGCGAAGCGCTTCGGAATCGCGTCGCCCAGCACGGTTTTGAGCTCCGCCGACGGGCGCTCGCGCTGCCAGCGCAGCAGCGCATCGAGCGCATCCTGATCCGGCAGCAGGTCGATACCAAGCTCATCGCCGGGCTGCCAGTAGGACGAGATCTGCAGGATCGACGGGCCGCTGACACCGCGGTGCGTGACCAGCATGAAGTTGCTGAAGCTCTGTCCGTTCGCGGTTGCCGTGACCGGCAACGCGACGCCGCTGAGGTCGGCCAGGCGTTCCTGGTGCTTGCCGCTGAGCGTAAGCGGCACCAGCCCTGCGCGCGTTGGCAGCACCGTATGGCCGAACTGCCGCGCGAGCTCATAGCCGAAGCCGCTCGCGCCCATGCTCGGGATCGACAGCCCGCCGCTCGCGACAACCACTGATGGCACTGCGAAGCTGCCACGCGTGGTGTGCACCGCGAAGCCGCCATCGTCGCTGGCCACTACGCGATCGACGCTGCACTGGATCTCGATGCGCACCCCGGCGGCTTCGCACTCGTCCAGCAGCATGCGCACGATCAGCTTCGACGACTCGTCGCAGAACAGCTGGCCGAGCTCCTTCTCGTGATAGGCGATGCCGTGCCGCTCGACCATTTCGATGAAGTGCCACGGCGTGTAGCGCGCGAGTGCCGACTTGCAGAAATGCGGATTGGCCGAAAGGTAGTTGTCGGGCGAGGTGCCGGTATTCGTGAAATTGCACCGCCCGCCGCCGGACATCAGGATCTTCTTGCCGACCTTGTTCGCGTGCTCGATGACGACCACGCGCCGGCCGCGCTGGCCCGCGGTCAGTGCGCAGAACAGGCCCGCTGCGCCGCCGCCGATGACGATGACATCCGCATGCTCCACGGCGGGTTCAGGCCGTGGCGGCGGCCGTCATGCGGTACACCGGGCGCAGCGCGATCGAATCGGCTTCGTTCATCAGCTGCACCTCGGCGTCCTGGATCAGGCAGTTCAGCCGCATGCTGCGCTGGTACAGCGCGACCAACGAGGCGACCGCGTCCGCCGGGATGTCGATTACGGTGAGGTTCTTCAGGCGCGACAGTCCAGCCGCGTTCTTTTCCCACCAGATCTGCGCGCTGTTGCCGCTGTAGGTGACGATAACGACCTGACGCGCACGACCGCTGGCGCGGCGGATGTCGGCTTCGTCCGGCTGGCCCAGGTCGACCCACTGCTCGATCTCGCCGGTGTAGTCGCGGCGCCACAGGTCGGGCTCGCTCTCATCCGAGAGGCCGCGGCCGAATTCCAGCCGCTCGTCCGCAAGCAGTGCGAACGTCAGCAGCCGCACCATCAGCCGTTCCTCGTTTTCGGAGGGGTGCTGGGCCAGCGTGAGGTTGTGCATGCCGTAGTAGTGCCGGTCCATGTCGCTGACCTGCAGTTCGGCTTTGACGACGGTGGATTTCGGCGACATGGCGTGGGGACTCGATGCGGGGCCGCCATTCTAGGCGCGACGGGCCCGCTAAGCTGGCGCGATGAACCGTCCCGGCCCGATCGATGGCGTCGCCCCAAGCCATCTGCAGCTTCCACCCGGCCCGTGGGCGACGGTGTTCGAAGCGCTCTGCGCGCATTTTCCGCAGGTGCCGCCGCACGCCTGGCGCGACCGGTTTGCGCGCGGTCGCGTGCTGGTGGCGGACGGCGCAGTCCTCGCCGCAAATGCGCCACATCGCACCGGGCTGGACGTCTACTACTACCGCGAAGTCGTGCAGGAAGCGCGGTTGCCTGTCGAAGAGGTGATCGTGCACGTCGACGAGCACCTGATCGTCGTCGACAAGCCGCATTTCCTGCCGGTTACCCCGGCCGGTCGCTTCGTATCGGAGACGCTGCTCGCGAGGCTGGTGCGAAGGTTCGACGATGCCCGCATCGCGCCGCTGCACCGCATCGACCGGCTGACGGCGGGGCTCGTCATGTTTTCGCGCAAGCCCGCCGCGCGCGAGCGCTACCAGGCACTGTTCCGCGAGCGTCGTATCCACAAGCGCTACGAGGCGCTGGCGGCGCCGTTGGCGCAGGTCACGTTTCCACTCGTGCGTTCTACCCGTGTCGAGCGGGGCGAGCCGTTCTTCCGCATGCGCGAGGTCGATGGCCCGCCGAACAGCGAAACGCGCATCGACGTAATCGCACAAGGCGACGGCGTGTGGCGTTACTCACTCGAGCCCGTCACCGGGCGCAAGCACCAGCTGCGCGTGCACATGGCGGCGCTCGGTGCACCGATCCTGGGCGACCCGCTGTATCCGGTTCTGGCTGATCAGGATGCCGACGACTTCGCGCGGCCGCTCAGTCTGCTCGCGCGTTCGCTGGCCTTCGTCGACCCGCTCGATGGACGTAGGCGTTGCTTCGAAAGCGGCATGGGACTCGCCGCGGACGCTTGACGCTCCGCCGAGGTGAGCGGCACCGGCAGGTGTGGCGATCAGGCGGCCGACGCACTGCCTCGCGCTGGCGGCGGCGATGCAGGGCGGGTGCAGAGGCGGGCAGGGGGCCGGGCGCATGGCGCCCGTGCGCTACCGGCCCGGCCCCCTGCGGTAGCGGCATTTATCAGTCGAACCAATTGACGCCCGCGTTGAACTCGTTGGGGTCGATCGTGTTGTTGCGGTCACGGTCCCAGGCGGTGAACGCACCGGTGGCCGCCTCATCGTTGCCGATCAGGCCGTCCTCGTCCGAGTCCCAGACGTCGAACAGGCCGTTCGTATCAACGCCACCGGGTGCATCGCCCCATGCGGTGTTGACCGCGCCGAATTCCGCAGTCGACAGCGTGCCGTTGCGGTCACCGTCCCAGTCGCCGTACCAGTCGCCGTCGTTGAAGCGGGTCCGGAACTCGTTGTTGTCGAGCAGGCCGTCAGCATTGCTGTCCCAGGCACCGAAGGTCGGGCGATCAGCCACGCCCGCGTCGCCGATCGCGGCGCCCGGCGCCACAGCCGCGGGATCTGCACCGACGACGGGTTCGACCACCGGATCGGCGGCAACGCCGACTGCCGGCGGGGTTTCCGCCACGGCGGCGTCGGCCACCACGTCGTCCTGCGCGCAGCCGGCGCCAAGGGTGATAAGGGCCGATACGCCGAGCGCTGTAATCGCGTTTCGCATTTTCATGATTTGCTCCTCTGGTATTTAACGGGCGTGGTCGCGATAGAGCGTAGACCACCCGACAATAATGCCGTGTCCCCCATCGTTGCCCGATGAAATGCCTAGAATTCGACCGTATTCACGACGCCGGGGGAATGTTTCAATTATGGCTCATCATTAACGCGGGCGGTGTGGGCTAAGGCCATCGAATGGTCGAGTGCACCTTGCGTCCACCTGGTGCGGTGCAGTATGGAGTCGGCTGCCCCGTAATTGGATGGGAGTAAGGATTCAAAATAGGGAGGTGCGCGATGAGGATTACAAGGCTTGCGACGCTCGGCCTGGCTGTGATTCTGGCGAGTGGCTGCGCGGCCATGCCGTTCGGGCTCGGGGACGCCGACGTCGGCTTCGCCGAGTGGGATATGGACGGTAATGGCCTTATCGGCAACGACGAGTTCCGGATGGGCTTCGACAAACAGGATTGGTTCGACGTCCTGGACAAGGACAACAACAACATGCTGTCGAATGGCGAATTCGCGTCGGCATCGGCGGGGTGGGGCCTGGACAGCAACGCGTTCGTCAATTGGGACGCGAACCGCGACGGCGTGCTCAGCGATGACGAGTTTGGCGAGGGCGCGTTCGGCGTATGGGACAAGAACGACGACGGCCTGCTCGACGACGACGAATTCGGCTTCGGGGTCGACTGGTTCGACTGATCGCAGCCGCGCTAGGTACACCCCATAGCCCGGCCGCCACACCGCGCTTATTGCGTCCGGCGGCCCCAGCAACAACCAATGACAGAGGAGATACAACGATGATCAGCAAGAATCTGTTCGGCCTTGGTGCCGCAATCGCTCTTTGTTTCGCGACCGGAGCGGCCGACGCGCAGGCAAAGCGCCAGATTGAACCGGTCGTGCCGGTGGGCCCGGCAATGTCGATGGGTCCGAACGGGCCGGTCGTGCGGCAGGTCGTCCCGGTCGAGATGCTGGAAGGCGTCGAGACGGTCACCTTGGACACGCCTCGCGGCCCGGTGGTGGTGATTTCCTGGCCGACTGGAGGCAAGGCTCTCAAGGCCGAGAACAACATCGACTTCGGCGTGGTCGACATCAACGATGACGGCTACCTGACCAGCGCCGAACTCGACACCACGGCAACGCGCGGCGCCGCGGTCGGCCGCCTGTCCACCCGGTTCAAGGAATTGGACACGTCCGGTGACGGGAAGCTGAGCGCTGAGGAAGTGATGGGCTTCGTGTATCGCTAACCGGCCCCGCTGTGGAGGCGCCGCGACGGGCTAGGGAGGAGCGTTCGATACCGTTGACATCGCGTCGTCCTGTTATGCCCGCGTAAAAAGGGTGCCTGTCGCGCCGTCCTCCGTCGCAGCGGACCCCTGACGCTCGATACCCAAGCCCCGGCCCAGCCCGGGGCTTGCTTTTATCGCTGCGCCGGAGTGTTGCGGCACGGGGCCGCGGGTGCTGGCGCTTGGTTCCGGCTCCGGGTTGTGCCACTAGTCGGACCGTGTCCTGCGCGCAGACATGCAGGCGGCATCACACCCGCCGAAGGCTCGTTGCGCGCTGCGAACCCCTGATTGCGCCAGACTGTGATCACCCACGAGGACAACCCAGCCGTGCAGTTCGCAGACAGGCCCGAGCATTTCCTGCGCATGGTCGAGGATGCGGTGGTCGGCGTCGTGCAGACCGACGCTGACGGCCGCATGGTGTACGTCAACCCACAGTGGTGCGCCATGCTCGGTTATGGCGCTGACGAGCTGCTTGGCCGGAGCGTCTTCGAGGTCACCGACCCGCCGTATGTTGCGATCACGCGCGAGTCCGTAGAGCAGCTCCGTCGTGGCGCCGCCAGCGTCGTGCTTTCCAAGCGATACCGTCGCCGTGACGGCTCGCTGATTCATGCGCGCAGCAGCGCGTCGGCCATCCGCGACGCGAATGGCGTGATGGCGGGGCTGACTGCGTTCGTCGTCGACGTGTCCGACCGCGTCGAGGCGCTCGAGCGCGCCGAGGCGGCCGAGGAGCGCCTCAACCAGGCGCTGCAGATCGGGCAGATGATCGCGTGGGAGTGGAATCTGGTTTCGGGCGCGGTCGTGTCGTCCACCGACCCGGTCGAGTTCTGGGGCATCCCCGTGGAGCGTGTTGAGGACTTCATCGCGCTGGTCCACCCGGAGGACCGCCCGGCGGTCGAGCAGGCGGCGATGTCGGCGTTCACGGGCGTTGCGCCCTACGATCTCGAATACCGCGTTCGCGGGCCTGACGGAAACCTGCGCTGGATCCAGACCCGCGGCCGTATCGAGCCCGGCCCCGACGGCAGGCCCTGGCGCGTGCTCGGCATCGCGATCGATGTGACCGGCGCCAAGCGCGCCGAACTCACCGCGCGGCTGTTGGCGGAGGCGGGCCAGGTGCTCGGCGCCTCGCTCGATTACGAGACCACGCTGTCCAGCCTGGCGGTCGTGCTGGTGCCGCGTCTGGCGGACTGGTATGCGATCGACCTGCTCACGCCGGCGGGCGAGCTCGAACGCATCGCGCTGCATCACCCGGACCCGGCGAAGATCGAAATCGGCACGCGGATGCACGCCCAGTACCCGCCGCGCCAGGACGTGCCCAACGGCGTCTGGAATGCGTTGCGCACAGGCGAGCCGAGCTGGGTGCCGCAGCTGTCGGACGAGCTGTTGCAGCGTTCGACCCATAACCGTGAGCAGTTCGAGATGCTGCGGGCGCTGGGGCTGCGGTCCTACATCTGCGTGCCGCTGCGCGCCCGTGGCGTTGCGATCGGTGTGCTGACGCTGGTGTTTGCCGAAAGCGGCAGGCACTACGAGCGCGCGGACCTCGACCTTGCAATGGAGGTCGGCAACCGGGCTGCGGTGGCGGTCGACAACGCGCGCCTCTATCACGCGCTGCAGGCCGCCGACCGTCGCAAGGACGAGTTCCTCGCGATGCTCGCGCACGAACTGCGCAACCCGCTCGCGCCGATCAATATGGCGGCCGAGCTGCTGAAGGCCGTGGTGGGCAATAACCCGCAGGCGCGGGAGGCGAGCGAGATCATCGCGCGCCAGGCGAGTCACATGACCGAACTCGTCGACGACCTGCTCGACGTCTCCCGCGTCACGCGTGGGCTCGTGCAGCTGCAGCAGCAGCCGGTCGATCTCAAATCCGTGGCCACGGCTGCGGTCGAACAGGTGCGCTCGCTGGTCCAGGCGCGGCGCCATGAGCTGCGCACCTCACTCAGCGCCGAGCCGCTGATCGTCCGCGGCGACCGCGCCCGTCTGATCCAGGTGATCGTCAACCTGCTCAACAACGCGGCGAAATACACCCCGCCTGGAGGCGAACTCGAGCTGCTCGTCGACGCGCAGCAGGCGCATGTCCGGATACAGGTCAGCGACAGCGGGGTGGGAATCGAGCCCGGGCTGCTGCAGGAAATCTTCGAACTGTTTACGCAGGCCGCGCGCACGCCCGATCGCTCCCAGGGCGGGCTCGGCATCGGCCTTGCGCTGGTGCGCAGCATCGTGCGGCTGCACGGTGGCGAGGTGACCGCCGACAGCGAAGGCACTGGCAAAGGCGCCACGTTCTGCGTGCTGCTACCCCGCATGGACCACGCAGGCCCAGCACTGCCGACGCTGCCCACGCAGACGGATGCGGCGAGCTCGTACAAGCGCGTGCTGGTGGTCGATGACAACGCCGATGCGGCGACGATGGTGGCCGAGGTGCTGCGCCTGCACGGCCATGCAGTGGACGTGGCCGGTAGCGGCGCGGGGGCGCTCGGTCTGGTCGACGATTCGCGGCGCTATGACGCGTTCGTGCTCGACATCGGATTGCCGGACATGACCGGATACGAGCTGGTCCGCAGGCTGAGAGCACTGGATGTCACGGCCGGTGCGCGGTTTTTCGCCTTGACCGGCTACGGCCAGCAGCAGGACCGGCTGGCCGCGCTGTCGGCCGGTTTCGACGAGCACCTCGTCAAGCCGGTCGACCCGGAGCGGCTGGTGCGGCTGCTCGCAGTCTGAGAGGTGTGCCACGACGTCAGATGCGGGGTACACAGATGCCGCGTGTTGATCGGTCACGCGCCGAACCCACACGCGCCGGATCGTCGTCGCCCATCAGGACGATGAACTCGTGGTTGCGATGCGTCAGCGCCCTGCGTTTGTCACGGTCTATTGACCCTGAGGTCGCGAATATCGGTTGCGGCGCTTCAGGGTGGCGCTGGGCGCTTTGCAACGCGATGAGCTGTCATGCAGGCGCCCTAGGCCCCGGATCTCCACCGGGGCCTTTTTATACAGGCCTTTTGGCTGCGGCCCGGGCATTGGCCCTTGCGGATGCTGCGTGGAGGAGTGCTCGAGTAGCGCGGTCATGCGCCGCGGCTTCGATCGGGTCCCCGCGCGCGATTCAGTCGTGCGCGCAATAAAAAAGGGCAGCGTGAGCTGCCCTTTCTCTGCCGGTTCCGCCGCAGCGACTAGATCAGTCAGCCAAAGCGCACTTCACCGGCCAGTCCATCCATGGTTAGCGACGCGAGGAATCGTCGTCGCGCGACTCGCCGAGCTTACGTTCAGCCGAGCCGACGTTCTGCTGCAGTTTGCCCTTCATTTCCTGCGAGCGGTCGTCCGTTACACGACCCGCCACTTCGTTCGCGGTGCCCTTGATTTCGCGATCGGCACCCTTTTCTCGATGATTATTCTTGTCCATGGTGTACTCCTTGTGTCTGGTTCAACGTCCGCCTCATTGCGAACAACTGCATATTATCGGATTGCCCAGTAATTTCGCGTGATTATTATGTTTTGGTGCGGTAATTCAACTCGACTGCGAATATAGCGGATAGAAATCTACCTGTGAGCGACGGGTTGCGGTCGGGGAGTATTTTTGACGCGTAGCGCAGCTGTAATAAGTGCAAGCGTTCCGCTGGTGGATATTCGAGCGGCTCGACAGTAAATGAAGAACCGTTCTCGGCGGTAACGCCTATCAGTTTATTCCGGTTATTTCGAACGTCCGTTCGTGACGGCCCCGTGCCTCGACTCCGCTTGCCGGACGCCCGCTCCTTCGCGCCGCGCCCCTTGAGCCCTCCCGTCGTCAGGCGGGCGCCAATGGGCCTCGGTCCGCCGACGTCGCCTTGGCGGACCGCCTACACACCCGCTGCCATGCTCGGGCGCGTGCCGTCGACGAGCCAGCCATGAGCGAACCCGTGGAAACCCCGCCGCCCCTCGACTATCGGGCGCTGTTCGACGCGACGCCGGCGCCGCACCTGGTCCTCACGCCCGGTCTCGAAATTGCGGAGGTCAACGACGCATATCTGGAAGCCACCGGCACGCAGCGCGACAACCTGCTGGGCCGGCATGTATTCGATGCATTCCCGGACAACCCCGACGACAGCGAGTCACGCGCGGTCGAGAACCTGCACGCGTCGCTGTTGCGTGTCCTGGAGCGGCGCGTGCCCGACCACATGCCGCTGCAGCGCTACGACATCCGTCTGCCCGACAGCGGAGAGTTCGTGCAGCGGTACTGGAGCCCGATCAATACTCCCGTGTTCGATGCGATCGGACGCCTGGACCCACATCCTGCACCGTGTCGTGGACGTGACCGCATTCGTCGAGCAGGCCGCACGTACGACGCAGCTCGAAGCCGAGGTGGCCGCGCAGACGCTGGAGGTCCGCGACGCCAACGAGCGCCTCCGGCAGGCGAAGCTCCGGCTCGACCACCAGATCGACGTCTGTTCGCGCCAGAGCGAGCTGCTCCGCAACGTGCTGTTGGCGGTACCGCTGCCGGTGGCATTGCTGAAAGGGGCAGGGCATCGCATCGAACTGCAGAACATCGCGATGCGGCAGCTTCTCGCAGATGCGGAAGCGATCGACGCCGACCTGGCCTCGTCGGCGCGCGGGCTGCACAAGGTGCTGCCTCTGCTCGACCGCGTGTACCACGACGGCGAGGTGATCAGCGTGCGGCGCCTTGCGATCGTATGGCCGGGCGACGCCTCGGGCGAGACAGGCACGCGGTACTACGACCTGCATGTGCATCCCTACCTCGCGAGCGAAGCGGGCGTCGAAGGTGTGATCCTGGCGGCGGTGGACGTGACCGCACATGTGGAAGGCGAGGCTTCGTTGAAGGCCGCGCTGTCTTCACTGGAGGACGAGCGGGACCTGCGCGACCAGTTCGTTCTTGCGCTGTCGCACGACCTGCGCACGCCGTTGTCGGCAGCCTCGATGGGCTCGCACGTGATCAGCCGCAAGGCGGACGACGCGGGCGAGGTGAGGCGCATCAGCGGGCGCGTGCTCGCCAACCTCGAGCGCATCGACCACATGCTGCGCGACCTTCTGGATGCGAACCGCATCACTGCAGGCGGAAAGCTCACGCTGTCGGTGGTGTCCTGCGATCTGCGCGAGGTCGTCGAGCAGGTGGTGGACGATCTGAGCACGGTGCACGGCGATCGGTTCATCGTGCGTGCCCCCGTTTCACTACCGGGCCGATGGGACTGCGCGACCGTCCGGCGCGCGCTCGAGAACCTGTGCGTCAATGCGATCAGCTATGGCGCGCCGGGGCGACCGGTAACCGTCACGCTCGCGGATTCCGGCGCCGAGACGGTGATCGAAGTGCACAACGAGGGGCGGCCGATCCCGATTGACGAGCAGTCCGCGATCTTCACCGCACACTTCCGCAGGCCAACACACGAGAACAGCGCGCGCCGCGGCTGGGGACTGGGCCTGACGCTCGTGCGCGGGCTCGTCGAGGCGCACGGCGGAACGGTGGAGGTCGAAAGCGCCGAAGGGCAGGGCACGGTGTTCCGGATCCGGTTGCCTCGGCAGTAGAGGGTGTTCCCGCGCACGCGCGTGGTCGCGCAAGGTGACGAACCGGCGTAGCAGCAGCGTCCCGGACGGGTCAGCGCATCCCCGGCGCGCGCTCGATCGATCAGCTCGTCACCTTCTCGGCGGGGCGCATTGCAGCCGCTAGATCCCCCTCGTCGCTGGACCCGTCCCGACGGACGATCGCCATTCCGACATGCCGGCCGCCTCCGCCGGGACGCCGCCGGCACCCGAACAGCGCTTGCGGGTTCTACGGCCCGAGGCGGGAGCGTGACTGCGGGTCGTGGCGAACGGGGCGATGCGCGTTGTCGGCGAGCAACCGGCTGCCCGGCATCGGCATCGGTGCGCGCCCGGGCGGCGGAGCGTCCGGTGCGATCGCGCGGTAGCGCCGGGCCAGGTCGATCAAGGCAGGCATCGAATCGTTCGCGCGAGCGGCACGCTCGACGGCCATTGCACCCAGTTCGGCCCAGGCCTGGAATTCGTCATCGTCACGGTGCTCGGTGAGCCATCGCAACGACGCGGCTCCGTCGGGCAGGTCTACCAGCATCAACCGCGCGACTTCGAGGGCGCAGTTGCGGTCACAACGCTCGGCCGCCGCATGCGCGAGGATGACGCCCCAGAGCAGGCCAAGGGTGCTGCGGCGCTGATTCGCCGGCGTGGGCACTTCAGCAAAGGCGGCCTCCAGGCTCTGCGCCTTCGCGAACGAAAGCATGAACCGGCTGGCCCGCTTTGCGATTCGGTAGTGGGGAGAGGCAGTGGCCATGTAACCCAACATAGGCCCCTACGCGCGAAGAGCAACGCTAATTTCCGGGGGAAATCCACCCAGAAGCGGCCGCTATGTCTGCTGAGTTAATCGCGCATTTACGCCGCCCGACTGGGCGTCGCGTCGGAACGCTATTCGTGTTGCGTGCGATTCGTTCGGGTCGCGCCGTGCATCCTGCGCAGTCGGCCCGCGTCGACAGGCATGCGCCGATGATTCGGATGCAGGGCGGGCCGTATTCCGGGCTGCCCGGATCCAGCCGCGTCGGTTTCTGACGCTTGTTTCGCATCGGCACTGCGTGCGGCCCACTGCGCCAGCCCGGGCCGGCGCGTGGGCCGGCCTGGTTACGCTGCGAGCTTGCTGCAGGCCTCGTGCGCGATCCTGATCAGCGCTTCGATGTCGAACGGCTTGTCCATCGTCCGGCAACCGTAGTCGGCGCGGATGCGTGCCAGTTCGGCCGGGCGCGCGAGCGAGCTTGCAACGACGGTGCGCTTCAATCGCGCTGGCCGGTCGCGGCATGCCTCGAGGAACGCCCACCCGTCCATGACCGGCATCCTCAGGTCGAGGATGATCAAGCCCGGCTCGGCACCGCGCGCAAGCAGTGCGAGTGCAGCCTGGCCGTTCTCGGCGAGCGCAACCTCCAGTCCCTGACGCTGCAGTATCGCCGCGACCGTTTCACGCATATCGCGGCAGTCGTCCACCACCAGAACATCGAGTTTCATGTAGCCCCCTTCGGCAGGCGCCTGGATGAGCCCGCCTCGAAGCAAGTGATGTTCCCGCGACGGCGAAGAACGCGTGAAATCCGGTCTTGACACGCCCCATCGGGCGCACGGACTTTCGATGCTGTGACTGCGCTCACATCGAAGAGGAGGCGACGATCTCTTCCCGCGGTGCCACGAGCCCGTTTCGCGCGCACAACGCCGGCAATCGGCGGCGGGAGAATGCGCCGCCGCTGTGCACCGCGTGGGTTTCCTGACGCCCTCCACAGCAGCCGCTAGCGGAACTCACGGTTGGCTTCCGTCGCGCGTCGAAGGCGACGGGTCAGCGGTCCGCGCCACGCTGACCTCCGTTGCCGGCCAAGCGACGGCAACCAGGCTTGCGGTGCCGGAGCCTGCTACGCAGCTGCAGGCCGCAGCAGCGGGCTTACCGTGGCGTGCGTGGCTTGAAGCCGGGCCGGCCACCGGGGCCGCCCGCGTTCGGGCCGCGTGGGCCACCCGGGCGCGGGGCGCGCGGTACGGCCGGGCGTGGGCCGCGGCTCTGTCCGCCGGCCAGGTCATCGTCACCGGCGCGTGCGAGCTTGAGCTGCTGGCCCGCCACGCGCACGCGCTTGAGGTGCTCCATGACTTCGCGCGGCATGCCCTCGGGCAGGTCGATCAGGCTGTACGAGTCGCGGATGTCGATGCGGCCGATGTAGCGGCTCTCGAGCTCGGCCTCGTTCGCGATCGCGCCAACGATGTTGCCCGGCTTTACGCCGTGCGCGTGGCCGACTTCGATGCGGAACGTCTCCATGCCGACGTCGGGTGCCTGTCGCGGCTCGCGGCGCTCGCGTGGGGCTTCGCTGCCGGCGTCGTCGAAGAACGCTTCACCCGCGTTCGCGGTTGCGTTCTGGGTCGGGCGCGCATCGTGCCGATCGAAACCACCCGTCGCCTGACGCGGTGCACCGTCGTTGCGCTCGTAATGGCTGCGCGGCGAGGAGGCGTCGCGGTCCGGCGCGGTGCGTTCACGCGGTGCGCGCTCGCCACGATCGAACCCGCCCCGCGGCGCGGCGCGGTCGAACCCGCCGCGGTCACCGCGCTGCTCGTCGCGGCGCGGGTTGGGCCCGCGCTCGCGCCCGTCACGCTCCGGCCGCTCGTAGCTCTGCGCGCGCGCCGCGCGCACCTGGTCGTCGGTTGCCTTGAGCAGCAGCGGCATGTCGCCCTGCACGAGCTTGGCAAGTGCCGCGGCGATCTCGACGGCCGGCACGTTGCGTTCGCGCTCGAAGCGTTCGACGAGGTCGCGGTACATCGAGATGTCGCCGCCCTGGAGCGTGTCGGCGATGCGGTCGAGGAACTTGTTGACCCGGCGCTCGTTGACGGTCTCGACTGTCGGCAGCGACATCGGTTCGATCGGCTGACGCGTCGCACGTTCGATCGCGCGCAGCATGCCGCGCTCGCGCGGCGTCACGAACAGGATCGCCTCACCCGCGCGCCCCGCGCGGCCCGTGCGGCCGATGCGGTGCACGTAGCTCTCGGTGTCGTACGGGATGTCGTAATTCAGCACGTGGCTGATGCGTTCGACGTCGAGGCCGCGAGCGGCGACGTCGGTCGCGACCAGCACGTCGATCTTGCCGTCCTTGAGGTTCTGGATGGTCTTCTCGCGCTGCGCCTGCTGCACGTCGCCGTTGATCGCGGCGGCCGAAATTCCGCGGGCCGACAGCTTCTCGGCCAGTTCGTCGGTGCCGAGCTTGGTACGGGCGAAGACGATCATCGCGTCGAACGGCTCGGCCTCGAGGATGCGGGTCAGCGCATCGAGCTTGTGCACGCCGCTGACCGACCAGTAGCGCTGCCGGATATTGGCCGCAGTGGTCGTGGTCGACTTGATCGCGATCTCGACCGGATCCTTGAGATAGGTCTGCGCGATGCGCTTGATCGGCGCCGGCATCGTGGCCGAGAACAGCGCCACCTGGCGCGTCTCCGGCGTCTTCTTGAGCACGGTCTCGACATCGTCGATGAAGCCCATGCGCAGCATCTCGTCGGCTTCGTCCAGCACCAGGCAGCGCAGCTCCGACAGATCCAGCGAGCCCCGCGTGATGTGGTCGATCACGCGGCCCGGGGTGCCGACGACGACCTGCACGCCGCGCTTGAGCGCCTGCAACTGCGGGTAGTAGCTCTGTCCGCCGTAGATCGGCAGCACATGGAAACCGGGCAGGTGATGCGCGTACTTCTGGAACGCCTCGGCGACCTGGATCGCGAGCTCACGCGTCGGCGCAAGCACCAGTGCCTGCGGCTTCGGCTTGGAGGGATCGATCTGGGCAAGGATCGGCAGCGCGAACGCGGCGGTCTTGCCGGTGCCGGTCTGCGCCTGGCCGAGCACGTCGCGGCCCTGCAGCAGCGGCGGAATCGTCGCGGCCTGGATCGGCGAAGGGGATTCGTAACCGACTTCGGTGAGCGCGCGAAGCAGCGTCTCGGGCAGCTCGAGGTCGGTGAATTTGATCGTAGGCGCAGCGTTTTCGGCGCTCATGGCAAGGCTCGTTCAGCGCCGGCGGAGCCGGTCGGAATGGTCGACAGTGTAGCGGCCGCTCCCGCGCGCGGCGTGTGCGCGATGTATGCGCACGGGCGTGATGCCCGGGTCAGCGCGACTGCACAAGCCAGCGATCGAGCTCGTTCGCGAAGGCCTGTCGGTCGCGCGCGTGCAGCGGCGGTGGCCCGCCGGTCTGGATGCCGGCGCCGCGCAGTTCGTCCATGAAATTACGCATGGAAAGCCGCTCGGCCATGTTCGCGCTGGTGTACCGTTCGCCGCGAGGGTTCAGTGCGGCAGCGCCTTTTTCCAGCACCAATGCGGCGAGCGGGATGTCCTGGGTGACGACGAGGTCACCCGGCGCGCAGCGTTCAACGATCGCGCTGTCGGCCACGTCCGGACCGGATTCGACCTGCAGCGCGCGGATGAAGCGGGACGGCGGCGTGCGCAGCCACTGGTTCGCAACCAGCGTGACCTCGACCTGCGCGCGCTCGGCCGCCCGGAACAGGATGTCGCGGATAACGCCGGGGCATGCATCGGCGTCCACCCAGATCCGTCGCCCGCGGGGGTCCGCGGCCACCGGGTTCAGCCCGGGGTGCCGCCGTCGGTCTCGGGCGGGCGGCTGGTGTCGCGCTCGGCCTGCTTTTTCGCAGCCTTTTCGTCCTGCTTCTTCTTCTTCGCAAGCTCGCGCTGGCGCTTCTCGAACGAATAGTTGGGCTTGGCCATGTCTCTTCCACTCGGATAATCCCGCAGTGTAGGCGATCCGCGTCTGCCGGCCCGATGAAACGGAGCCGTGACGGCGCGCACGTCGGGCCGCTTTGGTGGCGACGCTGGCGTCGGGTCGTGCGCCGCCTGCGGTCGCGCATGGTCACCCGGCGCTCGCATATCCGCGGCCACGATGCGCCGGTGTAGGCACTCCTGCGGGGATTTCCGATGCAAACGCTCCGATTCGACAACGCGTTCATCCGCGAGCTGCCCGGCGATGCCGAAAGTGGACCGCGCGTGCGCCAGGTGCATGGTGCGCTGTGGTCGCGCGTGGAGCCCACGCCGGTCGCGCAACCCCGTGTGCTGGCGTATTCGGCCGAGATGGCGCAGCGGCTCGGCTTCAGCGAAGCGGACGTGGCTTCGCCGGAGTTCGCAGCCGTGTTCGGCGGCAATGCGTTGCTGCCGGGCATGGAACCTTATGCGGCGAACTACGGCGGCCACCAGTTCGGCCACTGGGCCGGGCAGCTCGGCGACGGCCGCGCGATCACGCTAGGCGAGACCATCAATGCTGCAGGTGAGCGTTGGGAGCTGCAGCTCAAGGGTGCGGGCATGACGCCGTACTCGCGCAGTGCCGATGGGCGCGCGGTGCTGCGCTCGTCGATCCGCGAGTTCCTCTGCAGCGAAGCAATGCACCACCTCGGCGTACCGACCACGCGCGCGCTGAGCCTGGTCGGGACCGGCGACGAGGTGATCCGCGACATGTTCTACAACGGCAACGCGCGACCCGAGCCGGGCGCGATCGTCTGTCGTGTCGCGCCGTCGTTCATCCGCTTTGGCAATTTCGAACTGCCGGCGGCGCGCGGTGATATCGAACTGCTGCGCAAGCTCGTCGATTTCTGCATTCGACGCGACTATCCGCACCTCGAAGGCGAGGGCGAAGCGCTCTATGCGCAATGGTTCGGTGAGGTGTGCAGCCGCACGGCCGTCATGGTTTCGCACTGGATGCGCGTGGGGTTCGTGCATGGCGTGATGAACACCGACAACATGTCGATCCTCGGCCTGACGATCGATTACGGCCCCTACGGCTGGATCGACAACTTCGACCCGGACTGGACGCCGAACACCACCGACCGCCAGCAGCGCCGCTACCGCTTCGGCCAGCAGCCGCATGTGGCCCACTGGAACCTCGTGCAGCTCGCGAACGCGCTGGTGCCGCTGTTCGAATCGGTCGAGCCGCTGGAGGAAGCGCTGCAAAACTACGTGGACGCCTGGATCGATGCCGACCGGGAGACGATCGCGCGCAAGCTCGGACTTGCGGAATGCCGCGACGAGGACGTCGAGATGATGCAGGCGCTGTATGCGCTGCTCGCGCTCGGCGAGGTCGATATGACGCTGTTCTTCCGCGCGCTGATGGATGCCGATCTACAGGCCCGCTCGCTCGCGCCGTTCGCTGAAGCGTTCTACGACGACGGCAAGCGCGAGGAAGTGTCGCCGGCGCTGCTCGCGTGGCTTGAGCGATACAGCCGCCGCGTGGCCGAGGACCCACTGTCGGCACAAGACCGCCGCGAGCGCATGCGCCTGGGGAATCCGCGCTATGTGCTGCGCAATTACCTGGCTCAGCTTGCGATCGACCGCGCCGAGCAGGGCGACCCATCCGGCATCCAGGAGCTGCTCGAAGTAATGCGAAGACCCTACGACGACCAGCCGGGCATGGAGCGGTTCGCGGAGCGGCGCCCCGACTGGGCTCGCACGAAGGCGGGCTGCTCGATGCTTTCGTGCAGCTCATAGGGACGCAGAGGTCTCGCGCGTCGGGGGTTCGGGGCCGCGCTTTCGGCTGTGCGTGGCAGCGCGACGCGCGACGTGCCATGCACGCCGGGTAAAACGCATCGAACGCCCGTAGTCCGCATGCAGACCCCGCATTCACCTCCTCGGATGGATGCTGGCTACGGTCCCGTTGGAGTCCCGGTCATGCCTGCATCGTTCGGAAATCGCTTTTCGCGGCTGCGCTTTGCTGCGCCGTTGCTTGCGCTCTCGTTGCTGGCCGGTTGTGCAACGCCCTACGGCGGTGGCGCGGGTGCCGGTTATCCGGGCACCGGCTACCCGGGCGATGCATACCCGGGGCAGGGTTATCCGGGCCAGGGCTACCCCGGCCAGGGCTACCCGGGCAGCGGCGACCCCGGGCGTTACGGCTCGCAGCGGGTGCTCGGCACCGTGCAGCAGGTCGACCCGCGCTACGGGCGCGTAGTGATCAGCCCGGATGGCGGCGGATACGGCGGGGGGCGCGCGATCGAGGTGTCCTACGACCGCAACACGCAGCTCGTCTATCAGGGCCGCCAGTACCCGGTTGAAGGGCTGGAGCGTGGCGACCGCATCAGTATCGAAGCCGAAGATGCCGGCGGCCGCCTGCATGCGCGGTTCATCGAGGTCGTGCAGAACGTGCGCGACACGCGTGGTGGCGGCGGTAGCTACTACGGCAACGACCTGCAGGGCGCGATCAGCTATGTCGATCCGCGGCGGCGGGTGATCGAACTCACGCGTGGCGGCTACAGCGGCGCGCGTGAGCAGGTGTTCTACGACGAACGCACCCGGGTCGAGTACCGCGGCCAGCAGCTCCGCCCCGAGCAGCTGGAATCCGGTGACGTCGTCCGCGTGCAGGGCCGTCCCACCGGTCAGGGCCTGCTGGCCGAGCGGATCGATGTCGAGGTCAACGCACGCTCGCGCTAGTCGTGAGCTAGTCGGGCACTGACCGCCGGTTGCGGGTCCCAGCGCGGCGCCCGCAGCGCTCTACCGCGTCTACCGCGCCCGAGCCAGCGGCGTCGTGCCCGTACAATGGCGGCATGCCCCTGATTACCCTGCAGAACGTCGACTACAGCGTCGGCGGCCCCTTGCTGCTCGAACGCGTCGAGCTGTCCATCGAAAAAGGCGAGCGCATCGCGCTGATCGGCCGCAACGGCGCCGGCAAGTCGACGCTGATGCGTCTGCTGTCCGGCGAGTTGCAGCCCGACGACGGCGAAGTGCGTCGCGAAGGCGGCGTGCGCGTCTCACGCCTGGAGCAGGAAGTCCCCGCCGACGCCGGCGGCGCGGTGTGGGATGTCGTCGCGGCCGGCCTGGGCGACCTGGGGCGCTGGCTCGCCGAATACCACCACCTCAGCCATGCCGAGACCGTCGATACCGACGCGCTGGCGGACGTGCAGTCGAAGATCGAGGCCGCCGACGGCTGGGCGCTCGACCAGCGCGTGGTCGAGACGCTGACCAAGCTCGACCTTGATGGCGAGGCCGCGTTCTCCGGTCTGTCCGGCGGCATGAAGCGTCGCGTGCTGCTGGCACGCGCGCTCGTGTCGACGCCCGACGTGCTGCTGCTCGACGAGCCGACCAACCACCTCGATATCGAAGCGATCGACTGGCTCGAAACCTTCCTCAAGGGCTGGTCGGGCGCACTGGTCTTCATCACCCACGACCGCCGCTTCCTGCGCGCGCTTGCCACGCGCATCGTCGAGATCGATCGTGGGCAGGTGACGAGCTGGCCGGGTGACTGGGCCAACTACGAACGTCGGCGCGAGGAACGCCTGAACGCGCAGGCGCAGGAGAACGCGCGCTTCGACAAGCTGCTCGCGCAGGAAGAAGTGTGGATCCGGCAGGGCATCAAGGCCCGCCGCACGCGTGACGAAGGCCGCGTGCGCCGGCTCAAGGCGATGCGCAGCGAGCGCTCACAGCGCCGCGATCAGGTAGGCAACGTGCGCATGGAAGTCGCGAATGCCGAGTCCTCTGGGCGCAAGGTCATCGAAGCGAAGGCGGTCGGGTTCGGCTTCGAGGGCCGCTCGATCGTGCGCGATTTCTCGACGACGGTGTTCCGTGGCGACCGCATCGGGCTGATCGGCCCGAACGGCAGCGGCAAGACCACGCTGCTCAAGCTGCTGCTCGGCGAACTGGCGCCCGACTCTGGCGAGATCCGCCTCGGCACGAACCTGCAGGTCGCGTATTTCGATCAGTACCGCGCGACGCTTCGTGAGGACTGGAACGCGATCGAGAACGTGGCCGAGGGCCGCGAATCGGTCGAGATCAACGGCAAGCCCAAGCACGTGATCGGTTACCTGCAGGACTTCCTGTTCACGCCCGAGCGCGCACGAGCGCCGATCACCCGGCTGTCGGGCGGAGAACGCAACCGCCTGCTGCTCGCGAAACTGTTCGCGCAGCCGTCGAACCTGCTGGTAATGGACGAACCGACCAACGACCTCGACGTCGAAACGCTGGAGTTGCTCGAGGAACTGCTCGGTGATTACGGCGGCACGTTGCTGCTAGTCAGCCATGACCGTGATTTCCTCGATAACGTCGTGACTTCGACGATCGTCATGGAAGGCGATGGGCAGGTGGGCGAATACGTTGGTGGGTACACCGATTGGTTGCGTCAGCGACCGGCGACTGCGGAGCGCCGCGGCGACAAGGCCACGTCGGGCGATGCCGCGAAGCCCACGGCGGCGATTGCAGCGTCTGTCGCGACCGCGGCCGCAGCGCCCAAGCGCAAGCTCAGTTACAAGGAATCGCGCGAGCTCGAACAACTGCCCGTGCGTATCGAGCAGCTCGAATCGAAGATCGCGGGGATGACCGCCGAAATGAACGAGCCGGCGTTCTACCAGCGCGACAGCGCGGGGATCGCGGCGCATGGCGCTGAGCTCGCACGCATGCAGGCGGAACTCGACGCTGCGTACGTGCGCTGGGCCGAACTCGACGCCTGAGGCACGAGGCGAAGGCCACGGTTTCGTGTCGGGACGTAAACAGCGTTCGCGACGCATCGAGGCCGGACTCAACGCCCGAGGCGCGAGGCGAAGTGCTTGGCCGTGCGTCGAATCGCAGGCAGCCCTAACGCGCCGGAGCCCGGTCACCGGCGTGCGCGAGGCTGCGGGCGGCCGACCCGCAACGCTGGCCGGCCGCTTCGGCAAAACTTCAGCCGATGAACCCACCGCCGTTGACGTGGATGAACTGCCCCGTGACGTAGCTGCTGTCGTCGCAGGCGAGGTACACGAACGCCGGCGCGACTTCGCTGGGCTGGCCCGGCCGCTTCATCGGCGTGTTGCGGCCGAATTCGCGCTGGCGCTTCTTGTCGAACGTGGACGTGATCAGCGGCGTCCAGATCGGCCCCGGCGCGACGCCGTTCACCCGGATGCCGCGGTCGACGACGTTCTTCGCGAGCGAATACGTGAAGCTCTCGATCGCGCCTTTCGTCGCCGCGTAGTCGATCAGGTGATCGCTGCCGCGGAACGACGTCACCGAGCCGGTATTGATGATCGCGCTGCCGCGCCCGAGGTGCTCGAGCGCATAGCGGCTCAGGTGGAAGAACGGGAAGACGTTGTTCTCGAACGTGGTGCGCAGCTGCGCCGCGCTGATGTCTTCCAGCCGCATCTGCTCGGTGTGGTCTGCAAGGTTGTTGACCAGCACGTCGAGCCGGCCCAGACCCTTCACGGTCTTCGTGATCGCCGACTTGCAGAAGGCCTGGCTGCGCGCGTCGCCGCGGATCAGCACGCAGCGTCGGCCCTCGGCTTCGATCATCGTGCGGGTGTCCTGCGCGTCCGCATCCTCGTTGAGGTAGAGCACCGCAACGTCCGCGCCTTCGCGGGCGAAGTGCACGGCGACCGCGCGTCCGATGCCGCTGTCGCCACCGGTGATCAGCGCCACCTTGCCTTCGAGCTTGCCGCTGCCACGATAGTCCTTGCGGATGGTTTCGGGGGCGGGCTGCATCGGGCGCTGTCGCCCAGGCGAGACTTTGCGTCGAGTGGCCATCGTGGTCGCAGAGGTGGAAGAGATGCGAGATCTTCGACGCCGACTCGTTTCGCCGTGATGAAAACGCGGCTGTATCGCTCCCCGCTTCGTGCCGATGATGCGCAAATCGGTAATGGGTGACGCCGATGTCGATGGCCCCGCGCACCGCCGGCCTAGACTCGCAACGCAATCGGCATTCGCGGAGGCGGCGATGAACCACAGGTTGTTCTTTGCGTTGTGGCCAGACGATTCCGTGCGCGATCGCATCGACGAGACGGCCGCCGCGGTGGCGCATGATCACGCCCCGGGCGGGCGCCGGTTGCGCCGCGACCGCCTGCACCTGACGCTGCAGTTTCTCGGAGATTTCTCACCCCTTCCGGAAGCGGTCACGAGCGCCGTGCTCGATGCCGCCGCACGCGTCGCATGCGAGCCGTTCACCCTGACGCTCGATCACGCGGGCAGCTTTCGCGGCAGCCGGGTCTGGTGGCTCGGCAGCAGCGAGTGCCCCGCCGCGCTGCAGGTGCTGCACACCGCTCTGGGGGCCGAGCTGGCTGCTGAAGGTGTCGCGGTCAAGGCGCACCCGACGTTCACCCCACACGTCACGATCATGCGCAACGTTCGAAAAGGCCTGCCGGCGACGCCGGTCGACGCGATCGACTGGCGCGTCGATGAGTTCGCGCTGATCGACAGCCAGCCCGATCGCGGCTACGTCGAACTCGGGCGCTGGCCGCTTCGACGTCGCTGATACGCGGCGATCAGTTGCGCAGATTCAGCGCGGCCGAGCTCTCGAGGCGGCCGTCGGCGTGCAGCACGGCATGCGCCTGATCGCGCGAGCCGAGCACGGTCAGCGGAAGCTGCGATGGCCGCTGACGCACGAATCGCAGGCGCCAGCCGTCACGTTCGAGCTGGGAGAGCTGCACCAGCTGGGCGGTGTTGAGGAGGGCGCGGAAGTCCTTGGTGGACAGGGGGCGGCAACGACGACGGTCCTGGATCAGCATCTGGGTGCCTCTGGCTGGCGTGCTGGCTTGCGATGGGTGAGCGTGCCGCCGCAGTTCAAGCGGACTCGGCTGGAATCATGGATCGGTCGTGTTACCGCTGTGTGGAGATGTCGCGTTTCACACGTCGGCGGCAGTGACGGCGGCAGGCTGCGGACATGACCGACGAACGCCATGACGTGCAGGGCCGCCCGCCGATCCGCATCGGCTGCGCGGGCTGGTCCATCGGGTCCGCCCATGCCGAGCTGGTCGGCGAGGGCGAGAGCATGCTGGCGCGTTATGCAACGCGCTTCGATGCCGTCGAGATCAACTCCTCCTTCTACCGCCCGCACCAGCCGAAGACCTACGAGCGCTGGGCGGCATCGGTGCCCGACGACTTCCGCTTCTCGGTGAAGCTGCCGCGGACGATCACGCACGACGCACGGCTGGTCGGCGGCGAGGACCTGCTTGCGCGCTTTCTGGGCGAAACGGCGGGGCTGGGTCAAAAACTGGGCGGCATCCTCGTGCAGTTGCCGCCAAGCCTGGCGTTTGATGCCGCGGTGGTCGACGCGTTCTTCGAGAAGCTCCGCGCTTTGACCGATGTCCCGCTTGCCTGCGAGCCGCGGCATCGCAGCTGGTTCGAGGCATCCGTGTCGGCGCTCTGGGCGCGCTACGACATTGCGCGCGTCGCCGCCGACCCCGCGCGCGTGCCCGACGCCAGACACGTGGCGGGGCAGGGCGCGTGGCATTACTGGCGCTGGCACGGCTCGCCGCGGATCTACTTCAGCGCCTACGAGGACGCCGAACTGCAGCTGCTTGCACAGGAGCTCATCGACCACGCAGCGCCCGGCCGGGAGCCCTGGTGCATCCTCGACAACACCGCGGCGGGCCATGCCGTGACCGACGCGGCGAAGCTGCAGGCACTGTGCGGCGTCGAGCCGCCCGGGCAGTTCGTGCCACAACGGGCCGCGGCGCCGGTGCAGCAGGCGCTGGGCTTCTAAGCGCAGCGTGCGGCGTTCAGCCGCCCGGCGCGCGGTCCACGCGAAGCACCGGATACAGCCCGAAGCGTTCGTCCCACGCGGTGTGCCGCCGGAAGAAGAAGTCCAGCCGTGCACGCGGGTTCGCGGCAAACGCGGGGTCCTCCTTCAAGCGGCGTTCGAACTCGGCCTTCGTTGCCGGGTCGCGCGCGAGCATCTCGCGTGCGACTTCCTCGGCGACGTAGTCCTCCATGTACTCCTTGCGCTCGAACGCGTTGTTGAACGTGCCCCAGGCCGCCAGCGAATCCGGCGCCTGCGGCTCCAGCAGCGCCATCACCAGCCGCGCGCGCGGCTGCGCGATCGGCACGTAGAGCGCGCCCGCGCCCACTTCGAGTTTCTCGGGCTTCCACTCGCCTTCGAGCGTCGTGCGCTGGTGCCCTTCGACCGGCCCGGCTGCGAACTCGGTCCTGTCGGCGCGGAATGCCTTGAGCGGCGCGCCCGTCAGTGGCGCGTCGAGCGTGCGGAATTCGATGCCGTGCTGGCGAAGCTTCGCGCCCACCCAGCCGGCATGCGCGGCGGGCACCACATAACCCGCGCGCGGTGCGTCGACGACGCGACCGGGCTTGATCTCGTCGCGTAGTGGAATATTCCAGACCTGCGGGACCGACTCGTCGTAGCGCGTCATCAGCCCGCCGGACACTTCGGACGGCGTGCGCGAGTAGGCATAGCCGCGGAACGGAATCGTGCGCGCGCGTTCGGTGGTTTTGTAGTCGAGCGCGACCGGCTCACCGCCGAGGGAGCGTGCCCGCCGGTCGGCGGCCGCGACCGCCGCCTGCCAGTCGCCGCCATACCGCGCGACGTGTTCGAGCACCGAGACGATCGTGTTGTAGGTGATGCGGACGCGGTGCGGGTACGGCCGCCAGGAATGCGTTTCGACCAGCATGCCGAGGCGATTGAGCAGCGGCATGTATCCATGCGAGAAGCGCGGTGTCGCCACGCTGTCCTCGAAGCCGGATTGCGGGTTTTCGTGCTCGACGAACGAGGGGTAGAACGGCAGCGGCAACGAGCCCTGTCTGGCGAGGTCGGCAATCACGCCGTCGCGGAACGTGCGCCCGACCTTGCGCAGCGGAGCGTCGCCGGAGTTGATGGGCTCGACCTGGATCGAGATGTCGTGTTCGAACTTTGCTCCGTTCGTGACGTGCAGGTCGATGTAGGCGAGCGGGTCCCACTTCCCGATCAGCGCCAGCATCGCCTGCATTTCGGGCGTATCGGCTTTCACGTAGTCGCGGTTGAGGTTGTAGTTCTGGGCGGTCGTGCGCCAGCCCATCTCGGCGGGACCGCGCTGGTTCGGGCGGTTCCAGGCGCCGAAGCGTTCGTGGCCGTCGACGTTGAACACCGGCACGAACACCAGCACCTGCCGGTCGAGCGCGCCCTTGGCTGCGCGTCCCTCCAGCGCCTCGCGAAGCGCGAGAAACCCCGCGTCCTTGCCATCGATCTCGCCCGCGTGGATGCCGCCCTGCACGAGCGTGACCGGCAGGCCGCGCGCCTTGGCCGCCTCCGCCGTCAACGCGCCCGACGTCGAGGCGATGATCGCCTTCATCGGGCGACCCTCGGGCGAGGTGCCGAACGTCTCGCAGCGCACCGCGTCCGGATAGCGGGCGGCGAACGCGTCGCAGAGCGCGATGACCTCGTCGTAGCGTCCGGTGTGCTCGTAGCCGCTGCGCTCGGCGACGGTGGCCAGCGGTGCCGTATCGGCGGCGGCAGCGAAGCAGGGCGCCGCTGCGAGTGCGACAGCCAGGACGGCGAGGGACGGGATGCGCGTCATGTTCGGTTCCGGACGAGGGGGCGCGGCGATGGTAGCGGAGCCCGCGCATCCGGCGGCCATGCGTGCACGGCTGCGCCGATCGCGCAAAGTGCCGCCACGCGTCGCTGTGCTTAGACTCTGCGGCTTCCGTCCGTGGAGACCGTCATGCAGACCCCCACCGCAACAACGCTCTATTACTCGCCGGGCGCAGCGAGCCTCGTCGTGCACTGGCTGCTGATCGAACTCGGCGAGCCGCACGAGCTGCAACTGGTGGACACCAAGTCGGGCGAGCAGAAGCGCCCGGAATATCTCGCGCTGAATCCGAACGGCGTGGTGCCGACGCTGGTGCTGGACGGGCAGCCGCTGTTCGAGGCCGCCGCGCTGCTGCAGACGCTTGCCGAACGCCATCCCGACGCCGGGCTGCTGCCGCCGGTCGGCGATGCGCGTCGCGCCCTGCACACCCAGTGGATGTTCCACCTCGCAAACGTGGTGCAGCCGCTGTTCCGCATCTGGTGGTACCCGCACGAGGTCGCCGGCGAAGCGCAGGCCGAGGCCGCGCGCGCCCACGTCGCGCCGCGCATCGAGGCGGCCTGGGGGCGGCTGGACGCGCACCTTGCGGTGCATGGTCCTCACCTGCTCGGCGAGCAGCCCAGCGTCGCCGATTTCTATCTGGTGATGCTGATGCGCTGGTCACGCAACATGCCCAAGCCCGCGACGGAATGGCCGCATCTGGCCGCGCTCGCGCAGCGGCTCAAGGCGCGCGAATCGTTCCGCACGCTTTACGAGCGCGAAGGGCTGACGGAGTGGGCGTGACTGGCCCGCGGCGCGTTTCGCGTTTGTGTACGTAACGGCGGATGCGCCGCGCCGACGATCGGCGGCTACCGTCCCGGCCGATCAGTGTCGGCGCCGGGCCGGGCGCGCCGGGTGCGCCGGCCCCGGCGGGTGATCGGTTAGGCTTGAGCCAGGCGTCCGGTCCGCGGGCGCCGTGGCCAGGACGGCGTTCGATGCGGGCAGCATGCCCACAGGTTTCCACTTAGCAATCAGGGGCTGCTGTAGATGAGCGCAAACGCGACCTCGACCCGCCCGGGCGCCATGCCCAGGCAGATTCCGTACATCATCGGCAACGAGGCGTGCGAACGTTTCAGCTTCTACGGGATGCGCAACATCCTGGTGCCGTTCCTTGTCACCAGCATGCTGCTCGCGTATGCCCCGCTTGCCGAGCGCGAGGGGCTGGCGAAGGAGATCTTCCATACCTTCGTGATCGGCGTGTACTTCTTCCCGCTGATCGGCGGCTGGATCTCCGACCGCTTCTTCGGCAAATACAACACGATCTTCTGGCTGTCGGTCGTCTACGTGATCGGCCACGGCTTCCTGGCGGTGTTCGAGGACAACCGCACCGGCTTCTACACGGGCCTGCTGCTGATCGCGATCGGTTCGGGCGGCATCAAACCGCTGGTCTCGGCGTTCGTCGGTGACCAGTTCGACCAGACCAACAAGGCGAAGGCGAAGGTCGTCTACGACGCGTTCTACTGGACGATCAACTTCGGCAGCTTCTTCGCATCGCTGCTGATGCCGGTGTTCTTGAAGAACTACGGGCCGTCGGTTGCGTTCGGCATCCCGGGTCTTTTGATGTTCATTGCGCTGGTGATCTTCTGGGCCGGTCGCAAGAAGTACGTGCGCCTGGCGCCGACGCCGCCGAATCCGGACTCGTTCGGCAACGTCGTGCGCACCGCGCTGACCGCGCCGGGTGGCCGGTCCGGCATGCTGGTCGCGCTGGTGGGCGTGGCGCTCTCGATCGTCAGCTTCGCGTTCATCGGCACGCTCGGCTTCGTGTCCTCGTTCTGTCTCGCGCTGGTTTTCCTGCTCGCGTTCGGCGGCTGGGGCGCGGCGATGAACCTGCAGCTGGCGCGCGGCAGGCACCCGGACGAGGCGGTCAACGGCGTGCGCGCGGTGCTGCGCATCCTGATCGTGTTCGCGCTGGTCACGCCGTTCTGGTCGCTGTTCGATCAGAAGGCCTCGACCTGGGTGCTGCAGGGCCAGGAAATGTCCAAGCCCGAGTGGTTCCAGGCCGCGCAGATGCAGGCGCTCAATCCGCTGCTGGTGATGCTCATCATCCCGTTCAACAACCTCGTGCTGTACCCGGCGCTGCGCCGCATGGGCTTCGAGGTCACCGCGTTGCGGCGGATGGGTTGGGGCATCGCGTTCTCGGGCCTGGCGTGGATCGTCGCGGGCATGCTGCAGCTGGCGCTGGACGGCGGCGACCCCGTCTCGATCGTCTGGCAGGTACTGCCGTATGCGCTGCTGACGTTCGGCGAAGTGCTGGTGTCGGCTACGGGCCTTGAGTTCGCGTACAGCCAGGCGCCGCAGCCGATGAAGGGCACGATCATGAGCTTCTGGCTGCTGTCGGTGACGGTCGGCAACCTCTGGGTGCTTCTGACCAATACTGCGCTGCGCAACGACGTGGTGTCCGCGCAGGTGGCCTCGTGGGGTATCAGCGAGACCGCGTTCCTGATGTTCTTCTTTGCGATATTCGCGCTGGTCGTGGCCGGGATATTCGCGCTGTACGCGCGTCACTATCCGATGCAGGACCACTACCGCACGGCCTGACGGGACTCCCGATGCTGACTTTCCTGCTGATAGGCGTGACCGTCCTGCTGTCGTGGCGCGCGTTCGAGCGGCCACGCCTGCTCGAGAGACTGATCCTCTGGCCGCCGGCAATCGACCGCAAGCACCAGTACGAGCGACTGGTGACGCACGGCTTCATCCATGCGGACTGGCAGCACCTGCTGTTCAACATGATCACGCTGTTCTTTTTCGGACGCGCGATCGAGGGGCTGTTCGCCCAGTACATGGGCCCGCTGGGCTTCGTGCTGTTCTACGTCTCGGCGATCGTCGTCGCGATCCTGCCGACGTACGTGCGGCACCGGCGCGACGCGAACTACCGCAGTCTCGGCGCCTCGGGCGGCGTGTCGGCGGTGCTGTTCGCGTTCATCCTGCTGGATCCGTGGACCCTGATTTTCGTGTTCTTCCTGCCCGTGCCCGCGATCGTCTACGCGGTCGCTTACGTCGGCTACTCGTTCTGGGCCGACAAGCACGGCGGGGACAACGTCAACCACAGCGCGCACCTGTCGGGTGCGGCCTATGGCGTGTTGTTCATGCTGCTGATGGAGCCCCGGGTCGCCGGGGTGTTCCTGCAGGAACTGGCAAACCCGTCCTTTCTGAGCTGAGCGGCGATCAGCCGCGTATGGTTACCGCACGCGGGGTAGCGTCGTCATTGCCGACGGCATAGGTGCGCAGCAGGCGCCCGTAGACCACTTCGTCCAGCCGGCGCAGTTCCGCGCTGCCCGGATCACCCTGCGTCGCCAGATCGAACAGGCGTGCGACCGCGTCGTCATCGCTGAGGTCGGGCATCGGGTCGTTTGCGATCATGGCAGTCAGCGTTTCAGGAAAGAAACCACTCTGCAGTTACGCGCGTGTCGGCGCCGTCTACGCCAGCGCTGCTGCTCGTGCTCCGCGTGAGCCGTCTTCGATCTTGAGCGGCGCGGCATCGGGCGAGGCGCGCGCGTCTCTCACCTGATCTGAATGAATCGCGTGCTACGACGCGTTTGCGCCAGCTGGCGCCACTCTCGATACGGAGAATCCCATGGCGACGAAGACAGGTGGACGTTCCAAGCCGGCCGCCCACGCGGGCAATGGCGACTCGAAATCCGCAGTGAAACGAACCTCTGCACGTGGCTCCGCTGGTAAATCAGAGGACGACGGCGCGTCGCGGAAAACCGCTTCGAAGAAGTCGGCAGCCTCCGACGGCGCCGCGGCAGGCAAGGGCGCAAAAGCGGCCAAGACCGGAAAGTCCGCGGTAACGAGCGGGAAGGCGGGCGCAATTGGGGCGTCGTCGGCGAACGGCAGTGGTCGCGCCGGTAAGTCCGCTTCGTCGGCGACAGCCGCGAACGGTCGCGGAGCCGCGGCCAAATCGGCCGGTAGCAACGGCGCTGACAAGCGCACGGCCGCCGGAGGAACGCAGGCCTCCCGCGGCACGCCGGGGCGCCGCCAGGATTCGGTGACCGCATCGGGCGACGCGAACGCGAAGCGCGGTGCGCCCGCGGCGCGGGGCACGCGCTCGAAGGCGGCCACGAGCGCACCGCGGGACACCGACGACAGCCCGTCGACCCACAAGAGCGCAAGCCGCCGCGTCACGAATGGCGGGCAGGCGACGCGCAGCGCCTCGGCGTCCAGCGGGACATCGACGCGGGCCCGCAAGAGCTCGGCCGAGCAGTCCACGACGCGCAAGTCCGCGTCGACGCAGCCGGTGACCGATGCCACCCCGTCGCCTTACTCGCCGGCGCGGAAGAAAGGCGTGGGCGCCGCGAACCGGCCGGAGCCATCGAGCGCCGGAGTCGGCGCGCAGGGGCCGGGCGGACGGGCACGTCGCGCGCCGTCCGGTGACGACGGCGGCCGCCGCCAAGCCCGCCGGGGTCGCGGCGACGCCGCCGGTGCAGGCGCTGGCCTGGTCGCCCCGGCCGGCATCACGCCGTCGGCTTCTTACCAGGGCGGTGGAGAAAGCCGCGCGTAACACGCGGCCGCCTTCGCGGGCACATCGCACGCGGTCGGCGAATCTGATGCGACACGCATGATTCGCCGACCGTCGGGATCCGGGCGTCGCCCACCTCGCCGCGTCGCGCGCGAGCCTCCCGGACGCCAGTCGGGAGGGAATCCACAGGAGCCCGCATGAATCCGATCGAGCACGACCGTGACGCCAGTTGTTTCCGCACTTCGTTCGAAGGCCAGGAGGCGACGCTCGAATACGAGCGCGTCGATGGTTGGATGGTCATCACGCACACCCGTGTGCCGCAGGAAGTGTCCGGCCGCGGCATCGCCAGCCGGCTGACCCGTACCGCGTTCGAGGCCGCCCGCGAGGAAGGCCTGCAGGTCCGGCCGATGTGCTCGTATGCGGCCGGCTGGGCCGAGCGCCATCCCGAGTACAAGTCGCTGCTCGAGTAAGGCCTGCGCCGGGCGCGCGGTTATGACAGCATGCCGGCCCCTGTAGCCGTGTGGCGAGTGGCATGCGTCTGAACAAGCACATCAGTGATACCGGTTTCTGCTCGCGACGCGAGGCCGACCGGTTGATCGCCGAAGGGCGGGTGACCGTCAACGGAATGCGCGCCCGCGTTGGCGCCGAAGTGGGCGAGGGCGACCAGGTCCTCGTCGACGGGCAGAAGCTGCAGGCGCGCACCGCCGCGAAGGGCCAGCGCAAACATGTCTACATCGCGCTGAACAAGCCCGTCGGCATCACCTGCACCACCGAGAGCACGGTCAAGGACAACATCGTCGATTTCGTCGGCCATGAGCGCCGGATCTTTCCGATTGGCCGCCTGGACAAGGACTCGGAAGGGCTGATCCTGCTCACGAGCAATGGCGACATCGTCAACGAGATCCTTCGCGCCGAGAACAAACTCGAGAAGGAATACCTCGTCGCCGTGAATCATGCGGTGACCGACGAGTTCCTTCGCGGGATGGCGCGCGGCGTGCCGGTGCATGGCGAGACGACGCTGCCCTGCCGCACCGGGCGGCTCAACAAGTTCGGCTTCCGCATCGTGCTGGTGCAGGGGCTCAACCGGCAGATCCGGCTGATGGCCGCGCACTTCGGTTATCGGGTCAAGCAGCTCATGCGCGTGCGCATCGGCAACGTGAAGCTTGCCCATCTCAAGCCTGGGCAGTGGCGCAACCTCACCGATGCCGAACTGCGAGGCCTGCTGCCGTCGCGCACCGAGTGGTAGGCCTCGCCTCGATTCCGGCGTCACGGCGGTGCCGCTAGCCTGCCGCCATCGACAGTTTTCGGGATTGCAGGCGGATGAGGCTTGGAGCGGCGTTGCGGACGACCTGCCTGGCGGCAGCGTGCTGGTGGCTCGTGGCGTGCGAGCGCGAGCAGCCGGCGACCGCTGCGCCGCCCGCAGCAACTGCAGCGCCCGCAGCAACGCAGCCCGAAACGCCGCCGGCGCCTGCGACCAAGACGCCCGCGCTCGAAGACGTGGTCGAGACCACGTCCCAGTATGTGGTGGGCATCAGCTACCCGCCGGTTGCGTCGAAGTACCCCGGGCTTGCCGCCGAGCTGCAACGCTATGCCGACGCCACGCGCGCCGACCTGATGCAGGCCGTCGGCAAGCGCAAGGATGAGCCCGGCGCGCCGCTGTACGACCTCACCCTGGCGTTCACCGAAGTGCTCGATTCACCCGAGCTCGTCGCAATCGCGGCGGACGGCAGTACGTTCACCGGTGGCGAGAACAGTCGTCCGCTGGTGGCGCGCTTCGTCTGGCTGCCGAAGGAAAACCGCCTGCTCACCGCTGGCGAGCTGGTGCCCGACAGTGCGAGCTGGAACCAGATCGCGGCTGATGTCAGGCGCCAGCTGCAGACGGCGCTTGCGCAACGCGCGGAAGCCGATGGGCTTCCGCCGGCCGAGCGCGCCGCGTTGATCGAACGCGCGGCGCGCCGGATCGAACGCGGCACTGCGCCCGACGCGAAGCATTTCTCCATGTTCGAGCCCGTGCTCGCGCCGTCCGGCAAGCTGGCCGGCGTGCGTTTCGTGTTTCCGGCCGAGCAGCTGGACACCGGCCTGCATGGCACCCAGACCGTCGAGGTGCCGGCCCACGTGCTGCTGCCGCATGTGGCGCCGAAGTACCGGTCGCTGTTCGGCACCGCTACGGGCTGAGCCATCGTGGCTGCCCGCAAACCCGCCACGAAGAAGCCTTCGACGCGCGTGACTGCGGGCAGCGATGTGCCGGAAGGCACCGCGCCCGAGCCAGTCGATGACAGCCTCGCCGCGCTGCGTGATGCGGCAATGGCGTGCAAGCGCTGCGACCTGTGGCGCCCGGCAACCCAGACCGTCTTTGGCGAAGGTCCCGAGCGTGCACGGATCATGGTGGTTGGCGAGCAGCCGGGCGATCAGGAAGACCTGGCCGGCCGGCCGTTTGTGGGGCCGTCGGGGCGGCTGTTCGATCAGGCGCTCGAAGAGCTGGGCGTCGACCGCAGCACGGTCTACGTGACCAACGCGGTCAAGCATTTCAAGTTCACGCCGCGCGGCAAGGTGCGGCTGCACCAGAGTCCGAACCCCGCCGAGCAGCGCGCGTGCCGCGTCTGGCTGGATGGCGAGCGCGAGCGCCTGAAGCCACGCGTGGTTGTCTGCCTTGGCGCGATCGCATCGAAGGCGATCTTCGGCAGCAAGTTCGGCCTCATGCGCCAGCGCGGACAATGGCAGGAGCTCGCCGACGGCGCGCAGGGCTTCGCGACCGTGCATCCGTCGTGGGTGCTGCGCCAGCGCGGCTCCGATGAGCGCGAGCGCGCGTATCGCGGATTCGTCGCGGATCTCGCCCTGCTCACCGAACTCGAGAGCGACTGAGCGGGCGTTGCGCTTGGGCGCGCCGCGGACTGGCCGCGTTCAACGTCCGTTCCCATGACACAAAAAAAACCGCCCGGATTGCTCCGGGCGGTTTTCGCTCAACACGCTTCGACGGCAGCGCTTACTTCGTGCCGCCAGCGGCTGGAGCAACCACGTCCGGCGCCTTGCTGTCGTCCGACACACCCGACACGAGTCCGCGACGCTCGAGCAGCGGCTCGATCTTCGGATCCGCGCCCGCGAAGTCGCGGAACAGCACCATCGCGTCCTTGCTGCCGCCCTGTGACAGCAGCTTCTCGCGGAGGCGATCGCCGTTCTCGCGCGTCAGGCCGCCGTTGTTCTTGATGTAGGCGACCGTATTCGCGTCGAGCACTTCCGACCAGATGTACGCGTAGTAGCCCGCCGAGTAGCCGCCCATGATGTGGCTGAAGTACGGCGTGCGGTAACGCGGCGGCACCGCGTAGAAGTCGATGCCATCGGCGGCGAGCGCCTTGGCCTCGAAGTCCATCACGCCGTTCGCGTCAGGCAGCTGGTCCACGGTGGCCTGGTGCCACTTCTGATCGAGCATCGCCGAGGCGAGGTACTCGGTCGTCGCGTGGCCCTGGTTGAACTTGGACGCCGCGACCACCTTGTCGAGCAGTTCTTTCGGCATCGGCTTGCCGGTCTCGTGGTGCTTCGCGTAGTTCGCGAGCACGCTCGGCCAGTCGGCCCACATCTCGTTGACCTGCGACGGGTACTCGACGAAGTCGCGCGGCACGCTCGTGCCCGAGAACATCGGGTACTTCACGTCCGAGAACATGCCGTGCAGCGCATGGCCGAACTCGTGGAACATCGTGGTGACTTCATCCCAGGTCAGCAGCGTCGGCTTGCCTTCGCTCGGCTTCGGGATGTTCTGGTGGTTCGCAACGACCGGCAGCGTGCCCATCAGCTCGCTCTGGTCGACATACGAGTTCATCCAAGCACCGCCACGCTTCGAGGCGCGCGCGTACGGATCGAACAGGAAGATCGACAGCTGCTTGCCGTCCTTGTCGAACACGTCGTAGACGAGCACGTCCGGGTGATACGTCGGCAGGTCGGTGCGCTGCTTGAAGGTCAGTCCGTAGAACTGGTTCGCGGCATGGAACACGCCGTTTTCCAGCACGTTCTTCATTTCAAAGTACGGCTTGAGCTGGCTCTCGTCGAAGCTGTACTTGTCCTGGCGGACCTTCTCGCTGTAGAAGGCCCAGTCCCACGGCTTGAGCTTGAACGTCGGCTTGCCCTTCGCCTTCTGCTCCTTGTCGATCATCGCCTGCAGGTCGGCGGCTTCGCGCTTGGCATTGGCAACCGCGGCGGGCGCCAGCTTGCCGAGCATCGCGTTGACCGCTTCGGGCGTCTTCGCGGTCTCGTCCTCGAGCACATAGGCCGCGTGCGTCGGGTATCCGAGCATCTTCGCGCGTTCGGCGCGCAGCTTGGTCACGCGCGAGACGATGCCGGTGTTGTCGAACTCGTTGCCGCGGCTGCCACGCGCGATCGATGCCTTGTACAGGCGCTCGCGCAGGGCGCGGTTTTCGAGGTCGGTGAGCGGCGGCTGGCCGGTGGTGTTGAGCAGGGCGATGACGTACTTGCCCTCGAGCCCCCGTTTTTTCGCGGCCTCGGCGGCTGCGGCGATCGCTTCGTCGGACATGCCGGCGAGCTCTTCGCGCGAGTCGACGACGATCGCCGAGTCATTGACCTCGGCCAGCACGTTCTGGCTGAACTTCGTGCCCAGCTGTGCGAGCTCGGAATTCATCTTCTTGAGCTTCGCCTTGTCGGCTTCCGACAGGTTCGCGCCGGCGCGGACGAAGTTCGTGTAGTAGCGCTCGATCAGGCGCACGCCTTCGGGGTCGAGGCCGAGCTTGTCGCGGTTGTCGTGCAGCGTCTTGATGCGTGCAAACAGCTTGGAATTGAGGTTGATCGCATCGCTATGCGCGGAGAACTTCGGCGCGTATTCGGCCTGGATCTTCTCGCGCGTCGGGTTCGTGTCGGCGCCAACGAGGTTGAAGAACACCGATGCCGCACGGCTCAGCGTCTGGCCGGACTTCTCCATCGCGACGATGGTGTTGTCGAACGTCGGCTTCTCGCGGTTGTTCGCGATCTGTTCGACTTCCTTCAGCTGTTCGGCCATGCCTCGGTCGAACGCGGGCCCGAAGTCGCTGTCCTTGATCTTGTCGAAGTGCGGGTACTTCAGCGGCAGCGTGCTTTCGGTGAAGAACGGGTTCGCCTGGGACGGATTCGACTTCGACGGACTGGACTGGGGTTGGCTCATTGCGGCCTCGGGTTTGGCGGACTTCTGGGCCAGTGCCGGTGCGCCGGTCGAGGCAAGCGCGACGGCAAGGGCCAGCGCAAGGGGATGCTTCATCGTGACAACCTCTCGGTGGTGAACCCGTGGAGCCTAGCGCAAGCACGGTGTACGGGCGCATGACGAAAGCCATGGCGGGCTCTACGCGACTGGCCCGCTTCACGTTCGCAAAACCGTTTGGCAGGCAGGGTGGACGCTTCCCCCAAGTGGCCGTTTCCGGCAAAGGAGCAACCGATGGATGTGACCAGCGTGATGACCCGAAACCCGGCGACCTGCCGCGCCGAGTCGACCGTGCGCGAAGTGGCGCGCCTGATGCTCGAGCACGACTGTGGTGAGATTCCGGTTGTCGACCAGTCGATGCGTCCGATTGGCGTCGTGACCGACCGCGACATCGTGGTCCGCCTCGTCGCCGAGGGTCGCGATGTCAACGAGTGCAAAGTTCAGGAAGCCATGTCGACCCCGCCGGTGACCGTGAGCACCGATGCGAAGTTGACCGACGTGATCGACGTGATGGAATCGCGCCAGATCCGCCGCGTCCCGGTCGTCGATATGGACGGCAAGATCTGCGGCATCATTGCCCAGGCCGACATCGCCCTCACCGGCAAGGACCGCAAGACCGGCAACGTGGTCGAGGAAGTCTCGAAGCCGGGCAGCCGTCACTGACGGTAGTCGGCCCGCGGCATCCGTCGCGTGCCGGTTGAGCCTTGCAATCGCGCCGCTGCGGTCCCGTCCTCAAGGGCGGGCCGCAGCGGCGTTTTACGTTGTGACGCATCGATGCTGGCAGGTGCGGACTGACGGACGCAGTGGCATCGTTTGTAATGACTTCCAAACCAGCGCGTTGAAGGACTCCAATGACCGAGCTCTACGACTTCTCCGCGACCGATATCGATGGGCAGCCGCGATCGCTCGGCGAATGGCGCGGGCAGGTGTTGTTGATCGTCAATGTGGCGTCGCGGTGCGGGTTTACGTCCCAGTACGCCGGGCTGGAACAGTTGTGGCGTCAGTGCCGGGACCGCGGCTTTGCCGTGCTCGGGTTTCCCTGCGATCAGTTCGGCCATCAGGAGCCCGGTGACGAGCCTGAAATCCGCGAGTTCTGCTCGAAGAACTACGACGTGACGTTTCCGATGTTCGCGAAAATCGACGTCAACGGCCCGGACGCGCACGCGCTGTGGACGTGGCTCAAGCGCGAAAAAGCCGGGCTGCTCGGTACCGAGGTGATCAAGTGGAACTTCACCAAGTTCCTGGTCGCTCGCGACGGGCGCGTGCTGCGTCGCTATGCACCGAACGATGAGCCTGCAGGTATCGCGGGCGATATCGAGGCTGCGCTCAGCGAGGCACGATGAGCTACCGCGTCGAGTTCTCGTATGACGCCGGCATCCTGCGCGCCCACCTCAGCGGCGGCGGTCGGGATCTGGACAGTACGATCGACGCGTGGCGGCGCATCGCTGCCGAGATCCACGAGCGCCGGCCGCCAGCCGTACTGGTCGTGTCGGACGTGCCAGGCGAGCCGTTCACGCCGGCGCAGGTGCAGGCCTTCATCCAGGCCATGATCGGCCTGGGTTTCGAATCACTGCGCATTGCCTACGTCTACTCGCAGGCTGTGCGCTGGCACGAGGGCGAGGTCGCGGAAATCCTCGCCGCCGAGGCCGGATTCGAAGCGCGCGCATTCGCCGAAGAGCGCGCGGCGCGCATGTGGTTGCGTCACGGAGAGCGCGCAGCCGACGTCTAGTCGGTAGCTAACCGGGCCCCATGCAGCCGGGCGTCTGAGGCGCGGTCACTTCTCGACGAACGCGCGCTCGTACACGTAATGGCCGGGCACGCCGATGCGCGGCGCAGCGCTGAAGCCGCGTGCGTCCAGCAGCGCACGGAAGTCGGTAAGCATCTGCGGGCTGCCGCAGATCATCGCGCGATCGTGCTCGGGATCCAGCGGCTCGATGCCCAGCTGCTCCGCCATGCGGCCGGTGTCGAGCATCTGCGTCAGGCGGCCACGCTGGTCGCGGCCTTCGAACATGAATTCCTCCCGGGTGACAGCCGGGTAGTAGCGCAGCTTCGCGCTGATCTGCTCGCCGAGGAACTCATGGCGTGGCAGCTCGTTGACGATGTAGTCGCGGTACGCCAGGTCCTTCTCGCAGCGCACGCCGTGCGTGAGGATCACCTTGTCGAAGCGCTCGTAGGTGTCCGGGTCCTTGATGATCGCCAGCCACGGCGCGAAGCCAGTCCCGGTGCCGAGCAGGTACAGGTTGCGGCCTGGATGCAGGTCGTGGATCAGTAGGGTGCCGGTCGGCTTGCGCCCGACCAGCACCGTGTCGCCCGGCTTGATGTGCTGCAGGCGTGAGGTCAGCGGGCCGTTCGGCACCTTGATGCTGAAGAACTCGAGCTGCTCTTCCCAGTTCGCGCTCGCGATCGAATACGCGCGCAGCAGCGGTCGCGTCGAGCCGTCGGGCTGCTCGACCGGCAGGCCGATCATCACGAACTGGCCGTTGTCGAAACGGAAGCCGTCGTCGCGCGTGGTCGTGAAGCTGAAGTAGTCGTCCGTCCAGTGACGGACATCCAGCACGGTTTCGGTGCCGAAGGCAGAGGACATGGGCAGGGGACTGCAAGGGGGGCGGCGATTTTAGCCGATCGCCGCCAACGGGCCGTCACCGCATCAGCGGATAGGGGTTGACCGGCGTGCCCTCCGACCAGCGCTTTTCCGGCCCGAGGCGGAACACCGCGAAGTGCAGGTGGGGCGCGCTCGGGTCAGCATTGCCGGTGCTACCGACGTAGCCCAGCACCTCGCCGCGCTTCAGCACCTGGCCTTCTGCCAGGCCCGGCGCGTAGCCCTGCAGGTGCGCGTAGTAGTACGCGTAGGTGCCGGTCGGGTCGAACTGGTAGACCGTGAGACCGCCGGCCTTGCTGTCGAACAGCTTGGCCACCGGGCCATCGGCGACAGCCACCACCGGCGTACCGGCTGGCGCCAGGATGTCGAGCGCTTCGTGGATGCGCTCGGTGCCGCGCGGGTCGTCAAACGTGTCTTCGAGTTGGTCGAAGCTCACGCCCTGCACGGGGACCATCAACTGCCCCGACGATGCGGCCGGCACCTCGTCCTCGCGCGGTAACGCAGGAACTTCGGATGGCGTCATCGGAGGGGGCGCGACGGGGCCGGGCACCGTGGTGGCCGGCGTCGGCGCGGGTGCGTCCGTGGCCGGCACAGCCGGCTGCACCTGTGCGACGGGCGGAGCCTCCGCCGCATCACGCGTCATCCAGAAGTAGATCAGGTTGGCCCCGAGTAGCAGGCCGACTACGAACAGCAGCACTCCTTTCATCGCGGACGCTGTCCCGACCCGCTCAGTTCTGCAGGATCGCCGGGGTGCCCGGCGATACGGCCTGAGCAACCGCCATCGCCGACCAGTTGGTCAGGCGAATGCAGCCATGCGACTGGGTCTTGCCGATCAGCGCCGGCGCCGGGGTGCCGTGCAGGCCGTAGTGCTCCTTCGACAGATCGATCCAGACCACGCCGACCGGATTGTTCGGGCCCGGTGCGATCTTGGCCTTCGAATGCGACGGGTCGGAGTCCCAGAACAGCTTCGGGTTGTAGTGGAACACCGGCTCCTTGGCGACGCCGTTGATCTTCCACTCGCCGATCGGCAGCGGGTCATGCGAGCTGCCGGTGGTCGCCGGGAACTGCGCGATCTTCTTGTCCGCAGCGTCGAACAGGCTCACCGTCTTGTCTGAATCGTCCACTACGACACGGGTCGCCTTCGGCAGCGCAGGCAGGTCGAGCACATTCGGCACGACGATCGTGGCTCCCGGCTGCGTGATGTCCTTGCCGGGGTTGAGCTGGGAAAGCAGTTCCGGGTTTGCATGGAACTTCTCGCCCAGCGCCTCCTTCGCCGATTCATAGCCGAGGCGTTCGAGCTTGGCCTGGGCCATCATTCCGGACGGGATATCGGTAAACGGTCCGGAGACATCGGCTTCCGTCACCGTGTACTCGACGAGTGCCGGCGCTCCGGTCGACGTCAGTGCTGCCCAGGTCTTCGCGTCCAGACTGTCGCCGCTCCCCAACCCTTGGCTTTCGCGATAGCCGGCAAGCGCTGTGCGGGTATTCCCGCCGTCCCGGCCGTCGATCTGTCCCGGCGAGAAGCGAGCGCGTTCGAGCATCACCTGCAAGCGCAGCATCGATGCGCGTGCTTTTGCGTCGGTCGTCGCATCGGCCTGGTTGACGGTTTCGATATCGAGCGAGGGCGTCGCGGCCTGCACGGGCGACAACGCGCCCGCGATAAACAGGGCGAGCGGCAGCAGGGCGGTGTGACGGTTCATGAGGCGGCTCCCGTTGCGGATGAGCCAATCCTGCGCAGCGGTATGTAGGGCACGCCGTGAAAACCGCTGAGCACGCGCTGCCGCCGTTCATGTGTGTAGCGGCGGCCGTTCAGCACGGTGGCGAATTTTTTTCGCCACGTTCATCGGTCGCGGCAAAGACTGGCAGCCAGTCTCCACGGAGCAGTGCCATGTCCGACAAACGCGAGCTGATCAGTCCCAACGGTGACAAGCGCTACGTGCGGCGCGATGAGCAGGGCCGGTTCAAGGAATCCGACGATGTCTCCCGCTCGCTTTCGCAGGACGTGAAGCGAAGTGCGAAGACCGAGTCCAAGCCGGGTCAGGGTGACCGCGGCGATCGCAAGCGGTAAGCGGCGATCGCAAAAAGTAGAACCTTGGATCGGGCCGCTCAGCGCGGCCCGATCTGTTCCCGCTTCGGTGCACGGCGGTCGCGCACCAGCGCATTGATCACGACCGCGAGCCCAAGCCCGCTGCCGATCAGGAACATCACCATCGCGATGGTCGGGTAGCCGAACAGCTGCGACTGTGTTTCCACGCGCATCAGCAGGGCGGAGGAGATGATGAGCGCCGCGGTGACGAGCCCGGCAGTGATGCGGTTCGCGATCTTCTGCAGGTTCTCCATCAACCGGGATTCCTCCAGCCCGGTTATGCCGAACTGCATGCGATTCTCGGCCAGCAGGCCCAGCACGTCGGAAATCTTGCGCGGCGCGTCGCGCATCAACGCCTGCATCTCCATCATCTCGCCCGCGAGCTTCGCCGGCGACATCGACTGCCGCATGCGATCGCGCATGACGTTCTGCAGGTGGCCTTCGATGACGTTCTTGATGTCGAGGTCCGGCGCCAGCGAATCGCAGACGACTTCGAGGTTCAGAAGCGTCTTGCCGAGCAGGCTCATCTCCGACGGCGTGCGCAGCCCGCAGGCCGTGCCCAGCCGCGTGAGTTCGAGTACCAGCCGGCCCTCGCTGAGCCCGCGCGAGTGGCTTCGATGGGCCGCGAATTTTGCGACCAGCTGGCTGACTTCGCGCTGGTAGCGCTGCTCATCGAACTCTTCAAGGCGCGTGCCGATCGCGACCGCCTCGCGCACCACGTCTTCGCCACGGCCGTCCACCGCCGCGAACAGCAGCTGGAACAGCCTGTCGCGTTGGCGCGGCGGGATGTGCGCCACCATGCCCAGATCGAACAGCGCCAGCCGTCCGGTCGGCGTCAGCAGCAGGTTGCCCGGATGCGGGTCGGCGTGGATCTGGCCGTGCACGAGCACCTGATCGAGATAGCCCCGCATCAGCGCGGCTGCCAGGTCTTCGAGATTCTGGTGCGTTCGGCGCATGCCCGAGATCTCGGTGACCTTGATGCCGGTTACCAGATCCATCGTCAGCACGCGCTTGCGCGTGTAGTCCCAGACGGGCTGGGGTACGCACAACTCGGGGTAGGGCTCGAAGCGCTCGCCAAAACGTTCGAGGTTCTCGGCTTCGGTGCGGTAATCGAGCTCGGCGATCAACGTCTTGCGGAACTCGTGCACCCAGTCCGCGAAATGCACGCGTCGGCCGATATCGGTGGCGCGATCGAGCCGCGTGGCCACGGAGTTCAACGAGTCCAGGTCCGAATACAGCTGGTCGATGATGCCGGGGCGCTGGACCTTGACCGCCACCGCGCGTCCGTCGCGCAGCGTCGCGCGATGCACCTGCGCGAGCGACGCCCCACCCAGCGGCTCTTCATCGAAGCTCGCGAACGCCTTGCTCAGTCGGACGCCGAGCTCGGACTCGACGACTTCCCGGACCTCGTCGAACGGGACCGGCGCCACGTTGTCCTGCATGCGTTCGAGCGCGGCGATGTATGCCGGCGGCACCATGTCGGGCCGCGTCGACAGCGCCTGTCCGAGTTTGACGAACGTCGGGCCGAGGGCCTCCAGGTCGGATACGAATTCTTCCGGCTTGCCCTCCTTCGGGAGGTCTTCGTCGCGCGGCGCCATCGCATCGGCGTCGAGACCGGTGAACACGCCCGAACTGCGGTACTTCAGCAAAAAGCGCACGATCTGCGCGGTGCGGGCGAGCCCGGTCGGCTTGTCGGTCATGGCGTTCTCCAGTGCAGCGCCAGCGTATCGACCGCAACGTCAACGGCCTTTCACCGAAGTGACCGCAGGATTAAGCGATGCAACAGGCGCTGCGCACGCTCTGGACGGTGGGCCACTCGACCCGGTCGCTCGATGAGCTGGCGGACCTGCTGAGGGCGCGCGGCATCACGACACTGGTCGATGTGCGCAGGTTTGCCGGGTCACGTCGTAACCCGCAATTCTCGGGCGAGTCGCTCGCCCGCGAATTGCCGGCCGAAGGCATCGACTATGTCGCGATGCCGGACCTGGGTGGGCGGCGCGAGCCGCGCGACGAAGCGGCATCTTCAACGTGGCGCAATGCCGCGTTTCGCGGCTACGCGCAGTACATGGCCACGCCGGCCTATGCGCGTGCCCGCGCCCGGCTTGCCGCGCTTGCGTCGGCGCAGCCGGTGGCGGTGATGTGTGCCGAGGGCGCCTGGCGCCAGTGCCACCGCAGTCTGATTTCGGACGACTTCAAGGCCGCGGGCTGGACGGTGCTGCATATCGCCGCGCCCGGGCAGGCGGAAGAGCACCCCTACACGGACGCGGCGCGGATCGAGAACGGCCGGCTGACCTACGCTCCGCCGGCGGACGCTCAGGGCTCGCTGTTCTGAGCCGGTGCCGGGGCCGTCGCGGCGCCCGGCGTTTTTGACACCGGCGGAACCAGCTGAAGGAGGCGGCCCTTGCTCTCGTCAGTGACGACGTAGACGTTGCCATCCGCGCCGACCCGCACGTCACGAATGCGCGCGCCCAGGTCTTCGAGCAGCCGCTCCTCGCCGGTGATGCGGTTGCCGTCCAGGCTCAGACGGATCAGCGCGCCTGCCGACAGCGCGCCGATGAACAGGCTGTCGTTCCAGGCCGAGTCCGGGCGTCCCGTGTAGAACGCCATGCCCGACAGCGCGGGTGAGCGTTTCCAGAAATGGTGCGGCGCAACGGTGTCCGGTGCGTTCTCGCCGATCGCCTCGGGAATCGCCAGCCCCGAGTAATTGATGCCGTGCGTCGCAAGCGGCCAGCCGTAGTTCTTGCCGGGCTCGGGCAGGTTGATCTCATCGCCGCCGCGCGGGCCGTGCTCGGCCTCCCACAGCGTGCCCGTGCGCGGGTCGACTGCGAGCGACTGCGAGTTCCGGTGGCCGTAGCTCCAGATCTCAGGACGCGCATCGGTGCGGCCGACGAACGGATTGTCCGCCGGCACGCTGCCATCGAGGTTCAGGCGCACGAGCTTGCCCTGCAGCATGTCCAGCTTCTGTGCGGCGATGCGCTCGTTGCGCTCACCCTGGCTGATGAAGACGTGCCCCTTTCCATCGAACGCGATGCGCGAGCCGAAATGCATTTCGCCATCGAGCTTGGGCTGTTGCTGGTAGATGCGCTTGACGTCCGACAGCGCGCCATCGCCGAGGATCGCGGTGGCGACCGCGGTGCCGGCGGTGCCGTCCGGTCCGGGCTCGGCATAGCTCAGGTAGATGCGCCGGCTGCTGGCGAAATCCGGCGCCAGAACCACGTCGAGCAGGCCGCCCTGGCCCTCGGCCATCACCTCGGGGACGTTCGCGATCGGCTCGGAGATTTCGCCCGTCGCGCTGATGCGGCGCAGGCGGCCCGGCCGCTCGGTCACCAGGAAGCCGCCGTCGGGCAGTGGTGCGACCGCCCACGGGTGTTCGAGCCCGACCGCCAGCTCGCGCACCTGCATGCGTTCGCCCGGCGTCGGAGCGGTGGAGGCTGCGGCAGTGGTCTTTACTGCCGGAGCGGTGCCGGCGGCGGACTCGGAGGCCGCATCGCAGGCGGCGAGGCTGGAGGCGAGGGCAAGTGCGAGGGCGCAGGCGCGGGCGGTGTGGGGCATGGCGGTTTCCCTGTGGGGCTGGGCCAAGGGTCGCATGAGACCGGCACGCCCGCGTGGCGGCCTTTGGCGGCATGCCGGCCGCGATCAGCGGTAACCGGCCGCCTGCAGTTCGAAGAGCTCCGCGTAGCGGCCGCCCTGCGCCAGCAGCTGCTCGTGCGTGCCGCTGGCTTCGAGCCGGCCGTCGGCCAGCACCAGGATCCGGTCCGCCATGCGCACGCTGGAGAACCGGTGCGAGATCAGCACGGCGGTCCGCCCCGCGGACAGTTCCCTGAAGCGGCTGAAGATTTCGTACTCGGCGCGCGCATCCAGCGCCGCGGTCGGCTCGTCGAGGATCATGACCTGCGCATCGCGCATGTACGCCCGCGCGATCGCGAGCTTCTGCCATTGCCCACCCGACAGATCCACGCCTTGGCGGAAGCGGCGCCCGACGATCTGGTCGTAACCGCCGGGCAGCGCTTCTATCATGCCGTCGGCCATCGCGCGGCGGGCGGCATCACGCACGCGTTCGCGGTCGTGCACTGCCTCGACGCGGCCCACGCCAATGTTTTCCGCCGCCGTAAGGTGGTAGCGCACGAAGTCCTGGAAGATCACGCCGACCTGGCTGCGCAGGTCGCCCAGGTCGTATTCGCGCAGGTCGCGGCCGTCCAGCAGCACGCGGCCCTCGCTCGGGTCGTAGAGCCGCGCGAGCAGTTTCACCAGCGTGGTCTTGCCGGCGCCGTTTTCGCCGACGAGGGCCAGCACTTCGCCGGCGGGCAGCTCGAAGTCGACGCCGCGCAGCGCCCACTGTTCGGCCTCGGGATAGCGGAAGCCCAGGTTCTCGAATGCGAACCCGCGTGTGATCGGCTGCGGCACCGGTACCGCGTTCGCCGGTGAGACGATCCGCGGCTTGATCTCGAAGAACGAGAACAGGTCGTCGAGGTACAGCGCCTGCCCGGCAACCTGCGAAAACCCCACTAGCAGGCCCTCCAGCAGCTGGCGCAGCCTCAGGAAGCTGCCTGCGAGAAACGTCAAATCACCGATGCTGAAATCCCCGCGAACCGTGCGCCAGGCGATGTACGCGAACGCGGCGTAATAGCCGAGCGTGCCCAGCGCCGCCAGCACCATGCCCCATGCGGCCCGGCGGCGGGCCAGCGCGCGGTTCGCGTCGAAGAACCGCTGCGCGAGCGCGCGGTAGCGCTCGATCAGGAAGCGGTGCAGGTTGAAGATCTTCACTTCCTTCGCGGTCTCGACCGTCGCGCCGAGCTGGCGCACGTACTCGAGCTGGCGCCGCTCCGGCGTCCATGCGTAGCTCAGCGAATAACCGACCGCGTTGAAATGCGCCTCGCCGATGAAGGCCGGTACGAGGGCGAGCGCGAGCAGGGCGATCAGCCACGGTGCGTAGACCAGCAGCCCGGCTGCGAACGTGGCGACCGTGATCGCGTCCTGCAGCTGGCCGAACAGCTGGCTCATGAGGTTCATGCGGCCCATCGTCTGGCGCCGCGCGCGATCGAGCCGGTCCTGCAGGTCCGGGTCCTCGAAGTCCTCGAGGTCGAGCGTCGCCGCGTGCTGCATCAACCGCACGCTGGTCGCATTGGTGAACAGCTCCGACAGTAGCGTGTCGGCGTAGCTGATCAGTCGCCCGAGCAGGTCGGCCGCGATTGCCAGACCGAACTCGATGGCCAGAAGGACGAGCAGCCCGTCGAGTTGCCCGCTCGACAATGCGATGGCCGGGTCATCGACCACCGCACCGCCGGCGACCAGCCGCACCACCTCGTCGATGATCAGCTTGCCGACGTACAGCGTCGCGACCGGAAGCACGGCGCGCAGCAGCCGCAGACCCAGCGCCATCAGCGTCAGCGACGGACTGGCGCGCCAGATCTCACGCAGGAACGGACCCAGGTTGCGTAGCGCGCTGAACCGCTCACGCAGGCTCAGGCCGTTCGGGTCGGCCGGGGATCGGGCGGGCGGGACGGCGGGCATCGCGCATTGTCGCCAAAGTCTGTGAACCGGTTATCGCAGCGATGGGGCGCTTTTGAACTGCGCGCACAGATCGCGGCGGCCCGGCCTGCGCAAGATGGGCGCTCAATCCCTGCCTTCGTCGGCACCGCATGGTCGCAGGTGCACGGACCGGCAGGCGCACGGCGCGGAGGCCGTGGCCACACATGCGAGCATCCTCCTCGTTCCAGACCACCCCGCGACCTGCGCATGCCCACCTGCGCGCGATGACGTACTGCTGTGGGGCCACACCCCACGCGTTCTCGGCGGCGACGGCTCACATTGGCGGGCGGGCCGCGCAGTGAGCACACTCGTCATGGTGTTGCTGGCGCTTGCGGCCGTCGTCATCGTGGCGGTCGCGGCAATTGCGGCGCTGAAGCGGCAACGCGACGCCGCGGCTGCGCGTGCGAACGCGACAGCGGAACAGCTCGATCGCCTGGTCGACCGTACGCCTGCAATGATTGCCCGCCTGGGCCGCGATCTGCGCCATCGCAGCGCGAACCGCGCCTACCTCGACTGGCACGGCAAGCTCGCCGATGCGGTGGTCGGCAAGTCGATCCTCGAGGTCTATGGCGAACACGCCGCCGGTGCGATGGGGAGCACCGTCCAGCGTGTGCTCGCCGGGCAGCCGCAGCGGCTGCAGGTGCGCACGACCGGCGGGCGGATGCTGGACGTCGTGTTCGAGCCGGATTTCAGCGCCGACGGAACGGTGGACGGATTCCAGCTGTTCGGGCAGGACGTGACCTGGCGCAGCCAGTCCGAGCGTCGCATGCAGGCGCTGCTGGACGCCGCTTACGAGGCTACCGCCGTGCTCGACGGCGATGGTGCCGTGCTGGGCCTCAACGACCGCATGCGCGACGTGCTCGGCGTGACCCGCGAAGGCGCGGTCGGTCGGCCGTTTGGGCAATGGCTCGAAGCAACCTCGCGCGGCCAGTACGGCGTGCTGCTCGAACTCGCGCACTCGCAGGCCGGTACACACTCGATGGGCGCGGCGTCGCCCACCGAGGCGCAACGCGGAGACGGCACGGCATTCCCGGTCGAACTGATGCTCACCAGCGTGCCCGGGGAGGACCCGCCGCGCCTGGTCGTCACGCTGCGGGACCTTACGCCGATCCGCGAAGCCGAACAGGCGATCGCCGACGCCCGGGCGCAGTCGCGTACCGCGGTAGACGCGATCGGCGAGGCCGTCGTGGTCTGCGATTCGGGGCTGCGCATCACGCTGCTCAACCCCGCCGCCTCGCGGCTGAGCGGCTGGAGCGAACGCGATGCGCTCGGCCGGCCGCTCGACGAGGTGATCCGCCTGGCCGACCCCTCGACCGGCGAGGCGAGACCGCCCGCGCTGCGGGAGGCCGTCGCCACCGGCATCACCGTGCGTTCGAAGGACGAACGCGTCGCGCTGGACCGTGACGGCCGGCAGCGGGCCGTGGAGGACACTGCATCACCAACCCGCGATCGCCACGGCATCGTCAGCGGCGGCGTGATGCTGCTGCACGACGTCAGCCATGCGCGCGCGCTCGTGAGCAGCCTGTCGCACATGGCGCAGCACGACCAGCTGACCAAGCTGCCGAACCGCGTACTGCTGCAGGACCGCCTGTCGCAGGCGGTCGCGATGATCCCGCGCGGCGGCAAGGGCGCGCTGCTGTACCTCGATCTGGATTTCTTCAAGCACATCAACGATTCGCTCGGCCATCCGGCCGGTGACCACGTGCTGCAGGAAGTCTCCCGCCGGCTGGTTGCGGGCGTGCGTGAGGACGACACCGTCAGCCGCCAGGGCGGCGACGAGTTCGTGCTGCTGCTCAACCGCCTGGCGGACCCGCGCGACGCCGCGCGCGTGGCCGAGAAGCTGATCCGCTCGATCGAGGAGCCGATCCAGTACCAGGGCCAGGACCTGCACGTGTCGGCGAGCATCGGCATCGCGCTGTTCCCGCAGGACGGCCGCGACGTACCGACGATCATGAAACAGGCCGACACCGCGCTGTACTGCGCGAAGGAAGCCGGTCGCTGCCGCTACAGCTATTTCACCGACGTGATGAGCGCGCGCGCCGAGCAGCGCATGCGCACCGAGCACGACCTGCGCATTGCGCTGGCGAACGAGGACTTCCGGCTGCATTTCCAGCCTCGCGTCAGTCACTGCGACCGTCGCGTGATCGGCCTGGAGGCACTGCTGCGCTGGCAGCGCTCGGATGGTCGCACCGTCGCACCAGACGAATTCCTCGACGTCGCCGAGCAGACCGGCCTGATCGTGCAGATCGACGAATGGGTGATGCGCGAGGCCTGTCGCCAGAGCCGCGAATGGCAGGCCTCGGGGCTGCCGGTGGTCCCGATCTCGGTCAACGTTTCGCTTGCGCGCTTCGACGCCGAGCGCCTGATCAGCCACGTCAGGGCCGTGCTCGCCGAGACCGGCGCCGCCCCGGAGGCGCTGGAGATCGAGTTCATCGAAAGCCAGATGTTCGCCCAGCAGGAGCGCGGCCAGCAGGTCATCGGCGAACTCAAGCAGCTTGGCGTGCAGGTCGCGGTCGACGACTTCGGGCGTGGCTTCTCGAGCCTGAACTACCTGGTGCAGTACAAGTTCGACACCCTGAAGATCGACCGGTCGTTCGTGCAGGGCATGCCCGATCCGAAGCACCTGGCGATCGTGCAGGCAGTCGTCGCGATGGGACAGGCGCTCGACTACCGCGTCGTCGCCGAGGGCGTGGAGACGCATGAGCAGGCCGATCTGCTGGCCTCGTTCGGCTGCAACGAAATGCAGGGCTTCCTGTTCAGCCGCCCGCTGGCCGCGGAGCAGTTGCCGGCGCTGCTGCGCAACGGACTGCCGGCCGACTTCCGCCGCTCGGCCTGATCGGGCGTCACGAGCCGCAGGCGGGGGCGGAGCCGCGAGCGGCCGTCCGCTGCCGGGGCCATTTACAGCGGCGAACCATGAAGCCCGTCCGCACGCCGGAGCCCGGCCCCGGCGCCTGGCTCGGCGGTACGGGTAAAATCGCCGGTCACCCGCCAGCCTGCCGCCCGCCGTGAACTTCATTCAGCAAGAGCACTTCATCCAGTCCGTCGCCGACGCGCTGCAGTACATCAGCTACTACCACCCGGTCGACTACATCAAGAGCCTCGCCGCCGCGTACGAGCGCGAGGAGTCGGCCGCGGCGAAGGACGCAATCGCCCAGATCCTGATCAACTCGCGCATGTGCGCCGAGGGCCACCGTCCGATCTGCCAGGACACCGGCATCGTCACCGTGTTCCTTGAGATCGGCATGGAAGTGCAGTGGGGCGGGGCGACCATGAGCGTGGAAGACATGGTCAACGAAGGCGTGCGCCGGGCCTACAACCACCCGGACAACAAGCTGCGTGCGAGCGTGCTGGCCGACCCGGCCGGCAAGCGCCAGAACACGAAGGACAACACGCCGGCCGTCGTGAACATGAAGGTCGTGCCGGGCAACAAGCTCGACGTGATCGTCGCGGCGAAGGGTGGCGGCTCGGAGGCGAAGAGCAAGTTCGCGATGCTCAACCCGTCCGACTCGATCGTCGACTGGGTCCTCAAGACCGTGCCGACGATGGGCGCCGGCTGGTGCCCGCCGGGCATGCTGGGCATCGGTATCGGTGGCACTGCCGAGAAGGCGATGCTGCTCGCGAAGGAAGCGCTGATGGAGCCGATCGACATCACCGAGCTGCAGGCGCGCGGGCCGGCCAATCGCGCGGAGGAGTTGCGCCTGGAGCTGTACGAGAAGGTCAACGCGCTCGGCATCGGTGCGCAGGGCCTCGGTGGGCTGACCACCGTGCTCGACGTGAAGATCAAGGACTATCCGACGCACGCCGCGAACCTGCCGGTTGCGCTGATCCCGAATTGCGCTGCGACGCGCCACGCTCACTTCACGCTCGACGGCTCGGGCCCCGTGATGCTGGATCCGCCGTCGCTCGAGGACTGGCCGGAGCTTACCTACGACGCCAGCAAGGGCCGCCGCGTGAACCTCGATACGGTCACGCCGGAAGAGGTCGCAAGCTGGAAGCCCGGCGAAGTACTGCTGCTCAATGGCAACCTGCTGACCGGCCGCGACGCCGCGCACAAGCGCATGGTCGACATGCTCAACAGGGGCGAGCCGCTGCCGGTCGATTTCCGCGGCCGCTTCATCTACTACGTCGGCCCGGTCGATCCGGTGCGCGACGAGGTCGTCGGCCCCGCCGGCCCGACCACCGCGACGCGCATGGACAAGTTTACCGCGCAGGTGCTGGAACAGACCGGCCTGCTCGGCATGGTCGGCAAGGCCGAGCGCGGCCCGACCGCGATCGATGCGATCCGCGAGCACAGGTCGGTCTACCTGATGGCGGTCGGCGGCGCGGCGTATCTGGTATCGAAGGCGATCAAGGAATCGCGCGTGGTCGGCTTTGCGGACCTCGGGATGGAAGCGATCTACGAGTTCACCGTGCAGGACATGCCGGTGACCGTCGCAGTCGACAGCGAGGGCGAGTCGGTGCACCGCACCGGTCCGCGCGAATGGCAGGCGCGGATCGGCAAGATTCCGGTCGTCGTGGAGTAACGCGGCACGCGTCGGTGCCGCGGTGGTCGGCTGTCCCGCGAGGCTGTGCTCGCGGGCTGCCGGCAAGAGGAGAAGCGCTGTCGGGCGGCGATGCGCCCGGCAGACACGCGAGCAGTGGGTTTGCAGATAAGGCGGCCGCGGGCCGATGCCTGTGTCGCGCCAAGCAAGTGCGCGCGCCTACAGCAATGCAACCAAGTGCCTGAGCCGGGCCTTCGTTTCCATGCGATCGAGGTACTCCTTGGCCATGGTCTCGAGCGCGAGGATGTTCGTCGCGCTCGTGTCGTCGAGGTCGTCGAGTCCCACGACGAGTTCTGCCTGCATCCGGACGTAGCTGTCGCCGACGAGCTGGCGCGCGATGTAGTCCACCGAGTCGGCGTTGCCGTCGAACAGCACATCGATGATCGGGATCGCCCATTCGAGCGCACCCCATTCGCGCGCCGATTGCAGGTCGATCGAGCGGTTGCGTTCACCGCTGCCCACCGACAGCACGACCAGGTCATGGCTCGCGTCAACGCGCGCATCCTTGCGCAGCGCTTCAGCGATTGCCGAGGCCGTCGGATTGTTCGCTACCACGCCGCCATCGATCAGCGCACACGCGCGGCCCTCGACGGTCATTCCATGGGCCGGGAAATACGTCGGTGCCGCCGCCGAGGCGCGGCACACCTCCCAGATCTTCAGGTCGGCATGCTCGGGCTTGAAGCTTTTGAACATCACCGGCCGCCGGCGAATCGTGTCGTACGAGGTGACCAGCGTCGGCCGCGGTAGCTCGCCAAGCCGCGCATCGCCGAAGACCTCGCGCAGCACGCGCTCGAGCCCGGTTCCGTCGTAACGGGGCGCGGAAACGCCCTGGCCGAACGCGCGCCCGAGGCGCGACCACAGACGCCGGGCCATCCCCGGGAAAATCGTGTGCCGGTGCTCGCGGTAGAGCGCGGCGAGCTGCGTCGCGTCCAGGCCAATGCCGAGCCCGCAGGCGATGATTGCGCCCGTCGAGCTGCCGGCCACGAGGTCGAAGCTCTCGGGCAGGCCCGGCTTGCCGGCATCGCGAAGTGCGGCCTCCACGCCGTCCAGCCAGATGCACGTGACGAGGCCGCGGATGCCACCGCCGTCGAGGGAGAGGATGCGTCGCGCCTGCATGGAAACCTCCTTGTCTCGCCTGACGACACTGTATAACGCGGCTCGCGACGCCTAGCCGTGTTCCAGGCATGGCGATCGCGCTAGAGCTGGGTCCGGATCGGGACCAGCAGCGTTTCGACCAACCGCCGCCGCAGCGAGCGCTTGTTCCAGTCCTGGTAGAGATACGGCCGCCCATTCCTGAGGTCGGCCTCGAACGTGCGCGTCATTTCGGCGGCAAAGCGCGGGTCGTACATGTTGAGGCTCGCCTCGTCGTTGAGCCGGAACGAGCGGATGTCGAAGTTCGTCGAACCCACCGACACCATCTCCCGGTCCACGATCAACGCTTTGGCATGCAGCATCGTCGGCTGGTACTCGTATACCTCGACGCCCGCCAGCAGCAGCGGACCCCACGAGGCCTTCGATGAGAACTGGACAGTCACCGAGTCGATGTGTGGACCGGGCAGCAGCACGCGAACGCGCACGCCACGGTGGCGGGCCGCGATGAACGCATTGGTGATGAGCTCGTCAGGCACGAAGTACGACGCCGTGAGGTCGATCGTCTCGTTGGCGGCGGCGATTGCGAGCAGATACATCAGGTGCATGCTCTCGCTTCCGCCGGCGGGCGACGCGATGAACAGGTGGGCCGGGGTGTCGCCCACGGGCTGCAGCGGCGGAAAATAATCCACGCCGTTGAGCACCTCGCCGGTCGTCTTCATCCAGTTGTCGTTGAACGCGGCCTGCATCTGTGCCACCACCGGGCCTTCGACGCGGAAATGGATGTCACGCCAGTGGTCCGGATTCTGCGCGTGCCCAAGCCACTGGTCGGCGATGCCGACTCCGCCGGTAAAGCCGAGCCGGCCGTCGATCACCAGAAGCTTGCGATGGGTCCGGTTGTTGAGACGGCCGAGGTTGAACCAGCGCAGCGGCCGGTAGTGGTGAACCTCGACGCCCGCGTCGCGCATGCGCTCCAGCAGCGCGTCATCCATCTTGAGGCTGCCGGCCCAGTCCAACGTCACGTGCACCTTGACCCCGGCACGGGCGCGCTCGGCCAGCGCGTCGGCAAACGCTTCGCCGACCTCGCCCGACCAGTAGATGTAGGTCTCGAACGTGACCGTCCTGCGTGCACTTGCGATCGCTTCGAGCATCGCGCCGAAGATCTCGTTGCCGTTGTTCAGTGGCGTGATGCGGTTGCCCGGCAGTACGGCCGGGCCGAGCAGAACGGACATCTCGCGCCGGTACTGCTCGTCCGAAATCGCATAGCGGTGCTCGACCCTGCGCTCGAGCTTTCTCTCGGGCGTCGCGAAGTTGACTGCGATGGTGACCAGCAGCACGGTGCACAGCGCAGTCACGAGGACGGCTGCGAGCATGCGCAGGCGGCGTCGGCGTGGTGTTGCGGGAGTTCGAGTCGACATTCGTCACTGTGCGCCCGCCGTTGACCTAACGCGCGCGCCGGGTTGGGCGGGGACTGCCGAAGTGTGGTGCGGGTTACGGTTCGGCCGCCTTCGGGATAGCCGGGCTAGCCTGATCAGGCCTGCAGCGTGAGCGGCACCGAGCCTTCCCGCAGCAAATGCGCGAAGAGCCTTCGCCCGATCGCGGTGCACCGGCCCGCAAACGTAACGCCGCGGGATTCGATCGGAAGCACGCCTCCATCCTGCGTGTTACCTCCGCCGCGCCGCGCAGCAGTTGCGCAGCTCAACCGCCGATCAGATCTGCGAGCGGATCGGCGTGATGAACATTTCGATCAACCTGCGCTTCAGCGGGCGCCGCTTCCAAGCCTCGTAGCTGTATGCCACTGCGCGCTCGAGGTCGTGCTCGTAGACCTCGGTCATCGCAGCGGCGAACTCGCCGTCGTAGACATTGAGGCTGGCCTCGTCGTTGAGCCGGAATGAGCGGATGTCGAAGTTCGTCGAGCCCACCGACACCATCTCGCGGTCCACGATCAGCATCTTCAGGTGCAGCATCGTCGGCCGGTATTCGTGGATCTCGATGCCGGCCAGCAGCAGCGGGCCCCAGCACGCCTTCGAGGCGATCTTGACCGTGAACGAGTCGATGTAATGGCCGGGCACCATGATGCGCACGCGCACCCCGCGCTCGCGGGCGGCGATGAGCGCCTGAGAGATCAGTCGGTCGGGCACGAAGTACGACGCGCACAGATCGACCGACTCCTTCGCCGCCGCGATCGCCATCAGGTACATCAGGTGCATGCTCTCGCTGCCGCTGGCGGGCGACGAAATGAACACGTGCGCAGGGCTGTTGCCGATCGGATCCAGCGGCGGGAAATACTCCTCGCCGTTCAGCACTTCGCCGGTGGACTTGATCCAGTTGTCGTTGAACGCGGCCTGCACCTGGGCGACGACGGGCCCTTCGATGCGGAAGTGCATGTCGCGCCAATGGTGTTCGTCTTCGGCGTTGCCCAGCCACTGGTCGGCGATGCCGACGCCGCCCGTGAAGCCGACCACACCGTCAACGACCAGCAGTTTGCGATGCGTGCGGTTGTTGAGCCGGGTCAGGCTGTACCAGTAGAGCGGCCGGTAGTGGTGGACGTTGACCCCGGCCTCTTTCATGCAATCCAGCAGGTCGTCGTCCATCTTCAGGCTGCCGGCCCAGTCGACGGTGACGGTGACCGCCACGCCCGCCCGCGCGCGCTCGGCCAGTGCCTCGGCGAACTCGCGGCCCACCTTGCCCGACCAGTAGATGTAGGTCTCGAACGTGATCGTCGTGCGTGCGCGGCGGATCGCATCGAGCATCGCAGGGAATATCTCGTTGCCGTTCTGCAGCGGAATGATGCGGTTCCCGGGCAGGATCGCCGGTCCCAGCAGCACCGACATCTCTCGCGTGAACTGCTCGTCCGAGATCGAGTGACGATGCTCGATCTTGCGTTCGAGCTTCTTCTCCGGCGTGGCGACGTTGATGGCGATCAGCACCAGCAGCATGGTCACCAGCACGGTCACGACGATCGTCGAAAGCATGCGTTTTCGGCTCCAGCACAACTGCGGACATGCGCCACGGCACGGGACTGTCACTGTGCCGCTGGCTCGACCAAAGCGGCGTGAATTCGGTGTCTAGCCGCATTCAGCGCGTGGGGCGGCGCATGGGCGATCGACGTGCGCCTACCCGATCGCGTCGCGGCGTCCCTGGGCCGTGACCGGGGCGCCGCAACCACGCGTGCGGCGCCAATAGACGCCGATAAAGCCCGCGGTGGAAACCTGAGGCGAAAGCGTGCTCAGTAGATCCACGCGAGTGCGAACAGCCCCAGCATCGCGAACGCCAGCCCGAGTTTCAGCACCACACCCAGCAGGATGCCGAGCCAGGTACCAAAGCCGACCTTCGTCGCCTGCCGCACCTGGCGGCCGTGCAGCAGCTCGCCGATCAGCGCGCCTACGAAGGGCCCGATCAACAGGCCGATGACGCCGAGGAACAGCCCGGCAAACGTGCCGGCCACCGCGCCGATGATCGCCAGGCGACTCGCGCCGACGCGCTTGGCGCCAAGCGCGGTGGCCATCAGGTCGACGCCCAGCGAGATCACGGTCAGCACGCCCAGCACCGCCAGCGTGATGCCGCCGACCTGTTCGAAGCCATCCGCCCACGCCGCGATCGCCATCCCGGCGAACACCAGCGGCAGGCCGGGCAGCGCGGGAAGCACGATGCCCGCCAGCCCGATCAGTGCCAGGACCGCGGCGAGCACATACCAGAGCACCTGCATATCCATTCGAAATCCTCGTCCGGTCGGCCGGTTTGCAATTTGGGTTGGCGCGGGATACGGTGCCGGCGCTGCCGTTGCCAGGGGTCACCGTGGATCGTGGCCCGATGCGGATGATCGTTGATCGCTACATCGTTGCACCGCTTTCTCCTTGCAACCAGCATGCGGCATTCGCCGTGATATCCACCGCAATGTTCCAAGGAGCAATACATGTCGAACCGTGAAACCGGTACCGTCAAGTGGTTCAACGATGCCAAGGGTTTTGGCTTCATCAGCCGTGAGAACGGCGAAGACGTGTTCGTGCACTTCCGCGCCATCGAGTCGCAGGGCTTCAAGAGCCTGCAGGAAGGCCAGAAGGTCACGTTCACCGTGACGCAGGGCCAGAAGGGCCTGCAGGCTGAGTCGGTCCAGCCGCAGTAATTCCCCCGCGGCCGCTTGCGGCCCGAGTGGATTCGAAACCCGGCTCAGGCCGGGTTTCTTTTTTGCGTCATCGTTGTCCGCGGTAGGGGCGGGCAATAAAAAACGACCCGCCGTAGCGGGTCGTCAAGGACATCCGGAGAGAGAGCCGGGTGGATCAGCGCAGCCAGGCGCGTCCGTCAGCCACGCGGACATACGAGCCTTCGCGGATACCGCCAAGGTCGTTCTGCGTAACAACCGTGGTGCGTCCGTCGTTCATGCGAACGTGCACGTTGTATGCAGCCGCGGACATTCCGCGCTGGATCATGTTGCCGGCGACAGCGCCAGCGGCTGCGCCTGCAACGGTTGCCGTGTTGCGACGGCCTTCGCTTCGGTCTTCCGCCACTTCGCGCCCGGCCGCGGCGCCGACGAGGCCGCCGAGGACCGCGCCAGTTGCCGAGGGTGCACGACTACCGCCGACCTGCTCGATGCGCAGCACGGTGCCACAGTCGAAGCAGTTCGCGGTGCTGCCGCCGTAGGACGGAGCGCCCACACCGGCGCCGACGCCCGCCTGGCCATAGGTTGCACAGCCCGAGAGTGCGAGCGATGCGGCAAGGGCAACGCCTGCGAATCGAATACCAGTCTTCATGGGACCTCCTGCATTGAGGGAGCGGGCGACTCGATCCCGCCACGCGCCGTCAACCTAGGCGCCGATCCGTGAATGCGTCATCAACCGGCGCAGAAGCGCGCGGAGTCTGTTCAGCTGCGCGATCCCCGGCGTGGCGGGCGCACGAAGGCCTAACGTCAGCTGCGGAAATCCTGGTGGCAAGCCTGACACGCGTCGCCGATGTTCTTGACCGTCGCCTTGAGGCCTTGGCAGTTGAGCGGCGGCGACCCGAGCGCCGAGTCGACCGCAGCACGCATCGCGCTGGCGTGCTGCACGTAGCGTGCGTCATCGCGCAGATCGGGGAAGGCGGGTTCGAGGTCGTCCGACAGCGCACGCAGCGTCCGAAGGTGCGGCAGCGTGTCCGTCGCCGCGCAGCGGTTCTCTTTGAGATTGTTGCCCAGCTGCGCGAGGTGCCACTGCTGCACGCGCATGACGCTGCCGGGGAAATGGTCGGCGCGCGCTTCGATCGCCCGCACTGCCATCACCGTGCCGATCACGCCGATCACGAGGCCGACCAGGAACAGGAAGAGGTACCGGGATGCCTGCGTCTTGCGGGGCAGGCCGGGGGCGGATTCGCTCATGTCGTGACTCCATGCGGAAACGCCTGAACCTTATCACGCAGCCTGTTGGGCAAAGGCGTAGAGGCACGGAGCGGCAGGCCTGCCACGATTACAATGCGGCCATGAGCGACCTCGCAAACGATCCGGCCTGGCAGCAACGTTTTTCCGGTATCGACCGGCTCTATGGAGCAGGGTCGGTGCTTCGGCTCTCGCAGTGCCGGGTGGCGGTCGTTGGCATGGGCGGCGTCGGCTCGTGGCTGGTCGAGTCGCTCGCGCGTACAGGCGTCGGCAATCTCACGTTGATCGACGCCGATGACATCTGCGTTTCGAATACGAACCGTCAGTTGCCTGCGCTTGCCGGGCAGTACGGACGCGCGAAAGTCGAGGCGATGGCCGAACGCTGCCGGGCGATCAACCCGCAGATGACGGTCGAGACCATCCCGAGCTTCCTGACCGCGGCGAACCTCGAGGCATTGCTCGACCGCGGCTTCGACCTCGTGCTCGATGCCTGCGACAGTTTCCGCACCAAGGTCGAACTGATCGCCTGGTGTCGGCGCCGAAAGGTGCCGATGGTGGTGGTGGGCGCGGCCGGCGGCCGTACGGACCCGACGCTGGTTCGCATCCGTGACCTCTCCCGCACCGAGCACGACGCGATGCTTGCGCTGATCCGCAAGAAGCTGCGCAGCGAGTTCAACTTTCCGAAAAACCGGGATCGCTACTTCGGCGTGCCGGCGGTCTATTCGCTGGAGAACGTGCGCTACCCGCAGCCGGACGGCACTGTCTGCGGCCTTCGGCCCGGCACCGGGCAGGACGCGGCGTTGAAGCTCGACTGCGGAGCAGGCCTCGGCGCTGCCACCCACATCACCGGCGCCTTCGCGTTCGTAGCGGCGGGCAAGGCGATCGAGCTGCTGCTCAAGCCGCGTAACGCGTAAGCGCTCGCTCAGCGCGCGGTGGCTGGTTCTTCACTGCCGCCGATGGCAGGCAGGCCGAACAGGCGCTCGGCATTCCCGGTAGTAACGGCGGCAATTCGCTCGGTCGTTTCGCCGCGCAGCGCTGCAAGCGTTTCGGCCACGTAGGTGATGCGCGCCGGTTCGTTGCGCTCGCCACGGTGTTTGCAGTCCGGCTGGTCGGGCGCGTCGGTTTCGAGCACCAGCCATTCCAGCGGCGCCGTAGCCGCGAGCGTTCGTAGCCGGTTCGCGCGCGGATAGGTGATCGGGCCGCCGAGGCCCAGCAGGAATCCATTGCGATACAGCATCTCGGCCTGCTGCATGCTGCCCGAGAAGCTGTGCGCGACGCCCCGCAGGCCGCCGACGCGGCGAATCGCGGCGATCACCGCATCCACCGCGCGGCGCGAGTGCACGACGACCGGCAAATCGAAGTCACGCGCGATCCGCAGTTGCGCATCGAAAAAGTGCGCCTGCTGCGCGGGGTCGATCCCCTCCACGTAGAAGTCGAGCCCGCACTCGCCGACCGCGACGGGCCGCTCGCGCTCGATCCAGCCGCGCAGTTCGTCCAGATGGCTGTCGTCGTGGCCGCGAAGGAACATCGGATGAAGGCCGTACGCCGCGAACAGGCCGTCGTGCTCCGCGCATACCTTCCTGAGCTGCGGCCAGCCGGTCGCATCGATCGCGGGCACCACATGGCGCAGCACGCCGGCCGCCGCTGCGCGCGCAAGCATTTCGCCGCGGTCGTGGTCGAAGTCCGCGACATCGAGATGGGCGTGCGTATCGACGAACACCGATCAGCCGCTGCGCGTCGTGGCTCGCGTGTCCTTGCGGCTGGCAAGCCATGCAGTAGCCAGGCCGAGTACGACCTCGTCAATCAACGGGATCGGGTCGAACGGCCACAGCACGCTGATTGCGAACGCGGCGGCAGTGAGCTTGAAGAGTGTCGGATGGCGGAGGCGCCGCGCCCACGTGAGGAACGGCAGCAGGAGGAGGCGAGCCATGGCATTCGGCCTGTGGAGACGGGCCCAACGACGCTAGCACGCATCGGTCGGTTCATCCTGACGACAGCTTGACGTTAAAAATTCGGGTGCCCATTCAGGTTCACGGTGCTCGAATTGCCCCATCCCCCAAACGCCACCCCGGGCAGTCGCAGGAGCTTCGAATGGACAAGAACATCATTGCGGTTGCAGTCGCTTCAATGCTCGTCGGCGGCGTCGCCGTTGCCGCGTACGACAGCTTCACGCCCGAGACGAGAGCCCCCCTGGCCCGAGCGGCTGCACTGCCGGCAGCGAAGAACTTCGCGCCCGTCGCAGACGCCGCGCCGCAGGATGCGATCCGGCCCCAGTACGCGTCGCAGTTCGCGCCCGCTGCGCCAACCGGTCCGCGCATCGAGTACGCCGAGGTGGTCGACGTGGACCCGATCAACGAAAAGCGCCCGCTCTACGCGACGGTCATTGCCACGGACCCCGTCCGTGAAACCAGCACCACTTCGGTGCCGCGCGAAGTCTGTGAGGACGTGGTGGTGCAGGACCGCCTGGCCGAGCGCGACGGCAACGTGGGTGGGACGGTCGCCGGCGCGCTGATCGGTGGCCTGGTCGGAAACCAGGTCGGCGGCGGCAACGGCCGCAAGGCCGCGACCGCTGCAGGCGCGGTGGCCGGCGGATTCATCGGCAATCGGGTCGACCGCAACCATGTCGGCGGCCGTGTCGTCACCCGCACCGACCGGCAGTGCCGCACCGTCTATTCCGATTCCAAGTCATCCCGGGTCGTCGGCTACACCGTCACCTACCGCAACCCGGATGGCACCACCGGGACCATGCAGACGGGCAGCCGCCCCGGCAAGCGCGTCCGGCTCGGCACCGACGACCACGTCGTCGGCTACGACGTGAGCTACCGCTACCAGGGGCAGGTCGACACCGTCCGGCTCGACGATCGCCCGGGTACGCGCCTGCCCGTCATCGACGGCCAGGTCGTGACCCAGACGGCGGCAGCGTTCCAGCCCGATCCGCGCGGCTGATAGGCGAAATCCAGGGTGTCTTGCGGGGCCGGGAAACCGGCCCCGTTTCGTTGGCGAAATGCAAAATCGGGGTGTCGCTCACAGGCTCGGCCGGTACAATGGTCCACTTTACTTTTGCCGAGTGCGCCATGGCCCTGCATCCCTACGACCTGTTCGATGTCCGCTCACTGCTCACTGAAGAGGAGCGCGCCGTGCAGGACACGGTGGCCCGGTTCACCGACGAGCGCGTGCTGCCGATCATCGGCGACGCGTTCGACCAGGGGCGCTTTCCGAAAGAACTCGTTGGCGAGATCGCCGAACTCGGCCTGCTGGGTTCCTCGCTGCCGGAACAGTACGGCTGCGCCGGCCTCAATGCGGTCAGCTACGGCCTGATCTGCCAGGAGCTCGAGCGCGGCGACAGCGGCATCCGCAGCTTCGTCTCGGTGCAGAGCTCGCTGTGCATGTACCCGATCTACGCCTACGGCACCGAAGAGCAGCGCATGCGCTGGCTGCCGGACATGGCGGCGGGCAAGGTGATCGGCTGCTTCGGCCTGACCGAGCCGCACGGCGGCTCCGACCCCGCCAACATGAAGACTGTCGCCAAGCGTGACGGCGACGACTGGGTCATCAACGGCTCCAAGATGTGGATCACGAACGGCAACCTCGCTGACATCGCGATCGTCTGGGCGCAGACCGAGGACGGCATCCAGGGCTTCGTGATCGAGAAGGGAATGAAGGGCTTCGCGGCCCAGGAAATCAAGCACAAGATGAGCCTGCGCGCGTCGGTGACGTCGTCGCTGTTCTTCGACAACGTGCGCGTGCCGGAGGCGAACCGCCTGCCGAACGTCAAGGGTCTCAAGGGCCCACTCGGCTGCCTCACGCAGGCGCGTTACGGCATCACCTGGGGCCCGATCGGCGCGGCAATCGCTTGCCTCGACGAGGCGCTCAACTACACGAAGGAGCGCATGCTGTTCGGCCGCCCGGTCGCCGCGACGCAGAGCGCTCAGATCAAGATGGCCGAGATGGCACGCCGCATCACGATGGCGCAGTTGCTCGTCGTGCAGCTCGGTCGCCTCAAGGACGCCGGCAACATGCAGCCGACGCAGGTTTCGCTCGCGAAGTGGAACAACTGCCGCATGGCGATCGACATCGCGCGCGAGTGCCGCGACCTGCTCGGCGGCGCCGGCATCACGACCGAGCACTCGGCGATCCGCCACGCGCTGAACCTCGAGTCGGTCATCACGTACGAAGGCACGGAGACGGTGCACCAGCTCGTGGTCGGTCGAGAGCTGACCGGCATCAACGCGTTCTGATCGAAGCCGGCGTCGGATGCGACGCCGATTCCCGCGGCCGCCGTCCACTGGCGTGCGGCCGCCATCGAAACGGAGTTCGCCGTGCACACGACCGGCCCGCGGCTGGAAACCGAGCGCCTGATCCTGCGTCCGTGGCAGCGCGACGACTTCGAGCGCTACGCGCAGATGTTCGCGGCGCCCGAGACGCGTCACATCGGCGGGCCGCTGCTGCGTGCCGACGCATGGCGTCGCTTTCTGCAGATGCCGGGCGCGTGGGCGATCCAGGGCTTTGCGATGTTCGCGGTCGAGGAAAAGGCGAGCGGGCGCTTCATGGGCCAGGCCGGCCCGTGGCAGCCCGACGGTTGGCCGGGCACGGAAGTCGGTTACGCCCTGCACCCCGAGGCCTGGGGACGCGGGTATGCGACGGAAGCCTGCGCCGCCGCGATTGATTGGGCGTTCGACGCCCTCGGCTGGACCGAAGTCATCCACTCGATCGCGCCGGCCAACACGGCTTCGCAAAACGTGGCCAGACGCCTCGGAGCATGCAACCGCGGACCAGGCGTGTTTCCGCCGCCGCTCGATGCGCAGGTGATCGAGATCTGGGCTCAAACACGTGAGCAATGGCGCGAACGCCGGGACGCCGCCGCATGATCACGGTCCATGGCTTCTCGCCGTCGGGCAACTGCCACAAGGTGCGGCTGCTGCTCGAGCACCTCGGGCGCGAGTACCGCTGGGTCGAGACCGACAGCAGCCGCGGCGAGACGCGAACGCCTGCGTTCCTCGCGAAGAATCCGAACGGCAAAGTGCCGATGGTCGAACTCGAGGACGGCCGCGTGCTGGTCGAGTCGAACGCGATCCTGTGCTGGCTTGCGGACAGCACGCCCTTCCTGCCGGTGGACGCCTGGCAGCGCGCGCAGGCGCTTAGCTGGATGTTTTTCGAGCAGTACAGCCACGAGCCGTACGTTGCGGTGGCGCGCTTCATCTGCGGCTGGACGCCGCATGACTCGCCGCGCCGCACCGAACTGCCGCGCCTGCGCGAGCGTGCGCACGAGGCGCTTGCGGTGATGGAGCGGCATCTGTCGAGCCACGCGTGGTTCACCGGCGAGCACTACGGTGTCGCCGATATCGCGCTTTTCGCGTACACGCACGTAGCTGGGCACGGCGGCATCCCGCTCGATGGGTATCCCGCGATCCGTGACTGGGTCACACGTGTGCAGAGCGCGCCCGGCTTCGTCGCAATGCCAGCGCCCGATCCGGTAGCGCGGGCGCGCATCGACGCTTCGGTCTGACCGGCGACGGTGCACCGCGTTCCGAAACAACCTCATTCAACACGCGTCGCGGCGGTGACTCCGCTGCAGACGCCCAAGTGGAATCCAGTACTGACATGACCGTTTCGAATCCGATTCCCGCGCGCATGAAAGGCCTCAACCGGGCCGAGATCTGCGACGTCAACTTCAGCGAGTTCGTAAAAGCCTGGGACGGTCGAATCGATGCGAGGCCCGCGCCCGACGAGGCAATCCTCGACGGCAGTACGCTCGATGCGCGCGGCTTCCGCGAGCTGTTCGAGTCGCAGCTGATCAGCAGGCATCTCGACCTGATGGCACGCGTGTTGCGCGTACAGAACAAGGTCTTCTACACGATCGGCAGCTCGGGGCACGAGGGCAACGCGATGGTCGCGCGCCTGACGCGGCACACCGACCCGGCGTTTCTGCACTACCGCAGCGGCGGCTTCATGGCCGAACGCTTCCGCAAGCTGCCGGGCATGGATCCGATCATGGATTCGGCGCTGAGTTTTGCGGCCAGCAAGGACGACCCGGCCTCGGGCGGGCGGCACAAGGTCTGGGGCAGCAAGCCGTTGTGGGTGCTGCCGCAGACCTCGACGATCGCCTCGCACCTGCCGAAGGCGCTCGGCACGGCGATTGCGATCGAGGCTGGCCGCCGCATCGGCCACGCGTTGCCGATCCCTGAGGACAGCATCGCGATCTGCTCGTTCGGCGACGCGTCCGCAAACCACGCGACCGCCCAGACCGCGTTCAACGCTGCGGCGTGGACCGCGTACCAGAAGCTGCCGGCGCCTGTGCTGTTCGTCTGCGAAGACAACGGCATCGGCATTTCGGTCAAAACGCCGAGCGGCTGGATCGGCAACCGTTTCCGGCAGATGGATGGCCTCGATTACTTCTTCGCCGACGGGCTCGATCTCGCCAACGGCTATGCCGATGTGCAGCGCGCGGTCGAGCACTGCCGCCGCACGCGCAGGCCGACGTTCCTGCACCTGCGCACGACCCGGATCATGGGTCATGCAGGCACGGACTTCGAGATCGAATGGCGCTCGATCGAAGAGCTCGTCGCCGTCGAGGCCACCGACCCGCTGCTGCGTTCGGCCGCCATCGCGCTCGAATCGGGCCTGATGTCGAAGGACGAGGTCCTCTCGCTCTACGAAGAGACGCGGCGCAAGTGTTTTGCCGCGGCCGATGAGGCCGATCGCCGTCCGAAGCTCGACAGGCTTGACGACGTGATCGCGCCGCTCGCGCCGTATACGCCGGACAAGGTGGCCGCGGAGGCCGCGCGCAGCGACTACGGCGACCGACGCCTCGCCGTGTTTGGAAGCGAGGAGAAGCTGCCGGAAAACCAGCCGCCGCGTCACCTCGCGATCCAGATCAACAACGCGCTGCATGACCTGTTCGCGAAGTACCCCGAGACGCTGCTGTTCGGCGAAGACGTCGCGCAGAAGGGCGGCGTCTATACCGTGACGAAGGGCCTGCACAAGGCGTTCGGCCCGCGGCGCGTGTTCAACACGCTGCTCGACGAGACGATGATCCTGGGTATGGCGCAGGGCTTCGCGAACGTCGGCCTGCTGCCGGTGCCGGAGATCCAGTACCTCGCATACCTGCACAACGCGGCCGACCAGATCCGTGGCGAGGCGGCCAGCCTGCAGTTCTTCAGCAACGACCAGTACTGCAATCCGATGGTCGTGCGCATCGCGGGGCTTGGCTACCAGCGTGGCTTCGGCGGCCATTTCCACAACGACAACTCGATCACGGCGCTGCGCGACATCCCCGGCATCGTGGTCGGTTGCCCCTCGCGCGGCGACGACGCGGCAACGATGCTGCGGACGCTGATGGCGCTGGCCAAGGTCGACGGACGCGTGTGCGTCTTTCTCGAGCCGATCGCGCTCTACATGACCAAGGACCTCTTTGAGGCTGGCGACGGCGCCTGGCTCACGCCATATCCGCAACCGGGCGACGCGATGACGCTGGGCGAGGGCAGGGTCTACGGTGACGGCGACGACGTGGTCATCATCACCTACGGCAACGGTGTGCCGATGAGCCTGCGTGCTGCGCGTGCGATCGAAGCGCAGCACGGCTGGAAGGCGAAGGTCGTCGATCTGCGCTGGCTGGTCCCGCTGAACGACGCATACATCGTCGAGGAGGCCCGTGGGGCGAAGCGCGTGATCGTGGTCGACGAGGGTCGCCGCAGTGCCAGTGTGGGCGAGGGCGTGATCACCGCGCTGGTCGAAGGCGGGCTAGGCGACGTACCACTGCAGCGCGTGGTCGGAGTGGATACCTACACGCCGCTCGCGGGCGCCGCGTTCCTCGTCATCCCGGGCGAGGACGACATCGTGGCTGCCGCCGGGCGCCTCGCGGGCTGATCCACAATCAGGCGGCTGCGGCTGCGGCTGCGGCTGCGGCGTCGGCGTCGGCGTCGGCGTCGGGTCCGGTCCGTTCCAATCCGGTCGGGTCGGGTCGGTCGGGTCGGGTTGGGCTGGGTCGAGTTGGGTCGAGTTGGTGGCCGCGGTCCGCGAACATCGGTACTGCGACGGCTCTCGCTGCCGGGAGACCCGGCCGTCTTGCCGGTAGCGCCAGGTCGGCGGTGCAGCCGCTACCGGCGGTTCAGCGTTGCAGGCCGTCGAGCAGTGGCGCCTCGCGCACGTCGATGCCATCGACCTGCGCCGCGGGCTGCTGCCGGTCCAGCGGCACTACCGCCAGCGCGAGGCCGCGCGACGGCGTAGCAGCGCTGGCGACAACCGAGCCCAGCGCATCGGTGCCGTTGGTCACCTGCGCTCCGACGGGCAGTGCGGCGGCGGATTCCAGAAGCACCAAGCCCCGCTTCGCCTTACCAAGAAAATGCGTGCGCGCCACGATCTCCTGGCCGGGGTAGCAGCCCTTGCGCACGCTGAACGCGTCCAGGCGCTCGAGCGAAAGCTGTTGCGGGGTCCATTGCTCGGCCTGCGACGATGGCAGGCGGGGCAGGCCGTGCTCGAGATCTGCCGCAGCCCATGCGGCTTCCAATTCGGCGTCGACCGGGCCGTGGTCCGATTGACTGGATAGCCGCAGCGCGCGCGGCCGGCTCGGCGTCCCGGCGTCGAGCTCGACCGTGCCGCCATCCAGCACCGCCAGGGTCGCGCCGCTGGCCTGAACAGGCTTCGCGAAGGATGCGGTCGCCACGAGGCCGGGTCGCGGCCGGATTGCGACCTTCGACCGGAACACGAACCGTCGCAACGCGTCCGAAAGCGGCCCGATGTCGGCATCCGGCACGAGCATCCAGAGCGTGCCCGGCGCAATCCGGAGTAGCGCAAACAGCGCAATTACCCGGCCCTTCGGAGTCAGCCAGCCGTTCCACTGCCACCCGCCGGGCTCGAGCGCGGCGACGTCGTTCATGAATTGCGCCTGCGCGAACGCGGTGGCGTCGGCGCCGTCGAGCTCGATCACCCGGTGGCCCGAGAGTCGGAACGGTCGGTCGGGCAGATCCTGCGGGTTGTCATGCATGGGGTGCGGACTTAAGATTTAACGTTGTGATGATAGGCGAAACCCCCGAAGACGCAGCCGACCCCGACGACGCCGGCAAGCGCGTCCCGGAACCTCAGCCCGCGCCGGCGCAGGATGCACCTCCCAAGGAAATCGGCGGACGCGACGGCCCCGAGCCGACGCGCTATGGCGACTGGGAAAAGAACGGACGCTGCATCGACTTCTAGTCATCACCTGTATCTGCTCGACACGATCTGCTCGACACCGTTCCCTTCCGCCACGCGGCCCTGCCGCCCAGCCGAGACAGCCAACGCATGGCGAACCGTCCACGCCCCTTGTCGCCTCACCTGCAGGTCTACCGCTGGCAGGTCCAGATGGTCGTCTCGATCATCAATCGAGTGACCGGCTTCGTCATCGGCCTCGGCAGCCTGCTGATCGCCTACGGCCTGGTCGCGCTCGCATACGGGCCCGAGCGGTGGGATGACTTCATGTCGGTCGTCGGCTCGCCGGTCGGCTTCATCATCCTGTTCGGGTCGACCTGGGCGCTCGCGTTCCACCTGCTGGGCGGGCTGCGTCACCTCGCGCAGGACACCGGCTACGGCATGGAAAAGATTTCGATCATCCGCGGCAGCTGGGCCACGATCATCGGCAGCCTGCTGCTGACCGCGCTCGTGTGGATCGTCGCAATGCTTCAGGAAGGTGGCGCATGAGCCAGGACCCGAACGGCCAGGCCAGCCTGCGCCATCCGCTCAAGCAGGCGCGTGGCCTGGGCTCCGCGAAAGGCGGCACCGACCATTTCGTCATCCAGCGCATCACCTCGGTCGCGCTGGTCTTCCTGTCGATCTATTTCGTCGGCTTCGTGCTGTCGCTGGTCGGCGCGGAGTACGTCGAGATCCGCGCCGCGGTCGCAAACCCGTGGCACGCCACGCTGCTGGTCGCATTCGTGATCGCGACGTTCTGGCACACCAAGCTCGGCTTCCAGGTGATCATCGAAGATTACGTGCATACCGCGCTCGGGGGCTTCGCGCTACAGCTGCTCAACACCTTCGTCTGCGTACTCGCGGCCATCGCCAGCGTGCTCGCCATCATCCGCATCGCGCTGGGAGCCTGAACGCAATGCCCGCTGCCTACAAGATCCAGGAACACAAGTTCGACATGGTCGTCGTTGGCGCCGGTGGCGCCGGCCTGCGCGCCACGTTCGGGCTCGCGCAGAAGGGCCTGAAAACCGCCTGCATCACCAAGGTGTTCCCGACGCGTTCGCACACGGTCGCGGCGCAGGGCGGCATTTCCGCCGCGCTCGCGAACATGGGCGAAGACGACTGGCGCTACCACTTCTACGACACCGTCAAGGGCTCGGACTGGCTGGGTGACCAGGACGCGATCGAGTACATGTGCCGCGAGGCGATCCCGGCCATCATCGAGCTCGAGCACCAAGGCGTGCCGTTCTCGCGTACGCCGGAAGGGAAGATTTACCAGCGCCCGTTCGGTGGCATGACCACGCGCTACGGCGAAGGTCCGCCGGCGCAGCGTACCTGTGCCGCCGCCGACCGCACCGGCCACGCGATCCTGCACACGCTCTATCAGCAGTCGCTCGCGCACGACGCGCAGTTCTTCGTCGAATACTTTGCGCTCGACCTGATCATGGATGCCGACGGCGCCTGCCGCGGCGTGCTCGCGCTCGACATGTCGGAAGGCACGCTGCACCTGTTCCGCGGGCAGGGCACGGTGCTCGCGACCGGCGGATACGGCCGCGCGTATTTCTCGGCAACGTCCGCACACACCTCGACCGGTGACGGTGGCGGCATGGCGCTGCGTGCGGGTCTTGGCATGCAGGACATGGAGTTCGTCCAGTTCCATCCGACCGGCATCTACGGCGCCGGCTGCCTGATCACCGAGGGCGTGCGAGGCGAGGGCGGAATCCTGCGCAACGCCGACGGCGAGCGCTTCATGGAACGCTATGCGCCGAGCGTGAAGGATCTCGCGCCACGCGACATGGTCAGCCGCGCGATGACGCTGGAAGTTCGCGAAGGCCGCGGCGTGGGTCAGCACAAGGACCACATCCTGCTCGACCTCACGCACCTCGGCCCCGAGGTCATCCACGAGAAGCTGCCTGGCATTGCTGAATCCGCACGCATCTTCGCGAACGTCGACGTCGAAAAGCAGCCGATCCCGGTGATTCCGACCGTCCACTACAACATGGGCGGCATTCCGACGAATTTCCACGGTGAAGTCGTGCAGCTGCGCAATGGCGACCCGGACGCGGTCGTGCCGGGCCTGTACGCAATCGGCGAGGCCGCCTGCGTGTCGGTGCACGGCGCCAACCGGCTGGGCTCGAATTCGCTCCTCGACCTCGTCGTGTTCGGTCGCGCGGTCGCGAACCGCTGCGCCGAGACGATCAAGCCGGGCGCGAACCACGGCACGCTCGCATCCGACGCCTGCGACGCAGCGCTCGCGCGCCTGGACCGCCTGCGCAATGCGAACGGCGGCACGCCGACGTCGGTGATCCGCGACAAGATGCAGCGCACGATGCAGGCCGACGCCGCGGTCTTCCGCGACGGCGAGACGCTGTCGGACGGCGTTCGCAAGATGCGCGAGATCCGCGCATCGTTCGAGGACGTGCGGGTCGGCGACCGCTCGCTGATCTGGAACTCGGACCTGCTCGAGACCTACGAACTGGCGAACCTGCTCGACCAGGCGCTCGCGACGATCGTTTCGGCGGAGAACCGCACCGAGTCGCGCGGCGCGCATGCGCGTGAGGACTTCCCCGAGCGCGACGACGCGAACTGGCACAAGCACACGCTCTGCTGGGTCGACGAAACCGGCAACACGCACATCGATTACCGGCCGGTGCACATGTACACGCTGACCAACGACGTCGAAGTCGTCCCGCCGAAGAAGCGCGTTTACTGAGGGGCAGGGTTCCGGCGAGCGGCATGCGCGAAAATACCGGTCGCGCGCCCTTTCCGGTTCCCGGTCTCCACCTTCCTATCCGGATCTCAAGCCAATGGCCGAATTCACCCTTCCGAAGAACTCGAAGATCCTCAAGGGGCGGCATTGGCCCGCGGCCGGCGCAAAGCAGCCGCGCGTGTTCAAGGTCTACCGCTGGAACCCCGAGGACGGCATGAACCCGCGCGTAGACACCTTCGAGGTGGACACGGCGGCGTGCGGGCCGATGGTTCTCGACGCGCTGATCAAGATCAAGAACGAGATCGACCCGACGCTGACGTTCCGTCGCTCCTGCCGCGAGGGCATCTGTGGTTCGTGCGCGATGAACATCGACGGCACGAATACGCTGGCCTGCACGAAGGCCATCGACGACTGTGGGAAAGGCGAGGTGCCGATCTACCCGCTGCCGCACATGCCGGTAGTGAAGGACCTCGTCCCTGACCTGACGCACTTCTACGCGCAGTACGCGTCGATCAAGCCGTGGCTGCGTACGCAGAGCGCGACCCCGTCCGATCGCGAGCGCCTGCAGTCGCCGGAAGACCGCAAGAAGCTGGACGGCCTGTACGAGTGCATCCTCTGCGCATGCTGCTCGACCAGTTGCCCGAGCTACTGGTGGAACGGCAGCCGCTACCTCGGTCCCGCGATCCTGCTGCAGGCCTATCGCTGGATCGTCGACTCGCGCGATGAAGACACCGGCGCACGTCTCGACGACCTCGAGGACCCGTTCAAGCTCTACCGCTGCCACACGATCCTGAACTGCGCGCGCACCTGCCCGAAGGGGCTCAACCCGGCGCAGGCAATCGGTGAGATCAAGAAACTGATGATCGCGCGGCGCGCCTGATCGTCGTCGCCGGTGCGTGTCGGCCTTTCGGCCAGCGCACCGACGGCTTGCGTCCGCGCTGGGCTGCCTGGGAGGCGCCCGTTGATGCGCGGCTGCCGGGTTCATAATCGACTGGCCCGACCCGGGCGCATGTCACCAGGACGGCCATGAGCGATCTCAGCATCTTCCATCCGGCCATCGCGATGGCGGCCCTGACGTTCGCAGTGTCGATCCGGCTTCTGTTCAGCCGCGTCGGCACGATGCGCAGCGAGCGCATCCACCCGCAGTCTGTGGCGACATCGGCCGCGATGGCCGCGCGCATGAGCGACAGCCGTGCGGCCGACAATTTCCGCAATTTGTTCGAATTGCCGGTGCTGTTCTACATGGCGCTGGTTGTCGCGGCTGTATCCGGGCTGGTCACACCTGCCGTGCTGCTGCTGGCGTGGGCGTTTGTGGCGCTGCGCGTCGTGCACAGCGCGATCCACTGCACATACAACAAGGTCATGCATCGCTTCTACGCCTATATCGCCGGCTGGGCGGTGCTGGTTGCGCTGTGGGGCACCATCGCCATCGGGGTGCTCGCGCGGTGAGCCAAAGCGAGGAAATCGAGCTGCGCCGGCTCCGCTGGCGGTGCAGGCGCGGGATGCGCGAACTTGATCAGCTGATGGAACGCTACCTCGATCAAGCGTGGCGGGAGGCGACTGCGGACGAACGCGGCGTTTTCCTACGTTTGCTGGATTCCGAGGACGATAAGCTCTGGCGCTGGTTCCTGGGCTATGACGCGCCACCCGATGCCGAACTCGCACGCATGGTCGAACGGATCCGCACCCTGCCGCGTTGAGTTGCGCGGATCGCGCTGGCTGGCGGCTGCATGCGTGTTGCTGAGCGCGGCAGGGGCGCTATCCCTTCTGGCCAGTGCCGCGCCCTGGTGGATTGCAGCGCCCGGTGGCGTGCTGTCAGTCGGGTACGGCGCCATCCTCGGCTGGCGCGAACTTCACACCGCTCCGAGCGGTCTGATAGTCCTGAGCGATGGCGCGGCGAGCGTGGACGGTGCGACGGTCAGCGCGCTGCGCGTAGTCTGGCGCGGGCCGTTCGCGTTCCTGCGCTGGCAGGGGAGCGAAGGGCGCGTAAGCACCCGTGTCCTGCTGCCGGACCGGTTGCCGGCTCCGGCACGGCGCGGGTTGCGGCTGGCGTGTCCGGACAGCATCACTGCGCGCCGCCGCCCATCGATGGCACCATAGCCGACCCCTGAGGCGCCCGGATCGAATGTTTAAACCCCTACCTGTCGCGATAGGCCTGCGCTACCTGCGGGCGAAGCGACGCAATGGCTTCATCTCGTTCATCTCGCTCGCGTCGATGCTCGGCATCGCGCTTGGCGTCGCTGCGCTGATCACGACGCTGGCGGTCATGAGCGGTTTCCAGCGTGAAATCCGCGATCGCATGCTGCAGATGGTCGCGCACGCGACGGTGAGCGGCTACGGCGAGCCCATACATGACTGGCCGTCTGCCGTTTCGTTGGCAGCGGCGGATCCGCGCGTCGCGGGCGCGGCGCCGTATGTCGAAACCGAGACCCTGCTCTCGGCCTCGCGAAAGCAGCCCGCGATCGTACGGGGCGTGCTGCCAGGTGAGGAAGAAAAGGTGTCGGTGCTCGGCGAGAAAATGGTGCGCGGCGAGCTCGATTCGCTGCAGCCGGGCAGCTTCAACATCGTGCTCGGCAAGGAGCTGGCGCAGTGGATCGGCGCCGAGGTCGGCGACAACGTCGTGATGATGACGTCCGAGGCGCGCAGCACACCGATGGGCGCGCTGCCGCAACTCAAACGCTTCACGGTGAGCGGCATCTTCGAGGCGGGTTACAACGAGTTCGATCGCGGCATGGCGTTCGTCAACATGCGCGACCTGCAGCGGCTGCAGCGCATCGGTGATGGCGTTACCGGCGTGCGTCTGCGTCTGCACGACATGGATCAATCCTGGGACGTTGCGCAGGATCTTGCCGCCCGCATCGGTGGGCCGTACCGCGTCAGCGACTGGACGAGCGAGAACGCGAACATGTTCCGCGCGCTCAAGATGGAGAAGGCCATCATGGCGGTGCTGCTGTCGCTGATCATCGCGATGGGCGCATTCAACCTGGTGTCGTCCCAGGTGATGCTCGTCACGGACAAGCAGGCCGACATCGCGATCATGCGCACGCTCGGCCTGACGCCACGCGCGGTCATGCAGGTCTTCATGGTGCAGGGCACGTTGATTGGCGTCGTTGGCACGATTGCGGGCGTGATCGGCGGCATCGTGCTGACGCTGAATCTCGAAGTGATCCTGCTCGGCGTCGAGAAACTGTTCGGCGTCGTGCTGCTGCCGGAGGACGTCTACTACATCACCGGGTTGCCGACCGAGCTGCAGGCGACCGACGTGGTGACCATCGCGTTGGTCGCGCTGGCGATGGCGTTTCTTGCCACCCTGTACCCAGCCTGGCGCGCCGCGCGCACGCCGCCAGCCGAGGCGCTTCGCTATGAGTAACGGCCAGGATGGAAGGCATGGAGTTTCCGGCTCGATGAACGAGGTCGTGATCCACTGCGAGCGTCTCGGCAAAACCTACGCCGAAGGCAAGATGCAAACGCCGGTGTTCGACGGGCTGGACCTGTCGGTTCCGGCCGGCGAGACCGTCGCGATCCTGGGCGCGTCCGGCGCCGGCAAAAGCACACTACTGCACCTGCTCGGCGGGCTGGACACCCCGACCTCCGGTGAGGTGTTCGTCGCGGGGCAGAAGATGAGTGCGCTGTCCGACGCTGCGCGCGGGGCGCTGCGCAACCGCGCGCTCGGCTTCGTCTACCAGTTCCACCATCTGCTGCCGGAGTTCACTGCGGTCGAGAACGTGATGCTGCCTGTGCTGCTGAGCGGCACGGACGTGAATGAATCCAAGCAGCGGGCACAGGCGCTGCTGGAGTCTGTCGGGCTTGGCCATCGTCTGCATCACAAGCCCGGCGAGCTGTCGGGCGGCGAGCGTCAGCGCGCGGCGGTTGCGCGCGCGCTGGTCAACCGGCCTGCCTGCGTGCTCGGTGACGAACCGACCGGCAACCTCGACGAGAAGACAGCGGCGACCGTGTTCGAACTGATGCTGGCCCTCAACCGTGAGCATCGCACCAGCCTCGTGCTGGTCACGCACGACCGCTCGCTCGCGCGCCGGCTGGACCGCGTGCTTGAGTTGCATGAAGGCAGACTGAGACAACTGCAGCCGCACGAGGTGTAGCGGATGAGCGACGCGGCAGGGACGCCGCTGTTTGGAGTCGGAGCCGCCGCCGGTCTGGTCGGCGGCGCGACCGCGTGCCTTCTATTGCCGTGGCTGCTGCCATGGCCCGTCGCGCTGATCGGCCTGGTGGCCGGTCTGCTGGCCTGGGTGCGAATGCCGCGCTGGCGCTGGGCCGGCGCGCTGCTTGCCGGCTTCATGCTGGCCGGTTTGCATGCCGCCCATGGGTTGGCCCTGCAGCTTCCGGGTGGGCTCGATCGTGCCGATCTGCTAGTCAGGGGTACGGTCGTGGACCTGCCGGTCCATGAGCCGCGGCGCACGGGTTTCCTTTTCGAAGTCGATGACTCGGCGGAATCCGCGCCGGCGCTGCGAGGACGCACGGTGCGCTTGTCGTGGTACCTGCACGGGCGCAGTGCAGCCCGACCCGAGCTGCGGGCCGGAGAGCGCTGGTCCTTGCGCATTCGGGCGCGCGCGCCGCGAGGGCTTCGCAATCCGGGCGGGTCCGATGCCGAGAAGCATGCGCTCGCGCAGCGGATTGCCGCGACCGGCTACGTACATGCGCCGGCAACCGCACGGCGTCTCGCCCCGGCTGCCGGGCTGGAAGCGTGGCGGGAAGGCATGGCTGATCGTATCGCCGCGAGCGCGCCGACGACGACGTCGCGCTTCGTGCGCGCACTCGCGCTCGGCGATACGCGGGGCCTCGACGACACTGACTGGAATGTGCTGCGGGCGAATGGGCTGACCCACCTGATCGCGATCTCGGGTTTTCATGTCGGCCTCGTTGCCGGCTTCTTCGCGCTGCTCGCGCGCGCATTCGGCTGGTTGGTGCCCGCGCTCGCACGCCGATGCCCGATGCCGGCACTGGCGGCAGGCTCGGCGTTCGCAGGGGCGCTGCTGTATGCGGCGGCGGCGGGCTTCTCTCTTCCGACCGTCCGCACGGTACTGATGATCGCCGCGGTCGCGGGCGCACGCGTCTGGCGCCGCCCGGCGACGGCCACGCAGGCGCTGGCGCTTGCGGCGGTCGCCGTCGTACTCGTCGATCCGCTTGCACTGCTGCAGGCGGGCTTCTGGCTCAGCTTTGCCGGCGTCGCATGGCTGCTGTGGTGTCTGCCGGGCACGGGCGAGCGGGGCTTACCGGCGCTGGCGCGGAGCTTCGTCTCCGCACAGGGTGTCGCCACGGTCGGGCTGTTGCCGGTCGGCGTAGTGCTATTCGGGCAGGCATCACTTGCCGGGCCCGTCGCCAACCTCGTGGCTGTGCCCTGGTGGAGCCTGGTCGTCGTGCCGCTCTCGCTGGTCGGGTTGGCCGCGGAATCGCTGATAGAAGGGCTGGGGGCGTGGCCATGGCGACTGGCGGCGTGGTGCTTCGACCTGAGCTGGCCGATGTTCGACTGGCTCGCGAGTGCGCCACTCGCGCTGTGGTGGCTGCCGGAAGCCCGCTGGTTCGCGCTTCCGCTCGCGATCATCGGTGCGTTCTGGCTGCTGATGCCGCGTGGGCTCCCGGGACGCCCGCTGGCGCTGCTGCTGTGGCTGCCACTGCTATGGCCCGATCGCCGACTTCCGGCCCATGGTGAGGTCGAGCTGCAGGTGCTCGACGTCGGCCAAGGCCTCGCGGTTGTGGTGCGCACGGCGAATCACAGCCTGCTGTACGACATGGGGCCTGCCGTGCCCGACGGCTTCGACGCCGGCGAACGCGCCGTGGTGCCGGCGTTGCATGCGCTCGGTATCGGGCGGCTCGACCTGGCCATCGTCAGCCATGGCGACAGCGACCACGCCGGTGGGCTGGCGGCGGTCCGGCGCGCGGTCCAGTCGGACTCGACGCTTGCGCCTGAAGGCTCGGGCGTCGAGGCCAGCCGGCCCTGCGTTGCGGGGCAGACCTGGCAGTGGGATGGCGTGACGTTCCGCGTGCTGCACCCGACGCCGCACTTTCCCTATCTCGGGAACGAAGCGGGATGCGTAGTGCGGGTCGAGTCGCGGCACGGTGCCGTACTGCTGACCGGCGACATCGGTGAAGTCATCGAGCGCGAACTCGTGCGTCGGGAGCCGGACGGAGTGAAGGCCGACGTCGTCATGGTCGCCCACCACGGCAGCGGTGGTTCGTCGGACCCCATGTTCATCCGTGCCACGGGCGCGCAGCATGCGCTGGTCTCGTCCGGACACGGCAATCGGTTCGGCCACCCGAAGCCCGCGGTCGTAGCGCGCTGGCACGAGTCCGGGGCTGCGGTACACGACACGGCGATCGGCGGTGCGCTGCGCGTGTCGATCGCCGCTAACGGTATCTCCATCGAAACGCGACGCAAGGCACAGCCGCGTCTCTGGGATGCGGTCGCGCGGTCGGGCCCGATGGACGCTGGGCTATCCTATCGGCCTTGATGGAACGGCCGCTGGCCGAGGTCGCACCCGTGCTGGAACTGGTAATGGCCGGCGGTTGGCCGATGATTCCGCTGCTTCTGCTGTCCGCACTCGCGCTTGCGCTGATCGTCGAACGCGCCTGGACGCTGCGCCGCAGTGCGGTGCTGCCACCCGGCCTGGGGATGGAAGTCCGCGCTTGGGCCAGCCGCGGCAAGCTCGATCCCACCCACATCGAATCGCTACGTGCGACCGCGCCGCTCGGCGCGCTGCTGGCGGCTGCGCTCGACGTGCGGCATCGGCCGCGTGACCAGATCCGGGAACGCATCGAGGACGTCGGGCGCCACCTCGTGCATCGCATGGAGCGCTACCTCAACACGCTTGGCACGATCGCCGCGGCCGGTCCGCTGCTCGGGCTGTTCGGCACCGTAGTCGGCATGATCGAGATGTTCCTCGGCATCCTCGATCACGGCATTGGCGATGTGAATCAGCTTGCCGGCGGCATCGGCAAGGCGCTGATCTGCACCGCGACTGGCATGATCGTCGCGATCCCGGCACTCGCTGCACACCGCTGGTTCCGTGGCCGCGTCGGCGATTACATCGTCGAGATGGAACACGAAGCGATCGCGCTGCTCGATGTCATCGAACCGAAGGCCGCCGCACCGCGCAGTGGGAACGGCAACGGGCACGGCGCCGCGACGACCGCGCCTTCGCCGGCCGCAGCGGGCTGATCCATGCGCATCCGCGACAATCGCGCGTCGGACGAGCCGGAGATCAACCTCGTCCCGCTGATCGACGTCATCCTCGTGCTGATCATTTTCTTTGTGATCACGGCGACTTTCGACGCGCGCTCGGGGCTCAAGCTCGAGCTGCCCCGCGCAGCCGGCGCGCCCGGAGAAACGACCGGCCAGCTGAGCGTGCTGGTGAACGCCGAAGGCCGGTATTTCGTCGATGACCGTGAAGTACTGCGCACCGACGTGGAGTCGCTGAAAGCCACCCTCGCTGAGGTTGCTGGCGGTGATCGCGACCGCCAGGTCTTGCTGCGCGCCGACGCCCGCACGCCGCACCAGGCAGTCGTCACCGCGTACGAGGCACTCGGCCAGCTGGGCTTCCGCCGCGTCACGATCGCGACCGCGCCACCGGCGCCGGCGGGCGGGCCGGCTCCGTGACGCCAGCTGTCTCGCCGTGGCAGACCTATCGTCGTCTGCTCGGCTTCGCCCACCGCTACCGCGTCCTTCTCGGGTTTGCTGCGATCGGCATGCTCATCGAGGCTGCGGCCGGCGCGGCGTTCACCTGGATGATGCAGCCGGTCATCGACGACACGTTCGACGAGGCCGATGCCGGCGTCGACCTGTGGCTGCCCGCGGCGATCGTCGGGCTGTTCGTCGTGCGTGGCATTGCGGGCTTCGTTGCCGACACGCGCATGGCAAAGGCCGGCCGCAGCATCGCGCGTGACATGCGAGTCGGCGTGCTGGAGAAGTACCTGCGATTGCCCGGGCCGCGTTTCGATTCCGAGCCGGTGTCGTCGATGCTGATCCGCCTGGGCTCGGACAGCGACCAGGTGTCGCAGGCCGCGATTGACGCATTGCGCGTGATGGTTCAGCAGTCGCTCCAGGTGATCGGCTCGCTCGCGGTGATGCTGTATTACAGCTGGCGCGTGACGCTTGCGATCTTCCTGCTGGGGCCGCCGCTGGCCTGGGTCATGGACAAGGTCGGCCGTCGCTACCGCGCCATCAGCCACCGCATCCAGGAAAGCGGCGGCCATTTGCTGCATGCAGCCGACCAGGCGCTGTCGAACCAGCACGACGTCAAGGTGTATGGCGCTCAGGGCGCCGAACTCGGACGCTACACGGAACTCGCGAACACCAACCTTCGCCTGAGCATGAAGGTCGAGGCCACGCGCAGCGTGTCGTCCGCGCTCGTGCAGCTCATGGGCGCGATCGGCCTCGCGCTGTTGTTGTTTTTTGCCGGTCGCGAAGCGATCGCGGGGCGGCTTACGGCGGGCGGCTTCGTGTCCTTGATGGTCGCGATGATGGCGATCATCCCGGCGCTCAAACAGCTGACCAATGTGCAGGGAATGCTCCAGCGCGGCGTGGCATCGGCCGAGCGGCTTTTCTCCGTTCTCGACGCCGACGACGAGCCCGATTCGGGCTCGGTGCCGCTGAGCCGCGCGCAGGGATTGCTCGAGTTCCGCGGCGTCACTGCTCGCTACCCGGGCCAGCCGGCGCCCGCACTGTGCGACGTGAGCTTCGTTGCGCGGCCCGGCACCGTCACCGCGATCGTCGGCCGATCGGGCAGCGGCAAGTCCACCCTGATCAAGCTGATTCCGCGGTTCTACGATCTGGAAGCGGGTGAGATCCTGCTCGACGGCCAGCCGTTGCGGGACTACCCGCTTGCCGACCTGCGTCGCCAGATCGCACTGGTCGGCCAGCAGGTGATGCTGTTCGACGGCACGGTGGCCGATAACGTTGCCTATGGCGAGCTGCAGCATTCCGACCGGACGCAGCTGGAGCGCGCGGTGCAGGGCGCGAACGCGATGGAATTCGTCGAAAAGCTGCCCAGCGGCCTCGACACGGGCATCGGCAGCAAGGGCGGGCGACTCTCGGGCGGGCAGCGCCAGCGCCTGGCGATTGCACGCGCAATGCTCAAGGACGCGCCGATCCTGATCCTCGACGAAGCCACCGCCGCGCTCGATACCGAATCCGAACGGCTGGTCCAGGACGCGCTGAACCGGCTGATGCCCGACCGCACGACGCTGGTCATCGCGCATCGGCTGTCGACGATCGAGCACGCCGACCAGGTGCTGGTGCTCGACCAGGGCCGCATCGTGGAGCAGGGCACGCACGCCGAGCTGCTCGATCGCGCCGGACTGTACGCACACCTGCACCGTATGCAGTTCCACGAGACAACATGAGCCGGCACGACGCGCCTCCACGCTACTGGTATGGCGACGCGGTGGTACCGCGCTTCGCGCGCGCGCTGGCCGGTGTCTACGGCGCAGTCGCCGCCACCCGGCGCGGCATGTTCGCCCGACACTGGCTGCGCGCGGCCCATCCGGGCGTACCCGTGATCGTGGTGGGCAACATCACCGCCGGCGGCGCCGGCAAGACGCCGCTGACGGTCGCACTCGTCGAGCGGCTGCGAGCGGAAGGCTGGAAGCCCGGCGTCGCCAGTCGCGGCTACGGTCGCAGCGACATGAAGCGCGCCCACTGGGTCGAGGCCGGCAGCGATGCCGCGGTCGTCGGTGACGAGCCCCTGCTGATCGCCCGGCAGACCCGCGTGCCGGTCCGGGTCGACGCCAACCGTGCCGCCGCCGCGTCCGCGCTCGTGCAGGCCGGCTGCAACCTCGTCGTCTGCGATGACGGCCTGCAGCACTACCGCCTTGCGCGCGATATCGAAATCGAGGTCATCGACGGGCGACGGCGCTACGGCAACGGCCTGCTGCTGCCAGCGGGGCCGCTGCGCGAGCCGCCGGAGCGCGGGCAACGCTGCGATTTCCGCGTGCTCAACCTGCCACCGCAGGCGGTAGGCACCGAGTGCGGCTTCGGCGAATGGCCGATGCGGTTGCATGCCGAGCAGATCGTCCCGCTTGGCGGTGGTCGGCCCCAGGCGCTGGAATCGCTCGCCGGCCGCCGCGTGCATGCCGTGGCCGGTATCGGCGATCCGGAGCGGTTTTTCTCGATGCTGCGCGGGTTCGGCATCGGCGTGGTGCCACACGCGTTTGCTGACCACCACGCCTACGAGCCGCAGGATTTCGCGTTCGGTAGCCCGTTGCCGGTGCTGATGACCGAGAAGGACGCGGTGAAGATTCCCGCGTCGCGCAGCTCGGGCTTTCCGATCGAGCGCTGCTTCAGCGTGCCGGTCCGCGCGGCGCTGCCCGAGGGATTCTGGATCTCGCTGACCGAACGCCTGCGCCAGCTGCCGCTGCGCCCCACCGGGACAACCGCATGACAGAGCCAGTTGATTTCGTCGTTGCGATTCCCGCGCGATACGCCGCGACGCGCCTGCCCGGCAAGCCGCTGCGCCTGCTAGCCGGCGAGCCCCTGGTCCGCCATGTCGCGCGTCGCGCGTTGGCAGCCGGGGCGCGTGAGGTCTGGGTTGCCGCCGACGATTCGCGTATCGCCGAGGCGCTCGAGGGCAGCGGCGTACGCGTCGCGATGACCTCCAGCGCGCACGCATCCGGCACCGACCGCCTGGCCGAATGCGCGCGGGTCGCCGGCTGGAGCGCCGACACGATCGTCGTCAATCTGCAGGGCGACGAGCCGTTCGCCCCGGCCGAAGGGATCCGCGCGGTCGCGTCGCTGCTCGCCGGCTCGGGCGCTGAGATGGCGACGCTCGCTGCGCCGATCGAAGACGCCGAAATGCTGTTCGATCCGAACGCGGTCAAGCTCGTGCGTAACGCGCACGGCGACGCCCTCTATTTCAGCCGCGCGCCGATCCCTTGGCCGCGTGACGCGTTTGCCGGCGATCGCACGCAGCTGCCGGCGCATGAGGCCGGCACCTGGCTGCGCCACATCGGCATATACGCGTACCGGGCCGGGTTCCTGCAGCGTTTCGCGTCAATGCCACCCGGCCTGCTCGAGTCGATCGAATCGCTCGAGCAGTTGCGCGTGCTCGAAGCAGGCTTCCGCATCGCCGTTGCGCCGACGCCCGCGCCGTTTCCGCCCGGGGTCGACACCCCTGAGGACCTCGCGCGCGCCGAAGCCAGGATCTCCGCAGGCTGAAACGCCGAGCGTCAGGCAGCGCTCACAGGCTGAAGCTTGCACTGGCCCATAATCGGCCCAATCCCACGCGCCGATGCCCGTGTCCGCCCTGCCGCTCGCCCGCTCCACCGCCCAAGCCATCCCGTGCGACGACATGCGCGTCGGCGCGATCGCAGGATTGCGTCGATGAGCGCGGCGCCCGAGTTCGACGGCAAGGCGTTCGTCCGCACGCTCAGCACCGCGCCGGGCGTGTACCGGATGTTCGCCGCCGACGACAGCGTGCTCTACGTCGGGAAGGCCGGCGCGCTCAAGAACCGGGTCTCGAGCTACTTCAACGCCTCGCCGAAGTCTGCGCGGATCACCTCGATGGTGTCGCAGATCGCGCGCATGGAGGTCACCGTCACGCGCACCGAGGCCGAGGCGCTGATCCTCGAGAACGAGCTCATCAAGTCGCTCAAGCCGCGCTACAACGTGCTGCTTCGGGATGACAAGAGCTACCCGTACGTCCTGATGACCAACGAGCCTTGGCCGCGCATCGGCACCCACCGCGGTCCGCGCACGACGCCGGCACGTTACTTCGGTCCGTATGCGAGCGTTGGCGCTGTGCGCGAGACGCTCAACCTCATGCACAAGCTGTTCAAGCTGCGCAGCTGCGAGGAGAGCGTATTCCGCAATCGCTCGCGACCGTGCCTGCAGCACCAGATCGGGCGTTGCAGTGCGCCGTGCGTCGGCCTGGTGCCCGCGCGCGAGTACGCCGAGAGTGTGCGGCGCGCGACGCTGCTGCTCGAAGGTCGCAGCGACGAGTTGACCAACGAGCTCGGGCGTTCGATGGAAGCCGCGAGCGAGCGTCTCGACTTCGAAGAAGCCGCGCGGCTGCGCGACCTGGTCTCGTCGATCCGGACCCTGCAGGCGCGCCAGTACGTCGATGGACGTGCGGCGGATCTCGATGTGCTTGCGGTGGCGATGCAGGGTTCCGCGGCCTGCGTGCTGCTGCTCGCGTTCCGCGACGGGCGCAACCTCGGCACGCGCGCGTTTTTTCCGAAGACGAACGGCAGCGACAACCCTGCCGAGGTGCTCGCCGCGTTCGTCTCGCAGTTCTACATCGACCAGAACCCGCCGAAGGAAATCGTGCTGGATCGCGATATCCCTGATCGCGAGATGATCGAAGAGGCACTGAGCCGCTCAAGCGACCGCAAGGTGCAGATACGCCACAACGTGCGCGCAGAGCGGTCCGGATACCTCGACATCGCGCGTCGCACCGCCGAACTCGCGCTCGCCGGCGAGCTCACCAGTCATTCCGCCCAGAAAGCGCGCGTCGAAGCGCTGCGCGATCTGCTCGGCCTTGCCGACGTGCCCGGCCGGACCGAATGTTTCGACATCAGCCACACGATGGGTGAGGCAACGGTTGCTTCGTGCGTGGTGTTCAACGCCGAAGGCGCCGTGCGCGGACAGTACCGTCGCTACAACATTACCGGCATCAAGCCCGGTGACGACTACGCCGCAATGCACCAGGCGATCCACCGCCGGTTCAAGCGCGCGGTCGATGAGAACGGGGTCGTGCCCGACGTGCTGCTGATCGACGGCGGAGCGGGACAGGTGGCGCAGGCGAGGGCGGTGCTCGACGAGCTCGGCGTGACCGGGGTGTCGTTGGTCGGCGTGGCGAAGGGCCCCGCGCGACGACCGGGCGACGAGGAACTGCTGCTGCCTGACGGCCGGGCGGTGCGCCCGGGCGCGGACTCGCCGGCACTCCAGCTGATCCAGCAGGTGCGCGACGAAGCCCACCGGTTTGCGATCACCGGCCATCGCGGTAAGCGCCAGAAGGCGCGCACGACGAGCCGGCTCGAGGACATCGCAGGTATCGGTCCGCGCCGGCGCGCGGCGCTTCTCAAGCACTTCGGCGGCCTCGGGGGTCTTAAGGGCGCCGGTGTGGAGGAAATCTCGCGGGTGGAGGGCATCAACCAGGCGTTGGCCGAGCGGATCTATGCGACCCTTCACGGCCTGGAGACCGGCGTGCCTGCCCGTCCGCCGGGCGCCCAGCGGAGCACTGAATGAAGTTGACTGTACCCACGATGCTGACCCTGCTGAGGATCGTGCTGATCCCGGTGCTCGTGGTCGTTTTCTACCTGCCTTTCAAGTGGACGAACTTCGCCGCTGCGTTCGTCTTCGCCCTCGCGTCGCTGACCGACTGGCTCGATGGCTGGATCGCGCGCCGCTTCAACCAGTTTTCCGCATTTGGCGCGTTCCTTGATCCGGTCGCCGACAAACTCATGGTCGCGATCGCCCTGCTGCTGATCGTGCAGAAGCATCCGACGATCTGGATGACCGTATGGGCAGCCGTGATCGTCGGGCGCGAGATCGCGGTGTCCGCATTGCGCGAATGGATGGCCGAGATCGGCCAGCGCGCACGCGTAAAGGTGGCTGCGGTTGGCAAGATCAAGACCATCGTGCAGATGGTCGCGCTGATCGGGCTGCTCTATCAGACCCCGCTGCTGGGCCTTGATGTGTTCGTTGTCGGCGAGTGGCTGCTGGCTGCGGCCGCGCTGCTGACGCTGTGGTCGGGCTTCGCTTACCTGCGCGCAGCGTGGCCGGCCTTGCGTAATGAAGCTGAGCCGCTAAAATAGCGCGGCGCCGGACGCGATCGTTGATCGCCCGGTGTGATGTTCGGGGAATGGATCACAGGCAGCGCAGTGATCCGGTGAATTCAAAAAGTGTTGACACTTTCGAGTTCACCCCTAAAATGTCGCTTCTTCTGCGGGAATAGCTCAGTTGGTAGAGCACGACCTTGCCAAGGTCGGGGTCGCGAGTTCGAGTCTCGTTTCCCGCTCCAGATTCAAGGGGTCTCCCCTAGGACAAAACCCCGCGAGTCGGGGTTTTGTTTTTTCAGGCGATGGCAATCGCCTCCGCACGGATTATCCTTGCGGGACAGTCACCGGCCGGGTGGCAGAGTGGTTATGCAGCGGACTGCAAATCCGCGTACGCCGGTTCAATTCCGACCTCGGCCTCCAGTTGTCAGCGCCCCGCTCAGCGGGGCGTTTTTTTTGTCTACTTACGGCGAAATCCGTCGCCCTGATCGCTGCAGCGGAGTTGCTCTGACCGCAGATTGCGGAGCTGCCAATCGCGCGCCACAACTGAGCGTTAGCGACCGGCCATGGACGCCCTTACGACGCGCGTGCGCCGCCCTTCGACGTGGCACCGCGTGCGGGCGGGCGCGCGTGTTCTTGCGACGCTTTCGCCTGCGGCACTGCAGTTAGTTCAATGCCTGATGGCCTGGCGTAAGCTATGGCGTGCCGATCGGCCCGGATGGCGGAATCGGTAGACGCAGCGGACTTAAAATCCGCCCGCCGCAAGGCGATGCCGGTTCGACTCCGGCTCCGGGCACCACGCGTCGCAGGCTGCAGTTCCAAGGCGGCGGCCTGCGGCGGTTCCAAGGCGCCTAGCGCGCCGCACAATCAGTCCAGCAGATCGAGCACCCGCTCCGCGGGGCGACCGATAACCGCCCGCTCCCCATGCACGAATATTGGGCGCTGAATCAGCCGCGGATTCGCGCTCATCGCGTCGATCAGCTCGTCATCGCCGAGGCCGTCACGATCGAGCGCCAGCGACGAATATTCCGGCTCGTCCGTCCGCAACAGCGACCTCGGCCCGACGCCCAGAGCCGTGAGTATTTCGCGCAGCCCAGCGGCAGTGGGCGGAGCTTCCAGGTACTCGACCACATCGGGTTCGACGCCGCGCGCCTTGAGTAGATCAAGTGCGGTGCGACACTTCGAACAGCGGGGGTTGTAATAGAGACGGCTGGTCGACATGGGAGCCCTGCATTCGGTCGGGAGCCCATGATGCAGCCGGCCGAACGCTCAGTCGAACCCCGAGAGTGTTCCGGTGCTCCGCCGTTCGGCTCGTAGCGGATAGCCGTGTGGCGCGAGGCGCTGCCGTCTGCGCAAGTCGGGCCGGCCGCGGGGCGCCTGCGTTGCACATGCACTGAGTCTCCGCTGGCCGTCGCAAAGAGATGGCTGTCACGCCCATCTGCCCGGAGCGCAGCCGCGTAGCGCATGCGCCATGTGACTGGTGTCGGACAGCGCGCCGGTCGGTCCGGCACGCGGATTCGAGCGCAATGGCTGGCACCCGTCGCGCACTCGGCAAGACGCCAATACCCGGGCCGGAACGCTTGCTCCGGGATGAGCACGCCGCCGCGAAGCTTCGATTCGGCCCCTTGAACGCAAACAGGCCGGAAAGTCCGGCCTGTGCGAGATCTGGTGGGCGGTGCAGGGTTCGAACCTGCGACCCTTGCCGTGTGAAGGCAATGCTCTACCGCTGAGCTAACCGCCCGAATGGGGCGCGAAGTATAGCGCATGCGTCGAGGTGCCATGCAAGCACGTCGCCCAAGAATCGAGCGCCGCGGTAGGGTGGAAATGCCTGTGGCGCGCTTATCCGGTGCGCCCCGCACACCACGGGGAGCCGAGACCCCGCGCACTGACGGGACGCTCTCATGAGGTGAGCGTCTTGCCGCTGCCTTCGCCGCTTTCGACTGCCGGCTCGAGTGCCGCGACCCGCATCTGCAGCCAGTGCCGTGGCAGGCCGGAGCGTGGGTTGAAGCGGTATGCCGCGCCCAGTGCATCCGCACGATCGCGAATGCTCTGCAGCCCGTGCCCCAAGCGTTCGGCTGGTACTTCCAGCTCGCCCGCATGATCGGTGATGCGTAACGCGAGTTCTCCGCCCCCGTCGTTGGGCTCGAGGATGATCTCGATCTGCAGGAATCCGCCGCAACCGTGCCTGACTGCGTTCGTCGCTGCTTCCTGGCTGATGCGGTAAAGCATCGTGGCGATGTCCGTCGGCAACTGAGCAACCGGCCCTTCGATCAGGCATTGGTAACGCACGCCTGCGCTTCGCGCCATCTCGGCGACAGGGCCCAAGGTCAGCGCGCGAACGAGACCGAACCGGGTGAGGCTGACTGGATGCAGGTGGTTGATCGCATCACGCAGATGGGCGTGCGCGGTGCTAACGAGCGCGCGGAGATCTTCGAGCTCGCCGTCCAGGCCGCTGCCGGCTGCGCGTCGCTGGAGCAGGCGCAGGCGCGTCGCAATCGCGGTCATGTCCTGGCCGAGCGCGTCATGGAGCTCCGCGCCGAGGTGGCGGCGTTCGTGCTCCTGCTGCGATGCCAGTCGCGTTGCGGCCGCCCGGAGTTCCTGCGCCTGAGCCCATAGGCGCTGGTTCAACGTCCGCACCGCGGCGCCTTGGATCCGCACCGCATCCGCGTTGGATGCCAGCAGCAGCGACGCGGCACCGAGCAGTCCAGCCAACAGCTCGATCTGCCCGGCTCGGTAGTCGAGTTGTAACGGTACGTGGAGTACGTGGCCCAGTCCGACCCCGACGGCAATCAGCCCGAGCGCGATCGCGGCAGGTCTCCAGCCGTGGTGATGTGCGATCCAGAGCATCGGAATCGCAGCGAGCAGCATCGGATAGTGCGTGCCGAGGCTGGCTGACAGTGCGAGTGCACCGAGCAGCACCGCGATTGGAATCAGCACCAGACCGTGCGCAAGCGAGAGGCCCCAGTCGCGCGAGCGGTCAAGCCAATGCTCCCTGAGTACGAAGACCAGCGGCCCGACCATCACGATGCCAACGAAGTCTCCGATCGCATAGCCGAGAATCCGTTCTGGCCCGTACTGCGGATCCAAGCCGTTGAGCATCACCACCGCGGTCAGCGCGAGACCGTTGCAGAGCGCGGCCATGGCGCCGACCGCAAGTTGCCGCCCCATCCACAAGGGGGTCATCACCGTCGAGGTGCGTCTGCCGCAGACACGCACGAAGGCTGCGTAGATCAGCCACGGCGTTACGAGCGCACACACGTACGCCAGCGGGGATGTGAGGTTCCATCGGGACTCGACCATGATCGCCGCAGCGATCCACTCCACGACGGCCATGCGCCACCAGAGGTGGCGGGGTAGAACGATCAGCGTGGCGAGGCGCAGGCCTGCTGGCAGGAACCAGAACGGTGTTGAGATGGCGTGCAGGGCCAACCACACCAGCCCATTCAACGCAAGCCAGATATTTTCTGATCGACCGGGGTGGGTGAGCCGGGGTGTACTCTCCGGCAGCTGAGTTGCTTGCATGGAGTCCATGCCGCCTTTACGAATCGTTCTGGTCGACGATCACCCCATTGTACGCACGGGGTTTCGTCAGCTGCTGGACATGGAGTCCGATCTGGAAGTCGCGGCAGAGGCCGGCACTGCGAAGGAACTCGCGGCGCTGATGCTGACCACGTCCTTCGACCTGCTCATCCTCGACCTTTCACTGCCCGATGGAGACGGGTTGGTGATGATCCGGCACCTGCTTGCGCAGCGGCCCGGGTTGCCGATTGTCGTGCTCAGCATGCACAGCGGTCCGCTCTACATGCACGAGGCGCGGTCGGCGGGGGCGCGTGCATTTGTCAGCAAGAGCTCCCATCCCGAAGAGATTCTCCTCGCCATCCAGGCCGTGCGCCGCGGCGAGTCGTACTTTGGATCCGACGATAATTCCCGGGACAGTGCGCCGCAAAGCGACTCCCTCCTGGCGGAGGTGCCGCAGCTCACCCAGCGCGAGGCACAGGTGCTGTTGCTGCTTGCCCGCGGGCATTCGGTCGCGCGCGTAGCATCGACGATCGGCATCAACCCGAAAACCGCATACGCGCACCGCGCGAGCATCTACAACAAGCTTGGTTTCAGTTCGGACCTGGCGCTGAGGAAGTTCGCGATCCAGCGTGGCCTGATCGAGCCCGACTGAGGCTGCTTTGCGCGGCATTGCCAGCCGGCAGTCATCACGCGGGGGGCTGCACCGACGCCCCTGCCGAACACAACTCGGTCAGTTGCTCAGTAGAGCCTGCATTGGGCAAACCGCACGGCGGCGGAGCTGCCCGAGGGCGGCTGGAACTGGATCCGTGATGCACGCAACGCTTCGTAGCGTTCGAGTATCGAACAGATGCCAGGCCGCGGATTGCTGGTTTCCGATTCGAGGATCACAAGCAGTGTCGACCGGCTTGACCAGACGGCGCGGTTGACGCCGGCGACCGTATTGACGGCCTCGAGCACCTGCAGCCGGGTCGCTTCGTCATCGCCGCCGGGTGCGGAGGCTGGCGGAGCAGCCGCGGAGTCGGGCGCGGCCGGGGACGGAGCGGTGGTCACGGCCTGCGGGGGCGCGGTACCGGGCGCCGCGGGCGCAGCCTGCTCCACAGCCGCTTCGGGTGCCGTGGCTGCTTCGGGTGTGGTGCGAAGCAGCCCTACGGCCAGGGCGACCAGGATCCCGAGCCCGAGTGCCGAGACCCAGGCGATCGCAAGCGTCCTGCGCTCCCGGCTCTGAGCCTGTTCGGTCAGGTGCTCATGCAGCCCGGGCGGCAGCAGGGGGGCGATCAGATCCCACAGGCCGCGGCCATCGATCAGCTCGATGCGCTCGGGCGCACGTGGGACCGAGCGATCGACGCGCCCCAGTGTCGCGATGACGCCGCCGGACGCACCGCGCCTCCGAACGGCCTGGGACATCTCCTCGACCTGCTTGGCGGCTACGCGGTATTCGGGCGATTGCCTGCACGTCAGCAGCCACGACCGGTTGTCACGGGTCAGCAGGAGGTCCGAAGGGTCCCGGGACGAGCCCCCGTCCTTGAGCGGCGCAGCTTCGAAACCCTGGGCCTGCAATGCGGTGATAACGAACTGCGAGAACTCGCGCCAGCGCATCGCCGCCAGCGCGCGGATGCCTGCTGCCGCCATGTAGCGGCGCCGATAGACGAGGCGCACCAGCAACGATGCGACCGTGCCGACGATCAGTGTGACGATGACGGCCGTCAGGACGGGACTGATTTCAGGCATTCCGTTCGCGCATCCGTGGGCAGGGCGGGACTATAGCGCCTGCAGAACGCGGCGCGTCCTCCGGCTCAGTGGAACCGCTCGGACAGTACGCGGCGGATTTCGCTCTCGATCGAGCCCTTCATCATCGACAGCATGAAGCCGAGCTGCGCGCGAACATGCAATTCCTGCGGCAGCAGCGCGATGTGACCGTCGATGCCCGCGCGATTGAAGTTCAGCACGTCGCCGTCCCAGCCGTACTCGACGCCAAAACGCTGCGCCAGCATCTCCGCAACTTCCTGCACTGCGTGGCGTGCCTGCGGCGGCGGCATCGAGTGGGCGTGACGGATGTCGATGTGCGACATGGAACCTCCGGGAGAAATGCTGAGTGCCTGCGACGGCTGGGCACGCGGGACCTGGTGCATATCATGCTAGATTGCGGCCGCGTGAATGCCCTGAGACTGCGATTTCCAGACAGCGAGCCGGCCGACCTCGTCCTCGATGCGGGCGTGCATCCGGTCGGCCGCGCGGTCGACGGTCGCCCGGGGCCGGTGGCGCGCGCTGATGCCAGCCTGCAGTTCTGCGTTGACAGGCGAGGCGCGTGGTTGCAGGTGCGCGAAGGTGTGCGCGGCGTACATGTCAACGGCCGGCCTGTTCGGAAGATGGCGATGCTGCGGGCGGGTGACGGGGTGTTCGTCGATGGTGTCGAGTTGCTGCTGGTCGCCGATCGCCCGAGCGGCCTGTCACCCACGGGCGAAGCCGACGGCAACGCGGACTCCCGGATCGTCCTGCGTGGGGTCGGTGGACTCAACCATGGTCGATGCTTTGCGCTCGATCGTCCGCTGATGATTGGCCGCGCGCGCGACTGTGCCGTGCGGATCGACGGGCCCGCCATCGCCGATCACCACGCGAGGTTGGAGCCCGCTGGTGACGGCATCGCCCTGCATGGCCTCGGCTCGACGACTGGCAGCCTCGTCAATGGGCACGCGGTGCGCAGTGCGATGCTGCGTGCAGCGGATCAGCTCGTCATCGGCAGCCACCGTTTCGTTCTGGAGTCCGCCAGCCCCGCCGGCGACCGGCGGCGGCCCGAGGCCGAGGAAGTCGTCGACCCGGAGCCCGAGTCGACGCCTCTACCGTCGAGGTCGCGCGTCTGGCGCATCCCCTGGCTGCTGCTCGCGGCGCTGATGCTGTCGGCCGCGCTTGCGCTCCTGCTGCTGTACGGAGCGCGCTGAACCGCTGCCGCGGGCTCCCGAAACGATGCGCGAACGGCGTCCATCGCGCACGCGGGTAGCTTCGAACGCCATGTGCGACGTGCTAGCAGCCCGCCCGACCGCGTGCGGTGCCCGGCTCATGACAACGCGCCAGCCACGTGGCGCAGCGCGGTGCCGAGTGAGGCTTCTGCCGGGGCCGTTTACTGCGGCGCTCAAGCGTTCTCTCCCGTCGCCACGGCGCCGTCAGATGCGTCCGGCTAGCCCACAAACATCGGGCAACCTCATGCATAAGTGCAGAACGCTTCGGCCTTAGGGCGCAGTCACCGACAGCAGCTACACCTGCTGCGCTGCGGCATACTCGTGCGTCCATCACGGGAGCCTTCGATGCCGCGGGTATTCAACTTCAGTGCGGGCCCTGCAACCCTGCCCGAACCGGTGCTGCAGCAGGCGCGCGACGAGCTGCTCGACTGGAACGGCATGGGCGCGTCGATCATCGAGATCAGCCACCGCGGCCCCGAGTTCATGCGCGTTGCGGCGCAAGCCGAAGCGGACCTGCGCGAGCTGATCTCGATTCCGGACGACTACGCAGTGCTGTTTCTCGCCGGCGGTGCAACGACCGCACAGGCGCTGATCGCACTGAACTTCGCCGACCCGGGCCAGGCGGTGGATTACGTGCTGAGCGGGCATTGGAGCAAGACCGCCCTCAAGCAGGTGCGCCCGTATGTCGACCCGCGGATCGCGGCGACCAGCGAGGAGTCCGGCTTTCGCGACGTCCCACCGCCGTCCAGCTGGACTCTGTCGCCTGACGCGGCATACGTGCATTACACGGCGAACGAGACGATCCATGGCGTCGAGTTCCATGACGTGCCCGACGTGGACGGCGCGGCACTGATCGGTGATTTCAGCTCGTCGATCGCGTCAGCCCCGCTCGACGTGTCGCGCTTCGGTGTGCTCTACGCGGGCGCGCAGAAGAACCTGGGCCCGGTTGGCGTGAGCGTGCTGATCATCCGTCGCGACCTGCTCGAACGCAGCGGCCAGCCGCGCGCGGAGATCCTCGACTACCGCGCGCATGTGCGGGGCGAATCGATGCTCAATACGCCACCGACCTGGAACTGGTACCTCGCCGGCCTTGTATTCCGCTGGATGCTCGACGAGGGCGGCGTGGAGGAGTTCGCACGGCGCAATGCGCGAAAGGCTGCGCTGCTCTACCAGGCGATCGACGGATCAGGCGGTTTCTATCGCAACGAAGTCGCCTTCGGGGCGCGTTCGCGCATGAACGTTCCGTTTTTCCTGCACGACGACGTGCTGAATGCCGCGTTTCTGTCGGAGTCCAAGGCAGCCGGCCTGCTCGCATTGAAGGGCCATCGCGTGCTCGGTGGCATGCGTGCGTCGATCTACAACGCCATGCCGGAGGCGGGCGTACAGGCACTCGTCGACTTCATGGGCGATTTCGCACGGAGGCACGGCTGAAATGGCTGACAAGATCGTGCCTGCGCTGATCCCCGAAGCGGGCGATGGCGACTCATCCGCGGTCGATCTGTCGGAGCTCCGTGAGCGCATCGATGGAATCGACCGGCACATCCAGCAGTTGATCGCCGAACGTGCCCGTTTCGCCGGGCAGGTCGGCCGTGCGAAGGGCAAGCTCGCCGCCGCAGTCGATTACTACCGGCCCGAACGCGAGGCGCAGGTACTGCGCCGAGTGGTCGACCGCAACGAAGGGCCGCTCAGCGACGAAGTGCTCGTGCGGCTGTTCCGCGAGATCATGTCCGCCTGCCTGGCACAGCAGGAGCCGTTGAAGATCGGCTTCCTCGGGCCCGAGGGGACGCATTCGCAGCAGGCGGTATTCAAACACTTCGGTCACTCGATCCATGGCCTGCCGCTGTCGAGCATCGAAGAGGTGTTCCAGGAGGTCGAGAGCGGAAGTGCGGACTTCGGCATTGTGCCGGTCGAGAACTCGACGCAGGGCACGATCCAGTCGACGCTCGACATGTTCCTGACCTCGTCGCTGAAAATCTGCGGCGAGGTGGAGTTGAGGATTCACCAGCATCTGCTCTCGCGTGGCGGGCGCATCGAGGACATCGAGCGCGTGTACTCGCATCCGCAGTCGTTCGCACAGTGCAAGGCCTGGCTGCGCCAGTACTTGCCGAAGGCGGAGACCATCCCGGTGGCCAGCAACGCCGAGGCCGCTCGCCGCGCACGCAGCGCGGACGACGCCGCCGCAATCGCGGGCGCCAGCGCGGCGAACGTCTACGGGCTGAAGATCGTGGCGGGGCCGATCGAGGACCGGCCCGACAACACGACGCGCTTCCTGGTGCTCGGACGCGAGCTGTTTCCGACGTCGGGTAACGACCGTACGTCCCTGCTGGTCTTCATCAACGATCAGCCGGGTGCGCTGCACCACGTGCTTGCACCGTTCGCGCGCCACGGCCTCAGCATGAATCGCATCGAGTCCAGGCCCGGCCACACCGGCCGTTGGCAGTACGCGTTCTTCATCGATGTGAGCGGCCACGTGGACGAGGACGCGATGCGTGCCGCGATCGACGAGCTCGCCGCGTTTGCACGCGAAGTGAAAGTGCTCGGTTCCTATCCGGTGGCGATCGCATGAGCGCAGTCGGGCGGGGCGGCGCAACCGGCTCCGATGCGCAGCAGGTCGGGTTCGACGAAGCGTGGTTCGCCGAGCGCGCGCAGCCGGCGATTCGTCATCTGCGCGCCTACGACCCCGGACACGACCTGGTCGCGTTGCGCCAGCGCTTCGGTGAGGCCGCGCTGGTGGAGCTGGGCTCGAACGAAAACCCTTACGGACCGTCGCCTGCTGCACGCGATGCGATCGTTAGCGAGTTGAGCTCGCTGCATCGGTATCCGGACCCGCGTGGTGGCGCGCTGAAGCGTGCGCTGGCCGGGCGGCACGGGATCGGTGTCGACAACATTCTGCTCGGCAATGGCTCGCACGAGCTGCTGATGCAGCTTGCACAGGTGTTCGCCGGGCCCGGCGATGAGGTGGTGTTTTCGCAGTACGGATTCGCCGTTTTCGCAATTGCGACGCAGGCGGCCGGCGCCACCTCTCGCGTCGTCCCGGCGCTTCCGCTCGACGCCGGGATGCCCTTGGGCCATGACCTCGATGCGATAGCGCAGACGATTACGCCCGCGACGCGGCTGGTGTACCTGGCCAACCCGAACAATCCCACCGGCACCTGGTTCGCGCGCGAGCGCTTTGCAACGTTTCTGCAGGGCGTGCCTGCGCACGTGATCGTCGTGATGGACGAGGCCTACGCGGAGATGGCCGATACCGGAGCCGCGACCGACGCACGTCCGCTGCTGGCCAGACACCCGAACCTTGTCATCACCCGCACTTTCAGCAAGGGCTACGGACTGGCAGGGCTTCGCGTTGGGTACCTGCTTGCAGCGCCTGGCCTGGTCGCGGTCATGGAGCGCGTGCGCGAGAGCTTTAACGTCAGCGGGCCGGCACTCGCCGCTTGCGAAGCGGCACTTGCCGACGAGGCGCACCTCCAAGGGACATGCGCGCGCAACGCGGAGCAACGCGCGCAGCTGGCTGAAGCGCTGGCCTCGCGTGGGCTGCGGGTGCTTCCGTCGCAGACGAACTTTCTGCTGGTGGAGTTCGGCGACGACACGGCCCGCATCGAATCCGCGCTGCTCGAGCGCGGCGTCGTGCTGCGGCCGATGCGCGGCTATGGGCTCCACCGTTACTCGCGCATCAGCGTGGGTAACAGCGAGGACAACCGGCGCCTGCTGGCGGCGCTGGACGAGGTGCTGGCATGAGTCGTGACTGGATCGCGCGGCCCGGTTCGCCGCTGCAAGGGCGCGTGCGCGTGCCGGGTGACAAGTCGATCTCGCACCGTGCCGTCATGCTCGGCGCGCTCGCCGAGGGCACCACGCACGTGCGTGGCTTCCTCGAAGGCGAAGACACACGTGCGACTGCGAAGGTGTTCGAGCAGCTCGGCGTGTCCGTCGAGGCGCCCAGCGAAAGCGAACGCGTCATCCGGGGTGTGGGCCTGCAAGGGCTGCGCGGCGCGACCGGCCCGCTCGACTGCGGTAATGCCGGCACTGGCATGCGGCTGCTCGCCGGCGTGCTCGCTGGGCAGGCGTTCGGCAGCACGCTGACCGGTGATGCTTCGCTGTCCAAGCGGCCGATGAAACGAGTGATCGAGCCGCTGGAGCGGATGGGGGCATCGGTCACTTCGCAGGAGGGGCTGCCTCCGCTGCACATTGCCGGCGGGCAGGCGCTGCGCGGCATCGATTACGTGCTTCCGGTCGCAAGCGCGCAGGTTAAGTCCGCGGTTCTGCTGGCGGGGCTGTATGCCGATGGCGTCACCCGCGTGACCGAGCCGCATCCCACCCGCGACTACACCGAGCGCATGCTGGCAGCGTTCGGCTGGCCGATCGAGTTCCGTCCCGGTTTCGCCGAGCTTTCCGGTGGCCACCGGCTGACCGGTACCGAAGTCGACGTGCCCGCGGACTTTTCGTCGGCGGCGTTCTTCCTCGTGGCTGCCAGCGTCATTCCCGGCTCTGAGCTGTGCATCGAGGCGGTCGGCATGAATCCCCGCCGCACCGGTTTGCTAGCCGCGTTGCGCGCGATGGGCGCGGACATCACCGAGCGTGCGGCTCGCGAGCAGGGCGGCGAGCCCGTCGCCGATCTGCTCGTCCGGTATGCGCCGCTTCACGGCATTGAAGTGCCGGTCGAGCTCGTGCCCGACATGATCGACGAGTTTCCCGCGTTGTTCGTCGCCGCGGCCTGCGCAAGCGGCCGGACGGTCGTGCGCGGCGCAGCCGAACTGCGCGTCAAGGAATCCGATCGCATCGCGACGATGGCGACGGGGCTGCGCGCACTCGGCGTCTCGATCGAAGAGACGCCTGACGGGGCCGTGATCGAGGGCGGCGTGATCCGGGGCGGGCGGGTTGATAGCCACGGTGACCATCGCATCGCGATGAGCCTGGCCATTGCCGCGCAGCGCGCTTCACAGGAAGTGCGGATCGGCGATGTGGCGAATGTCGCGACCTCGTTCCCGGGCTTCGTGGGCTTGGCGCAGCGGTGCGGGTTCGCGCTGGATCATGTCGAGGGCTGATGCAGCGCGCGGCGGTACTGTCAGAACTTACGGTTAGCGTCTGACGTCGCCCGGTCCGCGTTTGGATCGCGCGCGCCTGTGTGTCCTTCTCAGCTGATGCCCGACGGGCGCCACGTCTGCCAATAGTTGCGCATCCGGCGCTCAAATGCGGCCGGTTTCTCGCAGTAGAGCCTGCTTGCAAGGCGTATGGCGTCGCGCTCCAGCTCCCGCGACCGCGCTTCCATGATCGGCATCAGCTGGGCGGAAGCCAGCGTGATGCTCGCCCCGGGCGCGTGGTCGCGCAGGGCGCTCGCGAGCATCGCGTAGTCGTGGTGCTCGCCCAGGATGTCGCCGAGGCAGCGCGCCTCACGCGCCCAGGCCGCGAGCGGGCCTGGCCATGCACCGCGTAGCAGTTCGAGCTGAAACCGGTGGTATTTCACATGCTTGCGGAGCTCATGAAGGCGGCCGGGGGTGGGGCGCGCGCGAGCCCGCTTGAGTGCGTCCCGGCCCGTGCGGAACGTACGTAGTAGCCCGGGCGCGATCGCATCGAACCGGTCCGATTGCAACGTCCAGTCCGGCACCCGCTCCAGCTGCTGTTGCAGCGCACCGACAACTTGGGCCACCGCGCGCTGCTGCTCCGCAGGCCCGCCTGCCGCGGCTCGGCTGCTGTCCAGCCACGCGCGAATCTCCTTGATGTCGGTGGGGCTGCCGCGCGCCTCATCCAGCGCAACGAGGCGATCGAGCGCTTCGATACATGCATCCGCGTCGCGCATGGGTGCTACGAGCCGCGCGGCGTCGCGCAGCGCCCGCTGTTCCTCGTGGTAGGCGCCGAACGAGCCGCGCACCAGCCTCAGTAGCCCGCGCATGCGCTTGCATCGCTTCCGGAGCGCGTGGGGTGTTTTCGTGGCGGCGTCGTGGCCCGCACCAGATTGGATCGCCGCGGCCAGCTGCTCGGCGGCGATGCGGCGAAGGCCCTCCTCGAGGCCCTCGGACTCGAGCAGCCGAAAGCTCATCACGGGTGCCCCGCGCGGCCTGACCGTGGGACGCGCGCATCGGCGCCCAGCGCCTCGCAACGCTGCCGCGGAGCAAGCGCCTTCATTCGCGCGTGAACTCGATCGGCACGACGATTGTCCCCACCGTCGGGCGGCCGTTCTCGTGTGCGGGGCGGAAACGCCAACGGCGCACGGCGTCCAGCGCAGCGCGGTCCAGGTCGCGCGAGCCACTGCCGCCGACGAGGCTGACGGAGGTCGGCACGCCATCGGGCCCGATCTCCGCACGCACATTCACCACGCCCTGTTCGCCACGGCGCAACGCGCGTACCGGATACCGGGGCGCTGGTGACTGCTCCGGAATGCGCTCCGGTTCGACAACGCTGCGCGCCGTCGCCCTGGGTGCAGCCGGGCGGGGCACGGCTGGCGGAGGGGGCGGGGCGGTTTCGACCAGGCGCGAACCGTCGCCCTCCAGCGGCGCATCGGCGGGCGGGCGCGACAGGCCGACGCTGTCGCTGCCTCCGGGAAGCGGCGTCGGCAGCGGCGCGTACTCCGGCGTTTCCGCCTCCGGCGCGCTTTGTCCGGCGCGGAAGAAATCGTCGTCGTCCTTGCGCATGAGCATCACGAGAAACAGCACGATGCCGAGCGCGAACGCTGCTGCGGCCCAGAGCAGCGGGCGGCGTAGGCGCCTCGCGGCGGGCTCGCGAGAAGCGGGTGGGGGAGGCGCATCGCCGGTTCGGGATTGCATGTCGGGCTCCTTCATATGCGCCTGCATCCTGCCGCGTCCGTTGTATACGCGTCGAAAACCGCCCCGGAACGCACGAGGCTGCGATAATCGCCCGCTCCCCACGTCGGCCCGACCCATGCTCGATCCTTCCGTGCTGCGCCAGAACCCCGCCGAAATCGCCGAGCGCCTGCAGGCCACCCGCGGGTATTCGCTCGATGCCGCCGCACTCGAATCGCTGGAGTCCGAACGCAAGCAGATCCAGGTGCGCACGCAGGAGCTGCAGAACCTGCGCAATACACGCAGCAAGGCGATCGGTCAGGCGAAGGCGAAAGGTGAGGACGTCTCGGCGTTGCTCGCGGAAGTCGCGGGCTTCGGCGACGAGCTGAAGGCGAGCGAGGCCCGCCTCGATTCCATCCGCAATGAAATCGAATCGATCGTGCTCGGCATCCCGAACCTGCCGCATGAATCGGTGCCGCTGGGTCAGGACGAGAGCGACAACGTCGAGCAGCACCGCTGGGGCACGCCGCGCGAGTTCGATTTCGAAGTGCGCGACCACGTCGAGCTCGGTGCACGCAACGGCTGGCTTGACGGTGACACGGCCGCCAAGCTGTCGGGGGCGCGCTTTACTGTGCTGCGTGGTGGACTGGCGCGGCTGCATCGCGCACTGGCGCAGTTCATGCTCGACCTGCACAGCGGCGAACACGGATATCTGGAAACGAACGTCCCGCTGATCGTCAATGCCGACAGCATGCGCGGCACCGGACAGCTGCCGAAGTTCGAGGACGATCTTTTCACGACGGAGGTCGGCGAAACGCGCCGCTATCTGATTCCGACATCTGAAGTGCCTCTGACGAACACGGTTCGCGACACCATCGTCGAAGCGGGTGCGTTGCCGCTGCGGATGACCGCGCATTCGATGTGCTTCCGCGCCGAAGCCGGTGCGCATGGGCGCGACACGCGCGGCATGATCCGCCAGCACCAGTTCGAGAAGGTCGAGCTGGTGACGATCGCCGCACCCGAGCACAGCGACGACGAGCACGAACGCATGACGCGCTGCGCCGAGGTCGTGCTCGAGCGCCTGGGCCTGCCGTACCGCCGCATGCTGCTGTGCACCGGCGACATGGGGTTCGCCGCCGCGAAGACGTTCGATCTGGAAGTCTGGTTGCCGTCCCAGCAGACCTACCGCGAGATTTCTTCGTGCTCGAACTGCGAAGCATTCCAGGCGCGCCGGATGCAGGCCCGCTGGCGCAATCCGGAAACCGGCAAGCCAGAACTCGTGCACACGCTCAACGGCTCGGGCGTCGCGGTCGGCCGCGCGCTGATCGCGGTGATGGAGAACTACCAGAACGCCGACGGCTCGATCAGCGTGCCCGACGTGCTGAAGCCGTACATGGGCGGAATCGAAACGCTGAGCTGACGCGTGGCCGGTCCGGCGGCCGGTTCAGGACCGTCGGACGCTGGATCCGCGTCAGGCCGCGATGCGCAGTACGCCGCGGGCCGCTTCGATCGCGGCGGCGATTGCATCGTCGCGGTGCCGGGTGAGAACGCCACCCCTTCGGCACGGACGAACTCGACGTCCTGGACGCCCAGAAAGCTGAATGCCTGCGACAGGTAAGGCTCGACGAAATCGGTCGGGGCGCCGGCGTGGGTTCCACCGCTCGCGCTGGCCACGATGACGCGCTTTCCGCCAACCAGGCCCTGCGGACCGTCTGCGGTGTAGCGGAAGGTGCGCCCGGCGACCGCGATCCGGTCGATCCATGCCTTGAGGGTCGAAGGAACGCCGAAGTTGTACATCGGCGCCCCAAGCACAATCACATCGGCCTCAAGGAACTGCCTAAGCACGTGCTCGGCTGACGCTGCGGCTTCGGGGTCCGCCATCGACACAGACGACAGCTGCGGAATCGGGGCCCGGTCGAGGTCGCGGTACTCGACCGACGCTTTGGGATAGGCCGCGCGCAGCTGGTCGACAACGTGCGCTGTCAGCAGGCGGGAGACGGAGTTCTGGCCCAGTACGCTGGAGTCGATGTGCAGGAGCTTCATGAAGGTTCCATCGGGGTTCGAAGATGAAACCAACGTAGGGCGTTGCACAGGTGAGATAAACCTGCTGAAATGCCACGGATCGTTGCGGTGTGGAAACAGTGATGTATGACCTGAATGACCTCTATTACTTCGCGGTGGTTGTCGACCATTCCGGGTTCGCGGCCGCCGAGCGCGCCCTTGGGATCCCGAAATCACGCCTGAGCCGCCGGATCAGCCAGCTCGAGACCGACCTCGGGGTGCGGCTGCTGCAGCGTTCGACGCGCAGGTTCGCGGTCACCGAAGTCGGCAACAGCGTCTACCGCCACGCGCAGTCCATGCTTGCCGAGGCCCAGGCGGCGCGGGAAGTCGTGGACCGCCTGAGTGCCGAACCTCGTGGGGTGGTGCGCGTCAGCGTGCCTGTCAGCATTGCCCAGCAGCAGATGGCGCGGCTGCTTCCCGAGTTCCTGGCGCTGTATCCGCAGGTCCGCGTGCAGTTGACTGTGAGCAATCGCCGCGTCGACATCATCAATGAAGGCGTGGACGTCGCACTGCGGGTACGCACGAAGCTCGATGATGACGGCAGCCTGGTGATGCGAAGCTTCGGCCAGGTCCAGCAGTTGCTGGTCGCGAGCCCCGCATACCTGAAACGCGCGGGTCATCCGCAGTCGCCCGAGGACTTGACCTCGCACGTAACGCTCAGCATCAGCGAGGAAGACGCCCGCCAGCGTTGGGAGCTTCATGGTCCCGACGGCGAAGTACGCAGAATCGACCTCACGCCCCGCGTGATGGGCTTCGATTTCCCGATGCTGATGTCGCTCGCCGAGCAGGGCATTGGCATCACGCTGCTGCCTGAAACCGTCTGCGCCGAGGCGGTGCGGAAGGGCGAGCTGGTGGTTGTGCTGCCGCAGTGGCGTCTGCCGCAGGGCATTTTCCACGCCGTGTTCGCTTCGCGTCGCGGGCTGCTGCCGGCGGTGCGCGTATTCATCGACTTCCTAGCTGAGAAGGCGCCAGCGCTGGTCGAAGACGCCCGGCTGAGCTGCTCGGAGATCCACGGGCGCCCGTGCACCGAACTGGAGCTGGCGCGCGCATAGCTGCCAGCCCCGACGGCATGCGAGAATGCCCGCCGCTTCGGAGAGATGGCCGAGTGGTTTAAGGCAGCGGTCTTGAAAACCGCCGTGGTAGCGATACCACCGTGGGTTCGAATCCCACTCTCTCCGCCACCCCCGAAGATTTCTCGCCTGACTTGGCCGCCCGCTGATTGCGGCCGTGCTAGCCGGGGCGTAGCCTGCGGTCGGGGAAACTCACCAGGGAAGGTGGACGATGACGATCCGCGTATTCATCGTGGACGACCACGCGCTCGTGCGCGCCGGTATGCGGATGATTCTTTCCGCCGAGGTCGATATCGAAGTGGTCGGGGAGGCCGACAGTGGCGAGGCCGCGCTGCCCGCCATACGACGCCTGCAGCCCGACATCGTGCTGTGCGACCTGCACTTGCCAGGGGTGAGCGGGCTCGAGGTCACGGAGCGAATCGTGCGCGGACAGGCAGGGACGCGCGTCATCGCCGTATCTGTGCTCGAGGACGGGCCGCTGCCACGGCGGTTGCTTGAAGCCGGAGCATCGGGCTATGTCGGCAAGGGCGGTGACCCGGCCGAACTCGTGCGTGCGGTGCGGGACGTCGCCCGCGGTAAGCGCTACCTCGCCAGCGGCATCGCGCAGCATCTCGCGCTGGCCGGGATCGGCGGCGAGACATCGCCTTTCGATGAGCTGTCACCGCGGGAGCTGGAAATTGCCCTGCTGCTCGTGCAGGGCCGGCGCCAGGAGGAAATCGCGCGTCGCCTGAGCCTCAGCGCCAAGACCGTCAATACGCACAAGAGCCGTCTGTTCGAGAAGCTCGGCATTGTCGACACAATCGCGCTCGCACGTATGGTGCGGCAGTACGGCCTAGCGGATCCCGCCTGCGCGCTCTAGGTCGAGGTCGCCGCTCCGGTCAGCAATTCCAACAAAAAGGCCGCGATCGCTCGCGGCCTTTTCGTATCAACCTATCGGTCAGCGCCTCAAGGCGTCCTGACCTTCAGTTGCCGCTTCGACCGGCGAGGGGGTTGATCCGGCGTCCACGGGCGCGGCCGTCAGGGCACCTGTCGGAGCTGGCGTGCCCTCGGGGCCTGCGACTTCTGCCGCTGCCATCCCGTCGTTGGCCGCGTCCAGCGTGGCGGCGTCTACAAAGGAGGGATCAACCGCTGCGGCAACGTCTGTGTCGGTAGCCGCCACTGGCGCGGGGCTCGCCACCGGCGTCGTTTCGACCGCTGACGCATTGCCGGCTGTCGAAGGAGCAGTCTCCTCCACTGCCGGCTGCGGCGCGGAGGCCATGGCGGCGCTCGCACTGCTCTCGACAGTCGAGGATTCGCCCGCGGCCTGGCCTGCTTCACCGACCGCATCCGCAGCCACTTCGGCGGGCGACATCGGTAGTGCGTCGCTAGACGCCGGAGCTTCGGCGGTCGCCTCTGGACGAACCGGTTCCGCTGCGGCGTGCGCCGCGGCGGCCGACTCTGCTGCCACGGCGGCAGGTTGAGCAGGCGCGGCCGGGCGGGCCTTGATCGACGGCAGTTCCTCGAAATCGAACTCCGGCTGCGACTGGTGCCCGTGAGCCGCGACTGCATCGCTGTCGTTGTCGGCTTCGTCGTGTTCGCCTGCGAGCAGGTCGTCGTTGTCGGCGTCCTCGACCGCAGCACCATCGGCCATCGCACCCTCACCATTGCCGCGACGACGGCGGCGACCACCACGGCGGCCACGGCGTCGCCGTCCACCGGCTTCACCGGACTCGGCCGACGCGTCCTGGCTGGCTCCCGCTTCGGTCGTCGCGGCGCGCGTCGCCTCGTCCCCAAGCGTCGCGGCTGCGGCAGCTGCCTCGCTTGCGTCAACGACGGGAGCAGGTGCCGTGTCAACGGCGGAAGGCTTCATGACCTCCGCAGCTTCGACGGCCGGCTTGGTGCTGGGCTGCGGGGCGAGGTCGCTGCGAGGCGCTTCAGTCTTCTGCGGCTCAGTCTTCTGTGCCTCGGGCTTCGACGCCGATTGCCTCGGCTCGCGCGGGGGCTTCGGCTGCTGTGCCTGCTGCTGTTGTGGCTGCGTCTGGCGCTCTTCCGCCGCGGGTTTCGGCGCACGCGGCTGCTGCGGGCCGCCCTGCTTGCCGTTCGCCGGCTTCGCCGCTGGCTGCGATTGCTGACGAACCTGCTGGCCATTCGTGCTGGGCTTGGCGGGTGCGTCACGGTGCGCTTCGTCGCGACGGCCCTGCTTGGCCGGGCGCCCGTCACGGCGCTGCTGCCCGTTCCGGTCGCCACGGTCGCGCCCGTTCCGGTCGCCACGGTCGCGCCCGTCGCGGGCGGTCGAGGGCGCAGCCGCGGGTGCCGCCGGCTGACTGCCGCGGAAGTAGCGCAGGATCCGCTCGACCAGACCCACCGAATGCGTCGGCGTTGCGACCGGAGCCGGCGCGGGCGCTGCGGCGACCGGCATGACCTCACGTGGCTCGCGCAGTGGCGCCGGCTGGGTCGGCTTGACGTTCGTGACGGCAGGCGGCGGCGGAACGTTGAGGTTCGCCTTGGTCAGCGCATGCGTCGGCAGCTTGCGCGGCGTCCCGCGCTGGTAGCTCGGCTTACTGGTTTCTTCGCCGAGCTCGTTTTCGCGGATGCGCGTGACTTCGAAGTGCGGTGTGTGCAGCTGCTCGTCACCGACGATCACGATCGGCGCGTCATGGCGCTTCTCGATCTCACTCAGCGCACGGCGCTTTTCGTTCAAGAGGTAGTTCGCGATCTCGACCGGTGCCTGGACCAGCACCTGACCGGTGTTGTCCTTCATCGCATGCTCTTCGGCCAGCCGCAGGATCGATAGCGAAAGCGACTCGACCGAGCGCATGCGGCCGTGGCCGTCGCAACGCGGGCAGACCAGCTGGCTCGACTCGCCGAGGCTCGGGCGTAGGCGCTGGCGGCTCATTTCGAGCAGACCGAAGCGCGAGATGCGACCGAGCTGCACGCGTGCCCGGTCGGACTTCAGCGCGTTCTGCAGACGGTTCTCGACCTCGCGCTGGTGCTTGCTCGAGTTCATGTCGATGAAGTCGATCACGACCAGACCGCCGAGGTCGCGCAGGCGCATCTGGCGAGCGACTTCTTCAGCCGCTTCCAGGTTCGTGTTGAACGCGGTTTCCTCGATGTCGCCGCCCTTGGTGGCGCGCGCCGAGTTCACATCGACCGCGGTCAGCGCTTCGGTCTGGTCGATGACCAATGCGCCGCCGGACGGCAGACGGACCGTGCGCTCGTAGGCGTTCTCGATCTGCGACTCGATCTGGAAGCGATTGAACAGCGGGGTGTCGTCGGTGTAGTGCTTGAGCTTGCGCAGGTTGTGCGGCATTACCTGCTCAACGAATTCCTTCGCCTCTTCATACATCTCGGGCGTATCGACGAGGATCTCGCCGATGTCCGGGCGCATGTAATCGCGCAGTGCGCGGATGATCAGGCGCGATTCCTGGTAGACGAGGAACGGTACCTTGCGCTCCTTGTCGAGCGCGGCTTCGGCGATCGCACGCCACACGCTGACGAGGTAGTCCAGGTCCCACTGGAGTTCTTCCGCGTCGCGGCCGACGCCGGCGGTGCGGATGATCACGCCCATCTCCGGCGGGATGTTGAGGCTGTCCATCGCCTTCTTGAGCTCGGCGCGGTCATCACCTTCGATGCGGCGCGAAACACCGCCGGCGGTCGGCGAGTTCGGCATCAGCACCATGTAGCGGCCGGCGAGCGAGATGAACGTCGTCAGCGCCGCGCCCTTGTTACCGCGCTCTTCCTTGTCGACCTGGACGACGACTTCCTGGCCTTCTCGCAGCAGCTCCTTCAGGCCGGCCTTGTTAGGGTCGACGCCGGGCTGGAAGTAATCGCGGGAGATTTCCTTGAGCGGAAGGAAGCCGTGCCGCTCGCCACCGTATTCGACGAACGCCGCTTCGAGCGAGGGTTCGAGGCGGGTAATGCGGCCCTTGTAGATGTTGGACTTCTTCTGTTCCTTCGACGGCTGTTCGATGTCGATGTCGTACAGGTTCTGCCCATCGACGATCGCGACGCGTAGCTCTTCGGCCTGCGTCGCATTGATCAGCATGCGCTTCATTGTTGCGTTCCTCGCGCGCTCTACCGCGCGGAACGCCGGGGCGTTTCGCTTCTGGAAACTAAAGGGTCCATCGACGCGACACGGGGCGAGTTCGCCGCATCGCGTGCGCCGTCGGAACCTCCACTACCAGCGCTTCAACACCACGGCATGCCGCGGGAGCGCTTGTTCATTGTGATCCGTGTTTACGGGCCGGCGGCAGCCACAGCGAAAGCTGGAGCGCCGCGCGGGGCGTGTTCATCTCGGTGGTTTGACCCGCCGGGCCAGAACCGGTTCCGCCAGGCCGTCGCTGCTAACATGGCTGCCCCGCGGGCAGTGGTCAGGCGCGGACCGGAATCGCAGGAATGGCTTTCGGCCGACAACTTCCTGCGAAATCAAAACCTTATCTCGCGTCGCGAGTGTAACAGAAACCCCAGGTAATGACCCATTCAGCTCCCCCCGGTTCCGGTGGCGGCGCGCGCACCGTGCGCGTGCCCGACGACCGCGATGGCCAACGGCTCGACAACTTCCTGCTGGGCCAGCTGAAGGGGGCGCCGCGCTCGCTCGTCTACAAGCTGGTTCGCTCCGGCCAGGTGCGCGTCAACGGCGGTCGCGCCAAGGCCGAACGCAAGCTCGCGGGGGGCGATGAGGTGCGGATTCCGCCGGTCCGGCTGGCGGAGGAGGGCGCGAAGACGGCTCCGCCAGCCGGCTTCATGGCGGCGCTGGACGCCGCAATCGTCTTTGAGGACGCCCGTCTGCTGGCACTCAACAAGCCGTCGGGCGTAGCCAGCCACGGCGGCAGCGGGATCAGCTTCGGTGCTATCGAGACGCTGCGGGCGCTGCGTCCCAACCAGACGCTCGAGCTCGTACACCGGCTCGACCGGGACACGTCGGGGCTGCTAGTAGTCGCCAAGAAGCGTTCGGCGCTGACCGAGCTGCAGGCGCTGATGCGCGAGGACGGTGGGATCGCGAAGCGCTACCTCGCGTTGTTGACGGGTCGGATGCCCGATGGCGTGATGACCGTCGATGCGCCTTTGCACATCGGCCTGAGGCAGGGCGGCGAGCGACACGTCCAGGTCAACCCCGGCGGCAAGGCATCCGTGAGTCATTTCCGCGCGCTCGAGCGGCGCGGTGGGCAGTCGTACTGCGAGATCCGTATCGAAACCGGGCGCACCCACCAGATTCGCGTGCACGCGCAGCACATCGGCCATCCGGTCGCCGGGGACGACAAGTACGGCGACCCGGAAGCGAACCGGCGCCTGCGGGAACAGGCCGGGCTCAAGCGGATGTTCCTGCATGCCTCGACGCTGGAGTTCGCGCTGAACGGCGGGCAGGCGCCTTACCTGCTCAATGCGCCGCTGGCGCCGGAGCTCGTGGACGCACTCGACCGGCTCGCCTGAGCTCAAGTTATGGCGTCGCCGGCCGATCTGGGCTGCATCCCTCCCATGGCGCACGTCAATCAGGCATGGCCGAGCTCAAGCTCGCTGAACTCATCGGCTCACTGAGCCACGCGCTGGACCTCACCGAGGGACAGCCGGAGGGGCACTGCGTGCGCTGCTGCTGGATCGGCATGCACGTCGGCCGCCAGCTCGGGCTGGATGACCGGGCGCTGTGGTCCCTCTACTACACGCTGCTGCTGAAGGATCTGGGCTGCAGCAGCAACGCCGCGCGCATCTGCGAGCTGTACCTGGCGGACGATCGTGCGTTCAAGCACGACTTCAAGCTCGTCGGCACCCGGTCGTCCGACGTGCTCGCGTTCGTTGCGACGCGCACGGGCGCCCACGCGGGGTGGCGCCAGCGCCTGTCGGCGCTTGCCCACATCATGCGCAACGGCGATGCGATCGCCCAGGAGCTTATCCAGACGCGCTGCAGCCGCGGCGCGGACATCGCGCGGCGACTGCGGTTCCCCGAAGACGTCGCGCAGGGCATCCACGCGCTCGACGAGCACCATGACGGCAGCGGCCGCCCCGACGGCCTTCGCGGCGAGGCAATTCCACTCGCGGCGCGGATTGCGCTGCTCGCCCAGGTCGTGGACGTGTTCCAGTTCTCGGGTGGTCCGGACGCCGCGGTCGCGGAAGTGCGGGCGAGGTCGGGGCGCTGGTTCGACCCGGCGGTGGTCGCCGCGTTCGAGGCGGTCGCGCGCAATCAGGAGTTCTGGCGCGTGCTCGCCGAAGGGCGCGCCGAGCAGGCGATCCTCGCGCTCGAGCCCGCAGGGCACAGCGTGCCGCTGGACGACGACTACCTTGACGCGATTGCCGAGGCGTTTGGCGCCGTGGTGGATGCGAAGAGCCCGTACACCGCCGGCCACAGCGAACGGGTCGGCCACTACACCGACGTGCTGGCGCAGCGCCTTGGTCTGGCGGATGAGCGACGGCGGTGGCTGCGCCGCGCCGCGGTGCTGCACGACGTCGGCAAGCTCGGCGTCAGCAATACCGTGCTCGACAAGCCGGGCAAGCTCGATGCCGATGAGTGGGTTGCAGTGCAGCAGCACGCAGCGTTCACCGAGCAGATCCTCGGGCGCATCTCCCATTTCGCCGAGCTCGCTCGCGTCTCCGCGGCGCATCACGAAAAGCTCGACGGCACCGGCTACCCGCGCGGGCTGCGCGGCGCCGAAATCGCGCTCGAGACGCGGATCATCACGACGGCCGACATCTTCGACGCGATCACTGCTGAGCGCCCATATCGCAAGGCGACGCCGATCGACGAAGCGCTCGCGATCATGCGGGCGCACGTCGGAACCGCGATCGACCCCGACTGTTTCGCGGCACTCGAAGCCGTCGCGCGGGGTTAGGCGTCAGCCCTGTTCGCCGCGGGCGCGCTTCTCGTCGAGCACGAAACAGCGGTCGGGCCTGACAGTCGGTGGCGTAAACGTGATCGGCACCTGGATTGGCGTCGAAACCGGGCGGCCGCCCAACGTCGCTGGCGTGAACTGCCACCCACGAACGGCCTCGACCGCCGCCGCGTCGAGCGCTTCCTGCCCGCTGCCGCTCTGGACGCGAATGCTGGTCGGTTTGCCCTCGACGCCGACGTCAATCAGCAGAATCGTCTTTCCGCCGACGCTATCGCAGGCCAGGGATTCGGGATACGCCGGCGGTGGCGTGACACGCGCCAGCGGCTGTGTGCGGGGAATCGGCGCACGCGGTGGCGGAGCTTCGCCGCAACCCGCAAGGACGAGCAGGGCGACTGACGCTCCGGTCCAGAAGGCTCCGGCGGGCTTCGCGCTCATGGGCTTACTCTCCGACCAGGCGCTCGGCTTTCGCGGCGCAGATGAAATCGTTCTCGCTCAGCCCGTCCACGTCATGCGTCGAATAGCGCACGACGCAGCGGTTGTAGTGCACGCCGAGATCAGGATGGTGGTCTTCGCGGTGAGCCATATAGGCCAGAGCGTTAACGAATGCCATCGTCCGATAGTAGTCGGGGAACGTGAACGTCTTGACCAGCGCACGCCCCTGTTCGGCGAGTTCCCAGCCGGCCACGTCGGGCAACAGCTCGCGGATCCGCGCTTCACTCAGGCGGTGCTCGCTGCCGCGCCGGGCGATGCAGTGGGCATCGGCAAGGGGAATGAGGTCGTTCATGGCGAATCCTTTGCAGGCGGGGGATCGACTGAACCATCCGCATCGAGGCCGGCCGATCAGGATGCAGGCGCGGTCGTGCGATGGCGTCGCCGCTAGAATAGCCGGATGATCAATATTTCCGAATCCGCGCAGGCGCACTTCCGTCGCCTGATCGAACGCGAAGCGCTGCCCGGCCTGGGCGTCAGGCTTTCAGCAGTGAACGCCGGAACGTCCAAGGCCGACGTGCGCCTTGAGTTTGCCGAGCCCGCCGACCTGGTCGGCGACGAGTGGGCGATCGACTGCGAAGGCTTCACGCTCTGGCTCGACGCGGCGAGCGTGCGTTACCTCGACGGCGCCGAAATCGATTTCGAAACCCGCGCCACCGGCGGCCAGTTGCAGATCCGTGCGCCGAAGATCAAGGGCGAAACGCCCTCAGCGTCCGCCTCGCTGGTCGAACGCGTGCAGTGGGTCGTCGAACACGAGGTCAATCCGCAACTGGCTCAGCATCGCGGGCATGTATCCGTGCAGGAAGTGACCGCCGAGGGTGTCGTCGTGTTGCGCTTCGGCGGCGGCTGCCACGGATGTGGCATGGCCGACGTTACGCTCAAGCAGGGCATCGAGAAGACGCTTCTCGAAAAGGTGCCAGGCGTGACCGCAGTGCGTGACGCGACGGACCACGACACCGGCGCCGCGCCTTACATGCGCCGCGATTCGGTGGCCTGAGCACGCCGCGGCGTTGTCGATGCGCTCGGCCGCCGATTTCATCCAGATCCTGCAGCGGCGCGCGCAGCTGCAGGCACATCGACTACCGCCTCCGGGCGAGTTTCCGAGTGGCTGGAGTCAGTGGTTTGCCGCAATGGAGCTCAGGCCGGGGCAGGTCACCGGCGCGCCCGCTGATGACATCGTCGAACATCTTGCGGCGCGCGCTCCGGCTGCACCGCCGCCGCGCGCGGCGGCGGTGAACCGGTGGCAGGCCTTCGCTTCGCTGTGGCGCCAGCAATGGCAGCCGGCCGATGTGGAAGATCGTCGGGTTCGCATGTTCGCCGCGACGTCGAGCCTGCTGTGGCACGTGCTCGTCGGCGCCACGCTGCTGTGGCTGATGTACGCGCAATTCCTTGTTCCGGCGCCGTCGCAGGGCGAGACCGTCGTGCAAGTCGAATACATAGGTGTGGGAGCGCCCGAGGAAACGGGTGGTGGCGAGCCTTCACCCACCCCGGACCCAGGCGCTGCAGCGGAGCCGGCGGCGGCCGTCGAGCCCGCAGCCGTCGTGCCGCCCGCGATCGCGGTCCAGCCCCCTGACGTGTCGCCACGGGGACTCGAGGCGACGCTGCCGGACGTGCCGCAACGGGATGTTCCCGAGCCGGTCACCCCGTCGGTTGCGGTCGAGCAGCCGGTCGCCGTGAGCGAGCCGACGCCAACCAGCGAGCCCGATGCATTCGTGCTGCCGCCCCCACGGCCACGCGTGGCCGAGGTGCAGCTCGCGACGCCCGAGCTACAGGCGCCGGTGCGTGAGTTGCAGGCAGTGGAGGTGCCCGAGCCGGTGCAGCCGATCCAGCGTTCGCTTCCGCAGGTTAATGTCGCGCCCCGGCCCGTCGAGGCACGAATGCCCGAGGTCACTGTTCGCGAGGTGCCGACGCCGCTGCAGCCACCGCCCGTGCGGGAGGTGCCGACACCAGCGCTGGCCGTGCCGCGCCTGCCTGAAGTCCGGGCAGCGGTGCGCGAGCGATCCGTCGCCGCGCCGAAGCCCGCGGCTGCCGTGGCGTCCGCCGCACCAGGCCGGCCCGCGGATGCGCGCCCTGCAGTCGCCGCCAGCGCGCCTGCAGCGATCGACGCTGCAAGCCCGGCGCAGCGGACGCCAACCGCGGCGTCGCCCGGTGCCGGTCCGAACGCCGCGCCAGCGCCCGGTGCTTGGCCGTCGCCGCGCAGGTCCGACGACTGGGGTGACTCCGCCCGCAACCTTCCGGGCGCTCAGGCCGGGCAAGGGCCCGGTCTGTTCGACAGCGACGGGTCGGTGCGTGTTGTCGAAGCGCCCGGGTCGGCATCGCCTGGTCAGCCGCCGGGTACCGTCACTCAGGAAATCGCGAGCCTCGACCGCGCCGGAACCTGGCTCAAGCGCAAGCCCACCGATTTCGAAGCGAGCACGTTCGATCGCTACTGGCGGCCGCACGAAACGCTGCTGCAGGAGTGGGTGCGCAAGAGCATCAAGCGGGTGCTGATCCCGATCCCGGGGTCGACCAAGAGCCTCGTTTGCGACGTGTCGCTGCTCGCACTTGGTGGCGGCTGCGGGATCAGCGATCCGAACCTCAACGAACAGCCGGCAACCGCGCGGCCGCCGCCGGATATCCCTTTCAAGCCGCATCTGCAGGAAGACAACGGCAGTGTAAAACCGGCCGGCTGAGTTCGGTTGCAGCTACGCCGCAGTTCCTGGAACAGAAAAGGCCCGCAATCGCGGGCCTTTTCTTGTGTAGCTGGCGACGGCTTACTCGGAGTCGACGTTCGTGAAGTTGCCGTCGGTATTGACGAGCATCCCCAGGTCGCTCTCGCGCGAGCCGAAGTACGCGGACAGATCGGCAATCTGCCGGTCGGTCAGCGTTTCGGCCTGGCCCTTCATCAGCGCGTTGTCGCGGCGGCCGATGCGGTAGCTCTGCAGTGCGTGCGCCAGGTAGTCCGAGTGCTGTCCGCCAAGCTTCGGGTACGAGCCGTCGATCGGGGCGTTGCCTTCCGCGCCATGGCAGTCGACGCAGGACTGGCCGGTCCCTTCGCGCTTGAGGTTGGCGAGCTTCTCGCCGGCCTCGATGCTGCCCTTGGGCAGTCCGGCGGACGATTCACTCATGCCCGCAACGCGGTTGTGCGTCTCGGTGTGGCCTTCGGCCTCGGCTTCCTGGTTGTTGCAGCCGGTGGCGAGCAGGGTGAGCAGGGCGATGGCGAGGATGGAGCGGTTCGTCATGGTCGTGCTCACTTCTCGTTCGACAGGTAGGCAGCGATGTCGGCGATGTCCTGCTGCGAGAAGCTCAGGGCCTGCGCCTGCATCGTCGGGTGCTTGCGCGCACCGTTCTTGTAGTCGGTGAGGGCGTTGATCAGGTACAGCTTCGACTGACCGACGATCATCGGCACCCGGTAGTTAGGGTACGCATTGCGATAGCCAACCACGCCGTGACAGCCGTGGCAGGTATAGGTGAGCTCGAGGCCACGCTTGGCATTGCCGGGTACGGACCCAGGAGATGCGGCGGCGGGCGCAGCGGCGGGAGCGGCCCGGGCCGGCGCAGCAGCAGGAGTGGCCGGCGTCTGGGCATCCTGCGCGGCGGTCGCGAAGGCGGCCGAGGCGAGGGCAAGGCAGGCGGCGATCGTCAGCGGTCGCATCATGTCGTTGTCCGCAATCTCGAAAAGTCTGGCAATGGCAATGCTGGGAGCCGACCGTGTCGGCACAAGCAGGCAAGTATAGCCTGCGCTTGCGGTACAGGGCAGCACGGTGATTGCCCGTCAGTGTGCACTGCAGCCGGCGTCGTCGTCCCGGATGTCGCGCGACCCCGTGCTCCATGTCAGTCAGACGCGACCTGTCGAATTCGCCTGCATCTTGCCGCAGCGGGCCCTGTCGCGCGCTGTTGTCGAGCGGGTCGAGCGTTGCCGGATCGACATCTGGCGCAGGTCACCATGACCTTCGGGAGATGGTCGGCGTTCACATGGGTGATATACCTAGATACAACACCGGTATACAACCTTAATCACCTCCAATCGGGGCCACCAAGATGCGTCCGTCTTCCCTCATTCGCCGCCGTGGTCCGATGCTGTCGGCCGTCGCGCTTTCCTGCCTGATCGTTATTTCGGGCTGCAAGGGAGGGGAGGGCGAAGCGCAGGCGAAATCTGCCGAGGAAAAGGCTGCCGAAGCGATTCCGGTCGAAGTCGCGCCGGCCTCGCACCGCGCGATCGCCGCCAGTTACACGGGCACCGCGCCACTGGAAGCGCGCGGAGAATCGCAGGTGGTCGCCAAGACGTCGGGCGTGGCGCTGGACGTGCTGGTCGAGGAAGGCCAGTTCGTGCGGGCCGGTCAGACGCTGGTGCGCCTCGACGCGGCCCGGGCGACCCTGCAGGCCGCGCAGACCTCGGCGCAGATGCGCAAGCTGGAAAACAGCTTCGCGCGTGCGCAGCAGCTTGCCGCCGAACAGCTCGTGAGCGCGAGCGACCACGACCAGATCAAGTTCGATCTCGAGAACGCGCGCGCTGCCAACCGTCTTGCGAACCTCGAACTGTCCTATGCGAACGTCAAGGCGCCGATTTCGGGCGTAGTCGCGTCGCGCTCGATCAAGCCCGGCAACTTCGTGCAGATCAACACCCCGATTTTCCGCATCGTCGACACCTCGAAGCTCGAGGCCGTGCTGAACGTGCCCGAGCGCGAACTCGCAACGCTGAAGGCCGGTCTGCCCGTGGCGCTCACGGTTGATGCGCTGCCGGCGCAGACGTTCCAGGGTGAAATCGACCGCGTCGCGCCGGTCGTCGACTCCGGCAGCGGCACGTTCCGCGTCGTTGCCGCGTTCGATGGCGGTGGCCTGCTGCAGCCGGGCATGTTCGGCCGCATCCGTATTGATTACGACAACCGCGCCAACGCGCTCGTCGTGCCGCGCGTGGCGCTGCTCGAGGACGAAGGCGACCCCGCCGTCTACGTGGTGCGCGACGGCAAGGCCGTGCGGGTGCCGGTGCAGCTCGGCTACAGCGACGGCGCGTGGGCCGAGGTGCGTTCCGGCCTACGAGCAGGCGAACAGGTCGTGGTGGCTGGCAAGGCGGCGCTGCGCGACGGCACCAAGGTGCAGCTGATCGGGCAGGGCAACACCGCGCAGGCCGCGGCGAAGCCTGCGACATCCAAGCAGTAATCGCGGAGACCGCGCGTGAGCCATTCCCCGGACGCACCCCGTTCGCCGCCGACTGGTGGCGGACTGGTGGAATTTTCCACCCGTCGCCGCGTCACGGTGGCGATGGTGACCATCACCTTCCTGCTGTTCGGCCTGATCGCGCTGAGCGATCTGAAGGTCAACCTGCTGCCCGATCTCAGCTATCCAACGCTGACCGTTCGCACCGAGTACACCGGCGCCGCACCAACCGAAATCGAAACGCTGATCTCCGAACCAGTTGAAGAAGCGGTCGGCGTGGTCAAGAACCTGCGCAAGCTCCGGTCGGTATCGCGTACCGGCCAGAGCGACGTGGTGCTGGAGTTCGCCTGGGGCACCGACATGGACCAGGCCAGCCTCGAAGTACGCGACAAGATGGAGGTGCTGCAGCTGCCGCTCGAGGCGAAGGCGCCGGTATTGCTGCGCTTCAACCCGTCGACCGAGGCAATCATGCGTCTCGCGCTGTCGACGAAGGGCGAGGGCAGCGGCGCAGATGCGCAGCGGCGCCTTACGGAGTTGCGCCGCTTCGCGGACGAGGACCTCAAGAAGAAGCTCGAGCCCGTCGACGGTGTGGCAGCGGTGAAGGTCGGTGGCGGTCTCGAAGACGAGATCCACGTCGATATCGACCAGCAGAAGCTCGCGCAGCTGGGCCTGCCAATCGAGACGGTGATCAATCGGCTCAAGCAGGAAAACATCAATATCTCCGGCGGGCGTCTCGAAGAAGGCTCGCAGCGGTACCTCGTGCGCACGGTCAACCAGTTCGCGACCGTCGACGAAATGCGCGAGATGCTGGTCACCACACAGTCGGGTGGAGGCGGCGCCGCGCAGAGTGCCGCCGAGCAGATGGCGCGCGTGGCAGCCGCGACTGGCGATGCAAGCGCGATGGCCGCGGCCGCCTCGGTACAGAGTGCATCGTCAGGCAGCCAGTCGGCTGCGGCCGGCGGCATGCCGATCCGGCTCAAGGACATTGCCGAGGTACGCCAGGGCTTCAAGGAACGCGAGGCGATCATTCGTCTCGCCGGGCGCGAAGCGGTGGAGCTGGCCATCTACAAGGAGGGCGATGCGAACACGGTGTCGACCGCGGACGCGGTGCAGGCGCGGCTCGAGCAGATCCGCAAGCAGATGCCGGCCGACATCGAGCTGACCGTCATCGACGACCAATCCCAGTTCATCCGCAACGCGATCAACGACGTCAAGTTCGATGCGGTGATCGGCGGCCTGCTCGCGGTGCTGGTGATCTTCCTGTTCCTGCGCGACGGCTGGAGCACGTTCGTGATCGCGCTGTCGCTGCCGGTCTCGATCATCACCACCTTCTTCTTCATGGGCCAGCTGGGGCTGAGCCTCAACGTGATGTCGCTCGGCGGTCTCGCCCTGGCGACCGGCCTCGTCGTGGACGACTCGATCGTCGTGCTCGAAAGCATTGCCAAGGCGCGCGAACGGGGGCTCGGGGTGCTCGAAGCCGCGATCGCAGGCACGCGTGAGGTCAGCATGGCGGTCGTCGCGTCCACGCTGACGACCATCGCGGTGTTCCTGCCGCTGATCTTCGTGGAGGGCATCGCGGGCCAGCTGTTCCGGGACCAGGCATTGACGGTGGCGATCGCGATTGCGATCTCGCTCGCCGTGTCGATGACGCTGATTCCAATGCTGAGCGCGCTCAAGGGCCGCGCGGGCGAGCAGTTCCCGCAGGAGCCTTCGCATCCGCGTTGGGAGCCGGCTTCGCGCTGGCAGAAGCCGCTGGCGATGAGCGGGCGCGGCTTCAAGGCGGCGGTGCGTTTCGCGTTCTTCGCGGCCGCCTGGTCCGTCGTGCGCGCATGGCGGGCAGTCAGCGCCGTGATCGCGCCGGTCATGCGCAAGGCCAGCGACGTCGCGATGGCGCCGTATGGCCGCGCGGAGCGGGGGTATCTGAAACTGCTGCCGGGTGCGCTACAGCGCCCCGGGCTGGTGCTCGGTGCGGCAGGCCTCGCCTTCGTGGGGGCGCTGGCCGCCCTGCCGATGCTCGGCGCCGACCTGATCCCGCAGCTCGCGCAGGACCGCTTCGAGATGACGGTGAAGCTGCCGCCGGGTACGCCGCTTCGCGATACGGACGCGCTGGTCCGCCGCATCCAGGAAAAGCATTCGGAGGACGAGGGCATCCGCGCGATCTTCGGCGTCAGCGGCAGCGGCACGCGGCTCGATGCGAACCCGACCGAGAGCGGTGAGAACATCGGCAAGCTCTCGATCGTGATGGCCGACGGCGGTAGCAAGGAACTGGAGGCAGCCGAAACCGACCGCCTGCGCGAGACGATGCAGGCGCATCCGAACGCCCAGGTCGACTTCAGCCGCCCGGAGCTTTTCAGTTTCTCGACGCCGCTCGAAATCGAACTGCGCGGGCAGGACCTCGAAAGCATCCGCCTCGCCGGTCAGCGCATGGCGCAGCTGCTGCGCGCGAACCCGCACTACGTCGACGTGAAGTCGACGGTCGAGGAGGGGTTCCCGGAAATCCAGATCCGGTTCGACCAGGAGCGTGCCGCCGCGCTCGGCCTGACGACGCGGCAGATCGCCGACATCGTGGTCAAGAAGGTCCGCGGCGACGTTGCCACGCGCTACAGCTTCCGCGACCGTAAGATCGATGTGCTGGTGCGTGCGCAGGAGAGCGACCGCGAGTCGGTCGAGAGCATCCGCCGCCTGATCGTGAACCCCGGCAGCGCACGGCCGGTCACGCTCGACGCGGTGGCCGACGTGATTTCAACCACCGGCCCGAGCGAGATCCACCGCGCCGACCAGGTGCGCGTGGCGATCGTCTCCGCAAACCTGCGCGACATCGACCTCGGCACTGCGGTGGAAGAAGTGCGCGACATGGTCGAAGCAAATCCGCTAGGCGCCGGCGTCGGCATGCACATCGGCGGCCAGGGCGAAGAGCTGGCCGAATCGGTGAGTTCGCTGCTGTTCGCGTTCGCGCTGGCGGTGTTTCTGGTCTATCTGGTGATGGCGTCGCAGTTCGAGTCGCTGCTGCACCCGTTCGTCATCCTGTTCACGATTCCACTGGCGCTGGTCGGCGCGGTGCTTGCGCTGCTGCTCACGGGCTCGCCAATCTCGGTCGTCGTGTTCATCGGCCTGATCCTGCTTGTCGGCCTGGTGACCAAGAACGCGATCATCCTGATCGACAAGGTCAACCAGCTACGCGAGGAAGGCGTGGCCAAGCGCGAGGCGCTGGTCGAAGGCGCGCGCTCACGACTGCGGCCGATCATCATGACCACGCTGTGCACGCTGTTCGGCTTCCTGCCGCTCGCGCTCGCGTTCGGTGAAGGCGCCGAGGTGCGTTCGCCGATGGCGGTTACCGTGATCGGCGGCCTGCTGGTGTCGACGCTGCTCACGCTGGTCGTGATTCCGGTCGTATACGACCTGCTTGACCGCCGCGCGGACGAGTACTACCGCGAGCGCGGCCGCCTTGCGCGCAACCAGTCGGCCGAGACCGCTGCCGCGATCCACGCCGACGCGGGAGCCGCCGGATGAGCGTTGCCGAGCTCAGCATCAAGCGACCGGTCACGACGGTCATGTTCTTCGTGACGCTGGTCGTGATCGGCTTGATCGCGGCGTTCCGGCTGCCGCTCGAAGCGATGCCGTCCGTGTCGTTCCCGGTCGTGTTCGTGCAGATGCCGTACGCGGGCTCGACACCCGAGGAAGTCGAACGCACCGTGCTGCGCCCGACCGAGGAGGCGCTCGCCACGCTGTCCGGCGTCAAGAGCATGCAGGGCACCGCCCGGGCCGACGGCGCCACGGTGATGGTGTTGTTCAGCGACTGGGAGCGCGACGTACAGATCGCAGCATCGGAAGCTCGCGAGCGGATCGACGCGATCCGCGACGAGCTTCCCGAGGAGCTGCAGCGGGTCTTCATTGGCAATTTCAGCACCGATGATGAGCCGGTGCTTGCGATCCGGCTGGCCAGCGAATCGATCAACCTCGCAAATTCGTACGAGCTGATCGATCGCGAGCTCAAGCGCCGCCTCGAACGCGTGCCCGGCATCGCCCAGGTGCGCGTTTCGGGCGCGACGCCGAACGAGGTCGAGATCGCCGTGCTGCCCGACCGGCTGGTCGCACACGACATCAGCCTCAATGACCTGACGCGCCGCCTGCAGAGCCTGAACTTCTCGATTTCCGCGGGGCAGATCACCGATGGCGGGCAGCGGTTGCGCGTGCAGCCGGTCGGCGAGCTCACCGATCTGGACGAGCTGCGCGACCTCGTGATCGCCAACGGCGTGCGGCTGGGCGATATCGCCGTGGTGCGGCTCAAGCCGGCGCGCATGGACATGGGCCGGCGCCTTGACGGGCGACCGGCGGTCGGCTTGGATATCTTCAAGGAGCGCAGCGCGAATCTCGTCGAGGTCGCGAGGCTGACGCTGGAAGAGGTCGAGCGCATCCGGGCGGAGCCGGCAACCCGCGGCATCCAGATCAAGGTGATCGAGAACCAGGGCGAAAGCGTTACGAGTTCGCTGGCCGAGCTTGCCGAAGCCGGCGCGATCGGCCTGCTGCTTTCGATCGCGGTGCTGTTCTTCTTCCTGCGTCACTGGCCGTCGACGCTGATGGTCACGCTCGCGATCCCGATCTGCTTCGTGATGACGCTGGGCTTCATGTACTTCGCAGGCATCACGCTCAACATCCTGTCGATGATGGGGCTGCTGCTCGCAGTCGGCATGCTGGTCGACAACGCGGTCGTGGTGGTCGAAAGCATCTACCAGGAGCGCGAGCGCAACCCCGGTAATCCCCGCCTTGCTTCGATTCTCGGCACGCGTCATGTCGCGATTGCGCTGTCGGCAGGCACCCTCTGCCACTGCATCGTGTTCGTGCCGAACCTGTTCGGCGAGCGCAACGTGCTGGCGATCTACCTGTCGCAGATTGCCATCACGATTTCCGTGTCGCTGCTGGCGTCCTGGCTGGTTGCGGTGAGCCTGATTCCAATGTTGTCGGCACGCATGAAGACGCCGCCGGCCGTCAACCGGCAGGCTGGGTTCATTCACAACCTGCAGGAGCGGTACTCGAGCCTGCTGCGCTGGACCCTCGCGCATCGCGGAAAGAGCGTGCTCGGTATCGCTCTGATCGTCGCCGTGAGCATCGCTCCGATCGCGATGACGAAATACAACATGTTCGGCGGCGACGAGGGCAACGAGACCGAAGTGCGCTACCAGTGGAACGGCAGTTACACGCTGGACCAGGTCTCCGACGAGGTGGCCCGGGTCGAGGCGTTCCTCGATGCGAACCGCGAACGCTTCCACATCACGCAGATCTATTCGTATTTCAGCGAGGAAGGCTGGGCCGGCACGCGCGTCACGTTCGACCCCGAGTTCGACGGCACGACGAAGTCACTTGCGGACGCGATCAGCGAAGCATTGCCGAAGTCCGCGCGGGCGAAGCTCGTGGTCGGTCAGCAGCAGGGCGGCGGTGGCGGCGGTGCTCCGAAGACGGTCCAGCTCCAGCTGGTCGGTGACTCCACCCAGACGCTTCACGAGCTGGGCCGCGACATCGTGCCGATCCTCGCCGCGCGCAAGGAGCTGCGCGACGTGCGCATCGACACGGGCGACCGCAACAGTGAGCTCCAGGTGCGGGTCGATCGCGAGCGCGCCGCCGCGTTTAGTTTCAGCTCGGAGGAGGTCGCTTCGTTCGTCGGCCTCGCGCTGCGTGGCGCGAAGCTGAAGGATTTCCGCCGCGGCGACACTGAAGTGCCGGTCTGGGTGCGCTTCGACGGTGCGGAGCAGTTCGACGCGCGCGACCTGTCCACGTTCAACGTGCGCGCGCCGGATGGCCGCAGCGTGCCGCTGCTGTCGATGGTCGATGTGTCGATCCGCCCGGCGTCGACACAGATCGAGCGGACCAACCGCCAGACCACGCTCACGATCGAAGCCGCGCCGATGGGCGAAACAACGCTGCCCGACGCCCGCAAGGCGGTGGAGCAGGCGCTCGAATCGATCGCGTTCCCGCCCGGCTACAGCTTCACGTTCGACACGATCCAGTTCTTCGACGAAAGCGCGATGGTCCAGCAGATGATCTTCAACCTGCTGATCGCGCTGGTGATGATCTACGTGGTGATGGCGGCGGTGTTCGAGTCGCTGCTGTTCCCCTCCGCGATCATGTCGGGTGTGGTGTTCTCGGTGTTCGGAGTGTTCTGGCTGTTCTGGCTGACTGGGACCGAGTTCAACATCATGGCGTTCATCGGCATCCTGGTGCTGATGGGCGTGGTGGTGAACAACGGCATCGTGATGATCGAGCACATCAACAACCTGCGACGCCGGGGCATGTCGCGTACCGACGCGCTGGTTGAAGGCAGCCGCGAACGCCTGCGGCCGATCCTGATGACGATGGGCACGGCAATCCTCGCGATGATTCCGATCGCGATGTCCACCGGTGGCAGCGGCGACGAGATCTCGTACTTCCCGATGGCGCGCGCAATCGCCGGGGGACTGGCGTTCTCGACGATCGTCAGCCTGCTGTTCCTGCCGACGATCTACGCGATCCTGGACGACCTGCGGACCTCGACCTCGCGCACGATCGCGCGGGCGCGAGGACGCTCGGTGCCGACGCTCGGTGCGTCGGTGGCCGCGTCGGCGGCGCCCTGACTGGTGCTGTAAAGCCGCACCGTGTCATCCACGGTGCGGGCCGCTTGGTCAGCCGACCAGCTTGCCCAGCATGCGCAGGCCGCCGGTCCACACGCCGATCGCGGTGCCCAGGCTGGTGAGGAAGAAGTTCAGCAGCACGCGCGCAACGCGGTTGCGCCACCAGCCGCGCACGCTCTGCACGTCGTCGCGCAACGCCATGAAGTCGGCATAGGTCGGCTTGCGAACCCACGCTTCGGTCAGAGCGCTGAGCGTGCCCGATGCGAGCGCCGGGTGTAGTGGAGTGATGGGGGAGGCGAGAAACGCGACCGCGATACTGAGCGGGTGTCCGCCCGCGATCGCACAGCCGAGCGCGCCGAGGATGCCGGTGGCCAGCACCCACTGCAGCAGCAGGTCGGAGCCGACATCCAGACCGCCCTGCCAGAACCCCCAGAAAAAGCCGCCCACAACAAACAGCGCGAGCACGATCGTGAACCACGGAATGTCGCTCTTGTGCGGCAGCGACTCGAGCTGCCCGCAGACCACGGCGGGCGGCGCAGTGTCCTCGCGCAGATAGCGCTCCATCCCCTTCAGGTGGCCCGCGCCGACGACAGCGAGCACATGCGACGGGCGCTCGGGGTCGTGCGACATCGCGCGCAGCTTCGCCGCCATGTACCGGTCGCGCTCGCCGATGATCGTTTCGAACAGCAGGGGGCTGTCATCGGCGAATTCGCCGAAGCTCGCCTCCAGCATGTCGCCCTGCTTGAGCTTTTCGATCTCGTCCGAACCAACTGTTTCGTCGGCGAACAGCGAAGCCAGCATTCCGGCGGCTAGCTTGGAGCGGCCCCAGAAGCCGAGCTTCGACGAGGCGCGTTTGAACGTCAGCCCGACGTCGCGGTCGATCAGGTGAACCGGCAGCCCGCGTTCGCGCCCGAGCAGCGCCGCGCGCTTCAGCTCCGCACCGGGCTCGATGCCGAGCTGCTCCGCGAGCCGCCGCTGATAGGTCGACAGCGCAAGATTCGCGGCGAACATCGCAGTCCGGCCGGTACGGATCACCTGGACGAGGTCGAGCCGTGCGAGCGCATCGGGGTCGGTGAGCGCCTGCAGTCTCGGCGCATCCAGCTCGACGGCAACGGCGTCGTAATCGCCGCTGCCGATCGCGGCTTCGACTGCATCGACACTGGCGCGCGAGACATGCGCGGTGCCGAGCAGGGTGTAGCGCACGCCGTCGCGCTCGACGACTGCGATCGGCTGGTCGCCAAGGGCCGTTGCCTGGTCGTTGGATGCATTCATGGCGAGACGGCCGAGGCGACCGCAGGGCGCGCGGTCGTGGAAACGAAGGACATGCAGAATCTCGCAGTGGGCCGGCGCAAGGCGTGCAGGCGCGGCAGGGGAAAGGTCCGGAGCTTAGATAGTCGCCGCGGATCGATCAAACCCACGTCGCGACTTAGACTCTCGCCGAGAGGAGGTCAGGCGCGGTCCGGCGGAGCGCCGCGGCCTGCGCCGAGCGGCAGCAGCATCTGGACATTGTCCAGCCAGCGTCCGTGCTTCCAGCCCATTCCGGGGAACACCCCCGCTGCCAGGAAGCCGAGGCGCTCGTGTAGCGCGATCGAGCCTGTGCTCGTGCCGTCACCGATCACCGCGATCATCTGCCGGTAACCGAGGCGCGTGCACACGTCGATGAGGCTGCGCAGCAGTGCGATGCCCACACCACGGCCGCGAGCGGCGGGCAGCACATACACGGTGTCCTCGACCGTCCACCGGTAGCCCTCGCGCGCCCGATAGCTGCTCGCGTAGGCGTATCCCGCGAATTGCCCGTCGAGCTCGGCGACGAGGTAAGGGAAACCCTGCTGCACCGATGCCTGCCATCGCTTCGCCATCTCGGCTTCCGACGGGGCCAGACATTCGTACGCGGACACGCCCGTGTCTGCCTCGTGGGCGTGCAGCGCAGTAATCGAGGGAACGTCGAGCGTGGTCGCGTCGCGAACCGCCAGGCCCGGTGATGCCATGGCCTGACGGGCCGTCAGTCGCGATACCGGCGGAGCAGGTCGCCGTAGGCATCAATGCGGCGGTCACGCAGGAACGGCCAGATCCGGCGCACATCCTCGCTCCGGCGAAGGTCGACTTCAGCCATCAGGATTTCCGGATTCTCCGTACCGGCCTCGGCGAGGACCTCGCCCTGCGGCCCCAGTACGTGGCTGGAGCCCCAGAAGTCGATGCCGGAGCGCCCGATCGGGGACGACTCATGCCCGACGCGGTTGCAGCTCAGCACTGGAATGCCGTTCGCGACCGCGTGGCCGCGGTGGCTGAGGATCCATGCGTTGCGCTGCCGGTCCTTCTCGTCCTGGGCATCCTCCGGGTCCCAGCCGATCGCGGTCGGGTAGAGCAGCAGGTCCGCGCCCGCCAGCGCCATGAGGCGCGCGCCTTCGGGATACCACTGGTCCCAGCACACGAGCACGCCAAGACGACCGACCGAGGTGTCGATCGGCTGGAAGCCCAGGTCGCCCGGCGTGAAGTAGAACTTCTCGTTGAAGCCCGGATCGTCCGGGATGTGCATCTTTCGGTACTTGCCGGCGATCGAGCCGTCCTTTTCCAGCACCACCGCGGTGTTGTGATAAAGGCCCGCGCCCCGGCGCTCGAAGAGCGAGCTGACGATCACGACCCCGTGCTTGCGCGCGAGCTCGCCCATGCGTTGCGTGCTGGGGCCCGGGATGGACTCGGCAAGCTCGAACTGGGTCACGCACTGCTGCTGGCAGAAGTACGCGCCGTTGTGCAGCTCCTGCAGCAGCACGAGCCGCGCGCCCTGGCCGGCGGCCTCGGCGACGCGTGCTTCGATGATCACAAGGTTCGCCTCGGCGTCCCCCTGGTTGCGCTCCTGGATGAGTGCGACGGGCAGGATCTTCTTCATCAGTTCTTCCGTTGGTTCCGTGACGCAGCTGAAGGCGATATCGGGGCGGTCGTCAGCCGACCAAGCCCGCAGGCAGCTGCATCGTGATGCAGTGCAGGCTACCGTTCTGCCAGATCAATGGCCGGCAGGGCACGGCAACGATCTCGCGATCGGGAAACGCCTGCGCCAAAACGGCCTGCGCGGCGGAGTCTGCTTCGTCACCGTAGGCAGGCATCAGCACCGCACCGTTGACGATCAGGAAATTCGCATAGCTCGCAGCGAGGCGCCGGCCATCGTCCAGGATCGGGCGCGCCCACGGGAGCTCGAACAACCGGTAGGGCTGGCCCTCGCGCGTGCGCAATGCGGCGAGTTCCTGCGCCATGTTGCGCAGTTCTTCGTAGTGCGAGTCCCCAGGGTCGTCGCAGCCCTGGTAGACGATCGAGTCGGCCGACGCGAAACGCGCCAGCGTATCGACGTGGGCATCGGTGTCATCGCCCTCGAGATAGCCATGGTCCAGCCACAGCACGCGTTCCTGGCGCAGCCAGTTCGCGAGTTTGGTTGACAGCGTGTCGCGGTCGATGCCCGGATGCCGCTCTTGCAGGCACTTCCACGTGGTCAGCAGCGTGCCGTCGCCATCGGTGTCGATCGCGCCGCCTTCCAGCGCGAAATCGATCGGTTGCCGCTCGCTCGAGTCGAACAGCCGCGCCTGCTCCAGTCCCTCGACCAGCTGATCGTCGAGACTGGCTTCGAATTTCCCGCCCCATCCGGTAAACCGGAAGTCGAGCAGCCGGAACCGCTCGCCATCGCGCAGCGTGATCGGGCCGGAGTCCCGAAGCCACGTGTCATCGTACGGCACGGTTATGAAACGGACGCGGTCCATGTCGATGCGGGCGGACGCGAGGCGAGCACGTGCGTAGGCCTGGATGTCGTCGTCGGCGACGCAGACCACGGCCGGTTCGAACCGGGTAATCGCGGCGACCAGCGCGATGTAGGTTTCCTCGACATCACCGAGCCGCTCTGCCCAGTCCGTTTCGGCGTGCGGCCAGGCGATCAGGACCGCGGACTGGGGCTCCCACTCTGCGGGGAAACGCAACAGGGCTTCGGACATCGTCCTCTCAACAAGCTCTTCGGGTGGGCGGGCCGCGCCGCAGTGCAGCGGTCAGCAGCCCGATGGGTAAACAGGTGGGCCAACAGGCTCAGCGGATTGCCGGCTTCGGCCCGATCTCGTTGGCATCGGCACGGTTGAGCACGGCATCGATCACCTTGCTCTTCTCGAAGTAGACCGTGAACGCCGGGTAGACCCAGCGGTGGATCGCCGGCCACTGCTGCCGCTGACCGCCACGCGGCTCAAGCCGTTCGGCGGGTGCGCCAAACCGCTTTTCCACTTGCGCCATCGTCAGCCCGCGCTCGGGGAGTGCCACGCGCGCCTCTTCGGCAACCCGCTGGACCAGCAACGTCTCCGCTCCGGCCGGGAAAGCAGCGCCGGCGATGGCAAGGCAAATGGCTAGCGCGCAAAAAGGCTTCATGGGTCGATCCCGGTCGGAGAGGGGCGATTGTAAACATCGGCCCAACGGCGGCGATGATCTACCGCGACAGTCGCACGCGCCCGAAACGCAGAAGGCCGCCTCGCGGCGGCCTTCCGGTCGGTCAACGCGTCGAAGGACGCGGAGCCGCTTGAACGACTCAGCGCTGGCGCGCCTTGAAACGCGGGTTCGACTTGCAAATCACGAAGACCTTGCCACGACGGCGGACGACCTTGCAGTCGCGGTGGCGGGCCTTCGCCGACTTCAGGGAGGACAGGACCTTCATGACGACCTCGAAATAGGGGCGGAAAAAACAAGTCGGCGATTCTAGCCGGTCCTTTGGCAGTCAGGCAAGCCCGGGCGCTGCCGAAGTTCAGGCGCGTGGGGCGGGTAGAGCCGGCGCTATGCAGCGCCCCGGCCGGCCATAATGGGCGGATGGATACAACGACTCCTGTTCTGACGATCGACGGGCCGTCCGGCTCCGGCAAAGGCACGATCAGCCGCCTGGTGGCGCAGCAGCTGGGCTGGCACTACCTGGACTCCGGCGCCCTCTACCGCGCCGTCGGGGTGGCGGCCGGCTGGGCCGACATCGACCTGGCCGACCCGGCGGCGTTGGTACGGTGCGCGTTCGACACCGACATCCGCTTCCGCGAGGCGGAGGACGGCGAACTCCGGGTGCTTGTCAACGGCCTCGATGCGACCGACGAGCTGCGCACCGAAACGGCCGGGGCCGCAGCCTCGGCGATTGCGGCGATCCCCGAGGTCAGGGCCGCGCTCAAGGACCGGCAGCGGCAGTTCTGCCAGCCTCCTGGCCTGGTCGCGGACGGGCGCGACATGGGAACGGTCATCTTTCCCGGCGCATCCGTGAAGGTGTTCCTGACCGCCAGTGCGGAGGAACGTGCCGAGAGGCGCTATAAGCAGTTGAGTGACAAAGGAGTTTCGGTTACCTTGAGCGGTCTCCTTCGGGAGATCCTCGCCCGCGATGCGCGCGATGCCCAACGGGCAGTGGCGCCGTTGCGGCCGGCCGATGACGCCGTTCGCATCGATACCACCGGTCTGGGGATCGAGGACGTCGTCGGGCAGGTGCTGGCGCTGGTCAAGCGCTAGGCGTGTACCACGCGGGCTTTTTCTGCCTCAGCGCAGAAGGTCTTCCGAGGGGAAGTTGCAACAAAGGCCCCGCTGCGGCGGGTTATCGAACGATGCGCATGCATCACACATGGGTGGGCCCGGTTCGCCAACGCGACAGGCCCGAGTGTTCAACCGAGTAACTTTTCAATGACCGAATCATTTGCCGAACTGTTCGAACAAAGCCAGCAGAACCTGGCGAAGCTGAAGCCGGGCTCGATCGTCACCGGTATCGTCGTGGATGTCCGCGGCGACGTGGTGGTGATCAACGCCGGGCTGAAGTCTGAAGGCATCGTGCCGATCGAGCAGTTCCGGAACGACGCCGGTGAAATCGATGTAGGCATCGGCGACGAAGTCAAGGTCGCGCTCGACTCGCTCGAGAACGGCTTCGGCGAAACCGTCCTGTCGCGCGAGAAGGCCAAGCGCGCGATGGTGTGGGACGAACTCGAGCAGGCGCTCGAGAAGAACGAGACCATCACCGGTCGTATCAGCGGCAAGGTCAAGGGCGGCTTCACCGTCGACATCAAGGACGTGCGCGGCTTCCTGCCGGGCTCGCTGGTCGACGTGCGTCCGGTCCGTGACTCCGCGTACCTCGAGGGCAAGGAACTCGAGTTCAAGCTCATCAAGCTTGACCGCAAGCGCAACAACATCGTCGTCTCCCGCCGTGCGGTGGTCGAGAGCGAGTACAGCGCAGAGCGCGAGCAGCTGATGGAGAAGCTGCAGGAAGGCGCGATCCTCAAGGGCGTCGTCAAGAACCTCACCGATTACGGTGCGTTCGTCGACCTCGGCGGCATCGATGGCCTGCTGCACATCACCGACATGGCGTGGAAGCGCGTGCGTCACCCGTCGGAAGTCGTGGAAGTCGGCCAGGAGCTCGACGTCCGCGTGCTCAAGTACGACCGTGAGCGCAACCGCGTCAGCCTCGGCCTCAAGCAGCTGGGCGAGGATCCGTGGGACAACATCTCGCGCCGCTACCCGTCCAACACCCGCGTGTTCGGCAAGGTCAGCAACGTCACCGATTACGGCGCGTTCGTCGAGATCGAGCCGGGTGTCGAAGGCCTGGTGCACGTGTCCGAGATGGACTGGACCAACAAGAACGTCAACCCGTCGAAGATCGTGCAGGTCGGTGACGAGGTTCAGGTCATGGTGCTCGACGTCGATGAAGAGCGTCGTCGCATCTCCCTCGGCATGAAGCAGGTCACGAACAATCCGTGGGAAACCTTCTCTGTACTGCACAAGAAGGGTGACAAGGTCGAGGGTCAGATCAAATCGATCACGGACTTCGGCATCTTCATCGGCCTGGACGGCGGTATCGACGGCCTGGTGCATCTGTCCGACATCAGCTGGAACACCACTGGCGAGGACGTGGTCCGCAACTTCAAGAAGGGCGACACGGTTGAAGCCGTCGTCCTGGCGGTCGATCCGGAGCGCGAGCGCATCTCGCTAGGCATCAAGCAGCTCGAGCAGGACCCGATGGGCCAGTACGTGGCGTCGAACTCGAAGGGTTCGATCGTCAGGGGCACCGTCAAGGAAGTCGACGCACGTGGCGCGACGGTCGAGCTGGAAGGCGGGATCGAAGGCTACATTGCCGCGCGCGACATCGCCCGCGAGCGCATCGACGACGCCTCGAAGCACTTGAAGGTCGGCCAGGAGATCGAAGCCCGCATCGTCGGCAATGATCGCAAGGGCCGCACCATGCAGCTGTCGATCAAGGCCAAGGACGAGGCCGAGCAGCAGGAAGCCTATGCGGATTACAACCGCTCGGCTGCTGACGCTTCGAGCGGTACGACGAAGCTCGGCGCGCTGCTCCGCGAGCAGCTCGGTAACAAGGGCGAGTAATCGTCCATCGCCCGCGAGGGCACTGGGACGGCCCGGCTTCGGCCGGGTCGTCCTGTGTCCGGGGTCCGGAATTTCTGTCTTTTCCCGATCGGATAGCCGCGTTCGTCATGACCAAGTCCGAGCTGATCGAGATCCTTGTCCAGCGTCAGTCGCACCTCAAGAGTGACGACGTGGACCTTGCGGTCAAATCGCTGCTTGAAATGATGAGCAGTGCACTGTCGGGCGGTGAGCGCATTGAAATCCGCGGCTTTGGCAGTTTTTCACTTCACTATCGTCCGCCGCGCCTCGGGCGCAATCCGAAAACTGGCGAATCGGTTGCCCTTCCAGGGAAGCACGTTCCGCACTTCAAGCCCGGTAAGGAGCTGAGAGAGCGCGTCAGTGACGTCTCCCCTCTTGATGAGGTCGAGCAAGAGCTGCCTAAGCAGTAGCTATGGTCGCGCCCATCAGGCGACGCAATAAATCCGCGTAACCGAGTGTGGCGGATGCGAAAGACGTAGATCGGCTGCCCGAATGCGCAGCAAACGGTCGGGCACGCCCCGAAATAGGCAGGCACGCCGCCTAGCGCTTGCAGCCTTACATCCGCGCCGTAGCATTGTGGCCGTCGTGGGGGCAAGCCGGTGACCGGCGCACGTGAACCCTCGGGCAGGCCGAGCGTGTCGTACGGCAGGCTGCCCGCGTACCCTGAAACTCAGCGGGATGACGGATGTGGCGGGGCCGACGTCGCAGTTCCGCTGCCAGCACAGCGGCATGTCAAAACCGGCGGGAGCTTCGAATCATGGATTTCATAACCGAGTGGTTCTGGTTTTTCCTGCTGCTTCCAATTGCGGCGGCCAGCGGCTGGATCATCGGACGCCGCGGCGGTGAAAGGCACAGCGATACGCAGGTCAGCCGCCTGTCCACTACGTATTTCCGCGGCCTGAACTATCTGCTCAACGAGCAGTCAGACAAGGCGATCGAGCTGTTCCTGCAGATCGCGGAACTCGACAAGGAAACCTTCGAAACTCAGGTCGCGCTCGGGCACCTGTTCCGCCGCCGCGGCGAGGTCGATCGCGCGATCCGACTGCACCAGGCCCTTGCCCAACGGCCGGGGCTGAGCGACGCCCAGAAGGTGCAAGCTCTACTGGCGCTTGGCGAGGACTACATGAAGTCCGGTCTGCTCGACCGTGCCGAAACGGTCTTTTCCGAGCTGGTTGCGCTGGACCTCTCGCCGCTCGCGCTCAAGCACCTGATCGGTATCTACCAGGCCGAGCGGGACTGGGCGAAAGCGATCGAGAACGCCCGCAGGTTTGAAGGTGCTACCGGTGAGCCGATGGGCAAGCTGATCGCACAGTACGAATGCGAGCTCGCGGACCGTCACCGCGCCTCGGGCGATGTCGCGTCTGCGCGCGCTGCCGTTGCCCGCGCGTATGCAGCCGACGCGAACTCGGTGCGGGCCGGCATGCTCGAGGGTCGGATCGAAGTTGAAGCTGGTAACACGACCAGTGCGATCCGCGCGTTCGAGCGCGTCGCCCGTAACGATCCCGATTACCTGCCGGAGATTCTTCCGGCGCTGCTCACCTGCTATGACGCGGCCGGCGACTCCACGGGTGCCCGGACGTTTCTTGCACAGATGTGCGAACACTACCGTGGCATCGCGCCCGTACTTGCGCTGACGCGGATGATAGAAACGCAGGAAGGGGTCGCTGCCGCGCGTGCCTACCTCGCACAGCAACTGAAGGACCGGCCGTCGGTCAGAGGAGAGGCGGCACTGATCGACCTCACGCTCGCCGAGCAGGGCGACCCCCTCGCAACGCTCCACGATCTCAAGCACATCACCGATCAGCTGCTCGTCCGCAACCCCAGTTACCGCTGCACGCGGTGCGGATTCGGTGCGCGAAGCCACCACTGGCAGTGCCCGAGCTGCAAGGAGTGGGGCAGCGTTAAACCACTCCTCAATTACGCTGTGGTGTGAGCCGTGCTTGGATGGTTTGCAACATTCGCACTGCTCGGCGCGATCGGCACGTGGATGGCCCGTCGGTATGCGCTCGCCCACTCGCTGGTCGACCAGCCGGGCGAGCGGAGGAGCCATGCCGTTCCGACACCGCGGGGTGGCGGCGTAGCGATAGTCGCCGTGGTGCTTGTCGCAGTTGCGATCGGTGCCGCACGTTCCGTGGTCGCGATGGATCTTGCGCTCGCGTTCGGCATCGGCATGTTGGCAATCGCGGCGGTCGGGCTCGTCGATGACCATAGGCCCCTGTCGCCGTGGCTTCGCCTCGCGGTCCACGCACTCGCTGCTGTTGGGGTCGCCATTGCATGGTCGCTCGAAGGCGGCAGCCTCGCGATGGCCGTCGTGATCTTCGCCGGCTGTGTCGGCCTGACGAATGCCTGGAATTTCATGGACGGCATCAACGGCATCGCTGCGACCCAGGCAGCATTGGTAGCGCTGGTGATTGTATTTACAGTGGGAATCCAAGGCTGGGGCATGGTTGCACTCGCGCTTGCAGCGGCGTGCCTCGGGTTTCTACCGTTCAATTTCCCGAATGCGCGGATTTTCCTAGGCGACGTAGGCAGCGGCGCAATTGGTTTCGCGATTGCAGCGCTTGCTGTATTGGCGCTGGGCGACGAGCCCCGTACGTTCTGGCTTCTAGTGCCGATGCTGCTGTCGGCGTTCGTGCTCGACGCGGGTCTTACGTTGCTTCGTCGCGTGATCCGTGGCGAGCGTTGGTGGACGCCTCATACGCAACATGCTTATCAGTCATGTGCGAGGAAATGGGGGCATGCACGTGTGACGATTTCCTATTGCGTCTGGACCGCCGCATCCGCTCTCATTTCGCTCCGTGCGGCCGTGCTCGCGCCACAGTTGATGTGGATTGTCATCGGCGCGTGGTATACCGCCGGTGCCTTGCTGTGGCTGATGCTTCAGCGTGCGACGCACGGGCATATGCGGATGGATCCGGTTTGAATTTGCAGGATGAGGCTGGAATGAGCAGTTGGCGCGACCGTTTGGGCTGGCGAGGCAATGCGCCGCGGCTGGCAATTGCACTGCACGACATGGGCATGGTCTGGCTCGTTTGGCAGGGCTTGCACCGGCTGCGCTTCGGCGTCATGCCCGATCCGCCGGAACTGCCGCTTTGGTCCGCCACGCTGGCCGTCGTCCTTGCGGCGCAGGGACTGGTGTTCTGGCAGGTTGGCCTCTACCGGGGGCTGTGGCGCTTCGCCAGCGTGCCGGACCTCGGCAACATCTTCCGAGCGTGTGCCCTGGGGCTGGTGGCCATCGTGGTTGCGCTTTCCCTCTACAACCGCATGGAGGGGGTGTCGCGAATCGCGCTGGCGCTCTATCCGATCGCGCTGATGGGCCTGCTCGGCGCGCCGCGCCTGCTTTATCGGAGCTGGAAAGACAGCCGTACCGAGCAGTCGGCGACATCAGTCCGCACCCTGATTCTCGGCGCTGGCGGCGCAGGGGAAGCGCTGGTACGCGATCTGCGTCGCGTCGGAACCCACCAGCCGGTCGGTTTCCTCGACGACGCACCGAAGCTGCGCGGCAGCAAGGTGCAGGGCATCCCGGTCATCGGCCGTGTACAGGACGTTGCCGAGATCGCCCGCGAAACGGCCGCGCAGCTGCTGGTCATCGCGATGCCTTCGGTCGACGCGCAATCTTTACGGGCGGTGGTCTCGGCGTGCGAGCGAAGCGGCCTGCCTTTTCGCATGGTGCCCCGCTTGCAGGACGTGCTTGAAGGCCGGTCGCTTCCGGGCGAGCTCAAGGAGGTCGCGATCGAGGACCTGCTCGGTCGCAAGCCGGTGCTGCCTGACTGGAAGGCGATCCGCAGCTGGCTGGGCGGGCGCTCGGTGCTGGTCACCGGCGCTGGTGGCTCCATCGGCTCGGAACTGTGCCGCCAATGCGCGCATCACGGCGCGCGTCGTATTGCCCTGGTCGAGATTGACGAGCTCGCACTGACGACCACCGAGTCAGCACTGCGGCGGGACTTCCCCGATCTCGAATTCGTCAGCGTGCTCGGCGACTGCGGCGACCCTGCCGTGATCGCGCATGCGTTGCGCCTGGCGTCCCCTGACGCGGTCTTCCACGCCGCCGCGTACAAGCAGGTGCCGCTGCTGGAAGCGCAGCTGCGCGAAGCTGTGCGCAACAACGCCCTGTCGACGCATACGGTCGCTTCGGCGTGTCGCGAAGCGCGTGTCGGCACCTTCGTCCTCATCTCGACCGACAAGGCAGTCGATCCGGTCAACGTGCTCGGCGCAAGCAAGCGTCTTGCAGAGATGGTCTGTCAGGCGCAGGCCTGCCACCGCAGCACGCGGTTCGTGACCGTTCGTTTCGGCAACGTGCTCGATTCCGCGGGCAGCGTCGTGCCGCTGTTCCGCGAGCAGATCCGTCGCGGTGGACCGGTGACGGTAACTGATCCGGAGGTCACGCGATTCTTCATGACGATCCCCGAGGCCTGTCAGCTGATCCTGCAGGCGTCTGCGATCGGTACGCATGAGGCGGTCTACACGCTCGACATGGGCGAACCTGTGCCGATCCGCGTGCTCGCCGAGCAGATGATCCGCCTTGCTGGCAAGCAGCCGGGACGTGATATCGCGGTCGTGTACACCGGGCTGCGGCCCGGCGAAAAGCTGCACGAGACGCTGTTCCATGCAGACGAGCGCTACCGTCCGACGCTGCATCCCAAGATTCTCCAGGCCGAGCCACGCCCGGTGGCGGCCGACGAGATCGAGGGCTCAATTACACAGCTTCGTGACGCGACCGCCCGTTACGATTGCGCGGCGCTCGCGGTACTGCTCCAGGCAGCAGTGCCCGAGTTCCAGCCACAGGGGCGGAAGCCGGCTTCGACAGACTCCGCCACCGTGGTTGCGTTTCCCGCCCGCCACGCCAGGAAGGTTTGATGTCCGTCCAATTCCGCTCGCGCCGCCGTATCCGCAAGGCCGTGTTTCCCGTTGCCGGCCTCGGTACCCGCTTTCTCCCTGCGACGAAGACCGTGCCGAAGGAGATGCTGCCGATCGTCGACAAGCCGCTGATCCAGTACGCGGTCGACGAGGCGATCGACGCCGGCTGCGACACGCTGATCTTCGTCACCAACCGCTACAAGCATTCGGTTGCCGATTACTTCGACAAGGCCTACGAGCTCGAGCAGAAGCTCGAACGTGCGGGCAAGATCGAGCAGCTCGAGCTGATCCGCAACGTCGTTCCGCCGGGCATCCAGACGATTTTCGTTACGCAGACCGAAGCGCTCGGCCTGGGGCACGCAGTGCTGTGTGCACGCCCGGTCATCCGCGACGAGCCGTTCGCGGTGCTGCTGCCGGACGACCTGATCTGGAACCGTGGCCCCGGCGCACTGCGCCAGATGGCGGATGCGGCCGAGTTCAGTGGCGCCAGTGTGATCGCCGTGCAGGACGTGCCGCGCGACAAGACCAGCAGCTACGGCATCGTGGCAACCGACACGTTCTCCAACCGCCAGGGTCGCGTCAGCGCGATCGTAGAGAAGCCCAAGCCCGAGAATGCGCCCAGCACGCTCGCGGTCGTCGGACGCTACATCCTCAATCCCGCGATCTTCGACCTGCTCGAAGCGACCCAGGCGGGCGCCGGCAACGAGATCCAGCTTACGGACGGCATCGCGTCGCTTCTGAAGTACGAAGCCGTCGATGCGTTCCGCTTCCAGGGCGCACGTTTCGACTGCGGTACGCACCTCGGCTTGATCGAAGCGACGATTCGCTACGCACTCGATCACGAAACCCTCAGTGACGCTGCGCGCGAACTGATGTGCAACGCGCTTGCCGAGATGGGCTTCGCCGAAGTGGCGTAAGCACCGGGCGGGTATCCTTCGGCCGTAGAGGTCGGGGGATACCTGTCGATGATTGAAGCCAACTACTACCGTTCGACTGCCGCACCGCGTGCTTTCGCCCCGCTTGAGGGCCGCGCGGAAGCGGCCGTGTGCGTCGTTGGCGGCGGGTTCGCCGGACTCAACACTGCGCTTGGACTCGCCGAGCGCGGCGTAACCGATGTGGTACTGGTCGAGGCCGAACAGATCGCATTCGGCGCTTCGGGTCGTAACGGCGGATTCGTTTTTGGCGGATTCTCGAAGGGAGAGGACGCGCTGCTGCGTGAATTGGGACCGCAGCGGGCGAGGGCGCTATACCGCGGCACGCTCGAATCGATCGAACTGATCCGCAACCGGATCTCGCGATATGGGATCGACTGTGGCCTGCGCGAGGCCGGCGTCATCTGGGCCAACTGGTTTCGCGACGCCGAGGTGCTCAGGCAGCGACGGCAATTGCTGGCAGACCGCTTCGACGCGCATTGGCAGTGGCTGGATCGGGACGCACTGCGAGAGCGCATCCACAGCGAGCGCTATCACGGCGGGCTATTCGAGGCGCAGGCATTTCACTTCCACCCGTTGCAGTACGCGCTAGGGCTTGCCACCGCGGCGGAGGAAAGCGGCGTCCGTGTATTCGAGCGCTCCCCGGTCTCGGATGTTGTGCGCGACGGGCGCGGTTGGCGCGTTCGAACACGCACAGGCGAGATCCGCACTCGTGAGGTCGTGCTCGCCTGTGGTGGCTATCTGGCCCGGCTACGGCGGCAGGTCGACGCTTCGGTACTTCCGATCGCGACCTACGTCATGGTCACCGAGCCGCTCGGCGCGCGCATGGGCGAGATCCTTTCGACCGATGCGGCGGTCTACGACACCCGGTTCGCATTCGACTACTACCGGCCGCTTCCCGACAGCCGCCTACTGTGGGGAGGGCGGATTTCCGTCTTGGACAGGCGGCCTGCCGCGATCGAAAAACTGCTCTACCGCGACATGCTCAAGGTGTTTCCCCAGCTGGAAGGGGTGCGGATCGAGTACGCCTGGTCCGGTCTGATGAGTTATGCGCGGCACCAGATGCCGCAGATCGGGCAGATCGAGCCGGGCCTGTGGCTGGCGCAGGCGTTCGGGGGACACGGGGTTGCGCCGACGACGCTCGCGGGCGAGACCATTGCGGCCGCGATGGCCGAAGGCGACGGGCGCTGGCGCGATTTTGGTCGTTACGGACTCACGTCCGCGATGAAGCCCGCAGGCTTTGCCGCCGCCCAGCTCAGCTACTGGTGGGCCGAGATGAAAGACGCGCTGAAGGCCGCATCCGACGGGCGGCCGGCATGAGCGATCAGGCGACCATCGAATGGAGCGACTTCGAGCGCGTTCTGATCTGCGCCGGCACGGTGATCCGCGTCGAGCCCTTCCCCGAGGCGCGTAAGCCTTCCTGGAAAGTGTGGGCCGACTTCGGGCCCCATGGCGTTTGCAAGACCAGCGCGCAGATCACATTGCTCTATTCCGCGGACGACCTAGTCGGACGCCAGATCGTCGGCGTGCTGAACTTCCCGCCAAAACAGGTGGGCCCGTTTCGATCGGAGTTCCTGCTGACGGGCTTCCATACCGACGAGGGTGTGGTGATCACCACCGTCGAGCGAGCCGTGCCGAACGGCACGAGACTCGCCTGATCTGCAGAGGTGGGGCAGAGTGCCCCACGGTTGACCGTCAAAGCGCTTCGAAGACGCCCGCCGCGCCCATGCCGGTGCCGATGCACATCGTCACCAGGCCGTACTTCTGCTGCCGGCGACGCAGGCCGTGCACAACGGTCGCCGTACGGATCGCGCCGGTCGCGCCGAGTGGGTGGCCGAGTGCGATCGCGCCGCCGAGCGGGTTGACCTTCGACATGTCGAGCTCCGAGTCGCGAATGACCGCAAGCGCCTGTGCAGCGAACGCTTCGTTGAGTTCGATCCAGTCCAGCTGCTCGCGAGTGACGCCGGCCTGCTTGAGTGCTTTCGGAATGGCCGCGTTCGGACCGATGCCCATGACCTCAGGCCGCACGCCCGCAACCGAGAAGCTTGCGAAGCGTGCGAGCGGAGTCAGGTTGTAGTCCTTGATCGCCTGCTCCGAGGCGAGCAGGATCGCCGCCGCGCCGTCGCTCATCTGCGACGCATTGCCTGCGGTCACGCTGCCGCCGAACTGGCCGTTACGGAAGACCGGCTTCAGGCGTGCCAGGCTCTCCATGGACGTATCCGGGCGCGGGCCCTCGTCGGTGTCGGCCACGCGGGTTTTGGTCTTGACCGTGCCATTGGCCGCATCTGGAATGCGCGACACGATCTCGTAAGGGGTGATCTCGTCCTTGAACTCGCCGTTCTGGATCGCCGCAAGCGCTTTGCGGTGTGATTCGAGCGCGAACGCGTCCTGATCCTCGCGCGAGACGTTCCATTCTTTCGCGACGTTCTCAGCCGTGATGCCCATGCCGTAGGCGATCGCGATGTGCTCGTTGTCGTTCGCGAACACGCTCGGGCTGAGCGCGACCTTATTGCCCATCATCGGCACCATCGACATCGATTCGGTGCCGCCAGCCAGCATCAGATCCGCATTGCCGAGGCGGATCTGGTCGGCCGCCATCGCGACCGCCTGCAGGCCCGACGAACAGAACCGGTTGATCGTCTGCGCCGCTACGGTGTTCGGCAGGCCGGCGAGCAGCATGCCGATGCGTGCGACGTTCATGCCTTGCTCGGCCTCGGGCATAGCGCACCCGATGATGACGTCCTCGATGCGGTTGACGTCGATGCCGGGCGCTTGTGCCACGACGCTGCGCAGCACGTGCGCGAGCATGTCGTCAGGCCGGGTGTTTCGGAACATGCCCCGCGCCTTGCCGACCGGGGTGCGGGTGGCGGCGACGATATAGGCGTCTTGAACTTGCTTGGTCATGGGGTGCCTCGGTATTCGGGAGTGGAGATTCGGGATTCGTCGTCGGGCCCGGCTCAATCGATGAGCCGGGCCATCACAGCCGAATCTCAGTTCCTCAACGGCTTGCCGGTCTTGAGCATGTGCGCGATGCGCTCCTGCGTTTTCGGCATCTGGGCGAGCGCAACGAAGTGCTCGCGCTCCAGGCGCAGCAGCCACTCCTCGTCGACCAGCGAACCACGGTCCACGTCGCCGCCGCAGATGACGGTCGCGATGCGCGTGGCGATCTCGTAGTCGTGCTCGGAGATGAAGCGGCCTTCGAGCATGTTCACGAGCATCATCTTGAATGTCGCGATGCCGACGTCGCCGGCGACCTGCACGCGGCGGCCGGGCATCGGCGGACGGTATCCGCCCTCGGCCAGTGCGCGCGCGTGAGCCTTCGCAACGTGCAGCAGCTCATGGGTGTTGAAGACGATGCTGTCGCTTTCGCGTGCGAGCTTGAGTGACCGCGCCTCGAACGCCGAGGTCGACACCTTGGCCATCGCCACGCTTTCGAACGCCGTCTTCAGCTGCGCGAACACATCGCCGCCCGGGCCGGCCGCATCGGAGGCGCGCACGGCGAACTCCTTGAGGCCGCCGCCCGCCGGCAGCAGGCCAACGCCTGCCTCGACGAGTCCGATGTAGCTCTCGAGCGCGAACACGGACTTCGCCGCGTGCATCTGGAATTCGCAGCCACCGCCAAGTGCCAGGCCGCGCACCGCTGCGACGACCGGAACCAGGGCGTACTTGATGCGCTGGCTGGTCGCCTGGAAGTTCGCGACCATTGCTTCGAAGCCCTTCACGTCCCCGGCCTGCAGCAGGCCGAGCGCGCCGGCAAGATCGGCGCCTGCCGAGAACGGCTCCTTCGGCTGCCAGATCACCAGGCCGCGGAAGTCGCGCTCGGCAATGCCGATCGCTTCCTGCAGGCCGTCGAGCACCTTGTCCGATACGGTGTGCATCTTCGTCTTGAAGCTGACAACGGCGATCTCATCGCCCTCGTCGGCCCACATGCGCACGCCTTCATTCTCATAGACGGTGCGGCCGGGCTCGAACTTTTCGCCGAGCAGGGGATCCGGAAAGCGCTGGCGGGCGTAGACCGGGTTCGTCGAGCGCGGGATCTGCGCATCACGTGCCGGGCTGTAGCTGCCGTCCGGGCCATGCACGCCACTACGGCCGTCGAACACCCAGTTCGGCAGAGATGCAGTACTCATCGCCTTGCCGGACACGATGTCTTCGGCGATCCAGTCCGCCACCTGCTTCCAGCCCGCGGCCTGCCAGGTTTCGAATGGGCCGATCGACCAGCCATAGCCCCAGCGCATTGCGAAATCGACGTCGCGCGCGGTTTCGGCGATGTCGGCCAGGTGGTAGGCGCTGTAGTGGAACGTGTCGCGGAAGCACGCCCAGAGGAACTGGGCCTGCGGGTGCGCGCTGGCGCGAAGGGCCGCGAACTTCTTCGCGGGGTCCTTCTCCTTCAGCATCGCCGCGACTTCCGCGTCGAGTTCGCCGGCCGATGCGCGGTAATCCTGCGCTTTGCGGTCGAGCACGAGGATGTCCTTGCCGCGCTTGGTATAGAACCCAGCGCCGGTCTTCTGCCCGAGCGCGCCCTTCTCGACAAGGCCAGCCAGCCAGGCCGGAGCCTTGAAATGTGCGTGCCACGGATCGGCCGGCAGCGTGTCCGCCATCGTGCGGATGACGTGGACCATCGTGTCCAGACCGACCACGTCCGCCGTGCGATAGGTTGCCGACTTCGGCCGGCCGATCGCCGGGCCCGTCAGCGCGTCGACGGTATCGAAGCCGAGGTCGAACTGCTCGGTGTGGTGCATCGCCGCCAGCATCGAAAACACGCCGATGCGGTTGCCGATGAAGTTCGGCGTGTCCTTCGCGATCACGACGCCCTTGCCGAGCGTGGTGGTCAGGAACGCCTCCAGTGACTCGAGCACTTCGGGCCGCGTACCGCGCGCCGGGATCAGCTCGGCCAGGTGCATGTAGCGCGGCGGATTGAAAAAGTGCACGCCGAGAAAGCGTGGGCGCAGCTGCTCCGGCAGCACGTCGGCCAGCGCATTGATGCCGAGGCCCGAGGTGTTGCTGGCCAGCACTGCGTGATCGGCGACGAACGGCGCGATCCTGCGGTAGAGGTCCTGCTTCCAGTCCATGCGTTCGGCGATCGCTTCGATGACCAGGTCGCAGCCGCGCAGCAGCTCGAGTCCCGTGTCGTAATTCGCCGGCACGATGCGCTCGGCAAGCGACTTTTCCGCGAGCGGGGCAGGGCTGAGCTTGGTCAGGTTCGCAATCGCCTTGATGACGACGCTGTCGGGGTCGCCCTCGCGTGCGGGAAGATCGAACAGGACAGTGTCGACACCGGCGTTCGTCAGGTGCGCAGCGATCTGCGCGCCCATGACGCCAGCGCCGAGCACGGCGGCGCGACGTACCAGAAGTGTGTTGGCCATGGAGTGGTCCTTGCTCATCGAAATGGGGTGGTCACCGGCGCCTAGGCGCCGGGCTCAGCTTTTGAATCCGGCAGCCGCAAAGCGGATCAGCTCGCGCGCCGCGCGTTCACGGTGGGCGGCCTCGCCCGTGCCGGCCGGCCGCTTGATCAGACCGAAATCGGCCATCGCGTAGGTCAGCGCGCCGGCAAGGAAGTCGAGCCGCCAGTAGAGCTCTTCCTTGCTGAGGTTCGGCACGACGGCCGCGATCGCCCTGGCGAACTCGCGCAGCACATGGCCGTAGTGGTCGGACAGGAACTTGCGTAGCCGATCGTTCTTTTCCGCATAAGCGCGGGCTACGACGCGGACGAACGCGCCGCCGCCGTGCCGGTCCTGGGCCATCGCGAGCGCCGGTTCCACGAACGCGGCGAGGATCGGCTCGAGTTCCCCGGGATGCTGCTCCACCGCGGCCTTGAGCGCGGCCATGCGCTGCTCGCTCATCTCGTCCATGCGTCGCCGGAAGACCTCGTTGACGAGGTTCTCCTTGCTGCCGAAGTGGTAATTGACGGCCGCGATGTTGACGTCTGCGCGGCTCGTGACCTGGCGCAGCGACGTTCCGGCAAAGCCGAACTGGGCGAACAGCTCTTCGGCTGCGCCGAGGATGCGGTCCTTGGTGGAGAAGTGGGCTGAGCTGGACATCGTTTCGGCCTGAATCAAACGCTTGTTTGATATTAGGCCCGCCTTTCGCGCGGCGTCAACTGGAAGCCCGAGGTCCGCAAACAGCGATTGCGAGCGTCGTGATGCCGTTCCCGTTTGATGCACTGATGCCGGCCCGCCATCGTTTTGCGAACGCCGGCGCAAACCGCGTAGAATCCGCGCAGCCATACCGGCTAAACCCGCGTCCCTACGCGGGTTTTCTGTTAGCTTCGGGCGCAGTGGTCGAACGTGCCGCTGCCGCCCGCCCATCCGGAGACCCTCCCATGGCGCTCGAGCGCACCCTTTCCATCATCAAGCCCGACGCGGTCGCGAAGAACGTCATCGGCGAGATCTACACCCGCTTCGAGAAGGCCGGCCTTCAGGTCGTTGCTGCGAAAATGAAGCATCTGTCCCGTCAGGAAGCGGAAGGCTTCTACGCAGTTCATCGCGAGCGTCCGTTCTTCAACGCGCTCGTCGAGTTCATGATCTCCGGCCCCGTGATGATCCAGGTGCTGCAGGGCGAGGGCGCCATGCTCAAGAACCGCGAGCTCATGGGTGCGACCAACCCGAAGGACGCCGCGCCGGGCACCATCCGCGCCGACTTCGCCGACAGCATCGACGCGAACGCCGTCCACGGCTCGGACAGCCTCGAGAACGCCGCGATCGAAATCGCGTACTTCTTCCCCGCGACCGACGTCTATCCGCGCTGATCGCTATCTGATTCAACCGCACCGACTATGACTTCCCGCGACGCCACCATTGAACTCAAGCTCACCGAGGCCGACGCGGCCGCGGTGCGCGTCGATGCGCGCCGCGCAGGAAGTGGTTCGGTGCAGCCGGGGTCGGGCAGGACCAACTTGTTCGACCTCTCGCGCATCGAGCTCGAGGATTTTTTCGAGCAGACGCTGGGCGAGAAGCGCTACCGCGCGCACCAGGTGATGAAGTGGATTCATCATCGCCACGTGACCGACTTCAACGGCATGACCGACCTCGGCAAGGCGCTTCGCGCCAAGCTCGAGCAGCACGCGCATGTGCATGCGCCGCTGGTGGTGTTCGACAAGGCGTCGACCGACGGCACGCATAAGTGGCTGCTGGGCATGGACCCGAAGAACGCGATCGAGGCCGTCTACATCCCGGACAAGGGTCGCGGCACGCTCTGCGTGTCGTCGCAGGTCGGGTGTGCGCTCAACTGCCAGTTCTGTTCGACCGCCACGCAGGGCTTCAACCGCAACCTTTCGACCGCCGAGATCATCGGGCAGGTCTGGGTCGCCGCACGCCACCTGGGCAATGTGCCGCACCAGCAGCGCAAACTCACGAACGTCGTGATGATGGGCATGGGCGAGCCGCTGGCGAATTTCGACAACGTCGTGCGCGCGATGAGCATCATGCGCGACGACCTCGGTTATGGCCTGGCGAACAAGCGCGTGACGCTCTCGACCGCCGGCATGGTGCCGATGATCGACAAGCTCGGCGAACTCAGCGATGTGTCGCTTGCGGTCTCGTTGCACGCGCCGACCGATGAGCTGCGCAGCGAGCTTGTCCCGCTCAACAAGAAGTACCCGATCGAAGTGCTGATGGATGCCTGCGTGCGGTACGCGCTGCGCAAGCCGGGCACGTCGGTCACGTTCGAGTACACGCTCATGAAGGGCGTGAATGACCAGCCGCAGCACGCGCGCGAACTCGTGCAGCTGATGCGCGCTTTCGACCGCGCCGTGCAGATGAAAGGCGCGGCCAAGATCAATCTGATTCCGTTCAACCCATTCCCGGGCACTCGGTTCGAGCGGCCGACCGATGTCGCGATCCGCACGTTCCAGAAACTCCTCAACGAGGCGGGCATGATCGCACCGGTCCGGCGGACCCGCGGCGACGATATCGATGCCGCGTGCGGCCAGCTGAAGGGGCAGGTGATGGATCGGACGCGTCGGCAGGCCGAGTTCCGCAAGCGGCTCGGCGGGCAGGGAGTCGATGATGCCGCGTAAGCGGCAGGATCTTTCCCACGCGGTCGCGCCCGCTGCCCGGCGTGCCAGTGCCGTACTCGGCGTTCTTTTGCTCTGTGCCAGCATCCTCGCGGGGTGCACCCGACTTTCGTTCGTCAAGCCCGACGTGTCTCGCGGCGGCTACGAACGCGTGGCGCCGGAAATCGATGTCAAGCCGACCCGTCGCGACAACGGCGCAGCGTCGCTGGTGAACCTGGCTCGTGTCCGCCTGCAGTCCGGCGCCAACGAAGAAGCGCTCAAGCTTGCCCGCCAGGCGGTGAAACGCGATCCCAAATCGGTGGACGCGCACATGCTGCTGGCTTTGGCGCTGGACCGGTCCGGCGCGGCAGGCAAGGCTGGCGTACATCACCAGCGCGCCGCAGAGCTGGGCCCCACGCGCGGCGAGGCGCAGAACAATTACGGAGTCTGGTTGTGCGGGCAGGGGCGCGCGGCCGAATCACTGCGATGGTTCGAAGCTGCGCTCGCTGTCCCGGGCTACCCGACGCCGTCGGCGGCGCTCGCGAACATCGGGACCTGCGCGCTCGAGGCGGGGCAGGCGGCGCTCGCCGAGCGCGCGCTGCGGCAGGCGATCGAAGTCGACCCCGAGAATCCCGTTGCCCTCGCGGCGCTTGCCAAGCTTGCATTCGCCAAGGGGCGGTGGCTTGAAGCCCGCGCGTTTTCCCAGCGCCGGCTCGCGGCAGCGCCCCCTGACGTCACTTCATTGCAGCTTGCGTCACAAATCGAGCAGCAACTCGGCGACACTGCCGCAGCGCGGCGATATGGTGAACAAATGCGAAAGGAGTTTCCGGCGGCGCGGAACTCCCGCTCAGGGGAAGTGGAAGGTCGATGACGTACCAGACGGATGGCGGACCTGAGAACGGCACGGGTTTCGGCTCGCGTCTGAAGCGTTCCCGCGAGAATGCAGGGTTGACGATCGATGAGGTCTCGCAAAGGCTCAAGACGCCCGCGCGGATCATCACGGCTCTTGAAGCCGACGACTGGTCGATACTCGGCGCTCCGATCTTTATCCGGGGGCAGCTGCGAAGCTACGCCCGGCTGCTCGGCGAGCCGATGCCCGAGGCAGTCGAAGAAGCCGTGGCGCCCCAGTCCGAGGCCGTCAAGCTCGTCAGCCATACGCACACACCGCGGTACCGCCGCCTCGCCGAGCAGGCGGGCAGGCGCGCGATCTACATCGTGCTGACGGTGACGCTCGTCGCCCCGGTGTGGATGGCAACGCGCAGCCACCTCTCCGGTTCGCTGGCGCCAGCGCAGTCGCTCGACCTCCCCCTACAAGCGGTCGACGCGGACGGAACCACGCCTGCGCCGAGCTCGCCATCGGCCGCAGAGCGTCAGCCGCTCGTTGCTTCGATGGCGGCCCTGCCGGAGCGTCGCGAGACTGCTACGGCCGCGCTGACGCTGCGTCTGCACGGCGACACCTGGGTTGAGGTGTTCGCTCGCGACGGAAGCCTCATCGAAAAAGGCCTCCTGATTTCAGGCCAGGTACGCAGCTACGACGCACAGCGCGTCGGGCGTGTGCTGCTGGGCAATTCGTCGGCGGTGGAAGTCCAGAACGCCGGCAAGCACGTCGACCTCGCGCCATTCAGCCAAGCGAACGTGGCCCGCTTTACGCTATCCTCTGACGGTTCCCTCGCACCGGTCGCCCACTGACCCGCGCGCGGGTCTGCCCAATCCTGCCGGCCCTGTTGAGCCGGTTTCTTCCTATTGGGTCTCTGCTTCGCGGCAGGGGCGATACATCAGGGCTGCCACTGCATGGCGTTAGACGATGTTCTTGACGAGCACGAGCAGAGCGAGCGCGTACTCGCCTGGCTGAGACGAAACGGCGCGGGACTCGTCGGGGGAATTCTCCTCGGCCTTGCGGCGATTTATGGTTGGAAGTGGTGGCAGGCTCGGGAAGCCAGCGAGCAGGCCGCAACTGCGACGCGTTACCAGGCGGCGGTCGATGCAATTGCGGCTGGCAATCTGGCCGAGCAGTCGAAGATCCAGGCGCTGGAGCCGGGCCTGTACCGCACGCTGGGCAGTCTCGCCGTTGCCCGCGCGCAGGTCGAGCAGAACCAGCGCGACGCCGCGATCGAAACCCTCCGTTCGATCCGTGCCGAGGATCCCGCGCTTGCCGCGATCGTCAATGAGCGCCTCGCACGCCTGCTGATCGACGGGCAGAAGGCGCAGGACGCACTGAAGCTGCTCGAGTCGTCTGAAACCGCAGGCGCACTTGAAGTGCGCGGCGACGCCTACTTCGCGCTGGGTCAGCCTGAGCGCGCTCGCGAAAGTTATACCCGCGCACTGACGCTGCTCGAAGTCGACGCGCCTCAGCGCCGCCTCGTCGAACTGAAGCTGACCCAGGTCGGCGGTACCCCCTCCAAGCCCGAGGCCAGGACTTGATGAAGTCACGATTCCCCCAACGCTCCGCCGCGCGCAGCGCGCCGGCCCTCGTCGCGCGAATGGCCGTCGTCATGGCTTGCGGTGTTGCCCTCAGTGGCTGCTCCACCGTGCGTGGCTGGTTCTCCAGTGACAAGGAAAAGCCGAGCGAGCCGGTCGAACTCACGGACATCACGCCGTCGGTGTCGGTGGCGCGCCTGTGGTCGGTCGACATCGGTGATGGCGAAGGCCGTCTCGGTTCCCGCCAGACTCCGGCGGTCGCGGATGGTCGCGTTTACGCGGCAGCGGTCGAAGGCGGCGTCCGCGCAATTGATCTGCAGTCCGGCAAGGTTCTCTGGCACTTCGAGAGCGATCTGGACCTTTCGGGCGGACCCGGCGTCGGCGACGGACTCGTCGTGGCCGGTGGCCTCGACGGTAACGTCGTCGCGCTCGACGCGGCATCCGGCGCGGAAAAATGGCGCGCAAAGGTGACCGGTGAGGTCATCGCCGCGCCCGCAATCGGACTCGGCATGGTGTACGTGCGTTCGAACGACGGCCGCGTGACCACGTTCGACGCCGCAACGGGCGAGCGGCGCTGGTTCTGGAACCGCGAAGTGCCCACGTTGTCGGTGCGCGGCAACAACGCCCCCGCGCTCGGTCCCGGCTTCGTGTTCGTCGGCAACGACGACGGAACCGTGGTCGCGCTGTCGGCGACCGACGGGAAGCCGCTCTGGGAGCAGGCGATCGCGCAGCAGGAAGGTCGTACCGAACTCGACCGCATGGCCGACGTCGACGGCACTCCGGTGCTCGACGGGTCGGTGCTCTACGCGAGCAGCTTCGGCAATCGCACCGCCGCGATCGATGCCCCGACTGGCCGCCCGTTGTGGTCCAGCGAGAATGGCGGGCCCGGCCGCGTTGCGGTTTCTTCCGACCGTGCGGTCGTCACGGCACCGAACGGCGTCGTCTACGGTCTGGACAAGAACGGCGGCAGCGCCCTGTGGCAGCAGCCCGGCCTGACGCGCCGCGGCGTCACTGCACCGGCAATTCACGGCGAGTACGCACTGGTCGGTGACTATGATGGCTACCTGCACTGGCTGAAGCTTGAAAATGGCGAGTTCGCGGGCCGCGCACGCGCCGGGCGCAAGGCGTTCCGCGGGGCTCCGGTGGTCGTGGACGGCATTGCGCTGGTCCAGAACGTCAACGGCGAGCTAACGGCGTTCCGGCTCGGCCAATAGCCGCTGCTGGCGGCGGCCGGCCGGTTTGCTGCTCACTAGCGCCGCCCGCCCGGGCGGCGCTGTTGTCTTAAGACCCTGTCCGACTCTCGAATCCCGACGGTAGACCCATGCTTCCCCTCGTCGCACTCGTCGGCCGGCCCAACGTCGGCAAATCCACCCTCTTCAACGCGCTCACGCGAAGCCGCGACGCGTTGGTCCACGATCAGCCCGGCGTCACGCGTGACCGCCACTACGGCGTGTGTCGCCCCGAGGGACGCCGTGCGTTCGCGGTGGTCGATACCGGCGGTATTGCAGGCCAGGAGGAAGGCCTTGCGGGCGCGACGGCGCGGCAGGCGCGCGCGGCCGCGGAAGAGGCCGACCTGGTTCTGTTTGTTGTCGACGGACGCGAAGGTGCATCCGCACTCGACGACGAGATCCTTGCCTGGCTGCGCAAGGCGGCGCGTCCGACCTTGCTGGTGGTCAACAAGACCGACGGCATCGACGTGCAGGCAGCGCTGAACGAATTCGCGCGATACGGAATCGGCGAAGCGGTCGCTGTCTCCTCCGCCCACCGGCAGGGCATCGACGATCTGATCGACGAAACACTGGGGCGCGTGCCGGACGAAGGTGCGACGGCCGAGCTCGATGCCGATCCGGACCGAATCCGCGTGGCTTTCATCGGTCGGCCGAACGTCGGCAAGTCGACGCTGGTCAACCGGCTCCTCGGCGAGGAGCGCATGATCGCATCGGAGGTCCCCGGCACGACGCGGGACTCCGTCGCAATCGACATGGAACGCGATGATCGGCTTTACCGCCTGATCGACACGGCCGGTCTGCGACGCAAGTCGAAGGTCGACGAAGCGGTCGAGAAGTTCTCGATCGTCAAAACGCTGCAGGCGATCGAGCAGTGCCAGGTCGCGGTGATCCTGATCGACGCCACCGAAGGCGTGACCGACCAGGACGCGAGTGTGCTCGGGTACGCGCTCGACGCGGGCCGCGCGCTCGTGGTGGCCGTCAACAAGTGGGACGGCCTGACCGAGTACCAGCGGCAGCAGGCCGAAGCGCTGCTGGCGCGCAAGCTCGGCTTCGTCGAGTGGGCGGAGGCCGTGCGGATCAGCGCGAAGCACGGGTCGGGGCTGCGCGAGCTGTTCCGCGCGATCCACCGTGCGCATGCATCGGCGACGACCGAGCTCGGCACGAGCGAAGTCACGAAAGCGCTTGAAATTGCATACGAAACGAATCCCCCGCCGGTTGTACGCGGACATGTCGCGAAGCTGCGCTTCGCGCATCCATCGGGCACGAACCCGCCGACGTTTGTCGTCCATGGCACGCGCCTGCGCACGCTGAGCGATTCGTACAAGCGTTACCTGGAGAATTTCTTCCGTAAGCGATTCAAGCTGGTCGGCACGCCGATCCGGTTCGTGTTCAAGGAAGGCACGAACCCGTACGAGGGCCGCAAGAATCCGCTCACGGATCGGCAGGTCGCGAAGAAGCGGCGGCTGTTGCGTCACGTCAAGCGCGGCAAGTAACTGCGGCTGCGTCGGCCCGAGCTTGTGCGACGTGCGGCACCGCAATGTGTTCTCAATGCGCTCGCGCGCTGTCCGCGCGAGTCGGCCGGTCCGTCCCGCGAGTACGCCGGCGCGCCACGCCTGATCGCCTGTGGCGTCTGATCACAGCGCACCCCTGCCTGGACCGGCGGACACGACCCTCGGCATCCTGGCCGGTGGCCGCGGCGTCCGCCTTGGTGGCGTGGAAAAAGCCTGGATGCAGCGCGACGGGATTCCTCAGGTGCTGCGCTGCCACGCCGCGTTCCGCGAAGTGACCTGCACCGCGCTCGTCAGTGCGAACCGTGATCTGCCGCGCTACCGCGCGCATGGACTGCTGGCAGTGGCCGACTCCGCGCCGGCGGGCCGGGGCCCTGTCGCAGGGCTTGCTGCTCTCGTGGCCCAGTGCCGGACCGAGTGGCTCCTCACAGTGCCGGTAGATCTGGTCGACTTCGACCCGTCGGTTGCTCTGTGCCTGTTCGAAGCGTCCGACGCGGACGGCGCGGTGGCGCTCGACGAGGACGGCGTGCAGCCGCTGGTTGCGCTGTGGCGCACCGCGGCGCTACGTGACTGCGTCCGGGCGCTGCCGGGGCTCGATGTGGCGGTGCGGACTCTGCAGGCGCGGCTGAAGATGAGCGAGGTGGCTCTCGCCGGGCAGCGGTTCGGAAACCTCAATACCGGAGGCGACCTGCGCGCTGCCGGCGTTCGTATCGACAGAACCGAGCAAGGCAATGAAGCTTGAAGACGCCCTTCAGGAAGTGCATCAGATCGCGCGCCGACAGCTGCCCGACGTCGAGCGGCTCGCGCTCGGGCGTTCGCACGGTCGCGTGCTCGCACGGCCGCCGCCGGCGCAAGCTGAAGACGCCCTTTCCCCGTCGCTGGCTGCTGGCATGGTGCTGACGCCGCTGCGCGTCGGTGGTCTTGCCGCGGCGGGCCACGCAACAGTCGAAGTGATACGCCGCCCGACAGTCGCGGTATTCACGGTCGGAGACTGGGGGGCGCCGGGCACACCCGGGGCTGCCGGCGCAGGATCCGACCACGCCCGTGACCTGCTGGTCGGGCTGCTGCGTGCGGACGGGTACGAGCCGACCTCGTGGCCGCAGTTGCCGGCGGATCCACGCCAGGTCGAGATCGCGCTGCGCGATGCAGGCTGCGCGTTCGACACCATCCTGGTCAGTGGCGGTGAGGGGGCACTCGTACAGGTCGGCCAGGTAATGGCCGAATTCGGCAAAGCGCATTTCTCGACGGTCGAGTGCGGCCCGGGGCGCTTTGACGCGGTAGGCGGCGTGCTCGATGAGGCCGGTCTGCTCGGCCTGCCGTCCGACGCGGTCGCGCTCGCCGGGCTGTACCTGACGCTCGGGCGTGCGCTGCTGGACGGGCTGCAGGGAAGGAAGGGTCCAAGGCCGACCTGCCGGGGCTTGCTGGCCGAAGCGCCAGCCTCGGCCGGGTTCCAGTTCGCCCGCGTCGAGTGCTCGCCCGCCGGTGAGCTGCGGCTGCGGCCCGTCGCCGGCGAGCTCGTCGCGCTGCCGGCGGATGCGAACGCAGTGCTCGTGCATCCGGCCGTCGAGAGCGGCTTCCAGACTGGCGGCGCCGCCGAAGCGATCCTGCTGCCCGGCGCCTGAGCCGGCGATAATCCGGCCATGGGTATCGAACGGATCACGCCATCACAGGCGCAGGAACGGCAGCGGCGGGGCATCAGGCTGATCGACGTGCGCGAGCCGCATGAGAGGGCAGGCGGCGCAGCAGCGGACTCGCTCGGTGTCCCGAAAGCCGAGCTGGAAGCCGACCCGGGCGCGATTGCGCAGAATCGCGGTGAGCCGCTCATGCTGATCTGCGAGCGGGGCGGCAGGTCGTTGCAAGCTGCGGAACGTCTGCATGCGCTCGGCTATTCGTCGATCGCGTCGGTCGACGGCGGCACCTCGCGCTGGATAGGCGACGGACTGCCCGTCGTGCGCGACGAGACCCAAGGCGACACCAATTTCCACGAACGCTACTCACGTCACCTGCGCCTGCCCGAGGTCGGCATCGCCGGGCAGCGCAGGCTGGAGGCGGCCGATGTCGCGATGATCGGCGCAGGCGGGCTCGGTTCGCCGATCGCGTTCTACCTCGCTGCAGCCGGCGTCGGCAGGCTGACGATTGCCGACGACGACGTGGTCGACCGCAGCAACCTGCAGCGCCAGATCCTGCACACCGATGACGCAGTGGGCACGCGGAAGGTGGACTCGGCACGCGCGCGCGTCGCCGCGTTGAACCCCGATGTGGATGTCCGCCGCTTCGCCGAGCGGGTGACCGCGGCGAACGTGGAACGGCTGATCGGCGATGCGGACGTCGTCATCGACGGTGCCGATAACTTTCCGGCGCGCTACCTCGTAAACGACGCCTGCGTGAAGCTCGGCAAGCCGCTGGTGTACGGCGCCGTGCACCGGTTCGAGGGGCAGGCCAGTGTGTTCGACGCCGGGCGTCGACGGGGCCAGGCGCCATGCTACCGCTGCCTGTTTCCCGAGCCGCCACCGCCCGAGGCCGCGCCGAACTGCGCCGAAGCCGGGGTGCTTGGGGTCCTGCCGGGCGTGATCGGCCTGGTGCAGGCGACCGAGGCGATCAAGCTGATCCTGGGCATCGGCGATTCGCTCGCGGGCAGGCTGCTGCACTTCGATGCGCTCGCGATGCGGTTCCGCGAAACGCGACTGACGCCGGACCCGGACTGCGTCGTCTGCGCGCCCGGGCGCTCATTTCCGGGCTACGTCGATTACGCGACGTTTTGCGCAGGGGGCTGAGCGTGGTTAGTGCGAGCGCGCCGGCTCTGGGGCCGATCGCGCTTGACCGCCAACTCGAGCCGAGCCCGCGATCGCGAGTCCTGTAACTACGACCACCGCGGTGCCGCACGGACGGACACGCCGCCCGACGGTGCGCCAGCACCCGCCAGGGCCGCGGGCCATGAAAAATCGACCAAGCGTCGTGCCAGCGGCTCAGTAGCCACATCGTGTCACCGCACGAACTGCCGCAGCGCCTCCCCGAACCGCTCGTCGAGATCGATCGTGTTGTGACCGGCTCCACGAAGCTCGACCACCCTCGGCGCCACCGGCAGGGCGTCGACGAGCGCCTGTGTGCTCGCGGCCGGAACCACCTCGTCCCGGACCGCGCGGATGATCAGCGTGGGTCCACGGTAGTTCGCGAGGTCGCGTGCCGCGTCGAACCGCTCCCGAAGCAGCCACCCGACCGGCAGCCAGCGCATGTGGAACTGGGCGACCGTTGCGAGGCTGTCGAACGGCGTAACGAGCACCAGCGCGTCAACAGGGCGGGCCGACGCGACGTGACTCGCGACGCCGCTTCCGAGGCTGCGTCCGATCAGCGTGATCTTGCCCGCCGGATGGGCCGCACGTACCACGTCGTTCAGCGCGACCGCGTCCGAGGTCAGCGCCGCTTCGCTCGGTCGCCCGTCGCTTGCGCCGTAGCCCCGGTACGCGAGCAGGTAGACCGTGTGCCCCGGAAACCAGGCGGCCAGCCGGGGCGCCATCAACTGGATCGCTTCGGCGTTGCCGCCGAAGTAAATGATCGCGTCCCGCTGTCCCGGGTTCATGCGCCAGCCGCGCAGTCGTACATCGCCGCGATCGAGCGCGAAGTCCGTCTGGACCGGCGCCACGCGCGTCAGGTGCGGGTGGTAGATGAACTCGCGCTGCCGCACCGCGAGGCCTGCCGCCATCAGCACATAGCAAAGCGCGAGCAGCCCAACGGCGATCGCAATCGTCTTCATCCCGGTTCCTTTGCCGCCTATCACGCGTTGAACCTTGGGTTCCGGGGCTCGTCACGCAATGGCCCGCATATACGATGCGCAGCGTCCGTGCCGGGTGCGCGCGCGATTGGGTGATAATTGCGGCCCGAAAACCGACCAGGCCCTGCGTTTCGCATGACGGCAGCTTCCGACGCGACCACCGCCCGCATCCTCGACGGCAAACGCATCGCCGAGGATCTGCTCGACAACCTGAAGGCACAGGTCGATGCGCGTATCGCCGCTGGCCTGAGGCCGCCGGGACTTGCGGTCGTGCTGGTGGGCGATGATCCGGCATCCAGCGTGTACGTGCGCAACAAGCGCCGCGCCGCGCAGAAGGTCGGTATCCGTGCGATTGATTACGACCTGCCGGCGGACACCTCCGACGCCGACCTGCTGGCGCTGATCGACCGGCTCAACGCCGACCCCGAGGTGCACGGGATTCTGGTCCAGCTGCCGTTGCCCGATCGCCGCGACGCAACCGCGTTGATCAATCGCATCGATCCGCGCAAGGACGTCGACGGCTTCCACCCGCAGAACGTCGGTCACCTCGCGCTGCGCCAATTCGGCCTACGGCCCTGCACGCCGCGCGGAATCACCACGCTGCTGGCGTACACGGACCGCGCGGTGCGCGGTCAGAGCGCGACGATCATCGGCGTGTCCAACCACGTCGGCCGTCCGATGGCACTCGAGCTGCTGATCGCGGGCTGCACGGTCACGTGCTGCCACAAGTTCACGCCGCCGGACGTGCTGGAAGCGGCCGTGCGTGGCGCCGACATCCTCGTCGTTGCCGTAGGCCGGCCGGGGCTGATCCCGGGAGAGTGGGTGAAGCCGGGGGCGGTCGTGATCGACGTGGGCATCAACCGTCTCGATGACGGCCGTCTGGTCGGCGATGTCGGCTTCGCCGAGGCCGCCCGCCGGGCCAGCTGGATCACGCCGGTGCCGGGCGGGGTCGGCCCGATGACGGTCGCGACGCTGATGCAGAACACGCTCGAGGCCGCCGAAGCAGCCGACCGCTGAGACCGGCTGCGCCAAATCCGAACGGCGGCACACGGCGCTGCCGCGCGGCCCGCCCGGACCGCTGCGGCAGCGGTTAGAATGGCGTGCTTCATCCATCCGGGCCCGCCCATGCTGCGCATCCAGGCTGAAGCGCTGACTTTCGACGACGTTTCACTCGTCCCCGCGCATTCCACCGTCCTGCCGAAGGACGTCTCGCTCGCCACCCGGCTGACCCGCGACCTCACGATCCGACTGCCGATCCTGTCGGCGGCGATGGACACCGTCAGCGAAGCCCGTCTCGCGATCTCGATGGCGCAGCTCGGCGGCATCAGCATCATCCACAAGAACATGAGCCTGGTGGCGCAGGCCGCTCAGGTCGCGCAGGTCAAGAAGTTCGAGGCCGGTGTGATCAAGGAGCCGTTCACCGTCGGCCCTGACACGACGATTGCCGAAGTCCTCAAGCTGACGCGCGCACGCAACATCTCCGGCGTGCCGGTGGTCGACGCAAACGGTCAGCTCGTCGGCATCGTCACGAGCCGCGACATGCGCTTCGAGACCAAGCTCGACGATCCGATCCGCAACATCATGACCAAGAAGGACCGGCTCGTGACGGTGGGCGAGGGCGCGCCGGACGACGAAGTGCTGTCGCTGCTGCACAAGCACCGCATCGAGAAGGTGCTCGTGGTCAACGGCGACTTCGCGCTGCGTGGTCTGATCACGGTCAAGGACATCCAGAAGAAGCGCGACAATCCGAACGCGGCGTACGACGCGAGCGAGCGGCTGCTCGTGGGCGCCGCAGTTGGCGTCGGCGGCGATACCGAGGCGCGCGTCGAAGCACTGGTCGCGGCCGGTGTCGACGTCATCGTCGTGGATACCGCGCACGGCCATTCGCAGGGCGTGCTCGACCGCGTGAAGTGGGTCAAGCAGCGCTTCCCGCAGGTGCAGGTGATCGGCGGCAACATCGTGACCGGAGATGCAGCGCTCGCGCTGATGGACCACGGCGCCGATGCGGTAAAGGTCGGCGTCGGCCCGGGTTCGATCTGCACCACGCGCATCGTCGCGGGCGTGGGCGTGCCGCAGATCACCGCGGTGTCGATGGTCGCCGAGGCGCTGCAGGACCGCATTCCGCTGATCGCGGACGGCGGTATCCGCTACTCGGGCGACATCGGCAAGGCGATCGTCGCAGGCGCTTCCAGCGTGATGGTCGGCGGCCTGTTCGCCGGCACTGAGGAATCGCCCGGCGAAACAGAGCTGTTCCAGGGCCGCAGCTACAAGAGCTACCGCGGCATGGGCTCGCTCGGCGCGATGGAGCAGGGCTCGAAGGACCGCTACTTCCAGGACGCGTCGGACGCCGACAAGCTCGTACCGGAAGGCATCGAAGGGCGCGTTCCGTACCGCGGTCCGCTGCGCAACGTCGTGCACCAGCTCGCTGGCGGCCTGCGCGCGACGATGGGCTATGTCGGTTGCGCGACGATCGAGGAGATGCGCAAGAAGCCCAGCTTCGTGCGGGTCACCAGCGCCGGCACGCGCGAGAGCCACGTGCACGACGTGCAGATCACGAAAGAACCGCCGAATTACCGCGCCGGGTGAGCGAGCGCGCTGAGCCGATGCCAGGCATCGTCCGCGGTCGCGAACGCGAACGCGAACGCCACGCTCTGTGCGGCTTGGCCGGATGACCGCGTAGACCGGCCGGCCACCGATGGCGGACCGGACGATCCGAAGTCTCTAACCTGCGCCACGGACGGCGACGTAACTCCGCCGAAACCAGACCGCCGAACCCGAACCCAACGGCCACCATGACCGACATCCACAGCGACAAGATCCTGATCCTCGATTTCGGCGCGCAGTACACGCAGCTGATCGCCCGTCGAATCCGCGAGATCGGCGTCTACTGCGAGGTCTGGGCCTGGGACCACGACCCGTCGGAGATCGCGCAGTTCGGTGCGAAGGGCATCATCCTTTCGGGCGGCCCTGAATCGACCACGGTCGAAGGCGCGCCTCGTGCTCCGCAGGAAGTGTTCGACTCGGGCCTGCCGATCTTCGGCATCTGCTACGGCATGCAGACGCTTGCCGCGCAGCTGGGCGGCGCGACCGAGGCTGCGGACGCGCGCGAGTTCGGCCATGCGCAGGTCGAGCTGATCGCGCAGGATTCACTGCTCGACGGCCTCAAGGACCATCCGGGCTCGCCGCCGAAGCTCGATGTCTGGATGAGCCACGGCGACCACGTCGCGAAGGCGCCGCCGGGCTTCACCGTCACCGCGCGCACCGACCGCATTCCGGTCGCGGCGATGGCGAACGAAGCCAAGCGCTGGTACGGCGTGCAGTTCCACCCCGAGGTCACGCATACCAAGTCCGGCCAGGCGATGCTGCGCCGCTTCGTCGTCGACATCTGCGGCTGCCAGACGCTGTGGACCGCCGCGAACATCATCGAGGACCAGATCGCACGCGTCCGCGAGCAGGTCGGCACCGATGAGGTGATCCTCGGCCTGTCCGGCGGCGTCGATTCGTCGGTCGTTGCCGCGCTGCTGCACAAGGCGATCGGCGACCAGCTGACCTGCGTGTTCGTCGATACGGGCCTGCTGCGCTGGAAGGAAGGCGATCAGGTCATGGCGACGTTCGCCGAGCACCTCGGCGTCAAGGTCGTGCGTGTCAACGCGGCTGAACGCTATTTCAGCAAGCTCGAAGGCGTCACCGACCCCGAGGCCAAGCGCAAGATCATCGGCAACCTGTTCGTCGACATCTTCGACGACGAGTCGTCGAAGCTTGCGAACGCGAAGTGGCTGGCGCAGGGCACGATCTACCCCGACGTCATCGAGTCAGCTGGCAGTCGCACCGGCAAGGCCCACGTCATCAAGAGCCATCACAACGTCGGTGGGCTGCCGGAAAACATGAAGCTCGGCCTCGTCGAGCCGCTGCGCGAACTGTTCAAGGACGAGGTACGCCGCTTGGGTGTCGAGCTCGGCCTGCCGCGCGAGATGGTCTACCGCCATCCGTTCCCGGGCCCGGGCCTCGGCGTGCGCATCCTCGGCGAGGTCAAGCCCGAGTACGCCCGCCTGCTCGCGATGGCCGACCAGATCTTCATCGACGAGCTGCGCCGTGCTGGTCTGTACGACAAGGTCAGCCAGGCGTTCGCGGTGTTCCTGCCGGTCAAGTCGGTCGGCGTGGTCGGTGATGCGCGTGCGTACGAATGGGTGATCGCGCTGCGCGCCGTCGAGACGATCGACTTCATGACCGCGCACTGGGCCCACCTGCCGTATGACTTCCTAGGACACGTGTCGACGCGGATCATCAACGAACTGCGCGGCGTGTCGCGGGTGGTCTACGACATCAGCGGGAAGCCGCCGGCGACGATCGAATGGGAGTAAGCGGGGACCGCTTACTCGCGTCAGCAGCCGGCGGCCCGCTGACGGTCGAGGTCGTCAGCGGGCCTGGCACTACCCGTCGGCTCATCAGTGAGACTCGGTGCCTCTGCGAGATGCTCTGCGACGGCGCCGCACCGCTGCCAGCCCCGATGCACTCGAAGCCCCCGGTCTATGCACCTCGCGGAAACTGACCCATCCGCGCTCGACGTAGCGTGGATGCGGCACGCGCTGGCACTGGCCGAACGCGCCGAGCGTGAGGACAACGAAATTCCGGTCGGCGCCGTGGTCGTGGGCGCCGACGGCGAAGTGTTGGGCGAAGGTTCGAACCGCAACATCAGCGATTGCGATCCGTCGGCGCATGCCGAGATCGTCGCGTTGCGTGAAGCCGGCAGGCGCGTTGGCAATCACCGGCTGCTCGGCACGACGCTCTACGTAACGCTTGAGCCCTGCGCGATGTGCGCAATGGCGATCGTGCACGCGCGCGTTGGTCGCGTCGTGTTCGGTGCGTTCGATCCGAAAACGGGCGCGGCCGGCAGCGTGTTCGACCTGCTCGCAGACCCCCGGCACAACCATCGGGTGCAGGTGCTCGGTGGCGTGCTGGCCGGGGAGGCCGGTACGCGGCTTACGAACTACTTCCGTCGCAAGCGCGGCAAGGCGCCGATCTGATCCCGCCCGAGCCGGCCTCAGGTCCGGCGCCGCGAAAGCTCGTGATCAAGTTCCTCGTCGAAGCTGCTCACCGACAGGCGGACTTCGGTGCCGAGCGCGAAGCTCGCGAGCAATAGGAAACTCACACCGAGCACCGCCAGTGCAGTCGGCAACACACCCAGCCTGAAACCGATAAACGCGTCGATCGCCAGCGCCAAGCTGGTGCCCACGAACGCTCCCAGCCCGGCGTACAGAAACTGGCACGCTCGCAACACCAGCTGCGCGCGGCGGCGGTGGCGCGTGATCTGGATGTCGCGGACTTCGCGGTCGGGCGCGTCCTGCTCCCATGCCACGATCAGCGCGCGCAGCCGGTCCACCACGCGTGCAAGGCGCGCATTCGCCGAGACCAGCAGCGACGCCGTTGCTGCCATGAGCAGGGCGGGCGCCAGCATCGAGGTCAGGATCGCGTAATGGCCAAGCGCGGGATTGTCGAACATCGTCGATTGGGCGGGGAGGGGCTGCGATATCATGCGGCGTCCCGAACCACACTGCGAGCGCATGGCTGCCAATCCGAACAAGGACCACCGGCTGATCTGGATAGACCTCGAAATGACGGGTCTGGATACCGACAACGACTCGATCCTCGAGATCGCAACGGTCGTTACCGACGCCGACCTGCAGATCCTCGCCGAAGGGCCCGAGCTGGCCATTTCGCACCCGGTCGCCCGCCTCGAGGCGATGGACGAGTGGAACCGCAACCAGCACGGCAAGTCCGGCCTGTGGCAGCGCGTGGTGGAGCAGGGCGTGTCGATGCAGGAGGCCGAAGAAAGAACGCTCGCGTTTCTCGAGCACTGGGTCGCCGCAGGCACGTCACCGATGTGCGGCAACTCGATCTGCCAGGATCGCCGGTTCCTGCACCGCGAGATGCCGCGGCTCCAGAAGTACTTCCACTATCGCAACCTCGACGTCAGCACCATCAAGGAGCTGGCGCGTCGCTGGGCCCCCGACGTGCTCGCTGGCATCGGTAAGGACGCCAAGCACACGGCGCTGAGCGACGTGCACGACTCGATCGCCGAACTGCGGCATTACCGCGCGCACATGGGGCGGCTTGGCGGCATGGGCGTATCGCGCGGCTGAGACGGGTTGGCCCGGCGGCGTTGGCTCCTGCGAGCAGCGGCAGCCCAACTTCAGCAGCACACGAAAAGCCCGGCAGTTGCCGGGCTTTTTGCTGTCGCGACTCTAATGTCCCGCGGATGCGAGACCGGCCGGGATCGCCTCAGGGCTCGGTCGGCGGACGCGCCGATCCCAGTTGCCGCGGGTCGATGACGCTGCCGTCGCGCGGTGAGTGGTGGTAGACGTGCACGTCGCGCTGCGGGAACGGGATCCCGACGCCTGCGGCATCGAACGCCTTCTTGATGCGTTCGGTAAGCTCGCACTTGGTCGAGAAAAAATCGGCGTTGGACGCATGGCATCGGATGCCGAGGTTGACGCTGTTGTCGGCCAGCGCGTACACGAGCACGTCGGGGGCGGGCTCGGCCAGCACGCGCGGGTCGGCATGCATGACTTCCAGCGCCCGGGCCCGCGCGACGTCGATGTCGGCGTTGTACGCGATACCGATGATCAGTTCGATGCGCCGCACCGTGTCCGGCGTCAGGTTGATAATCGAATCATTCGTGACGAGGCTGTTCGGCAGCACGATGGTCTGGTTGTCCGCGCCACGCAGGCGTGTCTGGAAGATGCTGATTTCTTCCACCTTGCCGGTCGCGTTGTTGATCGTGACGATGTCACCGACGCGGAACGGTTTGAGCGTCACCAGCATCACGCCCGAGGCGATGTTCGACAGCGAATCCTTCAGCGCCAGGCCGATCGCGAGGCCGGCCGCTCCGAGCACCGCAAACGCCGAGGTCATCGGCACCTCGAAGACGCTGAGCACGGTCAGCGCGAGCAGCACCAGCAGCGCGACGTAGGCGACCTTGCGCAGGAACTGCACCGCGGTCGGCTCGACCTGCGCCCGCGTCAACCCGCGCTCGGCGATCTCGGTGGCCCAGCGCGCAAGCCTGAGGCCGATCGCGAGGATGACGAGCGCCGCAAGGAGCTTCAGGCCCCAGTTGACGAAGAAGGTCTTCCAGTCGATGCCATCGAGCGAATCGAACCACTGCATGCGTCTTTCTCCCGCTGAAACGAGACGCCCCGCTTGGGCGCGGGGCGTCTTGAGGTCCGGGCGCCGACGGCGGGGCCGTCAGCCTCCGGTATCGGCTGGCCTCAGCCGGCGGCCGCCTTGACCTTCGCCAGCCTCAACCACGTGTCGACGACCGTGTCGGGGTTCAAGGATACCGACTCGATCCCCTGTTCCATCAGCCATTCGGCAAGGTCCGGATGGTCACTCGGGCCCTGGCCGCAGATGCCGACGTACTTGCCCTTCGCGCGCGCGGCCGAGATCGCCATCGACAGCATCTTCTTGACTGCCGGGTCGCGCTCGTCGAACAGGTTCGCCACGATGCCCGAGTCACGATCCAGCCCGAGCGTCAGCTGGGTCAAATCGTTCGAGCCGATCGAGAAGCCGTCGAAGATCTCGAGGAACTCGTCGGCCAGCAGCGCGTTCGACGGCACCTCGCACATCATGATGATCTTCAGGCCGTCCTTGCCCTGCTCGAGACCGTTACCGCGCAGCACTTCGACGACCTTGCGGCCTTCGTCCAGCGTGCGGACGAACGGGATCATGACCCAGCAGTTGGTCAGACCCATCTGCTCGCGCACCTTGAGCACCGCACGGCACTCGAGCGCGAACGCCTCCGCGAAGCTCGCGTCGACGTAGCGGCTCGCACCACGGAAGCCGATCATCGGGTTCTCTTCGTGCGGCTCGTAACGCGCGCCGCCGATCAGGTTCGCGTACTCGTTCGACTTGAAGTCCGACAGGCGCACGATGACGGGGTGCGGCGCGAACGCCGCGGTGATCGTGGCAATGCCTTCGGCGAGACGATCGACGTAGAAGTCCACCGGGCTCGCATAACCGGCGATGCGCTCGTCGATCTTCTTCTTCGTGTCCGCGTCCTGGCGGTCGTACTCGAGCAGCGCCTTCGGGTGCACGCCGATGTGGCTGGCAATGATCATCTCGAGACGTGCGAGGCCAACGCCCGCGTGCGGCAGCATCGCGAAATCGAATGCGCGCTCGGGGTTCGCGACGTTCATCATGACCTTGAGCGGTGCCGGCGGCATGTGCTCGAGGTCGGCGACGTTGCGTTCGAAGGGCAGGGAGCCGGAATAGATAAAGCCGGTATCACCTTCGCAGCAGCTGATCGTCACTTCCTGCCCGTCCTCGATCACGTCGAGCGCGTTGCCGGTGCCGACGACGGCCGGGACGCCCAGCTCGCGCGCGATGATGGCGGCGTGGCAGGTGCGACCGCCGCGGTTGGTCACGATCGCGGCCGAGCGCTTCATCACCGGTTCCCAGTCGGGGTCGGTCATGTCGGCGACCAGCACGTCGCCGGGCTGCACGCGGTTCATGTCCTCGAGCGAGCGCACGACGCGTGCGATGCCGCTGCCGATCTTCTGTCCGATCGCGCGGCCCTCGCAGATCACCGGGCCTCGTTGCATCAGCTGGTAACGCTCGATCTGCGTCGCCTTGCCGCGCGACTTCACGGTTTCGGGGCGCGCCTGCACGATGAACAGCTTGCCGCTGACGCCGTCTTTGGCCCACTCGATATCCATCGGGCGGCCGTAATGCTTTTCGATCGTCAGCGCCTGGCGTGCGAGTTCATGCACGTCCTCGTCGTTGATGGAGAAGCGGTTGCGCAGTTCCGCCGGAGTGTCCTCGATGCGCACGCGCTCGCCGGGCGTGTCGGAATAGACCATCCGCACCTGCTTGGCACCGATCGAGCGACGCAGGATCGCCGGCTTGCCCTGCTGCACGGTGGGCTTGTAGACGTAGAACTCGTCGGGATTCACGGCGCCCTGCACGACCATCTCGCCGAGGCCGTAGCTCGAAGTGATGAACACCACGTCGCGGAAGCCCGACTCGGTATCGAGGGTGAAGAGCACGCCCGATGCGCCGACATTCGAGCGCACCATCAGCTGCACACCGGCGGAGAGGAACACGTCTTCGTGCTTGAAGCCGTGGTGTACGCGGTACGCGATCGCGCGGTCGTTGTAGAGGCTTGCGAAGACTTCCTTGACCTTGCGGACGACGTCGTCCTCGCCGGTCACGTTGAGGAAGGTCTCCTGCTGGCCTGCGAACGATGCGTCCGGCAGGTCCTCGGCGGTTGCCGACGAGCGCACGGCGACCGCCACGTCACCACCGCCATTCTCGCTGCACAGCTGGCGATAAGCGGTGCGGATGTCGGCATCGAGCTCGGGTTGCAGCGGCGCATCGATCACCCAGCCGCGGATTTCCGTGCCGGCTGCGGTGAGTGCGCGCACGTCCTCGACGTCGAGCGATGCGAGGCGGTCGAAAATACGCTGGTGCAGGTCGTTATGGGCGATGAACGCCTTGAACGCTTCGGCCGTAGTGGCGAAACCGCCGGGCACCGAAACGCCGAGGTTCGCGAGGTTGCCGATCATCTCGCCGAGCGACGAGTTTTTACCGCCCACGCGGGCAAGGTCGGTGAGCCGCAGTGCATGCAGCCACAGGATGTTCTCGTTCAAGCAACAGTCTCCAAAAACGGGCGTGCGCGTGCCACTGCGCGATAGCCGGATATGATCGCCGCTGCGTCGGACCCATACAAGCTTGATCCGACGGACTTTTTTCTCTTTAACTGGTCATCAAGGGGTGTGCGATGCTGGCGATCCGGCCTGTGTTCTACGTGTCCGACGGCACCGGCATCACTGCCGAAACCATCGGGCACAGCCTGCTCACGCAGTTCACGGACACCCACTTCATCAGTGAACGTTATCCGTTCGTAGATACGGTCGAGCGCGCGCACGAAGTCGCCGCCCGGATCCGTGCCGTGGGCGAGCAGCACGGTGCCAGACCCATCGTGATCAACTCGTGCGTAAACAGCGACGTCTGCGCCGCGGTCTGCGAAAGCGGGGCTCTGGTGCTCGACGTGTTCGCGCCGTTTATCGACCCGCTGGAGCGGGAGCTGGGCCAGATGCGACAGCGGCACATGGGGCGCGCGCACGCGATCGTCGACTTCGATACCTACCATCGGCGCATCAATGCGATGAACTTCGCCCTGACCCACGACGACGGGCAGAGCATCGATTACTCCGAGGCCGACGTGATCCTCGTTGCCGTCTCGCGTGCGGGCAAGACGCCGACCTGCGTGTATCTGGCGCTGCATTACGGTGTGCGGGCGGCCAACTACCCGCTGGTCGACGAGGACCTGGATCACGACCGCCTGCCGCCACGGCTGCGTGCGCACCGACACAAGCTGTTCGGCCTGACAATCGATCCGCAGCGACTGCACCAGATCCGGCAGGAGCGACGGCCGAACTCGCGTTATGCGCAGCTCGAGACCTGCAGGCGCGAGGTCGCGGCCGCTGAGACGATGTTCCGCGCCGAGCGGGTCCCGACCCTGAGCACGACCCACACCTCAATCGAGGAGATCGCGAGCAAGGTGCTGACCACGCTCAACATCCGGCGCGAAATGTTCTAAGCCGGCGCGCCGTCGCAGATTCCGGAACGAGGCTGAAACGGTTCATTCGCGGGCACAGACCCGTGCACGGTCGCCGTGTAGGATCGTCCCATGAACTCGATGGTGACCCGATCCCGCCTCGTTCCGAAGCTCAATCGCCTCGGATGGCTGATGGCGCTGTACACGGAAAACGAGGCGCGCCTGGTGCGGCTTTTCGCACCGCGCGAGTTGCCGGTTGGGCGCTACGTGTCCGATATCGGGGACGGCCTGCCGGTGCATATCGACGTGATCGAACAACACCGGTACACGACCGAGCTGCGACTGACGTACGGAATCTTCGACCCCGTCACCGGCGAGCCGGATCCGTCCGCGTATCTGCGGCTCTACCACGACACGCGGCAGCTCGAGGCGACGCATTGCTACGTCGGGCGTCGCTGGCAGGACGTCATCGGCATGTTTCCGCCGCCTGCGCGACTGATCGGGCACCGTTTGCGGATGAACACGTTTCTCGGCAAATGGCTCGAGTATCTGGGTGAGCGTGGGCACAGCGCCGCGACTCTTCGGCCTGCGGAAGAAATTTCGTCCGTCGCGCAAAAAACGGCTTGACGACCTCTGGGTCGCTCCTTAAAGTAGCGGACTTTCCAGCCCGTGGGGCCATAGCTCAGCTGGGAGAGCGCCTGCATGGCATGCAGGAGGTCGGCGGTTCGATCCCGCCTGGCTCCACCACTGGTAGAAAAAAGAAGATATCGGGCTCAGGCCGGTTGTATTGTCCGATTTCGGTTTTACTGCGTCCCCATCGTCTAGAGGCCTAGGACATTACCCTTTCACGGTAGCGACCGGGGTTCGAATCCCCGTGGGGACGCCACTATTCCGACACCGGGGGCTGCCGAAAGGCGGCCCCTGGTGTTTTGTGCGTTTGTTTTTTGCGGTGGGCACGATTGCGATTGCGATTGCGATTGCGATTGCGATGCGGTCGGTGGGCGCGCCGCGGTCTACAAGCGTTGACGTACTAAAGGCTCGGGAGAACGGTAGCGCGGGCATGTCTCGATGCCGGCGTGTTTCATCGCGTGCTCATGCCGGGCCTCGCTATGCTCGACGGGCCATCGGAGACGAATCGCCATGAGCCGCCCACCCGACGATGTCGCCAGCCTTCTGTACGAGCTTGAATCGCGCCTGTCGACGATGCTCGCCGCTTCGCCTTCGCGCGAGGATTTCTGGCGCGATTTCGAACCGCACGCTCAGTCGGTGCGCGAAGCTGCCGGGCCGGAGCGGCAGGCGTATGCGCAGACCGAGATCGAACGGATGCTCAGCAGCCAGGGGCTTATCCCGAACCCGTTCGACTATCCGATTGATCCGATCGATGGTGTGACGCGCGATCAGTAGAACGCTGCACGGCGCGAGCGGCGCGTTACGAGTGGCGCCATGCGCCGCGCACGCGCGGAATCGGAATCAACGTCCTTCGATTGCAGCGCCCTACGATTGCAGCTCACGCAGCGTGACCGACGGCGGCGCGTCGAGCACGCGGCGCGTTGCCCAAAGACCGGCAAGCAACGACGCGAGCATTCCCGACACGCCGCCGATTGCCGCGAGTTTCCAATCGGCCTCCCACGGTAGATCGAACACGCGCACGGCAACGACACCGGCCAGCACGGAAGCGGCGATCGCTGCGGTGACCCCTGAAATCAGGCCGATCGCGGCGAACTCCGAAGCCTGGGCGAGCCGCAACTGGCGACGGTTCGCACCAAGCACGCGCATGACGCCGCCTTCGAGCAGGCGCTCGTCCTGACTGGCGCTGACGGCCGCCATCAACACGAGAACGCCTGCGGCCAGCGCGAACCAGAACACGACCTGCACGACTGTCGCGACCTGATCGCCGGTGCTGCGCACCTGATCTAGCACGGCGTCGATATCGATCACCGAGAGATTCGGAAACAGACCGACCAGATCGGCAGTAAAGCGCGAATCCGAGGGGGGCACACTAACGGCGGTGATGTAGCTCGCCGGGTAATCATCAAGCGAGCCCGGCGACGCGATCACGAAGAAGTTCGGCCGAAAGCTCTCCCACTCGACTGCGCGCAGGCTGGTGATCGTCGCCTCGAACGGCTGGCCTGCAATGTCGAACCGCACCCGATCGCCCACTTTCCAACCGAGGTCCTCGGCGAACTTTTCCTCGACCGACAGTTCCGGTGTCGCCGGCACCGTTCGGCCCCAGAAACGGCCGGCGGTAACGTCGTTGTCTTCGCGCAGTGCACTTGCGACCGACAGGTTGAATTCGCGCTCGGCGCGCCGGCGTGCCTGTTGGTCGTCCTCGTAGCTGGCGCCGCTGACAGGCCGGCCGTTATGAGCGGCGAGGCGTGCGCGGATCATCGGGTAGAGCTCGGGCTTGCCGAGCCCGCGATCGGCCATGAAGCGCCGGACATCCGCGAGCTGGTCCTGCTGTGCGTTGATGATGAAGCGGTTCGGGGCCTCGTCGGCCAGCGTCAGCTGCCACCGGTCGAGCAGGTCGGTCCGCACGAACGTCAGCAGCAGAAGCACCATCAGGCCAAGCCCGAGTGCGGCGATCTGAGCGACGCTGGTGCCCGCTCGCCGGCTCACGTTTGCCAGGCCGTAGCGCAGGCTGCCGCGCAGTCTGGAACGCGCGCGCCGCAGCAGGGCGACCAGCGCCCAGCCGAGCAGCCCAAGTACCGCCAGCGTGGCGACTACGCCTCCGAGCATGGCGAGCGCAAGCGTCGGCGAGCCCGCCTTCCACCACAGCAACGCGGCGAGGCCACCGAGGCCGAGCACGCCGACCAGCCATGCGCTGGGTTCGGTCGGGTCCAGGTCGCGCCGCAGCACGCGCAGCGCGGGCACGCGGCGAAGTGCGAGCACCGGCGGCGCGCCGAATGCGAGCAGCACGGTCAGACCGACACCGAGTCCCTCGAGCGCCGGGCCCCATTCCGCACCGGGGATCGACATCCCCATCGACTGCTCCAGCCAGTTGCCGACGAGCCACTGCAGTGCGAACGCGAGTCCGATGCCGGCGCCGCTGGCGAGCAGCCCCAGCAGCATGAGTTCGCCGATGTGCACGATCGCGAGCGTGGCCTGGCTGGCACCGATGCATCGCATCACCGCTGCGCCTGCACGGTGGCGCTCGCTGTGGCGTCGGGCCGCCATCGCCACGGCAACCGCGGCAAGAATGACGGACACCAGCGCAGCGAGACCGAGGAACCGGCCTGCGCGGTCCAGCGCCGAACGCAATTCCGGGCGGGCTTCGCCAATCGTTTCCAGGCGCTGGCCACGGCCGAGCGCGGGTTTTGCCCGGTCGACGAAGCGCTCGACTGCGGCAGGCGGGCCTGCGATCGCAAGCCGGTAGCGGATCCGGCTGCCTTCCTGCACCAGGCCGGTGCCGGGCAGGTCGTCGAGATTGATGAAGACCTTCGGTGCAACGTCGAAGTAGTCGAGCGCGGCGTCGGGCTCCTGCGTGACCAGGCCGGTCAGCCGGAACGTCGCGTCGCCGACGGCGATCGAGTCGCCGATGCGGGCATCGAGCGCGTCGGCGCCCGCGCGGCTCAGCCATGCGGTTCCGGCTGCCGGGACGCTGCCGGCGTCGCGCTCGGTTCCAGCCGCGTCGATGAGGCGGACGCTGCCGCGCAGCGGATAGCCCTCGCCGAGCGCGCGCAGATCGCCGAGCTGCAGGCGGGCGTCGTCGGCATCGCCGACCCGCACCATCGTCTGAAGCTCCTGCGTGCGGGCTTGTCGCAGGCCGGCGTCGGCCGCCGCGGCCGCGACCGCGCCCTCGATCGGCGCATCGGCACGCACCACCGCATCGCCGCCGAGCAGGCGGTTCGCTTCGATCGCGAGGCCGCGCTCGGCACGGTCGGTAATGAAGCCCACCGCGGTCACGGCCAGGACGGCGAGCACGAGCGCGGCGAGCAGAATGCGGATCTCGCCCGCCCGCAGATCGCGCCGGAACTGCCTCCAGGCGAGGCGCAGTGCATTCATCGCGGCTGCTGCTCCCCGGCGACAAGCCGCCCGGCATCCAGCCGCAACCTACGCGAGCAGCGGCGCGCGAGCATCTCGTCGTGCGTGACCAGCACCAGCGTCGTGCCGCGTTCGGCGTTCATCGAGAACAGCAGCTCGATGATCGTCTCGCCCGTGTGCGTATCGAGGTTGCCTGTGGGCTCGTCGGCGAACAGCAACGCCGGGCCGGTGACGAACGAGCGTGCGAGCGCGACCCGTTGCTGCTCGCCGCCCGACAGCTGCCGTGGGTAATGCGCAAGCCGCTCGCCGAGCCCGACCTTCGCGAGCATCGCGCGTGCCGGCGCTTCGACGTCGCGATCGCCGCGCAGTTCGAGCGGCAGCATCACGTTTTCCAGCGCGGTCAGCGAAGGCAGCAGCTGGAAGTTCTGGAACACGAAACCGACCTTGTCCGCGCGGACCCGTGCACGGCCGTCTTCGTCGAGCGTCGAAAGCGGGCGGCCATCGAGACGTACTTCGCCGCGGCTCGGCGTATCGAGGCCCGCCATCAGCGACAGTAGGGTGCTCTTGCCCGAGCCCGACGCGCCGACGATTGCGACGGTGTCGCCGGGTGCGATCGAAAAATCGATGCCGTCGAGGATCACGAGTTCGCCGGATGCGAGCTGTACGCGCTTGCCGAGCCCTTCGACCTCGAGTGCCGCTTTCGCGCGCATGGTCGCTTCAGCGTGGGGCGGGGTGTCCTCGGCCATGATCTTCACGGTTGTGTCTCTAAGGTGAGTCGTTGCGCCAACCGGCGATGCAGCGACGGGAGAAATGCATGAAAGCAGGATATGCGGCTTGGCGGACCTGGGTTCAATGGATGGCGCTGGCACTGCTGTTGGCGACATTTGCAACTGCCCAGGCGACGAAGCCTGAAGAGTCGAACCGCGCCGGTACGGTTCTGGTGTTGGGCGATTCACTGTCGGCCGCGTACCGCCTGCCGACGAAGCAGGGCTGGGTCGCGCTGACCGAGGACCGCATCCAGAAGCAGAAGCCCGGCTGGCGCGTCGTCAATGCGAGCGTCAGCGGCGAAACGACTGCAGGCGGTCGCGCCCGAATCGACCGCGAGCTGAAACGGGCCAAGCCCGATGTGGTCGTGATCGAACTGGGTGCGAACGACGGGCTGCGTGGGCTGCCGCTCGCGCAGAGCCGGGCGAACCTCGACGCGATGGTGTCCGCGTCGAAGGCGGCGGGTGCGAAGGTGCTGCTGATCGGGATGCGACTGCCTCCGAACTTCGGCGGCGCTTATACCAAGGGGTTCGAAGAGAACTTCCGCACGGTCGCGAAGAAGCACAACGTTGCGTTCCTGCCGTTCCTGCTTGAGCCGATCAAATCCGACCGCAGCGCGTTCCAGCGCGACCACCTGCATCCGACCGCGGCCGCGCAGCCGAAGCTGCGCGATCACGTGTGGCCGGCGTTGGTGCCGCTGCTGAAGTAATCGCGCCCGGAATTAGGAAGGCGTGCGCGACCGCGAAAATCGGCCGCGCGCCGTACCGTGGTTCGAAGCCGCGTACAGCCGCCTGATCCCGCGCTCGGCTTAGCCGACGGCCGCCGAGCGCAGAGTTGGGCGGCGCCGACCTCGTGCACGCCGCTGCGTGCGGCTAGTCGGCGAAGCGGCATCTTCGGCGTGGCTTACGGGTGATCTAAGCCGCGGCGGCAGACTTGTGACCGCCGGCAGCCCGACGGCGCCGGTTCGCATCTGTCAACGGCTTACGCCGCGGCGGCGGCGTTGCCACAATCGGTGGCTTCCCGGCACCGTGCCGGCGTCATCGGTTGGACCATGCAAGACCCGAACACCTCGCTCGCCCAGAAAATCGCCTCCGCCATCGCCGTCGAGATCGACGCCCAGCCTGCACAGGCGCGCGCCGCAATCGCACTGCTCGACGAAGGCGCGACCGTGCCGTTCATCGCGCGCTACCGCAAGGAAGTCACCGGCGGGCTCGACGATACCCAGCTGCGCAACCTCGAAGTCCGCCTGACGTACCTGCGCGAACTCGAAGACCGCCGTGCGGCCGTGCTCGCGAGCATCAACGAGCAGGGCAAGCTGACCGACGAGCTGCGCGCCGACGTCGAAGCGGCCGACACCAAGGCGCGGCTCGAAGATCTCTACCTGCCGTACAAGACCAAGCGCCGCACGAAGGCGCAGATCGCGCGCGAAGCCGGGCTGGAGCCGCTCGCCGATGGGCTGCTTGCCGACCCGACGCAGGTGCCCGAGCAGTTCGCGGCTACTTTTGTCGACGCCGAGAAAGGCGTGGCCGATGCGAAGGCCGCGCTCGATGGCGCGCGCGCGATCCTCATGGAACGCTGGGGCGAGGACGCGGCGCTGGTCGGCGACCTGCGGCAGTGGCTCTCGGAGGTCGGCGTCATCCGCGCGCGCGTGGCCGAAGGCAAGGAAAACGAGGGGGCGAAGTACCGCGATTACTTCGACCATGCCGAGCCGCTCGCGAGGATTCCGTCGCACCGCCTGCTGGCGCTGTTCCGCGCGCGTCGCGAAGAGATCGTGTTCCTCGATCTGGATCCCGGCACCGATGCGGAGGCCGGTCACCTGCAGGCCGAAGGTCGCGTCGCGCACCATGCGGGCGTGAAGCCGCAGGGGCGCCCGGCGGACAAGTGGCTGCTCGACGCGTGCCGGCTGACCTGGAAGGCGAAGCTGCACCTGCACCTGATGCTGGACCTGTTTTCGCAGGCACGCGAGAAGGCCGAGGCCGAGGCGATCGACGTGTTCGGCAACAACCTCAAGGACCTGCTGCTTGCCGCGCCGGCCGGGCCGCGCGCCGTGCTCGGGCTCGATCCGGGGCTGCGTACCGGCGTCAAGGTCGCGGTGGTTGATCGCACCGGCAAGGTGGTGGCGACCGACACGATCTACCCGCATGAGCCGCGCCGGCAGTGGGACCAGTCGCTACACGCGCTGCGCGCGCTATGCGTGAAGCACCAGGTCGAACTGATCGCGATCGGCAACGGCACGGCGTCGCGTGAGACCGACAAGCTCGCCGGCGACCTCATCAAGCTCGCGCCCGAGCTGAAGCTCACGAAGATCGTGGTCAGCGAGGCGGGGGCATCGGTCTATTCGGCGTCCGAGCTGGCCGCGCGCGAGTTCCCTGACCTCGATGTGTCGATCCGCGGCGCGGTGTCAATCGCGCGGCGTCTGCAGGATCCGCTCGCCGAGCTGGTCAAGATCGAACCGAAGTCGATCGGCGTCGGGCAGTACCAGCACGATGTCGACCAGTACCGGCTTGCGCGCGCGTTGGACGCGAAGGTCGAGGACTGCGTGAACGCGGTCGGCGTTGACGTCAACACGGCATCGGCCGCGTTGCTGACGCGCGTGTCGGGCCTGTCGACCACGGTTGCGGACAACATCGTCCGGCACCGCGACCAGCACGGCGCGTTCCGCACGCGCAAGGCGTTGCTCGAAGTGCCGCGCCTGGGCGAGAAGACATTCGAGCAGTGCGCGGGGTTTCTGCGTATCGCCGGTGGGGATCAACCGCTGGACGCGTCGTCGGTGCACCCGGAGGCGTATCCGGTGGTCGAGCGCATCGTGAAGTCGGGCGGCCGCGACGTGAAGCAGCTGATCGGCGACATCACGTTCCTGCGCAACCTGCGGCCCGAACAGTTCACCGACGAGAAGTTCGGCGTGCCGACGGTGCGCGACATCCTCAAGGAACTGGAAAAGCCCGGCCGCGACCCGCGTCCGGAGTTCAAGGCCGCGCGTTTTGCCGATGGCGTCGAGGACCTCAAGGACCTCAAGCCCGGGATGATCCTCGAAGGCGTGGTCACGAATGTCGCCGCGTTCGGCGCGTTCGTGGACATCGGCGTCCACCAGGATGGGCTGGTGCACATCTCGGCGCTATCGGACAAGTACGTCAAGGACCCGCGCGAGGCCGTCAAAGCGGGCGATATCGTCAAGGTGCGCGTGCTGGAGGTCGATGTCGCGCGCAAGCGCATCGCACTGACGCGCCGGTTGGACGACAGCGTGCCGGCGCCGCGCCCGCCGCGCAGCGAATCGCGTGATGCACCGCGCGGGGCCCCCGCGGGCCGTCGTGACGAGCGGGGACGCGGCGCGCCAGCGCCGCCGCGGAGCGCGCCCGCGCCGGCGAACAACGCGCTTGCAGAGGCGTTTGCGAAGGCCAAGCGCGGGGCGTGATCAGAACGCACGGGACGCAGCGAACGCGCTGCCTCCCGCTGCTCCAGGGCGCGAGCGTGCTCCAACAGCAAACGGGGCGCAGGGGAACGCCTGCACCCGTGGGTGGCACGTCAGATCACTGTGGAATGTCGCAGCGGCTGGCGGGCGAACCCGCCGGCTGGAACTCAGGCTACGGACTGAAGCGCCGGTGTGCCCCATTCGACCAGCTTCATCAGCCCGGCGGCGCCTGCGATCACCAGCGCGACCAGCTTCGGGCTCTTCATCGGGCTGATGCCCGCCGCTGCGGTCAGCGAGCCGATGAACAGCGGAACGAAAATGTTCGCCGCTTCCCACGGATCGCGGCCGGTGGACTGGAAGGCCATCGCGAGCCCGGCGGTAAACGCCAGGCTGAACAGGCCCATCATCAGGCCTTCCTTGAAACCGATCTTGCGCAACTCGGCGCCCATCAATTGCATTGCTGACTCCTCCGGTGCAGCCCGGCTCATCGAACGTTCGGCCGCGACGCCCGGTCGCAGCGGTGGGGCCGTGCAGCGTGGTGCGGCGGCCGAGGGCGTGCATGATCGGTGCCGCGCAGCCTGCCGTGCAGCGATCGCCGTCACAGACCCAAGGCAACCGGCACACGGTTCAGCGGGGGTTTGTGGCGTCGGTCAAGCTGTGTAGCGCGACGGTGCATCGATGCGCGCTCGCGGTGCACGGACCGCGTACCTCGACTTATCGTCCGTTTCCGTCCTCGGGACGCAGCGCAATCTCGATGCGCTTGCGCAGCTCGTGGTCGGCGAACAGGTCACGCAGCAGCCGCAGCTTGTGTTCCAGTGCCACGCTGTCGGCCAGGCGCATGCGTTCGATCCACTGCTGGCTGGGCGTGTAGTTGGCGAGGTCGATCCCGGTCGCCTCGCGAATCTCGTCGAGCTTGTTCAGTCCGATGCGCAGGCGTTCGAGCTCGCGTCGCGTCGCCGCGTCGGGCCCCGACGCCGCGTCCTTCTCGCGAAGGCGCTGTTCTTTCTCCCACTCGTGCCGCTGGCGTGCGTGCAAGGCGGCCAGGTCCTCGGCGTCCAGCCGGGCGCGGGACCGCATCAGCGACGCAAGAAAGGCGCGCGGCATCGGCTCGGGCTCACGCGTAATGGACGGCACCTTGCGGCGGATCTGGCGGGTAGCGGTCAGCTCCCATAGCCCCCAGCCGACGGGCAGCTCGCCTTCCTTGACCACGCCCGGGGCCGCGAACAGGCACCAGCGATCGCAGTAGCGCGCGATGCGGTCGGCTTTGGCGGGGTTCTTGAGCTCGCCCAGCCAGTCGCTGCGACTGACCTTGAACTCGAAACCGGTCATCTCGAAGCCGCGCGACGGCCACAACGACAGCACGATGGCATCGGCGCGCGAACCATGCGCACTGCCGACGCTTTCGCGCACCTCGAACATCGTGACGTACTCGTCCGACGGATGCTCGAGCTTGAGTGCCGCGCACAGGTCGTGGCTGGTGACTTTCGCGGTGTCGTCCACTCGGAAATCGGGTGTGTCAGCGGTGCAGGGTAAGCCGGGTCATGCAGGCGGCCGTCCGGAATTCGGGGCTCAGCCCGCGCGAAAGGCCCGTCCGCGGTGCGAACGGGCCCTGCTCAGAAAGCCCTGGTTCGGGGCGAGGCCCGAAGCGTCGGCCGATCAGTGGCGGGTCTGGCGGCTTTCGTCGCGCTGCTCGCCCCATTCGCGCTGCAGCTCACCGACGTTCTTCTGCAGCTTGCCCTTCATCTCTTGCGAACGATCATCGGTGAGATCGCCGACGACTTCGTTGATCGTGCCCTTGAGCTCGCGCTTGGCGCCCTTTTCGCGATTCTTGTCCATGACTGGACCTCCGAATTCCGCAGGATTGCGGTGTAACCGAGGTATAGGCAGCGCCATGTAACTCGAACGTGAGAGGCGTGTCGCGGGCGCCGTAACGGTTCAGCCAATGCCCGGATCGGCTTGGACGCCACCGGCGCAGGTCATCATCGCGGCGTCCGGTGGTTCACGCGTGCTCGATGTCGTAATGCTCGCGCTGCAGCGGCTGGACCTGATCGCCGGGGAGCGTGACATCAGCGCAGGAAATACAGCGCACCTGCGCCGCACACGTACAGCAGGACGACCGACCAGCTGTCGGTGCCCAGGCGCATCCTGGCGTCGTCGCGCCGCTCGATCAGCCCGACCACGTACATCAACGTGAGGACGATGCCGAGCAGGGCGGCGAACGCCGCAAAGCGCCCCTGCGTGGCCAGCACCGGCGGACCGCGATGCACGGCGTCGATGAGGAAGATCAGCATGATGTCGAACATGTTGGTGCCGAAGATGTCGGCAAACGCCATCGTGTAGCGCCGCAGCCGCGCGGCCGCGATCACGGTGCTGATCTCGGGAAGCGACGTGGCCAGCCCGACCAGGATCGCGCCGACAAAGCCGGTGCCAAGGCCGGTCTGGTGCGCAATCGCTTCACCGGTGCGTGCCAGCACGTAGCCAGCCACCAGTACCACGACCCCGGTGGTGGCCGCACCGAAGATGGCGGTGCGAAGGCCGTCGCTCCCGGAGTTCGAGTCCGCATCGCCCGCATCGGCGTCGGCCGCGCGGGTCGGCGCCCAGCCATCGCGGCCGGCCGTGCGCGCAACGCGCCAGAACATCGCGATACCGGCGGCGAGGACTGCGATGCTCCACACGCCGACCCCGGCCACTCCGACGTCGCCCACCACGATCGCTCCTAGCACCAGCGTCAGCAGCAGGCACGAGAACGCGGCCTGGAGCATCACGATCGGCTTGCGCACCAGCGATGTAATCGCATGGTCTTTCAGCACGGCATCGCCGATCGCGATGATCGCCACCTGCAGCGCCACGCCCCCGAGAATGTTGTTGACCGCGAGCGTCGGGTCGGCGGCGAGCCCCGCCGTCACGGAGACGGCGATCTCCGGCAGTGACGTGATGCCACCAAGAAGCATCATGCCGATGACCGCCTGTCCAAGCCCGGTGGCACGCGCGATTACATCGGCATGGGCGGCCAGCCGCGTACCTGCAGTCCACACAGCGGCCGCGGCGACGGCGAATACCGCAAGGTTGGTTGCAATCGAGAGCGACGGGAAGTCGGGCATCACCGTCCTCACGGCGGGTGGGCGGGGCGCGGTGCCGGGCGCTGGTTCCATGCGGCAGCCCGTCGCGCAGGAAAAGCCGGGCGGCAGCAGGGGGGCGCGGTCCCGCAGCGCGCAAGCGATGCCGGGTTACAGGTCTCCGCCTTGGTTCTCCGGCACCAGCACCCTACCCCCGGCTGCGTGGCTGTCCCGTGCAAACAGCGCAGGCGCTGGGCTACCGCCCGACGGGCCGCTGAAGGCGTTCTGGCGGAATCTGCGCGCGGTTCGCGTCTAGTACCGTGATGCGAACGAACAACGACGAGGACGTGCCGGCTTGATCGTAAATCTGGTGGACTGGGCGCTATCGCCATTGAACTGGTTGCTGATCGCGATGCTGCTGGCAATTGCCGGGATGCGGTTGCGGGCGCGTCGGTGGCTGGTGGGGCTCGCGATCGGTCTTGCGGTGACGGCGTTCGCAGTGGCGACGCCGGTGGTGTCGAACACGCTCGCACGGCGCCTGGAGCGGGCGATCGTCGCGCCTGCGTGGTGCCAGACCTCACCGCCCGACGTCGTCGTGGTACTCGCGGCAGGTGTCGACCGGCTGCCGCGGTGGGAGCACTCGTTCCAGGTGTTGAGCGCGACATCACGCCGGCGGATCGATCGCGGCATCGAGTACTGGCGCCAGCAGCCGGGGCGCAGCATCGTCATGGCGGGCGGGCCCACGGCGTCCGGATGGATCCCGCATGCGGCCCTGATGTCGAACTACGCGCAGCAGTTCGGTGTGCCCGCCGACGTGATCACGCTCGAGGCCAAGTCGCTCAACACCTGGCAGAACGCGCATAACGTCGCTGCGCTGGAGCCGGCGCTGCCACGCCGCATCGCACTGGCCACGTCGGCGATGCACATGCGCCGCTCCGTACTGGCATTCCGGGCGGCGGGCTTCGAGGTGTGTCCGCTGCCGACCGACAGGCGCTCGATTCGCGCAAGCCTGCCGGCGGGCCTCGTGCCCGACATCACGGGGCTTCAAAAGGCCGACGCTGCGTTGCACGAAATGGTCGGCAACCTGCACTACGAATGGCTGAGGTGGCGGTCGCGGTCAGCTGGTTGATCCGACTTCGAAAGGCGCCGCAGTGGCTGCCGGCGCGGCTCGTCGCCCGGGGCGCTGCGATATGGGCGGCGTCGCGCTATTGCTGCTTCCACCGCGTGATTACGGCCCTGCATGCACTGTGTTCTGACCGCGAATTCGTGCAGCGGTCCAGGCGCGCGGAACGCGCCAGCCGCCCGGTAGCAGAAGAGAACGCCGCCGCCGCGGCCCGACATCCGGCAATGCCGTTGTGCCGCCTATGAACCGCCGAGCGGGGTGCGACCGCCAGTTTTTCAGCAGCAATTCCAGGAGGATCTAATGAAGAGTACGTTCGCCGCAGTTGCGGCTGCATGCATGCTGTATTTCGCTGCGGGCCCGGCCGAATCCGCGTCCAGGGCCGAGTTGTCCAGCTTCGATGCCACGGTGTTGACCGGGGAGAAGGTCACCGAGGCGCAGCTCCTCGGCCAGCCGATGGTGTTGATCGTGACGCCGAGTCGCGACGCCGCCGAGCAGACGCGGCAGTGGGCCAACGCGCTCATGGGCCGCATCGACCCTGAGCAGATCAAGGTGCGCGACGTCATCGCCGTCGACCTGCCGTTCTTCATGTCCGAGAGCGATGCACTGGGCCGCGCGAAGGAAAAGATTCCGCAGCGCTTCCACGACATGACCTGGCTGACCGCCGAGTCGACGATCGAGCGCGCTTTCAACGTGCCCGATTCGAGCGAGCAGGCGTTCGTGTTCGTGCTCGGTTCGAACGGCGAGGTCATGGCTCGGGTCAGCGGATCGCCCACGTCTTCGCGCGTGAGCGAGATCGTCAGCACCGCCCAGAAGCTCACCAACAACTGATTGCACGCGCAGCAAAAGGGCCGGCTTCTGGCCGGCCCTTCGCTTTGTTGCGTCGCAGGAAGCGCTCGGATCTTGCCCGAGCGCTTCGGTCCGTCAGTGACGGGTGTCGCGGCGCGACGTGTCCGCACCGGTGCGGTCGACGTCCAGACGCTCGCGGCGCAGATCGGCCTCGATGGTCTTCTCGTCCTCGACAACCTTCTTGCGGATCACGACTTCCTCGCGTGCAACGGCCTGCTTGTCGACCACGACTTCCTCGGCCATCAGCGGGATGCGCACTTCGCCGTCGGTGATCTCGCCCTGAGCCGGCGTGCCTGGCTGCAGCGGGCGGGTCTCGATGACCAGCTCTTCGTGCTTCAGCGGCACCTTCTCGGAGACGTGGCGGGTTTCGACCGTCTTGTGCACGTGCGCCTCGCCGGCCGCCCTCGTGCGCTTGCCGACGCGCAGCTCTTCTTCCGACAGGGTCAGGCGCTCGACGCGGCCGCTGCCTTCTCGGTTGCCGTAGAACTTCTTCGCATCGACGTCGTGGTCGCGCGTGTCATGGTTCAGCGCCACCGGCTGGCCGTGACGGTACGGCGGCATTGCGAGCAGCTCGGCACCGGTGATGCCGGTCAACAGCACGTCGTCCTTGTCGTCGTCGAGACGGGCGCCACCGATCGGCACGAGAACGTGGCGGTCTTCCTTCAGATCCAGAGCCTTGCGGTCCAGATCGATGTCGAGGTAACGGACCTGCATCGCAGTGGTGTCGACGATCAGGCTGTCGACTTCACCGATCTTGCGGCCGTCGGACGTGCGCACGGACCAGCCGCGGATGTCCGGATCGCCGTCTGCGACCTTGAAGTCGTCCAGATCGTCGAGGCGCTGCAGCGTACCGGCGCCAAGGCCAGCCTGCGTGCGGTTGTAGTCGTTACCAGTGTTGGTGATATTCCTGTTATCCATGGTGATCTCCCGGGAGCTAATGCTCCAGTTATTCCCGGAGGGGAAGGGGACGAATTCTCCGGGCGTGCCCGCGCGTTTCGCTTTTAGAAAGGATGCGCTCGGCAACTTTGGTGGTGATGGATTAAAAGGCCGCGTTCCCCACGGCCTGAAAACGACCGGCCGTTAGAAATCAACGGCTCACGATCGTGATGTCACGCGGTTCAACGAGCAGGAAGGCCGGCTGATTGCCGATCAGCTGCTGCGTCTGCGCATCAAGCGAGCCTGCAATCTGCGCGGCCGAGGCCTGGTCGTGAACGACCGCACCCGCCAGCTCGATGCGCTGACCCGCATTGATGTTGACTGCCTGCTCCATGCCCGGCTCCTCCGCGATCAGGGCGAGCATGCGCTGGCCATCCTGCTCGATCCAGAAACCGCGGTCGGTCGGCACGTCAGTCACGACGGCCGCGCCCGAGATCTCCTGACCGGCGAACCCGGCCGGACCGGCGAGGATCGTGGCGACCGGCAGCAGGGCTGCGGTCGACGTTGCGTCGCCCGTCGTCACACCGACGTCCGTCGGCGCGGCGGCTACAGGCTCGGCGACAGGGGCCACCTGCGTGGTCGCCGCAGGCGCCACGACCGCTTCCTCTTCGTCACGGTCGAGCATTTCAATCAGGGCCCAGATTACCAATAACGCAATAAGCGCCCCGATAATCCAGCCCCAGTGGGACTTCTTTTTCCTTTCGACATTAATCTCTGCCATGACATTCTTCCTCGGGTTCGCAGTGCGTGTATTGCTACCGTATGGGTTGGCGCATTGCGTGCCGGTGAAGAACGGTTAATGGAATGAATAACAAATTGCCGCGCTCGCTCGGTTCCGGGCGGTTGACTCACAATTGAAACGCGCGCGGATGCGAGTCTTTACATTTATTTTTAAAATGATGGCGTGAATATGTGCGCTTTCGAGTCTACGATTGCTAGAGCTTGGCGATCAGTCCATGTGCTTCTGCGGCCAAACCAGCCATCGCTGCAGGAGTAAACCCGCTGCGCTTGAGCTTTACTTTGCAGTCGTGCTCTCTGCTCAGGCATCACGCGGCTGTGGCTAACGTCGCCCTATCGGCGCTTGTTCGCGCCAGATTCGAGGAGGACAAATGCAAACGATTCCACGTGGTGCATGGGTTGTGGTCGCAGACGGCGGTCGCGCCCGCCTATTACAGAACGTCGCGGACTCCGGTTCGGTGCAGCTCATCCAGCAGAAGGTGATCGAGCCGCAGAACCTCGACGACGAAGGCCCATCCGGCGTCCAACCCCCCGAGGTCGAGGTCGACGAAGCCACGTTCGCCAAGCAGCTCGCACGCAGGCTCAACGACGGCGCACTGAAGAACGAGTACGCCCATCTGGTGCTGATCGCCGATCCGCAGACGCTGGGGCAGATGCGCCCGCTGCTGCACAAGGAGGCGCTGGATCGTCTGGTGGGAGAGGTCGCGAAGACGCTGACGAACTCGCCGCTGGACGAGATTGAGCGCGTTCTGCACTGACGCGATGTTGCAACGCGTAGCGCGCAACCCCGGGTCGCACGGCCCGGGTTGCGTTGCATTGGCTGACGCGAAGAGCCCGGCGTCCGACGGTCGAGACCTACCACGCCTATTTCGAGGATTACGTCGGGCACTGCCTGCCGTGGATTCCCGCGGCACTGGGCCGTGCGCTGGCCAAGCACCTCTCACGCCAGCTGTGCAGCGAGGTGGATCACCTCATCGTGCCCAGCGAGCAGATGGTCGATGTGCTGCGCCGCTACGGCGTCACGACGCTGCCGATTGGGATCGATCTGGAAGAGGTTGCGGGGGGCGACGGGCCGCGCTTCCGCGCCGAGCACGGCATCGACGTATCACGGCCGGTGATCGTCACCGTCAGCCGGTTGGCGGTCGAGAAGAACATCGGGTTTCTCCTGCAGATGGCACGCGCACTGCTGCCGCGCTTCCCCGACCTGCTGTTCGTGATCGCCGGCGAGGGCCCGGACGCGCCGCGCCTCAAGCGACTGGCGCAAGACCTCGTTGCGTCGGGCGACGTACGGTTCTTCGGCAACCTCGACAGACGCCGTGCGTTGCTCGATGCATGCCGGGCAGGGGAAGCATCGGTATCCGCTTCGCCGGTGGAAACGCACGGGCTGGTGCTCATCGAGGCGATGGCCCTCGGCGTGCCGATCGTGTCGACGGCGGTGGTAGGCACGAAAATGGCGCTCGAGCATGCGCGCGGCGCCGTCATCAGCGAAGAGGATGTTGGCGCGTTGGCCGCCCGCGTCACCGCCGTATTGGTGGACCCGGCGCGGCGGGCGGCCTTGGCCGCGCGTGCACGTGTAGACGCTGAGGCGTGATCGAACGAAGTGCTGATGGGGCGCGCAGTCGAGCTGTATTCGCGGCTCGCCGATGGCGAGCGTCCTTGGATGCGAGCCGGTGAGGCATTCCAGGCGCATCGCGTACGCGACCGGCTGTCGCATGCAGGGGCATCCGGCGGCGCCGACCGCGCGGAGGCCTAGCGCGGGCGCTGGCTGCCAGGCGAGGAGCGCCACGGTTGCATCGCTCTGCGCCGATGGTTTGGGCTCCGCTCAAGTCGCTTGATACCGCGCGGAAGCTGGACGTGCACGCATGACTAGACGGGGCTGCGACGCTGGCCGGGATGGATCCGTGCGCTCCGGTGGCGCACGGATGCGGCCGCATCGGCTTCACCGGGGGGTCTTTACCATCGACGTGACGAAAGGCCGCGGGAGATGACGATGGCGACCGGATGGGCAGGCGATGGCGCCGTGCAGGACCAGATCGATGCGACGGTCGGCGATGCGATTCGCCGGGTGCGCAGCCGGCTGCCGAGCGGGCCCGGCAGCACACACTGCGAAGACTGCGACAACGAGATCCCGGAAGCCCGACGCAAGGCGATGCCAGGCGCGCGTCTGTGCGTCGCATGCCAGGAAGCCAGCGATGCCGAAGAGGCCGGTTTTGCGGGCTATAACCGACGGGGCAGCAAGGATAGCCAGCTGCGCTGACTGCGATCTTCGTCCTCGCAGTGCTGCAGCTGCGGGCCGAAGGGAAGGGCGGCCGGTCGCGCAGTCGCGGCCGTAGTCCCAGGCCGCGCGCTCGCGCCTGCAGTTTCATGCGGAAGCCCGCCAATTGCTCCGAGGCCGCAGGCCGTCGGATCGCCAAGCTGTCGCCCCGGCTCGCCTTCGCGTCGCGTCGTTTGCGCCCATCAAACCAGCTCGGCCGTAGGTCGAACTGTAAACAGCCCTTCTCCCTTCATTGACGACAGGGGTGGACACTGCAGGCGGAGTCACGTTGCACCAATCCCGCCGCAGCCAGGAGACACCATGAAAGCGCTCAATTTACTGACGCTCGCCCTTGTGATCATCGGAGGTATCAACTGGGGTCTTATAGGCGTTGCCCAGTTCGACCTCGTCGCCGCGATCTTCGGTGGCCAGGAGGCGTTGCTCTCGCGTCTGGTCTACACGCTCGTCGGCCTGTCGGCCCTGTGGCAGATCGTGCCGCTGCTGCGCGCCAGCCACACCAACGAGGTCCACGCCGAAGCGCACCACCACACGACGCGCCGCTGATCGTTGCGCGCAGGCCTGACGCCTGCGTCGGCTTAATGCAGAACGCCGCACCCGGACGTGCTCCGCGGTGCGGCGTTCTGTTTTTTGCCGGTCTGCACGCTGCTTCGGGTTTGAAGTGCGAGCGTGCTGTGCCGTGGAAGCCGGTCGCCCGGGCCGAGCAAGGGGCCGCGTCAGGACATCGGATTCGGAGGTGGCGGCGGATCGGGCGGCAGCGGGATGAACTCGTCGTTGTCCAGATCCGGCAGCTTCATCCGGCCAGCGCGCCAGTCGGCTTTCGCCTGCTCGATGCGCTCTTTTGACGAGGACACGAAGTTCCATTCGATGTGCCGCGGGCCGACCGAATCACCGCCGAGCAACATCAACACGGACGCCTCGACCGCGGCGACTTCAGCCGGACGACCGGTGGCAAACACGAGCATCCGGCCGGCCTCGTAGCGCCGGCCATCGACCTCGACCGAGCCATTGGCAACGTAGACGGCCCGGTCGTCATACCCGTCAGGAAGCTCGAGCCGCGTGCCGGCGTCGAGCACGGCATGCACGTAGAACAGCGGCGAATGCACTGGCACCGGCGCGGCAGCGCCGTACGCGCGCCCGGCAAGCACCCGCAAGCGAACGCCACGGTCATCGATCAGTGGCAGGCGGTCTTCGGCGAAGTGCTCGAAGGCCGGCTCGGTTTCCTCGTGCTCCTCCGGCAGTGCGACCCAGGCCTGCAGGCCGTTCAACACGCCACCCTGCGCGCGTGCCTTTTCGAAGCGCTCGGAATGCGTAATGCCGCGGCCGGCCGTCATCCAGTTGACTTCGCCCGGGCGGATCGCCTGCTCGGACCCCACGCTGTCGCGATGCATGATCTCGCCGTCGACGAGGTAGGTGACGGTCGACAGCCCGATATGCGGATGCGGCCGCACATCGACTTCGCGCGGCAGTCCCGGTGCGAAATCGGCAGGGCCCATGTGGTCGAAAAAGATGAAGGGGCCGACCATGCGACGCTGCGCGAACGGCAGCACACGCCCCACCTCGAAGCCGCCCAGGTCGCGGCGGCGTTGTTCGATCACCCGCTCCAGCATGGCGCGTCCTCCTACGACAGTGCAGGCAGGGTAGGTCAGGTGGTTTGAAACCGGCGACTACGCGCCGGGACGGAGTGTTCCGCCGTAAGTCGACCCTGCTGCGGGTGATTCGCGGAGAGCGGAGCGGGCCAGGCGTGCGGCGCGCAGACGCGGCCGCACGCGCGGATCAGTCGGCCGCGGCTTCGGCCGGGTCGATGGCCGGCACGGGATGAGGCTGCTCCGGGTTCTCGAGCGATGCCGCAAGCGTCACGCGATTGCGCCCGCCGCGCTTGGAGACGTACATCGCCTCGTCGCTTGCGCGCAGCAGCGAAGGTGCGTCTTCGCCGTGCAGGCCGAACAGCGCGACGCCAATCGAAACCGTCACCCGAAGCACTTGGCCGGGCACCACGCCGTCGAATTCCTGGCTCTCGATCGCGCTGCGCAGCCGCTCGGCGAACACCATCGCGCCAGCCGGCTCGGTCTCGGCCACGACCGCGAGGAACTCCTCGCCGCCCAGTCGCACGGGCAGGTCGCTGCTGCGGCTCGCCTGGCGGATCTGCGCGGCCACGCCCGCCAGCACGCGATCGCCGGCCTCGTGACCGTAGGTGTCGTTGACGCGCTTGAAGTGGTCGATGTCGATCGCGAGGAACGCGAGGCCACCGCCGCGGCGGCGCGCGACCGGAATCTGCACGCGCAGGTATTCGTCCAGGAAGCGTCGGTTGTAGAGCTTGGTGAGCTCGTCGGTGATCACCAGCTGCTGCAGTTCCTGCTGTTCCACCCGCGCGCGCTGCTGGATCTTGCTGTTCTCGATCGCCATCGCAAGCAGTTTCACCGCTGCGAGCAGCGTGCGCTCCTGCATCTCGCTGGGTTTGCGCTTGCGCGGCGACAGGGCGACCAGGAAGCCCTGCGTACCCGAAGGTGCAAGCAGCGGGTGCATCGCGAGCAGCGTCAGGCCCTGTTTCGCGATGCGCGCTTCGATCTGCAGGTGGTGCGCTTCGCCCAGTGTCCCTCCGACCGACATCGGCTCCCCGAGGTCGAGCACGCCGCTCAGGGTCGGATCCGCGGTCGACGTCGCGAGCTGGCGCAGGTAACCGCGCTCATCGAACACCTGCACCATTGCTGCTTCGATGATGCCGTAGGCGGTCAGGATCTCGCAGGCGTGGCGAGCGAGCTGCTCTTCGCTGAGGTCCGGCGCGGAGATCGCGTTCGACAGCGTGGTCAGCGTTGCGAGTTCGCGCTGGCGGGCCTTGTTGCGGTTCTGGATCAGCTGGAAAACCAGCAGCGCCAGGCCGATCAGTGCGGTCGCGGCCACGAGGCCCCAGATCACCCAACGCTGCCAGGCCGGGGCCGGGGCGGCGAGCACTTGCAGGTCGGCGGGGCTGGTTACGACAACCTGGAAGCCTTCGTCGTACGGCCATTTGGGCTTGTAGATCGACAGCACGCCGGTGGCGGCTACCCGCGTGCCCGGCGGATAGCGCCTCCAGTCGAACGATTCGACGACAGGCGCGGGGATGAAGATCGATGCGGCGGCGCCATCGTCGCCCTTGATACGGATCAGGCCGAACGAGTCCAGCGACAGCTCGCCGGCAACGCCTTCGATGCGCACGCGCTTGCCGATGTGGGTCCAGCCGTTGACCTGGCCGACCGACAGTTCGCGCGGAGCCGGTACATTGGCGCGGCCCACGCGCCGGATGTCCGCATCGCGCAGCTGGACCGCACCACGGAACTGGCTCACCCGGCCCGTCGCCTCGACCAGGTCGCCGACCGCGATCTCCGCAGTCTCGTTCTCCTTGAACAGGGTGATGCCGCCGGTCTCGTCCTGCACAACGACCTGCAGGTCGCGAGTGCGCAGGACACCCGACGCGATCGTCACCACGCCGCGCACGCGCGTGGGCTGGTTCTTGGCGTCCGGCACGGTGTCGCGGTCGCGGTCGGCAAGCAGCGTCGCGATGTCCACCGGCTTTGCCGGCGGCTCGGCCGACGCCGACTCGCGCGCGGTGACGCCCGCCGACGGCGCCGCGTCCGCAACCGGCCAGACCAACGCGGCGGCCATGAGCAGAGCAAGCGATATGCGGGGCAGCGACATTCAGGGCCTTCCGGTAGCAGCGGTGCGGTTGAGCAGGGTGCGGGCGCCGGGTCCGAGGCGCCTGGGCACGACGTAGGCAACGGAGCCCATCTGTGTTGAGGACATCGGCCGCGCGCAGGACTTCTGAAGGGCGTGCGGGCGCCCGGTCACGTGGTCGATTGTCCAACTACCGCTGCTGACCCGGTTGCGGCGCGCGCCCGGAGCAAAGCCCGCGCCCATGTGCCGATCCGCCAGGCCCGCAAGCGGCTGCACATGCTGCATCCTGCGTTGACGCGTGGGGTGCGACGTTGGTCGCAGCTTTGACCGGTGCCTCCCATGTCCGATACGCCGCTCCAGCTTCCCTGCATGAGTTGCGCTGCGCTCAACCGCGTGCCGCGCGCGCGCCTCGGCGAACGGCCGAACTGCGGTCGATGCCACCAGCCGCTGTTCACGGGGTCGCCGCGCTCGCTGAGCACGTCCGATTTCGACGACCGCGCGCTGCGGGGCGACGTGCCGGTGCTGGTCGACTTCTGGGCCCCGTGGTGCGGACCTTGCCGGCTAATGGCGCCCCAGTTCGAGGCGGCCGCGCCGATGCTCGAGCCCCAGGTCAGGCTTGCGAAGGTCGATACCCAGGCCGAGCAGGCGCTCGGCGCGCGATTCGGCGTGCGCAGTATTCCGACGCTCGCGCTGTTCAAATCCGGCCGCGAGGTCGCCCGGCAGTCGGGCGCGATGAACGCCACGCAGATCGTGGCGTGGACGCGTTCGAAGCTACCTCGTTGACCCACCCGCCCTTGGGCGGGTCGCCGGCAGGAAACGCAGGGCCTGAGCTGCCCGGCGCGTTCAGGCTAGTGCGGCAGCGGACCCGGCCTGCCGAAGTGGAAGCCCTGGCCGTAGCGCACGCCGATTTCGCGAAGCATGCCGGCCTCGGCCGCGTTCTCGACGCCCTCGGCAATGATGTCCACGCCGGCTTTCGCCGCAAACCCGACCGTTGCCGACGCGAGCGCCTGCTTCGCACCGTCGCGGTCGATGTCGCGCGTGAGCTGCATGTCGAGCTTGAGCACGTTCGGGCTGATGCGCAGCACGTGGCTCAGGCCGGAGTAGCCTGCGCCGAAATCGTCCACCGCGATGCGCACGCCGCAGGCGCGGCAGGACGCCAGCGCCTGCATGAGCGGCCCGTATTCGTTGACGGCCGCATGTTCGGTCACCTCGAGCAGCACCGGCCCGCCGCGCACCGCGTACAGCTCATCCAGAAGCGCCTGCGACTGCAGCACGATCGGCGACGCGTTGATCGCCATGTACAGGTCTGATGAGAGCCGGCCGCGCTGGGACAGAGCGGCGCGCACGGCGGCGAGTTCGAGTTGAGCTCCCAGCCCGACCGACCACGCGTCAGCAAACCACTGATCAGGCGAACGCGGCGGATCGGTGTCGAAGCGGGCCAGCGCTTCCATGCCGACCAGTGCGCCACCGTCCAGTTCGACGACCGGCTGGTAAACCACGCGCAGGCTCCCGGTAAGCCGGCCGATGCGGTCGAGCTTGCTGCGGTGCTCCTGGTCGGCAGCACGCTGTTCGGCAAGCTCGTTACCGATCAGCGCGCCCAGCACGCGCATGAACTTCACGTCGCGCTCGTGGATGCTCCGGTCCACCTCGTGGCTGATGCAGCACAGCGTGCCGTAGAGGCTGCCGTCGGGCAGGTTGACCGGCACGCCGATGTACGTGCCGATGTCCAGCTCACGCGTGATCGGCAGATCGCGCACTCTCGGATCGTTGCGGCCGTCGTGTACGACCGACGGCAGCTCGCCACTGGTCAACCGCCGGCAGTAGGTCTCGTCGAGCGGGAACGAGGTGCCGACCCCAACCTCCTGCCCGTGCACGGTGCCGTCCACCTTGCGCACGACCTTCGCACTGCCGTCGAACTCGCACAGGAACCCGATATCGGCATCGAGGTGTTCGCGCGCGGCGGCCACCAGCCGTGAAAGAAACAGGGGGGAGCCGGGTTGCGGATTGCTCAGTGCGGCGCCGAGCGCGGGCAACGCGCCGCCGAGGTATTGGTCCACCAATCACCTGTCCCGTAGACAACCAGTCCGAAGGATCGCATGCGCCCGTGTTTCAAAAATGACTGGTTGTGGCACGCGCGCGCTGTCCGCGTTCAGACGAGTGGACAGCAAGCTCGGCATTTTCTGCCCTTCATGCGGTCAACCCCTTACGTCGCTTCGCCTGCGACCACCCAAGCTCATGCACACGCCATGGCCCGCCGCGGACGCGCAATCCGTCTAGATGGGGAGTGCAATGGAAAAATGGACGATGGCGAGCAACGACAGCCGGCTTCACTACCTCGACGCGATGCGCAGCGTGCTGATGCTGCTGGGCCTGGTGCTGCATTCCGCGCGGCCCTACGACACCGGGGGCTGGCGCGTGAAGGACGTCGAACACCTGCCGTGGCTGGACGGGCTGGTCTCGTCGCTGCACCTGTTCCGCATGCCGGCGTTCTTCGTGATCGCCGGCTTCTTCGCGATGTTCCTCGTGCGTCGTCGGACAACGGGCGTGTTCCTGCGCGAGCGCATGCGGCGCGTGCTGGTGCCACTGGTCGTCGTGCTGTTCACGATCAACGTGCTGCAGGCCTGGTTCGTCTCGCGGTTTGTGGAAGGCCAGCAGGGGCCGTTCGTGTCCGAGGTGCTGATCCCGGCGTTCTGGAGCGGCAACCTGGTCTCACACCTGTGGTTCCTCGGGTGCCTGGCCGTGTACTTCGCGCTGACAGCGCTCGTCGCGCCGTTGCTGAGGTCGGTCGACTCGACGCTGGCGGCGCGTGCGGCGCGCATCCAGACGCCGATTCTCGTCGCGCTGATCGCGGCGGCCGCGGTCGCGCCCGTTGCAGCTGCAGTGGTCGGCAAGCTCGCCTCGGGCGCGCTGCACCAGTACGTGCTGGGCGTCGTCAAGCCGATGACCGTGCTCAACTACCTGCCGTTCTATGCCGTCGGCATCGTGCTGTGCATGCTGCCCGATGTGCTGGCGCGGTTCTCGCGCGTCACGCTGTGGAGCGTCGCGTTCGCACTGCTCGGCGCGGCCGGCATGTACGTCGCCGGCGACAGCGAAAGCCTGGCGATGCGCGCGCTCGGGCTGACGGCGCAGGCGTTGCTGGCGTGGATGGCGATCCGCGCCGTGTTCGCGCTGTTCCGGCGCTATACCGATCATCCGTCGCGGACCTTCCGTTACCTGTCCGACGCGAGCTACTCGATCTACCTGTTCCACCACCTGATCGTGATCGTCGTGGCCACTGCGCTGCTGTCCGTGCCGATCGGCCCGGGCCTGAAGTTCCCGATCGTGCTGGCGTGCGCGTCGATCCTCTCGCTGGCGATCTACCACCTGCTGATCCGCCGCTCCGCGGTGCTGGGTTACCTGTTCAATGGCGCGGTCCCGCCGGCCGCCCGGGCGGCGGTGTCGAAGCCGGCAGCCTCACATGCGGTCTCGACCGCCGGCGTCGTCGAGACCACGGCGGCGCCGGCCGGCCACGGCACGATGCCGGGCACCGGACGGGCGTAGGCGACCGACGTCGGCGGGCGGGCGAGGGCGCGGCAGGCATTGCCGCGCAATGCAGCCTAATGGGTGGTGTCGGGATTGGGCGGCTGCTGTTTCTTCTGCAGGTGCTCGATGCGCTCGGCTTCCAGCGCGGCGAGGTACGACTCCAGCGTCTGGCCGCTTTCGGCCGCCTCGGCCACGGCTGCATCGCGGAGCACGTCGTTGCAACGCGTCCGCAGCGGTGACCCCGGCGCCCCGCGCGCTATCGCTGCACGCTCCAGCACGGCAATCGCCATCGCGGGGCTGTCGGTCGTGGTGATGACCTGACCGCCCAGCACGAGCGCCCAGTCGCTTCCGCTGCGCGCAATCCCGCCGACGACTCGGCCCTCGGCGTCGAGCAGGTGTGCGTGGGCGGGCATCGGAGCGGGGCGGGCTGTCACGGTCTTCGTCTGCTGTTTGCGGCGGGCGTCGCGGCGCGCCTTGGAATTGATCGACATGAAACCTCCGTCAGGGGCACAGCTTACCTGCCTGTTCCTGGCTGGCCAGTCCGAGCACTACACGGCGGTGGCGACCGAACGCAGTTCTGCGCGTCGCCTGCCGCGCCACCGGGGTCATTCCTGTGGCGCGTCCGGATCGAGCAGGTCCGACCTTCCGCGCTTGCTCTCTTCGTGTTCGAGTTGTGGCACAAGGTCGCGGGTCGAGCGGGTGTCGATCGCGGGTGCGGGCGGCCGTGGTGTGGGAGATGCGGACTTGCCGCTTTCCTGCGGCGCGGCCGAGGTTTCCATGTTCACCCGGTAGATCGGTTCGGGCATCTCGACACCGGCCCGGCCGAGCGCTTCCTTCACGCGCCGTGTCGCCTCGCTCTTGACCAGCAGGAACTCATGCGAACGCTGATCCACCCAGCCGAAATACCGCACCTGCACGTTCCAGTCGCCTAGCGCGATCACTGACGCCCGCGGCGGTGGCTTGGCGATTACGCCGGGCACCCGTGCCAGTGCTTCGGTGCCGACGTGCTGCGCATGGGCCAGGTCTTCATTGACACCCACGCCGACGTCGACCTCGAACCGGCGGCTCGGGTTGCGCGTGTAGTTGAGTGCCACGCTGCGAAATACAACCGCATTCGGAATACGCACGTGATTGCCGTCGAGCGTCATCAGGATGGTCGCGCGCGAGGTCAGCGCGACGATGATGCCTTCGTCGCCGTCGATGACCACGTGGTCGCGCGGCGCGAACGGCTGGCGCAGGCTCATCAGAACACCCGCGAGATAGTTCTCGAGAATGTCCTTGAATGCAAAGCCGAGCGCGACTCCGAGCACACCGGCGGTGCCGAGGATTGCGCCGACCATCGCCGTCGCGTTGAGGATTTCGAGCGCCACAACTGCGCCGAGCAGGGTTATCAGCCAACGGACACTGGTGCGGACCAGATCGCGCAGGAAGGGGTTTCGACGGGCGACGTGGTCGAGCGCGTTGCGATGCGACAGCCAGCCACCGACGAACCACGCCAGCAGCACCACCACCAGTGCGACGGCGAACAGGGGTACCCCAGCGAGCCAGCGCTCGGCGTCTTCGGCAAGGCGTCGGGCGACGGCCTCGAGATTGAACATCGCGGATGAACCCGCCATCGGCACGTCCGGTCGCAGTGGTGCAGCCAACCTACCGGCAGTGCCGTCAACGGTCGTTGAGCGCCGATGGCGGCTTCATCGCACGATCGATAAGCAGATGGGCGCGACCGCCGACGTGCCGCCGTCTGCAAGGCGAATGGATGCACCGCGCTCCGCGTCAGGCGTACTGCATCTTTCGTGTCATTCCGCCGTCGATGATGAAGTTCTGGCCGGTGACGAACGCCGATTGCGGCGAGATCAGATAGACGGCCAGATGCCCCACGTCCTCGGGCGTGCCGACGCGCCCCGCTGGGTGCTGTACGTGGTCCTCGTGCGAGAGCTTCGGCGGATGGCGCTCTGCCGGCTTCTGCCAGGCTTCGGTCGTGATCCAGCCGGGGCTGATCGCGTTGACGCGCACCTCCGGCCCGGCGCTGATTGCGAGCGCGTGCGTCATCGCCACCAGACCGCCCTTCGTCGCCGCATATGGCTCGGTGTGGGCCTCGGACTGCAGAGCGCGGGTGGAGGCGATGTTGACGATCGAGCCTTCGTGTTCCCGGAGGGACGGCAGCGCGTGCTTGCAGCACAGGAAGGCGCTGGTGAGGTTGCTCGCGAGGTAGCGATTCCACTCGGCCAGTTCCAGCGCTTCGAGCGGGCCGACATGAGGCTCGGCGATCGCAGCGTTGTTGACCAGGCCGTCGATCCGTCCGAATGCATCGCGGGCGTGCTGCACGAAGTGTTGCACCGACGTCTCGCAGCTGACGTCGAGCTCTACGAGCTGCGCCTTGTCGCCGACGTCCCACTCAGCGAGGCAGGCCCGGCCGGCTTCGACGTCGAGATCGCCGATCAACACGGACCCGCCCGCACGCAGCACGGACTCGGCAACGCCGCGGCCGATGCCTTGCGCGCCTCCTGTCACCAGTACGACACGGTGCCGGAGAGGCAGGGTCGGGGTCGGGGCAGGTGGGGTCGAGGTCGGCATCATGGGCTCATCGTCCGAGTTGGTAATTCGCTAGAGGGGTGGTTCCCTACGCACGGCACGCGGCCGCGCCGCGCCACCGTGGTCGTTATTTGCGCCTCGCACTCAGGCCACACCTTGCAGCGCATGCGCGGGCTCCCCTGCACGCAAAAAAACCCGGCCGTTAAGGCCGGGTCGCGTGAGGTGAGGACGGATACGACCGGACGCGACCACCGACGTGCGATGGCATCCGTCCCCGTAACTGCCTCAGTGCGGACGCTGTGGCGTCGACGCGGTCGTGGTCGACACCGTCGTGGTCGAAGTGATCGAACCCGACAGCTGGTCGCTGCTGCTGTCGTTGGAGTCGCTCTTCGATGCCGACGTGACCTCGCGGGTAGCCTCGGCGAGCGATTCACGCCCGGTGCGTGCCGCTTCCTTGGCCTTTTCCTTGGCTTCCATGGCCTTCTCCTTGGCCTTGTCGGTCAGGCGGTCGCTGGTCGGCCCCATGAGCTCGTTTTCTTTGCGAGTCGTGGGAATGATGGCGCCGAGCATCGCACCAGCGGCGATCGCGAGCGCGCCAACGGCCATCGGGTTCTCTTCCAGCATGCGATGCAGCCCTTCGTTCGCACGCTGGGCGCCGCTGCGGACCGAACCGGCCGCGCCGCGTGCCTTCTCACCGACCGTGCTGGCCGCATTGCGCGTCGTTTCGCTGACCGAATGCGCCGCATTGCGGGTCGACTCGCTGACGCGATGGCCGGCTGAGCTGACCTTCTCCTTCGCCGAATCGAGCTTGTCGCGAGCCGCATCCAGCTTGCCGCCGCTGTTGCTGTTGCTGTCGATCGAGCCGGTTGCGTACATCGAGGAGGTCGATGTGCCGGACAGCCCCGAAGTCGAAGTAGAGCTCGAGCGGTAGGTCGAGGTGCTCGAGTTCGGCGACTTGTTGCGGCCCGAATACAGCCACACGAGGCCGGTCGCCGTCAGCAGCGCGGGGACCGGGTTGGCCTTGATCGTGTCAGCCAGGTTGCTGGCGAACTGGCCGCCGTTGCCCTTGCCCATGCTCAGCATGCGGTCGAAGATCTCGCCGGGCGAAAGCTTGCTTTCGAGTGCCGAGACGATGTCCTCGATGTGACCACGCTTCTGGTCGATTTCACGCTCGAGCTGTGCCGGGTCCTTATGCGACTCGGCGCGGATGGTGTCCTGTGTATTCATTGCGTCCCTCCTCGAATGGCGTTCTTGTCCTTGCGGAGCGAATCGACGGTGCGCTCAGGCTTCAGCGACTCGCTGTCGAACTTCTTCTTGCCGGCCGACACCATTGCGTAGCCGATCAGCAGCGCGCCTGCACCCACCAGCAGTGCTGCCAGCCACGGTGCCATGACGTTGCTCAGCGCGTAGACCACTGCCATCAGCAGCACGACGAGGCCAGCGAGAGCCACCGCGCCACCCGTGGCGACTGCGGCCACGCCTTCCTTCGTCTCGCGAAGGTTTTCGCGCATTTCGCTCTTGGCGAGCGCGACTTCCTTCGTCAGAAGCGCAGGCACTTCGTGTGCAAGCTCGCGAAGCAGCGTGCCGATCGATGCGTCCTGGCTGCTGGTCGAACCGGCGGTCACACCGATCTCGCGGTTGTCGTCGAAGGCGAAGTTGTTGCCGTTCCCGTTGCCGTTTCGCGGCGTTTCATTGGGTCGGTAATCAGATCGCATGTTCATGAGTTGGTTCCTCCACGTTTGTCGTTCGAGGAGCGATCGAGGTCATTCGTGCCGGACGAACCCAGACCGCCGATCGAATCGGTGGACGAGCCCTTGCCCGAGGCGAGATTGCTCCCCGGTGAATAGTTGTTGAGGCCGGTCGTGCCGCTGCCGGCCGTGCTGGTTCCGGTCGAGCCCGTGCTGCCGGAGTTCGCGCCGATGCCGCTGGAAGCACCGCCGATACCGCTGCCGCCGAGGGTGGAAGCGCTGCTGCTGCCCGAATTGATCGAACCGGTCGAGCCGCTCAGGCCGCTGCCGCTGCCGCTCAGGCCGCTGCTGCTGCCGGTCGAGCCGAGGCTGCTGGAGCCGGTGGAGCTTCCCGTCGAACCGATGCTGCTGCCCGTCGAGCCCAGGCTGCTGGAGCCGCCGCTGAATTCGGCGCTGCCGCCGATGCCCGCGCTGGTGCCGGTGGAGCCGGAAAGGCCACCCGTCGCGCCGAGGCTGCTGCTGCCGTATGCGGAGCTACCGCTCGTGCTGGAACCGAGGTCCTGGCTGTACTCGTTGGTCGATTCGGTACCCGGGGTCTTGGCGCGTGCAAAGCGGGCGAGGCCAAAGCCGATGACCAGGCTGCCGGTGACGAACAGCGTCGGGTTCTCGCGGGCCATGCGGGTGATCTCGGACGCAATGTCCTCTCCGCTCTTCTCGCGCATGCGGGAAGCGAAGTTGTTCAGGCCGTCGGCGAAGTTGGTCAGATACTGCGACAGGTTGCCGATGTCGTCCTGCTTAAGTTCGGACGCGGCTGCCTTCACGCTACGGCCAAGCTTCTCGACGCTTTCGGCAGTGGTCTGTCGAGCGGTCTCGACATGCTTCTTGCCTTCGCTCTTGGCCTGGTCGGCCAGCTGGCTCGCGGTTTCCTTGAGGTCGACGCCGTTCTGGCCGCCTCGCGACGTGGCGTTGGACGCCTGGGTACCGCTCGGGTTCTGTGATGGTGTGGTCATGGATGCCTCCTGCGGAGTGGGTTGACGCGCCGTCGCATTGCGACGGCCTGACATCGGACCGGATAGGACCGATAGGGATCAGGCAACGCGTGGATCTCTTGGAGAAGTCAGCGTGCGGCCGCGGGGGTCGTATGCGATCGCTTCCTGCGAACGCGCGTCCGATGGGGCAGGACGTCGACATGGCCAAGGCGCGTTGTCTTCGTGCAGCGGGTCTGATCCCGGACTCCACCATCCGCTACAGCTGGTGACAGGGTTGTAAAAAAAACAAGGCCGAACTCGCGTTCGGCCGTGCTTTTCGAAGGTTTTTACGCGCCGATCGCAGCGTCTTAACGGCAACGCTAGAGCTAGGCCTCTGCAGAGCGCATCACGCTTTGCCAATCGCGCTCATAAGAACGCCGGTCGGGCTGCTCATCCGCCAGTATCGGCAGTGGCTTCTTGGAGCGTTGGATAGTCCGTATAGCCTGCCGCGCCACCGCGGTAGAACGTGGCGCGGTCGGCTTCATTGAGCGGCGCGTCTTCGCGAAGGCGGCGAACCAGGTCGGGGTTCGCAATGAAGGGCACGCCAAAGGCGACGGCATCCGCACGACCGGAGGCCAGCGCCTTGATTGCATCCGCACGGTCATAACCGTTGTTGACGATCCACGCGCCCGGGAACTTTGCACGCAGCGCGTCGTAATCAAATGGAGCGTAGTCACGTGGGCCGCCAGTCGACCCTTCGATAACGTGCACGTAGGACAGTCCCAGCGGCGCGATGCGTTCGAGTGCACGCTCGAACAGCGGTTGTGGGTTGGAGTCCGCACAGTCATTAGCGGGAGTCACCGGCGAGATACGAACACCCACACGCCCGGCACCGATCTCGGCCACAACAGCCTCGATGACCTCGTAGAAAAACCGCGTGCGGTTTTCAATGCTTCCGCCGTACGCGTCGCTGCGCTTGTTGGTGCCGTCCCGCAGGAACTGATCGATCAGGTAACCGTTCGCGGCATGCACTTCCACGCCGTCGAAACCGGCGGCGATCGCCTTGCGCGCCGCATGCCGGAAATCGTCGATGACGCCGGCGATCTCCTCGAGTGCGAGCTCCCTGGGCTCGGAAACATCCACGAAGCCGTCGGCAGTGAACGTCTTCGTTTCGGCGCGGATCGCCGACGGAGCGACCGGCACTTCCCCTTCCGGCAACAGGCTGACGTGCGAGACGCGACCGACATGCCACAGCTGCACGACGATGCGGCCGCCCCTGCGGTGCACTTCGTCGGTGACCGAACGCCAACCCGCGACCTGATCGTCACTGTGTATCCCCGGGGTGTCGAGATAGCCCTGGCCCAGCGGACTGATCTGCGTGGCTTCGCTGATCAGCAACCCGGCCGAGGCCCGCTGGCCGTAGTACTCGGGGGCAAGCGGCGAGGGCACCTGCCCGGCGATGGCGCGGTTGCGCGTAAGCGGGGCCATCACGACGCGGTTGGCGAGCGTGATGTCACCGAAACGTGCGGGGTCGAACAGGGATGGGGTGTTTGCGTGCTTCGTCATCGGGATCCTCCGGGGAACGGTCTGGCGCCGGCAGTGGCGCCGGCCATTGCTCCGAAGTTGGGGCTGGCGCGCGGAACAAACGGGCGGGTCGCGCAACGCTGTGTCCGCGGCATGAGCCTCGATGAGCGCACCCGCGGGCCCGGAGGGTCACTTGGGCTCGATGTACGCGCTGGCAATGCGCTCGACGTCGGCTGCGGCACTGCGCACGCGCTGCCGGTCAGCCTCGATCGCCAGCGCGTGCTCGGCACGTTCCAGCGCGAGTCTGGAGCATGCGAGGGCCGCGACCGCATACCTGCGGTCGCCCAGCCCCGCCAGCACCTGCAGTGTTTTCTGCAAGCGGATGCCGATCTCGACCATCGAAGCGCCATCACGCCCGATCGGTGTAAACAGGTCATCGAACAGCTCGCCGACGGTGGTTTCCGGCACGTGCACGAACGGGAACTTCGGGCCTTCTCCGGCACGCTCGCGCGGCTCGGTCCAGATCGACATCAGGCGCGCCGCGCGGCCCAGCACGTCGATCGCCGTGCCCGGGTCGTTGACCGCAGGCGACAGCGCACGCGATGCGATCTCCGCGAGCACGGCCGTGCCGAACCTCGGGTCCTGGTCGAACGAGCGCGTGTCGCCCACGTTGAACGCGGCACGGGCGCGGTCGATGTCACCTTCGACCATGAAGCCGTGCAGCAACGCGAGCGGCCGCCCCGGATGCACGTAGGCGCCGGGCGCGGAACGCACGAAAACCTTCACGGCGCCGCTGCGGGTCAGGTCATGCAGCGCGCTCATGTCCACGTGCTGCACGTAGCCCATGCGGTCGGCATACACGGGCGTCGTGTCGCTCGGCATCTGGTCTTCGGCAGGGTACGGATAGCCGCCGAGGAACGGATACTCGTGGCGGTCCCGCATTGCACGCGCCGCGGTTTCCTCGACGCGGTCCGCCGTTTCGCCTACACGGCCGAGGCGCAGCACATGGTCGATCCATCGCAACAGCGTGACGACGATCAGCACGATGACCGCCAGCGTTGCGACATAGATCACGACGAGGCCGCCATTGCTGTACAGCCCGGATTGCAGGGCAATCAGCCCGACCAGGCTGAAGAGGAATGCGCCGACGAACGTCGATAGCGCGTTCTGCGCCGTATGGTCCTGGCTCAGTAGCCGGGTTGCGCGCGGCGTCGCATGGTTCGTCGCCGATGCATGCGCGGCCACGAGCGTGCTCAACGAGAAGATCGTCACCGACAGCATGCTCGTAGCGAGGATGCTCAGCAAAGCGTCCACCGCCTCGGCGCCGATCTTGCCGGGGATGTCGGCCGGGATGTACCGCCGTGCCACGCCCGCGAACAGTGCGGTTGCAACGCCCAGCACCGAGAACGCTGTGGCGCGGAACCACAACCGCCGCGCGATCTGCAGCAGCACCCAGCGCAAGCGCGTATTCATCGCACGCGGCCCATCGTTTCCAGGCCTCTCCACGGCGGATTGCGGCGAACCGCATCGCTATCCGCTGCGAAGCGCAAACCGGGCGATCGCCTGCCAGCGGCAAACACCATGCGGTCGCGTGCATGGCACAGGTTGGAATGCACCGCTGTTTGATCTCCTGCCTCGATTCGAGCGTGATCTTCGCCGCGCTCCGGAACACCTGTCGATCCGGCGTTTCACGCGCCTTTGCGCCACGAGTCGCAGTCGTCGCGGTCGCCGCTGCAATAGCCCGGCCCGGCGACACCTCGCGCCGTCGGACTGCTGCGGCACTGGAATACCGCGGCGACGGTGATTGGCCGGCGAAGGGCGCAACCGGACGCAAGCACGCGATATGTCCGGTCCGGCCGGTGCTGAACTACGTTCGCCGAGATGTCGCAAAAATGCATCAGCCCCGCGTCCAAAGTGATAGCGTTTCGGTAACGAATCGTATTCCGGCCTGATGAACCCTTCGACCGAGCTGGTGACCCCGCTGGATCAGTTGGCCGCCGTGTGCGAGAACGCGACGGTCGCGCTGTTCGTGATGGACGATCGCCAGCACTGCATCTATATGAACCGGGCGGCCGAGGCGATGACCGGCTACAAGCTGGAAGACGTCAAGGGTGCGCCGCTGCACGATTACGTGCACCACACGCATCCGGATGGTCGGGCGTTCCCGATCGATGACTGCCCGATCGATCGGGCCGCACCGCAGAACAACCAGGAGCAGGGCGAAGCGGTCTTCGTCCACAAGGACGGGCATTTCTACCCGGTCGCGTTCACGGCCAGCCCGATCCGGCGCGAAGGCCGGGTCATCGGTACCGTGATCGAGGTCCGTGAAGTTGCCGAGGAGAAGCAGCGCGAGGCGGCCGAGCTCGCCATGCGCGAACTCGCCGAGTTCCTGCTTCGTGAAGTCCGGCTGGAGCGGATCGTGCAGGGGGTCACCGACACGGCGACGCGGCTCACAGGCGCGCAGTTCGGCGCGTTCTTCTACAACGTGACCGACCCCGAGCGCGGTGCGCTGACGCTGTACACGTTGTCCGGCGTCGAGCGCGAGAAGTTCGCGCGCTTCCCGATGCCGCGTGCGACGCCGCTGTTCGGGCCCACGTTCGCGGGCGGGGGAACGGTTTGCATCGGCGACGTCCTCACCGATCCCCGTTACGGGCAGTGGGGACCGCATCGCGGAATGCCGCCCGGACACCTGCCGGTGCGCAGCTACCTGGCCGTGCCGGTCATGTCCGACCGCGGCGAAGTGCTCGGTGCACTGTTCTTCGGCCACGAGCGGCCCGACGTGTTCGGCCCTAGCCAGGCACGGTTTGCCGAGTCCTGCGCGGCGCAGGCGGCGATCGGTGTCAGCCGCGCGCACCTGTTCCAGGATGCGCAGACCGCACGCGAGCGGGCCGAATCCGAAGCGCGTGAGAACGAGCGCCTGTACCAGGAGGCCGCACGCGCGAACCAGATGAAGGACCTGTTCCTCGCGACGGTGTCGCACGAGCTTCGAACACCACTGACCGCGATCCTTGGCTGGAGCGACATGCTCGCGTCGAAGAGCCTCGCACCGCAGATGGTCGACAACGCGGTGGCCAGCATCGCGCGCAGCGCGCGTGCGCAGGCGCAGATCGTCGAAGACCTGCTCGACATCTCGCGCATCGTCAACGGCAAGCTGCAGCTCCAGCTGCGACCGGTCCAGCCGGCGTCGGTGGTCGCTGAAGCGGTCGATGCCGTGCGGCCCGCGGCGCTGGCCAAGGGCATCCGGCTGGAGTTCGAACAGGGCGGGCACAGCGGCGAGATCAGCGGTGACCCCGATCGGCTGCAACAGGTGGTCTGGAACCTGCTGACGAACGCGGTCAAGTTCACCGAGGCGGGCGGGCGCGTGCGCGCCTGGCTCGAGCAGAGTAACGACGAGATCGAGATACACGTCAGCGATACGGGACGCGGCATCGAGACCGAGTTCCTGCCGCGCCTCTTTGAGAGCTTCAGTCAGGTTGATTCGTCCTCTACGCGCGAACACGGCGGCCTCGGCCTCGGGCTTGCGATCGTGCGTCACGTCGTCGAGCTGCACGGCGGCACGGTGTCGGCCTTCAGTGCAGGGCCGGGCCGCGGCTCGCGTTTCACCGTCCGCTTGCCGGTGGCCGGGCAACCCCGTCAGCTGCCGTCGGTAGACGCACCGCTGCCGCGGGACCCGGCGCTCGACGCCGTGCTGGAAATGCCGCAGGAACTCGCAGACCTGCACGGCACGCGCGTGCTGCTGCTGGAGGACGACACGGACTCCAGGCAGGTGCTGACGCTGATGCTCGAAAGCCGCGGTGCGCTCGTGAAAGCATGCGCGTCCGCGTCCGAAGGACTGTCGGCAGTCGGGGCGTTCGAGCCCGCCGTCATCATCAGTGACATCGGCATGCCGGTCATGGATGGCTACGAGTTCATCCGTGCATTGCGCGAGCAGGAAGCGACTGAAGGCCGCTCACCTGCTCCGGCAGTTGCGCTGACTGCGTATGCACAGGCGTCCGACCGCGTGCGTGCGCTCTCGAGCGGATTCCAGATGCACGTCGCCAAACCCGTGCACCCGGCGGAACTGCTTGCGGTGGTTGATTCGCTGCGCAGCCGGCCCGGCATGGCTGCGGCGCAGCAGGTGCCTGTCGATCCTTGATTTGGCGTCGCGCCGCGCGTCGTTCACGGACGCGCGCGGGTGGCTTCACCTGGGCCTTAGACGGTGCAGACCGGGCTGCGCTCCGATTCAGCGGTACGCGTGTCGTCCGTCGACCCGCCGGGCCAGCCATTGCGCGGCCCCGCATGCATAAAGGTGCACTGCTGGCTCAGTACGCCAGCCCCAGCCCTTCCGCGACGCGCCGGCCGTAATCCGCATCGCACTGGCGGAAGTGCTCGACCATGCGCCGCTGGATCTCGCGTTCGCACTCGCTCAACGCGCCGACCAGGTTGCGGATGAGCTCGTCGCGCTCCCAGTCCTGGAAGGTTCGATAGCGCTCGCCCGCCTGGGCGTAGTTGTTCTCGCGACTCAACAGCGGATGCACCACGCTGCCATGTGCGAACGCCGCATGCGGCTCGCCTGGCATCTGCGCGAGCTTCAGCCCATCGCGTGGGCTGGACTCGTAATTGCCGTGCGGGTCTTCGTCCGCGTTGACGCCGCCGACGTGATCGCTCATCGGGCTTTCGCACGCCTCGGCCGCCACGTGTGTACTCGGCCGGTTGACCGGCAGTTGCAAGTCGCTCGAGCCGACGCCGTAATGCTGCGTGCCCGCGTACGGCAACGTGCGGCCGCACAGCGGCGGGTCGTCGCACAAATCCATACCGTCGACCAGCACGCCCGTGCCGAAGGCGATCTGTTCGACTTCGGCGAAGTAGTTCTGCGGGTTGCGATCGAGCACCACGCGCCCGACCGGTAGCAGCGGATACTGCTCGGGCGGCCAGATCTTCGTGGGGTCGAGCGGGTCGAAGTCGAGCTCGGGGTGCTCGCCGTCTTCCATGATCTGCACGGCCATCTCCCATTCCGGGAAGTCGCCGCGCTCGATCGCGTCGTAGAGATCCTGCGTCGCGTGGTTGAAGTTCGTCGCCTGGATCCGGTTCGCCTGCTCCTGCGTGAGGTTGCGTTCGCCACCCTTCGGCAGGAAGTGGTACTTCACCAGAACGGCCTGGCCGTCATCGTTGACCCACTTCTGGGCACGCGCGCCCGAACCGCGCATTTCGCGATAGTTCGCCGGGATGCCCCACGGGCTGAAGAGCCACGTGATCATGTGCATCGCTGACGGCGTATCGCTGACGAAATCGAAGATGCGGCGCGGGTCCTGCCGGTTGGTCACAGGATCGGGCTTGAATGCATGCACCACCTTCGGGAACTGCATTTCGTCGCGGACGAAAGACACCGGCAAGTTGTTGCCGACCAGATCCCACAGGCCGTCGTCGCTATAGAACTTGATCGCGAAGCCGCGCGGATCGCGCAGCGTCTCGGGGCTGTGGCCGCCGTGGATCACGGTGGAAAAGCGGATGAACAGCGGCGTGCGCTTGGCTCGTTCCTGGAACAGCATCGCGCGCGTGTACTTGCTGACCGGTTCGCCGCCGACCGCGCCGTATGCCTCGAAATATCCGTGGGCGCCGGCATTGCGCGCGTGTACCACGCGTTCGGGAATGCGCTCGCGATCGAGTCGCGGCGTCTTGTCGAGGAAGTGATAGTTCTCAAGCAGCGTCAGGCCGCGATCTCGCACGGCGCCGCTGTCGTTGCTGTCGTAGGACGTGTCGCCCTGGCGGGCAGTGAGGACGGGCGACCCGCACTCGCCGCCGCTTCTTTCCTGATCGTCGTTCACGTCGGCTCCATGGCGGGTTTTGCGCGGTGAGGTGGCGCCGCGCTCCGCCTGCCGGAGCTGCGACCGGCGAGGAAAATAAGCGCCGGCTCATCAATTCCGCGTGGACAGCGACTGCCGTCGCCTGCGCCGTGTGCCGCCCGCTCACACCATCCAGAGCACCACGCAAAGCGCGAGCGCAGCCGCGACCAGCGACAGGCTGAGCCAGCTCATGCGCGAAATCGGCAGCGACGTCACCTCGTGTGACTGCAGCCGCTGCGCGATTCGGGACGCGCGACGATACGCAAACCAGATCACCGCCGCGCCGATGAGTACGAATGCTGTCGCGACCGACTTCGCAAGCCATTCCGGCTGGAAATCGCGGAGCAGCGCCCGGAAGCCGAGCGCGACCGCGATCGACGCCATGCCGGTTCGCATCCAGCTGGCGTACGTGCGCTCATTCGCGAGCAGCGTGCGATCTTCCGCAAGGTCGGTGCGGTCGCTCGCAAGCTCTTGGCTGCTCTCGTCCTTTGAGGCCATGCCGGACGTGGTCCGCGATCAGGCCTTAGTTGAGCTTGCCGAGGCTGCTGTCGAGCACGCGCTGAAGCTTACGTGCCGCGCCGCTGACTGCCGAGGCGATGGTCGCTGCATCGTCGGACGCGACGACCGGCGGGCGGCCTTCCAGACGCGCTTCGAGCAGGCAATGCTTGTCGTTGTCACCGGTCTTGCCCGCATTTGCGTCATTGAGGTGCACCTCGACGCGTGTGATCTGCTTGGAGAACCGCCCCAGTGCGGATTCCAGCGTCTGTTCGACGTGTCGGGCGACCGAGGGGTCGTGCTGGATGTTGTGGTCGGTGTTGATCTGGATATGCATGCGTGAGTCCTCAAAGTGGTTGTGGTGGTGGCGGGCGCGCGGTCCGCGGATCATTCGACGACTTAGGTCGGCGTAACGGTTTGTGTCAGTCGCGTAGCCGACAGGTCATCCCGTTGTAGCGCGCTGAGTCGCACGGCCGCCCGCTACTCGCGAAGGCGGGCAGGGCCGCCGCAGGCGCGGTCACCGTTGTCGCGAGCGATCCGCCGGGCTGCCCTGGTTCTCGTCGAGGCCGTTGTGTCCAACGCCAGCAATGCCGCGCTGATCCAGACTCGGTGGGTCTTCCGCGTTGCGCGCAGCTTCGCGCCGCTGGTCGTCGCCGGTACCTGCCAGATCCTGCCCGCTGTTTTTCTGCAGGGCCCCGGCGCCGTTGTTGTGCGGTTGAACGCTCATGGATCGCCTCCTGTGCGAGGAAGCCACCGGTCCCGCGGTCTGCGCGTTCGCGTGTCGGCCTCCAGGAAACTCAGGCTGCCGCTTGGCCGGTAAACATCGCGTGACCCGCGCGCGTCGCCGCAGGGCTCACCGGTGTCCCGGCGCCTTTTCGCCCTCCGTGGCGGCCGTGGCTGACGCCGCGCTCAGCACGTCGTACGCCGCGGGCGACCAGACGCGCCACGTGTGCCCGCCGTCATACACACGCACCTGCCTGTCGGGCAGTGCGTCCGCGAGCAGCGGCATGGCCTTGCGAAAACGGTCATCGGCGCCATAGGCCAGCCAGACGCGCGACGCTTCGCCTGGGCGCTGCGAGAGCTGCTGGATATGGCGCCATAGTTCACGCTGCCACGTCCGCTCGTCGACCGGTTGCTTCGGGCCCGGCGTCCATCGCGCGACGCCTCCGGCGCGGCGGATCTCATCGAGGATCGCGCGCTGACCCAGAAACGGTGCGAGCAGGACGATGCCGTCGACTGCCCCGGGATGCTCCCGGTCGTAAAGCAGACTGCCCATCCCGCCGAGCGAGGCGCCGACCAGCCATACCGATCGGTATCCGCGCCTACGCGCCGGCTCGATCACTTCTTCATGCAGTCGCGAGGTGGCCCTGCCGGCCATGTAGTAGTCGAGCGTGAGCTCGGCCAGCACCACGTCGGCATCCGGCCAGGCTCGCTGTGCGGCGGGCACGATGCCGCTGGCACGGAGATCCCCCAGGTCGTCTGCGCGTCCGGGCAGCACGACCACCAGGCGCGTTCCGGGCGGCGAGGGCGCAGGGAAGAGCGCGGTGGGGATCGGCGTCCGCGGGTCGCCATGCGCCCGGCAAGCAACGAGCAGGGCCGCCAGTGCGATTGCCGCGCACCCTCGGATCAACCGGGCGATTGTCGGATAGGACTGCACCAGTGCGTCTCCTCGGCGTCGAACACTTCGTTCCGATCAAGCTTTGCGCCTGCCAGCCGTTAGGCGATAGAACAAATCGGGTAGACACCTCGTGACAGGCGCGCAGAATGTCGAGCGCGCAGTCGTCCGCCCTGGCCCGCGCGCGTGCTCTGACCGCAACCTGTCGCAAGCGCCCGGTGGCCGGGCGACGCGTAGCCGAGCGGGACGGTATTGCCCCCGACCTGTCTTCACCCTGGATGCCCACCGATGTCCGTCAGCGCGCAGGAGTTCCGGATCAGCGTCGTCGGCCTCGAGCGCGGCATGTTCGTCGCACGGCTCGACCGCCCCTGGATTGGCACCGGTTTCCCACTAGAAGGCCTTCGCATTGCGGACGACGACGAGATTGAACGCCTGCGTCGCATGTGCAGCCACGTCTATGTCGACCCGTCGCGGGGCAGGTCTCCGGACGTTCGGCACATCCTTCTCGAGGACGACCGCGTAGTCCGCCGGGTCCGCGGGGAGGACGAAATCGACAACCTGCGCAGGACCCGCTGGAACGTCGTCGCCGACTTCGGCGAGGAGCTGGGCAATGCGCAGAAGGCGCACGCCGAGCTCGAGACGCGGGTCGGCGAGGTGATCCGCGACCTCCAGCGCGGCGGAAAGCTGGATCTGCAGAAGCTCGCGGACGGCGTCGACACGATGATCGAGTCGATCACGCGTAACCCGGCCGCGTTCCCGTGGGTCATGGAGCTGCGCCGCACCTGCGACTACAGCTACCAGCACGCGCTCGGTTGCTCGGTCTGGGCCGCGACGTTCGGCCGGCACCTCGGACTCGAACGCGACGAGCTGCGCGAGTTGGCAATGGGCGGGCTGCTGTGCGACGTGGGCAAGCTGCGGCTGCCCACTTCGCTGCTGATCAAGACCGGGCCACTTACCACTGCGGAGGTAGCGCTGTTGCGCGGCCACGTGGAGCAGGGCGTACGCATCGCCGAAGAGACCGATGGCATTTCGCCCACGGTCGTGCGGATGATTGCCTCCCACCACGAGCGCCACGACGGCAGCGGCTACCCGCAGGGGCTCAGCGAACTGGACATCCCGATCCACGCCCGAATCATCGGCATCATCGACAGCTATGACGCGATGACGAGCGTGCGCCCGTATGCACCGAGCCGCTCGCCGCACCAGGCGGTGATGGAGCTCTACCACGGTCGCGACCGATTGTTCCAGGGCGAACTCGTCGAGCAGTTCATCCGCGCGAGCGGCATCTACCCCACCGGCTCGCTGGTCGAGCTGACCGACGGCACCGTCGGCGTCGTCATGAGCGTTAACACGCTGCGCCGACTGCGACCGGTCGTAATGCTGCTCCTGGATCAGTCGAAGATGCCGCTGCGCGAGTTCAAACCGATCGACCTCAGCGAAGTTCTGACCGACGCGGACGGGCAGCCGCTGAACATTCGCGGCGGCCTGCCGCGCGGCGCGTTCGGCATCGACCCTGCCGCGCTGTTTCTGGATTGAGCGGGAAAGCAATGGACGCGATGCAGGACGAACTGACGGGCTTACGCAACCGGCGCAACTTCCTGTCGCTGCTTCGCCGCTGCGTTGCGATCTCCAACGAGCAGCGGGCCGCGATGGGCCTGGTCGTGGTCGACGTGGACGGGTTCGCCCAGTTCAACAACGTCCACGGGTACAACGTCGGCGACGCGCTGCTCTGCCACCTCGGGTCAAAGCTCGGCGAGGTCGCGCGCGGGCACGACTACGTCGCGCGTATCGGCGATAACCGCTTTGCGCTGATCCTCAATCGCGTCCTCAATGCCGGGCACGTCGAGCTCGCGATCCAGAAGCTGTTCCGCCTGCTCGACGTGCCGTTCCAAGGGCAGGGCGTGCGATGCACGGTCCCCGTGACCGTGGGCGCGGCGCTGTGCCCACTCCACGCCAGCCAGCCCGAGGTGCTGCTGCGTCGCGCGGAGGGCGCACTCACACGCGCCAGGGCCGCGGGCAAGCGACACGACTACGCGCCCGACTCGACCCCGGACCTCGACATCTCCGACATGTGGGACCTCGAGATGCAGCTGGGTGGCGCGATCGAACGTGGCGAGATGGCGCTGCATTACCAGCCGCAGGTGTGCGCCAGCACGCTGCGCATGGTGGGCGCCGAAGCGCTGATGCGCTGGAAAAGCCCGTCGCGGGGAATGGTATCGCCCGACGTGTTCATCCCGGTGGCCGAGCGGACCGGGCATATCCGCAAGCTCACCGCCTGGGCGCTCAATACCGCGCTCAGGCAGGCTGCGGAGTGGGGTTCGGTCGAACCCGTGACGGTTTCGGTCAACCTGCCCGGATCGCTCGCGACGCAGCCCGACCTGCCAGAACTGGTCGATGCCGCGCTCAAGCTCTGGGGCAGCCCGAGCGTGCAGCTGGTGCTGGAAGTCACCGAGAGCTCGCTGATGGACGCCGAGCGAGCGTTCGCTGCGCTGACGCAGCTGCGCGCACTCGGCGTGCGCATCTCGATCGACGACTTCGGAACCGGTTACTCGTGCCTGGCGTACTTCAGGAACATCCCGGCTGACGAGCTGAAGATCGACAAGACATTCGTGCGGTCATTGCTGACCGACCAGGCCAGCATGGACATCGTGCGCCTGATCGTCGAGCTCTCGCATCGCTTCGGCCTGAGCATCGCGGCGGAAGGGGTTGAGGACCAGGAAACGCTCGCGGTGCTGCAGGGACTGCGGTGCCAGACGCTGCAGGGCTATCTTTTTGGACGCGCGATGGCGTCTGCCGAGCTGAGGCAGTGGCTGGCGGAACGACGCGCTGCAGACGCCGCGTAGCGGAGCAGGGGCCGCCAGTCGGGACGCCGCAGCGCGCGCGGGGTCTAGGCGGCGCCTAAGCGGGCTGCCACACGGATCAGCCGTCAGGCTGGCTGGCGGCCGGCTGTGCTCCGCGCGGTCTTCAGCCGCTGCGGCTCAGACTGCCCGCGAAGGGGCACTACGAGGGTTGAAACATGAGCCCGGGAGTAGGCGCCGGGCCCCGGCCTGTCGCGTCAGGGCTTCTTGTCAGCGCGTGGTTTGGCCGGAGCGACCGGCGTGCCGACGCTGCCGGAGAGGTTCTGCTGGAATTCCTTCCACATCGTCAGGTTGCGCTCGGTCAGCTGGTTCATCAGCGTCCAGGGCGTCTGGCCCAGCACGCTCCCCATCTGGCTGCGGAACTGCTGCTGCTGGTCGAGGAACACCTGCATCGAGCGCTCGAGGTAGCTGCCCATGAATCCCTGCATCGAGTCACCGTAGAAGCGGATGATCTGGCTCAGCAGCTGGGTCGAAAGCACCGGCTCGCCGTCCTGCTCGTGCTCGGAGATGATCTGCAGCAGCACCTGGCGCGTGAGGTCGTCACCGGAGCGCGCATCGCGGACCTCGAAGTCCACGCCGTCGACGATGAGCTGTCGCACATCCTCGATCGTGATGTAGCTGGAGATCTCGGTGTCGTAGAGGCGGCGGTTCGGATACTTCTTGATGACGCGGTTCGATGCCATCGAGCGGATGCCGGAAACGTGGTGCCTTGCAGCATGGCGCAGCCCCGAAAAGCTTGCAACTTTGAAACGCTATGTCGCGCCGGCGCGGATGAGCGGTTCAGTACCTGTCTTGTCCCGCTCGCGGCAGCACCCACGGGAGTGCTGCCGCGTCAGCTGCATTACCAGCCCATGTACTGGCCGCCGTTCGCGGACAGGTTCGCACCCGTGATCCAGCCGGCCTCGTCGGGGACGAAGAAACCCACCGCGTACGCGATCTCGTCCGGGGTGCCCAGGCGCCCGGTCGGAATCTGCGCAACGATCTTATTGCGGACTTCCTCGGGCACGGCCATCACCATGTCGGTGCCGATGTAGCCCGGCGATACGGTATTCACGGTGATGCCGAAGCGGGCGTTCTCCTGCGCGAGCGAAATCGTGAAGCCGTGCATGCCGGCCTTCGACGCTGCGTAGTTCGCCTGTCCGTACTGGCCCTTCTGGCCGTTGATCGAGCTGATCTGGACGATGCGGCCCCACTTGCGGCTGCGCATGCCGTCAATGACCGGGCGGGTGACGTTGAAGACCGAATTGAGATTGGTGCGGATGACGTCGTCCCACTGCTGGAACGTCATTTTGTGGAACGTCGTGTCGCGCGTGATGCCCGCATTGTTGACGAGGATGTCGACCGGCCCGATCTGGCGCTCGACCTCACGCACCATCTGCTCGGCGTCTTCGGGCGATGCGACGTCGCCTTTGGCGAGCGCCACGTCAAACCCTTCATCCTTCATGCGCTGCTGCCAGGCACGCGCTTTGGCCTCGTCGCGATAATTTGTGGCGACGCGATGACCCATGCGTGCGAGGCGGCAGATGATCGCGGTTCCGATGCCGCCGGTTCCGCCGGTAACAAGTGCTGCGCGTGGCTCCATGTCCTGCTTGCTCCTATGCCCGAAGAAGACCGGTGATTATGTGTTCATAAATGTGAACCACATGTTGACGCGGCCGTGCGCTGGACGCCTGCCCGGATCAGGTCCGGGTCGAAGTTTGCGGCGGCGCTTCGCAGCCAGTCCGCAGGGCTCCCGTCCGCCGGAACCAGGGTCGCGACCTGGCCCAGGCGTTGCCATGCCGCATTGAGCGCCTGCACCGGTCGCCGCGGATCCACCGCCGCATCACCTTCCGACTTGGAAAGCTTCCGGCCCGCCGCGTCGGTCACCAGCGGCAGATGGAGATAGCGCGGAGTCGGAAGGCCCAGCCTGCGCTGCAAAAGAATCTGTCGAGGCGTCGAGTCCAGCAGGTCCGCCCCCCGCACCACGTCGGTGACCTGCTGAGCCGCGTCATCGACCACAACCGCAAGCTGGTACGCCCACAGGCCGTCAGCGCGACGAAGCACGAAGTCGCCGACGCTCGCGGCGACGTCCTGCTGCTGGAAGCCCTGCAGCGCGTCGTGGAACCCAATCACCGACCCGTCGGGCACGCGCAGACGCACGGCCGGATCCGCGCGGCGACGGCGAGCGACGCATTCGCGGTGAACGCCGCCGGTCGCCGCAAGATCGGACCGGCTGCAGTGGCACTCGAACGCAAGCCGGTCGCTCAGCAGCTGCGCGAGGGCCGCCTCGTACAACGCGTGCCGGCTGCTCTGGCAGACCACCGGGGCATCCGGCACCAGCGCGCACGCGGCAAGCATCTGCAACTGGCGGGACGCCGCCCCGGGCACCTCACGCGGCGGGTCGAGGTCTTCGATTCGCACCCACCATTCGCCACCCGCACGCCGCGCGAGCAGCCAGCTGCCCAGTGCGGCGAGCAGCGATCCGGCATGGAGGTCGCCGGTCGGCGACGGCGCGAAGCGGCCGCGATAACGCGGCGCTGAATGAGGTTCAGGGGCGCTTGGAAGATCGCGCAAGTCCAGGCTCTGCAGCTTGAAAACGGTGCGAGCCTGCCACATTTTTTTTGCGGCCGCGCATGGGGCGCGGGCAGGGTGCAGGTATGTTCAAACGGGTCGGATTGTTTCTTCTCACCAACCTTGCGGTGCTCGCGCTGCTGAGCATCGTGATGGGCGTGCTTCGTGCGTTCGGCTTCAGTTTCGCCGGCAACGGCGGACTGCTGGCGATGGCGGCGGTGTTCGGCTTCGGCGGCTCGCTGATCTCGCTGATGATGTCGAAGTGGGTCGCCAAGCGCATGACCGGCGCGCACGTGATCGAGCAGCCGCGTAGCGAGACCGAGCAGTGGCTGGTCTCGACCGTGCGGCGACAGGCCGACGCAGCCGGTATTGCGATGCCCGAGGTCGCCATCTACGAGGCGCCGGAGATCAATGCGTTCGCCACCGGGCCGAGTCGCAACAATGCGCTCGTCGCGGTTTCGACCGGGCTGCTGCGCGCGATGGACCGTGACGAGGCAGAGGCCGTCCTCGCCCACGAGGTCAGCCATGTCGCGAACGGCGATATGGTCACGATGGCGCTGATCCAGGGCGTGCTCAACACGTTCGTGATCTTCCTGGCGCGCGTCGTCGGGCGGGTTGTCGACGGCTACCTCAGCGGCAATCGCGACGGGGGACCGGGGCTGGGCTACTTCGCGATCGTGTTCGTGCTCGACCTCGTGTTCGGCCTGTTCGCCAGCATGATCGCGATGTGGTTCTCGCGACATCGCGAGTTCCGGGCCGATGCCGGCGGCGCCAGTCTCGCCGGTCGGGAGAAGATGCTCGGCGCGTTGCAGCGGCTGTCGCAGACGTACGGAGCAACGACGCTGCCGAAGCAGGTCGCCGCGTTCGGGATCAGCGGGGGTGTGGCACACGGCCTTCGCCGTCTGTTCATGAGCCACCCGCCGCTCGCCGAACGCATCGAAGCACTGCGTCGGGCCGAGCTGCCTGCGCGCAGCGGGTACATGGTGGGCTGACCGGCGCGCTGGTCGACTCAAGCAAAGAGGCCCGCATCCGCGGGCCTCTTGCGTATCTGCAGCCTGTCTAGCGTTGCGTCAGAACTCGTAGTCCATGTCCGGGCCGGCCGGCGCCAGGAAGTGGCCCTGCGCGTAGTCGACGCCGGCGGTGAACAGCACCGACATCGTGCTCGCGTCGCGGACGAAGTCGACGATCGTCTGCTTGCCGAGTGAGTTCGCCTTCTGCGCGATTTCCCGCAGCCGCTTCTGGTGCTCGGGATTGTTCGGCAGGCTCTCGGTGAAGCTGCGGTCGACCTTCAGCAACGCCGCGTCGACATGGCTGAGCAGCTGGAACGAGTTCAGGCCGGCACCGAACTGCTCCAGCCCGAGTCGCACGCCGCTACGCGAGAGCTGGGTCAGGAAGTCCTGGGTCTGGCGCAGGTGGGTGAATACCTTCGATTCTGGCAACTGCAGCACCAGCAGGCTGCCGTCGGCGCCGTGCCTGGCGAGCTGGTCCTCGATGTGGCGGACGAGGCTGTCATCGTGCAGCGAGCCCTGCGTGATCTTCACCAGGAGTGTCGTGCGACGGCCCGCGCGCAGCCGCTCGCCGATCATGCGGATCGCCTCGGCCACGACCCAGCGGTCGATTTCCCATAGCAGCCCGTGCTCCTCGGCGATCTGCAGGAACTGCATCGGGGCGAGGTTCTCGCCCGTTTCGCTGCGCAGACGCAGGTACGCCTCATACATTTCGCCAGGGTCGCCGTGCAGGCTGACCAGCGGCTGGTAATGCATGACGAACTGATCGGAATCGAGCGCCTCGCGGATCCGGCTGACCCAGGCCTCGATGCGCTCTTCTTCGGCGCGGTCGACGGCGCCCGGGTCGAACAGTTCGACGCGGTTGCCTCCGACGCCGATCATCTGCTGCAGGCCCTGGCTGGCCTTCGACAGCACGGCGGTGAGGCTTGCGATCTTCTCGCCGATCTGCACGCCGCCGATGCTCACGGTGAGGTTGAGCGAGCGGCTTTCTGTCTCGATCACGTGGTCGGCGAATGCCGCACGTACCGCCTCGGCGCGATTGGATGTGGACAGATGGTCACTGTTGCGGCTGAGCACGGCGAACTGGTGCTCGCCGAAGCGCGCTGCGATGTCGTCCGGGCCGAGCGCGCTGCGCAGGCGCTGCGCGAAGGCCGCCGCCAGCGCGTCGGCCGCATCCAGCCCGACCTCATTGAGCAGCTTGCCGTAGTGGTCCGGTTCGACCAGCAGCAGCCCGTGGTGGGAGGCGTTCTGGGCCGCGTCGGAGACGGTGTCCTCGAGTGCGCGCAGGAACGTCGGGCGGTTCAGCAGGCCCGTCACCTGATCGCGCTGGCGCAGCTCCTCCACTTCGCGGGCGAGTTCGGGATCGAGCTCCTGCCGGCGGAATACCAGCTGCAGGCAATGCTCGCCCTCGTAGGTGGCCGGGCTGAACTCCATCACCGCCGGGAACGGATGTCCTTCGAGCGTGCGGGCTTCCACCTCGTACCGCGGTGGCGGCGCTTCGCCCTTTGAGAGCTTCTTCAGCAGCTGCTTGAAGCCGTCGACGTGGCCCGGCGCGATCATGTCGAGCAGCGACATGCCCTCGACATCCTCGAACGACTCGTAGCCGAACGTCTCAAGGTAGGCCGAGTTCGCCCGGATGTGCATGCCTTCGTGGACGTAGGCGATCGGGTCGCGCGATGACTCGATCAGCGCGTCGCAGCGCCGCTCGGTCTCACGCACCTGCGCTTCGAGCCGGCGAAGCGCGCGGCGGGCCTCGAGGTCGGTCCACTCGTTGCGGATGACACTGACGACGTGGTCCAGGCGCTCGCGCAGTACGACGCTGCGCGCGCCGAGATCCAGTGCATCGAGCAGGGCGGTGTCGTCGACGCTGTCGAGCAGCATCAGCACCGGCAGGTCCTTGGCGCTCGCCGACACGCGTTGCATCAGCTGCTCGACCGGAACGCTGCGAGCGTTACGCGCGGCGATGATCAGGTCCAGCGGCTGGCCGGCGAGCTGGGTGGCCAGTTCGTCCTCGGTTTCAGGGCGGGACGGGCGCACGGCGATGCCCTGGTTGCGCAGGGCGCTGACGATCGATTCCGCGGCTTCGACGCTGTCGTCGATGACGAGCAGGCGGAGCACGGCGTCTTTTCCAAGTTGCATTCGCTACCTCCGTCGCCTGGGGTTATGACACGAAGCGCGCCTGCCAGTCCATGCGACTTCCTACAAAGGGCGCTTGCCCGGATCGCCCGCCACCTCACGGACCAGACGCGGGACCAGGTAACCCGACAGCCGTGCGGCCAAGCCCGCGTGCAGCGCCCGCGCCCGTCCGTCGTCGACCTCGAAGTGGGCCGCGCCCTGCACCCGGTCCAGCTGGTGCAGGTAGTACGGCAGCACTCCGGCCTCGAACGCGCGTTCGCTGAGTGCAGCAAGCGCATCCACCGAGTCGTTCACCCCGCGCAGCAGCACCGCCTGGTTCAACAGGGTGGCCCCGGTTGCGCGGAGACGTCCTAGCGCGTTATCGACGCCGGCGTCGAATTCATTAGCGTGGTTCGCGTGTAGTACCACCGTCACCGGCCAGCGCAGCCCGGCGATCCAGCCAATCAGCTCTTCGTCGACCCGCTCAGGCAATACGACCGGCAGGCGGGTGTGGATGCGCAGGCGCCGTACGTGGCGCGCCGAGGCGAGGGCGTCGGTCAGGTCGCGGAGCTTGCCGGTGACGAGTGACCACGGGTCGCCGCCGGACAGGATGACCTCATCGATCTCCGGATCGGCGGCGATCAGCGCCGCCGCGTCGCGCCAGCCGGCCGCCGCGGCGGTTTCCTCGGCATAGGGAAAGTGCCGGCGGAAGCAGTAGCGGCAATTGACGGCGCAGCTGCCGGTCGCGATCAGCAGCGCCCGGCCGCGGTACTTGCGGATCACGCCGCTGGCCGCCTTGGCGGCGCCGTCGCCGACCGCGTCGAAGCGGAACCCCGGCAGCGCGCGCATTTCGTCGTCGAGCGGCAGCACCTGCCGCAGCAGCGGGTCGTGCGGGTCGCCGACGCGCATGCGGGCGGCAAACCCGCGCGGCACGCGCATCGCGAACTGCGCAGCGGCCTCGTCGCTGATCGCGAGCGCGGCAGGATCGAGCTTGAGCAGGGTGAGCAGTTCGCGCGGGTCGCGGATCGCGTCGCGCCACAGGTGTTGCCAGCGGGTGGCGGCAGCGGCGGGCTGCAGGGTCAGGGGGGCTGCGGGTATCATGCCGATCCAGTTTTGCTCGCGTCAGCCCACCGGCGGCGACGCAGCCCGACATTCTAGCCGCGCTGCCTCCGATGACGGTGCGGCGGTACTCACCATCACCCAGGAGTTTGCAATGGCCACCCTCGGCATGAACGACGTCAAGACCGGACAGAAGATCCTGGTCAACCGTGAGCCGTGCATCATCACCGAGACGGAGTACGTCAAGCCGGGTAAAGGCCAGGCGTTCACCCGCATCAAGTTCCGCAACATCAAGAACGGACGCGTCGTCGAAATGACGATGAAGGCGACCGACAACGTCGAGGTCGCGGACGTGGTCGATACCGACATGCAGTACCTCTACAGCGACGGCGAGTACTGGCACTTCATGAACCCCGAGAGCTTCGAGCAGTTCCAGGCCGACAAGGCCGGAATGGGCGGTGCCGAGAAGTGGCTCAAGGGCGAGGAAGACTGCGTGGTCACGCTGTGGAACGGCACGCCGATCGCCGTGCAGCCGCCGAACTTCGTCGAGCTCAAGATCACCGAGACCGACCCGGGCGTCCGTGGCGACACCTCGGGCGGCGGTGGCAAGCCGGCCACGCTGGAGACCGGCGCGGTGGTGCGGGTGCCGCTGTTCGTTGCGCAGGACGAGACGATCAAGGTCGACACGCGCTCGGGCGAGTACGTCAGCCGCGTCAAGTGATTCCCAGGCCTGCCGACCGCGGCAGGCGTTACGACGGGGTGGCCCCGCCGTGCGGCGCATGAGCGCAGCCCGGCGGTTCGTCCCATCCGCAAAGCGAGAAGCCCATGTCGAGCGAGCCCCAAGCCGAGTACTGCGACCTACTGATCGAAGCCGGCTGGGTCCTGCCCGTGGTACCGCACGGTGTGGTGCTCGAGGGCTATGCCGTCGCGGTGACGGGCGGCGTCATCCAGGCCCTCCTGCCGATCAGCGAGGCGAGGGCGCGCTTTGCCGCACGCGAGGTCGTCTCGCGGCCGGACGCGGCGCTGATGCCCGGCTTCGTCAACGCGCACACGCATAACCCGATGACGCTGCTGCGCGGCATCGCCGACGACCTGCCGCTGATGGAGTGGCTCAACAACCACATCTGGCCGGTCGAGGCCGCGGTGATCGGGCCCGCGTTCGTCGCCGACGGCGTGACGCTGGCGGTCGCCGAGATGCTGCGCGGAGGCACCACCTGCGCGAACGAGAACTACTTTTTCCCGGACGTGCAGGCCGCGGTCTACAAGCGGCTCGGGTTCCGCGCCCGCGTGGGCCTGCCGGTCATCGATTTTCCGACCGCGTGGGCGAAGACCTCGGACGAGTATTTCGACCGTGCGATCGAAGTGCACGACCAGTGGCGTGATGACGCGCTTGTCGGCACCGCGTTCGCGCCGCATGCGCCTTACACGGTCTGCGACGCGAATTTCGAGCGCGTCCGAATGCTTGCGGACCAGCTCGACGTTCCGGTTCACCTGCATACGCACGAGACGGCACAGGAAATCGCCGACTCGATGACGCAGTACGGCCAGCGCCCGTTGGCGCGGCTGGACCGGCTGGGACTCGTCAACGACCGCCTGATCGCGGTGCACATGACCCAGCTCACCGACGCCGAAATCGCGATGTGCGCCGAGCGGGGCGTCAGCGTCGTGCATTGCGCCGAGTCCAACCTCAAGCTGGCATCCGGCTTCTGTCCCGTCTGCAAGCTGCAACACGCGGGCGTGAACCTCGCGATCGGCACCGACGGCTGCGCGAGCAACAACGACCTCGACATGTTCGGCGAGACCCGCACCGCGGCGCTGCTGGCGAAGGGCGTCGCCGGCAACGCCTCCGCGCTCGATGCGCCCAGCGCGCTACGTGCCGCCACGCTCGGCGGGGCGAAGGCGCTCGGGCTCGACGCGCAGATCGGTTCGATCGAGCCCGGCAAGCAGGCCGACCTGGTCTGCGTGACCCTGGCCGAGATCGAAACCCAGCCGCTGCACCACGTGATCTCGCAGCTCATCTACGCGACCGGCCGTCATCAGGTCAGCGACGTCTGGATCGCCGGCCGCGCGCGACTTCGCGAGCGCACGCTGGTCGATCTGGATCCGCAGGCCCTGATCGCGAACGCGCGTCAGTGGCGGGAACGGATCCGCTCGGTTCGGGCCTGACCTGGTCCGAACCGGCCGCGGGGCATGATCCTCGCGCCGCCGTGCGGGCCTCGTGCCCATCCTCAGCTGCACACCGGCGCGATCTGCGCCGGCAACTCCCGGAGATCCGTTCGTGACCTCGCAGCCACGTAGCCCTGAAGCCAACTTCCGGCAGGCCGAGCTTGACCGCTTCGGCGCGCTCGCCAGCCGCTGGTGGGACCCCGACGGTCCGCAGCGACCGCTGCACGCGCTCAATCCCGTCCGGCTGCGCTATGTCGCCGACCGGGTGGCGCTGCGCGGCGCCGACGTGCTCGACGTGGGCTGCGGGGCGGGGCTGCTCAGCGAAGCGCTCGCGCTCGAAGGTGCGAACGTGACCGCGCTCGACCTCGCGCCCGAGCTCGTTCGGGTGGCCCGGCTGCATGCGAAAGAGACCGGCATCGACGTCGATTACCGCGTCCAGCCGGTCGAGGAGCTCGCAGTCGAGATGCCGGGCCGTTTCGACGCGGTCACCTGCATGGAGATGCTCGAACACGTGCCGGACCCGTCCGCCGTGATCGAAGCCTGCACGCGCCTGCTCAAGCCCGGCGGCACGCTGTTCCTGTCCACGCTCAACCGCACGCCCGCCGCGTTCGCGCTGGCAATCGTCGGCGCCGAATACATCGCCCGGCTGCTGCCCAAGGGCACGCATCAGTACAGCGATTTCATCCGCCCGTCCGAGCTGGCCGCGTGGCTGCGAGATGCCGGGCTGGTGTTGCAGGACGTCAGCGGGCTCGCATACGAGCCTTGGCGCAATGCTGCTCGGCTGACGTCGCGCACCGACGTCAACTACGTCGCCTGCGCGACGAAGCCCGCATGAGCACGCGTTTTCCCGCGGGTGTGCTGTTCGACCTCGATGGCACCTTGCTAGACAGCGCGCCGGACATGCTCGCAGCAGTCAATGCGATGCGCGCGCGCCGCGGCCGGGCGCCGATGCTGCTCGCGGAACTTCGGCCGCATGTCTCGAAGGGCGCGCGGGCGATGGTCGGTGCGGCCTTCGCCGACGTCGATGCCGCGCAGCGCGAGGGCTGGATCCCCGAGTTTCTCGCCGATTACGAGCGCGAGCTCGGGCAGCACGGGAAGGCGTTCGAAGGCGTCGAGCAGATGCTTCGCATTCTCGAGGCGGCCGGTACGCCCTGGGGCATCGTGACCAACAAGCCGGAATACCTGGCGGCGCAGCTGGTGCCGGTGCTGGGCTGGCAGGACCGTTGCGTCGTGCTGATCGGTGGCGACACCCTGCCGGTTCGCAAGCCGGACCCGCTTCCGCTGACCGTGGCTGCCGAGCGCATGGGCGTGCCTGCCAGCCAATGCGCGTACGTCGGTGACGACGAGCGCGATATCGCCGCCGCACGCGCCGCCGGGATGCCTTCGGTCGTGGCGCTCTGGGGATATCGGCTGTCCGAGGATGACCCGGTGTCGTGGCGTGGCGACGTGCTGATCGAACAGCCGGCGGAGCTGTGCTTGGCCGAAGCCTGGCCGCGGTTCGAATGACGGCCGCGCCCGCTGGGGATGGGAGCGCCGACGACGCGCTTTCGAGTTTCTATCGCAAATGGCTCGAACGCTGGCCCGAGTGGCCGGTGGTCGAAGTGTTTGTGATTCCTCAGCGCCGGGAGACCGCGATCGCCTGGGCGGCGTTGCAGCAGGAGCTGCTGGATGCTGCGTGGGGCGGTAGGGAGTCCAATCCGGGCGAGCTGAAGCTCGCTTGGTGGTCGGAGGAACTGCTGGGCTGGGCCCAAGGGCGCCGCCGCCACCCGCTGGGCCGTGTATTGCAGCGGGAAACCGCGCCCTGGGACACGCTTGCGCTGGCGCTGCCAACGCTCACGCGCAGCCGCGAGCGGCCGCTCGACCCGAACGATGCGTTCGCATCGATCGAGCCGGCCGCCTCGGCCGCGGCCGGGATCGACAGCGCGCTGTTTGAAGGATCAGCGACTGCGGCAGATACGGTCGCGGCGACGTGGCTCGCTTGGCGCGTGCTCCAGCATGGTGAGTCCGCGGTCCCGCTTGCCGTGCTGGCCGAGGTGGGGCAGGGCGATGGGGCGCAGCGCTGGCGTACCGAGCTTCTCCGCCGCTGGCCGAGCCAGCGCGGTGCCACGCGCCTCAGAAGGCTCTGGGCGTCGCTGGCCTACTCGCGGCTGGAGTCTCCGGGGGGTCGTGCGCCTGCGTCTTGGCGGGTGCTGTGGCGCGCCTGGAACGCCGCGCGCAACTGACCGTTGCATGCCGCGGCCGGGGCTCAGCGGCCGTGCCCGTTAGAATGGACGGGTTGAAACCCGGAAGCTCGCCGTGACCACCCAAACTCAGCCGATCCGCCGTATGCCCGACGTCGCGGGGGACGCCGCAGCACTCGCGCGCCCGTTGGACTGGGTCGGAATGTCCAATATCGCCCTTCCGTTGCGCCTGGTGTCCGAATCGGGCGAGGCGATGCAGGTGCCGGCTTCGGTGGACGTCTCGGTCGACCTCAAGGACGCCCAGGCGCGTGGCATCCACATGTCGCGCATGTACCTGCAGCTGCAGAACGCATTCGCAAGCGAGACGCTGACGCCCGCTGGCCTCCGGCGCGTGCTGCAGACGCTGGTCGAGGGACAGGCCGGACTCGCCGGCCGCGCGCGCGTCGTGATGCGTTATGACCACCTGCTGCTGCGCAACGCGCTGGCAAGCGCGAATGCGGGCTGGAAGCGCTACCCGGTCGAGATCGATGCGGTGCTCGAGAACTCGCACCTGCGGCTGTCGCTGCGCTTCGGTGTGGACTATTCGAGCACCTGTCCCGCTTCCGCCGCACTGTCACGGCAGCTCAATGCCGAGCGCTTCGCCGAGGATTTCGCCGACACGCGACCGCTCGCGGGCGCCGTCCACGAGTGGCTGCTTTCCGAACGCGGCCTCGCAGCCACGCCGCACGCACAGCGAAGCCGTGCCGACGTCCGCGTCGAACTGCGCCCGGCCTTTGACGAGCTGCCGCTGACCGCGTTGATCGACGCGGTTGAAGCGGCACTTGGGACGCCGGTGCAGACCGCGGTGAAGCGCGAGGACGAGCAGGCCTTCGCGCAACTCAACGCGCAGAACCTGATGTTCTGCGAAGACGCTGCGCGCCGTGTGGCAGCCGCGCTGTCGAGCGACCCGCGGATCGAGCGGTTCCACGCCGAGGTCGCGCACTTCGAAAGCCTGCACGCGCACGATGCTGTGGCGCAGGTAAGTGGCAGCGGGCCATCCGCCGGCTGAGGCCGCACGGGCGCGGCCCTTCGACCGCGTCCCTTCCAGGGTTGTTTCGATCCAGGATTTCCGGCTTCCGGCTTCCGGCTTCCGGCTCAAGGCTCAAACGTTGGTGCCGGTCAGCAGCGCTTACGGTGACCCGGTCTGCCGCTCGAGCACGAGCAACGGATCAACCCGCACGTCGAACCAGTTCATACCCCAGTGCAGGTGCGGACCAGTCGTGCGTCCGGTCGCGCCCACCGCGCCTATCGTTTCGCCCTGCGCGACCGTCTGGCCGACCTTCACGTCGATGCGCGACAGGTGCAGGAAGTTCGAGCTGACGCCGTGGCCGTGGTCCAGCAGCACGGTTCCGCCGGTGAGGTAGAGGTCGGGCCCTACGAACGTCACCACGCCCGCGGCCGGCGCCTTGACCGGCGTCCCCGTCGGGGCCACGATATCCATGCCCGAGTGGGGTGAACGCGGCTGGCCGTTGTACATGCGCTGATTGCCGAATCGGCCGCTGATGCGTCCCTGGACCGGCCAGATGAAGCTTTGCGCAAAGCCGACGCGCGGTTCGTCGTGCAGCCGCGCCGCGGTCACCAGCGCCTGTTCCCGCTCGATGCGCGCTGCGATCGCGGGAGGCGGATTGACCGTCGCCGGCGGGACGCCGTTGATGCGTTCGATTGGCCAGTCGCGCGGAGTGACGGCGATGCTGATCAACTGCTGCCGGCCCTGTGGATCGAGCACGGTCAGTTCGACCGGGCCCGTCTCGTCGCGACCCACCCCGAACACCACCGTGCCATACGGCGTCACGCGCAGCCGGCGGCCGCGGTATTCGACCGTGCTGGACGGTGCGACCCGGCCGAACACGAGGCCGCCTTGGGAGACCGAGACGGGGAAAACGGCGGGCGCTGCAGGTTGCGCTGCAGCAGGCGGAGCTGGAGTGGCAGGCGTGGCAGCCGGCTGCAGAGATTGGTAGGAATCGGGCGCGTGCGTCGCGCAGCCGGCCACCCACGCCACGCCCAGGAGAACCGCAACCCTCATCGGTCGAACATCAGGCGCTGGCCGTTCGGCGACCCGACCAGTTGCTCGCCATCCCAGGCAAGCACACCGTTGACCCAGGTTGCCGCGATGCGCGAGTGGAACGTCCGGCCTTCGAACGGCGACCATCCGCACTTCGACAGCACGTCCTCGCGGCGCACGGTGAACGGGGTGTCGTCGATCAGCACAAGATCGGCCGCATAGCCTTCGCGCAGGTAGCCGCGCCCCGCGACGTCGAACAGCTGTGCCGGCGCGTGCGCGAACTTCTGCACCACCTGCGATGTCGTCAGACGCCCTTCGTACACAAGCTCGAGAGCGGCCACGAGTGCGTACTGCACCAGCGGCAGGCCACTCGGCGCACCGGTGTAGGCACGCGCCTTCTCCTCGAGCAGGTGAGGCGCATGGTCGGTCGCCAGCACATCGATCACGTCGTCAGCGACCGCACGGATCAGCGCCTCACGATCGCTCGCGTCCTTGATCGCCGGGTTGCACTTGATCAGGTGGCCGAGCGACGCGTAATCGGCGCGATCGAAACGCAGGAAGTGGATGCAGGTTTCAGCGGTGATCTGCTTGCGCGTTCCGTCGGCGCGGATCAGCGGGCCGGCTTCGAACAGTGCGAGCTCGTCGGCCGTGCTGATGTGCAGCACGTGCAGTCGCGTGCCGTGCCGCCGTGCGAGCGACAGCGCGAGCTGCGTCGACTTCATGCATGCCTCGCGCGAGCGGATGTCCGGGTGGCACGCAGCCGGGATGTCGTCGCCGTACTTCGCGCGGTAGCGCGCGAGCTCGGCATCGATCATCGGCGTGTCTTCGCAATGCGTGATGATCGGCGTCGGCACGTCGCGGAAAATGTTGTCGAGCACCTCCGGATCGTCGACCAGCATGTTGCCGGTCGACGCGCCCATGAACACTTTGACGCCCGGCGCGGACAACGGGTCCAGCCGGCGGATCGCCTCGAGATTGTCGTTGCTCGCGCCGAGGTAGAAGCCGAAGTTGCCCCAGGCACGTCCCTGGGCGCGCGCGTATTTGTCCTCGAGCGCATCGGGACCGAGCGTCGGCGGCGAGGTGTTCGGCATGTCCATGAAGCTGGTCAGTCCACCTGCGACCGCTGCAGCCGACTCCGTGGCGATGTCGGCCTTGTGCTCCATGCCCGGCTCGCGGAAGTGCACTTGGTCGTCGATCATGCCGGGCAGCAGGCGGCGGCCTGCCGCGTCGACGACGCGTTCACCGGAGCGGGCGCCGAGGCCGGTGCCGATCTTCGCGATCAGGCCGTCCTCGATTCGCAGGTCCGCATCGAACTCGCGGCCTTCATTGACCAGTCGTGCATTGACGATGAGCGTCGAGGACATCAGTCGTTTCCTTTCGAGGGACGGGATTGGGGCGGCATCGGTACCGGGTCGTGTCCGCCAGGATGCAGAGGATGGCAGCGCAGGAGGCGCTTCGTCGTCAACCAGCCGCCCCGCAGTGCACCGTAGCGCGCGATCGCCTGCATTGCATACGTCGAGCACGACGGATGGAAGCGGCAGCGCGGCCCGAACAGCGGGCTGATCCAGCGCTTGTAGAGACGGAGCAGTGCAATGGAAAGCCGGTCAATCACAGCGTCTTGATGCGAGCAATCGATGATGGTCGCAAGCGTGCACCGCGAGTGGTGAACCGTCGGTGTCGCGGAGCCGATGTTGAGCTACAAGGTGCGGGAGTCACTGCAACCATGGACGCACCACTGTGCTGGATCGCCGGAGCGGCGACTGTTCCGTCCGGCATTGTCGGGCTGCAACGGCCGAGCGGCAGGCTGCATCGGTCGAGTGGGCGCAACACGCAAGGGAGGGTAACTACCGGTCGTCGGACTGCGTTGGGCGCTTGCTTCGACGCGGTTGCTGCGGTAAGCGCGGCAGGGTATAACAGCGCGCTTTCCCGTAACAAGGGAATAGAAGGAAAAGCCGCTCGTGGCAGCGAAAAAATCCGCGAAAAAGGCCGCGAAGGCCGCGAAGAAAGCCGCTCCCGCCACGAAGGCGGCCGCGAAAAAGACCGCAGCAAAGACCTCCGCGAAAAAGGCGGCTCCGCTCCGGGCGGGCGTAAAGCCGGCTGCGGGGAAGCAGGCACCCGTCACGAAAGCCGCCACGCCCACAAAGGCGGCTGCGACCAAGGCGCCGGCTGCAGCGAAAAAGGCGGTCTCGAAGGCGGCATCCGCTTCGAAGAGTGCGGCGAAGAAGGCGGCTCCCGCGAAACCAGTTGCAAAGAAAGCGGCGCCTGCAGTCGGAAAGCAGGCGAAGCAGCCAGAAAAAAAGCCGGTCGGGAAGGCCGGTGCGAACGCACCGAAGCCGGCCGCCAAGCAGGCTTCCGCGGTCGCAAAAACCGCCACGGGCAAGGTTGCCAAGAGTCCGGCACCTCAGGCCGCGGCAACGTCACCCGTGTCATCGAAACCCGCCGCTTCGAAGTCGCCGTCCAAGGCGGCAAGCCCGAAGCCACCGACGCCGTCGTCCGCCCCCGCGGCGTCAGCGTCCAAGTCCCAGGAACACGCTATGACAAACAAGAAGCCGGCTGCACCGGCCAAGTCCGCCTCCGCCGCTCGTCCGGCAGGCAAGGTTGCCGTCGCCGTCACCTCGCGGCAGCAGGAACCCGCGCCGCGCGGCAAGCTCAAGGTCGTCCCGTACGAGACCGAGAAGGGCACCGGTCGTCCGATCGTGCCGGAGGGCTATCGCCCGGCGCACGACGAGGAATACATGAGCCCGCTGCAGCTCGAGTACTTCCGCCAGCGTCTGCTGCAGTGGCGCGCGGACCTCGTCGAGGAATCGAAGCAGACGATCGAGAACCTCAAGGACGAAGTGCGCGATGTCGGCGACGAGGCCGAGCGCGCGACGCGCGAGACCGAGAACTCGCTCGAGCTGCGCACGCGTGACCGCTACCGCAAGCTGATCAGCAAGATCGACAGCACGCTTAAGCGCGTGGATTCCGGCGATTACGGCTACTGCGTCGACACGGGCGAAGAGATCGGCCTGGAGCGCCTCGAGGCCCGCCTGACCGCCGAGCGTACGATCGATGCGCAGGAGCGTTGGGAACACCTGCAGAAGCAGATGGGCGACTGAGTCGCGCGCTGTTGCTGTGCTGCACGAGCCCCGCAAACGCGGGGCTCGTCGTTTGTGGCACGACGCGGGCTCGACCGGAAGGGCGGGGGCCGAGGGGGATGCACGGGCCCGTCGGGAAAACACATCGGGTGCCGCGCGTGCAGCCGGCCCATGGCCTGACGGTTGAAGACGGAGTCATGCGGACCCGTCTGTCACAAGCGGCAGACGCAATTCCGGTCTGACGTTAATGCAGCGAGCCGTAGCAACTTGGCTACTGCAGATCGCGCAGATCCAGACGCCGCAAAGACGGGACCGCGCGGGCCGTCGTTGCGACCACCAGCAGCGTCATGCATCCGCCGAACACGATCGACGGCACCAGCCCCATCAGGCGGGCCGCGACTCCGGACTCGAACGCGCCGAGTTCGTTCGACGAACCGATGAAGATGCCATTGATCGACGCGACCCGCCCGCGCATGTGGTCTGGCGTCGCGAGCTGCAGGATGGTCGAACGCACGACGACCGAAATGCCGTCGAACGCACCCGACAGCATCAGCATCAGCGCCGACACCCAGAACAGGCGGGACATTGCGAAGCCGATGATGCACAGCCCGAAACCCGCTACCGCGAACAGCAGCAGCCGCCCGGCGTGGCGACCGGGCGGGTGGCGCGCGAGCCACGCACCGACCAGCACGGCGCCTGCCGCAGGTGCGGCGCGGAGGATGCCGAGCGCTTCCGGCCCCTCGTGCAGCACTTCGTTGATGAAAGCCGGCAGCAGCGCAACGGCGCCGCCGAACAGTACGGAGAACATGTCCAGCGCCTGCGCGCCGAGCACCACCGGCTGGTTGAGCACGAAGCGCAGGCCTTCGCCGATGCTGCGCAACACGGGCGCCCGCTGTTCGGGCGGCGGCGGGTCAGGGATCTTCAGCGAGATCACCACCAAGGCCGCGGCGAGCGCGAAGCCTGCGGAAACGAGGTATGCCGTCGTCTTGCCACTCCAGCCGACAAGTGCGCCGCCCAGCGCGGGCCCGACGACCAGGCCAGTCTGCATCACCACGCTGCCGATGCCTGCACCGCGTGCGAACTGATCACGCGACAGCACCCGCGCGAACAGCGCGACGTAGACCGGCCCGAGGAAGGCGCGCACCACGCCGTTGAGCGAAATCGCGAGATAGATCGTCAGCGTGCCCGCGCCGCCGATTCCGGCCGGTATCACCCCGGCCGCTACGCCCGCCAGCATCAGCGTGGTGGCCAGCAGACCAAGGCATGCGGCCATGCCGAGCTTGCGACGGGGCAGGTGGTCCACCGCGTAGCCGGCAAACAGTGCAAAGCCGATGTACGGCACTACTTCGGCGAGGCCGATCAGGCCGAGCGAAAGCGGGTCGCGCGTGAGTTCGTAGATGTGCCAGCCGACCGTCACCGCGACGATCTGGTAGGACAGCATCGCGAGGATGCGATAGCTCAGCAGCCCGACGAAGTGCCGGTTGCGCAGCAACTCGGCTGCGCCGGGTTCAACGATGCTCAAAGCTGGCGCTGTGCGTGCTCGCGGATGAAGGCGAGCATTGCCGCAAGGCCGTTGCTGCGGCTCGGCGAAAGGTGCTTCGACAGCCCGATGTCGGCGATGTAATCGGCTTCGGTTGCGACGATCTCGGCGGCGCTGCGCCCCGAGTACACGCGAAGCGCCAGGTAAGCCAGGCCCGAGACGATTGCGGAGTCGCTGGTCGCGTAGAAGATCAGGCGCGAGGCGTCGCCCTGCGGAACGATCCACACCATCGACTGGCAACCGTGCAGGCGGTGCTCCTCCGTGCGCCACTCGTCCGGAAACGGCGGCAGCTTGCGGCCCAGGTCGATCAGGTACTGGTAGCGCTCGGACCAGTCGCTGAAGAACGCGAACTCGTCGCGGATCGCGGCCTGGGCCTCGGCGGGCGTGGGTTCAAGCGGAAACGGGGAAGCAGTCACGGGTGTTTCCTGTTGCCGCGACCGGTACGAACGACCGGATCGCGAAGGGCAGGGTGCGAGCGTTGCCCGCATGCGTGCAGATCGACGCGCCGATGATTCCCGGCGCGGTCGAGCGACCGTCGCGGCGGCCGTCAGGCGCGACGCCAGCGTACGCCCTGGGGCGTGTCCTCGAGCATCACGCCTTCCGAGGCGAGCTGCTCGCGTATCGCGTCGGCGCGTGCGAAGTCGCGCGCCTTCTTCGCGGCGTTGCGTTCGTCGACCAGCGCCTGGATTCGCGCATCGTCGTTGCTGTCGGCGCCGCGCGCGAACCACTGCGCCGGATCCTGCTGCAGCAGCCCGAGCGCGAGGCCCGCCCCCAGCAGTTCCGACTTCAGTCGTGCCTGCTCGTCAGGCGCGGAGGCCTTGCGGGCGTCGGCCGCGATGCCGGCAATCTCGGCGAGTACCTGCGGCGTGTTGAGGTCATCGTCGAGCATGGCCTCGATGCGGTCCGGAATCACCGCAGCGGCCTCGACCGTGGCCAGGTCACGCAGCGTTCCGTACAAGCGGTCGAGCGTGCGGATGCTCTGCTCGACGAGGCTGTCGGACCAGTCCAGCGGCTGCCGGTAGTGCGCGCTCAGCAGTGCATAGCGCAGCGCCTCGGGCGGGTGAGCGCGCACGAGGTCGTGGATCTTCTCGATGTTGCCGAGCGACTTGCTCATCTTCGCGCCGCCGAAGTTGAGCATGCCGTTGTGCAGCCACCAGCGCGCGAACGTGCGGCCGCCGTGGGCGCATTCGCTCTGCGCGATCTCGTTTTCGTGGTGCGGGAACTGCAGGTCGACGCCGCCTGCGTGGATATCGATCGTCTCGCCGAGGTGCGCTTCCGCCATCGCCGAGCACTCGATGTGCCAGCCAGGCCGGCCGCGGCCCCAGGGCGAATCCCAGCCGGGGAGCTCGTCGGAGGACGGCTTCCACAATACGAAATCGCCCGGGTCGCGCTTGTACGGGGCGACTTCGACGCGCGCGCCCGCGAGCATGTCCTCACGCTCGCGGCGCGAGAGCTTGCCGTACCCGTCGAAGCTGCCCACTGCAAACAGCACATGGCCTTCCGCCGCATAGGCGTGCCCCGATGCGATCAGGCGCTCGATCATCGCGATGATCTGCGGGATATGCGCGGTCGCTTCGGGCTCGAGGTCCGGCGGTGCGACACCGAGCGCCGCCATGTCCTCGCGATACGCGGCGGCGAAGCGATCGGTGATCGTCGAGATCGGAACCCCCGCCTCGAGAGCGGCCGTGTTGATCTTGTCGTCGACGTCGGTGATGTTCCGCGCGTAGGCAAGGGCGCCATAGCGGCGCCGCAACAGGGCGGCGAGCACCCCGAACACCACCGGGCCACGGCCGTTGCCGATGTGCACATAGTTGTAGACCGTCGGTCCGCAGACGTACATCGTCGGCCGGGTCGGGTCGAGCGGCGTGAATGGTTCAATCCGCCGCGTCAGGCTGTTGTAGAGGTGCAGGCTCATGGGAATCCCATCGGGAACCGCGGCATTCTAGCGGGCGCACGCGGCGCGACCGAGCCGACGACAGCACCGATTCAGCCCTGCAGGGCCAATGGAGCCTAAACTTCATGTTCCTGACTCCGAGCCACATGCCCTGATGAAGCGCACGGTCCCGCTGATCACGCTCCTGCTGTCCCTGGCGTCCGGGGGCGCCGTGCACGCACAGGAGACGACGGTGATCCAGGCCGAGAACGTCAATTACGCATATGCGCAGGTGCTTCGCGTTACGCCGGTATACCAGACGCTGACAGCGACGCGCATGGAACAGCACTGTGACCAGAGCCCGCGTCCGGATGGCGACACGAAGTTCGCGCGCGTGGTGGGGGCAGTGAAAGACGCCTGGCGCCGGAACCAGACCGCGACCACGACCACGGGCGAGCCGAACTGCCGCTCGGTCCCGGTGGCGCGCCAGTTCCGCAGGCCGATCGCATACGACGTCGACTACACCTACCGCGGCTCCAAATACCGCTCGCGCCTTCCCGAGGACCCGGGTAACCGACTGCGCATCCGGGTCTCGGTGGTGCCGGTGGTGCCCGGCGTGCGTGCGCCGTGAATCCGCGCTTGCGCCCGGTCTATCCGCGTGCGAGCATTCGCGCCCTCATGACGCACCTCCGCGCCGACGCCGACATCCTGACCTCCGCCTACATGGCGGCAGGCATGACCTCGCGCGCGCGTCGACCGTTCCCGCTCTCAGCTGGGTAACGGCGTCTCGCCATTCGCGCACCAGATAAGGTGCGATACGAAAAGCCCAGCCTCCGAGCTGGGCTTTTTTGTTTTTTCTCCCCGCGTTCCACAACCACCGCGCCCAACAGAGACACCGAGACATGGCTCTTCGACACTTCCTCAACACCCAGGACTGGTCCCGCGACCAGCTGGACGCGGTGCTCGCGCAGGCGGCGCAGTTCAAGCGCAGCCGCTTCGGTGACCAGCTCAAAGGCCGTTCCATCGCGCTGGTGTTCTTTAACCCGTCGTTGCGCACCCGCACGAGCTTCGAGCTGGGCGCGTTCCAGCTTGGCGGCCATGCGGTGGTGCTGCAGCCCGGCAAGGATGCCTGGCCGATCGAGTTCGACTTCGGCACGGTGATGGACGGCGAGGCGGAGGAGCACATCGCCGAGGTCGCCCGGGTGCTCGGGCGCTATGTCGATCTGATCGGGGTGCGTGCGTTTCCGAAGTTCGTCGACTGGACCGTCGACAGGCAGGACCGCGTGCTGCAGGGCTTCGCGAAGTACTCGCCCGTCCCCGTCATCAACATGGAAACGATCACGCACCCGTGCCAGGAGCTGGCGCACGCGCTGGCACTGCAGGAGCACTTCGGCACCACCGACCTGCGCGGGCGGAAGTTCGTGCTGACCTGGACCTATCACCCGAAAGCGCTGAACACCGCGGTTGCGAACTCGGCGCTCATCATCGCCACGCGCATGGGCATGGACGTGACGCTGCTGTGCCCGACTCCGGAATACGTGCTCGACGAGCGGTACATGGGCTGGGCCGAGGCGAACGTGGTCGAGAGCGGCGGTTCCTTGCACATCAGCCACGACATCGACAGCGCGTATGCGGGCGCCGATGTGGTGTACGCCAAGAGCTGGGGTGCGCTTCCGTACTTCGGTCAGTGGGAGGCCGAGAAGCCGATTCGCGACGAGTTCAAGCACTTCATCGTCGACGAACGCAAGATGGCACTTACGAACGATGCGGTGTTCAGCCACTGCCTGCCGCTGCGCCGCAACGTCAAAGCTACCGATGCGGTCATGGATTCGCCGCGCTGCATCGCGATCAACGAAGCCGAGAACCGCCTACACGTGCAGAAAGCGGTGATGGCCGACCTCATCCGCCATTCGCCGCAGCGATGATCCCGCGACTTGCGCAACGCATCTCCCTGACCGCCTTCCGGACTCTTCCATGACCGCTTCCGCTGCCACCTCCAATGCCTCCGAATCGAAGGACATCGTCCTCGCGTTCTCCGGCGGGCTCGACACCAGCTTCTGCGTGCCGTACCTGAAAGAACGCGGCTGGAACGTGCACACCGTGTTCGCCGATACCGGCGGGGTGGATGCGGAGGAGCGCAGCTTCATCGAGCAGCGAGCAGCCGAGCTCGGCGTTGCGTCGCACGTCACTGTCGATGGCGGCCCCGCGATCTGGTCGGGCTTCGTGAAGCCGTTCGTTTGGGCGGGTGAGGGCTACCAGGGCCAGTACCCGCTGCTGGTGTCGGACCGTTACCTGATCGTCGAAGCCGCGCTGCGCCGCTGCGCCGAACTGGGCACGAACGCGGTTGCGCACGGCTGCACCGGCATGGGCAACGACCAGGTGCGTTTCGACCTGGCGGTCAAGGCGCTGGGCGATTACCGCATCCTTGCCCCGATCCGCGAAATCCAGAAAGAACACACCGAGGTGCGCGCATACGAACAGCGCTACCTCGAAGAGCGCGGCTTCTGCGTGCGTGCGAAGCAGAAGGCCTACACGATCAACGAAAATCTGCTCGGCCTCACGATGTCCGGTGGCGAGATCGATCGCTGGCAGGCGCCGGGGGAGGGCGCCCGTGGCTGGTGTGCGCCGCGCAGCGAATGGCCCACGCAGCCGCTGCAGGTGCGCATCGGTTTCGAGCGTGGCGAGGCGGTAAGCCTGGACGGCGAACGTGTTGCCGGGCACGAGTTGCTTGCGCGCCTCAATGCATTGTTCGGGCAGTACGGCGTGGGCCGCGGCCTCTACACGGGCGACACGACGATCGGCCTCAAGGGCCGCATCGTCTTCGAGGCGCCCGGGCTGACCGCATTGCTCACCGCTCACCGCGCGCTCGAGGAGGCGGTGCTGACCAAGCAGCAGAACCGCTTCAAGCCGGAGATTGCGCGCAAGTGGGTCGAGCTGGTCTACGAAGGGTTTTTCCATGACCCGCTCAAGGCGGACCTCGAGGCGTTCCTGCAGTCGAGCCAGGCCACGGTCAATGGCGAAGTCGCGCTCGAGACCCAGGGCGGGCGCGTGGATGCGGTGGCCGTCGAGTCGCCGCACCTGCTCAACGCGAAGGGCGCGACCTACGCGCAGGCGGCTGACTGGGGCGTCGAGGAAGCCGAGGGCTTCATCAAGCTGTTCGGCATGAGCTCGACGCTCTGGGCCGAGATCAATCGCGGCCGCGACTGACGGGAGTCATTGCAGACCATGGAAACGTCCCTGCTTGCCGATGTGCTGCGGCACCTCGAAGCGCTCGTCGCGTTCGATACGCGTAACCCGCCGCGCACGATCGGCACCGGCGGGATGTTCGATTACCTGTGCGCGCAGTTGGCGGGCTTCGACTGCACAGTGACCGACCACGGCGCGGGCGCGGTGTCGATGCTCGCCGTGCGCGGCCGTCCGAAGCGCGTGTTCAATGTGCATCTGGACACGGTGCCGTCGTCACCGGCATGGACGGCTGATCCGCACTGTCTGCGAATCACCTCGGACCGCGCAATCGGGCTGGGCGCCTGCGACATCAAGGGTGCGGCCGCGGGTCTGCTCGCTGCCGCCGCGGTGACCACAGGTGATGCGGCGTTCCTGTTCACTACCGATGAGGAAGCGAACGACGCCCGCTGCATCCCGGCATTCCTTGCCTCGGATCATGGCTTCGCGGAAGCGATCATCGCCGAGCCCACCCAGTGCGAGGCCGTGCTCGCGCACCGTGGCATCAGCTCGGTACTGCTCAAATTCCGCGGCGCGGCGGGTCACGCCTCGGGCGCGGACGCGCTGCACGTGAGCGCGCTGCACCAGGCGATGCGGTGGGGCGCGTCAGCGCTAGACCTCGTCGAACGCGAGGCCCACCAGCGCTTCGGCGGTCTGACCGGCCTGCGCTTCAACATCGGGCGCGTGGAGGGCGGGATCAAGGCAAACATGATCGCGCCGGCCGCGGAGGTGCGGTTCGGATTCCGGCCGCTGCCATCAATGTCGATCGACACCCTGCATGAGCGTTTCCGTTCGCTTGCGGCGGCTGGGGTCGTCGAGCACTACGAAGAGACCTTCCGCGGACCGCCACTGCCTGCAGGCGACATCGCCGATGCCGAGCGACTGCGGCTCGACGCACGTGACCTGGCGGACGCGCTGGACCTGCCGATCGGCAATGCGGTCGACTTCTGGACGGAAGCCTCGCTGTTTTCCGCTGCCGGGCTCACTGCGATCGTGTACGGGCCGGGTGATATCGCGCAGGCGCATACGGCGGACGAGTGGGTGCCGCTGGATCAGCTCGCGACCGCGGCCGAAACCTACCGCCGCCTGCTGGACACCTGATGCTGTCCGCGCTCGCTGCCAAAGAGCCGGCCGCTACGTGGCCCGGCTCGATCGTCCCGTCCCGCACTACGAGCGAACTCCGCACGCCCATGACCGACCTGCGCACCACCATCCTGCGGCTGCTTGCGAACATGGCGAGCACGAAGGAGATCCAGCAGTACCTCAAGCGGTTTTCCCAGCTCGACGCGGCGCGGTTCGCCGTCGTGAAAGTGGGCGGCGCCGTGCTGCGCGACGAGTGCGAGGCGCTGGTCTCTTCGCTCGGCTTCCTGCAGCAGGTCGGCCTGACGCCCATCGTCGTGCACGGCGCAGGGCCGCAGCTCGACGCGCAGATGCAGGCCGCGGGCATCGAAAAGCGCACCGTCGACAACCTGCGGGTGACCGACGCGGCCGTGCTCGCCGTCGTCAGGCGCGTCATGCGCGACGAGAACCTGCGCCTGGTGGAAGCACTGCAGGCCCAGGGCGTTCGTGCGACGTCGATCCAGTCGGGTGTGTTCGAGGCGGAACTGCTGGATGCCGAGGTCTACGGACTGGTCGGCAAGGTCAGCCGCGTCGACGTCGAGGCGATCCACGCGGCGATCAAGTCAGGCTCGATCCCGGTGATCGCATCGCTCGCGGAAACGCGCGAAGGGCAGATCGTCAACGTCAACGCCGACTGGGCTGCGAACGAGCTGATCAAGACGCTGCAGCCCTACAAGATCGTGTTCCTGACCGGCACCGGCGGCCTGCTGGACGGCGACGGTCAGCTGATCGATTCGATCAACCTCAGCACCGAGTACTCGGAGCTGATCGCGCAGCCGTGGTTGCACTCCGGAATGCGGGTAAAGATCGAGCAGATCCACGACCTGCTGATGTCGCTGCCGCCATCGTCGTCGGTGTCGATCACGCGGCCGGCCGAGCTTGCGAAGGAGCTGTTCACGCACAAGGGCTCCGGCACGCTCGTGCGCCGCGGCGAGCGCGTGCTGCGCGCGCAGCGCTGGGACGAGCTGGACCTGCCGCGGTTGCGCGAGCTGATCGAGTCCGCATTCGGCCGCCGCCTGCTGCCGGACTACTTCGAACGCACCACGCTGCACCGCGCATACGTCAGCGAGCACTACCGCGCGGCGGTGATCCTGACCGAAGCGCACGGCGAGCACTATCTCGACAAGTTCGCGGTGCTCGACGAGGCGCAGGGCGAAGGCCTCGGGCGTGCCGTCTGGCAGGTGATGCGCGAGGAAACGCCGTCGCTGTTCTGGCGATCGCGCCGGGGCAATCCGGTGAACAGCTTCTACTTCAGCGAGGCCGAGGGCTGCCTCAAGCAGCAGCGCTGGGATGTTTTCTGGTACGGGCTTGACGGGTTCGATCGCATTGAACGGTGCGTTGACCATTGCCGCCTTCTTCCACCGACGCTCGAGGACTGATCGTGGCGACCGAACCTTCGAACTCCGCATGGCAGCGCGTGCCCGAGCTGCGCGGCGCGCATGTGCTGCTTGAACCGCTACAGATCGGGCATGCCGATGGACTACGGGATGCGGTCCGCGATGGCGAACTCTGGAACCTGCGCTACACGAACGTGCCGCAGCCCGAGCAGGTCGATGCCTACATCGGAAAAGCGCTGGCGCAGCAATGCGCGGGCGACGCACTGGCGTTTGCCGTGCGCACTGCGGGCGGCGATCTGGTCGGCACCACGCGCTTCTATCATCTCGACCCCGCAACGCCGCGGTTGACGATCGGCTACACCTGGTACGCAAAGCGGGTTCAGCGCACCGGCCTCAACATCGAGGCGAAGCTGCTGCTGCTCACCCACGCGTTCGAGACGATGGGCTGCATTGCGGTTGCATTCGAGACGAGCACCGAGAACCATGCATCGCGAACCGCCATCGCGCGCCTCGGGGCCAGGCAGGACGGCGTGTTGCGGAGCCATATGCGCCACAAGGACGGTAGCGTCCGCGACACGGTCGCGTTCTCGATCCTGCAGACCGAATGGCCGTCCGTGAAGCAGGGGCTGCGCGCGCGGCTCGAGGAGCACCGCGATGTCCGCTGAGGTTAGGACGGTCGCCGTCGGCCTTGTCGGCGCACGCGGTTACGTCGGCGCGGAGCTGATCCGCCTCATCGACCGCCACCCTGTATTCGAGCTGGCTTACGTGGGCTCGCGCGAACTTGCGGGCCAGCGTGTCGCCGACCATCACCCCGACTGCCGCAGCGAGCTGCGCTACACCGCGCCGGATCTGGACGAGCTTCCGCAGCTGCAGGCGGACGCGGTCGTGCTCGCGCTGCCGAACGGAATGGCAGGCGCCGCGGTGAGCGCGTTCGACCGCGTAGGCGCTGCGCCCGTTATCGTCGACCTCTCTGCGGACTACCGCTTCGACGCGGCCTGGCACTACGGCCTGCCCGAACTCGACCGCAGCGGCCACGCCGGCCAGCGCCGCATCAGCAATCCCGGCTGCTACGCCACTGCGATGCAGCTTGCGATCGCACCGATGCTCGGGCTGCTCGCAGGCCCGGTGCAGTGCTTCGGTGTGTCCGGGTGGTCGGGCGCCGGCACTTCGCCGTCGGATCGCAGCAACCCCGCCAAGCTGCGCGACAACCTCATGCCGTACTCGCTGGCCGGTCACGTGCACGAGCGCGAGGTCGCGCATCGGCTCGGCCAGGCAATCGAGTTCATGCCGCACGTCGCGCCGCATTTTCGCGGCCTGACGGTGACGGCGAACCTGCATCTGACCAGCCCTGTTTCGCTGGACGCGGTACTGGAGCGGTACCGGCAGCGGTACGCCGAAGAGCCGCTGGTGCGGGTGCTCGATGACGCGCCGTGGGTGAGCTGCATCGCCGGCCGGCACCATGTCGAGATCGGAGGCCATACCCTCGACGCGAGCGGCCAGCGCCTGGTCGTGGTCGCGACGCTCGACAACCTGCTCAAGGGTGCGGCGACGCAGGCGCTGCAGAACCTCAATCTCGCCTTCGGACTCGACGAATGGCTGGGTATCCCGCTCAACGTCGACGGGGACGCAGATTGAGCCGCGAACTCCGGAACCTCGTCATTCGACCGCGATACATTCCGGACGTCGTCGCCCTCGTCCAATTCGCACAGGTGCATGCATGAGTAACCTTCTTTGGCAGAAGCCGGGCGTACAGGTCGAAGCGGACATCCAGCGCTTCCTGGCAGGCGATGACGTCGTGCTCGATCGCGAATTCTTCCTCCACGACATCGAGGCCAGCCGCGCGCACGCCGAGGGTCTGCAGGCTATTGGAATCCTGTCTGTCGAGGAGCTTGAGGGGCTGACGCGCGAACTCGGCACGCTTGCGGACGATTTCCGTTCCGGCCGCTTCGTGCTGGATGAGCGGTTCGAGGACGGGCACTCCGCGATCGAGTCCCGTTTGACCGAGCGCCTCGGGGATGCGGGTCGCAGGATCCACACCGGGCGAAGCCGCAACGACCAGGTGCTCGTCGCGACGCGGCTCTGGCTGCGCGAACGGCTCGACAGGCTGCAGGCGGTCTGTCGCGGGATCGCCGACGTGGCGCTCGCCCGCGCACAGAGCGAGCAGATGATTCCGCTGCCGGGATACACACACCTGCAGCGCGCGGTGGTCTCCTCGTGCGGGATGTGGTGGTCGGCGTGGGCCGAGGGATTTATCGACAACGCCATGCGGGCGGGCGACACGCGGGCCTGGGTCGATGCGAATCCACTCGGCAGCGCTGCCGGCTACGGGGTCAACCTGCCGCTCGATCGCGAACACACCACGCATGCGCTCGGCTTCGGCCGCATGCAGGTGTCGGCCACTTATGCGCAGCTTTCGCGCGGCAAATTCGAGCTTGCGGCCATCGACGCGCTAGGTTCGGCGCTGCTCGACCTGCGCAGGCTGGCCTGGGACCTCAGTCTGTTCACGAGTGCGGAATTCGGTTTCGTCGCGTTGGCATCGCAGTACACGACCGGCAGTTCGATCATGCCGAACAAGCGAAACCCTGATGTCATCGAGCTGATGCGAGCGAGCTATGCAAGCGTCGCTGCGGCACGCACCGAAATCGAACAATTGCTCTCGCTGCCGTCGGGGTACCACCGCGACCTGCAGTTCTCGAAGGGCGCGCTCGTACACGCGTTCGGTCGCGGGCTGGCCGCGTTGGAACTGCTGCCCGACCTGCTGCGGAGGCTCGAATGGCGCCCGGAGGCGATGAGCGCGGCACTGGAGCCTTCGATGTACGCCACCGACCTCGCGGTCGATCTAGCACGGTCCGGTGTGCCATTCCGCGACGCCTACCGCCAGGCGGCCGATCCGCAGCGCTGGCAGGCGGGCGATCCGGCGGGCAGCCTGGCCGCACGGGTCTCGGCCGGCGCAGGCGCCAATCTGCAGCTGGAACTGCTTCAGCGGAGGCTGGCCGCGCTGCAACCCGCGGCCGCCAGCGGGTCGGCGGAAGGCTAGGTTTCGAGGACCGGAACGGCCGGTGCCGCGTGCGCCGACACCTCCGACGCGATAGCCGGTATTGCGCCTGTCCGGCCGTCGGCGACCGCGTACGGGATGGCGTCCGCGTCCATGCGGATCAGCGCGATCTTCATGTCCTGCAGGGAATGCGCGATCGCTTGAGGCGCCTTCAGCGTCGCGGCGATCCGCTCGATCGTAATGTCCGGCACGTCACGGCGGCGCTCCTTTCCGACGAACCACGCGCGATTGAGTTCCGCCCAGCCGATCAAGAGGGCGGCCGCCGTCACCGCGAGCACCGGCAACGCGCCGAGCAGGAACGTGTCGATACGGTTCTCGTGCAGGTACAGCTCCACCACCGCAAGCCGCACGCCAGCCACCCACATCAGCAACGTCGCTGCGGGCAGCCACAGATAGAAATAGACGGCCCAGAAGGCCAGCGTTACCGCGCCCCACACGGTGCGGTACAGGCGTGGCTGCAGACCCGAGTTCTGAATGATGAATCCTTCGTGCTTCATCGCAGGCCTCGGTCGGGGCTGGTCCAGATCGCGCGCGCGCCGCGCCGCTTCATCAGGGTTTTCGGAACCGCCGCCAGCGTGGTGGCGAGGCTCAGCATCCAGTACGCAATGGGGTACCAGATCATCCAGAAGTAGTTCCGGCCGATCGCCGTTTCATAGCGGCGGTCCACGATCAGGCTGCATGCGAACTGCAACAGGCAGACCATCGCCAGAATCACGCCGTGCCAGGCCGGCAGCAGCGATTCCACGTGCAGCGCGCGCGGCATGTCCACGAACTTCCCGACCGCCCAGAGCACGATCATCAGCGCCATCGCATGGGCCCACAGCAGGCTCAGCAGGTACTCCGCCAGCACCGCCCACATGCGCCGCATGCGCCAGATCGACAGCCCGCGCAGCTGGCGCAGCATGACTTCCATGCCGCCCTGCGCCCAACGCAGCCGCTGGCGCCACAGCCCCTTGAGGGTTTCGGGCATCAGGATGAAACACAGCGCGTTCGGCTCGTAGCGGATGTCCCAGTAGTCCATCTGCAGGCGCCAGCTGATGTCGATGTCCTCCGTCACCATGTCATCGGACCAGTAGCCGATGCGGTTCAGGGCGGTGCGGCGGAAGCCGCTGATGACGCCCGATACCGTGAACAACCGCCCGTAGACACGCTGGGCGCGCTTGATGATGCCGATGATCGAGGAGAACTCGCCGACCTGCAGCTTGCCGAGCAGGGTGGACCGGTTGCGGATGCGCGGGTTGCCGGTCACCGCACCCACGCGCGGGCCGCTGGTGAGGTGCCAGACCATCCAGTGCGTCGCGTACGGGTCCAGCAGCGCATCGCCGTCGATGCAGATCAGGTATTCCGACCGCGCGGCGAGCGCGCCCATGCGGAGCGCGTTCGCCTTGCCGAGGTTGCGGTCCAGATGGATGACCCGCAGCCGCTCGTGCTGGCCCGCGAGCGCGTCCAGTTTCTCGGCGGTGTCGTCGCGGCTGCCATCGTTGATCGCGATGACTTCGTAGTCCGGATAGTGCTGCGCCAGCGCGGCCCGCAGCGTCTCATCGACCTGCGCCCCTTCGTTGTGGCACGGGATCAGGATGCTCGCGAACGGGTACGCCTGCATCGGCGGCGGATCGGTGCGCGGTCGCGCGCGCCGCTCGCGACGCATGTAGTAGTACAGGCCGCCCGACATCCAGAAGAACGACATCACCAGCGGGTAGTAGAACGCGAACTCGAACAGCGGGGCCAGCCATGGCGTCTGACCCATGTCAGCGCTCCTCGTAAGGGAAGGATCGCGCCGACATCGCTTCCCGCGCGTGCTCGAGGCGCGGGCGGTTGCCGATGAAGTCGTCCGGGTACCAGCCGATGTGGCGCACGCCCTGCGCGAGCAGGCGATGAACCTGCTCGACGAGGCGCTCGCCCGGGATCGGTTGCGAGGTTCGCCAGTCGAGCGTCTGCAGCTCGAAGAGGGTCTGCGTCAGCTGCGGGTCGTGGCGGCGTGCGGCTTTGACCAGCCCGTCCAGCCACCGCTCAGGCGCGCGGCTACCCTCCATCCAGGGCATCGCCATCACCGCGGTGTAGTCGTATGCGGCGTTGAAGCGGTCGAGGCGCTGCGCAAACCACGCTTCGCTTTCGGGTTGCAGCACCGTCCGCGCGTAGAGGTTGCGCGCCGTCTTGAGCTTCGGACGCCAGCGCTCGGCCGCGCGTTCGAGCTCGAGGGTGAAATCGATGAGGGCCTGCGTCCGGATGTGCGCGTCGGGCGCCAGCGTCCCGGTCAGTTCGGTATCGCGCAGGTATGCGTCGTCGTGGAACAGCAGGCCCTGCAGGTTGCCGGCGACGGCGAGGTCCTCGTAGATCCCGCGCACCATCGTCCGCACTTCGGGCCGGGTGAAGTCCAAGCGGAAGATTTCGTCCGGAGCGGCATTGCGGATCGCGAGTTCCTGCCGCATCCGAGCGTCCGCGGGTTCGAAGCCGAGCACAGGCAGCCAGCCGAACACCTCCACGCCCGCCCGCGACTTCAGCTGCCACGACACGCGGTTGAACAGATCCGCGCGCACCGGCAGGAAGCGGTTCGGGAAGTACAGCGCATCGGCGGAGCCATTGCCGTCCGGGTCCGCGAATGCCTGCAGGAACACGTGGGTCGGCCCGACGCGCTTGACGCGCTCGACGAGCTCATCGAGGTTCCGCTCGAGCTGGGCCGGGTCTGCGTCGTACACGGCATCGAGGTCGATCTGCAGTGCGCGCACGCCGGTGCGCTCCTCGTCGTGGCGCAGCTGGTAGACAAGGTCGCCAAGCGTTGCGTTGTTCGTGAGCAGCAGGCGGGCCAGGCCGTGCAGGCCGGAGGTGACCGGCGTCGAGCGACCTTCGAGGTCGAACGAAACCGTCATGCCCAGCGAGTCGGCGATCTCGTTCGTGACGTCGCTATAGGCCGCGTACGGCCAGACGATCGCCCGCGGTGCGCGCCCTAGTTCGCGCTCGATCGTCGCGGCGCTGCGGGCGAGGTCATTGCGGATGCGCGCGAGGTAAGCGGCCTCCGATTCGTAACCGTGCGCCGGATCGTAGATGCGTGTCACGGCGGCTGGCGTCGAGTTGCCCTGCGGGTTCGACGTCACCCCGCGATGCAGGTCCGCGCTGTGGCTCGCGACCTCGAGCAGGCCGCTGGCCTGCATTTCGCGCAGCTGGTCCCAGGTCAGGAAGTCTTCGCCCGTGAACGGGCGCGGCCCGTAGTCGACCGTACGGCCCGCCGGCAGATCGACCCAATCCGTCACCACGGCGGCGAGGGCGGGGTATCCGTACGCGCGCAACAGCGGAAACGCCTTCGTATAGACGCTCCGCAGGCCGTCATCGAACGTGATCAGCACCGGCTTCGGCGGCAGCGGAGCGCCGCCTTTCGACGCCTCGATGACCTGTGACAGGGACACCGGCCGGTATCCCTGTCCCGACAGCCAGTCCAGGTGCGCGGCAAAGTTCTGCGCGCTGACCGCGAATGCGTCCGCGTCGCCCTTGGGGGCCACGTCGTCGCGAATGTCGTGGTAGCTCAGAACCAGCAGCGGCTCGGTCGCGGGGCCTTTCGCTGCCATCGCCGTCAGCGGCGCCGCGAACATCAGCACGAGCGCCCACAGCGCCGAAATCACCAAGCGCATGCCGCTCACTCTCCCCACCTAAGTTCGATATCCAGCGCAACGTGTGTTTCGCGCTGGCCGTCGTACACAGGCCGCGACCAGCTCAGCCCGTACTCGAGCCCGCGTGCCGGCGCGAACTGCCACTCGTGGCCATATCGCAAGGCCGGGACCCAGGCGGTGCCGAAGCCGTCCTGCCACTGCACGCCTGCCGAGGCGGCCAGGCGGTGCCGGAAATGCCGCTCGTACCTTCGCCATGCGATGCGGTCGACGTCGATGCCGAAGCCGAGTGTCGCCGCACGTGCGGGATTGAAGTAGGGCGCGTCGTCGCGGCTGGCCCGGCTTGCATCGAAGTCGACGAGGCCGGCCACCGTCAGATGAGGCTCGCTGATCCAGCGGCGGCTCGCCGAGACATCGACCGCGTCGACCCGGTTGCCGTCGTCATAGCGGAACCGGCTCGCGCCGAACGAAATCGCTGCCGATTCGTGGCGGCGGTAGCTCGCGTTTACGCGCGCGGAGTCCGCGGTGATGCCCGCCGCGCGCGCCTGCAGCGAGGCCCCCGCATCATTTCGACGTAGCTCGGCGCCCACAGTCCAGTGATCATCGAGCCGCGTGCTGAGCGTGGCTGTCGCGCCGGTGCCACCGAGGCCGTCCGTCGCACGACCGACCAGCGCCGCTGCGTTGAGGCCACGGTAGGCGTATTGGACGCCGATATCGTTGCGGTGCAGGCGGCCACGCTGGTCGGCAAAGTCCGCGCGGCGATGCTCGCTGCGCAGCAGCACACGCCATTTGTCGGCGAGCAGAGCGCTGTGGGCCTCGACCCCGGCCGCGACGTCACGGCTGCCGAGTGGGGATACGCCAGCGTCACCCCGGCCATCGCCCGCGGCAGCGTAGGCCCTCACCCCGGCTCCGCGGGCGACACGCCAGCGACGCTCCATGTCCTGCACGTTGACCTCGCTTCCGTAGAACTCGACCAACCGGGCCCGGATCGGACGGGCCTCGTCGAACCGGTCCAGTGCGGACAGCGCGGCGACCTGGCCGAGCATCGCGGGAACGTGGCGCTCGTCGAGGGTCGCCGCGATGCTGAAGCGCTGCAGTGCCGCTTCCGGCCAACCGCGGAACAGGTAAACGGTGCCAAGCGATGACTGCAGCTCGGCATTGCTCGGCGCGGCCGCGCCCAGCGGTTCGAGCGTCGCCTGTGCGCCGGCGAGGTCCTCGTCAAAGGCGCGCACCAGCGCGTAGGTCACCTCGGCGTCAAGGCGAAACCGGTTTTCGTGCCCTCGCGGGGCGCCGTGGGGCCTGGGCCAGGCGGGCTGCTGTTCGAGGGTGCGCTCGAGCAGCGCCAGCGCCTCGCCGAAGCGTTCGCTTTCGACGTGGGCGTAGGCAAGCTGCAGTGTGGCGTCATGGTTGTCGGGGGCATGCTCGGCTGCGGCCGCGAGTGCGACGGCTGCCTGCTCCGGCGCGCGCTCGGCTAGTAGCGAGTCGCCAACGGCTGCGAGGACGTACGACGGCACATCGCGACCCTGCGCCAGCATTCCGCGATACCGCCGCACGACTTCTTCGTGGCGCGCGAGCCGGTTGAGCAGGATCAGTTCGTCGAAATCGAGATTGCTCGACGCATGCGCATCGCCTGGGGCCGCCGAGCGGAACTCGCGGATGCGCGCGGCCGCCGCTTCGGCTTCCGCAAGGCGATCCTGCTCATTCGCGGCGTACAGCCGGCTCCAGTTGATCAGCCGTGCTACCTGCGCCGTTTCAAAACGCATGCGCTCGGCGCTGTCGAACCATTCCGGCCTGGCCCGGAACAGCGTCCACGCCCGGTGGCTCGCGCCGACGTCGGCGAGCGTGAGCACCCGGAGCCGGTACAGCTCGCGGTCGTCGGGCGACTCGGCGAGCGCCTGCTCGATACGGGCGAGCGCGCCCAGCCAATCCCCTGACGAGCGCAACCTTGCAACATCCGCCTGCACGGCACTCGCATGCCCGGCGCGGTCACTTGCTGACGCATGAGGTGACACGCTGCCGGCAATAAGCACGGCCACGGCCACTGCGGTACGACGCAGCACGAGCATTCGGCGTTGGCCCCTAAGAGATAGGTCGGCGCGACAGTCCCCACTGTCGGCCCCTTGTGATGTAGCTCACGCACGTTCCGTGCCAGCGGCACGTGGGCTCGGCTTTCCCGCCGCCACCGTCCAGCGTCAGTCACACACGCACAAAAAAACCGGCCGAGGCCGGTTTTCCGTTCACTGCATAGTTGGTCGGGGAGACAGGATTTGAACCTGCGACTTCTACGTCCCGAACGTAGCGCTCTACCAGGCTGAGCTACACCCCGACTGCAGAGCCGCAAATTCTAGCCAGTGGCCCGGCCACCCGCAAGAGGCAAACTGCGATCGATCGACCTGCGACCACTCATGCGAACCGGGACGGACGTCTCGCCGTTAAACTGCGTGGCTTTCCCGACGGCGCGCAATCTGCGCCTGGAGCCTGCCTTGATCAAGCCGCGTACCCCGCCCGGGGTGATGGAACTGCTTCCGCCCGACCAGATCGCGTTCCAGCGCATGCTCGACACGATCCGTCGCAACTTCGAGCGGTTCGGCTTCCTTCCGGTCGAAACGCCGGTGATGGAACTCACCGATGTGCTGCTGACCAAGTCGGGCGGCGAGACCGAGCGCCAGGTCTACTTCGTGCAGTCCACGGGCGCACTTGCGAAGAACGAGGAGGGCACGCCCGAGCTCGCGCTGCGCTTCGACCTCACCGTGCCGCTGGCGCGTTACGTCGCCGAGCACGAACACGAACTCGCATTCCCGTTCCGTCGGTACCAGATGCAGCGCGTCTACCGTGGTGAGCGCCAGCAGCGCGGGCGGTTCCGCGAGTTCTATCAGTGCGATATCGACGTCATCGGCAAGGACGCACTGAGCGTGCGCTTCGATGCGGAGCTGCCGGCCGTCATCCATGCCGTGTTCTCCGAACTCGACATCGGCGCATTCACGATCCAGCTCAACAATCGCAAGCTGATGCGCGGTTTCTTCGAAGCGCAGGGCGTGGCCGATTCCGAATTGCAGGCACTGGTGCTGCGCGAAGTCGACAAGCTCGACAAGCGCGGGGCGGATTACGTGCGCGAGACGCTCGCTGGCGAGGGATTTGGCCTCGACGCCGCTGCGGTCGAGCGCATCCTGGAATTCGTTGCCGTTCGTTCCACGTCGCATGCCGACGCGCTCGCGCGGCTCGACGCACTCGGCGAGGGCAACCAGGCGCTCCGTGATGGCGTCGCCGAGCTGCGCGAGGTGTTGGATCTGGTGCGTGCGCTCGGTGTGCCCGAATCGGCATATGCGCTCAATTTTTCGATTGCGCGTGGACTCGACTACTACACGGGCACCGTGTACGAGACCACGCTCAACGACTATCCGCAGATCGGTTCGATCTGCTCGGGCGGCCGCTACGAGAATCTTGCCAGCCACTACACCAAGTCGAAGTTGCCGGGCGTTGGCATCTCGATCGGACTGACGCGGTTGTTCTGGCAGCTGCGCGAAGCCGGGCTGGTCCACAGTGCGGAAAGCACGGTGCAGGTACTGGTGACCCAGATGCAGGCCGACCACCTGCCGAAGTGCCTGTCGATCGCAAGCGAGCTGCGCGCAGCGGGCATTAATACAGAAGTAGTGATGGAGCCGGCCAAGCTCGCCAAGCAGTTCAAGTACGCGGACCGTGCGGGCATCCGCTTCGTCGTCGTGCTCGGAGAGGACGAGATGGCGCGTGGCAGCGTGACGGTCAAAGACCTGCGCCGCGAGGATCAGTTCGAAGTCAGTCGCACCGAACTTGCGCAAACGCTGCGCGTTGAATTGGCCCAGGCAGAGGTGCTGTCGCGATGAGCATGCAACACGCAGAGGCCGTCCGCCTTGACGGCCGTTCACTGACGCGCGCGCAACTCATTGCGGTTGCATATGGGGCGCCGGTCGAGCTCGACGAAGCGCAGTTGCCGGCCGTCGCCCGTGCAGCGCAGTTCCTGGCCGAACAGGTCGGACGCGAAGAACCGATCTACGGGGTCTCGACCGGCTTCGGCAGCAACGCCGATCGCCTGCTCGGCGCACACCGCGTGCGCTCCGGCGGCGGGCGTGACGCGATGAACCCGCACGAGTCGCTGCACGAAGAGCTGCAGTACAACCTGATCGTCACGCACGCGGTCTGTGTCGGCGATCCGTTCGCCGCCGAGGTCGTCAGAGCGATGCTCTGCATCCGCATCAACACGCTGATGCGTGGGCATTCGGGCATCCGTGTCGAAACGCTTCGTGCGCTGGCAGCGATGCTCAATGCCGGCATCGTGCCGGTCGTGCCGCAGCTGGGCTCGGTCGGCGCCAGCGGCGATTTGGCCCCGCTGTCGCACTTGGCCATCGTGCTGCTCGGCGGCGGCGAGGCGTTCTACAAGGGCGAGCGTCTTGCGGGCGCCGACGCACTGTCGCGTGCCGGGCTGGCGCCGATTTCGCTGTCCTACAAGGAGGGGCTTGCGCTCAACAACGGCACGGCGCAGATGCTGGCCTGTGGCGTGCTGGCGCTGGCCAAGCTCGAGGATCTGCTGGACACCGCGGATCTCGCAGCGGCGATGACGATCGATGCGTTCGCGGGCCGCCTGGGTGCGTTCGCGCCCGAGGTCCATGCGCTGCGACCGCATCCGGGACAGGTCGAGGTGGCAACGAATCTCCGGCGCCTGCTCGACGGCTCGACGCTCGCCGACATCCCGTACCACCTCGTTCCGCGCTACCGCCCGTGGCTGCCCGACAGCTGGACGCAGATCGCGGGTGCGCATCCGCATGTCGAGTCGCTCCGGTTCGACATCGGCTGGGACTGGGTGCCGCTCAGCCAGCGGCACGGCCGGGAGAAGTTCTATACGCGGTTCAGGCCGTTCCGCGGCGGCAAGAAGCACCAGCCCCAGGACAGCTATTCACTGCGCTGCACGCCGCAGGTGCACGGTGCGGTTCGTGACGCGGTTGCCCAGGCGGCACGCGTGTTCGAGATCGAACTCAACGCGCTGACCGACAACCCGATCGTCTTCCCCGATGCGCAGGCCGAGCACGTGGAGCAGCAGGTCATCTCGGCCGGCCACTTTCACGGCATGCCGCTTGCGCTAGCGATGAGCTACGTCAAGGCCGCGATTCCCGTGCTTGCGAGCATCAGCGAGCGCAGGCTCAACAAGCTGCTCGATCCCGCAACCAGTGACGGCCTGCCGGCGTTCCTGATCGGCAATGAGGATGCGACGGAATCGGGCTACATGATCGTGCAGTACACGGCCGCCGCGATCGTCAACGATCTGGCGAGCCGCGCGCATCCCGCCAGCGTGTATTCGATCCCGACCAGCGCGAATGCCGAGGACCACGTGTCAATGGGCGCGAACGAGGCCCGCCATGTGCTCGCGATGGCGGACGATCTCGGCAAGGTGCTCGGGCTCGAGCTCTACACCGCCGCACAGGCGCTGGACCTGCGGCGCGACATGATCAACGCGGCGCGTGAACTAGCGGCGCACGTTGATGCGCCGGGGTTTGCGGCGAAGGTGTTTGGCGGCCCCCTGCGTGCCGGCGATGAGCACGACGCATTCCTGCGCGAAGTCGAGGGACTGCGCAGCGAACTCGCCGCCGCGCCCGAGTTCCGCCCCGGTCGCGACGTCGCGGTGGCACACGAGGCGATCCGTGCGCATATCCCGTTCCTCGAACGCGACAGGGCACTGGACCGGGAGGTCGCGACGGCGGTGGCGCTGGTGAGCCGACGGGTAGTGTTGGACGCGGTGCGGGCCAGCCGCGCCATCTGATCGGAGCAGGCTGCGCCAGTTCGGGCTGGCGCAGCTCAGTCCGGCTTGGCGCATGAGACCCGGACGCGGTCCCGTCCCTCGTGCTTGGCCCGGTACAGCGCCTCGTCGGCGTGTCGCAGTGCAGCCTCGATGCCGGGCTCGCGGGTCGGGTCGACCTCGTGCACGCCAATGCTCGCGGTGATGCGGATCTCGTGGTCCTGGGTCCTGCAGGCGCCCCCGCGGAGCTGTGCGAGCACTTCGGTCGCGACCTGCTGCGCCCGCGCGAGGTCGAGGCCGGGCAGGGCGACGATAAATTCCTCGCCGCCGAACCGTGCCGGCACGGCCGAGTACGGTCGCAAGGTCTGTCCGATGCTCTGCGCCGCCCATCGCAGGCACTCGTCGCCGACCAGATGGCCGTGACTGTCGTTGATCTGCTTGAAGTGATCGATGTCGATCATCAGCAACGAGAGCGGCTTTCCTTCGTCGCGCGCGCGGGCGAGCAAGCCGCCATAGATTTCGCGGAAGTGGCTGCGGGTATGCAGGCCGGTCAGCCCGTCGCGCTGGCTCGACTCGCGCAGCCGCGCGTGCGCATCGCCCAGCTGGGCCAGCGCATTGCGCAGCTCGGTCGTCCTCAGCTCGACCTTGTGCTCCAGGTGCATCTTTGCCTCGCGCACGATGCGTTCGTTCTCGTTGCGCAGGGCCGAGTAGCGGTAGCCGAGTGCGATGGAGAGCAGCAGCATCTCGAATGCCGAACCGATCTGCACCCCGTACTCGGTGATGAAATTTTTCGGCACCAGGCCGAACGCGATCGCGGCGAACATGCCGGTGCCCAGCAGCAGCATCGACCACGCGAGCAGGAAAAGCCGCGCCGGTTTGTAGCCGCGCGCCGTCACCACGATGGCGGCGATCGCGATCCACGCGATGCTGAGGAAGACCGATGCCGAGGCGACCTGGGTCGACAGGCTGGTCGGCAGCCAGAACGTCGCGATGCAGAGCAACGCGAAGAACAGGATCATCACCAGCGTGATCCGGTCGCCCAGAGGCCAGCGGCGGCGCAGTTCGAGGAAGACACGAGCGAACTGCTGCATGCCGATCTGCCCGAGGCAGATGAAGAGCGGCACGGCCTTCTGCGCGAAATCCGGCGACTGCGGCCACAGGTATTCGAAGCCCAGCCCGTTGAGGGTGAACAGCACCAGCCCGAACGCGCTGATATGGAATACGTACCAGAAGTAGCTGGCGTCGCGCAGCGTGATCCACAGCACCAGGTTGTAGAACAGCAGCGCGAGCAGGATGCCGTAATAGATGCCGATGCCGAACTGCGCGTCGCGCGAGAGCGCGGTGAACGAGGTGGGCGTGTGCAACCACAGCGGCACCTGCATCGAGCTCGTGCTCTGGACGCGGACGAACAGGTCGACGGGTGCGCCGTGTGGCAGCCGCAGCCAGAAGTTCGGATGCCGGTACGGAATGCTACGCGCCCGGAACGGCAGGCTGTCGCCGCTGGCCTGGTGTTCGATGCGGCCGTCGGGGTAGCGCAGGAAGACGTCCACCCGGTCGCTCAGCGCGTACTGCTGCACCAGCAGCCACCGTGGCTCGTCGGGGTTCCGGTTCACCACGGTGGTGTGGAGCCAGAATGCGCCTTCCCGGAACCCGAGTGCCGTGGACGGGAGCGGGGCGAAGCTGCCGTTCTGTTGTGCGCGCAGCGCATCGTGGATGCTCACGCGGCCTGACGGGTCGTGCAGGCTGCCCAAGTGAGGGGCCATCGGCAGGTCAGAGGTCGTCTCGCCGAGCACCAAGGGGGATGCGGCGGTCGCGATGGTCGATGCAAAGAGTGTCAGCAGGATCAACCAGCCGCGCAGCAGGATCCGGATTGGTTTGCCCACGCACGAGTCCCTTGCACCAACAGGCCATGGGGTCGATGGCCGACCTGGCAGTCTAGGTGGGGGGCGGCGGCGGGTCCCTCGGAATAAACCTTGGTCGCACTGACGCTTGCGCTGTTGACTCGCGTCCCGGAAGCGCAGCACAATGTATTAACGCGCTAATACATTAATCCGATGAAGCGACGCACGGCCGACGCAGAGCATCTCCATGACGCAGTGGCGGACCTCGCGCAGGCGCTCGTCGCGGTGCGGGACCCCGACCGGATGCGCGCGTTCCTCGAGGACCTGTGCACGCCGGCCGAGCTCGAAGCCATGAGCGACCGTTGGCGGGTAGTGCCCCTGCTGCTCGAGGGCGTGCCGTACCGAGAAATCCACGAACGAACCGCCGTCAGCGTGACCACGATCGGGCGCGTCGCCCGCACGCTGGAACGCGGCGCCGGCGGTTACGCAGCCGCCATCCAGGGGCTGGGCGCAACCGCCCGGTCCTGACCCCGACCCACTGGAACCTATTCATGACCCCGTCCATTACGGCGCCCACGCGTGATCGCCTACGCATCGCGATCCAGAAGTCCGGTCGCCTCGCCGATCCGGCCCGGTCGCTGCTTGCATCCTGTGGCCTGAGTTGGCGCGAGAGCCGCGACCGGCTGTTCTGTTTCGGCGAAACGCTGCCGGTCGACCTGCTGCTGGTCCGCGACGACGACATCCCGGGCCTGATTGCCGACGGTGTCTGCGACCTCGGCGTCGTGGGTCGCAATGTGCTGACCGAGACCGGCCTCGCGCGCGAAGCCGCCGGGGCACAGCCCGTCTTCCGCGAGTGGCGTGCGCTCGGGTTCGGGCAGTGCAGGCTTGCGTTGGCCGTTCCGGATGCCTGGACTTGGGAGGGGGCGCAGCAGCTTGCGGGCAAGCGGATCGCCACGAGCTATCCCGGCCTCGTGCGTCAGTGGCTGGCCACCCAGGGAATCGAGGCCGAGACCGTGCTGCTGTCCGGCTCGGTCGAGATCGCGCCGCGACTCGGCCAGGCCGAGGCCATCTGTGACCTCGTTTCCAGTGGCGCGACGCTCGCGGCAAACCAGCTCAAGCCGGTCGAAACCATTCTCGAGAGCGAAGCGGTGCTTGCCGGGCCGATCGCCGAGTTCGACCCCGTCCGTGCCGGGCTGGCTGATCTGCTGATGCGCCGCCTCGACGGTGCGCTCAAGGTCCGCAAGAGCAAGCTGCTGATGTTCCAGGCACAACGCGAGGCCCTGGCGCGACTGTTGCCCCTGCTGCCAGACGCCGAAACACCAACCGTAATGCGGCTCGACGATGGCGATGGTCTGGCGCTGCAGGCGCTCTGCCACGGCGCGGTGACCTGGCAACGGCTCGAGGAGCTCAAGCGGGCCGGCGCGCGCGGGCTGATGGTGCTGCCGATCGAAGGGATGCTGGCATGAAGCGTCTCAAGTGGAACGAGATCGATGCCGGCGCCCGGGCTGACGCGCTTCGCCGTCCTGCGCAGCAGGCGGGCGAGGAGATTTCCCGCTCCGTTGCTGGCCTGGTTGCCGAGGTGCGCGCGGGCGGCGATGCCGCGCTTCGCGCAATCAGCGAACGCTTCGACGGCGTGTCGCTGGAGCGGTTCCAAGTGCCGGAAGAGGAGCTTGCGCAGGCCGTCGAGTCCTTGCCGGCCAGCTTGCGCAGCGCGATCGATGAAGCTGCAACCCGCATCCAGCGATTCCACCGCGGCGGCATGACTCTGCCATACGCGATCGACACCGCCCCCGGCGTTCGCTGCGAACGCATGCTGCGGCCGATCGGCCGGGTGGGGCTGTACGTGCCGGCCGGTTCCGCCCCGTTGCCATCGACCGCGTTGATGCTCGGCGTGCCCGCCCAGCTCGCGGGGTGCCGCGACGTGGTGCTCTGCACGCCACCGCGCCGCGACGGCAGCGCCGATCCGGCGGTGCTGTACGCCGCGTCGCGCTGCGGCGTCACGCGCGTGTTCAAGCTCGGCGGCGCCCAAGCGATCGCCGCGATGGCATTCGGCACCGACAGCGTGCCCAAGTGCGACAAGCTGTTTGGGCCCGGCAACGCCTACGTGACCGAGGCGAAGCGGCAGGTATCGATGATGGAAGGTGGCGCGGCGATCGACATGCCGGCCGGGCCGTCCGAGGTACTCGTGATCGCAGACACCGGTGCGAACCCTGCGTTCGTCGCTGCAGACCTGCTGTCCCAGGCCGAACACGGCCCCGACTCGCAGGTGATCCTGATTTCCGACGACTCCGCATTGATCGACGCCGTCGAGGCGCGCATCGAAGAGCAACTGCAGTCGCTGCCGCGCGCGGCGATCGCGCGCCGTGCGCTCGAATCCTCGCGACTCATCGAAGTGGATTCGATCGAGTCGGCCTTTGCGATCAGCAACGATTACGCGCCCGAGCACCTCATCCTTGCGCTGCGCGACGCACGCCGCTGGTTGCCCCAGGTACAGGCTGCGGGCTCCGTATTCCTCGGCGACTGGTCGCCGGAGGCGCTCGGCGATTACTGCAGCGGCACCAACCACGTACTGCCCACGAGCGGTGCAGCGCGCTATTCCGGTGGCCTCAACGTGGCCAGCTTCCAGGTCGCGATCACGGTCCAGGACGTGCAGCCCGAGGGGCTGGCCGCGATCGGCCCGTGCGCGGTCGAACTCGCGTCGGCCGAGGGGCTGGATGCGCACCGCCTCGCGGTGTCGCTGCGGCTGGAGGCGCTGCCCGCATGAGCACCGTTCTCGATCTGGTGCGCGAGGACCTGCGCGCGTTCGCAGGCTACAAATCCGCTCGCAGCGACCGCCTTGAAGGCGCGGTCTGGCTCAATGCGAACGAATCACCGTGGTCGAACGCCGGCAACCCGGACGGAAGCGCGCGTCGCTATCCCGATCCACAGCCGCAGCGCCTGCGCGAACGGCTGTCGGCGCTGTACGGCTGCGACCCGGGCCAGCTTCTCGTCGGTCGCGGCAGCGATGAAGCAATCGACCTGCTGGTGCGCGCGCTGTGCCGGCCCGGCAACGACGCGATCCTGATCACGTCGCCCACCTTCGGCATGTACGCCGTCAACGCGCGCCTTCATGGGTGTCGCGTGGTCGATGTGCCGCTGGTCGACGAGTCCGCAGGCTGGCGTTGTGATTTCGATGCCGTAGCCGTCGCGGCACGGGAGCAGGGGGCACGCATCGTGTTCCTGTGCTCACCGGGCAACCCGACAGGCACATTGCTGCCGCTCGAGCAGGTCGTTTCACTGGCCGAAACCCTCGAAGGTCGCGCTCTGGTCGCGGTCGACGAGGCCTATCTCGAATATGCGGACGGTCCGTCGGCGGTGGCGCGCATCGGCACCCAGCCGAACATCGCCGTGCTGCGCACGCTGTCGAAGGCGCATGCACTCGCCGGCGAGCGCATCGGCAGCGTCATTGCGGACCCGGCGTTGATCGACGTGCTGCGACGCTGCCAGGCGCCGTATCCGCTGCCGGCTTCGTGCGTTGCGTTGGCCGAGCGCGCCTTGTCTTCCGAGGCCCAGGCTGCGACCGCTGCGGCCGTCGGTACGGTGACGATCGAACGTGACCGCCTGGCGCGCGCGTTGGCGAGTGTGCCCGGGGTGCGCTGCGTCTATCCATCGGACGCGAACTTTCTGCTGGCCCGCTTCGACGACCCTCAGGCAGTGTTCGATCGGCTGCTCGCGGCCGGCACCGTGGTGCGCGACCTTCGCGCGGCGCCGATGCTCGGCGATGCGCTGCGCATCAGCCTCGGCACGCCGGAGCAGAATGCGGCTGTCCTCGATGTGCTAACCGCGCAGGTGACCGCATGACGCCGACTCTGTTCGTCGACCGCGACGGCACGCTGATCGAGGAGCCCGAGGATTTCCAGATCGACGCGTACGAGAAGCTGCGCTTCGTGAAAGGCGTGATCCCCGCGATGCTTCGGCTGCGCGACGCGGGCTACCAGTTCGTCATGGTGTCCAACCAGGACGGGCTCGGTACCGAAGGCTATCCGCGCGAAAGCTTCGATGCGCCGCACAACCTGATGATGCAGGTGTTCGAAAGCCAGGGCATCTCGTTTCGCGACGTGCTGATCGACTGCAGCTGGCCGGCCGACAACGCGCCGACACGCAAGCCGAACATCGGACTCGTCGTGCCGCTGCTGCAGGACCGCAGCATCGACTGGAAGCGCTCGGCGATGGTCGGCGATCGCGAGACCGACAACGCGTTCGCGAAGAACCTCGGCATCCGTGCATTTCAGCTGCGCACCGAGCAGTTCGGTGGGGAGTGGGATTGGGCGGGCATCGCGCACGAACTCGTCGAGGCTCCGCGCAGGTCGAAGACGACCCGCGTGACGCGCGAGACCCGCATCAACGTCGAGATCGACCTCGACCGCGCTGCCGAGCCGAATGTGCACACCGGCCTCGGCTTCTTCGATCACATGCTGGAGCAGCTCGGCAAGCACGGCGGTTTTGCGCTCTCGCTGCAATGCGAAGGCGACCTGCATATCGACGAGCACCACACGATCGAGGACTGCGCGCTCGCGCTCGGGCAGGCGCTGCGTGAAGCGCTCGGCGACAAGCGTGGCATCGGCCGTTACGGCTTCACGCTTCCGATGGATGAGACGCTGGCCAGCGCCGCACTGGATTTCTCGGGCAGGCCGTACTTCGTGTTCGACGGCTCGTTCGTTCGCGAGCGCGTCGGTGACATGCCGACGGAATTGCTGCCGCACTTCTTCCGTTCGCTTTGCGAAACCGCGGGCCTGAATCTGCACCTGAAGGTCGAAGGTGACAACGACCACCACAAGGTCGAGGCGAGTTTCAAGGTGGTGGCGCGCGCGCTTCGGCAAGCGCTGCGCCGCGAAGGGCGCGACCTGCCAAGTACGAAGGGCGTGCTGTGACGTCTCAGCAAACGGGAGGTCGTTGATGGAAGTCGCGCTGATCGACTCGGGCGGAGCGAACATCGGCTCGGTCTGCTATGCGCTGGAGCGCCTAGGCGTGCGCGCACGCATGACGGCGGACGCGGCCGAGATCCAGGCGGCCGACCGCGTGATCCTGCCCGGCGTTGGCGCCGCCGCGCCCGGCATGGCGCGCCTGCAGGAGCTTGGGTTGGTCGACGTGGTGCGCGCTCTTCGCCAGCCGCTGCTCGGCGTTTGCCTCGGCATGCAGCTGCTGTTCGAGTCCTCCGAGGAAGGCGACGTCGAGTGCCTTGGCTTGTTGCCGGGCCGCGTGCGCAAACTGCCGCCGGCGCCGGGTATCCGTGTCCCGCACATGGGCTGGAACGGGTTGCAGCCGCGCCGCGATGACCCGCTGCTTGCTGGAATCGCCGCCGGTGAGCAGGCCTACTTCGTCCACAGCTACGCCGCACCGGTGACCGAGCACACGCTGGCCACCAGCGAGCACGGCATCGAGTTCGCGGCCGTCGTTCGCCGCGGGCACTGCCACGGTGCCCAATTCCACCCGGAGCGCTCGGCATCGGTCGGTGCACGCCTGCTCGAGAACTTCCTGTCCGGAGTCGCCGCATGAGCTTCACGCTGTATCCCGCTATCGACGTGCGCGACGGCCGCGTCGTGCGCCTGCGACAGGGCGATTACGACCAGGAAACACGCTACCCGGGCGAGCCGGCCGAGGTCGCCGCGCGCTACGCGAAAGCGGGTGCGCAGTGGCTGCACCTGGTCGATCTCGACGCCGCCCGTGCCGGCGGCTACACGCTCGCGCCGCTGCTGGCCGCGATCAAGTCCACTACGCCGTTGCGTGTGCAGACTGGCGGCGGCGTGCGGGGCGAAGCTGATGTCGAGGCGATCCTCGCGGCCGGCGCAGACCGCGTCGTCGTCGGGTCGCTATCAGTGCGCGAGCCGGAACTCGTCATCGGCTGGCTCCAGCGCTTCGGCGCCGAGCGTATTACCGTCGCGCTCGACGCACGCCAGGACGAATCGGGCCAGTGGCAGCTGCCGACGGCAGGCTGGACGCAGGCCAGTGGCGTCGCGCTGGATGGACTTTTGAAACGTTATGCGGATTCCGGGCTGCAACACCTGCTGTGCACCGATATCGCGCGGGACGGCATGCTGGCAGGGCCGAATCTGGATCTCTACCGGTCTCTGATCGAAATCGCACCGCAGGTCGCCGTGCAGGCGTCGGGCGGGGTGCGTGACAGCCGCGACGTAGTAGACGCACGCGACGCCGGGTGCAGCGGCGCCGTGCTCGGCAAGGCACTGCTCGAGGGTCGCATCGACCTCGCGGCGCTGTGCGCGGAGTCCGCCGCATGCTGAGCCGTCGCATCATCCCGTGCCTGGATGTACGCGATGGCCGCGTCGTGAAAGGCGTGCGCTTCCGCGACCACGTGGACATGGGCGACATCGTCGGGCTGGCCGAGCGCTACCGCGACGAGGGCGCCGACGAACTGGTCTTCTACGACATCACGGCAAGCCCGCAGGACCGCGTCGTCGATCGCGACTGGGTTGAGCGCGTTGCGCGGGCGATCGACATTCCGTTCTGCGTGGCCGGCGGCATTCGCAGCGTCGAGGACGCGCGGGCGATCCTGCATGCAGGGGCCGACAAGGTGTCGATCAACACGCCTGCGCTGCAGCGGCCGGCGCTGATTTCCGAGCTCGCCGATGCGTTCGGGGTGCAGTGCGTGGTGGTCGGTATCGACAGCCTGCGCGACGCCGACGGCGAGTGGCGCGTGCGTCAGTTCACGGGTGACCCATCGCGCACGCAGGCGCTCGCTTCGCGCACGCTGGACTGGGTGCAGCAGGCCCAGCAACTGGGCGCGGGCGAGATCGTGCTGAACTGCATGGGCAGCGATGGCGTGCGCACGGGCTACGACCTCGAGCAGCTGCGGCTGGTACGCGAGTGTTGCGCGGTGCCGCTGATCGCCTCCGGCGGAGCCGGTGCGATCGAGCACTTCGAATCGGTGCTTCGCGAGGCGGATGTCGACGGCGCGTTGGCCGCGAGCGTGTTCCATTCGGGGGCCGTCGCCATTCCGGCGCTTAAACGCCACCTCGCCGACCAGGGCGTCGCGGTTCGCCTCTGAATCGATCGTCGGGACCGCCCGACGATCTCGTGAACAGCACCACCACAGGACCGCCACCGATGTCTGACGTCGCCTTCAATCCCGAGCTGCTCGATTTCGACAAGCAGGGTGGCCTGCTGCCGGCCGTTGTGCAGGATGCCGCAAACCTGCGCGTGCTGATGGTCGGGTACATGGATCGCGCGGCGCTGCAGAAGACGCTGGAGGCCGGGCAAGTCACCTTCTTCAGCCGCAGCAAGCAGCGTTTGTGGACGAAGGGCGAGTCGTCGGGGCACTTCCTGCAGCTGGTTTCGATCGATACCGATTGCGACCACGACAGCCTGCTCGTACTTGCCAGGCCGCAGGGTCCGACATGCCACCTGCAGCGGACAAGCTGCTTTCCGGCGGCGCCGGGCGGGTTCCTTGCCGAGCTTGATGCGTTGATCGCAACGCGCGAAAACGATCGTCCAGAAGGCAGCTACACCACGCGTCTGTTCGAAGCGGGCACGCGCGCGATCGCGCAGAAGGTGGGCGAGGAGGGCGTCGAGACGGCGCTCGCCGCCGTGGTCCAGGACGACGCGGCGCTGTGCGGCGAGGCGGCGGACCTGCTGTTCCATCTGCAGGTTCTGCTGCGCTCACGGGGGCTGGCGCTCGAGGATGCGGTGGAGGTGCTGCGCGCGCGTCACCGGGGATGATGCCCTGCGCCACGGGGCGCTCGCATAATGCGGGCGTCGTCGGAGGCCCCATGCGCGCATTGCTGTCCACTCTGCTGTTGTTCGCTGGAGGCGTGTCGACTGCCGCAGCGTCGTGCCTGACCGGCACCGTTTTCGAGGATCGCGACGGCGATGGCGTTCGCGATGCGCGCGAGCCCGGGCTGCCGCGGGTGCTGGTATCGGACGGCGTCGAGCTGGTCCGTACGGGCACCGGTGGCGAGTACCGGCTGCCAGCGGCGTCGGAGCGGCCGGTGTTCGTCATCAAGCCGCCGACGCACTCCTTCGCGGTCGCCGGCCCCGTGGGGCCGGGCTTCTGGCAGATGCCGTCCGATGCACAGGCGCAGCGCTGCGACTTCGCGCTGAAGCGCCGCAGCAAGGTCGGCCCGGTCCTGGATGTGCTCGTGTTCGCCGATCCCCAGGCGCAGTCCGAGGTCGACGTCGACTACTACAAACGCGACATCGTGGAATCCGTACTGCGCGACACCGCAGCGACGCCTGCTAATGCCGGCGCATCGGGCGCAGCACCCGCCGCTGACCTCGGACTGACGCTCGGCGACGTGGTCGCGCGTGGCCGTACCGATCTGTACCCGTCACTCGATAAGGCGACCGCACGCCTTCAGACGCCGTGGCTGCACGTCCCCGGCAACCACGACATGGACAGTGGGGCGGGCGGGGACGCCGACGCGCTGCATTCGTTCGTGCAGCACTACGGCCCGGACACCTTCGCCTGGGAGGAGCCGCAGGCGACGTTCGTGCTGCTCGACGACGTGATCCGGCTACCGCCGGGCCAGCAGCCCGCGTACGTCGGCGGGCTGCGCGAGGAGCAGTTCACGTTCCTCGAGCGCTATCTGGCGACGGTGCCTACCGATCGGCTACTGGTCGTCGCGCTCCACATCCCGCTGTTCGACGCCGCCCCGGGGCGCGAGACGTTCCGCCGAGCGGACCGCGAGCGACTGTTCAGCCTGCTGCAGCGCTTTCCGAAGCGGCTCGTGTTGAGCGGACACAGCCACGCGCAGCGGCACCATCTGCACGATGCGTCGAGCGGCTGGACCGGAGCGGAGCCGCTGCACGAGTTCAACGTGGGCGCCGCCAGCGGCGCGTACTGGTCCGGCGTCAAGGATGCGGCGGGCATTCCGGATGCCACGATGAGCGACGGCACGCCGAACGGCTACGCGCGGCTACGAGTCGACGTTGACGGCGATTACCGCTTGAGCTGGCATCCCGCGCGGCTGGCGAACGACGATCCCGCTACGACGTCGGCGATGCACCTGCATGCGCCACGCGTGCTGCGCCGTGGGGCGTACCCGGCCTGGGGCGTGTACGCGAACGTCTACATGGGCCGGCCTGACTCGCGGGTCGAGTACCGGGTCGACGACGGCAGGTGGCGGCCGATGCAACGAGTCGAAGCGCCCGATCCGCGCCTGCTGGCGCAGAACGTCGCCGACGACGCTGCTACCGCACTGCGCGGCTATGACCGTTCGCCCGAAGCTACGCCGTCACCGCATCTGTGGAGAGGGGCCCTGCCGACCGACCTCGGGGTGGGCGAGCACCGGATTGAGGTGCGAACCGTCGACCCTTGGCTCGGCGAGCAGCGCGCGAAGACGAGTTATCGACTCGAGGACGCTGCACCGTAGCGCGACCGAAGCGCGACGATCCGGTGATCGCGTCGGCTCAACCGATGCCGGCAGTTGCTCCCGATTGCACGCCTGCAGTCGCGTTCGAACGGAGTCTTGAGAGCGCATGTGCGTGCGGCGGCGCCTTTACGGAAGCGGCACCACAACGCCCGCGCCGCGCGCCCAAGTGCCCGGGAGAGACTCAGACCCCGATATCCGCGAACGTCTCGACGCGCCGATGCCCGTGCGTAGCCTCACCGCTGCGCTCGGTCGGGTAATCCTCGCGCCTGTCGAGCAGGACCGTCTGCAGGCCCGCCTCGCGCGCAGCATCCAGCTCTTCAACGATGTCCGAAAGGAACAGGATGTCGCCGGGCTTGGCCCCGACCGCCTCGGCGATACCCTGGTAGCTGGCCGCCTCACGCTTGCCACCGACCTCGGTGTCGAACCAGCCCGAGAACAGCCCGGTCAGGTCGCCCGCGCTGCTGTGCCCGAAGAACAGGCGCTGTGCGGGGACGCTGCCCGACGAGTAGACGTAAAGGGGGATGCCGGCATCGTGCCACTCGCGCAGGGCCTCGGCCGCGTCGGCGTAGATATGCGCGGTGAAGTCCGCATTGCGATAGCCATCGGCCCAGAGCATGCCCTGCAGCGCTTTCAGCGCCGTGTGCTTGCGGTCCTCGTCGATCCAGCCCTGCAGCACCTCGACCGTCATGCGGTCATCGCAGAGGCCGCCATTCTGGGCCGCCACGGCGTCGAGCCAGCGCCGGACCTCGGGGTCGTTACCCCGGGCCTCGACGAATCCCGGCAGCATGCGGCGCGCGTACGGAAACAGCACATCCTTGACGAACGAGATGCTGCTGGTGGTGCCTTCGATATCGGTGAGGATCGCGCGGATCGGCATCGGTGCTATGGCCTACGTGTTGGTGACGGACATCGAGCGGCGAGTCCCGACCCGATGGCGAGCTTCAGCCGCCGCTTGCAGGCTCGTGACGCGGGAAGCGCTTGGCGATGTCGGTACCGGTGAAATGACCGACCCAGCCGTCCGCTTCAGTGAAGAAGCGGATCGCCACAAAGCTCGGCTGCGGCCCCATGTCGAACCAGTGCAGCGTCGAATCGGGCACGGCGATCAGATCGCCTTTCTCGCAGAGAATTTCGTAGACCTGATCGCCGACGTGCAGCGTGAACAGGCCCGAGCCGTCGACGAAGAACCGGACCTCGTCTTCCTTGTGGAAATGCTCGTCCAGGAACTTGCCGCGCATCGTCTCGCGCTCGGGGTGCTCGGGCGAGATGCTGACTACGTCGACCGTCTTGAAACCGCGCTCGGCGACCAGGCGGTCGATGTCCTTGCGGTAGGCGTCAAGGATGATGTCGGGTGCGTCGCCGGCCTTCACGGGTGCGCCCGCTTCCCACTGTTCGAAGCCGACGCCGATCTTCGCGAGTTCGCTCGCGATTTCGGCAAGGTCGGTCGTGGAGATGCGGGGGTTCTCGGTGTCGGTCTCGTTGAAGATGCGCAGGCGGCTCATCGTTGCAGTCTCCTCAGTTCAAGCTCGCAGCCCAGCAGGAATTCGAACGCCTCCAGGTGGCGGCGCGCTTCGGCCATGTCGCGGCCCCAGGCGTACAGGCCGTGGCCATCGATGAGGTAGCCCCACATGGCCTGGCGGTCGAGCAGGGCATCGACCTGGGCCGCGAGCGTGTGCATGTCCTGGCTGTTCGGCAGCACCGGCAGTTCAACCGCCATCTCGTGTGTGTCGTTGCCGCGGAACGCCTTGAGCAGCTCATAGCCTTCCAGCCGCACGTGGCCCGCGCCCGCGAAGAGCCGCGACGCGACAGTCTGCGCCTGGGAATGGGTGTGCAGCACGCAGCCGACGTCGGCAAACCGCTTGTAGAGCTGGGTATGAAGCAGCGTTTCGGCCGACGACTTCTGTGTCGTCGCGACCGGCTGCCCGTCGAGGTCGACCACCATGATGTCGGATTCCACCAGGCGGCCCTTGTCGCGGCCGGATACGGTGATCGCGACGTGGCGCTCGTCCAGTCGCTGGGAAAAATTACTGCTCGTCGCCGGGGTCCAGCCCCGGTCGGACAGCTCGCGCACGTTAGCGGCGATATCGACTGCGCACTGCGAAAGGCGCTGCGCATCAAAGGGGAGCGTGGTCATCCCCGAAGTTTATCCGATGCGTCGGACTGGGCCGTGACCGGGGCGGGCGCTGCCACGGCCCCGGTTTGGCCGGGGTCAGCTCGCGGTACCTCTGCCCTGGACCAGCTCGGCCTCGGGAGAGACACGCAGGATCCGGAAGCCCGCGTAAGCAAGGATCGCGGCCACGACCGGGCTCAGCAGGTTGAAGAACGCGTAGGGCAGATAGTCCACCGTCGCCACGCCCAGGGTGGCGGCCATGTATGCGCCGCACGTATTCCACGGCACCAGCGGAGAGGTGATCGTGCCGCCGTCTTCCAGCGCTCGGGAAAGGTTTACAGGCGCCAGCCCACGACGTTCGAACTCGGGCCGATACAGGCGGCCGGTCAGCACGATCGACATGTACTGGTCGGCTGCGATCACGTTCGCGCCGATTGCGGTGCCTAGCGTCGCGGTGATCAACGCGCCGGTGGACTTCGCCGCCTTCAGCACGCTGCGGACCATGCGCTCCAGCAGCCCCGTGGCTTCCATCACCGCACCGAACGCCAGTGCTGCGACGATCAACCAGATCGTGTTGAGCATGCTGGCCATGCCGCCGCGGCTGAGCAGCTCATCGACCGCCGCATTGCCGGTAGTCGCCTTGTACCCATCGAACAATGCGGTCCAGGCACCAGCCAGCAGTGCGAGAGGACGCGACAGCGCTTCGTTGGCCGCAAGCTTCACGACGAGGTCGGGCTGGAATAGCACCGCGAACACCGCACCCAGCAGCGCGCCGATCAGGATGGTCGGATACGCCGGGAAGCCGCGCACCGCGAGCACGAACACGACCAGCAGCGGAATCAGCAGGTGCGGGCCCAGGCTGAACTGGGCATCCAGCAGCACCGGAAGATCGCCAAAGGTGTTGCCGGCGTCGTTGCGGTCTGCACCGAGACCGACCGCGGTGAACAGAACCAGCGCAATGACGATGGTTGGGCCGCTGGTCCACACCATATGCCGGATGTGTTCGAAGAGCTCGCTACCCGCGGTCGCCGGCGCAATGTTCGTGGTGTCCGACAGCGGCGACATCTTGTCGCCGAAGTACGCGCCGGAGATCACCGCACCTGCGGTGATGGCCGGGGACATGTCCAGGCCCTGCGCGACGCCTATAAGCGCGACGCCGAGCGTGCCGGCAACCGTCCACGAGCTGCCGATCGCAAGTGCGACGATCGCGCAGATGAGGCAGGTGGCGGGATAGAAGAACGAGGGGTGCATCAACTTCATGCCGTACACGATCAGCGTAGGTACGGTTCCGGACAGGATCCAGGTGCCGATCAGCGCGCCAACCGCGAGCAGGATGAAGATCGGAACGATGGCCAGTGACACGCCGTGGACAAGGCTTTCCTGGATTTGCGCCCAGGTCAGCCCGTTGCGCAGGCCGACCAGCGCCGCAACGCCGCCAGCCAGCATCAGTGCGATCTGGTTGGCGCCGTACGAGGAGTTGTCCTTGAACAGCGACACCGCCGTAGCGAGCGCCACCGCCAGGAACAGCAGTGGCGTCAACGCCTGGAGGAGGCTCGGCTCCCGAACCGGACGGGTCGACACTGGGGATCAGGCCCGGGCAGCCAGGCGCAGGCGGCTGTGCCGGTAGCCGTAGAACCCGTAGATCAGGAACCCGATCACCGTCCAGCCCAGCATGACCTTCCAGTGGTCGGCGAACGGCTGCCAGAACAGGTACAAGCATGCGATCACGCCGAGCGGGCAGATCACCATGGCGAACGGCACGCGGAACGGACGCGGCAGGTCCGGGCGGGTGAACCGCAGGATCAGTACGCCGGCCGACACGGTCGCGAAGGCGAGCAGGGTGCCCATCGAGACGAGATCGCCGAGGAAGTCGAGCGGCAGAAAACCAGCCATCGTCGCCGCGACCACGCCGACGATGATGGTGCCCAGGTGCGGCGTGCGGTACTTCGGATGCACGCGGCCGAACAGGCGCGGCATCAGTCCGTCCTGCGCCATCGAATAGAAGATGCGCGGCTGGCCCATCAGCATGACCAGGATCACCGAGCTGAGGCCGGCGATCGCGCCGAGTTCGACGACGGTCTTCAGCCACTGCAGGGACGGGTAGGTCTCAAGTGCCGTGGCGATCGGCTTCGAGGTGCCGAGCTCGGTGTACGGAAGCAGACCGGTCAGCGTCGCGGCCATGGCGATGTACAGCAGCGTGCAGATCGCCAGCGAACCGAGAATGCCGATCGGCATGTCGCGCTGCGGATTCTTGGCCTCGCCGGCGGCGGTCGATACGGCATCGAAGCCGATGTACGCGAAGAAGACCACAGCCGCGCCGCGAATGACGCCTTCCATGCCGAAGCGCGTGCCGCCTTCGTTTTCGGGAATGAACGGCACCCAGTTGTCGGCGTCGATGAACTGGGCCGCAAAGCCGAGGAACATCACGATGACGGCCACTTTGATCGCAACGATCAGCGCGTTCACCCAAGCGGACTGGGTGATGCCGCGGTAGCACAGGGCACTAACCGCGGCCACGATCAGGACCGCCGGCAGGTTGATCAATGAGCCGGTGGCGACGAACGATCCGCTCTCGGCCGAATAAGCGAACGGCGCCTGCGCGAACGCGACAGGAACCGCGGCACCGAACGAGCTCAGGAAGCTGTTGAGGTAGCCAGACCAGCCGACCGCGACGGTCGACGCGGCAAACATGTATTCGAGCACGAGGTTCCAGCCGATGAACCAGGCGACCACTTCGCCCATCGTGCTGTAGGTATAGGAGTACGCCGAGCCCGAGACCGGCATCATCGAGGCGAACTCGGCGTAGCACAGGCCTGCAAATGCGCAGGCGACGCCTGCCAGCACGAAACTGAGGATGACTGCCGGACCGGCGTAGTTCGCTGCGGCGGTGCCCGTCATGACGAAGATGCCCGCACCGATGATGGCGCCCACACCCAGCAGCACGAGGTGACGCGCTGTGAGCACCCGCTGGAGCGAGGCTTCGCCGCGGGTCGAACCCTCGACCGGCTCGCCGGCGTCGACATGGGGGGCGGGTTCCACCGGCTTGGTGGCGAACAGGTCCTTGAGCATCGGTCTTACCTGAATTGGATAAAGGCGGGCCACCGCGCGGGCGGCAGACGAAGCGCAACGTTATGGGGCGGGCCACCTTAACCCACGCGGGAAAGCGGCAGCAAGGCAGAATGCGGCCATACGCAGGCCCCCGGAAACAGGCAGCGCAGGAGGCGTCCGCAACGCGATAATGCGGCGCTGCGGGATACCGCCCGCGCTGCCGATCCGCGCCCCAATGTCCGATGCGAGCCTGCGCCACGCACTTGCCGATTACGCCGCACGGTGGCCGTTGGAGGAAACTCCTGCGCTCTTTCTCGAACTGCTGGACGACCCCGACGATCCGTTCGTCCGCGATCGCCTCGCCGGCCACTTCACTGCATCGGCCTGGCTGCTGAGCGCGGATGGAACGCGGCTGTTGATGACCCATCACCGCAAGCTGGGGCTGTGGTTGCAACTAGGCGGACATGCGGACGGCGAGCGCGACCTGGCGCTGGCGGCCCTGCGGGAGGCGCAGGAGGAGTCCGGGCTGACCGGACTGCGCGTAGAGCCAGGAATCTTCGACCTCGACCGCCACTGGATTCCGGAACACAAGGGCGTGCCCGGCCACTGGCATTACGACGCGCGCTTCGTCGTGCGCGCCAGCGACCACGAGGCGTTCGTGGTGAGTGAAGAGTCGCTCGCACTGGCATGGCGCGACGTCTCGGAGCTCGTCGGCGATCCCGACGTGGATGCTTCCGTCCGCCGCATGGCCGTCAAGTGGCTGGCGCGGGCCGCACAGGGCGGGGTTCGGTAACGACCGCGGTCGGATCCGTGCGTTCCGGGCGCGACACCGTCGATTGTTGGTACGCTCGGCCCACGCCCGCTATCCGTCACGAACGCCATGCCCTTGCCGGCGCGTCGTTCGCACCGACACCGCCCAAGGACCATCGCACGTGGATGCTGCTCTAAACGCGCTCAACAACATCGTCTGGAGCTCGGCGCTCGTATACCTGTGTCTGGGTGCGGGCCTGTACTTTTCGATCCGGACCCGCTTCGTGCAGCTGCGCAGTGTGGGGCTGATGGTCAGGCTGATGTTCTCCGGGCGCAGGTCCGAAGCGGGCATATCCTCGTTCCAGGCCCTTGCGATGTCGCTGTCCGGACGCGTCGGCATCGGCAATATCGCCGGCGTTGCGACCGCGATCGCCGGCGGTGGCCCGGGCGCGGTTTTCTGGATGTGGGTGATGGCGTTCCTGGGTGCTTCGACGTCCTTTATCGAGTCGACCCTGGCGCAGATCTACAAGGAAACCGATGACGAAGGTCGCTACCGCGGTGGCCCGGCGTACTACATCGAGAAGGCAACCGGGCAGCGTTGGTATGCGCTGCTGTTCGCCGGCGCAACGATTCTGGCAACCGGACTGTTGCTGCCCGGCGTGCAGGCGAACGGCATCGCGACCGGCATGCGCAACGCCTGGGGCATCGCGCCACTTGTAGTGGCGCTGCCGCTGGCGGCAATCCTCGCGCTCATCATCTTCGGCGGCGTGAAGCGCATCGCGCGCTTCGCGGAAGTCGTCGTGCCGTTCATGGCACTGGGCTACATGGCGGTTGCGCTGTGGATCATGGTCGCGAATGCCGAAGTGCTGCCTGAGATGTTCGCCCTGATTTTCCGTAGCGCGTTCGGCGCTGAAGCGGCGTTCGGCGGCATGCTCGGGCTCGCGGTCCAGTGGGGCGTCAAGCGCGGCATCTATTCGAACGAGGCCGGGCAGGGCACGGCGCCGCACGCGGCTGCCGCAGCCGAGGTCTCGCACCCGGCCGAGCAGGGTTACGTTCAGGCGTTCTCGGTCTACATCGACACGCTGCTGGTGTGCTCGGCGACCGCGTTCATGATCCTCTCCACCGGGATGTACAACGTGGTGGGCGAGACGGGGGCATTGGTCGTCAGCCAGCTGCCTGGCGTCGAGCCCGGGCCGGGCTTCGCGCAGGCAGCAGTGGAATCGGTGCTGCCGGGCCTGGGTGCCGGCTTCGTGGCGATCGCGCTGACGTTCTTCGCGTTCACGACGATCATCGCCTACTACTACATGGCGGAAACCAACGTCGCGTACATCAACCGCAACACCCATCGTCGCTGGATGGTGCCCGCCCTTCGGATCGGCATTCTGCTCGCCGTGGTGCTCGGCGTCGTGCGAAGCGCGGGTTCGGCGTGGACGCTCGGCGACATCGGCGTGGGCCTGATGGCATGGCTCAACATCGTGGCGATCCTGATCATCCAGCGGCCCGCGCTGGCTGCCCTGCGCGACTACGAGCGGCAGAAGAAAGACGGCGCCGCGGAGCCCGTGTTCGACCCAGATGCCCTTGGCATCCGGAATGCCGGGTTCTGGGTCCGCCGTCTGCGGGGCGAATAACGCGCGGCTCGCGGACGCGCTGCCCGCGGGGGGGCAGCGCCCCCGCGGATAGCGCGCGATGCCTGTCAGTAGAGCACCCGCGTGCGCAGGGTCTCCGGGATCTCGGACAGTGCGGTGCGGATATCGTCCAGCTGCGTTTGCGTTCCGCTGACGTCGATCACGACGTAGCCGACCTTCGGGTGGGTACGCAGGAACTGCCCGTCGATATTCGCACCCAGCCGCGAGAACACTTCGTTGATGCGCGACAGAACACCTGGCACGTTGCGGTGGATGTGCAGGAAACGCGTGCTGCCGGTGTGCTCGGGTAGCGACACTTCGGGGAAATTGACGGCCGAGAGCGTCGAGCCATTGTCGCTGTAGCGGATCAGTTTCGCCGCGACTTCCAGGCCGATGTTGTCCTGCGCTTCCAGCGTGCTGCCGCCGACATGCGGCGTTAGCAGCACGTTGTCGAGCCCGGCGAGTGGTGTCTGGAACACATCCGCGTTGCTCTTGGGCTCGACCGGGAACACGTCCACTGCCGCGCCTCCGACGTGACCGCTGCGGACGGCATCCGCGAGCGCGTCGACGTCGACCACAGTGCCGCGCGACGCATTGATCAGGTGCGCGCCCGGCTTCATGGCGGCAATCTGCATCGCGCCGATCATCTCGCGCGTGGCGGGCGTTTCCGGTACGTGCAACGTCACTACATCGCTGCGCGCCAGCAGCTCGTCCAGGCTTCCCGCAGAGCGGGCATTGCCGAGAGCAAGTTTGGTTTCAATGTCGTAGAAAACCACCTGCATGCCGAGCGCTTCGGCGATCACGCCGACCTGCGTGCCGATGTGGCCGTAACCGATGATGCCGATCGTCTTGCCGCGCGCCTCGTGGCTGCCGGCGGCGGACTTCGACCAGCCGCCGCGGTGGCATTGGGCGTTCTTTGTGGGGATGCCACGCAGCAGCATGATCGCTTCGGCAATTACGAGTTCGGCGACGCTTCGCGTGTTCGAGTACGGCGCGTTGAACACGGGAATGCCGAGCTCTTCGGCCGTATCGAGGTCAACCTGGCTGGTGCCGATGCAGAAACAACCGACCGCAATCAGCCGACGTGCTTCGTTGAGCAGCTCGGCCGTCAGGTGCGTGCGCGACCGGATGCCGACGATGTGGGCCTGGGCGAGCTCTTCGCGCAGTTGCTCTTCGGGCAGCGACTTGTCGAACAGCCGGATCTGCGAGTAGCCCGCGGCGCGGAAGCTCTGGGCTGCGCTCGCGCTGATGCCTTCGAGCAGCAGCACGCGGATTTCATGTTTCGGAAACGAGGTTCGGTGGGCCACGGGGGCGCTCCGTCGCGGGGGACGTCGGTCAATATCGCAGATCGCGTGTCCGCTGCCGACCCGGCTGGACTTGGTTGCTGCGCCGCGGCACGCTGCCGTTCCCCGGTAACGAGCCTGTCGCGATGACCGATCAACGCCTGGAGCGCCTGCGCCGCCTCGCGCCCGAGCTTCGACTGCTGACGGACGCGGCCGACCTCGAGCACTACGGTCGAGACTGGACGCGACGATGGACGCCTGCGCCGCTTGCGGTCGCGCTGCCGGCTTCGGCGGATGAGGTTCAATCGATCGTGCGCTGGGCGAACGACGAGCACGTAGCAGTCGTCCCGTCAGGCGGCCGGACGGGCCTGTCCGGCGGCGCCGTGGCCGCCAATGGCGAGCTTGTGCTGAGCATGGAGCGCATGAATCGGGTGGTGGGGTTCGACGCTGTGGACCGCACGCTGACCGTGCAGCCCGGCATCGTGCTCGAAGCTGTGCACAACGCCGCGCGCGAACACGGGCTGGCGTACCCGGTCGACTTCGGCGCGCGCGGCTCGTGTTCGATCGGGGGCAACATTGCAACGAACGCCGGCGGCATCCGGGTGATCCGCTACGGCAATACGCGCAACTGGATCGCGGGGCTCAAGGTCGTGACCGGCTCGGGCGAAGTGCTCGACCTCAACCGGGGGCTGGTCAAGAACGCGAGCGGCTACGACCTGCGCCATCTGCTGATCGGTTCGGAAGGCACGCTCGGCGTGGTCGTGGAGGCGACGCTGTGGCTGGCCGACCCGCCGCCGCCGACGCAGGTGATGCTGCTGGCCCTGCCGTCGTTTGAGGCGTTGATGCAGGTGTTCGCTGCGTTCCGGGCGCGTCTGGAGCTGGAAGCGTTCGAGTTTTTCACCGATCGCGCGCTGCACCATGTGCTGGTGCACGGCGCGCAACGGCCGTTTGCCGAGGACTATCCGTACTTCGTCGTCGCGGAGTTCGCGTCGGGCAGCGAGGCGCGGGAGGCGGCCGCGCTCGCGGCATTCGAGTTCTGCGTCGAGCAGGGGCTGGTGCTGGACGGCGTGATCAGCCAGAGCGACGCGCAGGCCGCGCAGCTGTGGCGCCTGCGGGAGGGCATCACTGAAAGCCTCGCGCGCCACAAGCCGTACAAGAACGACGTATCCGTGCGCGTCTCGGCGATGCCGGCTTTCCTGGCCGAGACGCAGGCGCTCATCGAGCGCGGCTATCCGGGCGTGGATGTGGTGTGGTTCGGCCACATCGGCGACGGCAACCTGCACATCAACGTCGTGCCGCCCGAGGGCATGGCGCAGGACGTGTTCGTTGCGCAATGCGAGCAGGTGACCGACCTGCTGTCGGCCGCGCTCGCTCGGCATGGGGGAAGTATTTCGGCCGAGCACGGCATCGGCCTGGTGAAGAAGCCCTACCTGCTGGACACCCGCAGCGAGGCCGAGGTTGCACTGATGCGCGGCATCAAGCGCGTGCTCGACCCGAACGGCATCATGAATCCCGGCAAGGTGTTCGACGCCTGATCCGCCAACCGACGCGCCGCGGAAGCCAGGCTGCTCTGCGCGGTCCACGCGTCCGCGCAAGCACGCACGGACGCCTGCCTGCGCCCGCTAGCCCATCAACTGCAGCTTGGCGCGCGGCAGGTAGGAGCGGGCGAGTGGGGAGTCGCAGTGCAGGAGCACCGCTTTTGAAAGGCGCCTGAGCGCAACCTTTCCACGATCGGCCAGTTCGGGGTTGATGCTTTGCTCGTGGACGATCGGCTCGAGCAGGCTGAGCAGCGCGCCGCCAGTGCACAGAGGCTCGGGGCCTTCGAGGCTTTCGGCCAGTTGCACGGCAAGGTCGACAGCGGACACCCAGAGGCGGCCCAGCACCAGGTCCAGGTCCACGATGCCGGTGTCCACCATGTCCATTCCCATGCCGCAGCGCTCGAATGCCGCGAGATAGCGCTGCAGCAGATCCGGCACCTGCTCCTCGGACGCGCGTTCGAGTTGCATCCCTACGCCGATCGGCGGGAGCAGGTGAGCGGGCACGCGTTCGATGCGCTTCGCGGCACCGGCATGCGCGTTCAGCAGCAGGGCGATGTCCCAGCGGTCGAGGTCTGTGTTTGACAGCAGATCGCGCACGTGCAGATCGATCTCGTCCAGCTGCACTTCGATGCTGAAAGAAAACTGCTGGCCGCCCGGGCAGTCCACCTGCCACTGCACGCGATCGCTGCAACGCAGCGCCTGGGTATCCGGGGCGGCCCAGAGCGCGTCCAGATAGCCGCGTGCCGCCGGGGCGATCTGCTGCCCTTCTTCCACTGCGCGCTCGAGGCGGGCGAGGGCAATCGCCACGCGCAGCCAGGCCACTTGGCCATCGGCGTCCGCGGGTAGATCTGCAGCGCCGCCATGGGCGACAGACCGCAGTGCCTCCACCGCGGGCCTAAGCGGGGCGCATGCGACTAGACGCTCGACCCCGTGCTCGAACAGCTCGAGCAGGCCTGCGTCCTTGCTGCGGACCAGTGCGTACCGCCAGTCGTCGCCAGTCGATTCGGGGCCCAGCATCTCGACGAGCGCGCGCAGCGGAATCTCGGGTGAGAGCCTGCTTTTTTCGAAGGCGCGCAGGATCGACTGGTGCAGCGCCGCGTCTCCGGGAAAGAACTCCGCTGCCCGCAGCGCCATGGCCCGCATCTGCGCGTAGCGACCCCCACTCATGAGGAACCCCCACCAGGCGGCCATGACCCGCCTCGATGGCGAGTCGACCTCGTAAAGCCGCTCGGCGAGTACCTGCATCCGGCGATGGACCGCGGAGCCCGAGCGGTCCCGGCCGGACGCGCCGTCCAGCACCCTGAGCTGCAGCGCAAGCGATTCCGGACTGGACGAGTGCTCGCCGTCGCCGAGGATCTCCGCCGCCTGGCGGAGCTTCCATTGCTCGGCGAGGCACCAGGCGTGCTTCAGCGCAGCGTCGATCTGGTCTGGGGCCGCCCGGTACGCCGCGATGGCGCCTGGCAGATCGCCCACCAGCAGGCGGCGATCGGCGACGGAGCCATGCACGGGCTCGCCCGCATCACGCGCGCGAAGGCACTCATCGAGACTCAGGGCGGTCGTGTCGACGTCAAGCATGGGCGGCCGTGCATTACGTGGAAAGCAATCGGCCGCTGACTATGGCAGGACTGAGCCCGCCGGGAATGCGCCCGATCTCCCCATTTCACGAATGGGACGTGCCAGCCGTCACGACGACCCGGCCGACTCGCAACCCGCTGCGGCCCCAGGCTCGGCAGCGGAATGCGCGTGGCGGGCTCAATCAGCCCGGCCGGCGAACTCGCCCGTCGTGGTGTTAACCAGCACGCGTTCGCCGTTACCGATGTACTCCGGGACCATGATTTCGAGGCCGGTCGACAGCTTCGCCGGCTTCGGACGCTTCGTCGCAGTGCCGCCCTTGAGCTCCGGCGGCGTGTCGACGACTTCGAGCGTCACGGTCTGCGGCAACTGCAGTGCGACGGGCATGTCGTCGATGATCTGCACGTAGCAACCGGCGAGATCGGGAACGATGTAGCCGGCCGCGTCACCGATCGCATTCGGGTCGAGCGTGTACGGCGTGTAGTCCTCGTCGTCGAGGAAGACGAACGCATCGCCATCCATGTACGAGAACGTCGCCTGGCGGCGCGAGAGTTCGACTTCGCGAAGGTCGTCGTCTCCGTCGAAGCTCGCATCGAGCTTGTTCCCACCCGGCACGCTGTACATCGTGAAGCGGAAGCGCACATTGCCGCCGCGACCCTGCGGCGAGCTGCGCTCGATGTCGCGCACCTGGTACACGCCGTTGTTGTGCTCGACCACGTTACCTTTCTTGACGTCGTAGGCTTTCATCGGACTCTGGATTCGGAATTGAAGAATCGGGTACCGAACGGGCGCTGCCGCCAACGGCAGCGATGGAGGCAGCAGCGCGCGCCGTTTTGCGGCTTTACTTAGGCGCGAGCCGCGTCGCGCCGTCGAGGCGGATCGTTTCGCCGTTGAGGTAGACGTTCTGCAGGATGTACGCGACGAGGTCTGCGAACTCGGCGGGCTTGCCCAGGCGCGAGGGAAACGGGATCGACGCGCTGAGCGACTGCTGCACCGACTCCGGCATGCCATCGACCATGGGCGTCCAGAACACGCCGGGGGCCACCGTCATGACACGGATGCCGAACCGTGCGAACTCGCGTGCCATCGGCAGCGTCATGCCGACCACGCCGCCCTTCGACGCCGAGTAAGCGGCCTGACCGATCTGGCCTTCGAACGCGGCCACGGAGGCGGTGTTGACGATGACGCCGCGCTCGCCTTCATCGCCGGCATCGTTGTTCTGCATCAGCGCCGCAGCGGCCTTCGCAACATTGAAGCTGCCAACCAGGTTGACCATCACGGTGGTCTGGAACTGCGAAAGGGGCATCGCGCCTTCCTTGCCGAGCACGCGGCCCGCGCCAAGGATGCCGGCGCAGTTGATCGCCGCATTCAGCCCGCCGAGGAACTCACGGGCCTGCGCGAGCGTGGAGGCGACGCCTGCTTCGTCGGTAACATCGGTGCGGAAGTAGCGTGCGTTCGCTTCACCGAGTTCGGCGACCGCGGCCGCACCCTTGTCGTCATTGACGTCGAGCAGCGCGACTTTCGCGCCGTGGGAGACCAGATGCTGGGCGACGGCGAAGCCGAGGCCGGAGACGCCGCCGGTGATGACGGCGCGGGTTTGGGCAAGCTGCATGGACGCTTCCTGTAGCCGGAAAACCGCCGATTCTAAAGCCTCGGCGGTGGCGCGGCCGCGCGCAGCGGCTTTACTGCAGGTCGAGCAGGTAGAAGCGGTTGCAGCCGCCGTGCCCGGTATCCCCAAGCGGCCCATCAATGCGGCGGAAGCCGCTGCGCTCGTACAGCCGCATGGCGGCGTCCATGCCGGTGAGTGTCTCGATGTAGCACTGGCGATATCCGAAGCCGCGCGCAGCTTCGAGGCATCGGGTCATCAGGGCCGCACCCGCACCGAAGCCCCGCAGCTCGGGCAGGAAATACATCTTGCGCAATTCGCAGACGTCGGCGTCGCCGCCGGTGAGTTGCGCGATGCCGCCGCCGCCCATGACCCGGCCCTCGCGTTCGACGACGAAATACGCACTGCGCGGGCCGGAGTACGCGCGGTGCATCCAGTCCACCTCCGGGTCCTTGATCGCGAAACCCTCACCACTCGCGCCGAATTCGGGCATGACGGTTCGGATGATGGCGGCCACCGATGCATCGTCGGCGGGCTCGATCGGGCGTATCTGGAAGTCCTGGGTCATCGGAAGGTCACCGGGTGGTGAGCAGGCGGCCGTAGCGGGCCTCGATTTCATCAGGCTGCAGCGCCGGTGCAAAGAGATAACCCTGTCCGGTCGCGATGCCCATCTGCCGCAGGCACTCGCGCTGGCGCTCGTTCTCGACACCTTCGGCAACGACATCCAGCCCGAGGCTCTGCGCGATGCCGGCGACGGCGCGGCATACCGCAACGTCGGAGTCGTTCTCCGGCACGCCTTCGACGAACAGCTTGCTGATCTTGACACCGTGGATCGGCAGGCGGCGCAGGTAGTTCAACGCGCTGTAGCCTTCACCGAAGTCGTCGATCGACAGCGCGACGCCGAGCTCGCGGAGCGCGGCGAACGCGCGCAGCGTATCGGGGACGTCCTCGATCAGGACGCGCTCGGTGAATTCGAGTTCCAGCGCCGCGCCCGGCAGCCGGTGCTCCTCGAGCGCGGCCCGCACGTTGCCGGCCAGGTCCTCGGCCAGGAACTGGCGGTACGAGACGTTAACCGCCACGCGTGGCACCGATACGCCGGCGTCGAGCCATTCGCGCATCTGGCGGCAGGCTTCGCGCAGCGCCCAACCACCGATGCCGACGATGTCGCCGGTCGCTTCGGCGTGCTCGATGAAGCGGTCCGGACGGATCTCGCCGAGTGTCTGGTTCTTCCAGCGGATCAGGGCCTCGACGCCGACGAGCACGCCCGTGGTGAGGTCGATCTGCGGCTGGTAGACGAGCCGGAACTCGCCCTTTTCCGTTGCGCGGCGCAGCTTGTTTTCGAGTTGCAGTCGGTGCTGCTGCTGTTCGGCCATCGGCTGGGTGAACAGCTGCCACCCGTTGCGGCCGCGGCGCTTGCTTTCGAACATCGCCACGTCGGCGTTCTGGATCAGCGCCTGGGCGGTGGTGCCGGGCATGCTTGCCAGCGCGATACCGACGCTTGCGGTCACGTTGAAGTCATCGTCGTCGAGCCGGAAGCTCGGGTTGAATGCGTCAACGATCGCCTGCGCCAGGCGCTGCGGACGACCGGGATCGTCGCGCGTGTTGCACACGATGAGGAACTCGTCACCGCCGAAGCGGGCCGTCAGGCCCTCGCTTCCGACCGCGTGCTGGATGCGGTGCGCAGCCGAGGCGAGCAGGCCGTCGCCGGCCGCGTGGCCGAGCAGATCGTTGACCACCTTGAAGCGGTCGAGGTCGACGTACAGCACGGCGACGCCGGTCTGCGTCGGATCGGCCAGGCGCACGTCCAGCTCCGAAAGAAGTGCGTCGCGATTGAGCAGCGTGGTCAGTGGGTCCGTGCGGGACTGTACACGCAGTGTTTCCTCGCCCTGGCGCCGCTCGGTGACGTCCTGCAGCGTGCCGGTCAGTCGCGCCTGCAGCGGCTGGTTGGTGTCGGATTCGCCGATCATGCGTATCCAGACGCTGTGTCCGTCGCCGCGCGTCGCCAGCACCTCGACGTCGAGCTCGCCGGTGTCGGCCAGTGCGGCGTCGAGGGCGTCGCGAAGCTCGCGCCGGTCGCTTTCGCGCAGCGAGCCGAGCAGCTCGTCCATCGTGCGCGGCGCCGGTTCGCGGCCCAGGATGCGCTGCGCCTCGTCGGTCAGGTACAGGCGGTCTTGGCCGGGCTCCCATTCCCATCCGCCGATGTGGGCCAACGCCTGCGCGCGATCGAACAGCGAGCTGTCGCGCTTGAGCGCGGTGACGTCGGAGAACAGCGTCATCACCTGCTGCACGCGGTCGGTGTCAGGTGCGAACTGGGGCACGGCGGTGACCGAAACCCAGATCAGTCGCCGGCTGACCCGGTGGTAGTAGCCGAGCACGGTGCTACCGATCACGCGGCCCGTGGTGCGGGCGAGAACCGCCGGCAGTTCGTCCGCCTCGAGCTCGCGGCCGTCCTCGTTGATGATCAGCCAGTGCTCGCGGCGGAACGCTTCGTCGACCGGTTGGTCGCCCACCTCGAACATGCGCATCGCCGCCGCGTTCGCGTGTACGACGCGGTCGGTCTCGTCGCGAATCAGGATGCCCTTGTCCACGAGCTCCATGAGTTCGCGATAGCGGAGTTCGCCGCTGCGCCGGCTGGTCAGGTCACGAGCGACTGCAACCACGTAGCGATGGCCGTCGTAGTCGAGCCGGGCCGAATGCACTTCGACCGGGAAGCGCGTGCCGTCGGCGCGCTTGTTCGTCACCTCGGTCAGGTAGCGCTCGCCGCGGTTCACCGCCTCTCGCACGGGGCCCATGTGGTCGCGAGGCAGGTCGGGATTGAGTTCGTGGATCGGGCGGCCGATCACCTCGTCGCGTGGCTGCCGGAAGGCTCGCAGTGCTGCGTCGTTGAGTTCGAGAACGACGCCATCCATGTCGAGCACGGTGACCGGATCGGGCATCGCGTTGAACAGCTCGCGGTACGTCGGCAGGCTCGCGGGCGCGTCGGCTTCGATCGCGGCGAGGGTATCGCGCACCGACTGCAGGGCATTGCGGTCGCGGCCGGACAGGTCGGCAGACTGCAGCAGGCGGTCGACGTGGCCGAGCGCGGCGCCAACGTCGACGGCGCGAGTCGAGTCCTGCGGCACCCGTTTCATTGCTGCAGTGCCCGTCCCGCCTTGCTGCCGGTCTCGCGCCCCATCACGCCGGCAAGCCAGCGACCGGTTTCGGCGAGGCGACCGAGGTCGACGCCTGTTTCGATGCCAAGCCCGTGCAGCATGTAGACGACATCCTCGCTTGCCACGTTGCCGCTCGCGCCGGCAGCGTACGGACAGCCGCCGGCGCCGGAGACCGCGGAATCGACCACGGCGATGCCTTCCTCGAGGCAGGCGAGGATGTTCGCGAGCGCCTGACCGTAGGTGTCATGGAAATGCACGGCGAGCGCATCGACGGGCACCGCGGCCGCCACTGCGCGGACCATCTGGCGCGCCTTGCCCGGCGTGCCCACGCCGATCGTGTCGCCCAGTGAGATCTCGTAGCAGCCCATGCAGTGCAGGCGCTCACTGACGCGCACCACGTCGTCGAACGACACTTCGCCCTGGTACGGGCAGCCCAGCACGGTGGAGACGTAGCCGCGCACGCGCACACCGTCGGCTTTCGCGCGGGCCATGACCGGCTCGAAGCGCGCGAGCGACTCTTCGATGGAAGCGTTGATGTTGCGTCGGTTGAATGCCTCCGAAGCCGCCGAAAACACGGCGATTTCCTCGACCCCGACGCTGCGCGCCCGCTCGTAGCCCTGTTCGTTAGGCACCAGTACCGGATACGACACGCCCGCGGCGCGCCGGATGCCCGAGAAGACATCGGGTGCGTCGGCAAGCTGCGGTACCCACTTCGGGCTGACGAAGCTCGTCACTTCGATGCTGCGCAGGCCGGTCGCGGTCAGGCGATCGACGAGTTCGATCTTGTCGGCGGTGGAGACCATCGCCTTCTCGTTCTGCAGGCCATCGCGCGGCCCGACTTCGACGATGCGGACTGTGGCCGTCATGCTTCGAGCGCCACCAGCACGGCATCGGCCTCGACGAAATCGCCGGCGGCCGCGCGCACCTCGGCAACGGTGCCGTCGCGCGGGGCCTTGAGGCTCAGTTCCATCTTCATCGCTTCGATCACCATCACTTCCTGGCCGGCCTGCACGGCATCGCCGGCCGCGGCCTTCACGACGACGACGCGCCCCGGCATCGGGGCGAGCACGCGGTCCGCGCCGCTGCCTGCCAGCGCATCCGTGTGCCGATAAACGGAAACCGGCTCGACAACCAGCCGCGTGCGGCCGTCGTGCACGGCGATCTGTCGCTCGGCACCGGCGACCGCGAAGCGGCGGGCGCGCTCACCGATGCGCAGGCTCAGTACGCCAGCGTCCAGTCGCGCGCCGGTGACGGCATGGGCGGCGTCCGCGTGCTCGATGCGGTAATCGCCGGCGCTGCCCTGTGCCTGCAGTTCGTAGCGCTCGCCACGGTGCATCAGCGCAATGGTGCGGCGGCCGCCATGGCCGAGGCGCCAGCCGTCGGCGATCGCCCAAGGCGAGGTCGGGTCGCCCGAGCACGATGCAGCATCGCGCGAGCCCTGTTCCTGCCCGAGCATCTGCGCAACCGCGGCGGCGAGCAGGAGGTCGGTGTCCGGCGCGCCGGCAGCCGGCAGGAACTCCTCGAGCTGCCGGTCCAGATAGCTCGTGTCGATCGTCGCGGTGAGCACGGCGGGGTGGCGGACGAGACGCTCGAGGAACTCGATGTTCGACTTCGGCCCGGCGATATCGCACTGCGCCAGCGCATCGGCCATGCGGGCGAGGGCACGCGGGCGGTCCTCGTCCCACACGATGAGCTTGGCGATCATCGGGTCATAGAAGATGGTGACGAGGTCGCCCTCGACCACGCCCGAGTCGATGCGCACGTGCGGGCCCGGCACGGGCAATCGCAGCTGCTCCAGGCGGCCGGAGCCCGGCAGGAAGCCGGATTCGGGATCCTCTGCGTAGAGGCGCACTTCGATGGCGTGGCCGCGCTGCGCGATCGCGTCCTGCGCGAGCGGCAGCGGCTGGCCTGCGGCAACGCGCAGCTGCCACTCGACGAGGTCCAGCCCGGTGACCATCTCGGTGACCGGGTGCTCGACCTGCAGTCGCGTGTTGATCTCCATGAAGTAGAAGTCGCCGTCCTGGCCAACGATGAACTCCACGGTGCCCGCGTTGACGTAGTCGATCGCGCGCGCGGCCATCACCGCCGCTTCGCCCATCGCCGCGCGCAGCTGCGGCGTCAGGAATGCCGACGGCGATTCCTCGAGCACCTTCTGGTAGCGGCGCTGCGCGGAGCACTCGCGCTCGTTGAGGTGGATCGCGTGGCCGTGCGCGTCGCCGAACACCTGGATCTCGATGTGGCGCGGCTTCTCGACGTAGCGTTCCAGCAGCACCCGGTCGCGGCCGAATGCGTTGCGCGCCTCGCGCTGGCAGCTTTCGAGGCTCGCGATGAACTCCTCGCTGCTGCGCACGATGCGCATGCCCTTGCCGCCGCCGCCGTGCGCGGCCTTGATCATCAGCGGGTAGCCGATGCGGTCGGCTTCGCGATGCAGCAGGTCAGGCGACTGGTCCTCGCCGGTGTAGCCGGGCACCACGGGCACGCCAGCCGCCTGCATCAGCTCCTTCGCACCGGCCTTGCTGCCCATCTTGCGCATCGAGGCGGCCTTGGGGCCGATAAACACGATGCCTGCGGCTTCCACCGCATCGGCGAAATCGGCGTTCTCGCTGAGGAACCCATAGCCCGGGTGGATTGCCTGCGCCCCCGATCGCTGCGCGACCTCGATGATCGCGTCACCGCGCAGGTACGACTCCTGCGGGCGCGGGCCGCCGATGCAGTACGCCTCGTCGGCCTGGCGCACGTGCTGCGCGTCGGCGTCGGCCTGCGAGTACACCGCCACGGTGCGGATGCCGAGCCTGCGGCAGGTGCGGATGACGCGGCAGGCGATCTCGCCACGGTTGGCAATCAGGATTTTTTCGAACATGCGCGGCTCGGTTCGGGCTCTTGCGAAGCGGACGGAGGGCAGGGTGGCAGCGGCGGATGGGCAAGCTGCCGCGGGTTACGCGTTTATTGTTTCAGAAGCGGTGTGGGCTCGTGCTCACCATGTTGCTCGGCACTGCCTGTGATTGACGCGGCAATCGCCGCGGCAAGGCCGCGACCGGCCGTGAACGAACAGGTCCGGCGCCGCCGGTCAGCGGCAGCGGCTCGATTCACTTGGCGTCGCACCACGCGGGCTTGCGCTTATCGAGAAATGCGCCGAGGCCTTCCTGGCCCTCCGGCGAAACCCGCAGGCGTGCGATCAGCTCGGCGTTGTCGGCATCCAGCGTCGCCGGGTCGGTCTGCGTCGCCACGCGTCGCACGAGCTCCTTCGCCTGCGCGGCCGCAAGCGGGCCGGCCTTGAGCAGCAGATCGACCTGCCGCTGGATCGCGGAGTCGAGGTCTTCAGCCGGAACCACGTCGTGAAGCAGGCCGATCCGTGCGGCCGTGCAAGCGTCGAAGATCTCGGCCGTAGCGAACCAGCGTCGCGCCTCGCGTGCGCCGATCGCTTCGATCACGTACGGGGAGATCACGGCAGGCAGTAGTCCGAGCTTGCTTTCCGTCAGCCCGAACTTCGCCTCGGGCGCGCCGATCGCGATGTCGCAGCATGCAACCAGACCGACCCCGCCCCCGAACGCCGCGCCATGCACGCGTGCGATCGTCGGCTTCGGCAGTTCGTTGAGCGAACGCATCAGGCGGGCGAGGGCAAGCGAATCGGTGCGGTTTTCCTCCTCGCTGGCCGACGCCATGTCGCGCATCCAGTTGAGGTCGGCGCCGGCCGAGAACGACGCGCCGGCGCCCTCGAGCACGACTACCCGGACGGTCGGGTCCGCGGCGACCGCCGAGAGCGCGCCGGTCAGCGCGGCAATGAGGCGCGCGTCGAATGCGTTGTGCAGTTCAGGTCGGTTGAGGCGCAGCCGGGCTACAGGCCCGTCGCGCAGACTCAGCAGGGGATGGCTCACGTCGTTCGCCTCATTCATGAAGCCCGAGATGATAGCCAGCCACGAGCGCTGGCACCGTGCAGGCGGATGCTAGAATTAAGAACGATTCCCATTTGGCGTCTGTGACCACTCGGTCGAAGGTGAGCCCTTGAAGTTGTCCGAACTGCCGCACCGCGTGGCTGCGACGGTGCAGTCCGTGCAGGACGCCGCACCGAATGACGCGATCGCGCGGCGCCTGCGGGAGCTCGGCTTCGTGCAGGGCGAGCGTGTCGAGGTCGTTGCGGCCGGGCCCGTCTCGGCCGAGCCGTTGCTCGTGCAGATCGGCTTCACGCGGTTCGCGTTGCGCCGCAGCGAGGCGGCGCGCGTGCAGGTGACTGCCGACGCGACAGAGCCCGTCGCATGAGCGCGAACCCGGCGACGCGGCTCGCGCTGGTCGGCAATCCGAACTGCGGAAAGACCGCGCTGTTCAACCTGCTGACCGGCAGCCGGCAGAAGGTCGCCAACTACGCGGGCGTGACGGTCGAGCGCAAGGAAGGCCGCTTCCACGCGCCATCCGGGCGCGAGTACGCATTGCTCGACCTGCCGGGCGCTTACAGCTTCCACGCGGCCAGCCTCGACGAGGCGGTGACCCGCGACCTGTGCCGCGGCTACTACCCGGGCGAGCCGGCGCCGGACGTGATCGTCTGCGTGGTCGATGCCACCAATCTCAGGCTGCACTTACGTTTCGCGCTGGAGGTGCGGGAGCTCGGCAGGCCGATGGTCCTTGCGGTCAACATGATGGACGCGGCCCGCCGCCGCGGCATCCACATAGACCTCCAGGCGCTCGAGCGCGAGCTCGGCGTGCCGGTCGTCCCGACCGTAGCGGTGCGCCGCAATGGAGCGCGCGACCTGGTTGCCCGCCTGGACTCGCTGGCCGGCTCGCTGCATAAGCCGGAGCGGCGGCTGCCCGTCGACCAGGCCGGCAGCATCGAGGCCCTGCATGCGGAAACGCGGCGACTGCTTTCGCTCGCGGTGGCCATGCCGCGCCGCACAGCCGAGGTGGATGACAGGCTCGACCGTTGGCTGCTGCACCCGGTGCTCGGGCTGGCCTCGCTGGCGGTCGTAATGTTCCTGATCTTCCAGGCGGTCTACGCCTGGGCGACGCCGATGATGGATCTCATCGAGGCCGGCACCGCCGTGCTTGCCGAAGGCGTCGGTGGCACGCTGTCCGAGGGGCCGCTTCGCAGCCTGCTGGTGGACGGCATCATCGCCGGCTTGGGCGGGGTGATCGTGTTCCTGCCGCAGATCCTGATCCTCTTCGCCTTCATCCTCGCGCTCGAGGAGTCCGGTTACCTGCCGCGGGCGGCGTTCCTGCTGGACCGGATGATGGCGGGCGCGGGCCTGTCGGGCCGCTCGTTCATTCCGCTGCTTTCGAGCTTCGCCTGCGCGATTCCCGGGATCATGGCCACGCGCACGATCCAGGACCCGCGCGATCGCCTTGCGACCATCCTCGTCGCGCCGCTGATGACGTGCTCGGCGCGGCTGCCGGTCTACGCGCTGCTGATCGGCGCGTTTATTCCGCAGCAGCAGGTGTGGGGCGTGTTCAACCTGCAGGGACTCGTGCTGTTCGCGCTGTATGCGGCCGGCATCGTGAGCGCGCTCGCGGTCTCGTGGGTCATGAAGAAATGGCGGCGCGACAAGTCCGAACATGCGCTGCTTCTGGAGCTGCCGTCATACCGTGTGCCGCATCCGCGCGATCTGCTGATCGGGCTGTGGGAGCGCGCGTGGATCTTCCTGCGCCGCGTCGGCGGGATCATCCTCGCGATGACCGTGCTGCTGTGGTTCCTGCTGTCGTTCCCGGCACCGCCGCCGGGCGCGACCGGCCCCGCCATCGACTACAGCCTGGCGGGCCGCATCGGCCATGCCATGACCGTCGTTTTCGCGCCGTTGGGTTTCAACTGGCAGATCTGCATCGCGCTGATCCCGGGCCTTGCCGCTCGTGAAGTCGCGGTGTCATCGCTGGCGACCGTGTACGCGTTGCAGGCCGCAGACGAGGCCGCGGTCACGGAGATGCTGACCCTGATCATCACCGATACCTGGTCGCTCGCCACCGCGTTGTCGCTGCTGGTCTGGTTCATCTATGCGCCGCAGTGTCTGTCGACGCTCGCGACGATCCGGCGCGAGACGCACTCTTGGAAGCAGGTCGGCATCGCGACGGGCTACCTGTTCGCGCTTGCGTACCTGGCGTCGTTCGTGACGTACCAACTGGCCGTGCTGCTGGGGGCCGGATGACGATCGCGCTCGGGCTGGCAGCACAGTACGTCGTCATCGCGATCGCCGTGATCGCGAGCGCCGGCTATCTCGTGCAGCGACAGTGGCCGCAGGCCGTGCGGCAGGCGCGTGTCGCGATCGCCGTCGGTCTGCTGCGCGCGGGGCGTCCGGCTTTGGCGCGCTGGATCGCTCCTCCTTCGTCCGAGGTCGCGGCGGCTTGCGGCGGATGCAACGGGTGTGGATCCGCCGCGCGTCGTTGAGCGGTGCGACCGGAGCGCCTGAGTAGGCGTCTGCTTCCGATTGTGCAGCGACGTGATGGGCGGCGTCGCGACGGCGCGCCGGATTGGACGCTTCGGTCAGCGCCGGCCCGCCGGTCTGATTGCTTTGGCGCCGGCGGCCTCAGCCATTTCGACCGTCACGGAAAAAACCCCCTGCTCGTCCGGAAGCAGCGCGCCGAACCGGAACCTGGAAGCCCGTCGCGCTCGACTAGCCGACGTCCGCGAGCAGCCGCTTCGCCGCCGCGCGCGCCTCGCGCGTCAGCTCGACCCCGCCGAGCATGCGGGCGATCTCTTCCTCGCGCTCACGCGCACTCAGTACCTGCACCGCGCTCAGCGTCAGACCTTCCTGCTTCGTCTTGCTGACGCGGTAATGGGCGTGCCCCTGCGCCGCCACCTGGGGAAGATGGGTGACGCATAGCACCTGCCGCCGTGCGCCGAGCGCCCGCAGTTTCTGGCCCACGATGTGTGCGACCGCACCGCCGATACCGGTGTCGACCTCGTCGAACACCATCGTCGGTACTGCATCCAGGCCCAGCGATGCCACCTCGATCGCAAGCGAGATTCGCGACAGTTCGCCGCCCGACGCCACCTTGCGCAGCGCGCGCGCCGGCTGGCCGGGATTGGCCGCGACGAGGAATTCCACGCGCTCGCCACCGTTCGGATCCGGGCGGTCGTCGTCGGTCGGCTCGAACTGGATGTCGAAGCGGCCACCGCCCATGCCGAGTTCGGCGATCAGCTCGGTCGTCGATGCGGCAAGCGTCGTCGCGGCTGCGCGGCGCGCCTCGCTCAGGTGCCCGGCCGCGATCCGCCAGGCGTTCCGAGCGGCGGCGATCTCGCTGTCCAGCGTTTCGAGTCGCGTTGTCGCGCCGCTGAGCTGCTCCAGTTCCAGCGCGATCTCGTTGCGCCGCTCGGCCAGCTGGTCGGGCGAGACCCGGTGCTTGCGCGCCAGTTCGTGCACGCGGCCAAGCTGGCGGTCCAGGGCTTCGAACGAGGCCGGATCGAGGTCCAGATCGCTGCGCACCCGGTCGAGCAGCGCGAGCGCCTCGTCGAGCTGGATCACCGCGAGGTCAAGCATCCCGTCGACTTCGCTCAGCCTCGGCTCGTGCTCGCTGGCGCGCTGCAGCTCGTTCCGCACCTGCTGCACCGTGCGCGAAATCGACGGTCCGTCCTCGCCGCCGAGTCGCAGCGACGCGCGCTCGCAGGCTTCGATCAGGTCGGACGCGTGGCCATGGCGCCGGTGTTCGGCCAGCAGTCGCGCAAGGGGCTCGGGCTCGAGCGCGTCGCGTTCGAGTTCCGCGTGCTGGTGACTGAGCCAGGCGATGCGATCGGACACGTCGCCCCGGGCCTGCAGTGCTTCGCGCTCGCGCAGTAGCCCGCTCCAGTGCCGTGCCGCCTCGGCCACCGCCTCGCGCAGCGCGCCGGTGCGTCCGAATGCGTCGAGCAGGTCGAGCTGGCTGCCCCTCGACATCAGCGCCTGATGTTCGTGCTGGCCATGGATCTCGACCATTCGTCCGGCCAGCTCGCCGAGCTGCGTCAGAGTCACCGGACTGCCGTTGATCCACGCGCGCGAGCCGCCGTCCGCGCGAACGACGCGGCGCACCAGGCAGCGCGGATCTCCATCGCCGTCATGCAGTTCACGCTCCCGCAGCCAGTCGAGGGCGAGCGGCGCGTCGGCGAGGTCGAACTCACCGACCAGTTCGGCACGGTCGGCACCGTGGCGCACGACGCCGCTGTCGGCGCGCGCGCCCGACAACAGGCCGAGCGCATCGACCAACAACGACTTGCCGGCGCCGGTTTCACCGGAAATAACGGTCAGGCCGGGCCCGAACGCGAGCTCCGCGGCATCGACGACAGCGAATTGCTTGAGTGAGAGATGGGCGAGCATGAGTGCGGGGATTGTGCCTTGCCGGGCCGGCGACGCGAAGCCTGCACATTGGATTGGCGGGCGATCTCACCGGTTGCGATGCCCTCCGGCATCACGCTTGCTTGATGGCGGAGCCCGGCTTATATGGTGGTCGATGAGCCGCCGTCCTGCCGATCCGACCCTTGATCCCCGCGCGCGCCAGCTGCTGCGCACGCTGATCGGCCGTTACATCCACAGCGGTGAGCCGGTCGGTTCCCAGACGCTTGCACGCCACGCAGGGCTGGACGTCAGCCCGGCAACGATTCGCAACATCCTGTCCGACCTCGAGGACGCCGGGCTGCTCAGCGCGCCGCACACGTCGTCCGGCCGCATTCCCACGGCGCAGGGCTATCGCCTGTTCGTGGACTCGCTGCTGCAGGTGCGCCCGCTGCCCGAAGCCGACCTCGCACGGCTGCGCGGTAAGCTGCCGGCGGGATCGGGAACCCAGGCACTGCTTGGCAGCGCATCCGAACTGTTGTCGGCGATGACCCACTTCGTCGGTGTGGTCAGCGTGCCGCGGCGCGAGCAGTTCGCGTTCCGCCGAATCGAGTTCCTGCCGCTCGATGCGCAGCGCGTGCTCGGCATCCTCGTATTCGCCGACAACGACGTGCAGAACCGCGTCATCCAGACCCGGCGGCCGTACGACGCGAGCGAGTTGGAGCGCATCGGCAACTACCTCAACGCGCACTTTGCGGGTCGGTCCATGACTGACATCCGCCGCACGCTGCTGCACGAACTGCGCAGCGCACGCGCCGAGATGGAATCGTTGCTCGCGCAGTCCGTGGAACTGGCCGAGCAGGTGCTGGCGCCCGAGCGCGACGACATGGTGCTCGCCGGGCAAACGCGGCTCATGGGGCTGCAGGAGCTGTCCGACCTCGAACGGCTGCGCGAGCTGTTCGAGGCCTTCGCCCGCAAGCGCGAGATCCTACAGTTGCTCGAGAAAACCGTCGACGCGCCGGGCGTGCGCATCTTCATTGGCGAGGAAACGGGCCTGGCGTCGCTCGAGGGCGTGTCGGTCGTGACCGCGTCGTATCGCGCCGGTGGCGTGCCCGAGGGCCAGGTGCTCGGTGTGCTGGGCGTGATCGGTCCGACGCGGATGGCGTACGACCGAGTAATCCCGGTCGTACAGGCAGCGGCCGATGCGCTAGGGGACGCGTTTCGCGCCGACGGCTGAGACGGCAAGGTACGTCGATTCAGGTTTCGTGAAGCGGGCGATCCGGCGCGGCCGCCTTGAAAGCTGCGGGGCGGTGCCCCATAGCAAGCGGGTCCATTGCGAACACGCCGAGGAACCCGCTGCATGACCACAGAATCGACGCAGGAGCCCACCGAGTCCACCGCCGCCGAGGCCCCACAGGAGAGCAGCGAGCTCGAGAGCATGCGTGCCGAGCTGGCGCGGATCCGCGAAGACTCACTGCGCGAGCGTGCCGAGCTCGACAACCAGCGCAAGCGCCTGCAGCGTGATGTCGATCTGGCGCGCAGGTTCGCGAACGAGCGCCTGCTCGGCGATTTGCTTCCGGTGATCGACAGCCTCGAAGCCGGGCTTGCAGCAGCCGGAAACGATACCGGGCCGATGCGCGAAGGCATGGAACTCACCCTGCGACAGTTGCTGAAAGTGGCGGCAGACAACGGGCTGACTGCGGTGGATCCGGCAGGCAAGCCGTTCGACCCCGAGCATCACCAGGCCATGAGCATGGTCGAGAGCCCGGCGCACCCCCCGGGCCATGTGGTGCAGGTCTACCAGAAGGGCTGGCTGCTCAACGAGCGGCTGCTGCGGCCGGCGCTGGTCGTCGTCTCGCGCCACGAATAAGCCTTGAACAGCGGGGCGCGGCCCCCAGATAGCGGACATCGGCGGCGCGGCCGCCCACCTAATTCCAGATTGAGAGGGAGCACCACCATGGGCAAGATCATCGGTATCGACCTGGGCACGACGAACTCGTGCGTGGCAGTAATGGAAGGCGGCAAGGCGAAGGTCATCGAGAACGCCGAAGGCGATCGCACCACGCCGTCGATCATCGCGTACACAAAGGACGGCGAAGTCCTCGCGGGCGCCTCGGCCAAGCGCCAGGCCGTCACCAACCCGAAGAACACCTTCTACGCGGTGAAGCGCCTGATCGGCCGCAAGTTCACCGACGCCGAAGTGCAGAAGGACATCGGACTGGTTCCGTACGGCATCACGCAGCACGACAACGGTGACGCCTGGGTCGCCGCGGCCGACGGCAAGAAGATGGCGCCGCAGCAGATCTCGGCCGAAGTGCTCGCGAAGATGAAGAAGACGGCCGAAGCCTATCTCGGCGAGCCCGTCACCGAAGCGGTGATCACGGTGCCGGCGTACTTCAACGACAGCCAGCGCCAGGCGACGAAGGACGCAGGCAAGATCGCCGGCCTCGACGTCAAGCGCATCATCAACGAGCCGACTGCGGCGGCGCTCGCCTACGGCATGGACAAGAAGGGCGGCGACCGCAAGGTGGCGGTGTACGACCTCGGCGGCGGTACGTTCGACGTGTCGATCATCGAGATCGCGTCGGTGGACGGTGAAATGCAGGTCGAAGTGCTGTCGACGAACGGCGACACGTTCCTCGGCGGCGAGGACTTCGACAAGCGCGTCATCGATTACCTCGTGGAAGAGTTCCAGCGTGAGCAGGGCATCGATCTGCGCAAGGATCCGCTGGCGCTGCAGCGCCTGAAGGACGCGGCCGAGCGCGCGAAGATCGAGCTGTCGTCCTCGCAGCAGACCGACGTCAACCTGCCGTACGTGACGGCCGATGCGTCGGGCCCGAAGCACCTGAACATCAAGCTCACCCGCGCCAAGCTCGAGGCGCTGGTCGATGATCTGGTCAAGAAGACGATCGAGCCGTGCCGCATCGCGCTCAACGACGCCGGCCTGCGTGCCAGCGAGGTCAGCGAGGTCATCCTCGTCGGCGGCCAGACCCGCATGCCGAAGGTGCAGCAGGCTGTGGCCGAGTTCTTCGGCAAGGAGCCGCGCAAGGACGTCAACCCGGACGAGGCCGTCGCGATCGGCGCGGCAATCCAGGGCGGCGTGCTGGCGGGCGAGGTCAAGGACGTGCTGCTGCTCGACGTGACCCCGCTGTCGCTCGGCATCGAGACGCTCGGTGGCGTGTTCACCAAGATCATCGAGAAGAACACCACGGTGCCGACCAAGGCCTCGCAGACGTTCTCGACCGCCGAGGACAACCAGTCCGCGGTGACCGTGCACGTGCTGCAGGGCGAGCGTGACCAGGCTCGCTACAACAAGTCGCTGGCGCGTTTCGACCTGACTGGCATCGAGCCCGCGCCGCGCGGCATGCCGCAGGTGGAAGTCTCGTTCGACATCGACGCCAACGGCATCGTGCATGTCACCGCGCGTGACAAGAAGACCGGCAAGGAACAGAAGGTCGAGATCAAGGCCGGCTCGGGACTGTCGGAGGAGGAGATCCAGAAGATGGTCGCCGACGCCGAAACCCACCGCGAAGAGGACAAGAAGTTCCAGGAGCTGGTGCAGGCCCGCAACCACGCCGATGCGCTCATCCACACGGCGCGCAGCACGATCAAGGACAACGGCGACAAGCTGCCGGGTGAGGCGATCGGTCGCGCCGAGGGTGCAATTGCCGAGCTCGAGACCGCGATGAAGGGCGACGACAAGGCCCAGATCGAGGCCAAGAGCCGCGGGCTGGAGGAGGTCATGCAGTCGCTGACCGCCGCCGCGGCCGGGCAGCAGGCAGGTCCGGACATGGGCGGCGCGGGGCCGCAGGCTTCGGGGGCAAAGACAGATGACGTGGTCGATGCCGAGTTCACCGAAGTTAAGGACGACAACAAGTAAGGCCGGCATCCGGTAACCGGGAGCGGGAATCGGTAAGGCCAGCACCTTCCGGTTCCCGTTTTCCTTTCAGAATGCCGCACCGCGGCGTCCGCCGACCCTGAATCAAGAAGCCGAATCACCGCTCCATGAGCAAGCGCGACTACTACGAAGTCCTGGGCGTGGCCCGCAATGCAAGCGATGACGACCTGAAGAAGGCCTATCGTCGCTGCGCGATGAAATTCCATCCGGACCGCAATCCCGGCGATGCCGCTGCGGAAGCCGCATTCAAGGAATGCAAGGAAGCGTACGAAGTGCTCTCGGACGCGAACCGCCGGCGCATGTACGACCAGCACGGCCATGCCGCGTTCGAGCACGGCATGGGCGGTGGCGGCGCGGCCGGCTACGCCGACATGGGCGACATCTTCGGCGATATCTTCGGCAACATCTTCGGCGGCGGGGCCGCACGTGGGCCGCGCCGCGGTGCCGACGTGGGCTACGTCATGGAGCTGTCGCTCGAGGAGGCGGTGTTCGGCGTTGACAAGAAGGTCGAGATTCCGACGCTGGAGGAGTGCGAGCCCTGCACCGGCAGCGGCTCGGCCGACGGCAAGGTCGAAACCTGCGCGACGTGCCATGGCCGGGGCCAGGTCAGGTTCCAGCGCGGCATATTCTCGATGCAGCAGGCGTGTCCGCACTGCGGCGGGCGCGGCCAGACGATTTCCAAGCCCTGCACCGACTGCCGCGGCCAGGGCAGGGTGGAGCGCACCAAGACCCTGCAGGTCAAGATTCCGGCCGGCGTCGACACCGGCGACCGCATCCGTTTGACGGGCGAGGGCGAGGCCGGGCCCGCGGGTTCGCAACCGGGTGACCTGTACGTCGACGTGCGCGTACGTGAGCACGAGATCTTCCAGCGCGACGGCGACGATCTGCACTGCGAAGTGCCGATCCGGATCACGCAGGCCGCCCTCGGTGACACGATCCGCGTACCGACGCTCAATGGCGAAGTCGAGCTGAAGATCCCGGCCGAGACGCAGAGCGGCAAGCTGTTCCGCCTGCGCGACCGGGGCGTCAAATCGGTGCGCAGCCGCGCCCCGGGCGATCTGTACTGCCGTGTGGCGGTCGAAACGCCGGTCAACCTGACCGCGGAGCAGCGCGACCTGCTTGAACGATTCGAAGCCACATTCGTCGGTGACGTCGCCTCGCGGCGGCACTCCCCGCGCTCGTCGACGTTCATCGACGGCGTGAAGGGGTTCTGGGATCGCATGACGTCCTGAGCACGCCGGGCAAAGGTCCCCGGCGTCGGACGCTCTTGTTGTGCCGGCAGTGCGCCGCTAACGTTTGCGCATGACGAATCCGAACACGAAAGATGCGGTGCGCGTGCTCGTTCACGGCGCCTCCGGCCGCATGGGTCAGGCCGTGCTCCGCCTCGCGGCCGAGCGGCAGGACCTGCGGGTCGTCGCGGCGGTCTCCCGCGGCGTGCCGGCGCAGCGGGTCGTCGACGGCGTCCCCCAGTTTGCTGCGAGCGAACTCGGCGGTGCGCCGGGCTTCGACGTCGGAATCGACTTCAGCCTGCCCCAGGGCTTTGATCCGATCCTCGCCCTGTGCCTCGAGCGCGGCGCCGCATTCGTCTCGGGCACCACGGGGCTCGGTGAGAACCAGCGCGATGCGCTGGACGTGGCAGCGAGGAGCATCCCGGTGCTCTCGGCCTCAAACTTCAGCCTCGGCGTGGCAGTGCTCGGCGAACTGGTCGAACGCGCGGCGGCGATGCTTCGCGGCTGGGACTGCGACATCGTCGAGTCCCATCACGTACACAAGCAGGACGCGCCGTCCGGAACGGCGCTGACGCTGGGTGAGTTCGCGGCCCTCGGCGGCGCCGAGCCACGCTACGCATCGCTGCGTGCGGGGGACATCGTGGGGGAGCACACGGTGCAGTTCGCGACTGCCGGCGAGCGCATCGAGCTCATCCACCGCGCCACCAACCGCGACATCTTCGCGCGTGGCGCACTGCATGCGGCGGTGCAGCTTTCGTCGCGGGCGCCCGGGCTTTACCGGCTGCGCGACCTGATCTCCTGACTCGCAGCAAACGGCCGTGCTGGCGCTGATGCCCCTTCACGGCTAGAATTCCCGCTCGCCTGAACCCCGCTCGCAGGACCGGTCCCGCACCGCGTCCGCGCTTTGCTGCAGCCCGAATTCAACGGGTCGCGCACGGTGGCGTCAGACCTCTCTCGGCAGCGAAGGCGATCGTCGTGACCCAACCCGCAATCCTCGTCCTCGAAGACGGCACCCTCTTCGAGGGCGTTTCCGTAGGCGCGCCCGGCCTCACCGTCGGCGAAGTCGTATTCAACACGGCCATCACCGGCTACCAGGAAATCCTCACCGATCCGTCGTACGCACGGCAGATCGTGACGCTGACGTACCCGCACGTTGGCAACACCGGTGTCACCGGGCAGGACGATGAGGCCACGGCGGTCTGGGCTGCCGGCCTGATCGTGCGCGACGTGCCGCGGCGCCCCAGCAGCTGGCGCAGCCAGAAGCCGATGCCGCAGTGGCTCGCCGAGCGTGGCGTGGTCGCGATCGCCGACATCGACACGCGCAAGCTCACGCGGCTGCTGCGTGATCGTGGCGCGCAGAACGGCGCCTTGATGGCGGGCGATATCGACGTCGAGAAGGCACTCGAGGCGGCACGCAAATTCCCCGGCCTGAAGGGCATGGACCTCGCGAAGGAAGTCTCGACCGGAAAATCGTACGAGTGGCGCGACGGCCAGCTCGACCTCGACCGCAATGAGTTCGCGCAGACCGATTCGCATTGCCACGTCGTCGCGTACGACTTCGGTTGCAAGCTCAACATCCTGCGCATGCTGACCGAGCGCGGCTGTCGCGTGACCGTCGTGCCTGCCAAGACGCCAGCGGCCGACGTGCTGGCGATGAATCCGGACGGCGTGTTCCTGTCCAACGGTCCAGGTGATCCGGCACCGTGCGACTACGCGATCGAAGCGATCCGCGAGTTCGTCGACCGCAAGGTGCCGACCTACGGAATCTGCTTGGGTCACCAGTTGCTCGGCCTCGCGGTCGGCGCGCAGACGGTCAAGATGAAGTTCGGCCACCACGGCGCGAACCACCCGGTGCAGGACCTTGCGACGGGCAAGGTGATGATCACGAGCCAGAACCACGGCTTCGCGATCGATGAGGCAACGCTGCCGCCCAACGTCCGCGTGACCCACCGCTCGCTGTTCGACGGATCGAACCAGGGCATCGAACTGACCGACGCGCCGGCGTTCAGCTTTCAGGGCCACCCTGAAGCGAGCCCCGGACCGCATGACGTGGCGCCGCTGTTCGACCGGTTCGTGCAGTCGATGGCGAAGTGAAAACGCCGGCGGAAAGCGCGGCGGCGCGCAGACGCTGGCTTGTCGCAGCGGTCGCCGTGGCAATGCTGCTTTCCGCTTATCCGCTGTTCGTACTTACGACGGTCTACTGGAGTTTCTTCCAGGCCGGCTTGCCCGGCGGGCGTCACGGGCCCGCCGACGCGTACCGGCACTCGCTTGCGAGCGCGACGGTGGCGTACACGCTGTCACCGCGCTGCGTCGACTGGGTTACCACGGTGATGGAGCGCGACGGCCTGGGCTCGGCCGCACGCGCGATGGATGCGCACAACAACCGCATCGGCGCCCGGATCGGTGCCGAAGCTGAAAGCTGGACCCTGATGCGGCAGCGCGTACTCGCGGCCGTGCAAAACGGTGCGATCAATTCAGGATCGGCCGATCGGATCACCTGGCTCGCGCCCCACGCGTGGCAGGACAGACTTTACTGAGGACCCCATGCCAAAGCGCACCGACATCAAAACCGTCCTGATCATCGGCGCCGGCCCGATCGTGATCGGCCAGGCCTGCGAGTTCGACTACTCCGGCGCCCAGGCATGCAAGGCGCTGCGTGACGAGGGCTACCGCGTCGTGCTCGTCAACAGCAACCCGGCGACGATCATGACCGACCCGAACATGGCCGACGCCGTGTACATCGAGCCGATCAACTGGCAGACGGTCGAGAAGATCATCGCCAAGGAAAAGCCCGACGCACTGCTGCCTACAATGGGCGGACAGACCGCGCTCAACTGCGCGCTCGACCTCGCCGACAACGGCGTGCTCGAGAAGTACAACGTCGAGCTGATCGGCGCGAAGCGCGATGCGATCCGCATGGCCGAGGACCGCGAGCTGTTCCGCGTCGCGATGGCCGAGATCGGCCTGGAGTGCCCGAAGGCCGCGGTCGCCAAGACCTTCGAGCAGGCGGTCGAGATCCAGGCGACGGTCGGCTACCCGACGATCATCCGCCCCAGCTTCACGCTCGGCGGCACCGGCGGCGGCATCGCGTACAACAAGGAAGAGTTCGAGGACATCGCCAAGCGCGGCCTCGAGCTCTCGCCGGTCCACGAAATCCTCGTCGAGGAATCGGTGCTGGGCTGGAAGGAATTCGAGATGGAGGTCGTGCGCGACACGGCCGACAACTGCATCATCGTCTGCTCGATCGAGAACTTCGATGCGATGGGCGTGCACACGGGCGATTCGATCACCGTCGCGCCGGCGCAGACGCTGACGGACAAGGAATACCAGCGCCTGCGCGATGCGTCGATCGCGGTGTTGCGCAAGATCGGCGTCGATACCGGCGGTTCGAACGTGCAGTTCGGCATCAATGCGGCGAACGGCCGCGTCGTGGTCATCGAGATGAATCCGCGCGTCTCGCGTTCCTCGGCGTTGGCGTCGAAGGCGACCGGCTTCCCGATCGCGAAGGTCGCCGCGAAACTCGCCGTCGGCTACACGCTGGATGAGCTGCGCAACGAAATCACCGGCGGTGCGACGCCGGTATCGTTCGAGCCGTCGATCGACTACGTGGTCACCAAGATCCCGCGCTTCGCATTCGAGAAGTTCCCGCAGGCCGACGCGCGCCTGACCACGCAGATGAAGTCGGTCGGCGAAGTCATGGCGATGGGCCGCACGTTCCAGGAGTCGCTGCAGAAGGCGCTGCGTGGGCTCGAGACCGGCAAGGTGGGCCTCGATCCGACCGGCCTGGACCTCGCGTCGGAAGACGGCATGGCCGCGCTGCGTCGCGAGCTCAAGGAGCCGCGCCCCGAGCGCATGTTCCACATCGGCGATGCGTTCCGCGCCGGCATGAGCGTCGAGGAAGTGCATGCGCTGTCGTTCGTCGATCCGTGGTTCCTGGATCAGATCGAGGAGCTGATCGCGGCCGAGCAGGAAGTCACCGCCGGCGGTCTGGCCTCGCTCGACGCGCGCCGCATGCGCGCGCTCAAGCGCATGGGTTTCTCCGACGCTCGACTTGCACAGCTGACGCATACGGACGAAGGCGCGGTGCGTGCGCTGCGCCGCGCGTTCGGTGTGCGTCCGGTCTACAAGCGCGTGGACTCGTGCGCGGCGGAGTTCGCCACGAGCACCGCCTACATGTACTCGACCTACGAGGACGAGTGCGAGTCGAACCCGACCGACCGCGAGAAGATCATGGTGCTCGGTGGCGGACCGAACCGCATCGGCCAAGGCATCGAGTTCGACTACTGCTGCGTCCATGCCGCACTCGCGCTTCGCGATGACGGCTACGAGACGATCATGGTCAACTGCAACCCGGAGACCGTCTCGACCGATTACGACACATCCGATCGCCTGTATTTCGAGCCGCTGACGCTCGAGGACGTTCTCGAGATCGCCGATCTCGAGAAGCCGCGCGGGGTGATCGTGCAGTACGGTGGCCAGACGCCGCTCAAGCTCGCGCAGGCGCTCGAGGCGAACGGCGTGCCGATCATCGGCACCTCGCCGGACTCGATCGATCTTGCAGAGGATCGCGAGCGCTTCCAGAAGCTCGTCAACGACCTCGGCCTCAAGCAGCCGCCGAACCGCACCGCCCGCAACCCCGAGGAAGCCATCATCCTCGCCCGCGAGGTCGGCTATCCGCTGGTGGTACGTCCGAGCTACGTGCTGGGCGGTCGCGCGATGGAAATCGTCTATTCCGATGCCGACCTCGCGCGTTACGTGCGCGACGCGGTGAAGGTGTCGAACGATTCGCCGGTGCTGCTCGACCGCTTCCTCGACAACGCGGTCGAAGTCGATATCGACGTGATCGCCGATCGCGAGGGCAACGTGCTGATCGGCGGCGTGATGGAGCATATCGAGGAGGCCGGCGTGCACTCCGGTGACTCGTCGTGCTCGCTGCCGCCGTATTCGCTGTCGGCCGCCACGCAGGCACGCCTGCGCGAGCAGGTCGTTGCACTCGCACGCGCGCTGAACGTCGTCGGCCTGATGAACACGCAGTTCGCGGTGCAGCAGAACGAGCAGGGTGAGGACACGATCTTCCTGCTCGAAGTGAATCCGCGCGCGTCGCGCACGGTGCCGTTCGTCTCCAAGGCGACCGGCATGCCGCTGGCAAAGATCGCGGCCCGCTGCATGGCCGGCAAGACGCTGGCCGAGCAGGGCGCGACCGCGGAGATCATTCCCGACTACTACTCGGTCAAGGAAGCGATCTTCCCGTTTGCAAAGTTCCAGGGCGTCGACCCGATCCTCGGGCCGGAGATGCGCTCGACGGGCGAGGTGATGGGCGTGGGTCGCAACTTCGGCGCGGCGATGGCGCGTGCGCAGGAGGCCGGTGGCATCCGTCCGCTGCCGAGCAGCGGCAAGGTGTTCATCTCGGTACGTGACCCGGACAAGAAGCGCGTGCTGTCGGTGGCCCAGGAGCTGCTCGCGCGTCGCTACACGCTGGTTGCGACGGGCGGCACGGCCAAGTACCTGCGTGAGCATGGCGTTGAGTGCGAGACGATCAACAAGGTCACCGAAGGCCGGCCGCACATCGTCGACCTGATCAAGAACGGCGAGATCGTCTACATCGTCAACACCACCGAAGGCCGCCAGGCGATCGCCGATTCGTTCTCGATCCGCCGCGAAGCGCTGCAGCATCGAGTGACGTACTCGACCACGATTGCCGGTGCCCGTGCGCTGCTGCAGTCGCTGGAGTACCGCGGCACCGGCCCGGTCTGGTCGCTGCAGGAACTGCACGCGGAAATCGGCGCGGCCTGAGGCCCGCTGCAGTCCCGGGCGGGGCCAGGCCCTGCCCGGGACGACACACGCGACGATCGGACCGTGCCGCCAATATCGGCACCTGCGACGCATTCCGCGGCACAATCCGCCATTGCCTTGGATGGCCGGCAAGCCCGGCACGAGAGAACGAGATGAGAGCGCCGATCACCATGAAGGGCGCGCAGCGACTGCGCGCCGAGCTCGAGGAACTCAAGTCGGTCAAGCGGCCGGCCGTGATCCATGCCATTGCCGAAGCACGCGCGCATGGCGACCTGAAAGAAAACGCGGAATACGCGGCCGCGCGCGAGCAGCAGGGCTTCATCGAAGGCCGGATCAAGCAGCTCGAGGCCGAGCTGTCCCACGCGCAGGTCATCGACGTGTCTACGCTCAACGCGGGCTCTCGCGTCGTGTTCGGTGCGACGGTCCAGTTGGCTGACGTCGACAACGACGAGGAACGCACCTACCAGATCGTGGGCGACCTCGAAGCCGACATCAAACAGGGATTGATCGCGATCTCGTCGCCCGTGGCGCGCGCATTGATCGGCAAGCACGAGGGCGACGCCGTCACCATCGAAGCGCCCGGCGGCACACGCGAGTACGAAATCATCGGGGTCCGTTACCTCGGATGAGCCCCTCCGTGCGCACGTCGCTGACGTTGCTGCTTCCGGGGCGCGACCGCTTGGCCGGACAGCGCGTACCGCCCGACCTCGGGCGCTGGCTTGCGCGGGGTGACCGCTCCGAGTTCAAGGGTTCGGCGCTCGAGCAGTTGTTCGACGTTCTTCCGCGCGGCTGGCCCGTCGCGGCGGTCACGCGGGAGCGCGACGCGGGCGACGCCGCCGGTGCGTGCTGGTTGCGGGCCGATCCAGCGCATGTCCGCGCCGAGATCAACGGAGCGCGGCTGCTCGCGCATGGCCGCGCGCTCGGGCTGACGCGCGAGCAGGCCGATGCGCTGCTGGTGCCACTGCGGCCGCTGTTCGGCGACGCCGGTTACGCGCTCGACGCGCCGCATCCGCACCGCTGGTACGTGCGCCTGCCGTCGGGTTCGAAGCTGCCGCGTTTCACCTCGCCGGACGAGGCGCTGGGCGCCGACTTCTTCGACCATCTGCCCGCGGACGCCACGCCCGCATCGGCGGAAGGCAGGCGCTGGCGCGCGCTGCTCAGCGAGTGCCAGGTCGTGCTGCACAACCATCCGATGAATGCCCAGCGCGCGGCGCAGGGACTTCCTTCGGTAAATTCGGTGTGGTTCTGGGGCACCGGCGCGAAGCCGGACCGCGTTGCGTCCGCAGTAGACGCGCTTGCCACTGACGACGAAGTCGCGCATGCGTTCGCAGCCGCGGCATCGGTCCGGTGCGAGGCATTGCCCGAGCGCTGGACGGCCGTACCGGAGCCCGCGAAGTCGGCATTCGACCTTCGCCACGTCCGCGGGATCGAAGCCTTGCACGAGCGCTGGCTGGCGCCGATCGGTCAGGCGCTGGAAGCGCGCCGTGTCGACGGAGTGCGCCTGTTGTTCGACGACGGCGTCGAGTACCGGCTGTCCGCGGCGCAGCGCTGGCGGATCTGGCGCGGCCCCGTGGTCGAGCTGGCTGCTGCCGACACGCCGCGCGACGAATGAGGCCTCTCGCGCGCTTGCGTCGCCGACCTGCGGCGGCGCCTGGCCTGTGGCCGGCACACTTGCCGCCGCTGCTGGCCCGCCTCTACGCCTCGCGCGGCGCGACGGTCATCGAACAGGCGCAGCCGAAGCTCGCGCATCTGTTGCCACCTGATCTGCTCGGCGGACTCGACGCCGCTACGAAGCTGCTGGTCGATGCGATTCGCGCTGATCGCCACATCGTCGTGGTCGGGGATTTCGATTGCGACGGCGCGACCGCGTGTGCGGTCGGCGTCCGAGGGCTGCGCATGCTCGGCGCCCGCCGGGTCTCGCACGCGGTGCCCAACCGCATGGTGCATGGCTACGGCCTATCGCCTGCGCTCGTCGATGAGTTGGCGTCGCTGCAGCCCGACCTGCTGGTGACCGTCGACCACGGCATCGCGTGCCATGCCGGCATCCGCGCGGCGAAGGCGCGGGGCTGGAAAGTCCTGGTGACCGATCACCACCTGCCCGGTGAAACGCTGCCGCCCGCCGATGCGATCGTCGATCCGAATCTTCAGGGCGACGGCTTCCCCAGCAAGGCGCTGGCGGGCGTCGGCGTCGTGTTCTATGTGCTGCTTGCGCTGCGCCGGCGTTTGCGGGAGCAGGGCGCGTTCACCGGGCCGGGGCCGGACCTTGCGGTACTGCTGGACCTGGTGGCGGTCGGCACCGTCGCCGACCTGGTGGCTCTCGACACGAACAATCGCGCGCTCGTCAGTGCAGGGCTGCGGCGGCTGCGCGCCGGGCAGGGCTGTGCGGGCCTCAGGGCGCTGATCGAAGTGTCCGGTCGCGATGAGCGTTGCCTGACGGCCACCGACATCGGCTACGCGGTCGGCCCGCGTCTCAACGCGGCCGGGCGCCTCGAGGATATGGCGCTGGGCATCGAATGCCTGCTGACCGATGACATCGGCCAGGCGCGCGAGATCGCGGCCATGCTCAACGAGATCAACGGCGAACGTCGCGCCGTGCAGCAGCAGATGACCGAAGACGCGGAGCGCGCACTTTCGCGCGTGACGCTCGATGGCGCTTCGGCGCCCGTGGCGATCTGCCTCTACGATGCCGAATGGCATCCCGGTGTCGTCGGACTGGTCGCGTCGAAGATCAAGGAGCGCCTGCATCGGCCGGTTGTCGCGTTTGCACCGTCCGAGCCCGGCAGCGACAGCCTCCGCGGTTCAGCGCGTTCGATTCCGGGCTTCCACGTTCGCGACGCATTGGCCGTCGTGGCGGCCCGCGCGCCAGGCTTGATCGACCGGTTTGGCGGACACGCGATGGCGGCTGGGCTTTCGCTGCGCGCGGACGCCTTCGATGCGTTCCACGAGGCGTTTCGTGGACACGCGCAGGCGTCGCTGACGCCCGAGCTGCTGCAAGCCGATGTCCTGAGCGACGGTGAGCTCTCGCCGGACGACTTCTGCCGCAACATCGCCGAAGCGCTGCGCGACGGCGGGCCGTGGGGGCAGGGATTCCCGGAGCCGCAGTTCGACGGTGATTTCGAGGTGCTGAACTGGCGTGTGGTCGGCACCCGGCACCTGAAGCTCGAGCTCGGTCTCCGCGGCCGGCGCCTCAACGCGATCGAGTTCGGTGGGTGGAATGGCGACCCGCCGCCGACGCGCGTGCGCATCGCGTACCGACTGGAGCCGGACGATTACCGGGGCGGCGATGCTGTGCAGCTCGTCGTCTGCCATCGCGAACCTGCCTGAGCAGTGCTGAGCGGCTGAAGCAAGCGTCGCGGCCGACGCTTGCTTAACGATGTGCTTGCAGTCGCCGCGTTACCGCCAGCCGTCCGCGGCCGACCGTGCGCACGCTTCCGTGCGTGATCGCTGGGTGCGGTAACGCCAGCGAAAGCAGAGGCCGACGCAGTGGCGTCCCGTCAGCTCTTGTAGTGCAGCATCCGGTTTACCCCGAGCGCGACCAGCGTCGCCACCGCGCCCGAGAGCAGATACACGCCCAGCCACTCCAGGCCGAAGCGCGCGCACAACGCGAGTGCCACCAGCGGTGCGAACGCAGCGCCGATGAGCCAGGCCAGGTCGGACGTGAGCGCCGCGCCGGTATAGCGGTAGCGCGAGCCGAAATTCGCGGTCACCGTTCCGGCCGCCTGGCCGTACGACAGGCCCAGCAACGCAAAGCCGAGCACGATGAACACGTCCTGCCCGGTGCGGCCGGCTTCCATGAGCGTGGGCGCGAAGCCGCTGAACATCGCGATCGCAACGGCCAGGCTCGCGAGCGTGCGCGCACGGCCCAGCCTGTCGGCAATCAAGCCTGAGGCGACAACACCCGCGGCCGCTACGAATGCACCGAGCACCTGCACCAGCAGCAGGTCGACGATCGACCGCCCGCCGTAGAGCAGCAGCCACGACAGCGGGAAGATCGTCACGATATGGAACAGCGCGTAGCTCGCGAGCGCGGCGAATGCGCCGATGACGACGTGCGGGCCCTTTGCGCGGAACAGCTCGGTCACGGGCGTCGGCGCCAGCTCGAGCCGCTCCATGCTGTTCTGGTACTCCTCAGCCACGACGAGCCGCAGGCGCGCGAACAGGGCGACGACGTTAATCGCGAATGCCACGTAGAACGGATAACGCCAGCCCCATGCGAGGAAATCCCGCTCCTCGAGACTTGCGTAGATAAAGGCGAACACACTGGCCGCAACGATGAATCCAAGCGGCGCGCCGAGCTGGCCGAGCATCGCGTACCAGCCGCGGCGCGGCTTGGGCGTGTGCAGCGCGAGCAACGAAGGCAGCCCGTCCCAGGAACCGCCGAGCGCGACGCCCTGCAGTACCCGAAAGAACGCGAGTAGCACGATCGACGCGGTCCCGAGCGTCGCGTAGCCCGGCAGAAATGCGATGCCCGCGGTGGCCGTTCCAAGCAGGAACAGTGCAAGCGTGAGCTTCGGCCCGCGCCCCCAGCGCGACTGGATGTGCATGAACGCGATGGTGCCCAGCGGCCGCGCGACGAAAGCGAGCGCGAACACCGCGAACGAGTACAACGTGCCCGTCAGGCGGTCGGCGAACGGGAAAAACAGCGCGGGGAACACCAGCGCCGAGGCGATGCCGAACACAAAGAAGTCGAAGTACTCCGACGCGCGCCCGACCACCACGCCGACCGCGATCTCGCCCGGCGCGACATCGCCATGCGCCCTGACGACGTGGTCATGCGACGTGGCTTTCGCGTCGGGATGCAGATGGGCGAGCGGGGCGGACATAGCAGCGGCACCTGATGGGTGGATGCACAGGCTCGCAGACACCGGCGCCGCGGGCGATAGGACAAAGTGTCCAATGTGACGCCTGCGCGCGCGTCCCTAGAGTGGTCGGCGTGATCCAACGACCTGCCGCCGCCATGCCACTCGCCCGTCGCCTGCTGTCACTCGTCGTGCTCGCCGCTGCGATGGCGATGCTGGGCGGCTGCAATCTTGTCGTGCTCGATCCCGCCGGCGACGTGGCCGCCCGCCAGGGCGACCTCATCGTGATCGCCACCGTGCTGATGCTGATCGTGATCGTGCCAGTGATCGCGCTGACGCTGCTGTTCGCGTGGCGTTATCGCGCCAGCAACCGCGCTGCCACCTACACGCCCGACTGGGATCATTCGACGCAGCTCGAGCTCGTGATCTGGGGCGTGCCGTTGCTGATCATCATCGCGCTCGGCGCGGTGACGTGGATCAGCACGCACCTGCTCGATCCGTATCGGCCGCTCGACCGGATCGGCCCGGACCGCCCGGTCGCGGCCGGCGTGAAGCCGCTGGAAGTGCAGGTCGTCGCACTCGACTGGAAGTGGCTGTTCGTCTACCCGGAGCAGGGGATCGCCACGGTCAACGAAGTCGCGGTCCCTGTCGACCGTCCGGTCCGGTTCCGCATCACCGCCTCGTCGGTCATGAACACGTTCTACGTGCCGGCGCTGGCCGGAATGATCTACGGCATGCCGGGGATGGAGACGGAACTCAACGCGGTTATCAACGCACCGGGCAGCTACCAGGGCCTGTCTGCGAACTACAGCGGCGCAGGCTTTTCGCACATGCGCTTCCGCCTGCATGGGCTGGACGAGCAGGGCTTCGACCGTTGGGTTTCGAAGGTGCGGGCAAGTCCGCTCGCATTGTCGCGCCGAGCGTACCTCGAACTTGAAAAGCCCAGCCAGCGCGAGCCCGTCCGTCATTACACGCGCGTCGATTCCGGCCTGTTCGAGGCCGTGGTCAACCGCTGTGTCGACAGCACCCGGCTGTGCATGGACCAGATGATGGCGATCGATGCCGGTGGCGGGCTCGGCTTGCAGGGCCTCGACCGGCTCGCCATGCCACGACGCGGCGATGCCCGACTGGGCGCCTACGTCGCTGCCGATGTCTCCATGGCCAACGACCCGCCGCAGCTCCCGCCCTCGGGCGCCGCCGCTACGCACGCCGCACCGTGATCCCGGCAACGGACTGCCCCGTCTACAGGTAACGCCCAGATGTCCTCCGAAACCGCCACCCAGCCCGCGTCGATGCTGTTCGGTCGTCTATCGGTGGATTCGCTTGCGATGCTGCACGATCCCATCGTCGGCAGCGCATTCGTTGCGACCGCGATCGCGGGCATCGCGTTACTCGCGGTGATTACCCGGTATCAGCTGTGGGGCCGGCTGTGGACCGACTGGTTCACGAGCATCGACCACAAGAAGATCGGCATCATGTACGTCGTACTGGGGCTGGTGATGCTCCTGCGCGGCTTTGCCGATGCGCTGATGATGCGCCTGCAGCAGGCGATGGCGTTCGGCGACAACCTCGGCTACCTGCCACCCCATCACTACGATCAGATCTTCACCGCGCACGGCGTGATCATGATCTTCTTCGTAGCGATGCCGCTGGTCACGGGGCTCATGAACTACCTCGTACCGCTGCAGATCGGTGCGCGCGACGTCGCGTTTCCGTTCCTCAACAACTTCAGCTTCTGGATGACGACCAGCGGCGCCGCGTTGATGATGGCCTCGCTGTTCCTCGGCGAATTTGCCGCGACCGGTTGGCTTGCGATGCCGCCGCTGTCGGGCATCGGGTTCAGCCCGGGCGTCGGCGTCGACTACTACATATGGTCGTTGCAGATCGCCGGCATAGGGACATTGCTATCAGGCGTCAACTTGCTGGTGACCATCGTCAAGATGCGCGCACCCGGCATGACCCTGATGAAGATGCCGATCTTCACCTGGACCTCGCTGTGCACGAACGTGCTGATCGTGGTGTCGTTCCCGGTGCTTACCGCGGTGCTCGCGCTGCTGACGCTCGACCGCTACGTCGGTACGAACTTCTTCACCGCCGACCTCGGCGGCAACGCGATGATGTACGTGAACCTGATCTGGATCTGGGGCCATCCGGAGGTCTACATCCTGATCCTGCCGCTGTTCGGCGTGTTCTCCGAGATCGTCTCCACGTACTCGCGCAAGCGTCTGTTCGGTTACTCGTCGATGGTGTACGCGACGGTGTGCATCACCGTGCTCGCCTACCTCGTGTGGCTGCACCACTTTTTCACGATGGGGTCGGGCGCGAGCGTCAACTCATTCTTCGGCATCACGACGATGATCATCTCGATCCCGACGGGCGCGAAGATCTTCAACTGGCTGTTCACGATGTACCGCGGCCGCATCCGCTTCGAAGTGCCGATGCTGTGGACGATCGGCTTCATGGTGACGTTCGTGGTTGGCGGCATGACCGGCGTGCTGCTCGCGGTGCCGCCGGCGGACTTCGTGCTGCACAACAGCCTGTTCCTGGTTGCGCACTTCCACAACGTGATCATCGGTGGCGTCGTTTTTGGGCTATTCGCGGCGATGACGCACTGGTTCCCGAAGGCATTCGGTTTCCGCCTCGATGACCGCTGGGGCAAAGTCTCTTTCTGGTTCTGGTTCGTCGGCTACTGGTTCGCGTTTACGCCGCTGTACGTGCTCGGCCTGATGGGCGTGACGCGTCGCATGAGCCACTTCGACGACCCGTCGTTGCAGATCTGGTTCCAGATCGCGGCGTTCGGCGCGGTCCTGATCGCGGTCGGCATCGCAGCGTTCCTGTACTGCATCTACGTGAGCGTGCGCCGCCGCGAGGAGCTGCGCGATGTCACAGGCGATCCATGGGACGGGCGCACGCTCGAATGGTCGACCTCCTCGCCGCCGCCTGCGTACAACTTCGCGTTTACCCCGGTCGTGCACGACAGCGATGCGTGGTGGGACATGAAGCGGCGCAGGTTCAAGCGGCCGGTCGCGGGCTTCCTGCCGGTCCACATGCCGCGCAATACCTCGGCCGGCGTGGTGCTGTCGGCGCTGAGCCTCGTATGCGGCTTCGCACTGGTCTGGCACGTGTGGTGGCTCGCGGCTACGTCGCTGCTCGCGATCGTCGCGTACTCGATCGCACATACCTTCAACTACGACCGCGACTACCACATTCCCGCGGCGGAGGTCGCCGCAACCGAGGCTGCGCGCACGCAGCAGCTGGAGCTCGTCCATGGCTGACTCGATCGCACTCGCGCGGGGCGATGCCCCGCCGGTGTTCCTCGATACGAAGGGTGAACACCATCCGCAGAACGGCACGCTGTTCGGGTTCTGGCTGTACCTGCTCAGCGACCTGATGATCTTCGCGTGCCTGTTCGCCACTTACGGTGTGCTCTCGCGCAGCTACGCGGCCGGGCCGTCGGGTCGGGACCTGTTCGACCTGTCGTTGGTTGCGATCAACACCGGCATCCTGCTGGTGTCGTCCATCACCTACGGGCTGGCGATGATCGCGATGCAGCGGCGCAGCCTGCGCGGGCTCGTCGGCTGGCTGGCGGCGACGGGCGTCCTCGGTCTCGCGTTCCTCGGGGTCGAGATGTACGAGTTCGCGCACCTGATCCACCTCGGTGCCGGCCCGCAGCGCAGCGCGTTCCTGTCCGCGTTCTTCGCGCTGGTGGGCACGCACGGTTTGCACGTGTTGTTCGGCGTGGTCTGGCTAGTCGTGCTGTGCGTGCAGCTGCGCCGACACGGGATCACGCCGGCCAATGCCCGGCGGGTGGCGTGCCTGTCGATGTTCTGGCACTTCCTCGACGTGGTGTGGATCGGCGTCTTCAGTTTCGTTTACCTGATGGGTGTGCTGCCATGAGCGCTTTCGGTTCACATGATTCGAGCCACGGGCACGACGGCCACGACGCCCATGCCGGCGACGGCATTCCGCACGCCTCGCTTCGGGATTACGCGACCGGCTTCGTGCTCTCGGTGCTGCTGACCGCGGTTCCGTTCGGTTTGGTGATGGGCGGGGCGGTCGTCAGTCCGGCGGTGATCGCGGGCGTCATCCTCGTGTTCGCCGCGCTGCAGATCGTCGTGCACATGGTGTATTTCCTGCACATGAATCCGCGCTCGGAAGGCGGCTGGAACCTGCTCGCGCTCGTGTTCACCGGCGTACTCGTGGTGATCGTGCTGGCAGGTTCGTTGTGGGTGATGCACCACATGAACTCGAACATGATGCCGGGCGGGCACGACGCGCACGCCGAGCACGCGGCGTCGCAATCGGTGCTGTGAACACCGCGTCCCGCCACGGGCGCGACCCGGGGCGGCGCCGTCCGGCGTTTCTGGCGCTCGCGTTCGCACTCGCGATCGCCTGCCTGGGTTTCGTCGCGCTTGGCGGGTGGCAGCTGCAGCGAATGCAGTGGAAGCGCGGGCTGATCGAGCGCGTCGAGGCGCGAGTTAATGCGGCGCCGGTGCCGATTCCTCGGCGCTCGCGATGGCCGCAGGTCAACGCCGTTTCGGACGAATACCGTCGCGTCCGCGTGTCCGGGGAGTACGTTCCCGGTGTCGAGGCGCGAACGCAGGCGCTCACCGAACTCGGCAGTGGTTCCTGGGTGCTCTCGGCGCTGCGCTCCGAGGCAGGGGAGGTCGTGTTCATCAATCGTGGCTTCGTCGCGGCGCACGCCCAGCCCGACCCGGTCCCCGCCGGCTTGGTAACAGTGACCGGCCTGTTGAGGATGAGCGAGCCGGGAGGTGGGTTCCTGCGACGGAATGACCCGTCAGCAGACCGCTGGTACTCACGGGACACTGGGGCGATCGCGCAGGCGCGTGGTCTTCCACCGGCCGCTGCCGCGCCGTTCTTCGTCGACGCGGCAGCCCCCGCTGGGCGAGCGCAGAACCGTTGGCCGAGACCCGGCCTGACCGTCGTGCGCTTCCGCGACAACCATCTGGCGTACGCTCTTACCTGGTTCGCGCTCGCCGCACTCACCGCGTGGGCCGGGCTGCGGCTGTGGCGGATCGAACGCAGCGGCAGGGCAGCCCACGCGGACCCACAGGAGATCGACGCTTGAACCTGATGCCGCGACTGCGACGCCATGGCTGAGACGATCCCGCAGGTCCGCGGGGCGCGCATTCCGGATCGCGCTGGCCTGCGCAACATGCAGCAGCTGATCCAGCTGCGCTGGATCGCCGTGTTCGGCCAGCTGGCGACCATCCTCGTCGTGCACTTCGGCATCGGCATCGAACTGCCGCTGCCGTGGATGCTGGTCGTGCTCGCTGGGCTCGCCGCGTTCAACCTCGGCAGCCAGTTGTGGTGGAAGCGCCGCCCGGGCGTATCCGAGCGCGCGCTGCTGCTCGCGCTGCTCATCGACGTCGCGTCGCTGACGCTGCAGCTCTACCTCAGCGGCGGCATCACCAACCCGTTCGTGTTCCTGTACGTGCTGCAGGTCGCGCTGGGCACGATGCTGCTGCGTCCGTCGTCGAGCTGGATCATCGCCGCCGCGACGACGGCCTGTGTGCTCGCGCTGGTGCTGCTGCCCGCGCCGGTGCAGATCCGCATGGGCGCGTCGAGCGGCTTGGCGAATCACTACCTGCAGGGTCTGCTGATCTGCTTCCTGCTGGTGGCCGCGCTGCTGGTGGTGTTCATTTCCCGCATCGCGCGCATCCTGCGCGAGCGCGACGCCCGTCTTGCCGAGCTTCGCGGCCGTGCGGCGGAGGAAGAGCACATCGTGCGCATGGGGCTGTTGGCCTCGGGCGCGGCGCACGAGCTCGGCACACCACTGTCGACGCTGTCCGTCATCCTCGGTGATTGGCGCCACCTACCGCAGGTGCGTGCCGAGCCCGAGCTCATGCACGAGGTCGCTGACATGCAGGCCCAGGTCGAACGCTGCAAGTCGATCGTGACCCGCATCCTGCTGGTGGCCGGCGAAACCCGCGGGGAGGCGCCCGAGCAGACCACACTGGCCGCGTTTCTGGATGGGCTTGCCGAGCAATGGCAGGCGCTGCATGGCGCGGCCGGGTTCCGCTATCAACGCACGCTAGACGCCGACCGGCGCATCGTGGCCGACACCGGACTGCAGCAGATGGTGTGGAACGTGCTCGACAACGCGATCGAGGTATCGCCCGACTGGGTCATGTTCGAGGCCGCCTGCCGCGACGGGGAGCTCGTGCTCGCCGTGAGCGATAACGGGCCCGGCTTCGACCGTGAGGTGCTCGACAACCTCGGAGCACCGTACAACTCGACGAAGGGCCGGCCGGGCGGCGGGCTCGGGCTGTTCCTGTCCGCCAATGTGGCGCGCTCGTTGGGCGGAAATCTGCGAGTGACGCAGCGGCCGCAGGGCGGGGCGCAGGTGCGCATGACGCTGCCGCTGGCATCAATCGCGATCGAAGAGGTGGACGATGGACGCTGAGCGGCGACTGGTAATCGTGGAGGACGACGCCGACTTCGCGCGCACGCTCGCGCGCTCGTTCGAGCGGCGGGGCTACGCCGTGCGGGTGCTGCCGAGTCACGAGGGGCTGCCCGCGTTGCTCGACGAGTTCTCGCCCACGCACGCGGTGATCGACCTCAAGCTCGCGGGTAATGCATCCGGCTTGGCCTGCGTGCGGACCGTGCACGCACACGATGCCGAGACGGTGATCGTCGTGCTGACCGGCTACGCCAGCATCGCGACTGCGGTCGAGGCGATCAAGCTCGGCGCGCGCCACTACCTGGCCAAGCCATCGAATACCGACGACATCGAGGCCGCGTTCGCGCGCGGCGCCGGCGACACCGATGTTGCGGTTGCAGGACGCAAGACCTCGATCAAGACGCTCGAGTGGGAGCACATCCACGAAGCGCTCGCCGAGTCGGATTTCAATATTTCGGAGGCGGCGCGGCGCCTCGGGCTGCACCGGCGCACGCTGGCCCGGAAGCTGGAGAAAAGGCGGGTCCGTTAAGCCGGCACACCGCCGAAAGTGGTGCGTGGCACGCGTTCATCGGTGCCCGTCGAGGACGCCGATGCTAGAATCCGCCGCTCTCCATCACGCCAACGACGCCCGACATGATCGAGCTGAATCCCGTCCGCCAGCGAATCGCCGACCTTCGGGAACGGCTGGATTCGCTGAGGGGGTATCTTTGACTTCGACCGCCGCGTCGAACGTCTTGAAGAAGTAAACCGGGAGCTCGAAAGCCCCGAGATCTGGAACAACCCCGAGAACGCGCAGGCCCTGGGCCGTGAGCGTGCGTCGCTCGAGAAGGTCGTGCTCGGCATCCGATCGCTCACCGAAGGCCTCGTCGGCGCCGAGGAGCTGCTGGAGCTTGCGGAGATGGAAGACGACGAGGACACGGCCAAGGCCGTCGTCGCCGACGTCGACGGCTATGCGAAGCAGGTCGAGGCGCTCGAGTTCCGCCGCATGTTCTCCGGCCAGATGGACAACGCAAGCGCGTTCGTCGACATCCAAGCGGGCGCGGGCGGTACCGAGGCCCAGGATTGGGCCGAGATCCTGCTGCGCATGTACCTGCGCTGGTGCGAATCGCGCGGCTGGAAAACCGAGCTGATGGAGGCCAGCGGCGGTGACGTCGCGGGCATCAAGTCCGCGACGCTGCGCGTGGAAGGCGATTTCGCATACGGGTGGCTGAAGACAGAGACCGGCGTGCACCGGCTCGTGCGCAAGTCGCCGTTCGACTCCGACAACCGTCGGCACACGAGTTTCACATCGGTCTTCGTATCGCCCGAGGTCGACGACAACATCGACATCGAGATCAACCCGGCCGACCTGAAGACCGACGTGTACCGCTCGTCCGGCGCCGGCGGCCAGCACGTCAACAAGACCGAATCCGCCGTGCGCATCACGCACGTACCGACCGGGATCGTGGTCGCCTGCCAGACCGGGCGCAGCCAGCACCAGAACCGCGACAACGCGATGAAGATGCTGGCCGCGAAGCTGTACGAGCTCGAGATCCAGAAGCGCAACGCCGAGCGCGATGCCGTCGAGGCGACGAAGTCCGATATCGGCTGGGGCAGCCAGATCCGCAATTACGTGCTCGATCAGAGCCGCATCAAGGACCTGCGCACGGGGATCGAGCGCAGCGATACGCAGAAGGTGCTCGACGGCGATCTCGACGAGTTCGTCGAGGCCAGCCTCAAGGCCGGACTGGAAGCCGGCTCGAAACGAAGCGACGCCGTCTGATCGCAGGCAGCCCTTCACCGAGGGCTGCCGTGATTACGAAAAACACCAGCACGCCTTCGACTTCAGCGCGGACGGCCCCGGTCGTCCCGACTGAATGATCTTCCTGCAAGCCCGGCCTTCCAGATCAGGCCAAGCGCCGGGCCGAACCGACCTCATCGACATGACCGACACCCAGAACGCCGCAACGCCCGCCGACGAGAACTTCCTGATCGCCGAGCGCCGAGCGAAACTCACGGCGCTGCGCGGGCAGGGCATTGCGTTTCCGAACGACTTCAAGCGCTCGGACTACGCGGGCGATCTGCAGGCGGCCTACGGCGACGCGGAGCGGTGGACGGCAGAGGCGCTGGAGGGCGAAGCACGGCGCGTCACGATCGGCGGCCGCATCCTGCTCAAGCGGGTGATGGGCAAGGCCAGCTTCGTGCAGGTACAGGATGAGTCCGGACGCATCCAGCTGTTCCTGCAGTCGAACGCACTGGGCGATGCATACGAGGCCTTCAAGGGCTGGGACGCCGGCGACATCGTCGGCGCGGAGGGCACGCTTACGCGTACGCGCACTGGCGAGCTTTCGGTCAAGGTCGATTCGCTGCGCCTGCTGACGAAGTCGCTGCGCCCGTTGCCCGACAAGTTCCACGGCCTCGCCGATGTCGAGCAGCGCTACCGGCAGCGCTACGTGGATCTGATCGTCTCGCCCGAAGCACGCGAGGTGTTCGTCAAGCGCAGCAAGATCATCCGCGCGATGCGCGCCTGGCTCGATGCGCGGCGCTTTCTCGAAGTCGAGACGCCGATGATGCATTACATCCCCGGTGGCGCCACAGCCAAGCCGTTCGTCACGCACCACAACGCGCTCGACCTCGAGCTCTACCTGCGCGTCGCGCCGGAGCTCTATCTCAAGCGGCTTGTCGTGGGCGGCATGGAGCGCGTCTACGAGATCAACCGCAACTTCCGTAACGAGGGCGTGTCGACCCGGCACAACCCCGAGTTCACGATGCTCGAGCTCTACGAGGCATACGCGACGTACAACGAGATCATGGATCTCACCGAAGGCGTGATGCGGGACGTCGCGCAGGAAGTGCTCGGCACGACGCAGGTCGAGTGGGAAGGTAACGCGATCGACCTCGGCCCCGCGTTCCGCCGCTGGCCGATGACGGAGGCGGTTCTGGAACTCAACCCCGAGATCCGCCGCGAAGAGCTTCGCGACATCGACGCGATGCGCGCGCACTGCGCGCGCCTGAAGATTCCGGCCAAGGCATCGTACGGCTGGGGCAAGCTGCTGCTCGAGATCTTCGAGAAGACGGTCGAACACACGTTGATCCAGCCGACCTTCATCACCGATCACCCGGTCGAGGTCAGCCCGCTCGCGCGTGCGAACGATCTCGACCCCGAGCTGACCGACCGCTTCGAACTGTTCGTCGGCGGCAAGGAGCTGGCGAACGGCTTCTCCGAGCTCAACGACCCCGAAGACCAGGCCGCGCGGTTCCAGGCCCAGGTCGACGCGAAGGAGGGTGGCGACGACGAAGCCATGCATTTCGACGCCGACTACATCCGCGCGCTCGAGGTCGGTTTGCCGCCCACCGGCGGGCTCGGCATCGGCATCGATCGCCTCGTCATGCTGCTTACGGGCTCGTCCTCGATCCGCGACGTGCTGCTGTTCCCGTACATGCGTCCCGAGGCCAGCGCTTAAGTTCCACCGGGCCCGGCCGTTGATGGGAATGAGTATCCGGCAGGCTGTCGCCGCCTGTCGCTGCACGAGTATCCTGACGGCAATTTCAAACCGGGGCATCGCCCCGAGCGGGAGTGGACGTGAACGTCGTCATCGTCGATGACCAGACTTCCGCGCGCACCATGTTGCGCCACATCATCGAGGACATCGGTTCCGAGTTGTCGGTGCACGATTTCGGCGAGCCCGGCTCCGCGCTCGACTGGTGCGAATCCAACCAGCCCGACCTGCTGTTGCTCGACTACCGCATGCCGGGTCTCGACGGGCTCGAGTTCGCGCGCCGTTTTCGGCGCCGGCCCCTGCATCGCGATATCCCCATCATTCTGGTCACGGTGGTCGGCGACGAGCCCGTGCGCCAGGCGGCGCTCGATGCTGGCGTGATCGATTTCCTGGTCAAGCCGGTCCGGCCGCGCGAGCTGCGTGCCCGCTGCCGCAATCTGCTTCAGCTGCGCCAGCAGTCCGAGAACGTCAAGCAGCGTGCGCTGTCGCTCGAGCAACGGCTGCTTGCGAGCATGCACGAGGTCGAGGAGCGCGAGCGCGAAACGCTGTCGCGACTCGCGCGCGCGGTCGAGTACCGCGACGTGGGCACCGGCTTGTATCTCGAGCGCATGGCGGCGTTTGCTGGCCTGATCGCCGAGCAGCTCGGCATGTTCGAGGACGAGGTCCGCCTGATCGAAATGGCGGCGCCCCTGCACGATGTCGGCAAGATCGCGATCCCCGATGCCATCCTCAGCAAGCCCGGCGCGCTGACCGATGACGAGGTCGGGATCATGCGCCAGCATCCGCGCATCGGCCACGAGCTATTGAGCGGCAGCCATAACCGTTTCATCCAGACCGGAGCCCTGATTGCACTGCGTCACCAGGAGCGTTACGACGGCAGCGGCTACCCGGACGGGCTCGCTGGCGACGCCATCCCGCTTGAAGCGCGGATCGTTGCGGTAGCCGACGTGTTCGATGCGCTGATCTCCCCGCGGCCATACCGCAGCGCCTGGGACGTGGACGCGGCGCTGGGTTACCTGCATTCGCAGCGCAGCCAGCTCTTCGACCCCCGTTGCGTGGACGCCTTGCTCGGCTGCCGCACGCGCATCGACGAAATCTGCCAGCGCTTCCGCGTCGAGCGCAGGCGTCCCCTCAGCTCCTGACCGATGGCCGGATTCATCGCCAATCTGCGGCAACGCCTCGCGGGCCGCCCCGATAGTGAGCACGGCCAGGCACTGGTCCGGCTCGTCATCGCCGCACTGATCCTCGCTTACCTTGCGGGGCTGCAGCTCGCCAGCGGCGAGCCGGGAAGCCACAGCACCATGGCGTGGGTGATGCTGGCCGAAACGCTGGTCGGCTTCGGGCTATTCGCGGCGATCGTCAAACAGCCCGGCGTCTCGCATGCACGACGCGCGATCGGCATGGTGGCCGACTACACGACGCTTGCAGTGCTGATGTCGCTCGACGCGCGATCGCTCGCGCCGCTGTACGTCATCATCCTGTGGGTCACGATCGGCAACGGCCTCAGGTTCGGCACGACCTATCTCTACACAGCCTCGGCGCTGGGTTCGCTGGCTTTCGCGGCGGTTATCGCAGGCAACCAGTACTGGTCGTCCCAGCCGTATCTGGCGGTCGGGCTGTTGATCGGGCTGGTCGCGATCCCCGCGTACCTGTCATCGCTGCTGCGCAGCCTGCACCAGGCGACCGAGGAAGCCACGCGCGCGAACGCGGCGAAGAGCCGATTCCTGGCGAACATGAGCCACGAGTTCCGCTCGCCGCTCAACGGCATCATCGGCATGGCCGAGCTGCTGAATCAGACGCGGCTTGCGCCCGAGCAGCGCGAGTATTCGGACGTCATCCATACATCCGCGCAGTCGCTGCTGCTGCTCGTCAACGACGTGCTAGACATCTCGGCGATCGAGGCGGGCAAGCTGCACCGCAAGGACGGCGACTTCAATCTGCAGGAGCTGGCGCAGCGCCTGCAGAAGATGCTCATGCCGCTGGCGGCACAGAAGAAGATCGTGCTGCGGATCGAGGTGGCTCCGGACGTCCCGGTACGGCTGCACGGCGACAGCGCCCATCTCACCCAGATCCTGCTCAATCTCGCGCACAACGCGATCAAGTTCACCGAAGAGGGCAGCGTTTCGCTTGCCGTATCGCTGGTGGAGCGCAACGACGAGACGGTGCGGTTGCGCTTTTCCGTGCGCGACACCGGTATCGGCATTCCGCAGGAAGATCACGACCGGATCTTCGAGGCGTTCGAGCAGGTCGACAACGGGCCGACCCGCAGGTTCGGCGGGACCGGGCTGGGCACGACGATTGCCAAGACGCTCTGCCAGTTGCTCGGCGGCTCGATCGGTCTGGAGGAAAACCCCGGCGGCGGCAGCCACTTCTGGGTCGAGATTCCGCTTCGCCTGCAGGCCGAGGGCCTGCGCAGCGACAGTGCGACCAAGCCCGCGGGCAACGTCATCTCCTTCGACGATCCGTTCATCCGCCACAAGTCGCGCGTGCGCAGCCTGCAGGTGCTGATCGCGGACGACCTTGCGGCGAACCGCACGGTGCTCGCGCGGATTCTCGAGCGCGCGGGACACCGCGTGCACGCGGTCGACGACGGTGAAGCCGCGCTTGATGCGCTGGAGACCGACCGGTTCGACCTCGCCGTGCTCGACATGCATATGCCGGGCCTGACCGGGCTGGACGTCATCCGGCAACTGCGCTTCATGGAAGCGGGCGGCGGACGGCTGACGCCGAGCATCATCCTCAGTGCCGACGCGACGGTGCAGGCGGCCGAGGCCGCGAACGAAGCCGGCGCCCGGGCATTTTTGACCAAGCCGGTGGTGGTTGCCCGGTTGCTCGAGACGATTGCCGAGGTCGTCAATCCGCAAGCCCTGCCGCAGGTGCGCGCGGTCAGCGACGTGGCGCGTCCCGTGACGAATCCGGCGGTGCTCGAAGAGCTTGCCGAGATGGGCCTCGGCGAGGCCTTCCTGCGCGACTTCGTCGAGCAGTGCCTCAAAGACGCGACGGCCTGTCAGGCCGAACTCGGGAAGGCCGGGCTTGCGTCCGACTGGGAGGAGTTCCGCGAGGTCGCGCATGCCTACAAGGGCATTACCGAGAACCTTGGGGCGTACTCGATGGCCGAGCGGTGCTCGCAGGCAATGCGCGCAAACGACGATGTGCTGGTGCGCGAACACGCCAAGCTCGTGAACGAGCTGGCGGGGCAGCTGACAGCTGTCGCCGAGTTGAGCCGTCAGGAGGTCGTGCGCCTGACGCGTCCGCGTGCGCCCGACCGTGGCGCGCCGGACGTGCCCGACGTGTCGTAAGAAGCGCTCGCATTCGATGGCCGTGACCCGGAAAGAGTCACGGCCATTCGCGCCGGAGCCTCAGGATCCCAGCGCCATCGCCACCGGGGGTGCATGCTCCGCACGGCGCTGCTGTGCACGAATCAGGCGTTCCATCGTGCGCAGTCCGCGCGCGTTGAGGCGCATCGCGGCGTCCACCCACTCGGTGGTCACGGTCAGCAGTTCATCCAGGTGCACCGGCTTGCACGCGTGGCGCACGGTGTTCATCGCGCGCAGGGCATTGCCCATGCGCTGATGACGTTTGACCGTGTCGCGCGCCGCCTGCAAGCCTTCGCCCTTGGGCACCAGCTGGTCGACGATGCCCATGCGATACAGCTCTTCGACCGGGTAGACGCGCGCGTCCAGCATCATCCGCTCGGCCTGTGCAGGCGTCACGCGGCGGGTGAGGAAGGTGTACGCGCCCATGCCCGGGAACAGATCGAACAGCACTTCCGGAAAGCCCATGCCGGCACCTTCCTCGGCGATGATCGTGTGGCAGCACAACGCGGCTTCAAAACCGCCGCCCAGTGCTTCGCCCTGGATGACGGCGATGCTGTGTACGCGGTCGTCGTACAGGCGATAGAAGTTGTAGGCAACTTCCACGCACAGCTTCGCGTAATCGAGCAGGCGGCCTCGATTGCCGCTGCGGATCAACTGGGCGAACAACGCAAGGTCGCCACCGAGGTTGAACACGTCCGCATCCGACGCGAGCACCAGGTGGTGGATGCCGGCCTGTGCGTCGGAATCCGCCGCAAGCCTGCGTCTAAGCGCTTCCTGCAAGCGCTTCGTTTCCTGCAACAGCCGTTCCGAGAAACACGGGTGATACCCCGTGCCCACATTCGAATGCATGTAAAGCCAGTCACTATTGCCGGCAGCGTCCGTCGTGTGGCGGACGAGGCTTGGAGCGTTCTCGAAAAGAAGGCGTGCAGGCATGGACATGGATTCGGCTCCGGTGGTCGATAGCAGCCAGAACGACTGCGGCACCGATCCTACACACGACCATGAACGGCAAATGAGAATGATCGAGAAGCTTTAGCGACGGTCATCGCAGAACGCATCGCGCGCCTGCGATGACGTGCAAATACCGCGAAAAAGACGCGGTGCGGACGTCGTTTGGACGTGCGCGGAGCCCGTCGTTCCGTGCACGAGGGGCGGTAGACAGTGGCTACAGCAAACGCGGTTGTGCAGCGAGCAGGACGCCCGACCTGAAGTCGGGCAGACGCGATCAACCGTTCTCGCGCAGCTCGCGGCGCAGGATCTTGCCGACGTTCGTCTTCGGCAGCTCCTTGCGGAACTCGACGACGCGCGGCAGCTTGTACCCGGTCAGGTGCTCGCGTGCATGCGCCCTGACCTGGTCTTCGGTGAGGGAAGGGTCCTTGCGCACGATGACGACCTTGACCGCTTCACCGGATTTTTCATCCGGCACGCCGACCGCTGCGACCTCGAGCACGCCCGGCATCATCGCAATCACGTCCTCGATCTCGTTCGGGTACACATTGAAGCCCGAGACCAGAATCATGTCCTTCTTGCGGTCGACGATGTAGAAGTAGCCCTTGATGTCCATCCGTGCCATGTCGCCGGTATGGAGCCAGCCGTCGCTGTCGATCACGTCGGCGGTGTCTTTCGGCCGCTGCCAGTAGCCCTTCATGACCTGCGGGCCACGGATGCACAGCTCGCCGATCTCGCCCTGCGGCAGGATGTTGCCGTCGTCGTCCTTGATGCAGGCGTCGGTCGACGGGATCGGAAGACCAATCGCGCCGTTGTACTCGGGCAGGTTCATCGGGTTGATGCACGCAGCCGGCGAGGTCTCGGTCAGGCCGTAGGCCTCGATCAGCGTACAGCCGGTGGTTTGCTTCCAGCGCTCTGCGACCGCGCGCTGCACGGCCATGCCGCCGCCCAGGGTCAGGTGCAGGCTCGAGAAGTCGATCTTGTCGAAGCCCGGCGTGTTCAACAGGCCGTTGAACAGCGTGTTTACGCCAGTGATCGCGGTGAACTTGACCTTGCTCAACTCTTTCACGAAGCCCGGCATATCGCGGGGATTGGTGATCATGTAGTTGTGACCGCCGAACTTCATGAAGACCAGTCCGTTCGCCGTCAACGCAAAGATGTGGTACAGCGGCAGCGCGGTCACGATCGTCTCGGCGCCGTACTTCACGTTCTTGCCGATCCATGCCGACGCCTGCTGCATGTTCGCAACGAGGTTGCGGTGCGTGAGCATTGCGCCCTTCGCCACGCCGGTGGTGCCGCCGGTGTACTGCAAAAACGCGATGTCGTCAGGCGTGATCTGTACCGCGGGCAGTGTGTGGCGGCTGCCGATCGACAACGTCTCCGAGAAGCGGACTGCGCCCGGGATCGAATACTCGGGCACCATCTTCTTCACGTGCTTGAGCGCGAAGTTGATGATCGCGCCCTTCGCGAACCCGAGCATGTCGCCCAGGCCCGTGGTGATGACCTGCCGGACCTTGGTGTCGGCGAGCACCTGCTGCACGGTGTCGCCGAAGTTGTCGAGCACGAGGATTGCGGTTGCACCGGAGTCGGCCAGCTGGTGGCGGAGCTCACGGGCGGTGTACATCGGGTTCGTGTTGACGACCGTCAGTCCCGCGCGGAGCACGCCGAAGGTGGCGATCGGGTACTGCAGGCAGTTCGGCATCATGATCGCGACGCGATCGCCTTTCTTGAGCTTGAGCTCGCCCAGGAGGTAGGCCGCGAACTGCGCGCTCAGGCGATCGACCTCGGCGTATGTCAGCGTCTTTCCGAGGTTCGTGAATGCGGGGCGGTCGCGGTACTTCTGGATCGCGTTCTCGAGCACCGAAACGACGGATGGATACTCGTCCACGTCGATCTGAGCAGGAACTCCCGCCGGATACTCGCCAAGCCACGGGCGTTCTAGACTCATCGCGATTCCCCAATCGTGTCGCAGTGTTTTTTCCGGCACGGCCGCGGATGCGCAGCCGTACGGTCCCTGCCCGGATTGGAGCACAGCGCCGCCGAGGCTGACAAGGCAAGTTCGGCACATATTGAACAGTCGCCGAATGCTGCAGTGCGGCAGGATTGGCGCGCGTAGGGCGGGACGCGGGCGCGCTTCGATTGGCGGGGGAGGGCGCAACCGAGCGCGGCCCAAAAGAAACGGGACGCTTGCAGCGTCCCGTTTCAGCCTGCGCAGGCGGCAGTGCCGCGGGCGCTTACGCCGTCTGGCGCGAGGCCAGCTGGCGCAGCACGTAGTGCAGGATGCCGCCGTGGCGGAAGTACTCGACTTCCTTCGGGGTCAGCAGCAACACCTTGACCTCGAAGCGCTTCTCGCTGCCGTCGGCCTTGCGCGCGATCACGGTGGCCACCCTGGCCTCGCCGTCCTCGAGGCCGACCACGTCGATCATTTCTGAACCGTCGAGGCCGAGCGACTTCACGCTGTCGCCGTCGTTGAACTGCAGCGGCAGCACGCCCATGCCGACGAGGTTGGAGCGGTGGATGCGCTCGAAGCTCTCGGCCACGACCGCCTTCACGCCGAGCAGAATGGTGCCCTTGGCGGCCCAGTCACGCGACGAACCCGTGCCGTACTCCTTGCCGGCCAGCACGACCAGCGGCACGCCGTCGGTCTTGTACTTCATCGCGGCGTCATAGATCGCCATCTTCTCGGCTTCGCCGCCGTCCTTCGGGAAGTACAGCGTGTTGCCGCCTTCTTCGCCGCCCAGCATGAGGTTCTTGATGCGGATGTTCGCGAACGTGCCGCGCACCATCACGTCATCGTTGCCGCGGCGCGAGCCGTAGCTGTTGAAGTCTGCCGGTTGCACGCCACGCTCCTGCAGGAAGCGGCCCGCGGGCGAGTCCTTCTTGATGTTGCCGGCCGGGGAGATGTGGTCGGTCGTGATCGAATCACCGAACAGGCCCATGACGCGCGCGCCCTGGAGGTCGTTGATCCGGCCGACGTCCATCGTCATGCCTTCGAAGTACGGCGGATTCTTGATGTAGGTCGACTCGCCGTTCCAGAGGAACGACTCACCCTCGGGCGACGGGATCTCGTTCCAGCGGCTGTCGCCCTTGAAGACGTCGGCGTAGTTCTGCTTGAACAGCTCCGGGCCGATCGTTGCGGCGATCAGGTCGCCGATTTCCTTGTTGCTCGGCCAGATGTCGCGAAGATAGACCGGCTTGCCGTCCGGCGTGTGGCCGAGCGGATCGTTCGTGAGATCGATGTCGATCGTGCCCGCGATCGCGTACGCGACGACCAGCGGCGGCGACGCGAGGTAGTTCATCTTCACTTCGGGGTGCACGCGGCCTTCGAAGTTGCGGTTGCCTGAAAGCACCGAGGCGACCACGAGGTCGTTCTCTGCGATCTTGCGCGAGACCTCTTCCGGCAGCGGGCCGGAGTTGCCGATGCAGGTCGTGCAGCCGTAGCCGGCGATGAAGAAGCCCAGCTTCTCGAGGTCCTCGAGTACGCCGGCCTTCTTGAAGTAGTCGGTCACGACGAGCGAGCCCGGGCCGACCGAGGTCTTCACCCACGGCTTGCTGGTCAGGCCCATGCGCACCGCGTTGCGGGCGAGCAGGCCCGCGCCGAGCATCACGGCCGGGTTGGACGTGTTGGTGCACGACGTGATCGCGGCGATGACGACCGCGCCGTCGGACATCCGCACTTCCTGGCCCAGCGACTGCGTCACCGTGAGCGGCTTCTCGGTCGTGGGCTGGCGCGAAACGGCGTCGACGTTGCCACCGAGAACCTTGCGGTTCGCAGTCAGCGCCGGCAGGTTCTCGTGGAAGTTGTCCTTGACCTTCTCGAGCAGCACGCGGTCCTGCGGACGCTTCGGGCCGGCGAGCGACGGGCGGATGTCGGCCAGATCGAGCTCGAGCGTGGCGGAGTAGGTGGCCTCGGCCTGGCCCGGCTCGTGCCACATGCCCTGGGCTTTCGCATAGGCCTCGACCAGCGCGATCTGCTCTTCCGAGCGACCGGACAGGCGCAGATAGTTCACGGCCTCGGCATCGATCGGGAAGATGCCGCAGGTCGCGCCGTACTCGGGCGCCATGTTCGCGATCGTCGCGCGATCGGCCAGCGGCAGGCTGGAAAGGCCGTCGCCGAAGAACTCGACGAACTTGCCTACCACGCCGTGCGCGCGGAGGATCTGGGTGACGGTCAGCACGAGGTCGGTCGCGGTGGTGCCTTCCGGCAGCTTGCCGCGCAGCCTGAAGCCGACGACCTGCGGGATCAGCATCGACGACGGCTGGCCGAGCATCGCGGCCTCGGCCTCGATACCGCCCACGCCCCAGCCGAGCACGCCGATGCCGTTGATCATCGTGGTGTGCGAGTCGGTGCCGAACACGGTGTCCGGGAACGCAAGCAGCTCGCCGCCGACTTCACGCTCGAACACGACGCGTGCGAGGTTTTCGAGGTTCACCTGGTGGACGATGCCGGTGTTCGGCGGAACCACCTTGAAGTTCTCGAATGCTTTCTGGCCCCAGCGCAGGAAGCTGTAGCGCTCCATGTTGCGCTCGAACTCGATCTTGCCGTTGAGGTCCAGCGCGTCCGGACGGCCGAACACGTCGACCTGCACCGAGTGGTCGATGACCAGCTCGGACGGGATCAGCGGGTTGATCTGCTTCGGGCTGCCGCCGAGCTTCGTGACCGCATCGCGCATCGCGGCCAGGTCGACCACGCAGGGAACGCCGGTGAAGTCCTGCAGCACGACCCGCGCGGGCATGAATGCGATTTCGGTGGTCGGCTCCGCCGTCGCGTCCCACTTCGCGACCGCTTCGATGTGCTCCTTGCCGACCGTGACGCCGCCGTCTTCGTGGCGGAGCAGGTTTTCGAGCAGGATCTTCATCGAGAAGGGCAGCTTCGAGATATCGAACTGCTGGCCCAGCGTCGGCAGGCTGAAGTAGGTGTAGGACTTGCCGTTGACGTCAAGTCGCGCGCGGGTGGCGAAGGAGTCGGCCATGTGGGCTCCGTGGCTGCTGCAAGGGGGATCGCGGTGAAACGACGCTGAAACCGTGCTGTTTCGGCGGGAATCTGCACCGCATCGGACCGGCCGATTATGCCGCAAACGGCCGGGACACGTCGGCACACAGCGTGGCGGGAGGAGGTTTTCCTAGCCGCCCAGGTAGCCGCGCACGGCCTCGGCCATGTCTCTGCGACGCAGCAGGAAGTCCCAGAGGCTTCCTCCGAGCTGGCGCCAGAGCACCGCGGAACGGATGGCGGCGAGCAGCACCGCGCGCACCTCGGCGACGACCGCCGCCTGTCCGAGGTAATGCGGATTGCCCTGCACGAGCACGCGCGGACGCACATGGCTCAGGGTCTCGGAGTACACGCCTCCGAGTGCGGCGATCACCTCCGGATGCATGCTGCCCAGTTGCTCCGCCGCGGCCGCGTGGCGGCGGACGCCGGATTGCACGCGCTCGACCATTTCTCCGTCATGCGAGAAGCGACGCTCGAGCTGTATGACAGCCATGGCCAGGCGCGGCAACTGCTCGTCACGTGCCGATCCGTTGAAGTAGTCGCGCATGATCGATAGGCCGGGTCGCACGCCGGCCACGCCGCCATACACCGCTGCGGTCGACTCGGCGTCGATGCGGAACACCGAGTCGAGTGCAGTCGTGAGCACCCGGCCGTCTGCTTCACCGGTGTCTGCGATCCGTCGTACCTGCGCAAGCGCCTGCACCAGGCCTGCCAGTGCCAGGACGCGGTCGGACATCGGGTTCGAACGGTTAGCGGTCATGCGGCTTGGCTTCTCAGGCGGCTTTCGAGCGGTGCATCGGTGGCGTCGATTACGGCCCCGCCCAGGCATGACTCGCCGTCATAGAGCACGAGCGACTGGCCGGGGGTTGCCGCGCGCTGGGCACGTGCGAAGCGCACAACCAGCCGGCCATCATCGCCCACCTCGACCTCGCAAACCTCGTCCCGCTGGCGGTAGCGGGTCTGCGCGGTGCAGGAAAAGCGCCGCGCGGGCGCGCTTCCATCGACCCAGTGTGCCTCGGCCGACCATAGCGTCTGCGACTGCAGCCAGGGATTTTCGATGCCCTGATCGACGTAGAGCACGTTCGTGGCGACATCCTTGCCAACCACGTACCAGGGGGCCGGCTCGAAACCGCGCACGCCGCCGATGTTCAGCCCCTCGCGCTGGCCAAGGGTGAAGTAGAAAACGCCCGGATGCTGTCCGACGACGCGCCCGTCGGGAGTGCGGATCTCCCCGGCCTGCGCAGGCAGGTACCGCGCGAGGAACTCACGGAAGTCGCGCTCGCCGATAAAGCAGATGCCGGTCGAGTCTTTTTTTGCCGCGGTGGGGAGCCGTGCTTCCGCAGCGAGCCGGCGCACCTCGGTCTTCAGCAGGTGCCCCAGCGGAAACCGCGTGGCGGCAAGCTGCGATTGCCCGAGCTGGTGCAGAAAGTAGCTCTGGTCCTTCGACCGGTCCTGCGCGCGGAGCAGCCGGTAACGCCCGTCGATGCACTCGACACGAGCGTAATGCCCGGTTGCGATGAACTCAGCGCCCAGTTGGCGCGCCGCATCCAGAAAATGGCGGAACTTGATCTCGCGGTTGCAGAGCACGTCCGGGTTGGGGGTGCGACCCGCCGCATATTCGTCGATGAAGTGCTGGAACACACCGTGCCAGTACTCGCTCGAAAAATCCCGGAAGTGGATCGGCAGGCCGAGGCGGCCGCACACGGCGACCGCGTCCCGGCGATCGTCCTCGGCGCGGCAATCGTCGCTGCCGTCGTCGGCCCAGTTCTGCATGAACAGGCCGGCCGTGGGCTCGCCCGACTCAAGCAGCTTCATGGCCGCCACGGACGAATCAACGCCGCCGGATATCCCGACGATCGTGCGGACCCGGCTCATGCCACCTGCAGCATCAGCTCGAGGGGGTGACGACGCCCGGCCAGGTAATCGGCAGCGGCCCGCCATACCAGTGGGCTGCGATGCCGCGCTTCCGCGGCCTGCAGTTCCGCAGGCGTCATCCACAACGCACGCACGATTCCGTCATCGAGCCGGCGCTGCGGGTCGTGCGCGATCGGCTCGGCGGCGAAAGCGAAGCGCAGATAGTGGCGGCCGGGGCTGCCGTCCGGCCCGTCCGGTGCCTTCCACTGGTAAGCACCGACGAACGAGGTCAGGCGCACGTCCCAGCCGCTCTCCTCGCGCGTTTCGCGCAAGGCCGCGTCGGTCAGGCTCTCGTCGGGCTCCAGGTGTCCGGCGGGCTGGTTGAGCACCAGGCGCCCACGCACGTGCTCCTCGATCATCAGCAGGCGGCCGGAGTCGACGACGATCGTCGCGACCGTCACGTCGGGTTGCCAGAAGCGGCCTTCGCGGTAACTCACGGGTTGGTGTGTCCTCATCTACCGCATAAACGTAATCCGAAGCATTTTGCAGCCGCGGGGCGGTCGGGTCCATCGCGGCCGCCCGGACGCGGCCCGCTTATAATCGCGGGATGGCCCGACACACCGATCGCGAACACAACCACGGCGCACTTGTGGAAACCGGAAAGCCGGAGGTGGCCCGGCCGCCCCTGTATTCCGTACTGCTGCTGAACGACGATTACACCCCGATGGATTTCGTCATCGAGGTTTTGATGCGTTTTTTCCCCATGACTGCGGAAAAAGCCACCCAGATCATGCTCCACGTGCACACGCGCGGTCGCGGCGTATGCGGTGTCTTCACCCGCGAAGTAGCCGAATCCAAGGTGGCGCAAGTCAACGAGTTCTCCAGGCTCAACCAACATCCGCTGCTATGCACGATGGAGAGGGCCTGAAGCTTCGAAACATGCGTGCGGGAAACCAGGTCAGGGGGCGGACGGGAACTTGGTCCGGTCCTGCGATTCCAACTAGTTCGCGGACGGGGTCGGGCATGGAAAAGCTGGCGCCTAACCCCATCTAGGACGCATCTGCTTTCGGAGGCTTCTGCCCCATGTTTAGTAAGGATCTCGAATTCAGCATCGGCCAGTGCTACAAGCGCGCCCGTGAGGCGCGCCATGAGTACATGACGGTCGAACACCTCCTGCTCGCGCTGCTCGACAACCCGTCCGCGGAGAGCGTGCTGAAAGCCTGCGGCGCCGACTTCCTCCGGCTCCGCGGTGATCTCGAGCAGGCCATCCAGACCTCGGTCTCGGTCCTGCCCGACGACCTCGATCGCGACACGCAGCCGACCCTGGGCTTCCAGCGTGTGCTGCAGCGTGCCGTCTACCACGTGCAGTCCTCGGGCAAGAAGGAAGTCACTGGCGCGAACGTGCTCGTGGCGATCTTCGGCGAGAAGGACTCGCACGCAGTCTATTTCCTGAACCAGCAGGACATCGCGCGTCTCGATGTCGTGAACTACCTCTCGCATGGCATCGCCAAGCACGGTTCGGACGAGCCGGGCAGCCAGGACGACAGCGAAGCGCGCCACCCCGAGGGCGAGAGCGAAGGCAAGGGCGACGCGCTTGCGGAGTTTGCCGTCAACCTGAACCAACTCGCGCGCGAAGGCCGTATCGACCCGCTGGTCGGGCGTGGCGACGAGGTCGAGCGCACGATTCAGGTTCTCTGCCGCCGCCGCAAGAACAACCCGCTCTATGTGGGTGAGGCCGGCGTGGGCAAGACCGCGATCGCGGAAGGCCTTGCCAAGCGCATCATCGATGGCGATGTACCGGACGTGCTCGCCGGCGCCACGATCTTCTCGCTCGATCTCGGTGCGCTGGTCGCGGGCACCAAGTACCGGGGCGACTTCGAAAAGCGCCTGAAGTCGGTGCTGACGCAGCTCAAGAAGGTGCCCGAAGCGGTGCTGTTCATCGATGAGATCCACACGATCATCGGTGCCGGCTCGGCAAGCGGCGGCACCATGGATGCGAGCAATCTCATCAAGCCGGCGCTGTCGTCGGGCGACCTGCGCTGCATCGGGTCGACCACGTTCCAGGAGTACCGCGGCATTTTCGAGAAGGACCGGGCCCTCGCTCGGCGCTTCCAGAAGATCGACGTGGTCGAGCCGACCGTGGGCGAGGCGTTCGAGATCCTGCGTGGCCTGAAGCCGAAGTACGAAGCGCATCATGGCGTGACCTACGCCGACGATGCGCTGCAGGCTGCGGTTGATCTGTCGGTCAAGCACATCGGCGACCGGTTGCTGCCCGACAAGGCGATCGACGTCATCGACGAAGCGGGTGCCCGCCAGCGCCTGCTGCCGATGGAGGAGCGCAAGTCGACGATCGACATCGAGGAGATCGAAACGATCGTCGCGAAGATGGCGCGTATCCCGGCCAAGCAGGTCTCGGCTACCGACAAGGACGTGCTCCGCAACCTCGAGCGCAACCTGAAGATGGTGATCTTCGGCCAGGACCCTGCGATTGACTCGCTGACCTCGGCCATCAAGCTCGCCCGCTCCGGGCTCGGCAATGCCGACAAGCCGATCGGCAACTTCCTGTTCGCCGGCCCGACCGGCGTCGGCAAGACCGAAGTGACCAAGCAGCTCGCGCTGCAGTTGGGCATCGAGTTGGTGCGCTTCGATATGTCGGAGTACATGGAGCCGCACTCGGTGAGCCGCCTGATCGGCGCCCCTCCGGGCTATGTCGGCTTCGACCAGGGTGGTCTGCTGACCGAGAAGATCGTCAAGACGCCGCACTGCGTGCTGCTGCTCGATGAGGTGGAGAAGGCGCATCCGGACATCTTCAACATCCTGCTCCAGGTCATGGACCGCGGCATGCTGACCGACACGAACGGTCGCGAGGCGAACTTCCGCAACGTGATCCTGGTGATGACCACGAACGCCGGTGCCGCCCAGGCCTCGCGTCGTTCGATCGGCTTCACCAAGCAGGATCATGCGTCCGATGCGATGGAGGTGATCCGGAAGAGCTTCACGCCGGAGTTCCGCAACCGTCTGGACGCGGTCGTGCAGTTCCAGCCGCTGGGCTTCGACCACATCCTCCGCGTGGTGGACAAGTTCATGATCGAACTCGAAAGCCAGCTGCACGAGAAGAACGTGACGCTGTCGGCGACCCCGACCGCACGCGATTGGCTCGCACAGCACGGCTTCGATCCGCTCATGGGTGCGCGCCCGATGGCGCGCGTGATCCAGGAGAAGATCAAGCGTCCGCTGGCCGACGAGCTGCTGTTCGGCAAGCTGGTCAACGGTGGTCGGGTGATGGTCGACGTGAAGGACAACGAGCTTGCGATCGAAGTCTTCCCGGAGCCCGAGAAGCTGCTTCCCGCCACGGTGTAACCGGCGCGATCGCCACTGAAGCACGCCTCCGGCTTTCCGGCGTGTTTCAGCCGAACCGAAGGAAATCGGACAACAAAAAGGCGGCCTCAGGGCCGCCTTCTTTGTATAACCGCAGGCTACTTCATGCGGTAGGTGATACGACCCTTCGTCAGGTCGTAAGGGGTCATTTCGACCTTCACCTTGTCGCCGGTCAGGATGCGGATGTAGTTCTTGCGCATGCGACCGGAGATGTGGGCGATGATCTCGTGGCCGTTCTCGAGGCGCACTCGGAACATGGTGTTCGGAAGGGTTTCCGCCACCGTGCCCTCGAATTCGATCACGTCGTCTTTTGCCATGTGTTTCCTAAGTCGCGTAAAAACGGGCGCCCCGCGCCCGATAAGCCGCGTATTCTGCCACGGCGGCGTCATGCACGCAAAAACGGGGTTCTGACGCGTTTACGTGATCACGTGCCGGGACCGGCCAGATCCGCGGGCTCGACCACGCCGAATGCGCTGGTCCAGGAGCCTGGAAGGCCTGCGTCAGCAGTGAGCGTTGCGACCTTAGTGAGGAAGTCGGACCGGGGCAACCGCTGCGCGCCCAGGCTCATCAGGTGCCGGTTCTCCACCTGGGCGTCGATCAGCGGCCATCCCCATTGCCGAAGACGCGCGGCGAGGCCGCCGAGTGCCACCTTCGATCCACCGGATTGCGCACTGAACATGCTTTCACCGAAGAACATCCGGCCCACGGCAACGCCGTAGAGGCCGCCGACCAGCCGCGTGCCCGACCACACCTCGATCGAATGGGCGTGGCCGAGGTCGTGCAGGGCGCAGTACGCATCGCGCATGTCGTCGACGATCCAGGTTCCGTCCTGTCCCGCCCTCGGAACGCTCGCGCATGCGTCGATGACTTGGCAAAAGGCCGTGTCGGCACGGACCACCCAGTCCGACTTGCGAAGCGTGCGCAGCAGGCGCGAGGGCAGGCGGAAACGATCCGTGTGGAACACGACGCGCGGGTCGGGCGACCACCACAGGATGGGCTGGCCCTCGCCATACCACGGGAAAATGCCGCCGCGGTACGCGGCAAGCAGCCGGGTGGGGGAAAGGTCGCCGCCGATCGCCAACAGGCCGTCCGGCTCGCGCAGCGCACAGCCGGCGGGCGGAAAAGGCGCCGAAGGATCAGCCTGCAGCAGGACCGGGCGCAGGTACATCGGTCTGCCTGAAGGGCAAATGGCTGGCCAGCGACGCGGCATAGCGGCGCACCGCGCCTGCCTCCTGGCCGCACCAGTCGCGCAGCGCCTCGCGGAACTGCGGATGAGCGATCCAGTGACTGCTGTGCACGAACCGCGGCAGGAAGCCGCGCGCAAGCTTGTGTTCGCCCTGGGCGCCGGGCTCGAAGCGGGTCAGTCCACTGCGAAGGCAGTATTCGATGCCCTGGTAATAGCAGGTCTCGAAATGCAGCCCGGGGACGCGCTCGCTGGCGCCCCAGTACCGACCATAGAGCGTGTCGCCGCCGCGAAGGCACAGCGCGCCGGCGACAGGCGACCGGTTGCGCTCGGCAATGATGAGCAGCAGCGAGTCGGGCATCGAGGACGCGAGGTGTTGCAGAAAGCCGAGCGTCAGCGCCGGGTGGTTGCCGTACTCTTCGAACGTACAGACGTAGAACGCGTGCATCGCTGCGAGATCGGCCTCGCTCGCGTCGCGCCCTGACACGATGCGGAACTCGACACCTTCGCGCTGCACCCGGTTGCGCTCCTGCCGGATGTTCTTGCGGTGCTTGTGGTCGAACGCGTCCAGGAAGTCCTTGAAGTCCCGCCAGCCCGGGTCGTTCGACCAGTGGTATTGCACGTCGAGTCGGGCCATCCACTCGGGGCCGAACGCCGCGGCGTCGTGGTCGTCGTGGAAGTTGACGTGGACCGACGAATTCCCACTTTCGACGGCGCTCCCGACCATAGCCTGCAGCAGCGGGCCACGCAGCGCAGGGTCCGAAGTCAACAGGCGTGGGCCGGTCACCGGCGAGTACGGCACCGCCGCCAGTAATTTGGGGAAGTAGTCCAGGCCCTGCCGGGCGTAGGCGTGGGCCCAGGCATGGTCGAACACGAACTCGCCGTGCGAGTTGCGCTTGACGTATGCGGGGGCGGCAGCGACCAGCCGTTCGCCCTCCCAGAGCGTGCAGTGCCGGGGCTGCCAGCCCCAGCCTTCACGGATGCAGTCGTGCTGCTCCAGCCCGTGCAGAAACGCGTGGCGGACGAACGGGTTGCGACCGTCGTGCAGCGCATCCCACTGTGCTTCGGGGATGTCGCCGAGTGATTCGAACGCGCGCGCGCGGATCACGTGGTCACTCCGGCCGGTCGCCGGTGCCGCACGCGGCGCTCGTGCGGGCAAGCGACACGTTGCGCTCAGCCGTCCTTGTCGAGGAATTTCTCGGCATCGAGCGCCGCCATGCAGCCGAAGCCCGCCGATGTGATCGCCTGACGATAGACCTGGTCGGCCACGTCGCCGGCCGCAAAGACGCCCGGGATCGAGGTCTGCGTCGCGTTGCCCGTCAGGCCCGTCTGGATCGTGATGTAGCCGTTGCGCATCTCGAGCTGACCCTCGAACAGCGTCGTGTTCGGCGTGTGGCCGATCGCAACGAACAGGCCGTGGATCGGGATCTCGCGCGCCGCGTCGTCCTGCACCGAGCGCAGGCGCATGCCGGTGACGCCAGCGTCGTTGCCGAGCACCTCTTCGACCACGTGGTGCCAGACCGGTTCGATCTTGCCGGCCTGGATCTTCGCCTGCAGCTTGTCCTGCATGATCTTTTCGGCGCGCAGCGTGTCGCGGCGATGCACCAGGTAGACCTTGCGCGCGATGTTCGACAGGTACAGCGCTTCTTCGACGGCCGTGTTGCCGCCGCCGATCACGGCCACGTCCTGGTCCTTGTAGAAAAAGCCGTCGCAGGTGGCGCAGGCGGATACGCCGCGGCCCTTGAACAGCTCTTCCGACGGCAGCCCCAGATACTTCGCCGTCGCGCCGGTGGCGATGATCAGCGCGTCGCAGGTGTATTCGCCGCTGTCGCCGATCAGGCGGAACGGGCGGCGCGACAGGTCGACAGTGTGGATGTGGTCGAAAACGACCTCGGTATCGAAACGCTCGGCATGCGCCTGCATGCGCGCCATGAGGTCCGGCCCCATCAGGCCATGCGGGTCGCCCGGCCAGTTGTCCACCTCGGTGGTGGTCATCAGCTGGCCTCCCATCTGAAGTCCCGTGATCACGACCGGCTTGAGGTTGGCGCGGGCCGCGTACACCGCCGCCGTCCAGCCGGCGGGGCCGGAGCCGAGGATGACGAGACGGGAATGCTTCGATGGGGTCATGGATATAATCGGACGTTATGGAATGCGCCACAAAACGGCGCGGACGGGGCACGCGGGAGCAGGCATCATTGCCGCCCGCCGACCTCCGGAGAGCGTCATAGAGTGGCGGCGGCATTCCGGCAACACAAGGCACATGGCAGGGCGACAGCGTTCCACCCTGCGATCCATCTCGCACAAACTGGCCGGCGCGCCGCGACTGCGGCGTTTTTTCTGGCCGGAAAACGGAGAAAGCAATGCGTATCGGTGTACCCAAGGAAACCAAGACCCTTGAAGGGCGCGTCGCGCTCGTACCGGAAGCCGCCGGCGACCTGGTCAATCGCGGCCACGAGGTCTGGCTCGAGAAGGATGCCGGCATCAAGAGCGGCTTCAAGGACGAGCAGTACACCCGGCTCGGCGTGAAGATCGCCCCTGACGCGGCTGCGCTCTACGAGAAGGGCGAGCTGATCGTGAAGGTCAAGGAGCCGATCGAAGGCGACCTGACGCACCTGCGCAAGGACCACCTGCTGTTCTGCTACCTGCATCTGGCTGCCGAGCCGGTGCTGACCCGCCGGCTGCTCGACATCGGCCTGACCGGCGTCGCGTTCGAGACCGTCGAGCTGCCCAACGGTGACCTGCCGCTGCTCGCGCCGATGTCGGTCATCGCCGGCAAGATCGCGGTCCAGGTCGGCACGACGCTTCTGCATATGCCGCAGGGCGGCAAGGGCAAGCTGCTCGGCGGGCTGCCGTCGACCCAGCGCGGCAAGGTGGTGGTGTTCGGCGCGGGCAAGGCCGGCGGCGCCTCGGCAGCGCTCGCCGCAGCCGGTGGCGCGAACGTCACCGTGTTCGAAATGCGCCAGGACCGCATGGACGAGATGATGCAGCTGGGCCCGAACGTCACGACGCTGTACCCGTACCACGACGTCGTCGCCCGCGAAGTGGCGTCGGCCGACCTCGTGATCGGTGCGGTGCTGGTGACCGGCGCGAAGGCGCCGCACGTGCTGACGCGCGAAATGCTGCAGGGAATGGAGGACGGCAGCGTGGTCGTCGACATCTCGATCGACCAGGGCGGCTGCTTCGAGACCTCGCGTCCGACGACCTGGAAGGAGCCGACGTACGTCGAGGAGGGCGTGACCCATTTCTGCGTGACGAACATGCCCGGCTCGGTGCCGCAGACCAGCTCGCAGGCAATCTGTGCCGCGATCCTGCCGTGGGTCAACAAACTGGCCTCGGGCGAATGGCGTGACAACCAGCCGCTGGTGCGCGGCATCAATGTCGAGGGAGGCCGGATCGTCCATCCGGCGTTGCAGGGCATGAAGCTTTAATACGCACTGCCGATAACGGGTGCAGGCAAGCGTCGGTCCGACGGACCGGCGCTTGTTTCGTTTTCGCTGGGCGCTATTGTGTCCGCGGCGGCGCTGCTCGAGCCGGAATTGTTTTCGAGTATATTCAACGACTAACGGCATCCATCTCAGGCAGCACATCACGGTGGCGCAGGCGTCCACAGCAACCCGCAAGAAATCCCCGGCCGCTCCGGCACGCTCGGCTTCGCCCAAGCGGCAGCGGCTGGTGCGCGACCTTGCGCTGATCGCGATCGCGCCGCTGCTGCTGTACCTGATGGCGAGCCTGTTCACGTATTCGACGACGGATCCGGGCTGGTCGCATTCGGGCAGCATCACCGCGCCGTTGAACAACGTCGGCGGGGAAGTGGGTGCGTGGCTGGCCGACGTGCTGCTCTACCTGTGCGGCTATGTCGCGTTCCTGCTGCCTCTGATGCTCGGCGCGATCGCGTGGATCGCCCTGTTCGGGATGGAAGGCGAGGATGGCCCCGGCGGCGAGGCTGATTTCGGGCCCGCGCTTCGGCTGGTGGGTATCGTCGGCTTCCTCGTCTCGGCGACCGGCCTGCTGGAGCTGCGCCTCGGCGTGGCGGAAAACTTCTCGGCCGGCAGCGGAGGCATCCTTGGGCGGCTCGTGGGCCAATCGCTCTACAGCGGCTTCGGTCCGGTGGGCGGCAATCTGTTTCTGCTCGCGTTGCTGCTTGCGTCGGTAACGCTCGCAACCGGGCTGTCCTGGTTTGCGGTCATGGACAAGCTCGGGCACTGGACGCTCTCCCTCGGGCCGCGCCTGACCGGCATGTTCCAGCGCAGCAGCCGCCAGGCCAGCGACTGGCAGCGTGTGCGCGCCCTCCGCGAGGAACGCGAGGAAGTTCGCAAGGTCGAGACCGAGGCCCGCGCCAAGCGGGCGCCGGTGAAGATCGAGCCGCCGCCGGCGCCGGTCGTCGAAAAGAGCGAGCGAGCGAAGCGTGAGCAGCAGATCCCGCTGTTCCACGTCGGTGACGGCAGCGGCATTCCGCCTCTGGCGCTGCTCGACGACCCGAAGCCGCAGGCGAAGGGCTACAGCGAGGAGACGCTCGAGACGCTGTCGCGCCAGATCGAATTCAAGCTCAAGGACTTCCGCATCGACGCCCAGGTCGTCGGCGCGTATCCGGGCCCGGTCATCACACGCTTCGAGATCGAGCCCGCGCCGGGCGTGAAGGTCAGTCAGATTTCCAGTCTCGACAAGGACATCGCGCGCGGACTTTCGGTGAAGTCTGTGCGCGTTGTGGACGTGATCCCGGGCAAGTCGGTTATCGGCCTCGAGATCCCGAACGTGTCGCGCGAGATGATCTTCCTCTCGGAGCTGCTGCGCTCGAAGGAATACGACCGCTCGGCCAGCCACCTCACGCTCGCGCTCGGCAAGGACATCGCCGGCCGCCCGACGGTGGCCGACCTTGCCCGCATGCCGCACCTGCTCGTCGCCGGCACCACGGGGTCGGGCAAGTCCGTCGCCGTCAATGCGATGGTGCTGTCGCTGCTCTACAAGGCCTCGGCCAAAGACCTGCGGATGCTGATGATCGACCCGAAGATGCTCGAGTTGAGCGTCTATCAGGGCATCCCGCACCTGCTCGCGCCGGTTGTCACCGACATGAAGGAGGCCGCGAACGGCCTGCGCTGGTGCGTTGCGGAGATGGAGCGCCGCTACAAGCTCATGAGCGCGGTCGGCGTGCGCAACCTGGCCGGCTTCAACAAAAAGGTGAAGGACGCGCAGGACGCCGGGCAGCCGCTGATGGACCCGCTTTTCAAGCCGAACGCCGAAGCGGGCGAGGTGCCGCGTCCACTCGAGACGCTGCCGTTCATCGTCATCTTCATCGACGAATTCGCCGACATGATGATGATCGTCGGCAAGAAGGTCGAAGAACTCATTGCCCGGCTTGCACAGAAGGCGCGCGCCGCAGGTATCCACCTGATCCTCGCGACCCAGCGCCCGTCGGTGGACGTGATCACCGGCCTGATCAAGGCGAACATACCTACGCGCATCGCGTTCCAGGTGTCGAGCAAGATCGACTCGCGCACCATCCTCGACCAGTCGGGCGCCGAGACGCTACTCGGCCATGGCGACATGCTGTACCTGCCTCCCGGCACGGCGATGCCGGAGCGCGTGCACGGTGCATTCGTGTCCGACGAGGAAGTGCACCGCGTCGTCGAGCACCTCAAGCAGATCGGTGGCGGGCCGGACTACATCGAAGGTGTGCTCGACGAGGTGCAGACGCTTGGCGACGGCACGGTCGTCGGCGCAACCGGCCTGCCCGAGTCGGGCGGCGGCGGTGGAGACGAATCCGACCCCCTGTACGACGAAGCGGTTCGTATCGTTACGGAGACGCGGCGGGCGTCGATTTCCGGGGTGCAGCGCCGGCTCAAGATCGGCTACAACCGCGCCGCCCGATTGATCGAGGCGATGGAAGCGGCCGGCATCGTAACGCCGCCCGAGCACAACGGCGACCGCAGCGTGCTGGCGCCGCCGCCGCCGAAGTAGGGCACGGCTGAACGCAGCCCGCGGTCGGTCGGGCCTGCCCGTCCGTGTCGACCGCCTATTCAGCTAACCGGCCGCAGACTCGCCCCATCCATACGGGAGATGCTCCATGCGTGTGATCCGACTCCTCGGCCTGAGCGCTGCACTGTTTACGACGACGGCGTTCGCCGGCGCGCGCGACGACCTCGACACCTTCACCAAAGGGCTGAAGGGGCTGGACGGTCAATTCACCCAGCAGGTGTTCGACCCGAAGGGCAAGCTGAAGGAAAACGCGAGCGGCACGGTTGCCTTATCCGCGCCCCGGCTGTTCCGGTGGAGCTATGCGAAGCCGTATCCGCAGCTGATCGTGGCGGACGGCAAGCACGTCTGGGTCTACGAACCCGACCTGAAGCAGGCGACCAAGCGTCCCCAGGGCGCCGAAGAACAGAACAGCCCGCTGGCAGCGCTGATCGATCCGACGCGCCTGGACGCGCAGTTCACCGTCAAGGAAGCGGGTACGTCGGCAGGGCTGGACTGGTTGAGCCTGACGCCCAAGCGTGGCGAAGAGGCGGGCTTCCGCTCGGCGCGTCTGGGCTTCAACCATGCAGGGCTGGCGCGTATGGAAGTGATCGACGCGCTGGGACAGCGGACCGAGATCAAGTTCGACGGCTGGCGGCGCAACCCCTCGTTCAAGCCGGGGACCTTCACTTTCCGTCCCGCGAAGGGCGTGGACGTGATCGGCGGCTGACCTCGCAGGCCATTCGAAGGTGTCGAAGAGCGGCGGAGAAATCCGCCGTTTTTCTTTTTCCCAACAGGATAATCACAAGTTATCCACATGGCTCGGTCGAGAGTGGTGCCACAGCCCGGAAAGGCCGGGCATCCGAGACCCCGCCATGCGCCGCTCAGTGCTCACCGCCGCCCTTGTCTCCCTCTGCGGACTGGCTGTCGCGTCCGTAGTGACGCAGGGCACGCCGGTGCCGGCCTCGCTGATCAGTGCCACGGCGGAGCAGACGCCGCAGTCGCGCGCCGAGGGCGATCAGGCGATGGACGACGCGATCGCGACGGCGGTCATCGCTGCGGTCGGACGCCAGTTCGGCGAAGGCGACGTCGAGGTGAAGCTCGACAGTGTGTCGGTGCAGCCGGAAAGCATTCGGGATCGCACCGTCGGTGGCCACGGTCGCCTGCAGCTGGGGAAGGATGCGTCCTGGATCCCGTTCCGCTTCGAAGCGCTCTACGACACCGAATCGACCGCGGTCAGCGCCCCACGCCTGGTGCTGGGTGAAGCGCAGCGCGGGAATGAAGTGGCGTCGGACTCGGATATTGCTCGTGCGCTCGCTAGCCGCGTCGACACGGAGCTTTCGGCAGAGTTCGCGCAGCAGCCGTTCAACCTGGTGATCGATCGCGTCGCGACCCAGCCCGCGGGCCAGCGTCTTGTACAGGTGCGTGGCAGCGGCACGGTCGATTTTGGGTCTGACGGCTCAACCGCGGCTCAGATCGACGCGCTTTACGATCCGGTCGACGCCCGCTGGCTGAGGGTGAGCTACGAGCTCGGCCCGACCGCGGACTGGGACGCTGCGCAGCGTCCGGCGCTCGCAAGCTTCTAACGCGGAGACGGTGCCGTTGGCGCCTGTTACCGTGCGGCCCCGTCCGAGATTCCGTTGACCGGTGGCCAAGCACGAATTCGACCTGATCACGCCCGGCCCTGAACCGGCTGCCGACGCTGCCGCTACCTTGCGACCGCTGGCCGAGCGGATGCGTCCACGCACGCTCGACGAGATGGTCGGACAACACAGGCTGCTGGACCCCGGCTCGGCCCTGCGCCGCGCGGTCGAATCCGGCCGCATCCATTCGATGGTGCTGTGGGGGCCTCCGGGCTGCGGCAAAACCACGCTCGCGCTAATGCTCGCACGGTATGCGGATGCCGAATTCCGATCCGTGTCCGCCGTGCTGTCCGGGCTGCCTGACGTCCGGCGGGAGCTTGCCGACGCGGCCGAGCGTTTCTCGGCAGGGCGGCGCACCGTGCTTTTCGTGGACGAAGTACACCGGTTCAACAAGGCCCAGCAGGATGCGTTCCTGCCGCACATCGAACGCGGGACGATCGTGTTCGTCGGCGCGACGACTGAGAACCCGTCGTTCGAGCTGAACTCCGCACTGCTGTCGCGCTGCCGCGTGCACGTGCTCGATGCCGTCTCGGCCGATGAGATCGCGGTGGCGCTGCGCGCGGCGCTGACCGACAGCGAGCGCGGCCTGGGCGCACCCGGCGTGCAGGTGTCCGACGAGGCATTGATGGAGATCTCGGGCGCGGCGGACGGCGACGTGCGCCGGGGGCTGACGCTTCTCGAGATCGCGGCCGAGCTCGCGCAGGACGAAGGCGGCGTGGTGACGCCCGCAACGCTCGCGCAGGTGCTCGCGGACCGCAGCCGGCGATTCGATAAAGGCGGCGAGCAGTTCTACGACCAGATCTCGGCGCTGCACAAGTCCGTGCGCAGCTCCAACCCCGACGCGGCCCTGTACTGGCTGGCCCGGATGCTGGACGGGGGCTGCGACCGTGCCTATCTGGCACGCCGCATGACGCGGATGGCCGTTGAGGACATCGGCTTGGCCGACCCGCGAGCGCTACCGATGGCGCTCGATGCCTGGGATACGTTCGAACGGCTGGGGAGTCCCGAGGGCGAACTCGCTCTCGCGCAGCTCGTGCTGTACCTGGCCAGCACCGCGAAGTCGAACGCCGCGTACGTCGCGTACGGCCGCGCCAAGGCCGATGTGCGCGAACACGGCACGCAGGAAGTGCCGCTCCATCTGCGCAACGCACCGACGAAGCTGATGAAGCAGCTCGGCTACGCACGCGGCTACCGGTACGACCACGACATGGAAGACGGCATCGCCGTCGAGCAGACGGGCTTCCCTGACGCGATGGGCGAGCGCGTGTATTACGAACCGGTGGCGCGCGGCATGGAGATCAAGCTGCGGGACAAACTGGACGCGTTGCGCGCGGCGCGGGCTTCGGCGGCTGCACAAAAACCGAAGTAGAGGCGGAACGCCCGGGTGCCCGCGGCGGCAGCTTCGCCCGAGCGGTGGCGGCTGTTGATCTGGCTCAAGCGCGCGGATGCCAGCTGCGGACGACCCTCGCTCGACCGGCCCGACCGTCTACCGGCCAATTGCAGGCCTCGGCTCCCGACGGGTAAGCGCGCGCCTCAGCCCTCGGCCGGTGCCTCCACCCAGTGCTCGGCCGGCTTCGGCCTGCCGAAGAGATAGCCCTGGCCGAACATGCAGCCCATAGCGACCAGTGCCTGCCGTTGCAGCTCGGTCTCGATGCCTTCCGCCACGACTTCGACGCCCAGCGAATGCGCCAGCGCGAGGATTGCGCCCACCACCGCGGAGCTGCGCTGCGAGCGGTCGCTGCCGAGCGAATCGATGAAGGAGCGATCGATCTTGATCATCTTCAGCGGGAAGCGGTGCACGTAGCCCAGCGACGAATAGCCGGTGCCGAAGTCGTCCAGCGCCGCCTCGACGCAGGCCACTCGCAGGCGGTCCAGGATCTTTGCGACGGCGTCCGGGTCGCCGAGCAGCGTGCCCTCGGTGACCTCGATCCGCAGCTTGGACGGGTCGAATCCGGTCTCGGCCGTCAGCCTGAGCAGGCGCTCGTCGAAGTCATCGTTCTGGAAGTGCCGGGGTGAAATGTTGAGCGTAATGAAGCCGCCCGACTTGACCAGCGGCGCCGCCGCAGCGCAGGCGAGGCGATACATCTGCCAGTCGATCGCTTCGAGAAGGCCGCTTTCTTCCGCGACGGGCAGGAACTTGTCCGGCGTAAGGATGCCGCGGGTGGGATGGCGCCAGCGGATCAGCGCCTCGTAGCCGATTGCGTGGCTGTCGCCGAGCCGGACCAGTGGCTGGAAGTAGGGCTCGAACTCGCCGGCCGCGATCGCGGCGCGCAGTTCGTGCTCCAGTCCGAGCACGTCCATCGCCTGCCGCTGCAGCGAATCGTCGAACAGCACGAACCGGGCGCGCCCTGCGGCCTTCGCGCGGTACAGCGCGGTGTCGGCGTCGTGCAGGATCGCATCGGTGCTCTGATAGCGGCTGTCGCCGATCGCGATACCGATGCTCGAGGAAGTCTGAAGATCGCGGCCGGCGATCGACATCGGCCGCTGCATCGCATCCTGCACACGCTGGGCGACGCCGCACGCGTCGTGCGGCGTGTTGATGTCCACCAGCAGGATCGCGAACTCGTCGCCCGACAGCCGCGCGACGACGTCCGGCTCGCGCACGCAGTCGCTGAGCCGACGCGAAACTTCCTTGAGCACGTCGTCGCCAGCCAGGTGTCCGAGGCTGTCGTTGAACAGCTTGAAGCGATCGACATCGAGGTAGAGCAGGGCAAAACGGCGGTCGGGGCGGCGCCGGAGCATCGCGATCTCGCGTTCCAGGCGGTCCTGCAGGTACAGGCGGTTCGGCAGCCCCGTCAGCGCGTCATGCATCACCTGGTGTTTGAGCTGCGCCTCCATGCGTTCGCGCACGGCGATCTGTTCGCGCAGCTGTTGCGTCCGGTCGTAGACGCGTTGCTCGAGTTCGGCATTCAGCAGGCGCAGCGCCTCGGCGCTGTTGCGACGCTGCAGGCTATTGGCGATCTGGTGCGACACGAAGGTCAGCAGTTCGGCGTCGGCCTCGTCGTAGTAGAGGTCGCTGCGGTAGCTCTGCACCGCAATCGCGCCCATCACGCCATGCTGGCCGAGCAGGGGCACGCCGAGCCAGGACACGGCGGGCGCGCCGGAGGTCGTGCTCCAGGCGATCTCGCCGCGCTCTTCCATGCGCAGCGCTTCGGGCTCGTCCAGCAGCAGCGGCTGCCCGGTGCGGATCACGTACTCGGTCAGGCCCTTGCCGAGCGGGCGGCGCGGTTTCGCGGTGTCGGCGGTGTCGACGAAATACGGGAACTCGAGGTGTCCGCCGTCGTCGGTGATCAACGCGATATAGAAGTTCTCGGCGTTGAGCAGCTCGGCGACGACCTCGTGGATCTGCGCGTAGAAGCGGTCGATGCTTTCGTCGACGTTCGCGAGCGCGGCGATGCGGTACAGCGCGGCCTGCAGATGCTCGGCGCGCAGGCGTTCGGCGATCTGCTTCTGCAGGTCGGTGTTCGCCTCGGCCAGCTGCCGGGTGCGCTCGGCAACGCGGTACTCGAGCTGCTCCTGCGACCGCTTGCGCTCCACGGCCGTGAGGATGTGGTCGGCGACGAAGCCGAGCAGGGCGCGCTCGCGTTCGCCAAAGCGTCCGGGCTCGTCGTAGCTCTGCACGACGACGCCGCCGAGCACCTCTCCGTTGCGGAGCATCGGCACGCCCAGCCAGTCCAGGCAGTCGGCGCCGTGCAGGTGCAGCGGGCCGGACGTCTGCCCGGCCAGATCGGTGAGGCTGCCCATCATGGGGCGCCCGTCGGTGACGAGATACCAGGTCAGGCCACGCTCGATCGCCGACATGGGGATTTCGCTGCCGGGCTGCGGCCCTTCGAAATCCACGGTGTCGATGAAGTAGAGAAACTGCAGCGCCGCGCGCTCGCGGTCGTACATGACGATGTAGAAGTTCTCGGCATACATCAGCCCGCCGACGATGCCGTGCAGGCCGCGCAGCATCGTCGTCATGTCCAGGTCCGAGCCGGCCATGTCGGCGATCGCGAACAGCGCGTGCTGCAGCTGTTCGGCCTGCGAGAAGTGCGAGATCGAGTGATCGAGCCGCTGCGAGGTCAATAGCTCGCGCAACCGCTGGCCCGCCGCGCGCAGCTCCGCGGCGTGCGCGGCGGCCTCGGCGGGTGGATGCATGAGCAGGGCGACGACGCCCTGTTCGTCGTCCGACAGCAGCACCGCTTCGGCGCTGGTTTCGCCATTGCGCAACGACAGCAGCCGCGAGTCGACGGCGAGGATGTCGAGGTCCGCTTCGCAGTGCTCGGGCCAGCAGTGCACTTCCTGCGGCCAGGCGTACGAATAAACGACGTACGACTTGTCGGCGGCGGGGCCCAGTGCCTCCAACAGGGCCGACGCCACCCGGCCCGGCGCGTCCGCCGACAGAATCGAAACCACCCGGTGCAGGTCGGCTTCGCCAGTGCGGAGCAGCTCTTGGGGGTGCTCGAATGTCATTAGCTCTGCCTTGTCGCTGGGTGCGGGGTCCGGTCACTCGGTGCTACCGGCGCCGGGCGCGAGACGTTGCAGCAACGCTCGCACGACGACAGGCTACTTCGCGGCTCCGGCGTACGGGTTAACGGCTCGCACAGCGGGATCTGTAGCCGCGGCCGGTACCGACGGGCCGCCGAAGCGCCGGCAGCTAAAGACCGCTTTCACGTGCCTCGTGCTACGTAGTTTCGCGCTGCATTGCGCCGCATTGGCGGCGCGTCGGCGTAATGCCAAGGTATGCAAAAACAGACGCTTGCGTACGGCCGGACTGGCTCGAACACGAGACAAACCGCAGCCGGCGATGCAAGCTACGCCCCCCTCGCCACGTCCTGATACCCGATGACGCGACCCCAATCGTTCGATTACGAACAGCTGCTGGCCTGTGGGCGCGGCGAGATGTTCGGCCCGGGCAATGCCCGACTGCCACTGCCGCCGATGCTCATGTTCGACCGCATCACCCACATCTCAGACGAGGGCGGGAAGTACGGAAAAGGCGAGATCCATGCCGAACTCGACGTCCGGCCGGACCTGTGGTTCTTCCAGTGCCACTTCCAGAGCGATCCGGTCATGCCGGGCTGCCTGGGCGTTGATGCGATGTGGCAGCTTGGCGGCTTCTACCTGCCGTGGCTCGGCGAGCCGGGCCGCGGCCGCGCGCTTGGCGTGGGGCAGGTGAAGTTCACCGGGCAGGTGCTCCCGGACGCAAAGCTGGTGCGTTACGAGCTCGACATCCGTCGCGTCATGCGCGGCAAGCTCGCCCTGGTGATCGCCGACGGGCGCACGCTGGTCGACGGCCGCGAAATCTACACGGCCAGCGACCTGCGCATCGGCCTGTTCACCTCCACCGAGGGCTTCTGACATGCGTCGCGTCGTCATCACCGGTCTCGGCATCACTTCCTGCCTGGGCAACGACGCCGAAAGCGTCACCACGTCTCTGCGGGACCTCAAGCCGGGCATCCGCTTCGTACCGGAATACGCCGAGCTCGGTCTGCGCAGCCATGTCGCCGGCGCGCCGGACCTCGACCTCGAGGCTCAGATCGACCGCAAGCTCAAACGCTTCATGGGCGACGCGGCCGCTTACAGCTACCTCGCGATGCGCGATTCGATCGCGCACGCCGGGCTCAGCGACGAGCAGGTGCGCAGCGAGCGCACAGGCTGCATCGCCGGCTCGGGCGGCGGTTCGCCGCAGTGGCAGATCGAAACCGGCACGCTGCTCAAGGAAAAGGGCGTGCGCCGGATCGGGCCGTACATGGTGCCGCGCACGATGTGCTCGACCGTGTCGGCGGCGCTCGCGACCTCGTTCGGCATCCGCGGCCTGAGCTATTCGATCGGCGCAGCCTGCGCGACGAGTGCGCACTGCATCGGCGCGGCCGCCGACCTGATCCGCCATGGCGCGCAGGACGTGGTGTTCGCCGGCGGCGGCGAGGAACTGCACTGGGGCATGACCTCGCAGTTCGATGCGATGGGCGCGCTGTCGACCAAGTACAACGACACGCCGGAAAAGGCCTCCCGTCCGTACGACGCGGACCGCGATGGTTTCGTCATCGCATCCGGCGGCGGCATGATCGTGCTCGAAGCACTCGAGCATGCGCAGGCGCGCGGCGCGAACATCCTGGCCGAGCTGATCGGCTACGGCGTGACCTCCGACGGCGCCGACATGGTCGCTCCGTCGGGCGAGGGCGCGGTGCGATGCATGAAGATGGCGCTCGACCGCGTAGACCGGCCGATCGACTACATCAACACGCACGGCACGTCGACGCCGCTCGGCGACATCGTCGAACTGAAGGCGCTGCGCGAAGTGTTCGGCGAGAACGTGCCGCAGTTGTCGTCGACGAAGGCGCTGTCCGGCCATTCGCTCGGCGCGGCCAGCGTGCATGAGGCGATCTACTGCCTGTTGATGCTGCAGGGTGGCTTCCTGTCGGGCTCGGCGAACATCGACACCGTCGATCCACGCGCCGAAGGCTTCCCCATCCTTCGCGAAACCCGCGAGGTGCAGGTCGACACGATCCTGTCGAACAGTTTCGGCTTCGGCGGCACGAACGCGAGCCTCGTGCTGGCGCGCTTCAACGGCTGATATCGCCCCGCCCAGGCGCCGAGGCGTCCTGTGCGGTGGATTGCAGCGCGCTGCGCAAGGCAGCGCGTCTGGTGAGGTCGTAATCCGGCGCGGCGGTCAGCCCGCCGGCCTCGGCGTTTGACGTACCCGTCAACAGAGCGCCGCTGCGCCGGTTCTCCGCAGTGTCGTCCTCGCAGATTGCCCGTTTAGGCGCCGGACTGGACCCCGGCTGCCCGGACCGCGGCTCGTCGACAGCGCCGCTTGGAACGGCGGGTCGATCGCCGCGCCTCTCGTGATCGCGCTCCATGGTCGACCCAGGCTTCACCGGATTCGCATCCGTCCGTGGTTATCACTGCATCGGTCCATGCCGGCGCTGCGGCGCCGACGGTCCAGCGCTCGCGCCGGGCCTGCGAAATGGCCACCCCGACTGCCTGGGTACCCGATGATCGACCTCTACTACTGGACCACGCCGAACGGCCACAAGATCACGATGTTCCTGGAGGAGGCCGGACTGCCGTATCGCATCGTGCCGGTGCACATCGGCCGCGGTGAGCAGTTCGAGCCCGAGTTCCTCAGGATCGCGCCGAACAACCGCATTCCCGCGATCGTTGACCGCGCGCCCGCCGACGGTGGTGAGCCAGTGCCGGTGTTCGAGTCCGGAGCGATCCTGCTCTACCTCGCGGAGAAAACTGGACGCTTCCTCCCGCAGGACCTGCGCGGCCGCAACCTCGCGCTGCAGTGGCTGTTCTGGCAGATGGGTGGCCTCGGGCCGATGGCGGGGCAGAACCACCACTTCACCCAGTACGCGCCCGAAAAGATCCCGTACGCGATCGAGCGCTACGTCAAGGAAACCTCGCGCCTGTATGGCGTACTCGACCGGCAGCTGGCAGACGGGCGCGACTTCATCGCCGGCGAGTACTCGATCGCGGACATGGCCTGCTATCCGTGGATCGTGCCGTACGAGTTCCAGCACCAGCGGCTCGAGGAGTTTCCCCACCTGATGCGCTGGTTCGAGCGCATCCGCGAGCGCCCCGCAACGAAGCGGGCGTACGAACGGGCGGGGGAGGTGAACTCCGCACCCGTCATCGACGAGCAGTCGCGCAAGGTGCTGTTCGGGCAGGACGCGTCGAGTACGCGCTGAGCCTGCTGGTGCGCCGCCGGGCGCCTGTCCTCTTGCCCTACCACGGAAGCGACGATGGCCATTTCCCGAGACAGCGTGTCCGACATCTGGGGCGAGCGCACCCCGTACCACGGCGACGGCCAGTGGCCGGTCCGGGTGGACGAGCGCGTCCTCGAGGAGCCCGAGCGCTGGGTGCAGTCGGCGTGCGTGCTGTGCTCGAACGGCTGCGCCTGCGATATCGCGGTGCGTAACGGCCGCATCGTCGGCGTCCGCGGACGTGCAGAGGACGTGGTCAACCGCGGGCGCCTGGGCCCCAAAGGTCTGCACGGCTGGGAAGCGAACAACAATCCGGACCGGCTGACGACCCCGCTGATCAAACGGAACGGGACGTTCGAGCCGGCGAACTGGGATGAAGCCATGCAGCTCATCGTCGAGCGGGCGCAGCAGCTGGAGAAGCAATACACCGCGAGCTCGATCGGGTTTTACACCAGCGGCCAGCTGTTCCTCGAGGAGTACTACACGCTCGCGGTCATCGGCAAAGCAGGCCTCGGCACGCCGCACATGGACGGCAACACGCGCCTGTGCACCGCGACGGCGGCCGCCGCGCTGAAGGCGACGTTCGGTTCGGACGGACAGCCCGGCAGCTACTTCGATCTCGACGTGACCGACTGCATCCTGATGGTCGGCCACAACATGTCGGCCACCGATACGGTGCTGTGGATGCGCGTGCTCGACCGGCGGCGGGGCCCGAAGCCGCCCCGGCTGATCGTGATCGATCCGCGCGCCACCGTTACCGCGCGCGAGGCCGACATTCACTTGGCGCCGAGGCTCGGCACGAACGTCGCCGTGCTCAACGGGCTGCTGCACCTGCTGATCGAAGGCGGGTATGTGGACGAGGGCTTCGTCCAGCAGCACACGATCGGTTTCGAAAAGCTCAGGGAGACGGTCCGGGCCTACACCCCCGAACGCGTCGAGTCGATTTCGCAGGTGCCTGCCGCGAAGCTCCGGGCTGCCGCGGAGGCGATCGCGACTTCCAGGCAATTGGTGTCCACATGCCTGCAGGGCGTCTACCAGTCGAACCAGGTGACTGCGGCCGCGGTGCAAATCAACAACCTCAACCTGATCCTGGGACGCATCGGCCGCCCCGGCTGCGGGATCCTGCAGATGAATGGCCAGCCGACCGCGCAGAACACGCGCGAAACCGGCGCGGATGGCGATCTGCCGGGTTTCCGCAACTGGAACAACTTCGAGCACGTCAAGGAACTCGGTCGCCTGTGGAACGTCGACCCGGCGAAGATCCCGCACTGGGCGCCGCCGACGCATGCGATGCAGATCTTCCGCTACTGCGAGACCGGCTCGATCCGCATGCTGTGGATCCATGCGACCAATCCGGCGATCTCGCTGCCCAACCTGGACCGCATCCGGAGCATCCTGGGCCAGCAGCGGCTGTTCGTCGTGGTCCAGGACGCCTTCATGACCGAGACCGCGCAACTCGCTGACGTCGTGCTGCCAGCGGCGATCTGGGGCGAGAAGACCGGCACGTTCACCAACGTCGACCGCACGGTGCACATCAGCCACAAGGCAATCGAGCCGCCGGGCGAGGCACGGTCCGATTTCGACATCTTCATCGACTTCGCGCAGCGGATGGGCCTGAAGGACAAGGATGGTGCGCCGCTGATCAGGTGGCGCACGCCCGAGGAAGCCTTCGAGGCCTGGAAGGAGTGCTCACGTGGGCGCCCCTGCGACTACACCGGCCTCAGCTACGACAAGCTCACTGGCGGCTCCGGCATTCCCTGGCCGTGCAACGAGCAGCACCCTGACGGCTCGCCGCGGATCTACCTCGACCTGAAGTTCCCAACCGACCCCGATTACTGCGAAAGCTACGGCCACGATCTTGTGACCGGAGGCCTGATGACCGCCACCGAGTACAAGGCGATGCGCCCGGCGGGCCGTGCAATCCTGCGCGGCGCCGAGTACGTGCCGCCGGCCGAGGAGCCCGACGACGAGTACCCGTTCTACCTGTCCACCGGCCGCCTGGTGTACCACTTCCACACCCGCGCCAAGACGGGCCGGTCGCAGCCGCTCGTCGACGCGGCGCCTGACGACGTCCTGCAGATTTCCGAAGCCGATGCGGATGCGCTGGGCGTTGCCGATGGTGACTGGCTGAAGGTGACGTCGCGGCGGGGTGCGATCAAGGCGAGGGCGAAGGTGGGCGGCATCGATGCCGGGCAGGTCTTCGTGAGCTTCCATTACGGGTATTGGGACGACCCGGGCCGCGCCCGCGCCGCGAACGAGCTGACCATGCTCGGCTGGGACCCGGTCAGCAAGCAGCCGCACTACAAGTACGCCGCGGTGAAGCTGGAGCGCGTTGACTCGCCCGGCACCCGTCAGCCGGAACAGGTGGTCCTGCACCCGGAGGACGAGGACGGCTCGCTGAGCGAGGCGGTGAAAGAGACCGCGAAAGGGCTGGTGGATGCAGCGAAGTCGCTCAAGCCCGAGCGCGAACACACGGCTGACTACATCGGCCTGCTCCGGATGAGCGAGCAGCAGTTGGTCAAGGCATTCGCGCATGTCCGCAAGACGCACGCCAAGGAGCCGGACATCGCCGTCATCTGCAAGCTGTTCGAGTCATGGTCGCAGGAGGCCGTCGACATGCTGCAGCCGTTCGCGGACAAATATGGCGAGCACCGCCACGGCGAGCCCGATCGGCTGGAGGACGCGTTGCTCAGGCAGCGGGTTCCGAATGCGTTCGCGCTGCTGCGCGACCTGCACGACCTGTGGCTGCTGGTCAACGAGAGCGTGATTTCGGTCGACACCCTCGAGCAGGCCGCGCGCGCCAAGCGCGACAAGGCGTTCGAGGATGCGATCAAGCAGATACGCAAGCGCAACAAGCGCCAGCGCCGATGGCTCCGCACCCGCATCCGGCAGGCGGCGCCGCAGACGCTGACGGTGCCGTCGTGAAGCGAGCCCTGCGCCGCGCAACGAAACAGCGTGTCGCCACCGCGCTTCGCGATTACCCCGGTACGGGTGGCTGCCGGGAGCGCAATGAAGAGGCCGCCGCTGCCGAGCCCCGGCTCCGCCCGAGTGCCCCGGTCAGCTGAACCGCCGCAGCCCCCGCGTATGGCATAGCGCCGGCACGGCCGCCCGGTTGCAGTGTGATCACCGGCGGCCGACCTATACTTGCCGGGCCTCCGGCGCAGCAACACGTGCCGGGGCAACCGCTCCGAAGTCGATGCGCCTGCGCCCTCGGGTATGGCGTCCGACCGTGGCCCTCGTGGTCACCCGGCGCCGGTGGAAACGCCGGCGTCTCCCGTGCTTGGAAAGGAGTACCACCATGAGCCTGCTCGCCGACCGGCACGGTCGGACGTTCCCGTATTTGCGCCTGTCGGTGATCGAGGCCTGCAACTTCAGTTGCAGCTACTGCCTGCCCGACGGTTACCGCGCGATGTCGGGGCGGCCGAAGAACCTCGAACTCGACGAGATCGCGCGCCTGCTGCGCGCGTTCGCCGCGGCCGGCATGCGCAAGGTCCGCATCACCGGCGGCGAGCCTTCGCTGCGGCGTGACCTGACCGCGATCATCGATGTGGCCGCATCGACGCCCGGCGTCGAAAAGGTCGCGTTGACCACGAACGGCACGGTGCTCCACAAGCGCGTCCGCGAGTGGGCCGCAGCCGGCCTGACCGCGCTCAACGTCAGCGTCGACACGCTCGACAGGCTTACGTTCGAGCGCATCACCGGCCAGGACCGGCTCGACGACATTCTTTCGGGGATCGAAATCGCGCTCGACTGCGGCCTGCAGGCGGTCAAGCTCAACGCGGTGCTGCTGCGCGGGCTCAACGATGATCAGCTGCCGGCGTGGCTGGACTATCTGCGGGATCGCCCGGTGAGCGTGCGCTTCATCGAACTGATGCAGACCGGCGATAACCGCGAGTATTTCCGTCAGCACCACCTGCGCGCCGAAGCGCTGGAAACGCAGCTGATCGAAGGCGGCTGGCAGCTGCGTCCGCGTGCGGCCGACGCCGGCCCGGCGCGCGAGTACGCGCATCCCGACCATGCCGGAACGATCGGCGTGATCGCGCCGTACTCGCGGGACTTCTGCGCCGCGTGCAACCGCCTGCGCGTGACGTCGACCGGCGATCTGCGGCTGTGCCTGTTCGGGGAGTTTGGTGTGCCGCTGCGGCCGCTGCTCCAGCGCGACGACCAGTCCACCGAACTGCAGCACGTACTGGCAACCCAGCTGGGGCTCAAGAAGGCCACGCACGCGCTGCACGCCGGGCAGACCGGCCTGACGCCGCACCTGGCTTCAATCGGAGGTTGAATGCACGAAGCATCCACGACGTCGTCGCCCGCCGGCGGTTTCCACATGGCCGACGTACGCCGCAAGCGCCCCACCGCGCGCCGGGCGGTCGCGATCGGTGAGCTGTATGCCGGGGCCGATGCGTTTGCCGCGATCGTCGAGCGGCGCCTGCCGAAAGGCGATGCACTGTCGATGGCGGAGATCGCAGGCCTGCAGGGAGCCAAGCAGGCCTCCAGTCTGATGCCGCTCTGCCACCCGCTGCCGCTGGAGTTCGTCGAGCTGCGCTGCGTGCCGGTGCCCGAGCGGCATGCCATCCGCGTCTACTGCGAAGTCGCCACCGAGGCGCGGACGGGCGTGGAGATGGAAGCGCTCGCCGGTGCGAATGCTGCGCTGCTGACGATCTACGACCTCACCAAGCCCGTCGACCCCGCGCTCTCGATTGGCGGCATCCGTCTGCTGTTCAAGGAAGGTGGCAAGAAAGGGCTCTGGCTGCACCCGGACGGCATAACCGACGAGGAGCGCGCCCGTTACCGCCCGCGTGCGATCGCGCGGCTCGACGACTGGCACGTGGCCGTGGTCGTGCTGAGCGACCGCGCGAGCGCCGGTAGCTACGAAGATCGATCCGGTCCGGTAATCACCGACGCCCTGCGCGGGCTCGGCGCGCGTGTCGGCGAGCCCACTGTGCTGGCCGATGACGTCGATGCGCTTGCGGCACACCTGCACGCGCTCGCGTCCCAAGGCACCGGTCTTGTGATCACGTGTGGCGGCACCGGCCTGGGTCCGCGCGATACGACGCCGGAGGCGATCGCTCAGGTCGCAACCCGCCGCGTGCCCGGGCTTGCCGAAATGCTGCGTAGCGAAAGCCGGCATCACACCGCAATGGCCTGGCTGAGCCGCGCCGACGCAGTGCTCGTGGATCGGACGCTGGTCATCGCATTGCCGGGCAGCCCTAAAGCGGCAGCGCAAAGCATGGCGATCCTGGCCCCGCTGCTCGCGCATGCGCGTGCGATGGTTGAAGGCGGGTCGCACCCGTGATCGCGTTCGAAGACGCAGTCGACTGCGTCCTGCAGGCCTGCGGACGTCTTCCCGCCGAGCGCGTCGCACTTACTGAAGCGCTCGGGCGGGTCACTGCCGGCGAAATCCGCAGTCCGGTCGACCTGCCGTCGTTCGACAACTCGGCGATGGACGGCTTCGCCCTGTGTACCGATGGGCACGGCATTCCGGCCGGCCGCGAGTTCGCAGTCGGCGGCGAGCAGGTCGCGGGCGACGGTGTACGCCATGCCGATCGCGGGCGGGCGTGCTCGATCATGACCGGTGCCCGGCTGCCCGATGGGCTCGATGCGATCGTGCCCGTCGAACAGGTCGACGTGTTTGAACGTAACGCCGATGCACGACCGACGCGCATCCGCCTCGCCGCCGCGGTCGCTCCCGGCCAGCACCTCCGCCGTGCCGGCGAGGACATTGCCGCAGGCGCACTCGCGCTGCCTGCGGGCCATTGGATTGGCGCGAACGAGCTCATGCTTCTTGCGGGGCTCGGGCTTGCGCAGGTCGACGCGGTGCGCCGCCCGCGCGTGGCTCTGCTTTCCACCGGGCGCGAACTCGTCGATGACCCGGCGCGACCGCTGCAGCCCGGCCAGATCCGCAACTCCAGCGCGCCGTTTCTGGCTGCGCGTGTGCCGGCCGCGGGTGGCGAGGTGGTGCTGCGGGCGACCGTGCCCGACGAGCCCGCGCGGTTCGCGGCTGCGCTCGAACAAGCGGCCGGCGGTGGCGCGCAACTCGTGCTCAGCACCGGCGCGGTATCCATGGGTCGTTTCGATTTCATCCCGGAGGTGCTGCGCTCGCTCGGCGCGGAGATCCTGTTCCACAAGGTCGCAATGCGGCCCGGCAAGCCGCTGCTGTTCGCGCGCCTACCGGGCGGCGCATTGTTTTTCGGGCTGCCCGGCAACCCGGTGTCGAGCGTGGTCGGGCTGCGGTTTTTCGTCGAACCGGCAATGCGGGCGATGCTGGGGCTGCCACGCGAGCGTGGCTGGCGGCTGCCGTTGATGCATGATGCGAGCAAAAAGCCCGGTTTCAGGCTGCACCAGAAGGCGCGACTGCAGCTGGGCGCCACCGGCCGTCTCGGCGTGGAACTGCTGCCGGGCCAGGAGTCGTTTCGCACGCGGCCGTTGATCGACTCGACGGTGTGGGCAGCACTGCCGGCGGACCGAGAAGCCTTGGCGGCAGGCGACATCGTTGACGTGTTCCCGCTCGCGCACGAAGCGGGCGTCGCACTCGGGCCCCAAGCGACAGGAGCGGCATCGCCATGAACGTCCACCTGAGCCTGTACGGCGCGTTCCGCCAGTACGAGCCCGCCGGCGCGATCGAGCTTCAGCTGCCCGACGGCGCGGACATCGCGCAGCTGCGTGATGCGCTTTCGCGGTACGCAAGCGAACACTGGCCGGACTTCCGCTCCGGTCTGCTCACCAGCTCCGCGTTCGCGAGCGAGGCCAGCATCCTGCGCGACCGTGAAGCCGTACCGCCCGACGGGCGGGTCGCGGTCCTCCCGCCCGTCAGTGGAGGCTGAGCATGGAGCAGGGCATGCAGGTGCACTGTGCGGTCGTCGACGCGAGCGAGGGGAAACTGGACCCGGCCGCGGCGCTGGAGTTCGTCTCCGACCCGGGGTTCGGTGGCACCACGCTGTTCGTCGGGCGCATCCGCGATCTCAATCATGGCCGGGCGGTCACCGGCATCACCTACGACATGTTCGACGCGCTGGCGGTGAACATATTCCGCCAGGCCGCCGAGGAAGCCGCAGCCGATGTCGGTCCGCGACTCAGGGTGTACGTTGCCCACGCGAAAGGGCGGCTGGGCGTGGGCGATCTTGCGGTGGTGGTGGCGGCCGGCACGCCGCACCGCGACGAGGCGTTTCGTGCGTGCCGTTCGGTGATCGAAGCGGTCAAGCATCGCGCCCCGATCTGGAAGCAGGAGCACTACCTCGACGGCGACAGCGTCTGGAGTGAGGGCTGCTCGCTGTGCGGTCACGACGCGGATCCGGCCGGGGCTGCATGAAGGTGCAGCTGCAGCCCGGCACGATGCGCCTGCGTGTCGATGAGGCCGAATTGGCGACGCTGCTTGACGACGGCGCGCTGTCGCTGGTGCTGGACAACGCGGACGCGGTGCTCTGGTCGTGCGAGGTGAGTCTGGACGCTGCGATTGGCGAGGTTGCGCTCGAAACCCGACCCCCGTCGCGATGGCGAGTCAGGCTGCCTGCTCAGGCGGTGATTGGATACGCGGCGACGCTGCCGCGACGCGACGCACTCGAATTCGTGTCAGCCAACACGGGCAGTAGCGCGCATGCGTTGCGGTGCATCGCGTTCGAAGTGGACGTGCGCGACAGCATGCGCGTCCGGGGCGCCGCGCGTCGCTCCGAGCGCCAGGCTGCCTCGGGTTAGGTCGCCGCAGGCTGCGCCCGCTGCAGCTGCGCGCTGGGGGCAAGTGCCGCGATGGCCGGTCAAGCTTCCGCGAGTTCGAGCGCCGCCTCGACGATCGGCATCGCCCATTCCGGCGTGCCGGCCAGCTGTCCTGCCGTTTCTGGAAATCGCAACCGCCCCTCCTCGACGTGCAGCACCAGCAACGGGTCGGGGATGCAGCCGTCGGTCGCATCGGCGCTGTTGTCGTAGACCTTCAGCTCGGAAAGCTCCGGCATCAGCGCGATCAGGTTTCTCACCGCACTGTCATAGCGCGCCCGGATCTTCGATTCCGGAATGTCGTGGCCGCCTCGTGCCACGCGTTCGCGCACGCGGCGCAGGTGCCGCTCGGGCGAGTCGAGCCCGCAGAACCACATGCGTACCGCGTGGGTCGCGCATGCCGTGCGGATCAGTGCCGGAATCGTGTTGCCACCGAGCGTGGTTTCGAACGCATGGGAGCGGCGCTCGGCGATTGCCGTTTCGAGCAGGGCCTTGCCGAGCTGCCAGGCTTCGATGCTGGCCTGATCGGCTGGCAAGCCGCCCCGGATCAGCTCACGCGCAACACTATCCGGGTTGAACCACTCATCAGCCGCAATGCCGTTGCGTTCGAGGTGGAAGCCGCCTACGGAACTCTTGCCCGCGCCATTGACCCCGGCCAGCACGATGAGGCGCGGCTTTGCCGCCATCAGAAGCGGTCACGGACCTTGAGCTGGCCGTCGAGGCGGTGTGGCGCGGAAAACGCGGCGTCGAGGCGGTCCCCGTATTCGGCCGCGTCGCGCGACCGCAACCGCGCCATGAAACGCTCTCGCAGGGCCTGGACCGGGTCGACTTCGGCATTGCCAGACTTGAGCGCCGCGAGTTCGCGTTCGGCCTGTTCGAGCCGCTCGAATTCCTCGCGCGAAACCAGCACGGCCTCGGTGTCGGCATGATGCGTGACCGCGACGCGGCCGTGCTTCTGCACCAGTTTCAGCACGCCCTTCCATGAGCGCTGCACCTGGGACGACGAGGCCTTGATCAGCGGGATGTCAGTGGCTTCGGCGGGAAGGGCAGCCATGGCTCGCTCCAGCGGGGGGGGGGGGGGTATACGGAAATTACACCTTTTGCGTATGTATAGCCTGAACGCGGGTCCGCGGGCGTTGAGTGCTGGGCGCCAATCGTCCATGCCGGGTTCGAGGTAAGTATGCCGAGCGAAAAAAGCTCTCATGCCTGTTGGCACCGGGCCGACACGTTTCACTTCTGACACGTCACGAGCGGACCTTCTTGCGCGAACGGTCGCGGTTGTCGCGCACGTGCACCGCCCGATAGTCGCTGCGGCTAATCTCTGCACCCCCTTCGCACAGCCCCCGGTAGCGTTCGCGCCTGGCTGCGTGCCTCAACCAAGGAGACCCCATGTCCCGCAATGCCTTCAAGGCCTACGACATCCGTGGCCGCGTCCCGGATGAACTCGACGAAACGCTCGCCCGCCGCATTGCCGCGGCGATGAGCGACCTGCTGCAGCCCGGCCCGGTGGTGCTCGGGCGCGACGTCCGGCTCAGCAGCCCGGCACTGCAGGCGGCGCTGTCAGAGGGCTTTCGGGGTGCGGGGCGCGACGTGATCGACATCGGGCTGTGCGGCACCGAGGAGGTCTACTTCCAGACCGACCATCTCGGCGCGGCGGGCGGGGTGATGGTGACCGCCAGCCACAACCCGATGGACTACAACGGCATGAAGCCGGTGCGCGAAGGCGCCAAGCCGATCAGTGGCGACACGGGCCTGCTGACGATCCGCGACCGCGCGACGTCGGACGAGGCGCTGGCGTCGGGCGGACAGGGCAGCGAGCGCGAGCAGCACGACAAGAGTGCGTACTTCCAGCGCCTGCTCGGTTATGTCGAAGGTCGCGACCTCAAGCCGCTGAAAATCGTCACCAATGCCGGCAACGGTGGCGCAGGCCTGGTCATCGACGGACTCGCGCCGCACCTACCGTTCGAGTTCATCAGTCTGCAGCACGAGCCCGACGGCCGGTTCCCGAACGGCATTCCGAACCCGATTCTTCCTGAGAACCGCGCCGCTACCGCAGACGCGGTGCGTGCGAACGGCGCGGACATGGGCATCGCCTGGGACGGTGACTTCGACCGCTGCTTCTTCTTCGACGCCGATGGCCGTTTCATCGAGGGCTACTACCTTGTTGGCCTACTGGCGAAGGCGCTGCTGGCGCGCAACCCGGGCGGCAAGATCATCCACGACCCGCGTCTGGTCTGGAACACGATCGAGATGGTGCGCGACGCAGGCGGCACGCCGATCCAGAGCAAGACGGGTCACGCGTTCATCAAGGAACGCATGCGCGCCGAGAACGCGATCTACGGCGGCGAGATGAGCGCGCACCACTACTTCCGTGACTTCGCGTTCTGCGACACCGGCATGGTGCCCTGGCTGCTGATCGCGGCGCTGGTGAGCGAGAGCGGGCAATCGCTCGCCGAGCTGGTCGAGGACCGCATGTCGCGCTTCCCGTGCAGCGGCGAAATCAACTTCAAGGTGGCCGATGCGAAGGCCGCTATCGAAGCGGTGACGGCGAAGTACGCGCCGTTGAATCCGGAGACCGACCGCACCGATGGTTTGTCCGCCGACTTCGGCGAGTGGCGCCTCAACCTGCGCAGCTCGAACACGGAGCCGCTGGTGCGCCTGAACATCGAATCGCGCGGCAACGCGGCGCTTGTCGATGAGAAGGTGGCCGAGATCCGTGAGGTGATGATGCAGGCGGGCTGAGCCGGCGGGCTGCGCAACGGTCGAGTCTGGAGAAACGGCTGGCCCGCACAGCAGGACCAAAAAAAGAAGGGGCCCGGTCGGGCCCCTTTTTCGTGCGTGCCTGCCCGGACAGGATCAGCGCGTTACGTCTGCATCGTAGAAGTTGCCGCGAAGGCTACGGAAGGTGGTGGCGCCGGAGCGGTCGTGCAGCTGAAGCGTTTCCGCAACGTAGTAACGATCTCCGTCCCGAGCGTAGATGTTGAACAGGCGGCTGCGCGTCAGGAAGCACTCGTTGTTCCCGACGACGCAGTAGCTCGCCGGGCCTGTGTTGCTGAAGTAGCTATAGAACGACGCGGTGACCGGTTGGCCCCGCTCGGACGCCCGCTGCGCCCAGGACCACGTGAACGGATTGCGGCTCGCGTGTTGCTCGACTCCGTTCGCGTCGTACCAGACGGTCTCGTAGTCGCCAACGCCCCGTGCGCCGTATGCGTCGCGGTATTGCTCGGTGGATGGTCGGACGAAGAAGCCGAAATCGTCCTGCTTGGTCGGCTGGAACTGGCTGACGTCGAACCCGGACCTCAGGCGCGCCGGGGGATAGAGATCCGCCGGAGCCGGATTCTGGAGATCGATGTTGCGGGCGACTGACAGGTCGAATTTCACCGCGCGACGCCCGTCCGCGCCGGCCGCTACGACCAGCACGCCGTGGCCGATCCGGCCGTCGGTCTGGTAGCGGCGCACCTCGTAGTCGTAACGCTCCTGTGGGCCGGCCTCTTCGGAGTAGTAGAGGCGCCCGTTTGCGAGCGAGGGGGAGGGGCGCGAAGGGTAGGGCGCCCATCCCAGCGACCCGTCTATCGTTGCGCCCCGGTGCATGTAGTAAACGATGCGGTCGGCCGAGGCTTCGGCTGCGGTGTACGGCACTTCGCCCGTGCCGCTTTCATACCCCAGCATCTGTGCAGTCGAGCTGTAGGTACGCGTTTCCGACGTGGCGCAGCCATCGTTGGGGTTGGTGTCGACTACCGTGTCGGTCCGGTGCGACGTCTGTTCCAGATAATCCACGCCGTCGCCATCTGTCACGCGCACGAGTTCGATCGCGGTCGTCACGGACGTCTCGTCGTCCAGCCAGCCGCACGGATTCATCCGGAAGCCGACGACGGTTTCCGGCTCCGCGAGCGTGACGACCAGCCGGTTGCCGGAAAGCGTCCATTGGACCGACTGGTCCGCACGCAATCGTTCGCCCAGGAACGAACCGGTGCCTGAGGTCGCTCCGGCGGAAGCGCCGTCGAGCTGGAGTAATGCGTGGCCCAGAAGACCGACGCGGACCGTCCCCGGCGCGCTCGGGAAAAGAAGTGCGTATTCCGAGGGAATACGGCCGGGTGCGAAGCCGACCGCTGCAGCCGTCGTGCTGGCGACCGCCGCAGTGGCTGCTTCAAGGCGCCCGTCCTCCAGGCTTGCTGCAAAGGCCTCCATGGCCGACTCGGACGCGGCCAGCTCGAGAACGCTGGTGACGCCTGCAGGTAAGGGCGCCCCTTCATCGACAACCAGCTTGATGGCCGCTGCGCGACGCGACATTTCTTCCAGCTGGACGTTGCCGCTCAGGCGATGGAGTTCCTCCTGGCTTTCGATCGGCTGGCCGGCGTTGGCCTGCTCCATGAGGACGAACTGGGCCGACGTCACGTGCGTGATCGAGGTCTGCGGGTTCTCGGTCGTTGCCAGGATGCGGTCGCCGCCGGCCTGCTGCACCAGCCGGCCCGTCGTGCCGGCTATCGAGGCGAACTCCACGGGCACACCAATCGTCGAGGTGCCATCCGCGCGCAGCGTGACCATCCGGTCGGGGTCGTTCGCGGGGAGCGTCAGCCGGTAGTAGCCATTGCCATCGGCGTTCGCGACGTAGGTCGAGTTGCCGAATGAGGCCGATACCGCCGCATTCGGGATTGGCGAGTCGATGACCTGGCCGGCGAGGGTCAGGCTGTTCGCTTCATCGGTTACCTGGACCGTCACGACGCCCATCCGTGGCGGTGCGGAGTCGCTTCGCACGAGGTAGCGGAACGTGTCGGTCCCGGAGAAGCCGGGCTTCGGCCGGTAGCGAACCAGTCCGCCGTCGACGGTCGCCGTACCGGAGCGTGCGCGCGTGAGTTTGTGGATACGGGGGTTGGTGCCTCCCACGGTGTCATTGGCCAGCACGTCGATCAACACGGATTGGCCCTGGGCTACGGCCGCCTGATCGTCAGCTGCGCTCTGCGCATGTGCCGTCGCGGACAGTGCCGTTAGAACGCATGTGGCCAAGATCGAATATTTGGTCTGCCTCATTTCCCCTTCCCCAAGAAACGCCCGGCGCGGGCGAGCCGCCTGATCGTTGCCAAACGTGATCCTGATCACAATGGGGGAATGTCTTGCCATCGCCGATGCGTGCCGGATTCTGGACCGGTCGGTGGGTCGCGATGACTGGCCTCGTCCCGGGTGCGGTTGAAACTGCAGGCCTGGCGATCGTGCCAATGGATGACCCCGGTGCGAGCCGGAGCGCTCGCGCCTCAAAACGTGTCGCAAATGCAGCGGCTGTGCGGCACCGCGGCGGGAGGATAGTGGGCGCTGCATCCACGCGTCCCAATGGGCTCGAAGCGCTCTGCGCACGAGGTGTGGATGCAGGCCGACGCGGGCGCCATTGTCCGCGCTGTGGCCCCACGTCCGCCGTGAGGAGAACTTGCATGAATCCAGCCACCTGTCGCTCCGTCGCACTTGCGTCGGCGCTTGTCATCGCGTTTTTCGCGCCCGCTGCGCTCGCCGAGGAAATCGAGCGACTTTCCTTCGTGTCCGAACCCGGTGACCCGGTCGGACTGGGCCAGCAAATGACCCTGTCGCCGCTGTACGAATCGGGCGGCGAGTCGTCGATCTGGGTCAGCGGGCGCGGCGCCGATGGCGGCTATTCGCTCTACATCCAGACGCCCGGTGACGGGCCGCTGCGCCCCGGCGTGTACGAGAACGCCCACGGCGGCGAGGTCGAGTACGACCCGGCGCGGCCGCTGCTTTTCTTCCAGCACGAGTCCGGGCGCTGCAGCGTGGTGAGCGGCCGTTTCGAAATCAGCGACGTCAAGATTGAACGGTCCGGTTACGTCGAGCGCTTCCGTGCAACGTTCGAGCAGCGGTGCGCAGGTTCCACCGCGACGCTCTGGGGTCAGGTGGACATCGTCAAACCCGCGCTCGATCCGGTCACCACGTTCGACATCAAGATCCAGCCGGTCGTCGAACTCGTGCGGAGCCCGTGGCATCCCGGCTACGAGGATGTATTCGGCCGTTTTGTCGCCACGTGCAACAACTCGACCGGGGGAACGTTCGAGGCGACGCTGGTGCAACGCGGCCCTGGCGGAACTGTCGTCCGCGCGACCGTGAGCGACCGGATGGGCTGTAGCCCGGAAGGCAGCCGGGAAAGCGCCGTGTTTCCAACCGGAGTGTTTCGCCCGGGCCGGGCCACGCTGACGGTCGATGCGTTTGTCGTCGATCCGGTCCAAGGCGAGGAGGGGGCTTACATCTCCGCGCGGCAGACCCGTGAGGTGATGCTACGGCCGACGCGGCCGGACCGGCGCACGCGACCATCGAAGCGCTAAGGATCGGTATTGGGCCGCGGCGCATACGCTGCGGCCCGGCGCTCAGGTGGCTTGACGTCGGGTTCGACTGCCGACGAGTCGGTGGACCCTGACGCGGCAGCCTCCCGGGGCGGAGTCGGCGAGGAACAAGCGACGTTGCCCGCGGCGACTCACGGGCCGCTGCAACTGTGGCGCAGCCTCCAGCGCCGGGACAGAACGCTACGGGTTGGCTTCGCCCGGCAGCCTGCCGCGAGTGCGGCAGGCGCGGGCGCAGCAACGTCGCCGTGTCAGATCAATGCTCGCCGGGGCGTGTTACGCGACCGGGTGGCAGGCGCTCGCTCGCAAGCGCGCCGGGAAGCTGTGCGGAAGCTTCCAGGCGGGCCTGCGGATCGGATTCGATCGCCTCATGGGGACCGGCGACGGACAGAAAGGGTGGCAGGTCGGCGAATCCGGGCTCAACCGGACCCGGCGCGCCCGGCGGCAGCGACTGGGGGCGTGGCATGGCTTTCTCGTACAGGTCGGGCTGGAGCATTGAATCTGCGGCGGACGCTGTACAAAAAATGTAAGCGCTGCGTTGCGCGCGCGTAATCCGGCGAGATTCGTACCGACCGCCGCGGTTGTGCCGCGGCGGGCTCTGTTGCGCGCCCGCTACCACAGCGCCCCTGATCTGCTGCGGCATTTGTTCAGCGCCACCGAATCACCTAGCGCAGGCCCTCGCTTGCCGGGAAGCGGCCTACGTCAGCCCCGACCGCTGAACCCGCTTCATCCCACATCGTTCCGTGCCGGTCGCGCGCTGTGTTCCACCCCTCGGGATGGGGGCCTTCGATCGATGAAATTTCAGGCGCGGCGGTGTCCGGTAGGCTTCAAGGCCGCGTCTGCCTGCAGACGCCTGCAGAGGGTCGAGTGACCCTTGTGCACGAGAAGCCGACCTACACCGCTGAGCTACTCGTCGGCCTGCCCGATGCGCGGTAGCCCGCCCGCAACCAGGATTGCGAAACGTTACAAAAATGACGCAGCCGTCCGCTCGAAAAACGGCAGAACGGTGATGGAAACGTGAAAGCGACCGGGGTAGCTTGGGCGCACAGGGAACGGTGCGCTTACTCGACCGGAGAACGCATATGTGGCTCAACGTCTACACGCGCACGGATGGCGCACTTGTGGTGGTTCCGGCTCTGTTCCAGGTGCCGGTTGCGCTGGAGCGCGCGGGACCTCTGAGGCGGGTGGGAGCGGCCGACCTCGACCTCGCCCAGCTGTCGGACGCGTTCGTCAACGCGATGGGCGTTGCCGGCTTTGCGATCGCATCGGGCGAACAGGAAGCGTTGCTGCGGAGGCTGCTGGGGCAGCCGGCCGTCGAGGCGTAACACGGTGCACTTGAGGCGCCTCGACCGGGGCTGCGTGCGCGGTCACGCCAACGAGGTTGCGGCGCCCGGATCGGCTGCGCGGTGCCCCCCTGCGCGCGCGCCGAGCACGGCTGGAACCAGAGCGGTGCAGTCCGCATGGCACTTCAGGCTTGCGAGGTCGTCCGCGCGGGTGGCCCCGCGCGTTGCGATAGCGATCTCGATTCCAGCCGCATTGGCCATGCGGGCGAAGCGGTAGCCCGAATACACCATCAGCGACGAGCCCACGACGAGCATGCCGTCGCTGCGCTCAAGCGCACGCTGTGCGGCCTGCACCCTCGGCAGCGGAACGTTTTCGCCGAAGAACACCACGTCGGGTTTCAGCAGGCCGCCGCAGACGGGACAGTCCGGGATCCGGAACGACGCGATGTCGGCGTGTTCGAGGTCCGCATCGCCGTCCGGCGCGGCCATCGCGACGTGGGTGGTCCAGCCGGGGTTCGCGGCGGCCATCGTCGCCTGTACCGAAGCGCGCGCTTCGCGGTAGTCACACTGCAGGCAGCGGACTTCGTCGAGACGGCCGTGCAGGTCGATCACGTCGATGCTGCCCGCCTTCTGGTGCAGACCGTCGACGTTCTGGGTCAACAGCATCGAAACGCCACCGGCCCGCTGCCAGCCGGCGAGCGCGTGGTGGGCGGCGTTCGGGCGCGCCTCAGAGAACATCGGCCAGCCCACGAACGAGCGCGCCCAGTAACGTTGGCGCGTCGCCGCCTCGCCAATGAAGGCCTGGTACGTGACCGGCGGTTTGCGCTTCCACGAGCCGTCGAGATCGCGGTAGTCCGGGATACCGGAGCTCGTGCTGCAGCCTGCTCCGGTCAGCACGAACACGCGCGCGCGGCCCTCCAGCCACTGCGAAAGCGCCTCAACGTCTTCGGTGAACTCGGGTGTGGCATTCATGGTTCACCTGAAGCGGGAGCGGGCCGGCAACACGGGTTCGGGAGTGGCGAACGCCTTGGCGGATAGCGGCACTGCGTGCGCCTCAGCCCGCCAGCCATCCGCCTTTCTGCCGCTGATTGAGCTGCTTGAGTTCGTACGCCGCGCGCGTTGATGCGATGCGGCCTGCCACTAGGTCACGGTAGATCTGGTTCGCGGTGCGCCGCCGCCGCACCGCATCACCGGCATCGAGGAACCGTTCGACGGCCTGCAGCACGACGCGCCTGAGCTCGCTGCCACGCGCGCTCTCCTGCGGGGCCGCGTTGCTGTATGCATCGATCTCGTGCAGGCGCGCTTCGAGGTTGCGCTCGATGCGGCCCAGCAGGCTCTGCAGGATGTCGGTCTGGCCGAGGCCGCCGCTGCGGATGTGCGCCATCGCATCGCGCAGGGCTTCCGCTTCGAGCACGCCGAGTTCGGTGGAGCTGGCGAGTGCCTGCGCGGCCGCGATCGCCGTTTCGGTATCTCCGCCCAGCAGCGCGCGGCAATGCGCCGCATGCAGGTCCCACGCCTGCCAGCGGTAGACGAAATCCAGCCCGGTGCCCTTGATGTTCTGGATGCCCATCGCGCGGATCAGCAGCCCCGGCGGCGCGGATCGCAGGATCTGCTGCACCAGCACGTTGCCCGGCGTGTAGTAATCGGCAACCGGCACGATGCGCGCGGAGAACGCATCCCACAGATGCGTGCGGACCGCATCCGCCGTTCGTGCGTCGGGCCGCTCGATGAGCGTATGCAGCTCGGCGACGCGGCCGGCATCAGCGCGGTCCTGCTCCCACCGCGCCTGCAGCGCAGCGCGGTGAGCGGGTGCCTCGGCTGCGACGAGGTCGAGCGCTGCTTCAGCCGTGGAGCCATCCTGCAACGTAACGCCCAAGGCCACACACGCGGCACGCAGGCGCGCATCGGCCTCGTCGTCGTTCAGTGGTACGCGCCACCGTCGCAGCACGCCGTCGAGCATCGCGCGTTGCGCGTCGATACCGATCTCGGTGTCGTGCCAGTCGAACGAGGCAACGAACTCGTCGAAGGATTCGCGGATGAAGCGCTGCAATCCGTCCAGGTTGCCGCCAATCAGGAAGTGGCGGTCCGCCCCGATGTCGTTAACGAGGATCGCCGCGAACACCTGCGAACGCGCGACGCGGTCGGCGCGGTTGTTGACCACGGTCGTGGTCCAGATGTGCGGGTCGGTGTCGAGCCGGTGGCGGCCCATGCCGGTGCGTTCCCAGTTGCTGAGGCAACCGTGGCGTTCGTTCGCCGACATGCCGTTGATGAACTCGATGCGCCGGCCTTCGTAGGCCGCCTGCGGGTAGATCTTCAGCACGCCGAGGTCGGGCACCACGCGGTCGGCCATCTCGCGAAGCGCGAAGTCGCGGCGTAATCCCATGCCTTCGAACATGCGCGCGACGAGCGCGATGTTCGCGGGATGCTCCTGGTACGGAAAGCGCGCGAGGATGTCGGGCGTAAGAAGCCCCACGTCGAGCCAGTCGACACTGACGCACGGGGTGTCGACCGCCCGAGCGTGCTCCTCGAGGAACGGCAGCATGTTCTCTTCGCTGGTGTAGAGCTGGCCACCGCCCGGGATGAACTGACGGATCACCAGCGGCAGGTCGACGCCGGCCGGGCCCTGGATGTCCTCGTGGTCGGGGAAGCAGTTGGTGATCGTGGAGACGTCGTCGCGCATCCAGTCGTGCTGCAACACGCGCACGTAGCCGGGGTTGAGCCCCATGCACTCCCACAGCATGACGTCGGTGTCGAGCTCGGCGGCCATGCGCGTGAGCCGCGCCTGCTCCCAGATCGTCGCCTTGTCGTAAGGACGGAACAGGAACATCTCGCTCAGTACGCGGTTCGGATTGCCGAACAGGAACATCGCCTCGCAGCCGGTGGTCTTGCTGAGCACGCGCAGGCCCAGCGCGCTCATCACCGCCGCTTTCAATCGTTCGGTGCCGGATTTCCCGCGCGTGCCCCAGCCACCCATGACCAGCGGCAGCTTTGCTCGTGCGGAGCGGAAGCGGCGGTTGAGCCAGATGTGCTGACCGAAGAACCATGCGCTGATGCCGCCGACGAACAGCAGCAGGTGCACGAGGCTGTTCTGGTAGATCGAATAGAAGTACTCGCGCACGTCCTGCAGCGGCGCGGCGACCCAACCGAGACCGGCGGCGAAGAACCGCCTGATGCGCGGGTCGACCGGATACCGGCTGCCGCGCCCGTCGGTGTGCGGTTCGAAGTCGCACCGCACACCGCATTCGCGCAGCGCATCGACGAATGCGTGCGGGGTAAACGCGCTGTCCGGAGTCCAGTTGCGCAGCGCGGCGATGTCGCCGAAGCGCCGGCTGATGCGCAACTTCGCGCGCAGCCGGTCGACAAGCGAATCCGGAACTCGCACTTCGGTGACGCCTTCGGTGGAGACGATGCGCAGCGGCCGCGTGGGCCAGTCCTGATCGAGCGCCGACAGCACCTGGTCGAGCAGCGGCAGCCACGGGCGCCAGCCGTCTTCCTCGGCGATATGCAGCGGCTCACCCGGCACCTTGGTGGGCGAGACCTCGGCGACGCAGGTCGACGGCACATGCACCAGCCCGGGGTACACGCGGCCGCGCATATGCGGGTAGTTCTGTCGCTTGTCGGTGGCCGGGCGCTTGAATTCATGGAGGAACCGCCACAGGCGCGGCCGCCACACCCAGTCGCGCACGACCGACCAGCCCTTCCGCGTGGAGTCGAGGTTGAAGCCGAAACTGCGCTGGGCCAGTGGCAGCAGCGCGCGCGCGGCCTCGATCGGGTCGTCGGGTAGCTGCGAGGCCTGACCGCGGGCGTGCAGCGGCAGGCGTTCGAGCGCGCCGGGCGGATCGGTGTCGCGCAGCAGCTCGCGTGCGGTTGCGGCCCTTCGGCGCATCGCCGTGCGTGCGTGGCCCGTGTGTATCGCCGTGAGCCGCGCTTCGAGCGCGTCGTGGAACTCGCCAGCGCGCTCCGGAAATTCGGTCCGTACGCGGGCGAGAACGCCCGGCGCAAGGCGGATCGCCACGCGCAGCGGGAACTCCGCGGTGTCCACGTCGATCGCTTGCAGGAAGCGCGAGGTCACCGGTTCGATCAGCTGCGTGTCGAGCACGAGTGCGACCGACTGCACCAGCGCCTGTCCGGCCACGGCCGGCACCTCGTCGGCAACGAGGCGCAGCCAGAACTCGAGCGCGAGCGTTGCCGGCAGGCGGGCGAGCGATTCGGCCACGGCCTTGCGCACGAACGGTGCCGGGTCCCCGCACAGCGTGCGCAGCGGTTCGGCGTAATGGGGCTGGTCGGGCAGGGCGGCGACGAGCGCTTCGACGAGGCGCCGCCTGAAGAACATCGAGTCGCCCGCCTCGACATCCTTCAGGCGCTGCTCGGCGATCGTCTGCAGCTCCTGCGGCGCGAACCGGGCCAGCGCTTCTAGCGCTTCGCACTGCAGCCAGAGCGACTGCCGGTGATCGAGCACGGCGCGGTAGATGTACTGCACCGTCGAACGCGACAGCTGCGTGCGCGCCTGATCGCCGAGGCCGGCCAACGCCGTGCGCACGCAGGTCAGCGCGGCTTCGCGGATGCGCGGATCACCCGGGAATCCGAGCAAGGCGCGCAGGCTGGCCTCGAGGTCGAGCACCGACCACGTCGAGGCGCCGGCGACGGTGGGCTGGACGCTGCACAGGTGCTGCGCGAGCGGGCCCAGCCGTTCCAGGCAAAAGCGGATTCGCCGCTCGATCCGCGCGCGTTCGCGGTCGTAGCGCTCGGCCACGGCGTCCACGTCGAGCCAGCGCCGGAACGCCTGGCGGTCGCCCCGCAGCTGACGCGGGCCAGCGCCGAGGCTGGCGAAGAATTCGAGGATCAGGGCCTCGCGGACGGGCTGCGTCTCGGCGAGGTCGAGCCGTTCCTGGAACACCCGGAAACGATGGGTGAGCTCGCCGTGGAGCGTCGCCAGCGTCTGCAGCTGTTCGCGCAGGAAGCGGGCGAGCTCGAGTTGTTCCCACAGCGCCGGGTCGTCCTCGCGGGCCGCCAGGCGCGCGCCGGTCCATTCGACGAAGTCGCGTGCCACCGCATCACGTTCGCGCACGTCGAGCTTGCGCCACATCGCGGGGATGGTGCGGTCGAGCAGGGCAGTGGCGCGGTCGTAGCGGCTCAAGGCGTTTCGTCTGGGGGCAACAGGCGACCGTACAGGTCGTTTTCGGTGACACCGCGCAGGAACAGCTCCGACGGCGCGAAGTCGTTCAGGCCCCGGCCGTCATGGTCGAACCACTCGACTGACAGCCCGCCAAACGATTGGCGGGTTCCGAATTCGTAGCCCGCGCTCGCGCGGATGCGCCAGCCGTGGCCGTAGCCGAGGTATAGCCGCCCGACGTCCAGCTCAAGGCGTTCGCGCTGGAAGCTGCGCGCGCGGTTGGCATCCGGCAGGAATCGGCGCACGTCCAGCCCGGCCGAAGTCGTCCAGCCGTGGCGCGCCCAGCGCCAGGCCGCATCGATGCCGACCTGGTCGATGCCGAAGTCATCGACCGGATTGCTGATCAACTGAGCGGCCAGCACGGCCTCGCTGTCGTAGCGCGCCCGCCAGCGCAGGGTGTAGCCGAGGTCGATCTGGTGGCCGTGCGCGTCGCGGTATTGGCTGTAGACGTCGTTGTCGAGCCGGGCGCGCAGCGAGCGCGGCACCGCCCGCAGCGAGAGGTCCCGCCAGCGCACACCGAGCTGCCACTCGTCGCGCCAGCGCTCGTCACGCCGCTGCTCCCATTCGACTGCGAGCCGTGCCTCGACCGCATGCGCGGACGAGCCCAGCGAAGCAGGGGTGCGTTGGCGCCAGGCGGCGACATCGAACGATGCGCCCCAGGGGCCGAACGCGGGGCGCCATTGCAGCGAGTGACGCAATCCCGCAGTGCCGAACCCTTCATCGTGGCGTCGGCCGACGGCGTCGAGGCGGCCCCAGAGCCGCCAGTCGTCCAGGCGATAGCGATAGCGCCAGGTCAGTTCGGTAAAGCGCTCGCGGTCGCTGTCCGGGTCGTCCGCGTCGAGCCGCTCGCGGACGCTGGCGACCAGGCCCCACGTCCCGTCCTCGCCGCCGGAGCCCGGCCAGCGCTGCGGCCAGGTCCAGGCCTGCGCGAGCGGTGGTGCGTGGGGGGCTACGACAGGCGCGGGTGGCGGCTGGATTGCAGCGGTGACAGCGCTCGGGTCAGCCACGGGCGCGGCGGGCTCGGTGCGTGGCTCCGCAGCGGCGGCGGGCGGTGCGAGTTCCATCTGGCTGACGCGCAAGGCCGCGTTGGGCAGCAGTTGCGGTCGCAGCGTGACGGTGCCCGCCTGCGGCACCCATTCGGTGCGGATGGCGCTGGTCTGGCCGTTCCACTCGACGATGCGCAGGTAACGCGGGCCGTCCAGGCGCAACTGCAGGGGCGGCCGGTGGTAGAGCAGCTCGCGTCTCGGGTCGAGCGGTTCGCCAGCGGCGGTGGCCACGACCATGGTCACGAATGCGCCCGGAAGGGCGTCACCCACCCGCAGGTGCAGTTCGCCTTCGGCGTCGGCGACGTCGGTCACCGTGCGGCGTTCGCCGACGTCGAGCGTGTAGCGCTGGCCGTTCGTCAGCCCCAAGTCCACGCGTCCGGCTGCGAGCGCGCTGCGGTGCTCCAGTGACAGCTGCACCCGCTGGCCCGGTTGCAGTCCTTCGAGCACCCAGCCCTGGCCCGGCCTGAGCACGAATCGGTCTTCGGCCGTCGCTGCGGCGAGCACCTGCCGACGGGCGACGACGGGATTCGTCGAATGACCGTCGGCGATCTCGCGCCTTGTCTTGCCGGCGCTGGATTCCGGTTCGACACGGCGCCAGGTGAGACGGTCTTCGAGCATGGCCATCGCCGCTGAAGCCTGCGACGAGGTGGCTCGGTCGCGCAGATGCATCGCGCGTGAGGCGGCAGCCAGTCCGGCTTCCGGCTCTCCATGCTCGATCAGCCACAGTGCCTGCAGCGCGGCGCGGGTGGCGTCGTCGGTCTCGGGCGTTGCGGCCGCCCCGGGCGAAGCGATCACGGGCGCGGTCTCGGCCGGCATGATCGACGCCGTGCCCCGAGTGACCGGTGCGGGCGGTGCCGGAATCAGGATCTGAAGCGGGCGCTGCACTGTCTCGAGGCGGCACTCGGCGGCAACTGCGACCTCGACAGGCTGCACGCGCGAGCTGCCCTGCGCGGCTGGCGCAGTACCGATGCGGCCCGCTGCATCAACGCGCGCAAGCATGGCGCCGGCCTCGGCAGCGATCTCCAGCACGGAACCCGGCGCTGGCGCCTGGAACCGGATGCGCACCGCCGACCCCGCGCTTGCGCCGGTCGCGATGTCGCGCAGCGAGCCGGCATCGTCGCGTGCAGGGCGCAGCGCCGTTCGCCAGGTCAGGCCGCCGCTTCGCAGGGTGACCCACTGCGGGCCCGTCCCGGGGGTGAAGCTGCGCAGTTCCAGCGTGTATTCGCCGGCCTGTGGGAACACCCAGTCCGCCGCGCGCTGGTCAGCGAGGGCGTAGACCAGCTCGGTCTCGCGTTCGGTGCGCAGGCGCACCGCACCTGCCGACTGCGATGGGAGCACCTGCTCGCTGGCTGCACTTTCCGGGGGCATCGGCGCCGGGGCGTGGGCGGTGCCGGCGGCATTCCGCACGAGCGCTGCCGCTTCGGCGTCGCCCTCCGTCAACAGTGCCTCTTCGAGCCGCTGCCACAGTGTTGCGTCCGAGCGGCGGCCGGGGTCCCGTAGCGCCCATGCAAGGAAGCCCGTGCGCAGGTCCGCACGCTCGTTGGCGGTGGCCCATCGGTCCAGCGCGGCCCAGGCGCCTTCGTGCGCCGGGTCCGCGGCGACGGCCTGCAGCACGGCGCAGCGCTGCAGCACCGGGTCGGATGCGGACTCGGCAGCAACCAGCACCGCCCGGTCGGCGGCACCGGCGGCGGGGGAAGCAGCGGCCGCGACGCAGGCATCGGATGCGAATGCGCGCGCCCGCGCCTGCAGCAGGGCACGCGCCTGCTCGATCGCGCGGGTGGCCGCGACGTTGTCCGCCGCGGAGACGCTCTCCGCACTCGCAGGCGCGTCGTCCAGTAGCGCATTGCGCAGGACGGCGGCCGGCAGCAGGGATGCCTGCAGTGAGGCTTCGGCGAGTCGGCGTAGTGCCGGCACGCGCTGCTCGACTGCGACCCATGCGCCGGTCGCGCCCGTGTTCTCAAGCGCGACCGGGACCCTCAGGTCGGCAACCGGCAGCACGGCCTGCGACGCATCAATGATCGGCAGCCCGTCCGGATCGACCGCCAGCAGTGCGTCGGCGCTCGAGGACGCGCCGCGCAACGCGTCGACGGCGAGCGGCTCCAGCCTCAGCAGCTGAGTGGGAGAGCCCGGCTGAGAGGCCCGAAGGCGGACCGGTTGCTGGTCGGCCGCGGCGTTGGCGACGCTGATGCGCAGCAGGCCGAGCCGTGCCTCCCGCGGTAGGTCCAGCTGCCAGCGCCCGCCGGGTTCCAGCCAGTGGAAGGTGGTCGCGCCGACAGTGTTTGCTGAAGGGTCGGGCGCGTTTGTCGCGAGGTCGCCGCGGCGTTCGCGGTCGGGATAGCGGACGCGCCAGGCGCGCGATTGCAGCGTGCGGCCTTCCGCAGGCAGCACGGCTGCGTCTCGGTAGTAGGAGTACCGACCCAGGAAGGCCGTGGCGGCTGGGTCGGGATACTTCAAAACCGCGCGGTTGAATGCGGACCGCACCGGCTCGCCGGGGCCCGGTTCTGTACCGCCGTGCGTCGGGCTGCCGCCCGCTGGCGCGAGCAGGCGGGCCGGCGTGCCGGGCAGTGGGCCGAGCAGTTTCAGCCACGTGCCCGGCTCGCCATGGACCCGCAGCTCGCGCGTACCGGCGGGAACGCCCAACTCGACACGTGCTGCGAGGTCCAGCACCTGTGCGCATCCGGAGGTGACGTACGGGCGCTCGCGCAGAGTTGGGGTCGGCAGGCGGCCGTCGAAGATCACGCGTCCGTCGGCCTCGACGCGAAGCCAGGTGGCATCCGGCGGCAACAGGCGCGGCACCTGCGGGCGCCATACCTCGGCGCGGACCGCCTTCTGCCCGTCAACCACGAATCGCAGCGGCTGGCCGGGGCGAACCGCGAGGACCTCGTCGCGCATGGCGGGGCGCGAACGTTCGGCGCCACTGCTCTCGGCGCGCAGCGGCACCTGCCAGGAGTCCTCCGCGCCGCGGCCGCCGTCGTCCCGCACGTGGACGATCGCGCTGTTCGGCTCGGCAGCTCCTTCGAGCAGCAGCCAGCGGGCGCCGACCGCGGCACTGTCGTACAGCCAGTGCTGCTCGCCGAGACGCAGCGGCGGACGTGCGGCGAACAGCGCGGTGCCGTCGCTGGACCAGACCGTGGGCAGCGCGCCGTCGCGCGCCTGCAGGTCGATCAATCGCCCGCCCTCGTCGATAGGTGCAAGCACCAAGCCGCCTGCCGGCACCTCGATCGCGTGGCGGTCAAGGCCGAACAGTCGGCGAACCTCGCCGCCGCGTGCCTTCTCGAGGTTGTTCCGGTGCGGCAGTTGCTGGGCTTGCGCCGAAGCGCTGCAGATCGCGGCGATCGCGACGGCGAGCCGGCACAGCCGGCCTACGGGGGGCCTTAGAGACATGCCGCGAACGCCTCTACCCGCTCAGGCCGCGTCAGCAATTCCTGACGCAGGTCGGCTCCCATTTCGAAATGCATGAACCTCGCAGCAGGGACTTCGCGCACCGCCTGGCCAACGGCGTTGCGTGTGCCGCCGGGGTAGGGGGCTTCTTCAGGAAACAGGCGCGCGTCGAACCCGGCCTCGCGCAGGCACGCCGCGACTTCGCGAAGCGCGGCGTCCGGCACGCGGGTTCCGTTGCTCGCCACCAGCGTCGATGCGGAAAGGCCGTAGCGCGCTGCAGTGTCCGCACCGAAGCCGTGCACCTGCAGGACGACGGAGTCGGCCCGCTCACGCAGCGCTTCCCGCGTGAGCACCGTAAACGGACCATCCGCGCTCGCCTGGTCGGCCTGCGGCAGCGAGCGGTGCGCCGAATTGACGGCCAGCGCGCGCGCGCGGGTTTCGCGATACAGCGCGTAGGCGATCTCGCCGCTGTGGCGGTCGCTCTCCGAATGGGGCGCCTGCACCAGCAGCGGCCGAGCCTCGGCGGTCCGGAACGCGTAAGCCCCCCATCCCCGGTGCGCGGGATCGGTCTCACGCACTGCGACGTGGCCGCCTGCGGTCGTGGATTCGTAGGCAAGCGCGTGCCACCCGGAAGCCGGCCGGCCGGCAAGCGAGCCCGCGAATGCGCCGGATAGCGCCTCGCGATCGGCCGCGTCGGGCACGCGATAGGTCGCGCTGCGTCGCTCGAGCATCCAGCGGTCGAGCGACGCGGCGGGGTCGTGCTGGCAACCGGACATGGCCGCCATTACAACCGAGACGAGAACAAGGGCACGCAAAAGCCGCTTCATGCTAGTCCTCCGTATCCGCGCCGGCCCGCTCCGGGCGCAGGCGCAGCCGCGGGCGAGGCGGCTCGGCGGGACGCGCCTCTGCGGCCCGGCGCCGCGGCGGGTCGACTGCGCCCGGTGTGGACTGCCGTGATTCGGCGCGTACGCCGGCGCGCGGCTGTTCGACCACAACCACCCCCTGTGAGCGTGGATCGCGCGCGTCGATGTGCGGCAGGAACGAAAACCACCGCCGTCCCGCATCCGGGTTGCGGAAGCTCTCGGGCAGGGCCGTCGATGCGGCAACCAGCACCGGGCCCTCCGCTTCCACTTCCACGCGCGATGCCTGCGGCGGGGGGCTCAGCTCCACCTGCCGGGCGTCCGAGGCTGCGCGATCGAGGGCGTCGCCACGCCGATCATAAAGGGATGGCTGCCAAGGGACGTCGATCGCGTGGGATTCGATCAGGCGTCCGGTGCGGTCGAAGAACCGCAACTGTGCGCTGCGGGGCGCCGCATCGGCCGGCCGCAGCGAAAACCGCACTGGGGGAACGCTGCCGTCGACGGCAAACAAGGGATAGGTCAGCGCGCGATTCGTGTCCGCCAGGTGCGTTCGGCGGCGCACGCCGCCGGGTACAAGCGGGTCGCCCGAGACCGCGTCCCGCACATCGATATCGCCCGCTTGCGCGCTGCGGAACTCGAACCGTCCAGGCGGCAATGTCGTGTTCAGGCGGCCACCAGGCACATCCAGCGCCAGCACCGGTGAGGCGCCGTCGGTCCGCCAGAGCGAGAACGGCATCGGGCCACCGCCCGCGGCGCGGGTGTCGATGCGCACCGCCTGCGGGGCCTCGGTCGTCAGGCTGACCCGGAGCTCGGGCGACAGTGCGATCGCGTGGTAGCGCGGGCGGTAGGTGCGGTGGACCGAGCCGGCCGGTTGCCTCAGCACGCGACGCAGGTTGAAGTCGACCTGCGGCTGGCCCATCGGCGCGATGCGCTCCTGGCGGTGCCGAACGAGCTCACGCTTGAGGTCAGGGTGGATCAGGCTGGGCGGCGTAATCCAGTTGTCGGTCAGCGACTCGCGGCCGGCGCGACCGAGCCGGCGGTACCGCAGGCGGGTTTCGGCCTCGCTGAGGCGAAGGTCGATGATGCCCCGCCACAGCGTCGCGTCGATCTGCGGCGCGGCTTCGAGCACACGGACGCCGATCGCGGTCACCTGCGGTTGGTCGGTGAGGTCGACCCATTGCGCGGGCAGGATCCACACCGGCGTCGGGGTCCCGCCGGGCAGCCAGCCGTACGGGCGAGCGCGGGAAATCGGCTGCAGGGCCAGGTGCCGGGGCTCGCGCCGCACCACGCGTCCGTCATCGTCGAGCAGCGTGATTTCCAGCGTGAGCGGAAGCGTGCTGCGCCGTGCTTCGTTTGGAGCGACCACGAAACCCTGCAGGGCGGCCCAACCGTGGTGCGTGGCCGCGTTGAAGCGAAGGGCCTGGCCTTCGGGCGCCTCGAACAGCACGCGCTCGTCGAGGCTGCCGTTCGACGCGTTTCCCGTGCCGCGCCACTGCTGCCAGGCCGCCCATGCGCGCACGCCGGCAAACACCAGCAGCGATGCGAACGCGAGCAGCAGCAGGCCATAGCCCAGGCGCCTCATCCGCGGCGCCCCACCAGCCAGGCGGCGCCCTCGGCAAGGTAGGCCTCGCGCGATGCGCCGTCGCCCGCGGTGCGGCTGGTGCCGGCCGGAGCGGACTGCTCCAGACTCCGCACGGCGATCAGTGCACCGTCCGACGAGCGCAACTCGAGGTAATCACGGCCGGAGTCGAGATCGACCAGTCGACGCAGATCCACCCCGCGCGAGGCGACCGATGCGAGCGCGACGACGTTCCGCGTGCGCACGTACGCGTCGACCGCTGACCGCACGTCGGCGGTGGGCGGCGCGCCGAAGCGCGCCTGGGCCAGACGGGTGGACAGGTCTACGGCCTCGGTCGGTATTCCCAGCGCCGCGAAACGCGTCCGCTCGCCGTCGTCCTGAAGCGCATCGCGATAGCCGCGCCGTGCCTGCGCCGAGACCCACAGCGTCATGAAGCGTGGACCGGGCAGTTCGCGTACGAAGTCCGACTGCGCGTCGGCCGACGCATCGCGTGCGCGCGCATTCGGGCCGGTGGCTGCGAGCGCAACGGTGTCGGCGTCGCCGCCGAGCGCCTCGAGCACGCCTTCCAGGCGCTCGCGGTTTGCCGCACCGGCCGGCCGTCCGACGAAGTCGGCGATGACATCGGGAGCAGGGCCGATGGTGCGGTCACGCCGCCCCCGAACCTGCAGCACCCAGGCGTCTTCACCCAGCGCCGTGACGAGCACCTGGTGGGCGAGGTTGAAGACCGTGCGCGGATTGGTGCGTTCGAGCACGTCGCCGCGGCCGTCCTCACGCACGGCCGGGTGGGCGCCCGAGATCAGAAGAGCGCGGGCGTCCATGCGAGCGAACAGGCGCGTGCCGTACTCGAACGTCTGGCGCTCGGCGAGCGGACGCGGAATCTCGATCAGATAGGGCGATGCCGGTCCCATGCGCATCACGTACGTGCCCCAGTGGCGGTCGCTGTCGGGCGACTCGAGCAGGATCGCGTGCTCGACGCCGGTCTGGACGTGGCGGTGCAGCACCAATCGGTAGCCCAGCGTCGACGCGGCGGCGTCGATCGCGCGCAGCGCGTCCTCGTTTCGGGTGACATGCCAGTTGGCAGCCACCTGGAACAGCGGCTCGAGCACCTCCGCCTGGAAATACAGTAGATCGCCCAGCCGCGGCGGCACGAAGCGTTCGCTGCCCGCACTGGAGATCGCATCGCGACGCTCGATCAGTGACGCGTAGAGATACCCGTCCACACGCTGCTGCGCCTCGATGTTCAGCGCCCGCGCCGGCGTGAGCGTTCGCGCGATCAGCCTCAGTCGAGCGGGTCGGCTGAGCAGCAGTTCGGCGAACGGCGCCGTGGTGATGTCGCGCAGCCGGTTCGGTGCCGGACGCCGGCCGAAATGCGTTTCCACCGGGCCGACCCGCGCGGCCAACGCATCCAGCCCCAGGCCCGGCGGCAGCTGGCGCTGGATCCACAGTTCGGCGGGTGCGTCCGACAGCGGCCCGCTCTGCAGGCCGCGGACCTGCAGCACGCCGCCGTCGCTCGTCAGCGCGTTGAACAGCGAGAACGGCAGGGCGGCGTTACGCAGCACGTTGCTGCGCGACCCCTGCAGCCGCTCGCGACGCGTGCCCGCGCTCGCGAACGCGGCGTGGCCATCGGCCTGCGCGAGCAACGCTGCGGCTTCGAACACGCCGGGCTCGTCCAGCGGCGCCGGCACCTGGACCGTCAGTGGCGTGCGCGGCCGCGAGTTGATCGCGAACAGGCCCGAGCCGCGCGACGGCGCTCGGTCCTGCACCAGCCACCATCCCTGCACGTTCTCGAGCACGAATCCGCCGCGCGCGAGCGCCGCGCGGGCGTTCTCGAGCGCGCCGGGGCGTCCCGAGTCGCGGTAGCGGAGCAGGGCGGCGATACCTTCGGAAAAGCCCTGCAGTTCCGAGGTGGAGTACATGAGCGCCGATCGGTCGCCCTCGGACTCGTAGAACGCGCGCTTGCGCGCGACGAGGGCCTCGGTGAGGGAATCCGTGTCGAGTGCCGCCCCGGATGACCTGGTCCCCGCCGCGGGCGCAGTTGCCGCGGACCCGGCCGGCAGTGCGACAACCAGCAGGTAGCCGATCGCGCTCGCCGCGGCGAGGCCCATCAACGAGGTCTGCAGCGTGGTGCGCGAGATCTGCCAGGTCAGCTGCTTCTGGTGCATCTTGACCGCGAGCAGGGTCGAGAGCAGGTAGCCGAACGCGAAATAGTCCGATGCCTTCACGTCGGGCGCAGCGTGCATCAACACGAAGCCGAGCGCGATCTTGTAGACATAGCCGACCGTGAAGAACAGCAGCAGCAGCCGCGACCCCTCCATGTTCATGCGACGGAACATGGGCAGCCGCAACGCAAGCCGCCCCAGCCCGAAGATCAGCGCCGCCTCGAACAGCGAGATCAGCAGCTTCGTCGGCTGGAACCACTGCAACGCCAGCAGTGCCGGCACGAGGATGCCGCTGAACTCCCAGCCGTAATGCAGGTTCATCCGAGACGCGATGAACGCGGTCGCGAGCAGGATCAAATAGGCCTTCGGGCTGGCGAGGATGTCCGTCGCGATGCCTTCGTACAGAAACCCCAGCCCCGCGATGTCGAAGTTCGTGTACGGGATCAGCAGCCCGCGGACGATCGCGTAGGTCAGCGCGACATAGAGCACGAACACGCCCATGCCCCGCGCCAGGCCGCTGTTCCACATCTGGTTCGCGGTGAGCGCGATGATGACCAGGCCGAAGCTGTAGAGGTTGTTGTGGTAGTCGAACGCGTGGCCCTGTTCGGCCAGCCATCTACCGAGGCCCGGCAGCAGCCAGCCGTCGCTGACGGTTCTGACGAACACACTGACCAGCAGCAGCGCGAAGAAGCGGTCGCGCCCGAACATCGTGCAACTGCCGGTCCACCGCATCATCCGGTCGGCGATCAGCCGTGCGAGCAGATACGTGACGATCGCCTCGCCCCAGATCACGAACGCGCTCGCCGGCTTCACGAGCAGCAGCGGGACCAGGTAGCCCGGCACCACCAGCCCCGCGAGCGTGGTGCCGAACCGAAGGTTGAGGAACGTGATGACGGCCAGGCCGACCCACACGGTCGTGATGACCGAGCTGTCCAGCGCCTGTGCCGGGAAGATGGGCAGGACCATCGGCTCAGGTCGCCGCGTGCGGGCCGACCGGCACGGTCAACCGCACGGAGTAGCCGCGGCCCAGCTCCGACTGCACGTCCAGCACGACCGCCGCATCGAGGAACTGCGCGCTGTGCGCCAGCCGCTCCAGTGGCGAAGCGGCGACGTGCCCGGCAGCGACGTTCGCGCTGGTGCGCATCGCCTCGTTGACGTGCCACTGCGGCAGGCCAAAGCCCTCGTTCGTCAGCAGGATCACGGCCGACCTGCCGTCCTTGCTCGCTGCCACCCCGACGTCGATCGCGGAGTCCGGTGCGGCGTCGTCCAGCAGCAGGTCGAGCGCGTCCGCCAGCACGGCGCGCAGCTCGTCCGGCCGGCCGTACACGGTGCGCGGCCCGGCCTCGCCGACGCGGATCTCGACCTTCTTCTCGGCGGCGTGGTGCATCAGCCCGTGGCGCACGCGCTGCAGCAGCTGCGGCAGGTCGATCTGGACGTCGTGGTCGCCACCCGCGGTCGCGGCATCCAGCGCGCGCAGCATCTGCCTGGAGTCGTCGAGACCGCGCACGATGTGATCGATCATCACGTCGCGCTCGGCCGCGGCCGCGGGCAGCCGTTCCATGCCGCGCAGCAGGTGATCGAGCAGCGACCACGTGCGGCGCGTGTACTGGCTGGCGGCCTGGCCCACCCGCGCGCCGCCGTTCGCGTCGAGTGCGTTCGGCGAGATCTCAACGATCAGGCCCAGCAGTTCGAACGGCGAGCCCTGCAGCGCGCCGGCGCCCCGGGTCTGGCGGCGGATCGGATGCAGATACAAGGCGTAGTCGACCGAGGTCTCGAGGCTGCGGACCGGTAACCCGGCCTCGTCGAGTTCGCCGCGCAGCATCACGCGCCGCAGCGTGTCTTTCGCGGCGGTCGGCGAAAGCCCGCACAACTGCTCGAGCATGTTGTGCACCGACATCGCCAGCAGCGGCTGCGACACGGTAGCGGCAAGCTGCTCGAACGCCGGGTTTGCCAGCTGGATGCGCCCAAGCAGGTCGGTCACCGCGATCGGATGGCCGACCGCGGCAAAGACGTCGCGGTACGCGGCGATCTGTTCGCGCGCGCGCATTGCGCCGTCCAGCAGGCGCGAGCGCATCTGCGCCAGCGATGGCGAGCGCTGGCTCACCTCGCCGTCGGTCGGCTCGATGCTGTTGCTTCGAAGCACGACCTTGGCCAGCTCTTCGGCGTAGCGCGCGGCTTCAGGAACCAGCGTTTCGATCTCCGCATCCGAACGCGGGCGCACGCTGAAGGCCCAGAACCCGACCAGCTGGTCGGCAGCCACCAGCGGCGCGACGAAATCGAACAGCCCCTCGACCGGCTGCAGGAACGGGCGCTCCGGCGGTGTCGGTTTCTCGCGGGCGAGGGCTGTGGAAAACGGCGCACGGCGGTAGTCGCGCCGCAGCTCCACGATGTCCTCGACCGAGCAGCCGATCGCGGACACCGGCCTGAGGTGCACCAGGCCGGCAGGCAGCTGCAGCATCAGGCTGCGCTGCAGCTCGAAGAACTGGCTGACGAAATGGTTGACGTGTTCCCAGGTGAGCTCGGCGGGCTGGTCGAACGTGCGGCGCAGCGGCTGCTGGACCAGACCGGTGAGGCGGTGGTCCAGCTCGACCAGCGTTTCGGACAGCGCGCGGTTGCGCCTGACCAGGGTGTGCAGTGCGAAGTAGGCCAGTGCGATCAGTCCCGCGGTCGGCGCCAGATAGAGGCCCGCCCAGCGCAGCAGCACGAAGCTCAGGAGCAGGAGCGGTACGGTCGCAGCCAGCGAGGCCCAAAGCAGCGTGCGGAAGCGCGCCTGGCGCAGACCGAACCGAAGCGTGAGCAGGACCAACAGCGCCAGGGCGACGTCGGCACCCCGCGGCGCCCACCGGATTGCGTCGCCCTTGATCAGCGCATCGAGCGTCAGCGCGTGCAGCGTCGAGGGTTCCAGCAGACCGTCCGCGTCGTACAGGGGCGTCAGGTAGACCGGAAGCGCCGGCTCGGGAAACACGAGCGCCACGCGCCGGCCGGCCGCCTGCTGCAGTAGTGCCGGACTCGGCCAGGGATGGGCGTCGACGCGCGGTACCGCAGTCGCGGTGCGAACCGTGAAATCCGGTGAGACCGTCCGCGCTGCGGGCGGCTCGACACCCAGGCGGCGTGCAAGCGTCCCGATCAGGCACGGGCCGCCACCGGCGCGCTCGAACGGCAGCGCCCGTATCACGCCCTGCGCTGCGGGCGGGCGGCACACGTCGCCCGCGTCGAGCGTCAGTGCGCCCCTGGCCGGCGCGCTCCCCGCCGGCCGGATGACCAGAACCTCCGCCGCCCCCGCATTCTCGAGTTGGTCGACCAGCGCGGTCAGCGCAGCGGGCCGACCCGTCGCCCAGTCGCCGGGGTAACGCACCAGCGCCACGCCCGCTGCGGGGTCTTTCAGCGGCCCGACGCGCACCAGCAGGTCGAACAGCCATCCATCGAGTGGGGCGAGCAGCCCGGCGACCGAGGCCGCAAGCAGCACTAGCCAGGCCAGCACGCTGCGTGCCCCGGGAACCAGCGCGGACAAGGAAACGCGGGGTAGGTCAGGACGCCAGGCTGCGAATCTGGTGAGAAAACCGTTCTGTCCGATCACGCAGCGCTTCCAGCCAAGGGCGACCGGCACCGGTTCTCCGCGTTTTGATCGGCCGCACCTTGAATCACATCGACTTACCAGAATGTCCGGAACGGGCGACCGGGGCGCGTGAATGGTCGCGCGGGGGACGGTCGCTTATACGGCGGCGATGCTAACCCGGATGCATCTACTGGCGGCTCCACGCGGTGTGCACCATGTGCCGATCATTGAGCGAATCCATGTTTTTGCCGCTGCGAGCCGCACTGCCGGGGTGTGGCGGCGCGATCGCGACCGTGGCCCTCCAGCGCCCATGTGTTCGGATCGATGCGCCTCGTACCGGCGCTGTGGTCCTCCGTCGCGAAGTCCTGGTGGCCGCGGTGACGCCGGCTGATATCAGTCGACGTGTGCGGGGTGAACCGAATCGCGCGCCCGTGACGGATGCACCGCGCCGCGCACCGCGCCGAACATCACGTTCGAAGCGATCGGCACGCAATTGCGTGCCTTGGCGATCCACGAAAACACGGCCGTCATGTCGTCGAAGTTCACGAAGCAGGTGACGAGCCCGAAGATCACTCCGATCAGAATCCCGGCGCCCGTGTCGCGCCCGTTCGCCAGCAGCGCGAGCACGATGCACAGCATGAGGTGGATCGTCATCGCGACCATCATCACCGTCAGGTCGAACGACTGGTGGCGGCAGAACGTCGTGGCTCAGCATCACTGCGGCAATCATTCGCTGCGACGCCAAGGCTCTGCTTGCAGAAAATAGCGCCGCCGGCATCATGCGGACGGCGCCCACGATGCCCCCCTCGGTCACTGCGGCTCTGGCGTCGATACTTGCCCAGTGGTCGAGAGCTGTTTCCATCGCACGTTGCTCCGTATGCGGCGGTCTCGGCTGCAGCCTCGGGCTGCTTCTGCACAGCGCCATAGGCGCGACAAGCTGGCACGCCGACGCGCCTGCGCAGCCACGCGTCAGGCGTCGCGGCTGCAAAGCCCGTGTCACAAACCATCGATATCCCACTCCGGCGTAGACGGCTGACTGCGACGGTACGCGCGTCCCCTCCCGACGCGCGTATGGGCAGCCGCCTGGGCCGGGCCCGCGCTCAGGTCCGGGTCGACGAGGCCCCGACCGATGCACCTGCGCTGACAGCGGGCAGGGGTGCCAGCATGGGCTCGACTTCTACGCCCGATGCGTCCTGCCCGCCGTATTGCGCCAGAGCCTCCTGCCGCCGCGGCTCGCTTGAGGCATGCCGCCTGTTGGACCTTGCCCATGCGATCCCCGCAGCCGCACCGACTGCCAGCAGCCCGGCCGCCAGCAGTCCTGGATGCCGGGAAATCTGCTGCTGCAGGCTGTGCGTCAACGCCTGGTCATCGAAACGCCCGTGCGCGCCTTCATCCCAGTCCACCGTGGTGAAGAGGTTGTCCGGCCGGTCGTCGGCGTCCGGCTCCTCCGTGTGCTGGTGGTAGGCTTTGCGCGCCACCATGCGGTCCGCCAGGCCGGGGGCAAAGCGCTGCGCCAGGATGGTCTGCACCGCAGGCCCGCCTACCCAGAGTTCCCGCGGCGCTTCGGCGGCGGCGCGCAGCACGGCCTGCGCCGCGATTTCGGGCTGAAACATCTTCCCGACCGGCTTTGGACGCTTGTCCATATGACTACGCGCCCAGTTGAACTGGGGCGTGTTGAAACCGGCCAGTTGCACCATCGTGAGCCGGATGTCGGACTGGTCATGGATCAGCTCGGCGCGCAGCGAGTCGGTGAACCCGCGGATCGCGGCCTTCGCCGCGCAATACGCGGACTGGATCGGGATCGACCGGTAGGCAAGCGCCGAGCCGATCTGCACGATGGTGCCGCGCCCGCGCTGCTGCATGCGCTTGAGTGCGGCCCGCGTGCCATGCACCGTGCCCAGGTAGGTCACCTCCGTGACACGCTGGTATTCCTCTGGCGTCGTTTCATCGACGCGTCCGAACACGGTGACCATGGCGTTGTTGACCCACACGTCGATGGGCCCGAGCACACGTTCCACCTCATCCGCTGCCCGTTCGACTGCTGCAGCGTCGGCGACGTCGACCACGATCGGATGTGCAGTGCGTCCGGTGGCCCTGATCTCTTCGCTGAGCGTCTGCAGGCGCTTTTCGCCACGCGCGAGGACGGCAACGTGCGCGCCCTGCGCACCGAATGCCGATGCGATCGCACGGCCGATACCGGCAGAAGCACCGGTCACTACAACGACTTTTCCCGAAAATTGTTCTTGCATTTAAAAGCTCCTGTGGCACTTGGACGCGGGTCACCAGCGTCCGGCGTTGCGGGCCGGTGACACGGCGTCACCGTCGCGTTGGTCGCCGTAGCCCCTCCCTGCGGTTGCTCGCGCGGGCAGGGCGGCAGCGTTGTCCCGGGTAGCAGCTCAATGCCGGGTCTGCGACGTCCCGGTCAGATGGCGCGCAGCCTCGACGGCTTCCGGCGCCACCAGCGCGAACGTTGCGAAATGTGTCAGCGCATCCACGACGCAGTAGGGGCACCAGGCCTTGTCGACCTTCGGCATCTGGTGAAACAGGTATTTCGCGGCGATTGCGGCCTGCGGCGCCGAAACGGCGGCGGCCAGCAGCGGCAACCAGGGGCGGGTGCGCGCGCGGTCCGGGGGGCCCGCAGCGGCGAGCGCGACGTTCATTGCGTGCGCCAACAGAGTCAGCGGGCCGTCCGGCATGCCGTAGCCGAATGCTTCCTCGGTCGCGTTGACTTTGTCGGAGTCGAAGTGCGGCTTCGATACGGGCGGGTCGGGCAGGTGGCGCACCTTGCCCATCTGGTACAGCGATACGATCGCCATGCTCGCGATGCCGACGAGCGACACAGTTAGCACGTCGCGGCGATGCCGCATTTCGCTTCCCTGGTCGTTGCGGATCTGCTGCCTGAGTTCGGCCGGCGGAACGTCGCCGCTGAGGGCGGTACGCAGCGCGCTCTGTGCTGAAGTCATGCTGGTCTCCTGTTGCCTGGCCCGACTCGCACTGATGCTTCGCGAAGGCGCCGCGCCGCGGTCGGACATGCGCGGCGAACTGCAACGAAAAACCTCCCACAGACGCGGTTACCGCACGGTGAGCCCTCAGGCGTGGATGCGGCACAACGCGCTGGTTTCTGCCGGACGCGCTTGCGGAAAGTCCGCGTACGTTGCCGCACCAGACCTCGGTCCCTGCTGGTGCGGCCATCGCCACTCAGTAGGTTCGAAGAGGGGCTCGGACAGGCGCGATAGTTCTTTTTTGAACGCCAGGAGCTGCTACAGCGCCGGGCTGAAGGGCGACGATCGGGCAGCGTCTTTTCCGTCCAGCATCGCTTTGATGAGCCCGACGTCGAGCATCATCGACGGAATGAATTCGCGCCGGAATGCGGCGAGAAGATGCGAAATCTCCTCGGTGCGGGCCTGGTCCGGAATCGACGCGGGCAGTGGAAGCTCCGCGACCGCCGCCGTTGCCAGCGTCACGAGCCGACCCATGCGCTCGCGGTACGGCTCGGATCCCACCAGCGGCTCGACGCGCGTCCACGCGGGCTCGAGGAAGTCCGGCCAATTGGCAAGGACGCGGTAGTACGAAGACACCAGAGGGTGGCCGTGAGCGCGTTTCTCGCGCTCGAACAGTTGCCGGACCCGGTCGGAGGCGTCCTCCATCTTCACCATCGGTGCCTTGCCGGTGCCGTCGGCAATGCCCGACGGGATCGGGCGCTCGTCTCCGGACTGCCCGTTCCACCCGCCCTCATCCCATGCGGTCACGATCAGCAGCAGCTTGGGCAGCACGTAATGGATCGTGTCGTTGAACGCGCGGATCGTCGCCAGAGGGCCGATGTCGTCCCGGTCGAGCTCGGGATGGTCCGGAGCAGCGTCGAGCACTGCAGCGGCGCGCAGCCCGTCGGCGGCCGCTTCGAACGCGCGCGTGCGCGCGACCGGGGCCGTCCGCTCCCACGCCGGGACGAAGTACTCGGGGTCGTTCGCCAGAGTGCGGAAAATCAGGTTGATGATCGGGACGCGTAGCGTGCGCTGGATGTCTTCGTAGACGCTCCGGATGCGCTCGCTGGCCTCGTCCATCATGACTTCAGGACGCTCGGCAGCCAGTCGCACGCCTCGCGTAATCGATTCGTCGCTCATGGCTCCTCCTGGGCGGTGCGCTGGCCACGTGGCTCGTGCCAGGCGTCTGTAGTTCGCGACGAGGATGGGCGTCCGGTCGTAGCTATCGTGAAAAGGCGGGTGCAGCACGACCGCGAAGATCGCCGGGAAAGGCGTCGGAAACGGTTTGAAGGCCGCCAGGGCAAGCGTCCGTAGCGGGCCGGAAACCGGCCCGGATCCGCGAACCCCGGGGAGAGGCAGCTGGCGGCGAGCCCTGCCGGCCCACGCCAACGGCAAAGGACGTACGCCCGGTGACTCGCTTCCGTGGCAGGTGGGCTCGCCTTGGTCAGCAGCCGCCATCAGGCCGATAGGACGGCTCATGGTCGTCTATTCCGTCGCAAGGACGGCTCTGGGGGCCGCCTTATGCCCCTTTTTCGGGCCGGTTTCAGGCCGCAGTTGTCATCCGAAGCCGATTTCGCGCTGAATCAGCACTATTTCCCGTTATAAATGGCGGGAGTTCCCGTTATAAATAGCGGGTTGTTCCCTCATCCAGCAAGGAAGTCGAATGGCTACGAAGAAAGCTGCTGCAACCAAGAAGACCGCTGCGAAGAAGGCTGCGCCGGCCAAGAAGGCCGCTGCGAAGAAGACGACGACGCAGAAGCCGATCACCGAGACGATGGGCAAGACCCAGCTGATCAACCACCTCGCCGAGCGCACCGAGCTGGCCCCGCGCGAAGTGAAGTCGGTCCTGACCGCACTCGAGGAAGCCGCCCAGGCATCGCTGCACAAGAAGGGCGCAGGCACCTTCCAGATCCCGGGCCTGGTCAAGATCACGAAGGTCGATGTGCCGGCAAAGCCCAAGCGCAAGGGCATCAACCCGTTCACGAAGGAAGAGCAGGTCTTCGCCGCCAAGCCGGCCTCGACCAAGCTCAAAGTGCGTGCGATGAAGCGCCTCAAGGACGCTGCCATCTGAACCACGTGCCCGCCGGCCTGGTACCGGGCCGGCGGGTATCGAAGATTTGCCCGTGGCGTTGCCGAGCGGAGGGCAAAGACCCGATTCGCGCGACGTTGTCGGCCTGCGACCGGCAGTATTGCGAGGCTGGTGGTGGCGATCCGACCAACCGGAGACCACGCGCGGCGACTGCTCCCCGAAGACGTTCCCGTAGCCAGCAACGAGACCCAGCCCGCTGCGCGACGCGCGAACTGCACAACGATCGGTAGCGTCGGCGGACGCCGAAAGCGTATTCCAGAAGCTGGCTGATACCGCCCAGAACTGGCGTGTGCGTTCGGGCTCGACGCTAACAGCGATCGGTGACGTGAGTCGGCGCTTCATGTTGACCGTGCATCCGCGGGCTCGGCCGGCCGACGTACTTCGCCGGTCAAACCCCGCGCGGCGCGGTGCGGTCTGCCCTTCCTCCACCAGTCGCACGCAGGGAGCAGCCGCTGGCATCGGCCGCCCATCCACTGCCGGACAAGACGAGAGCTCGGGGCGTGATCTGGTTGAAGACGGCAAGCCTGTTTGTTGCTACAGCCCTGGCCGAAATCGTCGGCTGTTGGCTCGTGCTCGTGTGGCGCAAACAGGCGGGATCGTCATGGCTGCTTATCCCGGCGGCTGCCGCGTTGGGTATGTTCGCCTGGCTGCTGACCCTGCACCCGGTTGCCTCTGGCCGCGTGTACGCGGCGTATGGCGGCGTGTACGTCACGACGGCGCTAGCGTGGCTGATGTGGGTCGACGGCGTAGCACTGGACCGGTACGACGCGCTCGGGGGCCTGCTGATTCTTGCGGGCGCAGCCGTGATTATCGTGACGCATTGGAACGCTTAGGGCCGACGAACGACAGCAGCCGCTGTTTTACGACTTGGTCGATCTTCCGATCCGCACACGGCGTACTGTTTCCCCCAGACTTCATATCCCGCTCCGCGCGACGCGGCGCGGCCGTCTGGGTCGATGTGCCGGTCGCCAGCTCCGCATACCCCGAGTTGAACGTTTTCGACACCGGGCGTCGAGCAGGGCCGTGCAATCTCGTTGATGAGGCGGTCAACCGGCAGTGCCGCTGCCTGACTGTTTCAACGCGTCGCGGTAGTCGATGACGGCGCCGATGAAAGAGGCGTGGACGAAGGCTTGCGGAAAATTCCCGAGCATGGCCCCGGTCTCCGGATCCGCCTCCTCGGCGAAATAGCCCAGGTCGTTGGCGTAGCCGAGGATCTCCTCGAGTATGTCTCGAGCCCGCTCCAGGTCGCCCCGCAGCACCCAATACTGCGCAACCCAGATGGAGCCGGCGAGAAACGCGCCTTCGCGAAAGCGCGGCAGCTCTTCAAGGTGCCGCCAGTACAAGTGCCCGCGGCGGTAACGCGATTCCAGCAGCCGGATGGTCTCGAGCATCGCCTCACTGTCCGGCTCGCAAAAACCCCATGTCGGGAACAGTGCAGCGGACACGTCGACGGCGTCCGAGCCGGCATAGACAGCATAGGCGCCGTCGCGGGTCAGGCAGTGCGAGTGAACGTAGCGCTCGATCTCCTTCGATACCTGCCGCCATCGGTCGGCCATCGACTCGTCCTCGGCAAAGTCGGCGATGTACCGTAAGCCGCACGACGCGACGACCTTCGCGGTCGTGTACTGGCGTGGCTCGTGCTCTTCCCAGACTCCATAGTCGGGGCGGTGCCAGTTATCGACCAAAAAATCCGCTACACGTCTGGACGTTTCCCAGTGCTCCCGTGTGCCGTGACGGCCATAGATAAGCTTCGCGGCCAACAGGACGTTGGCGAATCCGTCGAGTTGCAGTTGATCGTTCGCGTCGTTGCCTATGCGAACCGGCCGGCTGTCCTGGTAGCCCGCCAGGTCCAGGCACGACACACCCTGGGCTGGTCCGGAATCCAGCGACAGGAACGGGGGCAGTAGCGGCTTGTCCTCGTTTTCGTGCAGAGCACTGCAGATGAAGTCGAGAAAACGCTGCTCGTCCGGGCCGTTGCTGCCTGCGCGAACCAGTGCGCTGACGATCATGCTGGCGTCGCGCATCCAGACGTAGCGGTAGTCGTAGTTCCGGTCGCCACCGGCCACCTCAGGTAACGACGTCGTCGCAGCGGCGATGACGCCACCCAATTCGCGATGCGTCAGCAGCCTGAGCGCACGCAGCGACTGGGCGACCTGTGGCTCGAACGGGCCGCGATAGGTGATCCGCGAGCTGATATCGCGCCAGGAGGCAACGGTGCACCCGTGCCAGTGGTCGAGGTCCGACCCGCTAACGGAGTCCAGCGGTGAATCGACCAGGACCATCCACGACGGCTGTCCCGGCGGAACTTCCAGAAGCACTGACTGCCCGTCGATCGCTAATGTGCCCGACGCATAGAGCCATTGGCACCCGTTGATGCACACGCCGTTCGCCGTCCGCGCCAGACGCACGGATTCGCGCGCGTAGTCCGGGGCAGGGGCAAGCCGCACCGTCAGAGGGAAGGGCGACTCCGTGAAGCGGCGGCAGATGCCGGCGGGGAGGTCTTCACCCAGCGGCATCCAGTCCGTCACCGTCAGGGCTCCGGCAGGAGCCACCAGGGTGGTCCGGAGGATCGCGCTGTCACCGGAGTAGCAACGGCTTTGGGGCTGGAGGTCGGCGGCCTCGATGCTCCAGGAACCGCCGGCTGCCTCATCGAGCAACGACGCCAGCAGCGACGGCTGATCGAAACGCCGCGGGCAGTACCAGACAACCGAACCGCGACGATCCACGATCGCTGCGGTCCGCCGGTCGCCGATCAGGGCCAGATCGCGGATCTCGGTCATTAGCAGACCCGCCTACGCGAGAGACCGAGGCCAATCACGGTGCGCACAGGCCCCAGGACAGGGCGGGGCGCGCGTCGCAAGGCGCTGCGGTAGCGCCTCGGTAGTCACGCCCCTTGTCCCTGGAACAGCATCAGCGCGCCGTCAACGACCAAGGTGGTGCCGTGGATGTAACGAGCCTTTTCGGAGGCCAGGAACACGGCGGCGTAAGCGATTTCCTCGGGTTGCGCGGCACGCTTCATCGGGATCGATTGCACCTGCTTCCTGCGCACCTCGGGGTCGTCCTTTGCTTCCTGATTCATCGGCGTCAACACCATGCCCGGCGCAATGTTGTTGACGTTGATGTTCTTCTCCGCCAACTCCAGCGCGAGCGTCGTCGTCAGATTGCGCAGCCCGCCCTTCGAGACGTCATACCCGGCAGCCCCGGCACGCGGGATTTCCTGGTGCACGCTGGTGATATTGATGATCGTGCCGTGCTTGTCGGTACCGTCGAGCCTGCGAATGAACTGCTGGCAGCAGAAGAACGGGCCGTAGAGATTCGTGCGGATGATGTTGTCCCAGTGCTCGAAGGACATGTCCTTGACGTTGTCGCCACCCACGTCGATGCCGGCGTTGTTGACGAGGATGGTGGGGGTGCCGAGCGTGCTCGAGACTTCATCGAAGAAACGCGCGATCGCTTCCTGGTCGCGCACATCGAGCCGGGTAACGAAGCCCTTTGTGCCGGCCGCCTCAACCTCGCGCAGCGTGCATTCGGCACCTTCGCGGTCGTGGAAGTAGGTGATGGCGACATCTGCGCCTTCGCGGGCGAACTCGATGGCGGTTGCCTGACCGATGCCGGAGTCCGCCCCCGTCACGATGGCGATTTCGCCGTTGAGAGCGTTTGCGGTCATGCCCGACTCCTTTTGGCGCTGCGCGCAGCAGCTTTAGTGAACCTCGACGCCTTTCCAGAACGCCACGTGGTCGCGAATCTCTTCGGCCGCCTGGCTGGGCTCGGGGTAAAACCAGGCCGCGTCGCGGTTGGTGTCACCGTCGACAGCCACGTGGAAGTAGCTCGCCTTACCCTTCCAGAAGCAATGGCTGGTGTGCTGCGAAGGCTGGAAATAGCGCATCTCCAGCGACTCACGCGGGAAATAGTGGTTGCCTTCGACCACCTTCGTGTCGTTACTTTCGGCAAGAACCGCACCGTTCCAGACTGCGCGCATGGCGATCTCCGGTCATGACGGGGTTGCGTAGGGGCGGCGTGCAGATACTGCGAGCATCGCCGAGCCGCAGTGCGCCCTGCCGAGGATGGTGGAGGCGGGGCGTTGATCGTCGGGTGAAACGGCGATGGCCTTGGCCGTGAGGCCCGCTTGGCTCTGCCGCGAGCGGCGGGCTCGCGCTCGCGCTTGTGTGCTGCCGAGCGCCGTTCGACGGACCGGTGATAAGGGGGCGTCGGGCCGTACGGGCGTGGCTCTAGCCATCATCGCGGGCCAGGCCGCCGGCCCCGGGGCTAAACTTCTGTGCTGCTGTTGGGATTATCCCGTTAATGGCCCGGGACACGCTGCATCCCCGATCCATCGCGGCGCCCTGTCCCTGGGAGTCCCGGGCCATTCTTAAAGGTGAAAGATCCATGGGTTACGAGAAGCTGGACACTGACGAGTTGCTCCGCTTGTCGCTGAACGCGATGAACAACGGACAGGACGGCGACGCGCTGGTTCTGCTGAAGACGCTCGTCGAGCGCGAGCCGAGCCATCCGATGGGGCGCTACCTCTTGGCCGCCCAGCATGCGCAGCTGGGTCTGATGGACAAGGCGGAAGAGGGCTTTCGGCTGGTCGTCGCCGTGGCGCCCGACTTCTTCATGGCGCGCTTCCAGCTCGGTCAGCTGCTCCTGGTCCAGGGCAATGCCACCGAATCGCGTGGTCTGCTGGAGCCTATGACTTCACGGCCCGATGCATTGGGGCGCTATGCGGCGGCGCTGGTTGCGGCCGGTCAGGATGACGCAGGCGGGGCGGTTGCGGAACTGCGTGCCGGTTTGGCGCTGCCCCAGGAACTGCCTGCGCTGGCATCCGATATGCAGCGGCTGCTCGCGACCCTCGAGGGGCTGGGCGGGCAGGCGCAGACGGCAGAGGCGGTCGCGCACGTCGCGCCGCCAGCCCCGATCTTCCTGACCGGATACGGCCAAGTCTCTACCCATGACGATTGACGCGGCAGGGGCTGCCGGGCGGATGATCGCGGCGCTGCAGCTTCAGAGTGTTACGCCGGGCGCGCGTCCGGCGCGGAGTGGCGGCCCTGTACGTGCACGCGCCGCTACGCCGCAGGCCCGCCGCGCGCGCCTCCAACACGATCTGAAGCGGCTGGCCGAAATGGCGGTGGCGGACTCGCCGCCCGGCACGGACGCTGTTCGTGTGCAGCTGGTCCGGGTGATGCTCCAGCACGAACTCGGCGAGCAGATCCGCGAGCATCCCGAATTCGGCGATATCGCCGACCGTGTCGCGGCCGCACTGGCCGCGGAGCCTGCGCTCGACGCCCGTTTCCTCGCCCTGGTGCGCCAGCCCAGGTGAGCTCTGCGCCCGTCGGGTGCGCCTTGCCGGACATGGTGTGACGTCGCAGTGAAAAAAGGTCGCCGTCACCCCTAAACCGCGACCGGGTTCGCGGGATTACCTGATATCAGCCGAAGAACCGGCAATGGATATCAGGGGACGCAAGACATGACGGCGATCATCTCGGGCAACGGACTGGGCCTGTTCAACTCCTCGTTGAACCAGTTGGGCGGCACCTTGGGCAGCCACCCGGGTCTCGGGCAGGGTACGACCAGCCAGTACGTCAACATCGCGACCGGCAACGTCATCATGCAGGGGCAGGACGAACGCCTTCTGTCTCGCGGACTCCTGTTCGAGCACACCCGCACCTACAACAGCCAGGGCGTGCTGACTAGCACGAACGAAGCCGGCAAGGACCTGTGGACGTTCGAGTTCGAGACGGTCATCCGGCACCTGTCGGGAACGATCAATACGGCCGGCAGCACGGTCGAACGCATCCTTGGCGACGGCACCCGCGTGCGGTTCGCGTATGACGCGCAGGCCGGGCTGTACCGCAGCACCGCTGGCGACGGCGCGCACGACACGATCAGCTACTCGACCTCCAGCGCGCAGTGGACCTGGATGGAGGGCTCGAGCCTCCGTCAGGAGATCCACAACTCGTCCAAGGGCCAGATTGTCCTCGTGCGCGACCCCAAGACAGGCGCCGAGAATCGGTTCGAGCGCAATACGTCGGGGCGCCTGGAGCGAATCGTCACCCAGGGCGGCGACGCCGTGCTGTTCCACTACGACGGCAGCACCGAGGTCCTGCTCGGCGTTTCGACGCTGGAAAGCGGCGAGATCAAGTCGCAGGTGCGCTATGGGTACGACAGTGCCGGCCGCCTCGCGCGTATCGAGCTCGACCTGACGCCCGGCACCTGGGATGACAACAACGCCGACGCCACGCGGTCGTTCGTTACCGAGTACGAGTACAGCGACGACGGCAAGATCAAGCGTGCCAGCCGAGGCATGTCGCAAAGCGACGGTCTCGAGGTCAGCTACGACTACTTCATCGACACCGGACGGGTTCGCGCGATCACCGTGGGCAGCGTCGAAGACGGTTCGGCGCAGACGCTGATCTTTGCGTACGACACGGCGAACCGCCGGACCGACGTGACCGATGCCGCCGGACGTACCTGGTCGTACTTCTACGACAGCCTCGGGCAGCTGACCGAAGTCCATAGTCCAGCCGAGAACGGTCAGCGCCAAGTCACCAAGATCGCGTACAACGCGGCTGGCGACGTTACTCGCGTGGAGGACGCCGAGCAGCGCGTCACCGCTTACGAGTACGACAGCCGCGGCAATCTGCTGCTGCAGCGCGACGCCTCCGGCAACACGGTCCGTCGCGCGTACGACAGCCGCAACCAGCTGCTGACGCAGGCGTCCTACACCGTTGCGGACCCTGACGGCGCGGGGCCCCAGCAGGCCACCGGGGCACTCGTAACGCGAAATGTCTATGACGCCACCGGCCGGGTCGCGTACACAGTGGGCGCCGAGGGTGAGGTGACCCAGCACACCTACGACGCATTGACGGGGCTCGTTGGCTCGACGCTGACCTTCCACTCGCATCGCTACGCCGTGTCGGGGCTGGCCGACGACCAGGCGCCGAGCCTGGCGCAGATGAATGCATGGGCCGCCCAGCAGCTAGCCACTAGCGTGGATGGAGCCGCACCAATCACGCGTGTCGATTACCGCTACGACGGTCGCGGCCTGCTCGCGCGCACGTTCCAGTACGGTCGCGTCGACGCGCAGGGCCAAGGCGTGCGCGACGCCGAAATGGCGGAAGTGGTCCATATCTACGACGCACAAGGTCTGTTGCGCGAACAGGTCGCGTACCGCGGCGCGGACCGTACGACTCAGGAGCGCGTCAGCTACTTCTACGACGGCCTGGGCCGTCTGATCGGCACTCGCGACGCGGAAAACAACATCACGACACACGTCCAGGATGACCGCGGCCAGCGGCTGGTGGTCACCCAGGCGGACGGGCTCATCCAGACCGAGCTGCGCGACAAGGGTGGCCGGACTACGGCGATCACGCAGTCGGTGGCGGGCGAGGCCGGTTCGCGGACCGAGCACCGCTTCCATGACGAGACCGGTCGCCTACGCGCGACCCAGGACGCCGGCGGCGCCCGCACGTACTACTTCTATGACGCTGTCGGGCGGGTGACGGGCGAGGTCGACGTAACGGGACTGGTCACCGAATACCAGCGCGACCGCACCGGCCTGCTGTTGGAAACGCGCACCTACGCCACGCGGGTAGACACCCGTACCTGGTTCGTCGACGGCCGGGTCACTCCCAGCCGGATCAGTGACGTGCGCCCGGCGGCGGACGCCGCGAATGACCGCCTGCTTACCAACCGGTACGACGGATCGGGCCGGCTGATCAGCCAGGTCGACGCGGAAGGCTTGGTCACCGCTTACACGTATGACGGCGCGTCCCGCCTGATCCGGACCACCGTCGGCAAGCCGCAGGATGCCACGGTCGAGGCGCGCGCGACGCGTTTCTTCTATGACCGCAGCGGGCGGCAGACCGCGGTGCTCGATGCCGAGGGCTACCTGACGGAGCGGCGCTTTGACGCGGCCGGTCGCGAGACGGCACTGGTGCGCTACGCGCAGCGTACGTCCGCCGCCGCCCGGGCGACCGGTTCGCTTGACGAATTGCGCCCAGGCACCAGCGACAGCGATCAGATCACCCGTTCGTTTTACAACGCTCGCGGGCTGAAGGTCGCCGAACTTAACGCCGAAGGCTATCTGACGGAATTCGTCTACGACGAGGAACGCAACCAGCGCGGCGTGCGCGTCCACAATCGACGGTTGGACGGCCTGAGCGGCAGCGAGTCGCTATCGACGCTGCGCGCGCAGGCCCAGAGCGAAGGCGCCCGCGAGACGCGTCGTGTCTTCAACGCGCGCGGGCTGGTCGCAACCGAGATCAATGCCGAAGGCACGGTCACCCACTACCGCTATGACGCGGCAGGCCGGCTGGTCCGTACTGAGGCGGCGGCAGGCACGCACGAGTCGCGCCATGGCGGGCTGCGCTTCAACGCATTCGGCGAGTTGATCGGAGAACTGAGCGGTGCCGGCGCCGCCGAGTTGAGCGCACGGGAGAAGGCCGCACCGGGCGGTCGACTGACCGCCGCGGAAATGGACGCACTGTTCGGACAGTACGGAATCCGCCATGCATATGACGCGCTGGGTCGTCGCACCGAAAGCGTCGATGCCGAAGGCAACAAGACTTGGTACTTCTACGACGGCGGCTCGCGCCTGACCCACACGGTGCGGGGCATGGCCGACGCACTCGGCGTGCGCAACGCGCTCGGAGAGGTGGTCGAAACACGCTACGACTCGTTCGGCCAGGTCATCGACACCACTGCTTACACGGGTCGAATCGGAATTGCCGGCCCGTTTGGCCGAGAGCAGGCGGCACAGGCCATCACGACACTGCGCTACGTGCAGGGCCACGACAGCCGCCTGTCGTTCTCGTACGACCGCCGTGGCGCCGTGCTCACCGCCACGGACGCCAATGGCTTCCGGTCCATCAACACGTACTCCGCGTTTGGCGAACTCACGCGCAGCGCAAGCGAAGTCGAAGCGGGCCGCTGGATTGCGACCGAGTTCGACTACAACCTGCGCGGCGAGCGCCTGGCGCAGGTCGACGACGCGGACGGCGTGCGGCGCACGCTGAGCCAGGAGGTGGACGCGTTCGGCCGCGTGGTGCAGAGCCATGACGGCCGCGGACATGTGGTCACCCGAGGGTATGACCGGCTGGGCCGTCAGGTCACGCAGTCACAGCGCATTGGCGGTCGGAACGAGGTCTGGTCCACGGCCTACGACGCGCACGGCCGCGTGCTCACGCAGACCGACCCGCTGCAGCGTGCAACGACCTACCACTACGACGACGCCGCACGCAGCGTCGTCGTGACCACTCCGGAAGGTGTGTCGCTTCGCACCGAGCGCACCCGCCACGGCGAAGTGCGCCACGTCACCGACGGCGCCGGCGTGCGAACGAGCTATGCCTACGACCTCGACGGTCGTCTGCTGGAAACAATCGACGCGAACGGGAAGGGCACGGTGCAGCTTCGCGACGTGCGCGGGCTGGTGCAGTCAACGCGCGATGCCACCGGTCGCACGGTCGACTATCGCTACGATGCGGCCGGTCGCGTGCTCGAGCGGGTCGAGGACCCGCGCGGTCTGGCACTGACGACTCGCTACGAATATGACGCGCAGGGCCGACAGGTCCGCGTGGTCGACCCCGAGGGCGTCGTCACGCGGCAGGGCTACGACGCTGCCGGACAGCTGGTCGAAGTCGAGCGTGACGTGGCAGGTCTGCGCGACCGCACGCTGTACACCTGGGACGGCATGGGTCGTCAGCTTTCGGTGACCGAGGCCGCCGGCACCAGTGCCGCCCGAACCGTGCACTACCAGTACGACGACCTCGGCCGCCGCACAAGCGAGACGCTCGTGGCCGGCACGGTGCGTGAAACCACGCAGTACCGCTACGACGCGAATGACAACCTTGTGGCGCGCATCGACGCCGAACAGCGCGTCAGCCGCTTCGCGTACGACGAAGCCAACCGTGGCGTGTTCGAGGTCGATCCGGCTGGCGGAGTCACCCAGCGCTGGCACGACGGCGCTGGCCGCCTGGTCGCGACGCGTGCCTATGCCCAGCCCGCCGCGATCGGCGGCGCGCCGCTGGAGCTGAGCGCCGACCAGATTGCCGCAGCGGTCACGGCCGACGACGCGCGCGACGTGCAGATGTTCCTGGTACTGGATGGGGACGGCCGCGCGGCCTTTGCCGTCGACGGCGAAGGCGGGGTCACCCGCACGCAGTACGACGCGGCCGGGCGGGTCGTCCAGACGCGCCGCTTCGCGACCGCTACCCCGATGGACCCCGGCCAGGCCGAGGCACTGCGTACGGGGGCGATTGCGGCTGATGCGTTCGTGCTGCCGGCGCCGAGCACGCAGGACCGGGTCGAGCACCGCGTTTACGACGCCGTGGGGCGGCTGCGCTATACGGTCGATGCGGACGGCAGCGTGCAGCGGCTGGATTACGACGCGGCTGGCCGGGCAACCGGCTCCCACCGCTATGTGCAGCGCATCGGCATGGACGCCGGGCTCGCTGTCGCGCTGGAGGCGGGTTCCGCGACCGAGGCCGACTTGACCGCCCGAGTGACGGGCCGTCCGGACGACCTTCGTCTGCACAGCGTGCTCGACAGCGCCGGCCGCGTGCGGTTTACGGTAGATGCGGCCGGCAATGTGGAGGAATTCTTCTTCGACGATGCGGGTCGGGCCATCGGCTCGCGCCGCTATGTCTCCCCGATCGGCGTCGATGCTCCGCTCGCCGAGCGCCTCGCCTCCGGCACCGCCGGCCTGCAGGATATCCAGGGCCGTCTAAGCCCGGCCGCGGAGCGCGACCTTCGCTCGTTCCAGGTGCTCGACGCGCTTGGACGCACGCGTTTTTCGATCGACGCGACCGGCGCGGTGCGCGAGTGGGTGCTGGACGCCGCCGGCCGGGTCGTCGCGGCGCGCCAGCTGGCAACGCCGGTCGCAGTCGACGGCACGTTGTCGGCCGCGCTCGCTGATGGCACGGCAAGTCCGGAGCAGATCGAACGACTGATCACCCGCAACGACGCGATCGACGTTCGCGAGCAATACGTGCTCGACGGCGCTGGTCGCGTCCGGTTTGCAATCGCGGCGAACGGGGCCGTGCTCGAGACGCAGTACGACGCCACAGGACTGGTGCGTGCGGAGCTGGCACACGCTACGCCTCTGGCTGCCGATCGGGTGGCCGCTGCCCAGGCGGGCCAGCTCACCGCGGCCGCCCTCGAAGCCGAACTTGCAAACAGCGCTGCGGGCGCGCGTGCATCGAGCTACGTTCGTGATGCGTCGGGGCGCGTGCGCTTCACTCTCGTGCGCGAGGACGCCAATCGCGTGCAGGTGCGCGAGCAGCGCTATGACGCCCTCGGCCAAGTGACGGCAGAAGTCGCCTACGGCGTGCGCATCGCCGCAGGCACCCCAGCCACCGTTGCCGCGGTGAGCGAAGCGCTCGCCGCGGCTGGTGGAGCGGACGCATCCGCGCAGCGCATCACCCGGCGTGTGCACGACGCCGCCGGCCGCACCGTCTACCAGATCGACAGCGCCGGTGCAGTCACGGAGATGAGTTACGACGGACTGGGCCGCGTACAGCAACAGCGGTCCTATGACCGGCCGGCCTCAACAAACTCTGCGACAGAGTCCGAGGTCGCCGCGCAGCTGGTCGGCGCCCAGACTCGCGTGACCGAGACGCACTACGACACCGCCGGCCGCGTGGTCGCGGTAATCGACGCGTTGGGCAATGCCGAGCGCTTCGAGTACGACGGAGCGGGGCAGAAGACCGCCTACACCAATCGCGACGAGCACCGCTGGACGTACGTCTACGACGCCGCCGGCCGGTTGGCTCGCGAGATCAGCCCGCAGGTGGCCGTATCGGAGGTCGGGCCCCACGGTAGCGTCGGCACGGCTCACCGGTCGATCGTCACGATGTTCGAGTACGACGCAGCGGGCAACGTGCTCGCTCGCATCGAGGACGCAAACGGAAGCGCGCGCAGGACCGACTACGCCTACGACAACCGCGGCCGTCAGATCACGACCATTTTCCCGGATGCGGGCGTATGGAGCCCGGCAACCGGCGCGTTCAGTGACAGCGGTCGCCCGACCACTCGCGTCTTCTATGACACGCTTGACCGCGCCGTCATGCAGCAGGACGTGCGGGGCAATTACAGCCACCGCGTGTACGACAACGCAGGCCAACTGCGCTACGAAGTCGACCAGGAAGGTTTCGTCACCGGTTACACCTGCAACGGGTTCGGTGAGCGAGAAGTTCTGACGCGCTTTGCGCAGAAGGTGGCGTTGGCTGACGGTCAGCCGCTGACGCTCGGGCAGATCGAAGGCCTGCGGCAGATCACCCATGGTGAGGATCGCACGCTCACGACCCGCTACTCGCAGCTGGGCCAGAAGGTGGAAGTCCAGCAGGACGGTGTGACGTGGCATGACGCCGCGGGCACCGCGCACGCGGGCCGTCCGACGACCCGTTTCGAATACGACGCGTACGGCCAGCTCACACGCGAATCCGTGCTGCTCGAGGGCGGCGCGGACGAACCGGGCGCGAAATGGGCGCACACCCACCGTTACTATGACGCGGCGGGCCGCCAGGCGGCGGTGATCGATGCCGAAGGCTATCTCACGGCGCTGACGTACAGCGCGCAGGGTGAGGTGTTGAGCCAGACCGAGTACGCACGGGCCGTGTCATCGATTCCCACGGCGGGCACGATGCCGATCCCGCCCGCGGCGGGCGACGCGGACACCGGCTACGACCGCACAACGAGCTACGGCTACGACGGACTGGGCCGCAAAACGAGCGAGTCCGTCACGCGCCATGCGCATGACCACGACGGCGTGGTCGGCGTGAGCACCGTTGTAACGACGCTGCGCTACGACGGCGAAGGTCATGCCATCGAGGTGGAGACCAATGGTGCGGTGACGCGTACGTCCTACGACGCGCTGGGCCGCGCGGCGGCCGTGCTGGAGCCGGAGCGTGCGGCGCTGCGCGAAGGCGGCGAGGCCGAGTTGGCGGGCATCGGCGTGCACATCGACGACGCGGCGTTGCTCGTGTCGGTGTCGCCGTACAGCACCATGCAGTACGACGCCTTCGGCAATGTTGTCGAGGTCCGGCGCTACGCGAACGGCTGGAAAACCGGAGCCGCCGCCGCCGAGGTTTCGAGCGCTGACCAGGTGCACGTCACCCGCTACGACCGCCAGGGGCGTGCCGTGTGGGAACGCGATGCGGCTGGCACCGAATACGCGCGCACCTTTGACGCGGCGGACAACGTCCTCAGCACGCAGATGCGGCTCGACGGTACTGCCGGGCGCTGGGCCCGGATCACGACGCTAGCCAAGTACGATCAGCTTGGCCGGCAGACCGAGTCCAAGGTCGTGCGCGATCGCTTCCGCGGGGACGCGGCGGTTGCGCCGGATCCAGCCACACGCGAAGACAACATCGATACCGCGTCGTACGTCCGCTACAACGCCTTCGGCGAGATCGTCGCAAAGGCGGATTACTCGGAGCGTCTGGACGATGCGGCGCAGTCGGCCCGCTTCGAGTACGACCGCGCCGGACGCCTGGTTCGCACGAATGCCGAGGGCGGCGTGTTCCGCTCCTATGGATACAACCTGGCAGGTCAGCAGACGCTCGAATCGCACGACGTGCTGCTCGAGTCGGCGCCTGGCGAGACACGCTACGAAGCGGCGATCACACTGAACCGTCTCGACCGGCTCGGCCGGGTGGTTGAGCAGAGCCTGCCGGCGGCGAACGACTCGGCCGCAGAGCGGGTGAGCGTGCAGCGTCGCTACGACCGATGGGGTAACACGGTAGCCGTGCGCGATCCGCGCGGGGCCGAGACCTTCTATCAGTACAACGAGCTCAACCAGGCCATCCTGGAAACGCGTCCCGGCGTGAAGGTGGTCCACGCGGACGGAACCCACGCGACGGAACGCCCGACCACTGCATGGTTCTACGATGCGCTCGGCCGGCAGATCGGCTCGCGCGATGCCAACAACAACGTGCGGCGGGCCTACTACAACGACGCCGGCCAGCTCGTCGAAAGCCGCAATGCTTATAACCACAGCACGCGCCAGGCCTATGACGCACTCGGCCAGCATCGGCTGAGCGAGGATGCACTCGGATACGTGACCTACCGCGGGTACGACACGGCGGGCCGGGTCGTCGAGCATGGCGATTACCTGGCCCAGATAGACGGGATGGGCCGCGGCCGTACGCGTCGCGAATCCTATGTGCTGGACCAGAACGGCAACCGCACGCAGGTCATCGACGCGCTGGGCAACAAGGTCCAGTACGACTACGACAGCCGGGGACTGGTGGTGCGCAGCCGCACCGCTGCCGGCGTCGTACTTGAGTTCGCATACGACCGCCAGGGCCGCAAGGTCCGCGAGACCAACGCACTGTCGGATGCGCGGCTCCTGCTCGATCCGACGCCGGTCTATCGCGGCGGCCTCGCGTCCTTCCGTGTCGTGCCGCAGGGCGCCGGAACGCGTTTTGCAATCCCGGCCGGGATGTTCGCGATCAACACCGGCGACGCGATGGCGATCAGCGAACGCGTGACGGTGGAGCGCTGGAACGGGCAGACCTCGCAGTACGAGGCCGTCCCAGGCTGGTCGTATGACGTCGCGTCACGAACGCTCGACGGGCAGGCGTTGCCGCCCGGCAATTACCGCCTTTCCGTAGTGGCGAGCACTGCGATGGAGACCTCGGCCGTCGCGTCGATGGGCTTCATCGTGCTGGACAGTGGGCAGTGGGCCGCAAGCCATTGGGCCAGCTCCCCGCAGGCCGCCTTGGGCCTGCCCGATCGCGCCGTCGCGACCGGAGAAGCGTTCGTCTACACGTTACCGGCCGGCGCGTTCACCCATCCGCAGGGGCAATCCCTGACTTATAGCCTGCGGGTGTATGAGGCGCGCCAGGTCTGGGTACAGACTTACGAAGGCAACGTCCAGATCCAGTCGGCCGAGTCGGACGGCACGGCCTCGGCCTACCTGTCGGGCCAGAGCGGCGGCTATTGGGAATGGGTCTGGGACTACCACGACCTGGACGTGAGCGAGCTGGCGGGTCATCTCGCGATCAACGCTGTAACCGGTGAGATCACCGGGGCGCTGCCCGCCGGCACGTACAGCCTGCAGGTTGTTGCCCACGCCGGGGCCCGGGAGGCCACCTCGGAGTTCTCGATCGGGCCAGCCGCAACGGCGACCGGCCAGGCGCCTAGCCGCCGCGCCGCGCCGCGCGACGACCAGGAGGGCCGCGCGATCTGGCTGGACGAGCAGACCTGGCAGTACGACATGTTCGGCCGCCTGACCGACCACAACGATCTGAGCGGTTTCGACTACGACTACGAGTACGACAGTCGCACCGGCCAGCAGGTTACGCAGAGCAGCGACTGGACCGTCGCAGGCCGGGTCTACTCGGCGCCGACAAACGACTACCTGGACGATCTGCACGACGCGCCGTGGCACAGCGAAATCTACGACTGGGTGCAGCGTGCGCGCGAAGCCCTGCAGACGCCAGAGCTGCTCAGCGACCCGGCCCGCACCGTCGCGTACTACGCGAACGGCCAGATCAAGGAGATCCGCGAAGGCTCCAACTGGACCCGCTACACCTACGACGCCGCCGGCAACCGCACCAGCGAGGAATCGCTGACGTACGGCCAGGGCAACCAGACGGTGCACCAGCGCACCGAGGTGACGTACGACAGTCACAACCGCATCATCAAGGTCGTCCATGACGATCTGGGTGCCAGCGTGGAGCGCGGCGCTCCGCCAGTCCGGCGCCTGCTCGATCTGCGCTACGACTACGACGCCGTCGGCAATCGCCGGCGCGTGCTCGCCCGCAGTGCGTACGGCGACAACCAGGCCGCGATCCCGATGACGGATCTTGGCCCTCAAGTGGTCAATGCGATCGCGTCGCAGAGCGCGCTCGTCGGCGAAAAGTGGGCGTTCACCGTCCCGTCGAATACCTTCAGCGATCCGGAGGGCGGCCCGCTGACGTACACGGCGACGATGGCCGACGGCTCGGCGTGGCCGGCGTGGCTGACGTTCAACCCGACTAAGCGCAGCTTCTCCGGCGCGCCGCCGCAGGCAGGCGCATACACCGTGCGCGTAACCGTCGAGGACTCGGATGGCCACCTGGTCAGCGCCGACTTCGTACTGACCGCGGCGGACAACCGGGCGCCCGAAGCGGTCGGCACCATCGCGCCCCAGACCGGATACACCGGTGTGCCCTGGAGCTTCCGCGTGCCGGCCGGGACGTTCGCCGATCCGGACGGCCGAGCGTTGACCTACAGCGCCACCATGGCCGACGGTTCGCCACTGCCCGATTGGCTCACGCTGACGGCGGACGGTCGCTTCACCGGTACGCCGCCATCGGCGGAGTCGCTGCAGATCCGCGTCGCCGCATCCGATGGCGCGCTGAGCAGTTCACCGGTCGAGTTCACGCTCGAGGTCCAGCAGCTCACGCTGCCGTTCAACATGGACTTCGAACAGGGCAACGTCGGCTGGGATCTCAACGGGATCCAGATCGTGCAGGAGGCCGGGTCATTCGACGGCGGCTGGCATGCCAAGCGCGTCTACACCGGCCACATCGGTGCAGGCATGCATGCCGTGGGCCGTGTGCCGGTGCAGGTGGGCCAGGTGCTGACGGTGAGCGCGATGATGCGCGCGTACGGTGCTGAAGACGAGGTGGGCGGTGCCGTGCGCATCGGCTGGCTCGACGCAAACGGCGCACAGATCGGCTACTCGCAGGGCAACGAGGTCAACGTCGTCAACGGCGGATACTGGCGAGCTTCCACCATCACCGCTGCGGCGCCCGAAGGCGCGGTTTTCGCAATGCTGCAGGGCGGTTCGTTCTGCCTGCGTCCGGGCGGCGTGGTGTTGTTCGACCGCTTCAGCTGGCAATACGGTTCGCCCGGAGACGGCGGTGGCGGTGGCGGCGGTGGCGGCACGATCGGCGATGGCGACGGGCCCATTCGGGCGTTCCTGATCGAAGAGCGCCCGCCCCACTACGCGCCTGAAGACCCGGACGGCGGCGGTTGGAACGGCGGCTACCCCGGCGACGGCGATGGCGACGGAAGCGGCTGGAACCCCGACGGCTCCTACACCGCGCCGTCGCCCTACAAGTCCTACTGGTACAGCTACGACGCCGAAAACCGCGTTGACGTGGTGCACGGCGACCTGACCGACGGCCAGATCCGCGTCAGCCACAACGGCATCAGCCATTCGCTGAGTTATGACGAAGCCGGCCGCGCAACGAACCGCTGGTTCTACCAGGGCGGCGCGTTCGCGCACGAGCAGACCCAGTACACCCAGCGCGGCCAGCGCAACAACGTGTTCGTCAACGGCGTGCGTACCGAAAGCTCCGAGTACGACGGTGTCGGCCGCACCACGCAGCGTCGTGAGTACTTCGGTGCTGGCACGGTCCGGAACGGCGTCGACATCTCCGGCTGGATCAAGCATGCGGAGGTCTATCAGCTCGACGCCGACGGTCGCATGCTGCGGCAGGACATCCACGGTCGTGCGCTCGGCTGGACGGCGTACGCTCCCCCAGCCCCGCCGCCGCCTCCGCCGCCGCCGGTAACGCGCACCAGCGGCGCAGGGGCACCAACGCTGCAGATCGCGCCGGCCGGCTACGGGTTCTCGTCCGGTCTGGCCGATTACTTCGAACTGCCCGCCGGTACGTTTGTTGACGCGGAAGGCGGCGAGATCCGCTACGAGATCATGTCGGGGCCGACCTGGCTCGAGTACCAGCGGGGGGCGGAAGGACAGCACGGCTTCTACGGCACTCCGCCAGCGGACATCCAGTTCGCCGAGCGTGAAGTGGTGTTCCGCGCAACCGATGCGCAAGGCAACTGGACCGAGGTGGTGTTCCAGGTGACCGTCTTCAACGACGGCGACGACTACCCTGACGACGGCTTCAACCCCGAGTTCCCGCAGTTGCCGAGGATGGTCGCCGCCTCCATGTCGACCACCAGCGCCACGTATGAACTTGGCGAGCTGCGGGTAATCGGCACGGTGAACTACGGCGAGCACGCCTACGACAAGGCCGGCCGCCTGATCGCCTACCAGTACTCGGCGCTCGCGCACGAGGACGGCACCGGCGCGACCGCTTCGGACCCGATCAACTTCACCCACACCTACGTCTACCAGTACGAGGGCCGCGACAGCTATCTCGAGAAGCAGGTCTACGGCAACAGCCGCTCGCTCAACGGCTCGACCAACTACTTCCGCGCCAGCCATACCGTCAGCGAGTACGACGCCTGGGGCCGCCGCGTGTCGGTGAGTGAGAAGACGCCCAAGTTCGACAAGCGCGATGCAATTCCCGACCGGGTCCGGACATTCGCCTACGACCGCGAAGGCAACATCCTGCTGCGCAAGGAAGGCACGCTCGAAAACGGCCTGTTCACCCAGACGACCGAGCAGAAGCTCAAAGACGATCGCTTCGCGTTCGTCAGCGGTCAGCAGGTCGCACGTGGCTCGCGCAGCGGCGAGCTGGATGTGGTCGGCCGCCTGACCGCCTACAACAGCAGCGAAGCCGGCGCGATTACGATCACCGTGCAGGCCGGCGACACGCTGCGCGGGATTGCGCAGCGCATCTACGGCAACAGCAACCTGTGGTACGTGATTGCTGAGGCGAATGCGGTTACGGATGCGGAGCTGCGCGCGGGTACTTCGCTGAAGGTGCCGGATGTGAAGGTGTCGGCGAATGATGCCGAGACGTTCAAGCCGTATAACCCGGCAGAGACGGTTGGGAATACCAGCCCCAGCCTGCCGTATATCACGCCGCCGCCTAAGCGGCAGTGCAGCGGAATAGCGGCCGTCCTCGCGATTGTCGTGATCGTCGTTGCCGCAATTTTCATGCCCTACGTTCTGCCAGTTGTTGAGGGCATTGTGGGAGCGGGGGCACTGGCGACCGGTATAGCGACAGGCGTATCTGTCGCGGCGGGCAGCGCCGTCACTCAAGGCGTCGGTAGCGCATTGGGCGTTACAAGCTTCAGCTGGCGGCAGGTGGCCGTTGACGGCATTACAGCCGGCATTACTGCAGGAATGGGGCAGTATCTCGCAGGGACAGCGACCTTCGGAAAGCTGGCTGCTGACGGTACCCGCGTGCTCAAAACGGCCGGCAAGGTTGCGCAAGCCGTCTCAACTTACGGCGGCTCGGTAGTGGCCAATGCGACGGTTGGGCGCGACACGAACTTCAGCTGGAAAGCGGTCGCGGCAACCGCTGCCAGCGCGTACATAGGGGCAGCAGCAGGGCTCGACAAAGGCTTGGCCATTACCAAGGGCACCACAGAGCTCGGCCGCCTCGTTAATGAATACGCTGGCGCCTACGCAGGAAGCGCACTTAACGCTACCTCGCGTCGCTTGATGGGTCTCGGCAAGCAAGACTGGCGCCAGATCGCGATTGATGCGTTCGGAAACACGATAGCTAACGCTGCTGTCCGAGGCGTCCGGAGTTGGCAAGCAGATCGCATCGCTCGTGCGCAGATGGCCGACCAGATGCACGACGCTGCATGGGCCGATGGAAACCCGTTCAACGACGTGAGCGGCTCGTCTGCCGCGCGGGGCGCGGCTCTACGCGATCTGTCGACAGAAGTAGGGTTGCGCTCCGCGATCCAGTCGATCGTGGATGCTAATGCGGGTCAACCGCTATTTGCTTCGGGTTACGGTGACGAAGCGAGCAAGCTCGGCGCACCGGCAATCATGTCCACGGATGGTAGCGGTACGCACGGCAACTTCACTCGGGGAGAGTCCGACCAGAGTGTCCGGGAGATGGAGGCTGAACTTGATCGCTTGACCGCTCAAGGTCGCGACATGTCGAACTCACGGGCGCTTCTGCACGAATACAAGCAGCGGGCGTTCGTCGGCGACGCTGGCTTGGAAATCGATATTATCGGCGGGAGTCGAGAGTCTGATTTTTTTGGTGCGGAGCATGCTAGCTTCTTCTACGCTTCGACATCTCAACCCTTTGCGTCACTCGGGCCTCGCTCCGACGCAGTCAATTGGAGTTTCCGCTCCCACGGAGCTTCGGCGGGCGCCTTCCCTCAGTCGAGAGAAACACCGCCCACGCTCGATATGAACTGGAACTGGAACTGGATCGGCGGGGCGGGTCTTGGCATTGGATTGCCAAACTTTCATCAGGCGACGCCTATCCCCGCCAATCCCGTATTACCAACTAATGGTGGTCGGTGGACGGGAGTGCCTGGGAACTCCGGCTGGGTGTCTACGAATCCAAAAGTAACCGCGATTACAGGCGGCCGGCCGGTTCAGTTCAGAAATGGCATGGTGAATTTCGACCCCTGGTCACAGGGGCGACTCAATGTGCCAGGCATGACAGGGTCGGACTCCGATCTACGACTCGGCCGTGATGCTCTAAGGAAGAAGTACGGGCTCCCGACGGATGCAGCCGCGAAGCGATGGTTACGTGACCGCGGGCTGACCTTGCATCACAATGCCAACGGCCTTTCATTGGATCTGATTCCGTCAGATCTGCATAACACTAGAAATGGTGGGATACCGCATTCTGGTGGAGCCTCTATCTTGCGGAATTGGAATGCGTCGGGCACGCCACAGCAGTTCTATAGGGCAAACCAGATAGCCAGGGGGGCGCGCTACCTCGGTGGTGCTGGCGCGGTATATGGCGCATACACAGATGGCGCCAGTCTCTATAGCCAATACAAGATCAGCCGCCAAACAGGTAGCTACGTCAACACGTCTGCCGAAGCGACCCGCATCGCCGGAGGTTGGGCCGGTGCATGGGCCGTTGGCACTGCAGGGGCTAAGTTCGGTGCCGGCTTCGGCGCTGTTTTTGGCCCGGTCGGTCTTGCTGCGGGCGGGGTCATTGGTGGCGCTGTGGGAGGGGCCCTTGGCTATGCAGCGGGGAGCTATGCTCTACCTCGCGTGGTTGACGACATGAGCTTTCTGAACAAGCCGGCGCAATGAACGGAGTGCAGTCAATGATGACGCTGTCTCAAAAACTTGCAGCACTGATGTATCGGCCCTATATCGACACCGATCGACATGACCCCGCGGTGTTTGCCAACCTTCCACAGATCGTTGGCTATCCAATTCCCGAGGAGTACATGGATTTCTTGCGTGACTTTCCTAGTACGGGGATGTTTGACGTGGAGGGCGACGTGATTGTGAAAGGTGTTGAGCAACTCCCGGGCAATCACGACGGTCGATATGCTGTTTCGATGCTGTTTGCGGCCTGCTCGGACGAGCGATATGACCTGATGGAGATCGCACGACGTCCCCTGTATGGCGGCGACACGCCGCGTTATGTCCTTCAGATTGGGGACAATGAGTTCGGGAACGCCTTTTGCCTAGACTTACGTCGGGAAAGCTTCGGCAAGGTGTATTACTGGGACCATGAGAGCGGCGCGGACGAGACAGGCCTGTACCTCGTGGCGGATGACTTTACGTCGTTCGTAAGGGGCTTGGATTCAAAGTAGGGGCTCGCACAAAACGCAGAAGCAGGGGGGGGGGCGGGCGCACTTCGTAAAGTGCGCTCTAAAACAGGGGGGCAGAGTGGACTTTACGGAGTGCGCTCAGCCCATGTATCACCGGTCGCGGCGTGTCGAAAAATATGACTCCGGTCGTCGCGAGAGCAGAAGGCCCCGCAGTGCGGGGCCTTTTTCCGTCAGTTGCGCGGGTAGGACAGGGACTGGATTGCCAAAAACACGGGTCAGAGTGAACTTTGCGAAGTGCGCTCGGATCATGTATCGGTTGTCGCAACCTGTTGAAAAATCCGACTCCGATCGTCGGGAAAACAAGAGGCCCCGCAGTGCGGGGCCTCTTGCTGTCAGCTGCATGGGGGGGGTAGGGGTTAGATTGGAAAACAGGAGTCAGAGTGCACTTTCTTGCAATTGAATCGGGCCAAGGAGCAAGTCTGATGAATGTTCGTCGTCAGTTACACAGAGGCGTTGGCAAATGACTGCAGCCGAGGAATACATTGACTTCATTTCCGAGATCGGACCCGGCGAGCGGTACCGAGAGTGTAGTGCGGAGGTGATACAGCGAAATTCGTCGAGGCTACCGGCACCGCTGATGGCGATATGGAAAAGCAGCGGCCTGTGCGTCCATGGAGGGGGGCTTTTCTGGTTTGTAGATCCGGATGAGTATGCGGGCCTGAAGGATTTCTGGCTGGTGGGCTCAAGCCTCGGGAATCCGAGTCAGATCAACGTTTTTGGCCGAACGGCTTTTGGCGACCTTTATCTCTGGGATGAGTCAAACGGGAGAGTCTTAAAGATTTTCTGCAGCTCTAACCGGATGATGACTTCAGAGTCCAGGGCGGGCGCCGCGCAGCATCTCAACTTAGCGATTGAGAGTTTTCTTGCGATGGCGGAGAAGGCGGCTTTCGACCAAGAGGACGAGGAAGGTGAGTTTTTGTTTGACAGGGCGGTGGCGGCGCTCGGGCCTCTTGCCGAGCAAGAAATGTATGCGTATCAGCCGGCCTTAGTTTTGGGCGGAGCTAGGCACTTGGCCAGCCTCGTGAAGCTGGATCTGAAGGTGCACCTTACGTTGTTACGGCAGTTTGCCGCGCCGGTGCTTCGTACGGTGACGGTATAAACGTCGAGGTGACGGCCGTCCAAAACGGGGGGCAGAGTGCACCTTGCGAAGTGCGCTCGGCCCCTGTATCGCCTGTCGCAGCGTGTTGGAAGATTCAAAAACGGAAAAAACACGGGTCAGAGGGAAAAGACACGGGTCAGAGTGCGCTTCCTCGAGTGTGCTCGCCCTGCGGACCGGCGGTCGTGGCGTTGTGTTTCCTCGGGCGACCGATCTTCGCCGGTCCTGCGCGCCTGGACAGCTGGGCTTCGATTGCGGCTCTGAAGCGATCCGAGCCCAGTGCGTGCTGACGTTGAAGTCGCAGTCGGATGAGTTCGAGCTCGTCCGGCGCTAGGGCCTGCGCCACCAAGGCCCGATAGGCATGTTGTCGAGCGGCGGGGTTGTCGCCGAGCGCGAGATACGCGGCGTGAGGCTGCAACAACCGGTTGTCGGCACCCAGCGCATTGGCTGCATAACTCGACCATGGGCAGTCCTCGGGCCCGCGTGTCATCGCGACACGCACCGGGTTGAGCTCGATGTAGCGGTAGCAGCGCAGCAGGTAGGTCTCGGTGTCAACCAGGCAGGCCTTGTACCGGCCTTCCCACAGCGTGCCTGTGCGGTGGTAGCGGTCGTTGACGTAGCGGACGTATCGGCGCCCAAGTGCCTGCATGACCGCACCGACTTGGCCGCTCTCGAACGGCGTCAGCAGCAGGTGCACGTGGTTGGTCATCAGCACGTATGCATGCACGCTGCAGCCGACGCGGCGGGTGATATCCCGAAGCTCCTCCAGATAGCGCCGCTGGTCGGTGGGCTGAAAGAAGCAGGGGCGGCGGTCGTTCCCGCGCTGCACGACGTGCTGCGCGACGGCCGGCAGATCAATCCGGGGCTGGCGGGGCATGGGCGTCGCTCCGGGAATGGCTCCAGAGTGTTGCCGCCTGTCCTGTCGATTTGCTTCAGCGTTCCGGACGCGCTCGGCTAGGAAAAGTCCGCACGGGCGCAGGTTGGCGTTCGACGCTGACGGCGGTTCGCGCAGCCCAGTGCGAGCTGCGCATCGAAGGCGAGACCCGCGCCTCCACCCGCTGGGCCCCGGCGTCTGGCGCCACCTCGCAGGCCGGCCGCAGCCGTGCATCGGCCTCAGTCGGGACGTCGGAAGCAGCGGATTGCGATGCACGCCGCGGAACGCGCCAAGACTGAACAGGGAGGCCGGTGTTACCGCAGCGCCGGTTCAAATTCATGACGCAAATTTTCTTTGACTTTCACACAACCCTCACGATAGCGTTCCTCTCGCGGTGAGCAACGGATCACATCTGGTGTGTGCTGCAGGGGGCGGTCGCGGATGCCATGGGGATGGCTAAACGACCGGGCATAAGCGTAGTAGGGACGACGCGGGTGGTGTTCGTGAGCAGTGCAAGGATTCTGCGTCTGCGCGGTTTCATCGCGCAGGACGCCGGCAACGCCGATCTGGCGTGCGAGTTGGTGGATGCGCTGATGGAGGAGGGGGACCTCGGCGCAGCAGGTGACGTACTGTCGTCCCTGCCCGATGCCAGCCGGGCTGTGCCCGGCGTGGTATTCCGCCGCGCCCGTCTCGGGCTTGCGCAGGGCCGCTATGGCGATGCCGCGAACGACTGCCAGCAGCTGATCGATGCGGGTATCGATAGCGTGGCCGTGCGCCACGACCTGGCTTTCAGCCGGCTCTGCGAGCGGCAGGGCCAGAGCGCATACGACATTGCGCAGTCAGCCGCGGCGACCTTCGGCGATACCGTCGAACTCGCAATGCTGCGCGCCCGTGCGGCGCTGATGCTCGAGTCGTACGAGCTTGCCCAGTCGGATATCGAGGCAGCTTTGACCTTGGACGCGAGCCGTGCCGATGCATGGGGCGTCGCGGCGCTGGTGTACCTGGACACTGGCGATCTGCCGCAGGCGAAGCATGCCGCGACACAGGCATTGGCACGCAACGACCACCAGCACGAGGCGCTGATGGTGGCCGGCACGCTGGCCCTGTGGGAACAGCGGCTGGACGAGGCGCAGCTGATGTTCGAACGCGCGCTTGAGCGCCATCCGAACTCGGGCCGAGTGCTGTCGGGCCTGGGCCAGGTGCTGATGCTGCACAACGACCTGCCGGCCGCGGTCGAAGTGCTGCAGCGTGCCGTCGCTGCGATGCCGGACCACATCGGTACGTGGCATGCCCTCGCTTGGGCACTGCTGCTGCAGGGCCGCACCGATGACGCAGAGTCCGCGTACCACAGCGCATACGCCCTGGACCGCAACTTCGGCGACACGCACGGTGGCCTGGCATTGATCGCAGCGCTGCGTGGCGACCATACCGAAGCCGAGCAGTCCGCAAAGCGGGCGCTGCGCCTTGATCCCAATGCGCTCACTGCGCGCTACGCGCAGTCGCTGGTGCTGGAAGCGCAGGGCGACCGCAGCGGCGCTGATGCCGTGATCGAGGAATTGCTGAGCACGGGGCCACGCGTAACCGACGTGCCCGCCCACGAGTTTGCGACCCGACTGCGCGCAAAGCTGCAGCCAAGCACCCGATAAGGCCCATCATGGAAGCCGATTTCGCGCTCCGTCTCATGACGGAAACGCTGCTTGCTGCCGTGAAAATGTCAGCACCCATCCTCCTGGCGACGCTGGTGGTGGGGTTGCTGGTCTCGGTGGTGCAGGTGGTGACCCAGATCCAGGAGATGACGCTGACCTTCGTACCGAAGGTGGCGGTCGTTGTCATTGCGTGCATCACGCTCGGCGGTTGGATGCTCTCGGTCGCCGTCGAGCTGGCCAAGCGCATGTTCGAAGCCGCGGCTGCGATGTAGTCATGGGCGCCATCGAATCCCTTGCCGCCGTGTTCGGCCTCGCGTTTCTGCGCTACCTGCCGCCGATCGCGCTGCCGGCGTTCACCCCGCTGCGCTGGGCGCCGCCGCTGGTGCGCATCGTTCTGGCGCTGGGCCTGGCGTGGCTGACAGTGCTGGCGCTGCCGGCCTCGTCGATGAGCGCGGTGCAGCAGCCGCAGTTCAACTGGGTTGCCGCAGCCATCGGCGAGCTGTCGGTAGGGCTGGTGTTCGGCCTGGTATTGATGCTGCCGCAGGCGGCACTGCACGTCGCCGGCTGGCTGGTCGATGTGCAGGCCGGCCTCAGCGCGGCCACGCTGTTCAATCCCGGCGCGCAGGGCGAGGCGCAGTCGATGATCGGCGCGGCGCTGGGCCTGCTGGGCACGGTGCTGTTCTTCGTGCTGGACCTGCATCTGGAGCTGTACCAGGCGCTGGTCGCAAGCAGCATGGTGCTGCCGCTGGGGCAGGGCGGGGTGCGCCTGGACGCGTCGGCATTCTTCAGTCTGCTGGGCAGCAGCTTCCTGCTGGGCCTCGCGGTGGTCATGCCGGTCGTGGTGGCGCTGTTCGCGGTGGATGTCGGCGTCGCCTACGCCACGCGCGCCATGCCGCAGGCGAATGTCTATTTCCTCGTGCTGCCGCTCAAGATCATCGTCGCGCTGTTGCTGATGGTCGTGGTGCTGCCGTTCGTGCCCGCGCTGCTGCAGCGCCTGTACCAGGATGCGTTCGCGCGCGTCCCGACGCTGCTGGGGGCCTGACCGTGTCACAGGGCGACCAGGACAAGAGCGAGAAGCCGACCCCGTATCGCCTCGAGGAGGCGCGTAAGAAGGGCGAGGTGGCCAAGAGCCAGGAGGTCACTGGCGTGATCGTCATGGTGGCGTTCGCTGCGCTGATCGCACTGGGTGCAGCCGATGCGGCGCGCGCGTTCGCAGGCGCGACGCGCGGGATGATCGGCCTGGCCGGAAGCGGCCCCGCACTCAACGGCGGATTCGTATCGCTTGCCGGCGCCCTGTATGCGCCGGTGGGGCAGGCGCTGCTGCCGTTGGTCCTCGGCCTGATCATCGCGGCGGTGCTCGGCAACGTGCTGCAGACGGGCCCGATGATCACCACGCACCCGCTCAAGCCCGACTTCAAGCGCCTGAACCCGATGCAGGTTGTGCGCCGCATCTTCTCGATGCGCACGGTGTGGGAGCTGGGCAAGATGCTGGTCAAGCTCGGCGCGCTGGCCGGGCTGTGCGCGATGTTCGTGTGGAAGGCGCGCGGCCTGGCCGAGGCCGCAGTGCAGACGCTGCCACAACGCATGGGCGGGCTGATGCTAAGCGCTTTCATCAAGGCGAGCATCTATGTGCTGATGGTGCTGGCTCTTGCGGCCTTGGTGGACCTGCTGTTCACCCGCCGCGAGTTCATGAAGAAGATGCGCATGAGCCGGCGCGAACTGAAGGACGAGGTCAAGCGCCGCGACGGCGACCCGCAGGTCAAATCCAAGCAGAAGCAGGCGATCCACGACCTGCTGAAGAAGACCCGCGCCGTAGGGCAGGTCAAAGACGCCGACGTGGTGCTGACCAACCCCACACACGTTGCAGTCGCCCTGCGTTACCGCCCTGGCAAGACGATGGCGCCGGTGGTGCTGGCCAAAGGCGCGGGCTTTCTGTGCACCCACATCAAGCGCGAGGCCGCGCGCCATGGCGTGCCGATCATGCGCGTTCCGCCGCTGGCCCGTGCGCTGTATCGCGAGTGCGAGATCGATGGGCTGGTCCCCGAGGCGCAGTACGCCGAACTCGGGCCGATCTACCGTGAACTATGGGCGCGCAACGGGGTGCCGGCATGAAGGCGTTCTGGTCAATGATGTGGCAGAGCAAGCGCGACCTCGCGCTGGTCGCGCTGGTGCTCGGTGTGCTTGCAGTGCTGTTCGTGCCCGTGCCGGCGCCGCTGCTGGACTTTCTGCTGGTCATCAACATCAGCCTGGCGCTGCTGATTCTGCTGGTGACGTTCCTTACCGACTCGCCGCTTAAGTTTTCGACGTTCCCGACCATCCTGCTGCTGGCCACGCTGTTGCGGCTGGCGCTGAACGTGTCGGCCACCCGCTTGATTCTTGCGGGCGGTGACGCCGGTCGCGTGATCAACGCGATCGGTGAGTTCGTGGTGGGGGGCAACTACGTTGTCGGCATCGTGGTGTTCCTGATCCTGGTGGTCGTGCAGTACGTGGTTGTGACCAACGGCGCGCAGCGCGTGGCCGAGGTGGCAGCACGCTTCACGCTCGACAGCATGCCCGGCAAGCAGATGAGCATCGACGCCGACATGAACATGGGGCTGATCGATGAGCGCGAAGCGCGCGAGCGGCGCGCCCAGGTCGAGAAGGAAGCCAGCTTCTATGGCTCGATGGACGGCGCGACCAAGTTCGTCAAGGGCGATGCGATCGCCGGCATCGTCATCATCCTCACCAACATTGTCGGCGGCCTGATCATCGGTATCGCCCAGCTTGGCCTGCCGTGGGGCGAGGCGGTTCAGCACTACACCTTGCTGACGATCGGCGATGGCATCGTTACGCAGATCCCGTCGCTGATCATCGCGGTGGCAACCGGCATCATCATCACGCGCGCGGCGGCCGACGCGCAGCTGGGCTCGGAGATCCCGCGCCAGATCCTGTCCAACCCGCGTGCACTCGCGATCGTCGCGCTGCCGCTGATGATCATGCTGCTGCTGCCGGGCTTTCCGGCGCTGCCGGTGCTGGCAGTGCTCGCGCTGCTCGGCGGCCTGATCTATTTCAGCGTCCGCGCCGGTACACGCGAGGCAGAGGTGGCCATCGAGGAGGCCGCGCAGAACATCACACCGACGGCCGGCGACGACGTGCAGCAGCTGATGCGCGTGGAGCCCGTCGAAGTGCGCTTGGGGGCGGATGTTGCTGCCGCATTCACCGGCCCGGGCGTGGAGCTTGCCGACCGCATCAACAACCTGCGCAAGCAGTTGGCCTCGGAGCTGGGCTTCGTGCTGCCGAAGGTGCAGACCAGCCTGCGCGCCGAGCTGCCGGCGTCGGCATACGAGATCCATTTCCATGGCTGCCGCATGGGGCAGGGCGAGCTGATGCTCGACCGCGTGCTGGCGATCAACCCCGGCGGCACGCGCGCGCAGCTTGAGGGCCCGGAGACCCACGACCCCGCGTACGGCCTGCCGGCGCGCTGGATCGCGCGTGAGTCACGTGCGATGGCGCGCAACGCCGGGTTCACGTTGGTTGATCCCGACACCGTGCTGATGACGCATCTGAGCGAGCTGGTCAAGCGCAACGCCGCCGAGCTGCTTACGCGGGCCGATACCGAACGCCTCGTACAGCGGTTACGCGAACAGCATGCCTCGCTGATCGAGGAGCTGGTGCCGACCGTGCTCAGCTACACCGACATCCAGAAGGTGTTGCAGCTGCTGCTGCGCGAGCAGGTGTCGGTCCGGCATCTGGAAGCCGTGCTCGAGGTGCTGATCGATGCGGGCAAGACCACCAAGAACCCCGAGGAGCTGGCCGAACGCGTGCGCGAGCGTCTGGGCGGATTGATCTGCCAGGGTCTACGGGATGCGAAGGGCGACCTGCACGTACTGACGCTGGCGCCGGAGCTTGAGCGCACGCTGATGGCGAACGTCCGCCCGGGCGAGACGCGCGGCACGCTCTTCAATGAGATGGCGCAGCTCGACGGGTTCATGAAGAGCCTGGCGCGACAGACCGAGGCCATGATGGGCCGCAGTCTGGTGCCCGTGCTGCTGTGCCCGTCTCCGCTTCGCCGCTCGATGCGCGGAATGCTGCACCGCTCCATGCCGTACGTGGCCGTCATCGGCCTCAACGAAGTGCCACCGACGCTGCCGGTGCGCTCCTTTGCCGCGATCCAGGTGGCCTGACATGACCGACACACTCCAGGCCATCGGCCAGGCGCTCAGCAACGACGTGCGCACGCTGACGACGATCAGCCACAACGTCGCCAACATCAGCACGCCGGGCTACCGCGGCGTGCGCACGGTGCCGCAGTTCGATGCGGCAGCTGGCCTCAGCGAAGTCACCGTCCTGCGCGACGGCGGCCTGGCGCAGACCGCGCGGCCGATGGACCTCGCGCTTCAGGGCAGCGGCTTTTTCACCGTCGAGCGTGACGGACAGGTGCTGCTGGTCCGCGCCGGCGCGTTCCGCGTCGACCGCGACGGCTGGCTGGTCACGGCGGCCGGAGACCGCGTGCTGGGTACTTCCGGGCCGATCGCGATGCCGGCCGGCGACGTCCGCGTCGACGCTGACGGCGCGCTTCGGCAAGGCACGCAGGCATTGGGTCAGCTGCAGCTGGTGACGGTCGCCGACGCCGCTCAGCTGCGCCCGGCCGGCGCGGGTGCCTTCGCATTCGACGGCGCGCTGGTGCCGGCTCAGGCCCAGGTCGTCCAGGGCGCACTCGAGCGATCAAACGTTGAACCGGCCGACGAAATGCTCCGGCTGATGGAAACCACGCGACACGCCGAATCCGTGCAACGCGCCATGTCGATGTACGACAAGGCAATGGATGTCGGCATCAACAAGCTCGGCGAAAACTGACAGGACCCACCACCATGATTGATGCCTTGCATATCGCGTCCAGCGGCCTGCGCAGCGAGCAGAAGCTGATCGACGTGATCTCCCACAACGTCGCGAACCTCCAGACCCCGGGATTCAAACGCACGCGTGTGAATTTTCTCGAGCTGGCGGCACCATCCGTTGCAGGCACCGCTCAGACGGGGCAGGGCACGCGCGCCGAAACCTCGACCATCTTCAGCATGGGCGAGTTGCGCGGCACCCAGAACCCGCTCGACGTGGCGATCGACGGCGCCGGCTTCTTCGAGCTCGAGGCCGCCGACGGCAGCGCGGTGTACAGCCGCGACGGTCAGTTCCGCCTGGACAGCGAGGGCCACCTCGTTTCCACCAATGGCCTGCGCCTGATGCGTGGCTTCGCGGTGCCACAGGACGCAACCGACCTGCGGATCGCAGCGAACGGCGAAGTCACCGCGCGACTGGGCAGTGACACCGAACGTACCGTGATCGGGACGCTTGAACTGGCGAGCTTCACGGCTGCCGACGCGCTGGAATCGATCGGCCATAACCAGTACCGCGCAACCGATGCGGCCGGCGTGGCTAGCTACGGCCTGCCGGGGGAAGCCGGTCTGGGCGCATTGCAGCAGGGGCACGTCGAGATGGCGAACGTCGAGATGGTGGACGAGATGACGACGCTCGTGCTCGCGCAGCGCGCGTACCAGCTCAACGCACGCGTGCTGCAGGCGTCCGACCAGATCCTCGAAACGATCAACAACCTGCGCCGCTGACGTGCTTCCGGTTGCGGCCCCTGCTGACTTGCCTCTGGCCACTTCCGACGCGTTCGAGCAGCGTGTCGAAGCGGCGGTGCGCGCGTCCGTCCAGGCCATGCTTGGTCCGGAGGGGCGTCAGGTGCGGGTCCGTCTCGCGCGCCGTGTCGTGCTCGACGGCGTCGACGCGAATGCGACGCTCGCGGTCGCACCGCTCGCCGGGCGACTGCCGCGCCCGCAGCTGCCGGTGACCGTGCGGGTGCAGTCGCGCGGGCAGCCTGAGCGTCTGGTCACCGCATGGGTCGAGCTGACCGAGCGGCGGGTGGCGCCGGTGTACGCGCAGGCGCAGGTGGCCGGTACGCCGGTCGGGCCGGCCGGACTCGAGCTGCGCGACGTTGACCTTGCGTGTTGTGCTGGCCTGCCGCTCGCCACGGCGCAGCCACCGCAGGGCGCGGTGCTAGCGCGCGCCGTGCGCGCCGGCGAGCCGGCGATGGCAGGCGACTTCAGGCCGGCGCCCGCCGTGGCCCGCGGCGATGCGGTCACGGTCGACGCTGGCCACGGCGTGGTCCGTCTGTCGATCGATGGTCAGGCTCTCGAAGCCGGCAACCCGGGCGACCGAATCTCCGTGCGCACGACTGTGTCGGCGCACCCCCTTCAAGCCCGCGTGATCGCACGCGGCAAGGTGACTCTCGATGACTAAGTCCGCCGCCTGGACGGCGCTGCTCGCGGTCGCGCTGGCAGCGCCCGCTGCCGCGCAGTACCGCGAATCGCTGATTGACGCCGACCGCTATCGCGGTCTGGCCGCCGATCACCGCGCCTATCGTGTCGGCGACGTGATCACCGTGTTCGTGCTGGAAGTCAGCCGAGCGCGTTCTCAGGCCGGCGTCGACGCAACCAGCGAGCTTGGCCTGGACGCAAACCTGCGTTCTCCAACGACGCGGTACGACGCGACGCTTGGCGTTGGCGGCGGCCACAGCGGAGGCGCGCAGACGGTGCGAGCCGGCGAAGTGCGTGCCCAGATCTCGGCCCAGGTGGTCGCGGTCGACCGAGACGGACGGATGCTCATCGAAGGCCTGCAGACCCTGCTCATCAACGGTGAGCGGCAGCAGATCCGCTTGCGAGGGCTGGTCCGCCCCGAAGACATCGCGGCCGACAACTCCGTGCTGTCCCAACGGGTGGCGAATGCGGACATCGAACTGGTCGGCGTCGGCGTGGTGAGCGAGTCGGCTCGCCAGAGCCTCGTCTATCGCGCGCTCAAATGGCTGAGGCTTCTGTGATGCGTCGTTATATGTGGGTCGCGGCCCTGCTGGTCGCGGCGACGGCGCCGGTATCGGCTGCCGAGGTACGGGTCAAAGAGATCGCGCGCGTTGCAGGTGTTCGCGAGAACGCTCTGACGGGATACGGGCTGGTGTTCGGTCTTGCCGGGTCCGGCGACACCCTCCGCCATCGCGCGACCTTGCAGTCGGTCGCTAACACGCTGCGCCACTTCGGCGTGAACCTCGCCGAGGTCGACCTCGCCAGCCGCAACGTTGCAGCTGTGCTGGTCACCGCGAAGCTGCCGGCGTTCGCCGAGCCGGGCGGGTTGCTCGACGTGCAGGTCGCATCGTCGGGCGACGCTCGCAGTCTCAATGGCGGCACCTTGATGCTCACGCCGCTGTACGGCGCCGACGGCCGGCTCTATGCGATGGCGCAAGGTGCGATCGCGGTAGGGGGCTACCAGTTCGAAGGCCCGACCGCACTGGTGCAGAAGAACCACCCGACGGTGGGCTGGGTGCCGTCCGGCGCCACGGTGGAACAGGCCTCACCGCTGCGCGTTGCCGGTGATGGCCGCAGCCTCAGCCTGCTGCTTAACGACCCGGACTTCACCAACGCGCAACGCGTGGCTGATGCCGTGCGCGCTGTTGCCCCGGGCGCATATGTCCAGCCCGAACACGCCGGCAAGGTAACCGTGCGCTACGACCAGGCACCGGCGAACCTGGTGACCGAGATCGCGCGCCTCGAGAACGCCACGGTGCAACTGCAGCGCAAGCCGCGCGTAGTGGTCAACGAGCGCACCGGCACGGTCGTCGCGGGCGCGGATGTGCGTGTCGGCGCGGTGTCTATCACGCACGGCAACCTTCGCGTCGAAATCGACACACGCCTGGCCGTGTCGCAGCCGGCGCCCGGAATCTATGCGGGTACCGGGCCGTCGATCGGCACGGTGGTCGTGCCGCAGACCGATATCACGGCTACCGAAACGCTGGCGTCCCTCGTGCGGATCCGCGAGGGCGCGACGGTCGCCGAGCTGGTGACGTCGCTGCGCGGCATCCGTCTGTCCACCCGCGACGTCATCGCGGTCCTGCAATCGATCAAGGCCGCGGGCGCGCTCGACGGCGAGCTCGTCATTCAATAGGGGAAACCGATGTCACAGGGGATCACGGTCGAGGCGGTCCGCCTCGCACTGGGAATGCATGAGCTGCAGGCCAAGGTGGCCAGCCGCAACATTGCGGGCGCGTCCTTGCCTGGGGCGCGCGCGCTGCAGCTGGACCTGGGAGGCCTCCAGGCACCGCTGGACGCGGCTGCGGCGGGGGTGGGCGACCTCGACCGTCTGCAGGCGGCGCGGGCCTCGCTCGCTCATATGGGGCCGGGCACGACTGACACGCCGGTGCAGCTCGATGTCGAGGTGGCGAACATGGTCGCCTCGACGATGCAGTACCAGGCGCTGGCCGAGGCCCTCGGCCGCCATTTCAGCCTGATGCGCCTGTCGATCAGCGGGAGGGTGTAAGCATGTCCGTCGAAGCCCTCCTGGACGCGACGCGCGCCGGTCTGGCGTACGAGCGCCTGCGCATGGATGCCGCCAGCCGCAACATCGCGAGTTCCAACGTGCCGTTGCGCACCGGCGACGCTGCCCGTGTGTGGCAAGCGCCGGCCGCATTCGATCCGCAACTGGGCGCCGCGCTCGAGACCGCACCGGCGTCGACGCGCGCGGTGCACGACCCGAACCATCCGCTCGCCGACGCCAAGGGGATGGTGACGTACCCGGCAGTCGACATGGTCCACGAGATGACCAACCTGATGACCGCAACGCGCAGCTACGAAGCCAACGTGCGGTCATTCAACCTGCTGCGCAGCATGATGCTGCGCGCGCTTGAGATTGGAGCGAAGTGATGAGCATCCAGGCCATTGCCCCGGTGGGCGCGGATATTGCCCCGTCCACGGCGATCTCGATCCCGGCGCCAGCATCCAACTTCCTTGATGCAGTGTCGACGCAACTGCAGTCGGTCGATGCGGGGCTTCGCGCGGCGGAGACGCAACTGGCCTCGCTCGCGGCCGGACAGGACGTCTCCGTGCACGACGTGATGATCGTGATGGAAGAGGCGCGCACAAACATGATGCTCCTGGTGGAGGTCCGCAACCGCGTGGTTGAGGCCTACCAGGAGCTGACCCGCATGCAGCTCTAAGGCGCCACAATGAGCATGAAATCGTTTATCGCCTCCCTCAGCCCGCCGGCACGGATGGCGCTGTGGGCTGGCCTCGGGCTGATCGTCCTGCTGACGGCCGTCGCGCTGTGGATGCTGTTCGGCACGCGCCAGCAACTGCTGTTCGGCAATCTGCGCGAAGCCGAGGCGGCCGAGATTGTGCAGGCGCTCGAAGAGTGGAAGGTGCCGCACGAGATCACCGACAACGGCAGCGCGATCACTGTGGCGGCCGACGAGGTCTACAACGTGCGCATGCGGCTGGTGTCCGCCGGGGTGCCGAAGGGCGGCCACGTCGGGTTCGAACTGTTCAACGACGCCGATTTCGGCGTGACCGAATTCGCACAGCGGGTCAACTACCAGCGCGCCGTCCAGGGCGAGCTGGAGCGCACGATCTCGTCGCTGCCCGGCGTCGAGCGGGCCCGGGTTCACATGACGATCCGCCGACCGGGCTTGTTCGTCGGCGAAACCGAAAGCTCCAAGGCCTCGGTGGCGCTGACCCTCGAACCCGGTCAGGCGCTCGATCGACACCAGGTCAACGGCGTGCGCAGCCTGGTCGCGGCCGCGGTCGAGGGCTTGTCGGTCGAGCAGGTCTCTGTGCTCGACTCCAGCGGCGCGCTGCTGGCCGGCATGAGTGGAGCGCTCGCACAGATCGATGGGCGCGGCGATGAGGAGGCACGGCTGGAAGCGCGGCTGCAGCAGCGCGTTACCGACCTGCTCGGCAGCGCGCTCGGCGACGAGGTGTTCCATGTCGCGGTGGACGTACGCCTGAACTACGACGCGGTGCGCCAGGTCAGCGAGCGTCCGTTGGCGCAGGGGTTGGGCGACGAGGCTGTGCTCGTGCGCAAGCGCGTCAATTCCGTGGACGCGGCTGGCGGTACCGGCCGCAGCCAGAACCAGGAAGAGGCCGAGTACGCCCATGGCACCGCTCGCGAGGAAATCTCGCGTGCGCCGGGCCGGATCGAGCGGATTTCGGTAGCAGTCATGTTGCCGACGTCACTGGACGAGTCCGAAGCCGAGCGCCTGCGTTCGCTGGTGGCTGCATCGGCCGGTTTGCGTGAGGAACGCGGCGATCTGCTCGAGGTTTCGCGGATCGCCTCGGCGTCGGCGCCCGAGCCGCCGCCCAGCGTCCGCGAGCCGGCCGCTACGACCGTGCATCTCGCCGGTCCGCCTCCGTCTGGCTTGGCGTGGAAACTCGGCATCGTGGCGATGCTCGGCTTGCTACTCGGCGCCATCCTGGTCGCCGCGACATCGCGTCGTCCGCGCCGGCTGTCGGCGACTGAGCGCGATGCAGCGGTCATGCAGCTGCGCGGCTGGCTGGTGGATGGAACGCGTCCGTCATGAGCGCTATGGCCGAACGTCGCTGCGCACTGCTGTTGACGACCCTGCATCGGCGGGATCGGCGCCGTGTTTTGGCGGAACTGCCGCGACCCGCAGCTGCGCGCATCCGCGTGCTGGTGCGCGAACTGGAGTCGCTGCCGTTCGACGTCGCCGATCTGGCAGGCGAAGTGCTGGCTGCCGTGCCGGCTTCTACGGCGGTTTCTGCCCCCGTGCTCACGCCCGATCTGGATGCACTGCTTCGCGCTTCACAGCAGCTAGCGCCGGTATGGTTCGCCCGGGTACTGGGCAGCACGAAATCGGTCGACCCCAGGTTTGTCGTGGCGGCTCTTGACCCGGCCATTGCTTCGACGGTCGAGCGGGAACTCGCGCGTATGCCGGCACTTCCGCCTGCGCTCGCCGATGCCGTTCAGGCTGAAGCGCGCGTACTGATCGGCCAGGAGGGCGCGGCATGAGCAATGCATCGCGCGTGCTGGGGCTTCGCGAATGGCTGGAAATGCAGACGGTGGCCGACGGAAGCGACCTGCCGGGCCCTGTGGCCGCCGCTATCCCGGACCCTGCGGCCGAGCTCGAGTCGCGGCGGCAGCAGGTGTTTGCCGCGGCGGAGCAGGCTGGCTACGAAGCTGGCCAGGCCCGTGCCCAAGCGGCGATCGAAGCCGCCTGCGCCGATGCCGCGCGCGAGGTCGCCGCACAGAACGCGACCTTGCAGGCCGAGCTTCAACGCGCGATCGCGCGCCTTGATGTCGTCCGCGGCAGCGTGGCTGACGCGATCGCCGAACACGAGCGTGCGCTGGAGCCGGCGGCGGTGTCACTGGCGATGGCCGTGGTGGCCCGGATGCTCGGCCGCCAGCAGGCGGACGGGCAACTGGTCGCCAGTCTCTGCAGCCAGGCGCTCGACGAATTCCGTCAGCGCCCGGTGGTGGTACGGGTGCCGGCGCAGGACGCATCAGCACTTGCGGCGCACCTTGGGCCGCACGACGACGTGCGCGTGGAGGCGGATGCTTTCCTGCGCCCCGGCGAGTGCCGCCTTGAAACGCACAAGGGTTTGTACGACACCGGTGTGGCCACGCGCCTTCAGGCGATCGTGGACGCGTTGATCGCCGAACTCGGGGCCGCGTCGTGAGCACGCTCGACACGCGGTTGATCCGGGCGGTCGACTCGGCCCCAATGGGCCGGCGCCTCGGCCGCATCCAGGCGTTCAACGGACTCGTCATCGAGTCGCAAGGCCCAGATGCCCGCCTCGGTGAACTGTGCGAGATCGAGGCTGACGGCGGCCCAGTGCCTGCCGAAGTCATCGGTTTCCGCGCTGACCGCGTGTTGCTGATGCCTTACGGTCACGTCGGCGGCATCGCCTGCGACAGCCTCATTCGCGCGACGGGGCGGCCATTGACGATCCCAGTGGGCGACGCGCTGCTGGGCCGGGTCGTGGACGCTTTCGGCGCGCCGCTTGACCGCGCCGGCCCGCTACCGCTGACCGCCTCGTATCCGCTCTATCGCGAGCCGATCAATCCGTTCGATCGCGCGCCGATCGATACCCCGCTGGAAACCGGAGTGCGCGCGATTGACACGCTGCTGACGCTCGGCGTCGGCCAGCGCGTGGGCATTTTCGCAGGAAGTGGCGTGGGCAAGAGCACACTGCTGGGCATGCTCGCTCGGCAGGTGCGCGCGGACGTAACCGTCCTCGCACTCGTCGGCGAGCGCGGCCGCGAGGTCGGCGACTTCCTGCGGGATTCGCTGGGCCCTGACGGGCTGCGCCGCGCTGTTGTGGTGGTCGCGACGTCGGACGCGCCGGCGCTGGTCCGGACGCACGCAGCCCATGCGGCGCACGCGATCGCCGAGTACTTCCGCGACCAGGGCAAATCCGTGCTGCTCGTCATCGACTCGATGACGCGTTTCGCGATGGCGCAACGTGAGATCGGCCTGGCCGCAGGTGAACCGCCGACATTCCGTGGCTATACCCCGTCCGTCTTCAGCCAACTGCCGAAGCTGCTCGAGCGGTGCGGACGACTCGAGCGTGGCGGCGCGATTACCGGGATCTACAGCGTGCTAGTCGAGGGCGATGACATGAATGAACCGATTACGGACCACATGCGCGCGATTCTGGACGGTCACATCGTCCTGACCCGTGACCTCGCGGCGCGCGGCCACCACCCAGCCGTCGACGTTCTGCACAGCGCCAGCCGTCTCATGAGTCATGTCGCCGATGAGCACGCGCTGCATGTCGCGCGCGACGCGCGACGGCTGTTGGCAACCTACGCGGCATCCCGAGATCTGGTTGAGCTCGGCGCGCACCAGCCCGGCGTAAACGCCGAACTGGATCGGGCCGTAGCGCTCAAACCGGCACTGGATATGCATCTTCAGCAGCGCCCCGGCGAACACGTTACACGCGCAGATGCGCTGGCGCGTCTCGCCGCGCTTGTCGAGGAGGCAGCGTGAGCGCCGAGTCCGCCCGCCGCCTCGGCACACTTGCGCGCTGGCGCACGTTCCAGGAAGCACAGGCCCAGCTTGCCCACCAGCAAGCAGCGGCAAGCGACCGCCTGTGCGCACAGGCGCACCACGAGGCCGAGGCGCAAGCGCGCGCAGTGCAGTCGGCGCGAGCTGCACTTCTCGACGAACTCGCGCTGGACTTGGCGCGCGTCGAGTGGGCGGCGGCGATCGAGTCGGCGGCTTGGCAGCGCGAGGCCACTGCGGCCGCTCGCCGCGACGACGCATCTGCAGCGCGGGATCGGGCTTGCGCGTTGCACGTCTCGGCGCGTACGCGGCTCCAGGTAGCTGAGAGTGCCCAGCATCGCGCCGAGGAGCAGGCGCGTCGCGCGCAGGAAATGCGCGAGTTCGATCAGCTCGGCGATCTCCTGGCCGGAGGAGCCCGCTAGTGGAACTGCCAAAAGTTGCTGGCCCGGGCGTCACCGCGCCGCCGTCCCGCGCGCGCGAAGCCGACAGCGGGAAACCGTTTGATCCTCATTGCCAGGAGCAGCACGGTACTCCCGACGCAGGCGGAGGCGTGCCGCAAATCGCGTCGGAAGAGAGCGCCCCAGGTGCTCCGGCGACAACGCACGAGCTCGTGGCCCGCTTAAGCAGCGCCGAGCGGGCAGGAGCGGCGTTGCTGGACGATGCGGGCACCGACACGTCCGTGCAGCTGGTACTGCAAGTTGGTGGGCGGGAGTTGGATGTCATCGACATGCCGTGGCGACTGTGTGCCAGCGGCCGCTTCCTAACCGCACGCGCCGACGCAGTCCCCGCTCTGCCTACGGACGGCGGCTCCCTCACGGGGGGCGGCAACATCAGTAAGTTCGCTACCGGTTACGCGCACTTCTCGGCTACTGCCTACGCCGCCAGCGCGCCTGCTGCATCCGGCGACGTGCAAGCACCCGCTGCAGTGGCCGTGCCAACGTCGCCGATTTCGACTGGACAAGGCAAGAAGTACGCGGGGCAGGTAACCGTTGAAACGGCTGCGGCAGTTGCAGCAGCGCCTGATCAATGGCGCGAGCGTCTATGGCGATGCATCGAGCTCCACGGCGAGGCGACCCTGTACGTGCGGGACTACCGTTTGGACGCCGAGGCGCGCTCGGAGCTTGCGCGACGTTTGGCCGACACGGCGCGCGAAGGCGGGCTGACGCTTAGCCGCGTCGTCATCAATGGCCACGTCATGGCCCCGGCGTCATCGGGAGACTCCCATGCCAGTTGAGTCGATCGGCTCCACCACCGGCGCGCCCACGGCAGCCGGATCCACCGGCAACAAGACGATCGACCAGGATGCATTCATCAAGCTGTTCCTGACGCAGCTGCAGTTCCAGGACCCGCTCGAACCCGTCGACAACCGCGAATTCCTTGCGCAGATGGCCCAGTTCTCGGCCCTCGAGCAGGCGAGGCAGACGAGCCAGAACACCAACGACCTCCTGTCGATGAACGCGACCACGCAGGCACTCGGCCTGCTCAATCGGCAGGTCGACGTCGCTGGTCTCGGGGCACCGTTCTCCGGCACGGTCATCGCCGTGCAGTTCACCACGAACGGCGCACAGCTGAGCGTGCGCGACACCGCCGGGCAGATCACCACCGGCGTACGGCTGTCCCAGATCACCCTCGTAAAACTCTAATAGGCCCACCATGTTCCAAGCGCTTTTCAACAGCTTGTCGGGACTCTTCAGCTTCTCCAAGAGCCTCAACACGGTAAGCAACAACGTGTCGAACATGAACACGCCGGGCTTCCGCGGCACCGACACGTTCTTCTCCAACATCAACGACGGGCGCGGCACGCGCATTGGTGGCGAAGGGCTGCGCACGGCGGCGGGCGACACGCGGCAGACCGGAAACGCAACCGATCTTGCGGTCGATGGCAGCGGGTACTTCGTACTGCGGGACGCCGAGGGCGGCCTGCATTACTCAAGAGCAGGCCAGTTCCGGTTCAATGACGACGGCTTGCTGGTCGACACTGTCACCGGCTACCAGGTGCTTGCGTTCAATGCGAGCGGCACGCTGGACAACATCAACTTGAACGAGCATCGCACCATTCCGGCGCAGCAGACGAGCTCTGTGCGATTCAGCGGCAACGTGGTGCCGGGAGCTGCGACAACGACCGTCAATTCGGTGACCGTGTACGACGCAGCAGGCGTTGCGCACACGTGGGCGGTGACCTTTACCAACAACTCGAGCACTACCCCGGGTAGCTTCAAGGTATCGGTGAAAGATGAGTCCGGCACGGTGGTCGGTACTGGCGAAGTACGGTTCCGGACTGACGGCTCGCCACTGGCAGGCTACAACACGCTGACCATATCGCCGACGTACAACGGCGCCGTACAGCCCGTCACGCTGAACTTCGGCAGCCCGGGCACGTTTACTGGTCTGACGTCCCTGGCGGGCATGGCGAGCAGCGCGAACGCCAAGGCGGTGGACGGTCACGGCGTGCTGAGCGTGACCGACCTGCGGTTTGATGAGAAAGGTGTGCTGCAGTTGAGCTACTCGCAGTCCGAGAAGCGGCAGGGGCCGCAGATCGCATTGGCGAAGTTCGCAAACGAGTCGGCGTTGAAGATGACCGGCGGGCGCTTCGTTACTGGCACGACTGCCACCGGCACCGATATCGGGCGGGCCGGCGAAGGGGCGTTCGGGCGCATCGCCGGGGGCAGCCTGGAAATGTCGAACGTCGACCTGACGCGCGAGTTCGCCGACATGATCATCATCCAGCGCGGATACCAGGCCAGTTCGCGAGTGATGACCGTGAGCAATGAAATGCTCGAGCAGCTCTACAACAGCACGCGAGGCGGCTAATGAACGTTTATCCGCTGCGATGGGTGGGCCGCGCTCGTCGGGCCGAACTCGAGCAAGCGCTGCAGTCGCGGCTGGCGCCATGGGCCACCCAATGGCTCCGGGCAGACCTGGAAAGCGTGTTGGCATCGGCCGAAACCGGTGAACCCGACCCCGGCGAGCTCGGCTGGCTGGACGCCGTCACGTCCGGCGGCACGTTGCTGATCGGTTGCACGTCGAACGTCGAGTCACGATTAGGCGCCCGCCTGGTCGGGCTGGCAGGCGAGGGCGGCTCGGCACTTGCCCCGCGGATCGGTCGCCGCGCGCTTGAAGCGCTCGCGCAGTGCCTCACGGGTGCTATTGGAGCTACTTTGTCCACGTGCGATGCGCCTGGACCCAAGCTGCTCGCACCGCGCGCCGGTGCGTTGCTTCTGCAGCTGACCATAGGCGACGTGCGGCTGTATTTGCTTGTCGACACCGTCTTGTGTGAAACCGTCGCCCCGGTCCTGCGCCGCGCATCCTCGCTGGTGCCACGCGAGGACGCGCTGGGCGCGTGCACCGCATCGCTCGAACTGCGCCTTGAGCTGGGTCACGCCGACCTGCTCGACGTCTCGACGCTGCGTCCAGGCGAAGTGCTGAAAACGACCATTCCCGTGGGGTCGCTGCTGAGCCTGGTCAACCCAGACGGCTCGGTGGTACGTACGGGGCATCTCGTGGCGCGCCAGGGGCGGCGCGCTATCCGAATCCAGTAATCAGAAAAGGGGCAGGGCAATGAAGGGGAATCTGGCAATGGACATGGTGGCAGACGGCCTGGCGGCAGTGACCGCGCCGATGGCGCGAGGCGGCGATCTCAATCTGGTCGGGCACGTGGAAGTGCAACTGTCGGCTCAGGTCGGAACGCTCACCGTTTCGATCGAGCGACTGTTTGGGCTGAAATCCGGCGACGTCGTCGAGATGAACGAACTGCTCGAAGAGCCCGTCACGCTGATGCTCAACGGCCGGCCAGTCGCGAAAGCCGAGCTGGTTGCACTCGATGACCACTTCGGCGTGCGCATTCTCGAAATCGCATGAGCGCCACGGCGACCCCACAAGCGAGCGCAATGCAGGCGTCTGTTGCCCCCATCGGCTTTCGGCCTGAAGGGCCAACCGCGGGCGGCTCGCTTGCGGTTCTGGGCGCCCTGGTCGCAGTACTTGCCCTGGCCGTGGTCGGCTTGTGGCTCGCACAGCGGCGCGGATGGTTGAAGGCATGGACAGCGATCAAGCCTGCGGCCGCCGCGCAACGGCTGGTTGTCGAGGAGCGCGTCCGCCTCAGTCCCAAGACGGTGATCTATCGGGTGCGCGACGCCGAGCACTCATTCCATGTAATTGAATCCACCGCTCACGTCACCGTCCAGCGGCCCTAACCTCGAGCCGTCATGCAGCCTCGCCGTTCTCCTTTGTCCTTTCCCGCGGTCCTGAGCGGCCTTCTGGCTCTCAGCGTGCCAGTAGCCTCGATGGCCGCGCCGGCCGAGGCGGTCGGTGCGGTGCTCAGTGCCGACTACACGCCGGCACTGCGTAATTTTGTCGTCTTGTCCATGCTGTCGCTCATCCCGGTGTTGCTGATCGGCATGACGGCTTTCACGCGCATCATCATCGTGCTTTCGCTGCTTCGGCACGCGCTGGGTTTGCCGCAGACGCCGCCCAACAGCGTGCTGATCACGTTGGCCATCGGCCTTACATACTTCGCAATGGCGCCGGTCGCGAACGTCGTCAACGAGCGTGCGATTTCGCCGTACCTTGCCGAATCAATCTCGGCTCAAGAGGCAATCCAGCGGGGCAGCGAGCCAATCCGACGATTCATGATCTCGCAGACGCGCGAGTCCGATCTGCGGGCGGTGCTGGAGATGTCCCGCACGCCACCGCCGAAGACCGCAAACGACATCCAGTTCAGCCATTTATTGCCGGCCTTTCTGCTGAGCGAACTAAAAACGGCCTTCCAGATCGGCTTCGTCATCTTTCTGCCGTTTCTGTTGATCGATCTAGTCGTCGGTGCTGTCTTGATGGCGCTGGGCATGATCATGGTTCCGCCCGCGACAATCAGCTTGCCTTTGAAGCTGCTGTTATTCGTCTTGATCGACGGTTGGGTACTCGTCTCGAAAGCGCTGCTGTCGAGCTATTGGAATTAGCTGTGGGACTGACAGAGACGACCGAGACCGAACTCTGGTCATGCTACAGACGCTCTCGCGACGTTCGGGCGCGCGAAACGCTCTTCGCACACCACGCACCCTGGGCGCGGACCATTGCGCTGAGCGTACATCGGCGGGTCTGGTCCCTGCGCATCGAACGCAGCGATTGCATCCAGAACGCGACGGTGGGCCTGCTCGAGGCAATGGACCGCTATGACCCCGGCCGCGGCATCGCATTCCGCGCGTATGCGACGCAGCGGGTGCGCGGGGCCGTGTTCAACGGCCTTCGCACGCTCACGGATGAGGTGCGATTGGCCGCGCCCGGGCGTGTGCAGGACCGGCTGGCCGACTTGGTCGACCGCGAGTCAAACGATGAGCTCGAATATTTCTCCGACCTGGTGGGCGGTTTGGGCTTGGGCTTGCTTCTTGAACACGCCCATGAATCGCTCGTCGACGAACGCGACGCGGCCGCCTATACCGAGAGCTCGCTGGTGCGGGCGCGGCTGCTGGCGGCGATGCAGGATCTGCCCGAGCGGCTGCGCACGCTACTGGAGTCGCACTATTTCCATCATCTGCCCATGTGCGAGCTTGCAGCGCGCTGGGGCGTAACTAAGGGCAGGGTGTCGCAACTGCACCGAGATGCCCTTGGCCGGTTGCGGTGCGCGCTTCACGATTAGCAGCCGCGAGAGGCAGCGAGCCGCCTCGATGGACACGCTTAGCAGGCGCATAAGCCGCGGGTGAAGCGGCGTCGGCTTGGGCGAGTAGCTCGGACTCAATGTGCGGCGGGCTGGGCCGGTGGTGCCACGGCCGACCGCCAGCTGAACTGCTCGAAGACGTTCGAGGACGACTCCATAAGACGGCCGTATGGCTTAGCGGCTGCTCCCTTCAGAAGCACGACGATCCGGTAGCGGTTGTTGGAGACCGCGTAGCTTTGTGCTACGAGACCGCTAGGCAGCGTACCGGTGTTGGCCGCGTCGGAAACTTCGCCGATGGATGCGGCTTTTGCGTCAGTTGCCTTCAGGGACGGGCTGAAGGGGGTGCGGATTCTGACTGCCGCGTTCCTAGGGTCAGAAGGGGCCGCGGCGCGATCTTTACCGAGGTAGGCGACGATGAACGTCGCGCGAGGTGCATCGCGCTTTCGGCCAAGCACAATCATTTCCTCAGGTTCGCCAGTCCTGGCGTTGAGTTCTTCGGTCCGGTCCAGAATCCGAAGATCGCTCGGAGCTTTGAACGAGCCCGGCCGGCTGGCGACTGGCTCAGCGAATGAGGCGACCAGCAAAGTTACAGCGCAAAGCGCAAAGCGCAAAGCGCAAAGGCGGGCGAGGGCGTTCTTCCAAGTGGCTAACACCTTGGGGAGGGCACCGAATTACACCGGCGTGGAAAAAGGCGTCAGGTTCTGTCCTTCGGAACCATTCCGGAGCGGGCTTTTGCTGATCGGGCCACATGGACAAACTCAGCGCGCTCCCGCGGCACGCACTGGTCGGAAGGAGTTGAGAAATCCCCCGGGTCCCGCCGGCGGCCAACTGCCATCAGGACTTCCTTCCCCCGGACGAACAGCATCAGCGTCACCCGTCGCTCTGCCAGACGGCGGAGTGATCTTGCAGGTCCCACGGCCGGCCCAGCAGGTGAGTCGCATCCTCGGCGATGGGGTAGGGGCCGAGGAAACAGACGCGATTCCAGTCGCCGGGCACGGCTGCTCTCAGATCGACGGCCCACTGCCGCTCGTACTGACGCCCGATCTCCGCAGACGCGCGTTCGGCGGCGCATCCCGACACCAGGGCCACAGGGGCGACAAACAGCGCGAGACGGTTCATCGGACGCATAACACCTGAGCTGAGCCGAGGCCCGGGCTCTCATACCTGGGGAGAATCACCATCGGCCGTGGTGCAGCCGCATGAGCACGAACTCCAACCGGACGTGCAGTCGGCTGGAGCAGTGCCGAGCCGAGTCGCCGAACCAACGCGACGAGACCGTCCGTCAGGAGAGGGTGGAAAGTATCCGGTGGCGTGCCCGCTGCCGGGCCGCCATCCTATGCACCGCCAGTGGCTCACCCTCGCTAACTCAGACCAGTTATGACCCATACCCGCTCATGGACGGCATCGATTTCCGCGGCACTCGGCCTGTGCGCGCTGATGGGGGTGCTGTGCTTCCACTTCCCCGACCAGTTGACCAGCCGGGACTTCAGGGCCACCTATACGGAGGCGTTCGCCCGGAACCTGCTGCTCGCCGGGTTGGTCGCTTCATTCCTGCTCGGCACGCTCGCCATCGTGCGCGGCCGAAACAGGCGCTTGGCAGCACTCGGGGTGGGATCGGCGGCGGTGGCCGTGATGCTCGGCGGTGCGACCGTGGATTTCGACCGCATCGAGCCCACGCCGTACTCGCTAGGCCTGGACTGGTTCGTGATCTCGCTGTTCTTCTCGGCCCTCGTGTTCATTCCGATCGAGCGCATGAAGGCGGTTCGCCCCATGTCGCCCTTGCGGCCCGAGTGGCGCACTGACCTGGCCTACTTCTTCATGAGCCACGTGCTCGTCCAGTTCCTGCTGATCGCGGTCACCGCCTCGACGACCGCCATCGACGCGTTGGCGCCTACCGACCGCCTCAAACCCCTGGTGCACTCCCTGCCGCTGTGGGCGCAGTTCCTCCTCGCGGTGCTCTGCGCCGACCTCGCGCAGGCGCTGCTGCACCGGGCGTACCACAACGTCCCGTTCCTCTGGCGCTTCCATGCCGTGCACCATTCGAGCCGGCACATGGACTGGCTGGCAGGCTCACGGATCCACATCGGCGAGATCCTGATGACCCGCACGGTCGTCCTGCTGCCACTGGTCCTGCTGGGCTTCTCGGCCGAGGCATTGAATGCTTACGTGATCATGGTCGGCCTGCAGGCGGTGCTCGCGCATGCGAACCTGAAGCTGGAGTTCGGCTGGCTCGAGTACGTGCTGGTCACGCCCCGTTACCACCACTGGCACCACGCACGCGACATGGACTACGTCGACGCGAATTACGCCATCCACGTGCCGCTGGTCGACATGCTCATGGGCACGTTCAAGCGCCCGCCCAGGGGCACATGGCCGGAGGAGTACGGGGTCATCAAGCTCGAGACCGTGCCGCGCGGCCTGCTCAGGCAGGCGCTGCTGCCGTTGCGGCCCATGCAGTATCACGATGACTATGTGGGCGCGGAACCGGCTCGGCGGTCGTCAGCTGAGCGGTGATGGTCCAGCGCGACGCGTATGCGCCGTTCGGATTGGACTGAAAAGCCTATCGCCTTTGAACAACGCGTAGCGATCCATGGCAGCCCATGAGGCAGGACTCAGCGGGGCAGGGTGAAATGCTCGACTGGGCGGCCAACCAGTGGAACCAGATCAGCACCGACGCACTCTGGGCGATTGCCTCCATGGCCGTTGTGCAGCGCGCTTCGCAGCGATTCGGAATGTGGGCATACGCCATCGTGGCGCTCCCGGGCACCTTCGCCCATGAGCTTGCCCACTTTGTCGCGGCGTTGCTGCTTCATGCCAACGCCGGGTTCCCGAGCCTGTGGCCCGAAAAGGTCGGACACAGCTGGCGCCTGGGCTCCGTGCAGTTCCGGGCCCCGTGGTGGCGCGCGATGCCGATTGCCCTCGCGCCGGTCGCGCTGCTGCCGCTGAGCCTGTGGTGGGCCGGCAAGCTGGTGTCTGACGCCAGCGGCGGCTGGTTCTGGCTGCATGGATCGCCGCGAGCCTGCTCAGTGCCAGTCTGCCCTCCCGGACGGACCTTCGCCTCGCGCTGCCGGCGCTCGTCGTGATCGCAGTGGCCTCACTGGCGTGGCTCTGGCTCCGGTCGGCCCAAACCTGACCGCTTCGCGCCTAACGAACCGGGCATAATGTGGCCGGCCGTCGCGTGACGTTTTTATCCAAGCCCCATTTCGCGTCCGAGCGCCCTCGCGACGACTATCCTCGTGGTCCATGGGCGCTCCCGCTGACATGGACACGCGCAATCTGGAGCCGGCGACGGTCGATGATCTCGTCCAGGCGGTCGCACGGTTCTATTCCCAGATGGGCTGCGAGGTCCAGCTCAATGCGTCGCTGCGCTCGTCCTCCGGCGTGGCGGAGGTGGACGTCCTGGTGTTCATCGGCGCGGACGAGTGGGCGCAGACCATCATGGTCGACTGCCGGCACTGGGACAGCCGCGTCGACAGCGACATGACGCACCGCTATCGGGACCTGCTGGCCGAGAATGGCGCACATGAGGCGCTGATCTTTTCCCGGTACAGCTTCCACTCGGGTGCTCTGGGCGCCCTCGGGCGCTCGAACGTGCGGGTGTGCACCTGGGCGGACTTCGTGCGCCGGAACTACGAGTCCTGGTTCCGGGCCCAGAGTACGGACCTCAAGGCGTACTCCGACGTGCTGGTCGACTTCCGCAAATGGCCGACGGGAGAGCGTACGTCGTCGATGGCGATGACCGATCAGGACTGGACGGGCGCACGGTCCGTGCTGGACACGTTCGAACAGGCGTTGCTGATCCTGGCCAGCGGCGCGCAGCAAACGCTCCTCCACCGCCCCTGCATCGTCGACCTGCCTTGTGACGGATCCGGAGACACGCAGCCGTTCGTGTTTCACGACATGGCCGAATGGCATGCGTACTGGAAGCCGCGACTGGTGGACTGGGTCGACGATGTGGGCCGCTGGCGAGAAGAGCTGATGGAGCAGGGCGGCGACTGGGTCGATGACAGCTGGGGAGCTCACGACTGGGCGTAGGGAACGGGAGGACCGCCCCGCGAGCACGTTTGCGCCGGAGAATGCGATGCCGCAGCGTCAGATCGTCCTGTTGACCACCGCTGGCCCGAGCATCAGCATGGCCGCCGCTGCCCTCCGGATCTTCACTCCCGGCCAGGCGGCATCCCCTAATCAAGGAAGGACTTCACTTCATGAAGAAGCACGTACTCGCATGCATCGCCGCCCTCCTGGTGGCCTGCACAGCCACGCCGCCGGGCAAACATTTCATCGGCACCTGGGAGCCGGTAAAGGGCGGCAAAGACACCATCACCGTGGAACAGCAAGGCGAGGGCCTGGTGCTGGTGCGCCCTTTATTCAGCATTGACGGGAGCCAAATGAGTGAATCCCGCATTCCCGCGAAGGTCGAAGAAGGAGTCCTTGTTACGACGCAGCTAGTCGGAATTATTTACAACGAAAAGTCCGACACCATCACGCTCGGCGCTACGGAGCTGCGCAGGAAAAAGTAGGCTCGGCCTACCGGATACTTCGAGCCGAGCCCGCTCTGCGGGCCGGCTTTACTCAGGCGTGCGACCTAGTGGAGAGATCTGAATGAAGTGCCCCAAGTGCGACTCGCAGATGAAGTCGCTTGTACATCAGGGAGTAGAGGTTGATCGGTGCTCGGGATGCGCCGGCCTGTGGTTCGACACATTCGAGCACGAAGAGCTGAGGGAGCTCAGCGGGTCGGAGAAGATTGACTCTCCTGCCAAGCGGAAGTCCGCCAATCAATTGGGCCCAGGCGTTTGCCCCAAAGACCAGCAACCGTTGTTTCGCATGCTCGTAGCCGGGCAGCCCCATATCGCGATCGAATCCTGCGGCTTATGTCACGGTGTCTTCTTTGACGCTGGCGAGTTCAGCGACTTCAAGGAGGAGACCTTCGGCGAAAGGCTGCGCGCCGTGTTCGGCCGAGCTCGCGCTGCAGCTGCCGAAGGCTGAAAGGCCGAGGGCAGCCGACGCCCGCTTCGCTGTGGGAATTGACTCACGTATTGGGATCTGCGAGGCGCTTCGCGGCGCAACCATCGAGGATGCACATGACGTTGTTTGGCAAGACCATAGCGCTCGTCCTCATCGGCATCTCGATGACCGCGTGCACTTACCGGGTGCACGAGTCCAACGTGGTAATCCCGCGCGCAGCGCCTCCGGCTGACATTGATGCGCTCCGCGCCGCGTTTCCAGAGCACCAGGTTGACGTGCTGAAGATTCCGTCTTCGGAATCCGCGGAACTCTACTCGCTGCGTTTCAGGCGCCCCGATGCCGTAGCAACGGTCGTGTACTTCGGCGGGAACGGCTATACGGCGGCAAAATTCGCCGAGCGCACAATGCAGGTCTACCGCGAGGCACCTGTCAACGTCGTTGTGACCGATCACCGTGGCTACGGTGCAAGCACCGGAACCCCGACGATCGACAGCCTCATGGGTGATGCCCTGCGGGTCTACGACCACACGCTTGCTGATCCTGGCCTTGGGAACGTGCCCGTGATCCTTCACGGGCATTCACTGGGCAGCTTTATGGCGGGGCACGTGGCCTCGGAGCGAAAGCTGGCTGGTCTGGTGCTTGAGAGCTCCGTGACCTCCACTGAAGACTGGACGGGGCATCTGAGGTCCCGGCAAAGCCCGTGGATCCGCCTCCTCGTTCGGCGTGTGGTTCCAGCGGGAACTCTGGCCGGAAAAGGCAACCAGGGCGTGGCTGCCGGAATCGACGAGCCGGTGCTGTTCTTGGTCGGTGCTGACGATGACGTGACTCCTCCTCGTTTCAGCCAGACACTTTTCGAGGCCGCGCCTGTCGCCCCTGAAGATAAGCATCTCGTTGTTGTTCCTGGCAAAAACCACATGAACGCGGCGGACTCACCCGAATACAAGCACGCGTTCTCGGCCTTTACCGCACGCATCACGGATAAGTGGCACTGCTGCTGAAATCCCGATCCTTGGCTGAAAGGAAGCGACTGTCAGCGCCTTCGTCCCGGCGCCGATTCGCGGCTCAACCCAAGCGCCGGGCGACCACGGAGCAACTTCGATCGTGCAACAGGCAATCGCCCATGTTTCGCTCCTCGTCCGCGAATACGACGAGGCTATCGGCTTCTATGTAGGGACGCTGGGCTTTCGCCTGCTGGAAGATTCGCCTCGTCCCGAGCAGAACAGGCGGTGGGTCGTCGTTGCACCGACCGGCAGCGCCGGCGCCTCGCTGCTTCTGGCTCGCGCGTCTTCGTCAGAGCAGCTTGCTCTGGTGGGAAACCAGACCGGGGGCCGTGTGTTCCTGTTCCTGCAAACCGACGATTTCTGGCGCGACTACAATCGCTACGTCGCGGCCGGGGTCAGGTTTGTCCGGGAGCCATCCGAGCAGCCGTACGGCACCGTGGCGGTGTTCGAAGACCTGTATGGCAACCTCTGGGACCTGCTGCAGTACAACGGGTCCGTTCCGTACGGATTCGGCGCCGCCTGACACTCGGCCGGAGTCAAATCCGCTTCGCTGCGCGGCTTGAATCAGGCGTTAGATCATTGGAAACAAGCATGTCGCAGGCGCTGATTCTCCCTATGGCAGCGCACGTTGCACTCGCGGCTTGCCTCTACGTTCTGCTCACGGTTGCTCGCGCTCCCGCCGTGTGGGGCACCGGCCGCGGGCGCGACGGCGCCAACCCTTGGGCCGCGGTCGAGCCCCGTATCAGCGCGAACCTCTCCAACCGGTTCGAGTGGCCGCTGTTTTCCACCTCGCTTGCCTCATCCTGCTGCATCTCGGTCATAACCCGGTGGCGGTGGGGCTGGCGTGGCTCTTCGTGGTGGGCCGGATTCTTCACAGCACCGTCCAGATCCTCACCGGAAATGTTCGGCTCAGGGGAGCGGTCTTCACTGTCAACTTCCTTGCCGTCATCGGCCTGTGGCTCTTGGTTGTGCTGGCCGCACGATTCTCGGCAGCGAGCTCGTAAATCGTCCAGGGCGACGCTGCATCGCGGCGCGGCTTAACTCAGGTGCGTAGCGCGATAGAAATCATTTGGGCTTGTTAGAAAGTTCGAGCCGGTCCGCGAAGCGGGCTCGGCTTGAACGAATAGTTAGGCTGCAGCACACCGGCCGGAGCTGGAGAAGAGACAACGGCCGAGACCAGAGCCGCGGGCCGGGCAGGGCGGCACAGCAACGGGCAGAGCCGTCAGCCGGCAGCGGACGAAGGCACGCAGCCTGGCGGCGACTGCTGAAAAAGCGACCGCCGAGAACCGCCGCAGCGTGACGAAGTTATGCCCGACGGCCCGGCCGGGCGAGAGCCGGAAGAGCGTGAGGTCTGATGCCTCCGAAAGCAGCCAACGGTCCCGAGCGAACTTGCGAGCGCTGCGACGGAAGCCACAGCGCCATTGCCTGAGTGCGGTTGTAGCGCGAGGCCGAGCAGAGCTGCACCGGCCAAGACAGCGACTGCTGCCCGCCTAACACCTGAGTTAAGCCGTGCCGCGAAGCGGCATCGGCTTGGACGAATTGTTAGGCCTTATGACGCGGAAGCCCCCGCCGCTCACGGTGGCATCGATCCAAGGCAGCTAGCGCGACACTCGGACTCGGTGGCTCTCCTGACCATAGAACCCCGGCTGTGACGTGCTGAGCCGGCAGCGTGCCAAGCTCAGCAACTTCCAGCGGCCATCGCGTTGCCACAGCACTGGTCCGACGCTGTCTCCATTGCCGAGCATTCCCTCGAGCGGCAGGGCGGCGGCACCAGAGTCGAAGATGTAGACGAGGTCTCGCTTCTCTACAGCAGTAAGGTGCCCACGGCTCATTGCTTGACCAGTTCCACGCGCCGGTTTCGTGCCTTGCCCTCGCTGGTGCTGTTGTCGGCCACTGGCTGCGTGTCGCCAAAGCCCTTAGCATTTAGTCGTGCGCCGTCCACGCCCTGGGCGGTGACTGCATCAACCACGGCCTTGGCCCGAGCTTCGGAAAGTTCCAGGTTGTGGGCCGGGTCGCCGCTGCCGTCGGTGTGGCCGTTGACTGCAAGGCTGAGTTTTGGATCGTCCTTGAGCAGTTGCGCCACCTGCGCAACCTGCGGCTGCGAGTCAGGCAGGATCTGCGCGCTGTCGGTCGCGAAGTTGACCTGCAGCGCCACCTTGCCTGTCGCGTCGATCTCCTGTTTGAGTTCGGCGGCCGGCAGGAGTTTCGCAGTGGCGACGAACGGCTTCGTCTCAGCGATGGTAAGGCTTCCGCCGGCGCTGTAGGTATTGAGGTAAACCCAGATGGTGCGGTCGGGGCGGCGCACGACGTGGACGATGCTGGGCTCGCTGGCAATGCCGCCGATGCCGGTGTTCTGGCTGACCATGATGTCATCGCCCAGCGTATCGACCGCTTCCTTCGGCACCCGGCCTTCGAAGACTTTCACGCCGCCCGCTTCACGCACCACCTGTTCGATGTTGCGGGCGACCTCCAATTGCGACATTGACTTCCCGGGCTCGCGGCCAATGAACGTCGACCAGATGCGGCCCTCGACCCATTCGAAGCGGTCGCCGGTCCAGAACGGAAAGCGGTCGAAGTCGCGTTGCTCGGGCTGGCCCATGGGCTTGTAGCCCTCCGGCAGACCGAAATACGGGAACTCGCCCAACAGGGCGGTCGAGACCGGCACGCGGGCAAGGTCGAAGGCCGCGGCAGCGGCGGGTTCAGGCGGGTTCGTGGGGGCAGCGACGGGCGTGGGAGCCTCTGTCGCAGCCGGGCTGACAGGTTCGTCGTGCTTCTTGCACCCGGGCATGACGCCGGCGGCGAGGGCAAGAGCGAGCAGGGCGGGGATTGTCTTCACGGCAAGTCCTGGACAAGAGACATTGGATGGCTGATAGGCGAGTAAGGTCTAACACCTGAGTTAAGCCGCGCCGCGAAGCGGCGTCGGCTTGGACGAATTGTTAGAGGGCGCCCTAGACGAGCTCATGGGTCACGCTCAAACAGTACACGGGCTGAGCCATTGCCACCTTGAACTGCGGCATGGCCTCAACCGCTTGGAAGAACTCCTCGACCGACGGGAACCCGAAGGACCAAAGGCTTACCTCGAGACCCTCTAGCTCGGCCCCAGGCGCGCAGGAGAGCTCGCAGTGGATTTGCTCAAACCCATCGTGCTCTCCCTCAGCATCCAGCCGCTCAAGCTGGCACACAGGGTCGAAGTAGAACTGCGGTTCGCCGCTGAAGTTGAACGTGCCGAGCTGGAAGAGCAGACCAACTCCCTCCTGATCGGCGAGTTGCCGACCGAATACCTTGAATGCTTGCCACGCTTTGGTTGGCGCAACCTGAGGCCCCGCCGCTCCATGCTGGTGCAGAAGCGCCGCCAGTTGCTCACTCTCACGCGACTGCATTGCGGCCATAGCCCTCTAGCACCTGAGTTAAGCCGAACCGCGAAGCGGTTTCGGCTTGGACGAATTGTTAGGTGCGCCGCCCGGACCGAGCCAATCGCCAATCGCGACGTCCACCTGCGCGAGAAGGTCGGCTCCTGCGACGGCGACACCGTCTTTCTCAAGCCGGCGCACGCAGGCCTCAAGAGCTGCCCGTACTTGAGCCGCAAGATAAAGCTTGAGGTCTGCAGTTGCTACTCGCCAAGCAGTCTCCGGAACCTGTATGTCTGCAGAGATATGTCGCCGAGCCTTTGCAAAGCGAATGCGGTGGATGCCCTCAGGTCCGTACTGCGCTAACGATCCGTCGACCCTCAGGACGAGCGCGTACTCATCGACCGCTTCGCAGTGTGAGGAGGTGACATGCCGCGCCAACGTCTGGTAGAGCCCGACCTTCAGCTCGCACGGAAGCCGGGCCTCGGGCCCGCCCGCTTCGCAGCCTATCGAGATGCTGGACTGACGAGGAGGTTGCACGGCGCACCTAACACCTGAGTTAAGCCGAACCGCGAAGCGGTTTCGGCTTGGACGAATTGTTAGGCGCCGCTCGACAGACACCGGCCGGTATTGTACAATAAGCCGTACAACAATGGAGGCTGTCGTGGACGCCATTACCTACTCTGCTGCCCGCGCCAACCTGGCCGACACCATGGACCGGGTCTGCGAGGACCATGAGCCAATCATCATCACCCGCAACGGACAGCAGGCCGTGGTGATGCTCTCGTTGGAAGACTACAACGCCATGGAAGAGACGGCCTACCTGTTGCGCAGCCCGAAGAACGCAAAGCGGCTGATGGACTCGATTGCCGAGCTCGAAGCGGGCAAGGGACGCGAGCGGAAGCTGGCTGAATGAGGCTGGTCTTCTCCGAGCAGGCGTGGGAGGACTACCTGTACTGGCAGAAGACCGACAAGAAGCTGGTGCAGAGGATCAACGGGCTAATCAAGGAGATCAGCCGGACGCCTCACGAGGGCACCGGCAAGCCTGAGCCGCTTAAGCATGCGCTTTCAGGTTACTGGTCCCGGCGAATTACCGACGAGCATCGGATCGTCTACAAAGTCGCGGATGGTGAATTGCTGATCGCCCAGCTGCGATATCACTACTAGCGACGCCTAACACCTGAGTTAAGCCGCGCCGCGAAGCGGCGTCGGCTTGGACGAATTGTTAGGCGTCATCGAGCCTGTTTAGCACACGGTGAAGCACAGAGA